>NZ_JAMJXC010000009.1 GCF_023571765.1 Xanthobacter aminoxidans | reverse complement strand
GACCTGTTCGGATACATCGAGGGCTTCTACAATTCCCGCCGCCTGCACTCCGCCCTCGGCTACATCAGCCCGGCCGAGATGGAACGCAGAGCGGCTTAACCCCGTCCACTTTTTCGGGGGAAGATCACGCTCCCGATCCATCGGATCAGGCGACGAAGCGGTTCGCGAGGAGGCAAGCTGGGGATCCAGGTGATCGAAGGACAACCAGGGGCCCAGGCCTGCGAGCAGACATTGCACCAGGCGATTGTGATGGCGGAAGCGAATGGTTGAAGGGACCAGACGGCTGCCGAAGCGCAGCTTCGAGGCGTAGGCGGTCTGCCCGGTCTGCAGCTCGCTTACGGCCCGCTCCAGGCAGAACCGCACATTCGCCATCCAGCTGACCGCATAGAGGTTGTGGTTGCGCGCCAGCGGGTAGCGCATGCCCAGGAATTTGTCGATCACGCGGTCGGATTCGACGAGTAGCAGGTTAAAGGCCGCAAGCGTGTCTCCCACCCAGTAGAGGGCAAAGACGGCCCGCTCTCCGAGCGCCTCGGCGACGGCTGCGAAATAGCCCGGCGGCAGCACTTCGAGTTCGCCGTAATCGAGGCCGCTGCGCGTGCGCGTCGCCTCGTAGAGGGTTTCGATTTCGTCCTCCAGCCCGGCGATGCCGATACGATGCTCGATGCGCACCGACCCGGCCTTCGCAAGCTTGCGGCGGATGTCCTTGCGCGTCGCGCCGGAGAGCGAGGCGAGATAGCCGTCCGCATCCACGAAAGGCAGGTCTAGCGTGGCGACCGGAAGGCTGCCGAGACTGGCGAAGCCGGCACGTCGAAGCATCGGTGCCAGCGCCTCATCCTCCCGAGGCGCAAGATCCTTGAACGCGACGAGATGCGCGCCCCGCGCCCGCGCCTCCGTCTCCAGCGCGGTCAGCAGGACCGCCATCGCCCCGGCGCGGGCTGCCGCATCTAGGCGAGCGGCGAAGCCGAGGTGGCAGCGCTCCGCATAGGGCGAGCCAACGCAAAGCACCCGGATCGCCGCAAGACCGGGAACCACCCGGAAGGCAGCCTCCGCCCACCGCCGCACACGCCCCTGCAACGGCGTGTCCAGCCTGTAAGCGAAGGGAAAGACCGGCGCCACGGCAGCGACGCCGACACAATCCGTGACGACCACGGCCCCGCAGCGCAGGCCGACACCGGAGGCGACCGCCGCGCTGTCGCAGGCGCTGAAATAGGCGTGATCTTCCGCCTCCCCCGGCAGGCAGGCGTCCCAGTCCGCCGCCGCGATCTCGGCGATGCTTTCGACGACGCGCGCCGCGAACCTCGTCATTGCGCCGCGGCCACGCGCGCTCGGCCGGGCCGCGTTCTCCCGCCCGCGGTCGCGAGGCGGTTCGCGAGCGCGAGCGTGCGGTCCACGACAATGCCGCGCTGCTGGTCGATGGTGACGAGGTGATAGCAATCGTCGAGGATCACCGCGTCGACGAGCCCGCCGAGGCGGTGCTGGATCTCGAAGACGTTGGAAAGCCCGGCGATATCGTCCTCGCGCGCATGGACGAGCAGCGCCGGGCAGGTCACGGCGGGCATCCGCGCGCGCGTCACCGCGACAAGCCGCCAGAGCTGCTGGAGCGCCCGCGCGGGCGTGCCCTCCAGCCCGGCCATTGCGGTGTCGCCGGAGGCCATCGCCTCCATGATCGTCTGGCGAGTGCGCCTGTGCTTGATGCCGTAGGGCTCGCGCTCGGGAAAGCGGTAGCGGCGGCCGAGCGGCGTGTTGATCAGCCACTTCAGCAGAAAGGCGTAGCGCGGGATCGACCAGCCGTCGTAACGCAGGGTCGGCGCGTAGAGCGCGAGGCCGTCCACCTGGGCCGGACGCTCGGCGGCGACATGGATGGCCAGCACAGCGCCCATCGAAAGGCCGCCGACGATCACCCGGTCGCACTCGGCATGGAGGCGCGCCAGGGCGTCGAGGGCGCTTCGCGCCCAGTCGCGCCAGCCGGTGGCGAGCAGGTCGCCCTCGCTGCCGCAATGACCGACGAGCTGCGGGCAATGGACCGTGTGACCAGCGGCGTTGAGCGCCCGAGCGATGAGTTTCAGCTCCACCGGTGTGCCGCCGAGGCCGTGGAGCAGGAGGAAGCCGGTTCGCCCGCCGGCCAGCCTTATGCCGTGGTCAGCCGCGGCCACCCGGGGTGCAGGGCCGTCCTCTTCCCGCGACGGGCGCGCGTTTCCAGAGATCATCACAGCACCCGGTCGAAGAGATCGATGAGTTGGGCATTCACCCGCGCATTGACGGCGAGGTCGTCTGCGCTGGGGCGAAGGGGCAGCGGATGGTCGAACCTCGCCAGGGCGGCGCGGAACGGGTCTTTGAAGCGCGGCTCCGACCAGTCGCCGCAGACATCCACGCCGGCGATGTGGCGCGTGCCGGCAAGATGCTCGACCGCGGCGAGCAGATTGCCGAGCGGCAAGGCGCCTTGGTCCCAGTTGGTCAGCGCGTCGCCGCGCGCGAGCACGTCCTTGTCGATGGTAATCCATATGGCGCGGGTCAGAATCTCCTCGACGAGCTCGCCGAGGAAATCCGTCCAGCTTTCCTCGGCGAGATTGCGCCAGTGCAGATGGTCGCCCTCCTGCCGGTAGCAACGCGTGTGGCCGTAGCGGCCCCAGACGCGCGACGGGGGATGCCGCCAGGGGTAGAGCGCGATGCGCCCGTCCCGCACCGCCCCAAGGTTCGCGAGCTGCAATTCCGGCCGCACCAGATCGCCGCTGCATGGGCCGATGGTGACCACCTTGTACACATGCCGCAGGCTGAGTGCGCGATTGACCCAGGCGCCGCAATTGTGCGTGGGGGGAAACCGCACCCAGTCGGGATGATTGTCGAAATGGACGATGGTGACGGGCTCGTCCAGCGCCGCCACCAATCCGGCCGTGAGGTGGTGGAAATCGCCCGAGCCGTAGAAGGTGACGGTCGCGCCCGCGCCGTCCTCCGCCGGCGGCAGCCGCGCGGCGAGGCGGCGCAGCGCCCCGCGGCTCGCGACGATGCGCAGGCGGCCGGCGAGGTCGACGGCATCGATGCGGGTGGCCGTCCCCGCATCCATGCGCCGGCGCAGCGGCTCCTGGGCCGGCAGGCTGCCGTCCAGATCGATCACACGAAATCGCGCCATGGTCGCGCGCCGCTCAAGCCGCCGCGACGCGGGCGAGCAACTGGTCGAGCAGCGCGATGGCGAGATCGATCTCGGCGTAGCTCATGGTCAGCGCCGGCGCGAGGGTGATGACGTTTTTGTGGTAGCCGCCGATGTCGAGCACGAGCCCATAGCGGCGGCCGGCGACCTCGAGATCGGCCTTCATGCCCTCATCGCACATGAGGTCCACGAGGCGCTTGGCCGGCGTATAGCTGTCGTGCGCCTCGCAGATCTCCATGCGCAGCGCCATGCCGAGGCCGTCCACGTCGCCGACGATCCTGTGGCGCCGCTGCAAGTCCCGGAGCCCCTCCAGGAAGTAGGCGCCCTTGGCCATGACCATGGGCTCGTAGTCTTCCTCGGCCATCATCTTCATCGCCTCCAGCGCGACGGCGGTGCCGAGCGGGTTGGCGTTGAAGGTCGAATGGGTGGAGCCGGCCGGGAAGACGGTGGGATTGATGAGCTCTTCCTTCGCCCAGACGCCAGACAGGGGATTGAGGCCGTTGGTGACCGCCTTGCCGAAGACGATCACGTCCGGCTGCACGCCGAAATGCTCGATCGACCAGAGCTTTCCGGTCCGGTAGAAGCCCATCTGGATCTCGTCGACGACCAGCAGGATGCCGTGGTCGTCGAGCACCTTCTTCAGCCCCGTGAAGAAGTTGCGCGGGGGAATGACGTATCCGCCCGTGCCCTGCAAGGGTTCCACATAGAAGGCCGCGTATTCGGCCTGGCCGAGCTTGGGGTCCCAGACGCCATTATACTCGCTCTCGAACAGACGGGCGAACTGGGCGACGCAGTGTTCGCCATACTCCTCCTTGCTCATGCCCTTCGGTCCGCGGAAATGGTAGGGAAAGGGGATGAATTGCGCGCGCTCGCCGAAATGGCCGAAACGCCGGCGATAGCGATAGGACGAGGTGATAGCGGACGCGCCGAGGGTGCGGCCGTGGTATCCGCCCTCGAAAGCGAACATCAGGCTCTTTCCGTTGCTGGCGTTGCGCACGATCTTGAGGGAATCCTCCACCGCCTGGGCGCCGCCGACGTTGAAATGCACCCTCCCCTTGGCCCCGAACTTGGCCTCGGCATCCTTCCCGATCATGGCCGCGAGCTCGATCTTCTCGCGGTGGAGATACTGGCTCGCCACCTGCGGCAGAGTATCGATCTGACGCTTCAGCGCGGCGTTGAGGCGCGGGTTGGCGTAGCCGAAGTTGACGGCCGAGTACCACATCTGCAGGTCAAGGAAGCGGTTTCCGGCCGCATCCAGCATGAAAGACCCTTCGCAGCCCGAGAAGATCTTCGGAAACTGCGTGTAGTGAACCGTATCGCCATGGGAGCAATACTCGGCCTCAAGGGCCAGCAAGCGCGCCTCCTCGGCGGCGAGGCCGGCGCGCGTCGCCCCGCTGGCGGCGGTCGAGCGGTCGTGCTGGAGAACGGCGTTATCCATTGATCTTGTCCTCGAGTTGACGGGGTGCGGCCGGCAGCGGCGCGCCGGCGAGAACCACTTCCAGACGCGCGCTGGCGTCGGTGAAATCCGCGATGGGGTGATGGGGGATGCCGGCCTGCGCACAGTGGGCGACGAGGCTGGCCTTGGCGAACACGAGGTCGGCTTCGCCCGCCACGCAGAAGTCCGACCGCCCGTCACCGACGAGCAAATTCAGCGGGCGCGCCAGTTGCGCGGCGACACGGCACTTGCAGGTGCCGCTGCCGCAGGCTCCGCCCGGCGCCGCATGCGGCGACAGCAGCCGCCAGCGGTCGCCGCCCATCCACCTGAGTTCGTTGGCGACCACCGGGATGGGACCAAGGCCGGCGCGCGCCATGACCGTGCGGATCGTCCTGTCGAGCCCGTCGGACACGATGGTGAGGGGAATGGCGTGGCGCCCGCAGAGGCGGACGAACTCCGGGAACCCGGGATCGATCTCCAGCGTGGCGGCGAAGGTGTCGAGCGCGTCGGGCGAGACGCGCAGCAGATCGACCTGTCGGGTCATGCAGGCGCGCGAGCCGATGAGGCCGGCGTGCCATTCGGCCTCGATCGCCTCCCAGCCCGGCGCGGCGAAGCGTTCCAGGACGCGGTCGGTGGTGTCCTCCCGGGAGATCGTGCCGTCGAAATCGACGATGGCCTGCCAGAGAGATGGCGGCGAGGATGGCGCAGGGGGCAAGGCGGACCTCACAGGGGCGCGAGCGGGAGCGCCTCGACGATCAGCGCGGCATTGACGCCGCCGAACGCGAAGCTGTTGCTGAGGCCGATCGCACCGGCGATGGGCTGGTTCTGGTCGCTGATGGCCAGCGGATATTCGGCCTGTGCCGCCTCGAAGCCGAGGGTGCCCGGCGCGGTGCGGGACTGGAGGGCGAGGATCGTCGCGGCAAGCTCCAGGGCACCCGAGGCCCCCAGCGTATGGCCGTGGACCGGCTTGGTCGCCGAGAGTGGAATGCGCGCCGCATCGGCGCCCAGGACCGCCTGAAGGGCTTCGGCCTCGGCGGCGTCATTCAGCCGCGTGCCGGTGCCATGGGCGTTCACATGGCTGATGTCGTGCGGAGCGAGGCCGGCATCTGCGAGCGCTGCGCGGATGGCCGCCGCCGCGCCGCCGGCATCGGGGCGCACCAGATCACCCGCGTCGGAGGTCGTGCCATAGCCACGCAGGCGGGCGAGGACCGGCGCGCCACGCCGTGCCGCCGCTTCGTCGCTCTCCAGCACGAACACCGCCGCGCCCTCGCCCAGCACCATGCCGTCGCGGTCCGCGCAGAAGGGTCGGCAGCGGGTCGAGGTCAGCACGCGCATGGCCTGCCAGCTCTCAAGGGCGGACGGCGTGAGCGAGGCCTCGGTTCCTCCCGCGAGCACGCGATCGGCAAGGCCCGCCCTGATGAAGCTTATGCCGAGCCCGATGGCCTGCGCGCCCGAGGCGCATGCGCTCGATAGGGCGAGGACGGTGCCGCGGCAGCCCCACCGACGGCTCAGCAGCGCGGGGGCCGCATGGGCCATCAGCCGGGGAATGGTGAGGGGATCGGGCCGGCGCTGCTCCACATAGAGCCCGTGGTGGCTGTCGTCGATGGAGGTGGCACCACCGATGCCGGTTCCAACCAGCACCGAAGTGCGATCGCCAGCCAGATCTTCCGCACCCAGGCCGGCCGCAGCAACCGCTTCCTCCGCCGCCAGCAAGGCCAGCAGGCTGAAGCGGTCATACGCGCGCCGGTCGCCAGCCGTCTGCGCCACGCTGTCGGGGAGATCGCCGATCTGAGCCGCCCGGAACGCGCGACGCCCGAAGGCGCGCGGCAGCACGACGGGGCCGATGGCGCTACGCCCATCGAACAGCGCGCGGGCGAAGGCGCGCCGGTCGGCTCCGGCGGCGGACACGACGCCGAAGCCGGTGATCGCGACGCTGCTCATGACTGCAGCGCAGGCGTCGCGCGCTTGACGGTGTCCGCGAGCAGAACCACGAGTTCGCCGAGATTGCGCACCTCGCCCCAGCGCACCTCGCTTCCGATCTCGATGTCGAAGGCCTGCTCGACGCCGTTGATCACCAGGACCGCCTCGAGCGAGTCGAAATCCAGCTCGTCGAGGGTGGCGCCGGGCTTCAACGCGGCGCGGTCCAGCATGCCTTCCCGGGCGATCAGGTCCACCAGGAGCGCGGCGAGCTCGGGCTCGACGGAAGAGGGCCAAATCTCGGTGGGCCGGTCGTCGTCGGGCAGATTGGCTGACAAAGGGGATCTCCGATCCGATTGCTTCTGGGGAGATCGATGCAGGCGGCGGATTACGCGGGCATTACGTGCGATTGCTGAGCTTCATCTTCACGGATTGTGAAAGCGTACATAGACGCGCTGGCCGATGAGGAAGAGCTCCGGCCGGTCGATTTCGAGGATGCCGTCCGCCACGCGCACGTCGGCGCGCTCGGTCGGCCCCTCGCCCCCGCGGCGGTTGTCGAGGAAAGCACCGACCCTCAGAACACGGCCGGGAGCGCTCGTGCGCTCGTCGCTCTCCGCGACGATCTCGGCAGTCATGCCCGGCTTCACCAGCCGCACGAAATTCTCCTGGATCTCCGCCCGCACGATCAGAGGCGCATCGGGGATGACAACGAACATCTCCGTCGCCGCGCCGGCGGACACGATGTCACCCGGTTTCACCGAGCGGCGCGCGACACGCCCGGCGAGCGGGGCGCGCACCTCGCGGCGCTCGCGCTCATAGAGGGCACTGTCGCGGCGGGCGAGCGCGAGCGCGGACGCGGCCTCGGCGCCCTTCAACTCGCCGGTCAGCGCGGCCATCGCCGCCTCGGCCTCGTCGAGGGCCTGCGCGGAAACCGCCTGCTCCTTCGCCGCGCGGCGGGTGCGGTCGAGGCCACGCTGCTGCATGGCGCGTCGCCGCTCCAGCGCCGCCTGCCGGGCCTTCGCCTCATCGAGCGCGGCCTCGGCGGCGGCGAGGGCGAAGCTGGCCTCGCGCGCCGCGAGCCGCGCCAGAACCGTGCCGGCCTCCACGCGCTGGCCCTCGGCCACCAGCACCTCCTGAACCTCGCCGTCCCGCGTGGCCACGATGCGCGAGAGGCCGCCCTCCACCTCCACGCGCCCGCGCGCCGCGGCGATCACCGGCGCGCCGTCCGGCTGCGGCTCGGCATCCACCCGGCTGCTGTTGGTCACCATCACGATGCCGGCGGTGATGCAGACGGCGAGCGCCAGCACCACCGGGGCGATGGTGACAAAACGCGAGAGCTTCATGGACAGGTCTCCGTGGCGCCGGATCTCGAAGCGCCGCGACTGTCGCGGCAGAGCCGGCCGTCCTCCATCTCGATGACGCGGTCGGCGCGGGCGATCAGGCGCGGATCGTGCGAGACGCAGACGACGATGGTGCCGCTGCGGTGGGCGATCTCGCGCAAGAGGTCGGTAACGATGGCCCCGTTCACGCTGTCGAGGGCGCTGGTGGGCTCGTCGGCGAACAGCAGGCGTGGGCGCTTGACGATGGCCCGCGCGATCGCCACCCGCTGCTTCTCGCCGCCCGACAGCTCGGCCGGGCGCAGATGCTGCCGCGGGCCGAGCCCCACCATGTCGAGCACCCGGGCGGCTGCCCGCCGGCCCACGTCATGCGGGATACCGCAATAGTCGAGCACGAGTTGCACCTGCTCCAGCGCATCAAGCGCCGGAAACAGGTTGAAGCCCTGAAAGACAAAGCCGCAATGAACGAGGCGGAAGGCGTCCCGCGCGGCATCGTCGAGCGCACAGAGGTCCGTTCCGAGCGCTCGCACCTCGCCGCGATCCGGGCGCGACAGGCCGCTCAGCAGCGACAGTAGCGTGCTCTTGCCGCAGCCCGAGGGACCGCTGATGAGGGAGAGTTCGCCCGGATGGAGCGCGAGGGAGACGCCGCTCAGGGCCTGCGTCCGGATGGACTGGACGACATAGGATTTCTCCAGCCCCCACGCGCGCAGCGAGACGTCCGCCGTCATCGCAGCAGCGCCGCGGGATCGGCATGGCGCAACCGGCGCAGCGCGAGCACGCCCGCGAGCAGCGCGACCGACAGCACGAGGCCGCCGGACAGCGCCATGATGCCGGGGCCGAGCGCGAAGGGGATGCCGTTAAGATAGGCCAGCGCCGCCGCGAGCAGGCTGCCGGCGAGACCCAGCGCCAAGCCGACGGCGCCGACCCACGCCGCCTGCTCCACCACGATGCGGCGCAGCTTGGGGAACGGCACGCCGATCGCCCGCAGGGTGGCGTATTGCGGCGTCGAGGCCGCGACGGCGGCCGTCAGGGTCTGGCTGGTGATGAGCGTGCCCACCAGCAGGGCGACGATGGTCGCGAAGATGAAGCCGACGCCGGCGCCCGATTCCAGCAGCCAGTAACGCACCGAGCGTCCGGCCAGATCCTCCGCCGTCCAGACCTCGAAGCGCTTTCGCGTCTCGGACTGGGAGAAGCGGGCCTTCACCGCCCGGGCCGCGCCGGGGGAGCGCAGCGCCGCGAGATAGTAAGTGACGTCGCCGGCCGCCGCGAGCGACCGATCGAGCGCCCTGACGGTGGCGAGGGAGGCGACCACGTTGACGCCGCCCATGGCGCGCATGCCGTCCGTGGTGCCCACCACGCGCACCCGCTGCCCGTTGATCTCGGCGGCGCCACCAATGGCGGTTCCCAGCTTGTCGAGGTCCGCCGCGTCCACCAGCACGGTCGCCGGCTCCGTCAGCAATGCGCGCCCGGAGCGTGGCATCGCCTCGGCGAGCCCCAACCCATCCGGCCGCGTGTCGATGCCGATGAGGGTGACGCTGACGCCGCCGCCGCGCGGGCCGCGCCAGTCCCCGGAGCCCAGCAGGAGGGGCTCGACGCGCAGGATGCGCGGATCGACCAGCAGCTCGGCAGCGGCGCCGGCATCGATGCTGCGGCCAAGATCGGCGCTCTGCGTTCCGGGAAAGCCGACCCACAGATCGGCGCGCGACTGCGTGACCGGCAGCGCATTGGTGCCGACGATGCCGAGCAGCAGCGCGCCCTGTACGATGATGAGGACGCCGGAAAAGCCCACCGACATCACCGCCGGCAGAAAGCGGCGCCATTCGTGAACCAGCGTCTTGCGGGCGAGTGCGACCGCCATCAGCCCCGCGCCTCCTGCGCCGGAGCCGGCGCGGCCGCACCCAGCGCCTTGTAGAGCGCGACGGTCGCCAGCCCCTCGGCCTCCCGCGCCACGGCCAGCCGGCGCTGCGCCTGGATCAGGCCGGCGTCCGCGTCCGCCCGGCCGCCCGCATCCGCGAGCCCCTCCCGGTAGAGCACGCCGAGCCGGCGGGCCTGCCGCTGGTCCGCCTCGATCACCGCAGAGAGGCGTGTCGTCGCCGCGCGCGCGGCGCGCCAGTTCGCGAGCGCCCCGGCCGCCTCCTGATAGGCGGCGAGGACGGCCTGACGATAGGCGGCCAGCGCCTCCTCCAGCAGCGCGCGCCGGGCATCGACCGCGGCTTCCCGCCGGCCATGGTCGAACAGGGGAATCTGGAGGGACGGCCCGCCGGCGAGGCCCAGCGGCGAACCGGGAGACGGCAGGCCGACGCCGATCGTGCCGCCGAGCCGCAGCTTCGGATAGAGATCCGCCTTCGCGATCCCCACATCGGCGGCGGCCTTCAGCACCCGTTGCTCGGCCGCCCGCACATCGGGCCGCGCCCGCAGGAGATCGGCCGGCCGCCCGGCCTCCGGACCGTCCGGCGGAAGCGGCTGTCGCCCCGAGGCACCGAGCGTGTCGTCGGGCATCGCGGTGCCGAGCAGCGTCGCGATCTGATGGCGCAACGCCCGCGCACGGGCATCGAGCCGGGCGAGCCCGGCCTGCGTCTCCGCGACGGCGGCGCCGTCGGCATCCGCACCCGGCGGCGCAAGGCCGATCCGCTCCCGGCTGCGCGCGAGGCCCGCGCGCCGCTCCTGCGTCGCGAGGAGAGCAGCCAATAGCTCCCGCTGCCGCGTCGTGGAGCACAGGGAGATGTAGGCCGCCGCGACCTCCGCGGTCACCGCGATGCGGACCGCATCCAGCTCGTCGCCGGCGATGGCGGCCGAGGCAGCCGCAGCCTGCTGGCTACTCTCCGACAAGCCGAACAGGCCCACGTCCCAGCTCGCATCGAACCCGGCGACCACCGGCTGCCGCAGGGGATCCTCGAACGGCTCCTCCGACGTGCCGGCCAGCGCCTGCCCGCTGCTGCCCACGCTCGGAAGGAACAAGGCGGATGCGGCGCCCGCCAGGCTTCGCCCGGCCGCGAGTCGCGCTTTCGCCTGCGCGATGGACAGATTCTGACGAGCCGCCTGGGCGATGAGACGGTCCAGCGCCGGATCGCGGAAGCGACGCCACCAGCCGTCGATATCCCGCCGTGGCCCCGGCGCGGCGTCCTGCGCATAACGCCCGGGCAGCACCGGCGCCTCGGCGACGACGGGCTCCAACATCGAGCAGCCCGCCAGCAGCCAGACGCCCGCGAGTGCAAGGGCCGCGGACGGACGGCCGACCGGCGCACGACCATCGCAAGACATGGGAGAAGGTTGCAGCGGCATCGTCCGTCATGTGGCGCGCGTCGGCATCCTCGCCATCGGCGTGAGGCCGGCCAGCCGGGATGCCCGGAAGCGAGGATGCTGGCGGGTGTTGCGGTCCAGTGGCCCTTGCGAGCATCACGGCATCTTGCGCGGCGCGATTACGCGAGCATTACGCCCCGTGCACCGCGAGGGGAGCCGCAGTGGCGGCGGCCATGCGCGCACCGACGGTTTCGGTTGCGGTCACGCGCCCGCGCGCCATGTGCACGATGCGGTCGGCGGCATCGAAATATCGGTCGTCATGCGACACCGCGATCACGGTCTTGCCGGCCTGCCGCAGCTCCGGCAGGAGCTTGCGGTAGAACATGGCCCGGAAGTCCGGATCCTGGTCCGCCGCCCATTCGTCGAACATCAGGATCGGGCGATCCTCCAGCACGGCGTGGATGAAGGCCAGCCGCTTGCGCTGCCCGGTGGAGAGATCGGTGGTGGCGAGGCGCCCCTCTTCGACGGCCACCACCCCGGCGAGATCGAGCCGCTGCAGCCAGGCATTGACCCGCAGTGCGCCGCCCGGCCCGGCCAGGATCTCATCGAACAGATGGTAATCGGCGAACACGCCGGAGAACAGCTGCCGGTAGCCTTCCAACCCGGCGGCGAGCACGGGCCGCCCGTCCAGCAGCACGTGGCCAGTGCAGGGCCGGTACAGCCCGAGCAGGATCTTGATGAGGGTCGTCTTGCCGCTGCCGTTGCCGCCGACGATGAATGTAATCTCGCCCTGCCGAATGGTCAGGTGCGGAACATCGAGCGCGAAGCCGCCCGCGCCTCCCTCACCGGCAAAGCTGTGGCGCACGCCCTGAAGGGCGAGGCTGTCGCAGAAGGGCGGCGCAGGGTGCCTGCCCGCGACGTTCGAACCCTCTTCGGCGAGGCCGGCCGTCAGGGCGCTGATGCGGCGCAGGGCGATCTGCGCCTGGCTGAACACCGGCAGCGCGCTGGCCAGTTCCTCGATCGGCCCCTTGGCGAACAGCATCACGATGATGAAGCCGGTGATGACCTCGTTGTCGATGCCGAGATGGGGCCGCAGCACCAGAACGATGCAGACGAACACGAAGATCAGCGCGATGCTGATGGTATCGACGGCCCAGAACAGGGCGTAGGCCCGGCCGTTGACGGCGGCGATGCGGTTGGTGAGGGCGCCGATGCCCTGCCGCTCCACGCGCAGCCGGCGCGGGCGATTGAGGCGCAGTTCCTTGGCGCCTTCGATGATGGCGCGATACAGCTTCTGCAACTGGTCCTCGAGACCGCGCGCCTCGTCGAACCGGACAAGCCAGGCCCGCATGGCCACGGAGTTGAGCACCCCGCCCAGCACCACCAGCACCAACCCGAAGCACAGCATCGGCACCGACAGCACGAACAGATAGGCGAGGCAGCCCAGAACCATCGCCAGCGCGGTGGTGTAGCCCGCGAAATGATTGCCGAACTCGGCGATCTTCTCCACGTCGCCGTTGAGCACCGCCATGAGCCGCGGGCTCTTCATCCGCTCGATCTCGGCGAGCGGCGCATCGAGGATGCGGTGGCACACCTCCTGCCGCAGCCGCGCGACGATGCGCTGCCCCAGCAGGCTGTTGCCGATGCCGGCGATGAGCTGGCCGGCGAGGCTGAGCAGGCACAGCGCGGCAAGGCCCATCAGCATCCCCGCGGAGGCGGCGGAGGCGAGCGCGCCGTTGATGAGCGAGAGCGCCCAGGCCATGGCCAGTCCGCCCGCGCCGCCCGCGAGGCTGGCCAGCAGGATGAGCCGCCAGAAGGGGCGCAGAAGGCGCAGCACCTCGCGCAAAAGATGCGGGGCCGGTTTGGCGGGAGAGGAGGTCATCGCAGGGTCGCAATCAGGTCTGGAACGGGAGATTTCGGCGCGCAGCGGGGCGGGGCCGGATCAGTGGCCCCAGTCGCCATCGTCACCGGGCTCCTCGTCGAAATCCTCGTCCCAGCCGTCCCGATGGAAATCCGGATGGTAGATCCCGATGGGCGGAGGCTGCGGAACGGGACGGGTCCAGCCGGGATAGGGGCCGTAGACATAGACCTGAGGCGGCGGCGCGGCGAAGACCGATCCGGCCCATGCACCGGCAGCAGCGCCCGCGATGGCGCCGGCGATGATGTCGTCACTGTCCGCGGCCGCGGGACTGACGCTCAGGGCGCTTGAGACGGCAGCACCGAGAAGAAGCGTGGCGATGGTCCGCATGATGAATCCTGGAAGAATGGAAGACATGTGCCATTCTCGCCCCCAGGATTACCGACGCATTACACGGCGGCCCGGCGGAACATCATTGCGGAAAGCTCAAGGTCACCGTGGTGCCACCGCCCGGCGTTTCCTCCATGGAGAGGCCGGCGCCATGCAGCGCCGCGACCTGCGCAACGATGGCGAGGCCGAGGCCCGTGCCGGCGGAATCCTGCTTGCCGCGCGCGAACGGCTCCATGACCGTGCGCCCGCCATAGGCTGTGCCGATGCCGGGGCCGAAATCGATCACCGACACCCGTCGGGACGCGGCCACCTCGACCACCACCCGGCCTCCGCTGCCGCCGTGCTGGATCGCGTTGCGTACGAGATTGGACAGGCCGATGCCGATGGCCTGCGCCGAGCCGGAGACCATCACCGGCCCCTCGCCGCGCAGCTCGATGTCCACGCCGCTCGCCAGCGCCGTCGGCACCTCGCGGGCCGTCGCCTCGCGGACCACCGAGACGAGATCGATGGGCTGCATCTCCGTGGGCTGGGAGGTGAGCCGCGCGAGCTGCAGCAGCATGGTCACCGTCGCCGACAGCGATTGCAGCTCCCCCACCAGCTCCGCCTTGATCTCGCGATCCTCCACGCGCTCAAGGCGCGTGCGCAGGCGGGTCAGTGGCGTGCGCAGCTCGTGGGCGGCATTCGACAGGAAGCGCCGCTGCTCCGCCGTCGCGGCGTCGATCCGGTCGAGGGCGCGATTGAAGGCGAGGGCGAGCGGCTTCAGCTCCGAGGGCTGCCGATCGACCGGCAGCCGCGCGCCCTCCCGGGCGCCGATCTCCTCGGCGGCGGCCGCCGCCCGGCGCACCGGCCGCACGATCAGCGCCGGCACCACCAGAATGGTCGTGAGGATGATGATGGCCATCACCGCCGCCAGGAGCGTCGAGGGTATGTCAGGCTCCCGCAGGAGCGACAGGACGACTTCCGTGCTGGTGTAGACCGCCCCGCCGAGGGCGATGAGCATGGCCGGGTCGTCCTCGGCGCGCGTCGAGCCGAGGAGCTGCATCTCGGGCCCGCTGGCGTCATAAGCGGACCGCGCCTCCGACGCATCCGGCAGGCCGAGCCCCCCGCGCACGCGCGGGGGCACCGCGCCATAGGAAAGGCTGCCGCGAGGCGTGCTGACCACATACCAGAGCTGCGGAAACTGCCGCTGAAACGCGATCAGCCGCCCCGTCGGCGTCAGCAGAGGGCGGCCCGCCTCGTCGAGCCGGACCGAGCGCTTGATCTCGGTGGCAACATCGGATTGCGCGACGTCGCCGTCGTCCCCGTAGAAGGCGATGAAGCCGACGAAGAGGCAGCACAGCAGCGCCGAGATCAGGCCTCCGAGCAGCATCGCGGCCGACGAGGCGATGGATCTCTTCAGCAACATCCTCATTCAGCCATCAGATAACCGATTCCGCGCAGGGCCTTGATTTCCGCACGGCAGCCGGCTTCCCGCAAGCGCTTGCGCAAGCGCGACAGGTGGGCGTCGATGGCATTGGACTGGATCTCGTCGTCGAAGCCGTAGACCGCGTTGTCGAGGGATTCGCGCAGCACCACCTGCCCCGCCCGGCGCATCAGCGCTTCCAGCAAGGCGAGTTCCCGGCGCGGCAGGATCAGCGGCTGGTCGTCCACGTAGGCGGTGCGCGCGAAGGTGTCGAAGCGCAGGTTCGACACGCTGGTGACGCCCTTCTGGTCGAGCTGGTTGCGCCTCAGCACCGCCCGCGCCCGCGCGATCAGCTCCACCGGCTCGAAGGGCTTGGCGAGATAGTCGTCGGCGCCGGCATCCAGCGCCCGCGCGATCTCGTTGGGATCGTCCAACGCGGTGAGCACCAGGATGCTCGGGCGCGGGCTGAGCATCCGCATTTTGGCGATCAGCGTCACCGCGTCGCCGTCCGGCAGCCGGCGGTCCATCACCACCAGATCGAAGGGGCGCACCTTCAGGGCGGTCTCGGCCTCGTCGAGCGTCGCCACGCGATCGGCCCCGCCGAGCGCGGCCTCCAGCGTATCCCGCAGCCAGGGGCCGAGATCGGCATCATCCTCTATGACGAGTATGCGCACGGATGAATGCCCTCTTCGTGTGGCGCCGCTTTCTGGGCGCCAGCTTCTTGGCCGCCCGCTTCCCTGCCGCCCGCTTCGTGGCCGCCCGCTTCTTGGCCGCAATCGTTACATGAAGATTACACCCACGCCGAGGCGGGGCCGTGCCCCTCGGCCGGGGGGTGTAATGTCCACGCAATGAAGCCCCGATTCATGGACGGGGCGCGGCCCGCCCCGCGTACGCGATGGCTTCGGGTGTGCGGGGGATCAACTGTGTCCGCTGAGCGGACACAGTGCCATCCGAAGCCATCACGCCCTCTTGCGACGCCGGCAGGGTGCCGGTTCCCGCAGCGGGCCGGAGGCCGGCGACCGCGCCGCATCGCCCCAAACCCTGTGCCCGGAGCGGGCCTTCAGCCGGATCATGATCTTGGATCACGATATTATGACGCTCGAGCCTGTGGCCCCCGCCGACCTGCCGCGCTACCGGCAGGATTTGCGGGAGGCCTTCGCCGTCGCCGCCATGGCGGAATTCGGCGCGCTGGCGGAGGCCGCCATCCCGCCGGACGAGATCATCAGGGAGTCCTGCGAAGCCGCGGGCGCGGAGGTTCTTCACATTGTGCGGAACGGACACAGGGTCGGCGGCGCGGTCGTTCTCATCGACAGGCGGACCGGGCAGAACGCCCTCGACCTGTTCTTCGTGGCCGTTGGCCATGAAGGCCAAGGCATCGGCAGGCGCGCATGGTCGGCGATCGAAGCCCGTTATCCGCAAACGCGGGTGTGGACGACCCACACCCCCTATTTCGAGAGGCGGAACATCCACTTCTACGTCAACACATGCGGCTTCAGGATCGTCGCCTATTATCACGCCGGCCACCCCGATCCCCACCGAGATGATCAGCCCGCCCTCCCGGGGGGCGGCGGCATGTTCAGGTTCGAGAAGGTCATGGCCGGTCGGGACTAGACCGGCCCACCGGGCTCGGGACGCCACCACACAGAACAGGAAAAGAGTCATGCCTCAGTCGCTGCACGCCGGAGAGGGCGTCGTCTACCCGCGCTCCATGCGCATCCTGCATTGGGTGCGGGCGGTGCTGATCCTCGCGCTGATCGCAGCCGGCTGGCACATGACCCGCCTCGCCGAAGACGATCCGACCGCCGGCTTCTTCTACGTGAACCACAAGCAGTTCGGCATCCTGGTCTGGCTCGTCGCGCTGGTGCAGCTGACCTTGCGCTGGCGCTACAGCGCCGTGATTCCCGGCCTGCCTCCGGCGCTGCGGGGCTGGGAGAAGATGATGTCGCACGCCATCCACCGCCTGATGATCGCGCTCACCGTGCTCATCCCGCTGCTGGGCTATGCCATGTCCAGCAGCTTCACCCAGAGCGACGGCGTGCCCTTCTTCTTCCTGCCGCACCTGCCGGAGCTCCTGCCGAAGAACGACGCGGCCTTCGCGGTGTTTCAGGCGCTCCACAAATATGCGGCCTATCTGCTCCTCGCCTGCGTCGTCCTGCATGTGGCGGGCACGCTGAAGCACCGTTTCGAGGACAGGAACGGCCCCACCGACGTTCTGCCGCGCCTGACGCCCTAACCCGGCCCGGCCGGGCCGGTCAAAGGCTCCGCCGCCGCGCCGCGCCCGACCCGCCCGGCCAGCCGCTCCGCCAGCTTCGTCACGACGACGAAGAACACCGGCACGAAGAGGACGGCGAGGACGGTGGCACTGATCATGCCGCCGAAGACGCCCGTGCCGATGGACTGCTGGGTCTCGCTGCCCGCCCCGGAGGCGACCATCAGCGGCACGATGCCGAGCGTGAAGGCGAGGCTCGTCATCACGATGGGCCGTAGCCGCAGCTGCGCCGCTTCTACCGCCGCCTGCGCCGGATCGAGCCCCCGCGCGCGGGCGGCCCGGGCGAACTCGACGATCAGGATGGCGTTCTTGGCCGAAAGCCCGATGATGGTGACCAGCCCCACTGTGAAGAGCACGTCGTTCGGCATATCCCGCAGCATCACGGCGGCCACCGCGCCGATCAGGCCGAGCGGCACCACCAGCATGACGGCGAGCGGCACCGACCAGCTTTCGTAGAGCGCGGCGAGCACCAGAAACACCACCAGCATGGAGAGGGTGAGCAGCAGCGGCGCCTGCGCGCCAGCCTCCTGCTCCTGCAGCGACTGGCCGGTCCACGTGACGGCGAAGCCCGGCGGCAGCTGGCGCGCCAGCCTCTCCATTTCCCGCATGGCCTCTCCGCTGGAGCGGCCCGGCGCGGCGGCTCCGGTGATCCGCGCCGCCGGATAGCCGTTGTACCGCACGAGCTGGAGCGGGCCACTCTCCCACGCCGGCGCAGCGAGTTCCGACAGCTGCACGGAACGACCGGCGGCGTTGCGCACCTCGAGCCCCAGAATATCGTCGAGCGTCATCCGCGCCGCCGCGTCGGCCTGCACGATCACCTGCTGCACGCGTCCCAGATTGGTGAAATCGTTGACATAGGACGAGCCCATCGCCGCGCTGAGCGTGTCCGCGATGTCGGCGAAGGAGACGCCGAGGACCTGCGCCTTCAGCCGGTCGACGTGAAGCCGGATGCGGTTTCCGGGCGGCAGGCCCTCCTCATAGATGTCGGTGAGCACGGGGCTCGCGGCGGCCGCCGCCAGCAGCCGGTCCTTCGCCGCCGCGAGCGCGACCGGGCCGCGGCCGGCGCGATCCTCCAGCCGCAGCGCGAAGCCGGAAGTTGTGCCGAGCCCGTCGATGGCCGGCGGCAGCATGCTGACGATACTGCCCTCGCGGACCGAGCGGGCGGCCGCGTTGGCCCGCGCCACTTCGTCGGCGGCGCTCGCACCCTGGCGCGCGTTCCAGTCCGTCAGGATGGTGTAGATCATGGCCGCGTTCGGGCCGGAGCCCGAGAAGCCGAACCCCATGATGCTCTCGGTGTGCCGGACGGACGGCCGGGTGGCGTTGTGCCGTTCCATGGTCTCGACCGCCTCGCGCGTGCGGTTGGCGGTCGCGTCCGGCGGCAGCTGGATGGAGGTCAGGAAATAGCCCTGGTCCTCCTCCGGCAGGAAGGCCGAGGGCAGCCGCGCGAAGGCGAGGCCGAGCAGCATCACGATCACCGCGAAACCCGCCATCATCCGCCAGGGACGTCCCACCAGCCGGGCGACGCCGCGCGCGTAGCCGCGCGTCAGCCCCGCGAAGCACCGGTCGAACCAGCCGAAGACGCCCCGCTTCTCCCCATGCTCCCGCACCGGCCGGAGCATGGTCGCGCAGAGCGCCGGCGTGAGCGTGAGGGCAAGGAAGGCCGACAACAGGATCGACACCGCCATCGTGAGCACGAACTGCCGATAGATGACGCCGACCGAGCCGCCCGCCAGCGCCATCGGCACGAACACCGCCGAGAGCACCAGCGTGATGCCGACCACCGCCCCGCTCATCTCGCCCATCGCCCGCAGCGTCGCCTCGCGCGGGGCGAGCCCCTCCTGCGCCATCAGCCGCTCGACGGTCTCGACCACGACGATGGCATCGTCGACGATGATGCCGATGGCCAGCACCATGCCGAACATGGTCAGCACGTTGATGGAATAGCCCGCCGCCAGCATCACCGCGAAGGTGCCGAGCAGCGCGATCGGCGCCACGATCGCCGGGATCAGGGTGCAGCGGACGTTCTGCAGGAACACGAACATCACCAGGAAGACCAGCGCCATGGCCTCCAGCAGCGTGACCAGCACCTTCTCGATGGAGACGCGCACGAAGGGCGCGGTGTCGAAGGGGATCGAGAACCCCATCCCCTCCGGCATTGCCTTGGCCAGCTCCGTCATCCGCGCGGCGATGGCCGATGAGGTCGTCACTGCGTTGGCGCCGGGCGCGAGCTGGACCGCGAGCGTCGCCACCGGCTTGCCGTTGGAGCGGGTCGCGAAGGCGTAGGATTGCGCGCCGAGCTCCACCTGCGCGACCGCGCCGAGGGTGAGGGTCGATCCGTCCGGATGGGCGCGCAGCACGATGGCGCGGAACTCCTCGGGCGTCCTCAGCCGTCCATCGACCTCCAGCGGCACGGTGACCCGCTGGCCGGCGGTGGCCGGCTCGGCCCCGAGGGCGCCCGGCGCGATCTGCACGTTCTGCTGCGCGATTGCGGTGGTGACATCGCCGAAGGTGATTCCGTGGGCCGACAGCTTGACCGGATCGATCCAGATCCGCATCGCGCGCTCCGTCGCAAAGAGCTGGACACGCCCGACACCCGGCACGCGCTTGAGCTCATCGGCGACGTTGCGCACGGCATAGTCGCCGAGGGTCACCTCGTCATACGCCCCGCCGGGAGCGATGATATCCACCAGCAGCAGGAATCCGGAGGCCGCCGCCTCGACCGTCAGCCCAAGCTGCCGGACCGCCTGCGGCAGGCGCGGCTCCACGGTCTTCAGGCGGTTCTGCACGTCAACCTGCGCCAGATCGGGGTTGGTGCCGGGCTTGAATGTCACGGTGATCGTGGCGGTGCCGGACGTGTCCGTCGCGCTCTCGAAATACAGGAGATTGCGCACGCTCGACAGTTCACGCTCGATCAGGCTGATGACCCCGTCGCTTATCGTCTGCGGCGAGGCGCCGGGGTAGGTCGCATAGATGCTGATGCTGGGCGGCGCGATGGCGGGATAGCGCTCGGTGGGAAGCTGTGGGATGGCGACGGCCCCGGCGAGCGCGATGACGATCGCGATGACCCAGGCGAAGACCGGCCGGTCGATGAAGAAGGCGGGCATCAGCGCTGCGGCTCCGCATCCGCCACGCGCTCGCGCTGCCATGGCAAGGCGGTCACCTGGGCGCCGGGCTGGACATGGTCCTGCCCCTCCACGATCACCCGCTCGCCGGCGCGCAGCCCGCGCTCGACGACGATGCGCCCGTCGATCTGGGCGCCGGTCACGATCTCGCGCCGCGCCACCCGACCGGGGTCCTCGACGATGCTGACGTGTTCCATGCCGTTGCCGTCGCGCTGCACCGCCTGCAGCGGCACCAGCAGGGCCTCGGGCCGCTTCTCCCGCAGCAGCCGCGCCCGCACGAACATGCCCGGAAGCAGGAGGCGCCCGGGATTATCGGTCTCGACGCGCAGGATCACCTCGCCCGTGCCGGGGTCCACGCTGACCCCCGAGAACAGCAGCCGTCCGACCACAGGAAAGGCCTCGCCGTCCGCCGAGAGGATAGCCACCGCGCCTGCATCCGCCCCGTCGGCCCGCGCCAGCCGCCGCAGGGCCTCCAGGTGCCGCGCCGGCTGGCGCAGATCGACATAGACCCGGTCGATCTGCTGCACGATGGCGAGCGGCGAAGCGCCGCCGGGGGTCGCCAGCGCGCCCTCGCTCACAAGCGCGTGGTCGATGCGCCCGGCGATGGGCGCGCGGAGGGTGGCGAAGCCGAGATCGAGCGTCCGCCGCTCCAGCGCAGCCCGGCTGTGGGCGACATCGGCGGCTGCCTGAGCGCGCGCGGCGATGGCATCCTCATGCGCCTGCTGGGTGGCGGTGTTGGTCTTGAGAAGCGCCTCGACGCGCCTCACCTGCGCCTCGGCCCGGTCGAGCACCGCCTCGGCCCGGCGCAGAACCGCCGCCGCCATGTCGACTTCCGCGGCGAACGCGGCCGGGTCGATCTGGAACAGTGGCTGGCCCGCCGCGACCTCGCTCCCCTCCCGGAACAGCCGGTGCTGGATGATGCCGCCCACCTGCGGCCGGATTTCCGCGACGCGATAGGCAGCGACCCGGCCCGGCAGCACGTCGTGAATCGTAACGGCCTCGGGCCTCAGCTGCACGACCGAGACATTGACGGGTTCGGGAGGTGCCGCAGGCTGGCTCTCCCCGCAGGCCGCCAAGGCGAGCGCCCCTGCAAGAATCATGGGGTAGCACCGGGACCACACAAGGCCTCGGCGAGGAAGATCGGTTTTCATGGGCTGGGCTATTACGCAGCGTCATTGCCTAAAGATTACGATAGACAGAGAATTGTGGAATTCGCCTGCGGCAGGGTGTCATGCCGCGGGCGTGGGAGATGGAGAACGTGGCGCACGCGACGCGGCCATTGTGCTGCGTCACGACAATCACCGCCGCGGCGGGATGCAACCCCGCTCAATCCCAGGCGAGCGCACCGCCATTTTGGTACTCGATGACGCGGGTCTCGAAGAAATTCTTCTCCTTCTTCAGGTCCATGGCCTCCGACATCCACGGGAAGGGGTTCTCCGCCTCTGCGAACACCGGGGCGAGGCCGAGCTGCGCGCAGCGCCGGTTGGCGATGAAGTGCATGTACTGCTCACAGAGCGCGGCATTCAGGCCGAGCAAGCCGCGGGGCATGGTGTCCCGGCCGTACGCCGCCTCGAGGTCTGCCGCATCCTTCAGCATCCCGCGCACCTCGTCCTGGAACGCCCGGGTCCACAAGTGCGGGTTCTCGATCTTGATCTGGTTGATCACGTCGATGCCGAAGTTCAGATGGATGCTCTCGTCGCGCAGGATGTACTGATACTGCTCGGCAATGCCGACCATCTTGTTGCGGCGGCCGAGGGACAGGATCTGCGCGAACCCCGTGTAGAACCACATGCCCTCGAACACCACGTAGAAGGCGACGAGGTCGCGCAGGAACTTCTGGTCCGCTTCCGGTGTGCCGGTGCGGAATTCCGGATCGTCGAGGCTCCGGGTGTGCCTGAGGGCCCACGCCGCCTTGTCAGTGATGGAGGGCACCTCCCGATACATGTTGAACAGCTCGCCCTCATCGAGGGCGAGGCTTTCGACGATGTACTGGAAGGTATGGGTGTGGATCGCCTCTTCGAACGCCTGTCGCAGCAGATACTGCCGGCATTCGGGATTGGTGAGGTGGCGGTAGATGGCGAGCACGATGTTGTTCGCCACCAGGCTCTCGGAGGCGGCGAAGAAGCCGAGATTGCGCTTCAGCATGCGCCGCTCGTCCTCGGTGAGCCCATCGCGTGACTTCCACAGCGCGATATCCGCCTGCATGGATACCTCAGTGGGCATCCAGTGATTGTTGCAGCCGGACAGGTATTTTTCCCACGCCCAATGGTACTTCATCGGCAAAAGCTGGTTCACGTCGGCGCGCGCATTGATCATGCGCTTCTCGTCCACGGTGACGCGGGCGCCATTGCGGTCGATCTCCCCGAGGCCGGTGGCTTCGGAGGGACTGGCCGGAATGTTGGGCATGATGGCAGGCTGGGGCTTGGTGTCAGACCAGTCGAGCATGGTTTCTTGTCCTTGTCCGCCGGTCACTGGCAGGCTTCGCAGGTGGGGTCGTTGATGGCGCAGGCGTTGCCCCACGCTTCGCTGTCGACAGCTTCGCCGGAAATGGCTGCGGGGAAAGCCGCGACGGCGGGCGGAACCGTGGCGGCGACCGCGTTGAGCTTGCCGTCGGTGCCCTTGAGCGTGGACTTCTCCACATGGGTGGCCGAGCGCGCTCTGAGATAATAGGTCGTCTTCAGTCCCCGCTTCCAGGCCAGACGATAGAGCTCATCGAGCTTCTTGCCGGAAGGGCTGGCAATATAGAGGTTGAGGGACTGGCCCTGATCGATCCATTTCTGACGACGCTCGGCCGCCTCCACGAGCCAGGCCGGGTCGATCTCGAAGGCCGTGGCGTAGAGGTCCTTCAGGTCGTCCGGAATCCGGGCGATTTCGCCCAGGCTCCCATCGAAATATTTGAGGTCTGAAACCATCACCTCGTCCCAGAGTCCGCGGGCCTTCAGGTCATGAACGAGAGCGGCGTTCACCACGGTGAAGTCGCCCGACATGTTCGATTTGACATAGAGGTTCTGGTACGCCGGCTCGATTGACTGGCTGACACCGCAGATGTTCGAGATGGTGGCCGTGGGCGCGATGGCCATGCAGTTGGAATTGCGCATGCCGGTGGCAACCACCCGCTGGCGCAGGCTGGCCCAGTCGAGTGTCCGGGACCGGTCGAAATCCGCACCGCCGCGCGCCTCGGCGAGCCGTTCGAGGGAATCGATGGGCAGGATGCCCTGCGACCAGAGCGAGCCCGCAAAGCTCGGATAGCGCCCGCGCTCGGCAGCGAGATCCACCGAGGCGGAGATGGCATGGAAGGAGATTGCCTCCATGCTCTCATCCGCGAAACGCACCGCCGCGTCCGAGCCGTAGGGAAGGCGAAGCGCCTGAAGCGCATCCTGGAAGCCCATGATGCCGAGGCCGACGGGACGATGCCGGAGGTTGGAGCGGCGCGCCTCGGGGATGGTGTAGAAATTGATGTCGATGACGTTGTCCAGCATCCGCATGGCGATGCGCACCGTGCGCGCCAGCTTCTCCATGTCCAGGCGGCCATCGGCGATATGGGAGAACAGGTTGACCGAGCCGAGGTTGCAGACCGCCACCTCGTCGTCCGAAGTGTTCAGCGTGATCTCCGTGCAGAGGTTGGAGGAATGCACCACGCCCACGTGCTGCTGGGGCGAGCGGATGTTGCACGGGTCCTTGAAGGTGATCCAGGGATGGCCGGTCTCGAACAGCATGGTCAGCATGCGCCGCCACAGATCGAGCGCCCGCACCTGCTTGAAGACCTTCATCTCCCCCCGCGCGGCCCGCGCTTCATAGGCGAGATAGGCGGCCTTGAATGCGGGGCCGTAAAGGTCGTGGAGATCGGGCGTCTCATCGGGGGAGAACAGGGTCCATGCGCCGTCCTCTTCCACCCGCTCCATGAACAGGTCCGGCACCCAGTTGGCCGTGTTCATGTCATGGGTGCGGCGGCGCTCGTCGCCGGTGTTCTTGCGCAGATCGAGGAAGTCCTCGATGTCCACATGCCAGGTCTCCAGATAGGCGCAGACCGCGCCCTTGCGCTTGCCGCCCTGATTCACCGCGATGGCGGTGTCGTTCGCCACCTTCAGGAAAGGCACCACGCCCTGGCTCTCGCCATTGGTTCCCTTGATGTGGGCGCCGAGGCCGCGCACCCGGGTCCAGTCATTGCCAAGGCCGCCGGAATATTTGGCGAGCAGCGCATTGTCTTTCACCGCCTTGAAGATGCCGTCGAGGTCATCCGCCACCGTGCTGAGGAAGCAGGAGGAGAGCTGGGCGCGCAGCGTCCCGGCATTGAACAAAGTCGGCGTCGAGGCCATGAAGTCGAAGGAGGAGAGGAGATCGTAGAATTCGATCGCCCGCGCCTCCCGGTCGATCTCGCGCAAGGCCAGGCCCATGGCGACGCGCATGAAAAAGGCCTGCGGCAGCTCGAAGCGCGTGCCGCGCACATGCAGGAAATAGCGGTCGTAGAGCGTCTGGAAGCCCAGATAGTCGAAGGCGAGGTCCCGCTCCGGCTTGAGGGCGGCAGCCAGCCGGGAAAGATCGAAGCGACCGAGCTCGGGATCGAGCAGGTCGTTGGCGATGCCGGTCTTTACATAGGCGCTGAAATAATCGCCGTAGCGCTCCGCCATCTCGGCCTGCGTCGCCTGTTCCGGCCGGCCGGCGACGAAGCTCAGGGCCTCGCGGCGCAGCTTGTCCAGCAGGAGGCGCGCGCTGACCTTGGAATAGTTCGGCTCGGTCTCCACCAGCGTGCGCGCCGCCAGGATGGGCGCCTGCGCCAGTTCATCCAGCGAGATGCCGTCATAGAGGTTGCGTCGCGCCTCGTTCAGCACCGCCGCGGCCGAGACGCCGTCGAGCCCGGCGCAGGCCTCGCCGATGACGGTCGAAAGGCGGGGGGCATCCAGCGGCACCAATGCGCCGTCGGCGGTCCTCACATGCAGCACGGCGGCGGCATCACCGCCCGGATGCGCCACGGCGAGGGCCTTCGCGCGTTCCCGTGCCCGCGCCTCGCGATAGAGCACATAGGCGCGGGCGACCTTGTGATGCTCCCCGCGCATGAGGGCCAGTTCCACCTGGTCCTGCACATCTTCGATATGAAAGGTGCGTCCGACGTCGGGGCGCCGGGTGAGGTTCGCCACGATCTGGTCGGTGAGCCCGGCCACAATGTCGTGGATGCGGCGGGACGCGGCAGCCGACTGTCCCTCCACGGCCAGGAACGCCTTGGTCAGAGCCACCGCGATCTTGGCGGCATCGAACGGCGTGACCGCCCCATTGCGGCGGATGAGCTGATAGCCGGGCGCGCGGGCGACCGCTTCAACGTCAGGGGCCGGCATGGAAAATCTGTAGCTGCCATTGGCATGGCGTTCGGCGGTCGCTGGCATCATCATCCCCGATGAATGTGGGGACGGGGAGCAGACGGACGCATGCCGGGACACAGGAGGCGCACGCCACCCGCAGCAAGCGCCTCACCGGGACACCCCGCCCGTGGACGTACTGGTGTCGCGGCAGGTCTCCTGGCTCGCGGGTCATCATTCTTGTCCGTCTTCCCAAGGCCATGGGGCCTCAGTGACATGGGTGAACAAGAACTCGCCGCTTACAGTTGCGGGGGCAGCGCCGGCTTTGGACCGGCTTCCCTCTTAGCTCTCGATCTTGCGAGTCGAGAGACCGTGACCACCAGATTTAGTGGCTATTGCGGCGGCAATGTCAATACTTTGCGCCTGCGGAGTCCCCTCCCGCACGGACGGACCTGACGGCGGAGGTGCGACCTACGGGGATTTTCCAACCGGAGCCGGCCCGGAGGCGCTCCGGCAGGCGCGGCGACAGGGGGCTCGCGCCCCCCTCTCAGGCGTAGCGCGAAAGGGCGAGGTCGCCGGCCTCGATGGCGGGGCGGCGGCCGTCGATGAGATCCGCCAGCACCGCGCCCGAGCCGCACGCCATGGTCCAGCCCAGCGTGCCGTGGCCGGCATTGATGTAAAGGTTCGGGCAGGAGGTGGCGCCGATGATCGGCGTGCCATCCGGCGTCATGGGCCGCAGGCCGGTCCAGAAATTGACCTCCCGCGTATCCGCGGCCCCGGCGAACAGGTCGCCCGCCGAATGCAGCAGGGTGCCGCGGCGCGCGTCGTGAAGGTCGCGGTTGAAGCCGGCGATCTCCGCCATGCCGCCCACGCGAATGCGGGAGCCGAGGCGGGTGATGGCAACCTTGAAGGTCTCGTCCATGACGGTGGAGATGGGCGCGCGGGCCTCGTCCACGACCGGCATGGTGATGGAATAGCCCTTCACGGGATAGATGGGCAGCCGGAGCCCGAGCGGCGCCAGCAGCGCCGGCGTATAGCTGCCCAGCGCGGCGATGAAGAGATCGCCGGCAATGTCGCCCGTTCCGGTCTCGACCGCGGTCACCTTGCCCGACGCGCGCTTCAGCCCGCGGATGTCCACGCCGAAGCGGAACGTGACGCCCAGCCCCCGGCACAGGTCCGCCAGCGCCTCGGTGAACTTGAAGCAGTCGCCGGTCTCGTCGCCCGGCAGGCGCAAGCCGCCGACGATGCGCTCCGCCGCCTCACCCAGCCCCGGCTCGGCGGCGATGCAGCCGGCACGGTCCAGCACCTCGAACGGCACGCCGTCGGCGCGCAGCACCTCGATGTCCTTGGCGATGGCATCGATCTGCTTTTGCGTGCGGAATACCTGCAGGGTGCCCTGCATGCGCTCGTCATAGGCGATGCCGGTTTCAGCCCGCAGGTCGGCGAGGCGGTCGCGGCTGTATTCCGCGAGGCGCACCATGCGCCCCTTGTTCACCTTGTAGCGTTCGGCGGTGCAGTTGCGGAGCAGGGCCAGCATCCAGCGCCACGTGGCGGCATCGGCGGTGGGATGCAGGATCAGCGGCGCGTGCTTCATGAACAGCCACTTCATCGCCTTCACCGGCACGCCGGGCGCGGCCCAGGGCGAGGAATAGCCGGGTGAGACCTCGCCGGCATTGGCGAAGCTCGTCTCCAGCGCCGGTCCGGGCTGGCGGTCGATGACCGTGACCGAATGGCCGGCCTTCGCGAGATAATAGGCGGAGGTGACGCCGATGACGCCGGCTCCGAGCACGACGATGTTCATGTGAGTTCTCTTTGCGATGTGTTGGCGCGCCGTCAGCGATAGCGGCGGTGATAGCGGCGGCCGAGCTGGGTGAGCAGCTCGTAGGAGATGGTGCCTGCGGCGGCGGCGAGATCCTCAAGGCTCTGATGGGGGCCGATCAGCTCCACCAGCGCGCCCTCGGCCAGCGCGCCTTCCGGCAAGGCGGTCGCATCGACGATGAGGCTGTCCATGGAAACGCGGCCGACCATGGGCAGGCGCATTCTCTCGAACCACGCCGCGCCCCGGTTGCCGAGGCAGCGCGGCAGGCCGTCCGCATAGCCTACCGCGAGGGTGGCAAGGCGCATGGCGGACGGCGCCACGAAGGCGCCGCCATAGCCGATGCGGGCACCGGCCGGCACGGTCCGGGTCTGGATCACCCGAACATCGAGCCGTACCACCGGGCGCATGGGATTCTTGCCGGCCGCCGTGGGCGCCCCGCCATAGAGCGCGATGCCCGGCCGCGCCAGCGCACCGTGATAGTCCGCGCCGAGAAACGCGCCGCCGGAATTGGCGAAGGACACCAGCGCATCGGGAAACGCCGCCGCGATGGTCCGCAGAACCCGCAGCTGGTCGTCATTCTGCGGATTGTGCGGCTCGTCCGCGCTGGCGAGATGGCTCATGATGGCAAGGATGTCGAGGCCCTCCGCGAGGCCCTCGCGGACAATGACACCAGCCTCCTCGGGCGCCATGCCGAGGCGGGACATGCCGCTGTCGAACTGCAGCACGGCGGGCAGCTTTTCGCCCCGTGCCGCCGCTGTCCGCGCCCAGCGCGCCAACTGGTCGAGGCTGTTGATGACCGGAACGATGCCCGCCGCCGCGCACGCCCCCTCGGAACCGGGCATGAGGCCGTTCAGCACGTAAAGGCGGGGCTGGGCGAGGCCTCGCGCGCCATGCTCACCGCGCACCGCGGGCAGCAGCTCCAGCGCTTCACCCAGATGGGCGACGAAGAAATCCCGGCAGCCGGCGGCCATCAGCTCGGGGACCACATCGAGCGCACCGAGACCATAGGCATTCGCCTTCACCACCGCGGCGGCCCGCGCGGGCGCCACCTGCGCACGCAGGCGGCGGTAGTTGTCCGCCAGCGCTCCGCAATCGATGGTCAGCACGCCACCGGCGGCTGCGCTCGTGTCGAAATGTGGAATTGTGCCGTGCATCGTCCGCCCTCTTGCGACCGACAACAAGGCTAGCGCAAGGACTGCGCACAATCCGGGCTTTATGTGCGCGATAGCTGCGATATGATCGTATCAACGCAACATTTTGGCATGAACTCGAAGAATCACGCATGCGCAGTCTGGACGCCATCGACCATGCCATCATCCGCCAGCTGCTGCTGAACGCGCGCATCAGCACCACGGACCTTGCGGCGGAGGTCGGCCTCTCGCCGTCCTCCTGCCTGCGGCGCATCCGCCTTCTGGAAACCAGTGGCGCCATCAAGGGCTACACGGCCATCGTTGACCGCACCTCTCCGGACGCCGGCATGTCGGTGATGGTGGACATTACCCTCGAACGGCAGACGGAAGACTTCCTGCGCCGGTTCGAGAGCGCCGTGCGCAAATATCCGGAGATCCGGGAGTGTTACCTGATGACCGGGGGCGCCGATTATCGCCTGCGGGTCGAAGTGGAGACCGCCGGCGATTTCGAGCGGGTGCATACGGATATTCTCTCCACGCTGCCGGGCGTGCTGCGCATCCATTCCAGCTTCGCCATCCGCAACGTGCTGGCCACCCGCGCTCGTCCACGGCGCAGCGGAACCGCCTGAGAACGCCCCTGCAACGCGCGCGCTCAGGTGTGGCGAGCGGAGGCGCGCATGTCGCCGCTCGTCCGGGCCGGATCTCACGGCGCAATCGGGGCAGAGCGGTGTTACCGCGCCACCAATCCCATGGGAACATCGCGCGAGGTCATGGCGCCGAGGACGAAGGCGAGGTTGGCCGCCGCGGCCAGAGAGGCGGCGTGGGCATCCGAGCGGGCCTGGCGGGCAACGAGAAGACCGCTGTCCGCAGCCGTGGCCACCGATATGTTGCCCACCCCCGCCTTGTAGGCGGAGAGCGCCGCGTCGTAGGTGACGGCTGCGGCGTCCGCGAGGGCGCTTGCCGCGCGGTAGGAGGCGAGCGCCGAGCGCAGCGTATTGGCGCTGGCGACAATCTCGCGGGCGGCCGTGTCCCGCACCTTCTCGAAGCCCGCTTCGGTCGCCGCGGCGAGGGACTGCGCATTCTGCACCTGCGCCGCCCTGAGCCCGCCGTCGAAGATGGGCACGGTCGCCCCGACCATCACGCCCGACGCCGAGGAGATCTGCCCGATGTTCGGCAGTCCGGACGCCGAGAGGCTGGTATTGCCGGTGGCGGCCACGGCGCTGAGATAAACCTTGGGCAGGAATTCCGCCTGCGCCGCGGCGATGCCCGACTGGCTCGCCTTCATCGCCGAGAAGGAAGCGAGCACGTCCGGCCGGCGGGCAAGGGCGGCCTCGATCATCTTCTCCGTCGGTGTCCCGATGCTCTCGGGCAGGCTGCGCCCAGTCGCCGGCCGCACCCGGATCTGCGTGACCGGGCTCACCCCCACGGCACCGAGCAGCACCTGATAGGCATCCCGCTCGCCACCCTCGGCCTGCACGAGGGCAAAGCGCGACTGCGCCATCTGCTGGCGCGCCTGCGCCACCTCCACCGTGTTCCCGATGCCATTCTTCAGCCGAGCCTCCGCCGCATCGAGAATGTCGCGGCTGTTGGCGAGGGTCTGGGTGGCGGCGTCGACCCGGCTGCGCGCGGCGCCGTAAAGGAAATAGCTGCGCGTGACATCGTAGATGATCTTCTGATGGACGCCGTTGAACAGCACGTTGGCGGCGTTGGAATTTTCCTTCGCCGTCTGGTGCAGCGCGCTGCGCTGGCCGAAGTCGAAGACGAGCCACTGCAGCGCCACCTGCGGCGAAAGCCCGGAAACCGAGCTCTGCACCTGATTGACATTACCTATGGTGAGGGGCAGCGGATTGGTGAAGCTCTGGTAGCCGCCGATCACGTTGGCGGTGATGAGCGGCACATAGGTCGCCTCCACCATGCCCGCCGCCAGCGCCGCCTGCCGGGCCTGCTGCCAGGCGATGCGGGTGGCGGCGTTCTGGCTCTGGGCGAGATCGATCAGCTCGGCGAGGCCGTAGGTCCTGCCCGGGGAGATGTCGGGCGTCGGCTTCAGCAGCGCTGCGGCGGGCTCGGGGGGCACGGCGAAATTCGGCGCCGGTGTTGTGGATGCCGAAGTCGCTCCCGTGCCCGTGGCCGCGGCCCTATCGTCCGCCGCGGGCGCGGAAGCCGGCGCCTCGGCCTGCCTGGGTGTCCAGGGCTGCGAGGGATCGGCCGGCGCGCTGTCGAGCGCGTTGAGGGCGCAGGCCGCCAGCAGCATGCACGCCAGCATCAGGAGCGCGTGGCGCGCGATATCCTTGAGGGCCGTTGGCTGTGGGCGAGGTGGCTGACGCATCATTCCGTCACCCTGCCGCCAGCCGTTCGATGCGACGCACGAGCGCCGCGAGCATGCCGGGATCGCCGTCTGCCTCGCTCATGTCGGGCAGGTCCCCGCCGCTGCCCCGGGCGACCTCTTCCGCGGCGCGGGCGAAGTGCGCCGAGATCTCCGGCGAGGACGCTCCGGCGAAGAGGAGAACCGGCAGCGCCGCGCGCACGTCCGCGATCAGTGCGTCGAGACGCGCGATCCTTACCCGCGCCGGGCGCTGCCACGCCGGCTCGAACGGCAGCAGCAGCAGTTGCTGCCGCGCCTTCTCCGCCTCGGTCTCCACGAGAGACGCGTCGTCCACCGCTAGAGCGCGCTCCGCAGGCTCCCGCGCCGCGAGCCGCGCGAGCGCGTCGAGAGCCCGCGACAGCCGAGCCCGGACGTTGAGGACGGCGCTCTTCGGCCAGATGCCGGTGAAGATGAGATAGACCACGAGATTGCCGAGCAGGATGCCGACGATGCGATCCCGCCCCGCCGACATGTCGAGGCTCGGTGCGAACCCGTTGAGGATGGTCAGCAGGAAGGCGAGCCCGACCTGCACGCCGGCGTATGAGATGCGCTCGCTGCCCGACGAGATCCAGGCCGCCGGGAGGATGCCGAGGAAAACCAGCACCATCAGCCCACCCACCGATTCCAGGTGGGGGATGACGAACAGGATGGAGAAGAAGCCCAGCCCAGCGCCGAGGAGGCATCCGGAGATGCGCAGCGCCAGCTTGTGGACGGTCTCCGCCGTCGTTCCGAGGGCCGCCACGTAGCAGGTGATCATCGCGGTGTGGATGCCCTGCCAGCCGATCAGCGAATAGGTCAGGTAGCAGACGATCGCCGCCGCCGTCGTCTTCAGGGCATAGCGCTGGTAGTCGGGATTGGTGAAGGCGTCGACCGCGAGGAAGGGGGGCTTGGGTGCCACCGCACGGGTGCCGCCGTCCGCCCGGGCGAGGCCGGCGAACGCCGCCGTCACGGCGGCTTGGGCGGTGGACACCGGCGTCGGGTCTACCGGGGTCTCGCTCTCGGGCGCGGCATCCGTCTGCGGCGCCTCGGGTCGCCGGCCCGCGCTGACGTGCCCGGCGGCCTTGCGGCAGTAATCGGCGAGCTGGGCGCGCGTCCCTTCCGCCATCCCGGCCGGCAGGGCGGCGACGGCGAGCAGCAGCTGGTAGCTGGTGCGCGCGGCCCCCGACAACCACGTCACCTCGGCGGAGGGAGCGGTGTGGAACAGGCGGGCCAGCATCACTTTCTGGCCGTCGGCGCTTATGCCTTCGGCGAGGGGCGCCGCGAGCCGTCCCGGTGCGGCGGCCGGCGACAGCGCCAGGGCATCGGCGGCCGCCGCCAGGCGTTCGGCCACCGTCCGGCGCAGCAGGCGGTGGGGTGGGGTGCCGAGCACGATGTTGAAGACGATCATCAGCGCCATCGGCATGGCTGCCATCTGCCAGGCATAGAGCAGGCCGCGCGTCGCGATCTCGCCCGCCGGAAGCTGGTCCACGAGGGTCAGCACGAAGGCGATGACGAGGCCGATGATGGAGCCGATCTCCCCCAGCTGCGAGGCTGCGCCGAGGAACACGAAGACGAAGGAGAAGAGCGCCAGGATCGCGATGCGCAGCATCGGATTGTCAGCCGTCGCCGCGATCAGGGGGGCCATGGCGAGCACGACAACGCCAGCGAGAAGGATGAGGCCGATGCCCTGCCCAACGCACTCCGCTCCGTCGGGCCGCGCGATGAAGATCACGAGATAGCAGCCGATGGCGGCTTCCGGCACCTTGTAGAGCATCGCCACTGCAGCCACGAGCGCGCACAGCAGCGCCACGCGCCATGCCAGTCCGAAGCGGCCCGGAAAGGGCAGCAGATCGCGCCACGCCTGGCGCGCCATGGCCGGCCACGGCCGGTCAGCAGCGGCTGCCATGATGCACCGTCGCTGTGGCGGAGGCTCCGATGCGCATGAGGCCTTCGGGCGGATCAATGAGGCGGATGCGCACCGGGAAACGCTGGGCGACACGCACCCAGTCCAGCGACTTCGGCACGATGGGCATCGTCCGCGGCAGCTTGATGAGCTCCTCCGACGCGACGCCCCAGCCAATCCCCTCCACCCGGCCGCTGATGGGCCGGTCGCGGTCCGCCAGCGCATAGACGGTGGCGCAATCGCCGGGGGCGATCCGTGGCAGCTCGGTCTCGAGGAAGGCGGCGGAGACGTACCATGCCCCGGTGTTGATGAGGGTGAAGATCGACTGGCCGGAGATGACGAACTCGCCCGGCGATACGGCGAGGCCCACCACCTTGCCGTCGAACGGTGCGCGGACCTCGGTATCGGCGAGCGCCCTCTGCGCCAGCCCCAGCGCCGCCCGTCGCGCGTCCACCAGGGCCGCGGCGGCTGCCGCGTCACTCACCAGGGCGTCGGCCGCCGCCTGCTGGTGCAGGGCCTGCCGGAGGGAGATTTCGGCGTCTCGCTTGGCGGTGGCGGCATCGTCCACCTGCTGGGCGCTCACATAGCCCTTGGGCCTGAGCGCCTCCAGCCGCGAGAGAGTCTGGCTGGCGAGGTCCAGGTTGGAGCGGGCGCGCGCCACCTGCTCCTGCGCGATCACGGCGTTTGAGCGCGCGGCCGACACGGCACGCTCCCGGTCCGCCAGCGCCGCCTCGGCGATCCTGAGGTCCGCGGCAGCCTGCTCGGCCTGCAGCTTGTAGGAGGTGGCATCGAGCGCGAACAGGAGCGCATCCTTGCCTACACTGCCATTGTCCTTCGCCTCGATCCGCGCGATGCGCCCCGGAACGGCGGGCGCGACGTTGACCGTATCGGCGGTGACGACCGCGTCCTGGGAGAGGGGATTGAGTTCGGCATTGCGGACATAGCGCCAGCCGAACACCACGGCAGCCGCCACCGCGATGAGGCTGACGACGACACCGACCGCGCGCCGGGGATGGGCCTGCTCCGACTCTTCCACAACCTACCGCCCGAAGCTGACAATCGAGACCAGGAAGCCGATGCCCGCCGCCACGCAGACATAGACGGCCAGACGCGCCGGAATGACGTCGTCGACGCCCAGGCGGACCAGCACCACCCGCACCAGCAGCGCCCCGAGGATTCCGATGACGGCGCACAGCAGCCAAGACGGAAAGTAGGCGCCGAAAAAGGGAATGGACGGCGCGCCAGCCGGCACGCAGCCGCCGAGCGCCATGGCCATGACGACGGTGACGGGGAGGCTTTTCATGCCGCCGATGCCCCTGCCGATATCGCGGATCAATCGATGGGACACTCGGGACGATCCTCCGCCACTGAACCCGCACAGGGATGGAGGTCGCCTCGAGGCGGTATTCCCGTGCGTCGTCCCATCTTCAAGTCTTAACAAACGGTTAACGGTAAATCAAACAGCAAAGACGGCGAAGCGCGGTTGTACGCGGCCTTTGCGCGCGGCACGAAATATGCCACCAAATGTCGTGCCCCGCACGGTGCGAGGCTTCAGCTTCGGGGGAAACGCCGGCATGTGCACAGCGCTCGTCTACAGCGACTCAGCCGGGCGGAAGTACCTCGGCCGTACGCTCGAGCTGACCGTCGAGCTGCCGTACGAGCTGGCCTATTTCCCGGCCGGCTTTTCGGTGAGCTCGGAGGTCTCCGGCCATCCGTCTCTCGCCTATACGCTCGATCACGCCTTTCTTGCCATCACCATGCCCTGGCGGTTGCCAACGCCGGAGGCGCCGCTCGGCATCGCGGACCTGAAGGTCATCGAGGGGTTGAACGACAAGGGCGTCACGTTCAGCGTGCTGTCCTACCCGTCCGCCGCGGGCCGGGGGCAGGCGGTGGAGATGACGCGCGCCGTTCTCGCCGCCTCCGACCTCGGCAGCTGGGTGCTGGGCCGGTTCGCGTGCGTCGCGGAGGTGAAGGCGGCGCTCGGCACGCAGCCGGTCGTCCTGGAGGCCCTGTCCATTCTGCAGGGGGCGGTCTCGCCCTTCCATTATGTGGTGAACGATGCTTCGGGCGCCTCGCTCGTGATCGAGTTCCACAAGGGCGAGATGCAGCTCTACGACAACCCCGTCGGGGTGATGACGAACGGGCCCCGCTTCGACTGGCACCTGACCAATCTCGACAACTACACCTTCCTCAGCAACGTCGATCGCTCGGCCGCCACCTTCGGCGGCTACGAGGCGCGCCAGCCGGATTCCGGCATCGCCACGGCCGGCCTCCCCTCGTCGAGCACCTCGGTCGGGCGCTTCGTGCGGGCGGTCTATTATGCCCAGTTCGCCGAGAAGGCCGACACGCCCGATGCGGCGGTCTGCGCGCTCGCCCACATGATGAACAATTTCGATCGGCCGCGTGGCATCTCGATCGATTCTTCCGGCGGCGGCCATATGGAGGTGGCCGGCCTCAAGGACGATGGGGCCCACCCCTACGCCACGGAATTTACCTGCTGGACCAGCCTTTCGGACCTCGGCCGGCGGCTGTTCTTCGTGCGCGACTACGCCGGCATGAACTACACGCGTCTCGACCTAGACGCGCTCGCGGGCGTGGATGCCCCGAAGGTCATCCCGCTGCGCCGGCTGAGCGGGCTTCCGGCGGATGCCACCGGGGCCCTCAAGGACGCGTAGTCCGGTCCGCGATCAACCAAGCGGCCGGCGTGGCCGGCGCGGTATCAGTGCTGGTCCCAGCCCGCCGCTTTTCCCGCCATCGTCGGCGGGATGCATCGGTGTGAACCGCCCCGCTTCATCGCGGCGGTCCGGTGCGTCATGGCAACCGCAGCTCGCAACAGCTGAGCCCCCCGACACCCCGCGCCTTGCGAAGGCGGGCATCACGCCCGCCGGCGGCAGCGTCGGGGACAGCTATGACATTGCTTGCGCCGAGATGATCAACGGCCGCGACAAGGCCGAGCCCCATCAAGCCGCTCGACAATGAGGACATGGCCCGCCTTCTGCCGGCACGGCGACGCGGGAGTCCACGTGATCCCCATGCGCCCGAATTCCGCCCGGCTGCGCACCTCGGCCCCCGAGAACGGATGGCTTGCCGACGCCGCTTCCACGCCAGCTAACGCCCCGGGCGAATGGAAACATCCGCCGGCACCGCGGCCGTTCCGCGCCATTCGGGCGCCGCTACAGCTTGCTTGACAGTATGCTATATAGCGTTTTATCTTTCGCTACATATCACAAATGCAATTCGCCGCGCCGGCGTCCCGTTCGGACACTGTCGAAGGCGAAACCAGAGCCGGAACAACGAGGGGGCCGATGAACGCTGCCGCCATGCATCCGAAAGACCAGACGTATCCGCCTTCACAAACGAGGCCATTGCTGGAGGTCTCCGGGGTCACGCTCCAGTACAAGACCCGCGATCTACTCGTCACGGCCACCCGCGACGTGAGCTTCGAAGTCTATCCCGCCGACCGCTTCGTGCTGCTCGGCCCCTCCGGCTGTGGCAAGTCCACCCTGCTGAAAGGCGTCGCCGGCTTCCTGAAACCGGTGGCGGGCTTCATGCGGCTGAACGGCCAGATGATCGACGGCGCCGGCCCCGACCGCATGATGGTGTTCCAGGACTTCGACCAGCTGATGCCCTGGAAGACCGTGCTGGAGAACGTGATGTTCCCCATCCTGGTCAGTCGCCGCTTTCCCCGCGCCGAAGCCCGTGCGCGGGCCATGGCCAGCATCACGAAGGTCAAGCTCGGCAAGTTCGCCGATGCCTATCCGCACATGCTGTCAGGCGGCATGAAGCAGCGCGTGGCCATCGCCCGTGCCATGGCCATGGAGCCCGCCATCCTGCTGATGGACGAGCCCTTCGCCGCCCTCGACGCCCTGACCCGCCGCCAGATGCAGGACGAACTACTGCAGCTGTGGGACGACACCCGCTTCACCGTCCTGTTCGTCACCCACTCCATCGAGGAGGCGATCGTGGTCGGCTCGCGCATCCTCGTGCTCTCGCCCCATCCCGGCCAGGTGAAGGCGGAGCTGAACGCCCACCAATACGGGCACGACCATCAGGGCGGCAGCGATTTCATGGCCCTGTCCCAGAAGATCAACACCATGCTTTTCGCCGAGGGGCACCATGGCTGAAATCACCCCCTTGCCGGTCGCCCGGCTGTCTCCGCCGATCCGGCCGGAATTCGAGCGGACCACGCCCCCCGTGAGCGATGCGGCCGAGATCGAGCGCCCGCTCTCGCTCTGGGAGCACCTCGCCAACATGGAGGGGGTCAGGCGCGGTGCCATCGTCGTGGCGCTGATGGTGGCCTGGCAGGTCTATGCCATCTGGCTCTCCAACCCGCTGATGTTCCCCACGCTGACGGATACCCTGCGCGCCTTGTGGGATGGCCTCATCCACGGCGTCCTGCTCCAGCGCATCGGCGCCACGCTCCAGGTGCTCATGACGGGCTATGCCATCGGCATCGCCCTTGCGGCCATGCTGACCACCTTCGCCGTCTCCTCGCGGCTGGGTGCCGACCTTCTGGCGACCCTGACCGCCATGTTCAATCCCCTGCCCGCCATCGCCCTCCTACCGCTGGCGCTGCTGTGGTTCGGACTTGGTATTCCGAGCCTCGTCTTCGTCATCGTGCATTCCGTGCTTTGGGCGGTGGCCCTCAACACGCTGACGGGCTTTCTGGGCGTCTCCGAAACCCAGCGGCTGGCCGGCCAGAACTACGGTCTGCGCGGCGTGCGCTACGTGGCGCTGATCCTGATCCCGGCCGCTTTCCCCTCGATCCTCTCCGGATTGAAGATCGGCTGGGCCTTCGCCTGGCGCACGCTGATCGCGGCGGAGCTGGTGTTCGGCGTGTCCTCGCGCTCCGGTGGCCTCGGCTGGTTCCTGTTCGAGAAACGCAACCAGCTGGAGACCGATCAGGTCTTCGCCGGGCTCACCTGCGTCATCATCATCGGCCTGCTGGTGGAAGGACTGATCTTCCGCACCATCGAGGCCCGCACCATCCGCCGCTGGGGCATGAGCCGCGGCTGACCTCACCCTGCACATACAACCCAAGGAAAAGAGCAGTCCCATGCGTATTCGCCTTCTCGGCACAGGCACGCCCACGCCGTCCCTGCGCCGCATGTCCTCCGGCTATGTGATCGAGACCGGCAACGACGTGATCGTCATGGACCACGGCTTCGGCGCCCATCATCGCCTGCTGGAGCTGGGTATCCCCGCGACCAAGGTGACCCACCTCTTCTTCTCCCACCTGCACTATGACCATTGCGGCGACTATGGCCGCCTGCTCCTGACGCGCTGGGACCAGGGCGCCGACCGCATTCCCGAGCTGAAGGTGTTCGGGCCGGCGCCCATCGCCGATATCACCGAGCGCCTGTTCGGGCTCGATGGCGTGTACAATGCGGATCTGGTGGCGCGCACGTCGCACGGTTCGAGCCTCGATCTGTTCAAGGCCCGCGGCGGCACCCTGCCCCGGCCGCGCCCCGCCCCGGAGGTCACGACGCTGTCGCCCGGCGACGTCATCAAGGGCGATGGCTGGACGCTGGAGACGGATCAGGTGAACCACTTCCAGCCCTTCCTCGTGACCCTCGGCTTCCGCCTGACGACGCCAGAAGGCGTCTTCGTCTATTCCGGCGACAGCGGGCCGGCGGAGAGCATGCACGTGCTGGCAAGGGATTGCGACGTGCTGGTGCACATGTGCCATTACCTCTCCGGCACCAATTACAGCCCCGATTTCTCGCACAGCTGCATGGGGCATATGGAGCTGGCCGAGCTGGCGCGCGATGCCCGGGTGAAGAACCTTGTGCTCACCCACATCACCGAGCAGTTCGACCGGCCCGGCCTCAGGGAGCGGGTGGTCGCCGACATCTCTCGCGTGTACGGCGGCAACATCTTCTTCGGCGAGGATCTCATGGAAATCCCGCTCAAGGGACCGCAGAACGACCGCCTGCTCTGAGGCATTGAAAATGGGAACGCGGCGCCTGCGGGCGTCGCGTTTCATCGATCGCAAAACGAGACGCCGAACTGGCGCGGAACCTTCCAGACAATGAGGGGATCCAGATGAAACATTTTGCCCGGCTGGCCGCATTGGCCGTCGCTCTTGCCGCCACCATCACCCCGCCCCTCGCGAGGCCCGCCGCGGCGGCCGAGGTGCGTGTCGTGAGCGGTCTCGGCCTGTGCTATTTGCCCATGATCGTCGCGGCGGAAAACAAGCTGATCGAAAAGCATGCGACGGCCCTCGGCCTGCCCGATGCCAAGGTCATCTACTCGCAGCTGACCAGCGGCCCGGCCATCACCGATGCGCTGATCTCCGGCAATGCCGACATCGCCATGGCCGGCACGTCGGTGATGCTCAATCTGTGGGACAAGACGGTGAAGTTCGCCCCCGTGAAGGGGATGATGGCGATCTGCGATTCCCCGATCTATTTCAACACCATCGATCCCGCGATCACGTCCATCAAGGACTTCAAGCCCACCGACCGGATCGCCATGGCCGCCGGCAAGGGCACGCAGCATGCGCTGATCCTGGAGATGGCCACCGCACAAGCTTTCGGGTTCGACCAGCGCAACAAGTTCGACACGCTGGCCATCACCATGTCCCATCCCGACGGCGTCGCCGCGCTGCTCTCGGGCGGTGCCGTCGCCAGGACGCATGTGACGACTGTGCCCTTCATCCAGATGGAGCTCGCCAATCCGAACGTGCGCACCATCCTCAGTTCCTATGATGTCACCGGCGGCGCCAACACGCTGATCACCGCCTATGCCAATGACAAGTGGCGGGCGGCCAATCCCAAGCTCTACGCCGCCACCTATGCGGCGCTGACCGAGGCGATGGGCCTCATCGCTGCCGACAAAACCGCGGCGGCGGAGGCGTTCAAGCGGTTCGACAATTCGAAGCTGTCGGTGGCCGAGATCGTGGCGATCCTGAACGATCCCAACATGATGACCTTTTCGCCGACGCCCCGGAAGGTGATGGTCTTCGCGCAATACATGCACAAGACCGGCCTGCTGAAGAACCTGCCGACCTCCTGGAAGGACGTTTTCTTCAGCAACGTCCACGATCTGCCCGGCGATTGACCCCTCGTGGCGGGCACCGGACACGCCACGTGCCGGCGCCTTGCCTCCTCCGGGGAATGTCAGTACCACCGCCCTCTCACCTGCGTTCGGAATCTCCCATGACAAAGCCTCGGGTTCCGCGTGCGACGCACGACAAGGCAGATGCCGTGACCAAGGCTCCGGCGTCCCAGGCGGGCCACGACTTCTGGCGCCGCTTTGCGCCGAAGGACCCCGGCCAGTCCCCCAAATACCTCCAGCTGCGGGACGCGGTGCTGGCGGGAATTCGCGAGGGATACTGGAGCCTTGGCGACCGCCTGCCGCCGGAGAAGGATCTGGCGCTCGCCACCGGGCTCAGTCTCGGGACGGTGCAGAAGGCCTATCGCGAACTGGTGCAGGACGGGGCGGTGGATCGCAAGCAGGGGCGGGCCGGCAGCTTCGTCAATCGCGAGCCGCGCCAGGTGGATACGGTCTGGCACTTCCTGTTCAGCGATGAGCGGCGCGAGAACTTCTTTCCCGTCTTCCCCCAGGTGGACCGTATTCACCGGCACAGGAGCCGCGGGTCCTGGAACATGCACATGCAGTGGGTGGAAGACGAGGTGGTCGAGATCGACCGCATCGTCGACATCGGCCACGAATTCCTCGTTTACAGCCAGTTCATCATTGATGCGCGGGTTTATGACCAGGTGCGCAAGGACAAGCGGACGGCACTGGAAGGCGTCAATCTGCGCCGTGAGCTGAACCTGACGGTCCAGCGCATGACGTATGACATCCGCATCGAGCCGCTGCCGCGCGACATCTGCTCCAAGATCGGAGTGGAAGCTAAGACCATCGGCATGGTGGTGGAAATCTTCAGCTCGGCGAGCCCGGCGCATTACGGCTCGTTCCAGCGCATCTTCGTCCCGCGCACCCAATTCTTCATGCGCATCGACAGCCAGGCGCCCCGGTCCGCGTGAAAGCTCCCCTCAGGCGAGGGCGGAGACGCGGCGGCGGCGTCCTGTGACCGGCAAAGGCGGCGACCGGGAGCTATCCCAGATAACTCTCGATCACGGCCCGGTCGCGGCGCAGGTCGTGGGCCGGTCCGCTGAGGGCGACGCGCCCGCGCTGCAGCACATGGGCCTCGTCTGCCGTATCGAGCGCGAGCAGGGCGAGCTGTTCCACCAGCAGCACGGCGAGACCATCGTCGGCAAGGCTCCGCAGCGCCTTGAGGATGGTCGTCACCACCTGCGGCGCGAGCCCGAGGGACGGCTCGTCCAGCAGCAGCACCTTCGGCCGCATCATCAGCGCCCGGCTCACCGCGAGCATCTGCTGCTCGCCGCCGGAGAGGTTGCCGCCGAGGATGTGCTGGCGCTCCTTCAGCACGGGGAAGCGCGCGAACTCCCGCTCCAGCCCCTGCGCAATGGTGTCGGCGTCGAGACCGGCCACGCGGTCGGCGCCGATCACCAGATTGTCGCGCACCGTCAGGCCGGGAACGATCTGCCGCCCCTGAGGCACATGCACCAGTCCCGCGCGCGCCAGAAGGTGAGGCTTGATGCCGGCGGTCGGCTTGCCGCCGAAGCGGATCGCCCCTGAGCGCGGGGTGACAATGTTGGAGAGCGTGCGCAACAGCGTGGTCTTGCCCGCGCCGTTGGCTCCGATCACCGTCACCAGCCGCCCCTGCGTCAGCCGCAGGGAGACATCATGCAGGATCCCGACCGGACCGATGGCGACATCGATGTGATCGACCTCGATCATGCCGCATCCTCCACGGCGCCGAGATAGGCGCGAATGACGTTGGGGTCCTTCTGCACCTCAGCCGGCGTGCCGCAGGCGATCCGGTTGCCGAAATCAAGCACGGTGACGCGATCGGCAAGGCCCATCACGAACTCCATGTTGTGCTCCACCAGCAGCACGCTGATGCCGGCGTCCCGGAGCTTTCCGACGATGCGCGCGACCTCCCGCGCCTCCTGCGGGTTCACGCCCGCCACCGGCTCGTCCAGCAGCAGAATGGCGGGCTTCTGGGCGATGGCGCGGGCCAGTTCCACCAGCTTGCGGTGCCCATAGGACAGGTCCTTGGGCTTCATGTCCGCAAGGGTGCCGATGCCGAGGAAGGCGAGGATGGAGGCAGCCTCCGCCCGCTCGCGGGCCTCATGGCCCTTGCCACCGAGAAAATCGAGCACGTCGGCAAGGAGGCCGCGGCGGCGCTCCATCCCCAGCATCACGTTCTCCAGCACGCTCACGCCCTGGATGAGCTGAAGGTTCTGGAAGGTGCGCACCAGCCCGAGGCGCGCGCGGCGATGCGCCGGCAGTTGGGTCACGTCCGAGCCGCCGATCAGGATGCGGCCGGCCGTGGGGGCATAGAGGCCCGCCACCACGTTGATGAAGGTGGACTTGCCGGCCCCATTCGGGCCGATCAGCGCATGGACCGTGCCGGGCTCGACCGAGAGCGTTGCGTCGCGCAGCGCCACGACGCCCGCATAGCTCTTGGTCACGCCCTCCACGTCGAGCCGCCCGGCGGCCCGGCCGCGTGCGGCAAGGGCCGGAAGGAAGGCCGAAACGGCATCCGCCGCGACGCCGCTCTTCGCCCGCCGCCTGCCGAACAGGCCGATGGCGCCTTCGGGGAAGAGGAGCAGTACCACCAGCAGGATGCCGCCATAGAGCATGAGGCCGATGTCGTGCACCGCGGCGATGGCCTCAGCGATGCCGATCAGGATCGCGGTGCCGAGCAGCGGCCCGGCCGAACGCCCCAGCCCGCCGATGACGGTGGCGATCAGCAGCGAGATCGTGAGGCGGATGTTAAAGGCATCGGAGGAGACGAACCCGCTCTGGTGTGCAAACAGCACGCCCGCCAGTCCCGCCAGCGCAGCACTGGCTGCGAACACGCCGATGCGCCAGAGCGGCACGTTGAGCCCGACCGTCGCGGCGAAGGATACGCTTTCCTTCACCGCATTGAGACGGCGGCCGATGGAGGAGCCGAACACATAGTCGCTGGCGATCTGCACCAGCAGCAGCAGGCCGGCGGCGAACCAGAAGAAATAGGTTGGCCCCATGCGGAAATTGCCGAAGTCGACCTGCGGCACGCCCATAAGGCCCATGGTCCCACCGGTCACGCTCACCCAGCGCTGGGCCACGATCTCGACGATGAAACCGAAGGCGAGCGTCGCCATGGCGAGGTAGAGCCCCCGCGTGCGGAGCGCCACCGCCCCCACCATCAGCCCGACGACAAGGCAGGCGGCGAGCGCCATCGCCATGGAGACCGTGAGCGGCCAGCCATAGGTGGTGGCAAGGATGGCGGAGACGTAGGCACCCACAGCATAGAAGCCGCCGTGACCGAGCGACATCTGCCCGGAGAGCCCCAGCAGGATGTTGAGGCCGATCACCGCGATGGCGGTGTAGGCGAAGGTCTGCCCCACATGGACGAAGAAGGGGTTCGGAGCGACCAGCGGGAATATCGCGATGGCGGCGGCGGCGAGGCCATAGACGGCAAGGCGGGGAATGCGTGGCATAAGGCTTGGCATCTGGGCCTCCTCAACGCACGTCGGCACGTCGCTCGCCGAACAGCCCGGACGGGCGCACAGCGAGGAGGGCCATGACGAAGAGCAGCGGGTAGAGGTCGCCGAAGGCGCTGTCCCAATAGTTGGAAAATGCCTCCGCGCCCCCGAACAGCAGGCCACCGACCAGGATCCCGACGGGATTGGTGAAGCCACCCACCGCCGCGACCGCCAATGCCTTGATGGTGAAGATCAGCCCCATGTGCGGATGCACCGACACCAGCGGCCCGACCAGCACGCCGGAGATGCCGGCCATCAGCGCGGCGAGCACGAACACCAGCACCACCACGCCGCGCACGTCGATGCCGAAGAGGGAAGCCGCCTCCGGATTGAAGGCCACGGCATAGACGGCCTTGCCCCAGCGCGAGCCGAACAGGAACCAGTAGAAGGCGCCCACGACGACGAAGGCGGTGATGATGATCGCCGCCTCCTCGAAAAAGATTCCGACGCCGAAGATGTTGATGACGTTGTCGCGGGTCTTGGAGAACAGGGGCGGCGCATATTGCGCGGACTTGCCGAAACCGAGTTCGACGATGTTCTGGAGGATCAGCGCCGATCCCGCGGTGGTCAGCACCCAGGAATAGGCTCCGGCGCGGTCGCCGAGCCGGTCCAGGGGGCGGATGGCGAAGCGCTCCAGCAGATAGCCAAGCACGCCCATGATGACGAGCACGCCGAGCACCGCGAGGGGCGCCGGAACGCCCGCGGTGAGCATGCCGATGGAGGCGAAAGCGCCCACCATGAGGAAATCACCCTGGCCGAAATTCAGCCGGTGGGTGGCAAGATGGGTGATGAACAGGCCCTTGGCGGTGAGCGTGTAGATGGCGCCCATCGCGATGCCGCTGACGAGGAGCTGGAAAAAGTTGAGGAGGGTCATGACGCCCCTCCCCGGCAGGGCGGAAAGGACGGATGCGGTTCGGGCGGTCTCGTGTGCATGCGTTCTCCCGGAGGCTTTCTCCGGCCGGTCTTGCGCCGGCCTCGTCGTGCGAAAACTCAGCGGCCGGCGTCGGCCGGCGCGAACAGCGCAATGCCAGCGCTTCCGCCGCAGACGCGCATGCGGGCACCGAGCGGCGGCGCTTCGGCCTCCTCGAACGGCACGCTCGCAAGGCGCCCGGTCAGGCGCACACCGCAGTCGAGGTCCACCACCGCCACCGCATAGGGCCCGTCCGCCTGGAAGCGGGTCGGCGGACGGCGCACCAGCGTCCAGGAGACGAGGACACCGTCGCCATCGACCGTCACCGGTTCCATCCTGGGGCTGTAGCAGGAGGCGCAAAGCTCGCGCGGGCCCGGATCGAGCTGGCCGCAGTCGGCACACCGCAGGATCTCGATGACAGGCGAGGCGGAGAGGACGGAGGACATGGGCGGGTTGTGATCCAAATGGCTGTGATCGATGGTGAAGAACTCAGCGACCCTGGAAATCGGCCTCGCGCTTCTCGCGGAAGGCGGTGGTGCCTTCGACGATGTCCTGGCTCTGGCCGAGATCGTAGAAGGAGCGGGATTCGAGCCGCAGGGCCTCGCCCATGGGCATGCCGACCGCACGGCGCATCACCTCCTTGGCGAAGCGGTGGGAGAGGGGCGAGCGCTTCGCCAGCATCTGCGCATAGTCGAGGGTGAAGGCCACCAGGTCTTCGGCCGGCACGATGCGATTGACGAGGCCGATGCGGAACGCATGCTCGGCGTTCACGCGGTCGCCGGAGAGGATGATCTCCATGGCATGGCCCAGCCCGACGATCTGCGGCAACCGGATGAGCCCGCCGTCACAGGCATGGAACCCCCATTTGGCGTCCTGCAGGGCAAATTCCGCGTTGGGCGCGCAGAACCGGAGGTCGCAGGCGAGCGCCAGCTCGAACCCGCCGGAGATGGCGAAGCCATTCACCGCAGCGACGATGGGCTTGTCGATCTCCACGGAGCGGGTGATGCCGCCGAAGCCCGGGCCGTTGGTATAGCGGGTGCGGAACTCCGGGGCTGGCGTGCGGGCGAAATTCACCGTGTAGGTCTTGAGGTCGGCGCCGGCGCAGAAGGCCTTGTCGCCCGCGCCCGTGACGACCGCCACGTGGGCGCCGTCGTCGCGGTCGAAATCACGAAAGACTTCAACCAGTTCGTCATTGGCGGCGAAGTCGAGAGAGTTCATCACCGCAGGGCGGTCGATGGTGATGAGCCAGACCTTGCCGTGGCGGTCGCAGCGAATGTCGCCCATGGGATGTTCCGATGCTGTTGCGGGGGACGCGCTCAGGCGTCGGTCGCGCGCAGGATATTGACCGTGCAGGCGACGCCCGTGCCGCCGAGATTGTGGGTGAGGGCCACCTTCGCCCCCTTCACCTGGTTGGGGTGCGCGCCGCGCAGCTGGAGCACGCTCTCATAGATCTGGCCGAGGCCGGTCGCGCCCACCGGATGGCCCTTGGCCAGCAGCCCGCCACTGGCGTTGATGGGCCGGTCGCCGTCGACGGCGGTGCGACCCTCGGCGGCATAGGCGGCCCCCGCACCACGCGGCATCAGGCCGAGATCCTCGGCATCGATGATCTCCGCGATGGAGAAGCAATCGTGCAGCTCCACGCAGCTCACCTCGTCGGCGGTGATGCCCGCCTGCGCATAGGCTCCTTGGGCTGCGGCCACCGTCGCCTCGAAGGTGCAGAGGTCCGGATGGCCGGCGATGCGCGCGCTGCCACGCGCCTGCGCCGAGGCCAGCACTTGCACCGGCTGTGGGATCACGTCGCGCAGGCGATCGCCGGCGACGAGGAGCACGGCAGCCGCGCCGTCGCTGGCCGGGCAGCAATCGTAAAGTCGCAACGGATCGCAGATGAGGCGGGCGTTGCCGATCTCCTCGACGGAGAGCTCCGCGCCCATCTGGGCGAGCGGGTTCCGCAGGCCGTTGCCCTTGTTCTTGCGCACGACGGCGGAGATGTCGTCCCGCGTCGCGCCGTAACGCTGCTCATAGAGGCGCCAGGCAAGGCCGAACAGTCCGGGGAAGGTAAGCCCGCTCACCCCGTCACTGCGGAAATCCATGGCGCAGTTGAGTGCCGAGGTGACGGCCGCCGTGTCGGCATGGGTCATCTTCTCCGCGCCCACGGCGAGCGCCATGTCGCACATGCCGGTCGCCACCGCGAGATAGGCGTGGCGGAAGGCGATGCCGCCGGAGGCGCATGCGCCCTCCACCTTGGTGCAAGGAATCTGCGGCAGGCCGAGCCCGTCCGCCACCAGCCCCGCCAGCACCTCCTGCCCGAGCAGCGGCCCCGCGACGAAATTGCCGAGATAGAGGGCTCCGACGTCACCACGATCGAGCCCGGATTCGCGGATCGCCGCGTCCGCCGCGCGGATGGCGAGGGCCTCGATAGACGTTTCCGGGTGACGGCCGAAGGCCGAGGAGCCGATGCCGGCGACGAAGACCGGCCTCATGAGGTGGCTCCCTGGTCCTGGACACCCGCTGCGGCATCGGCCTCGGCAAGCCGGCGGCGCAGCTCGGTCTTGAGGATCTTGCCGTAGTTGTTCTTCGGCAGCGCCGCCTCGAAGCGGTAGCGCTTGGGTCGCTTGAAGCGGGCGATGTTGTCGAGGCAGAGCTGGTCCAGCTCGGAAGAGTCGACCTCCGCCCCCGGGCGCACGGCGACGAACGCCACCACCTCCTCGCCCCAGTCGGGATGAGGCGCGCCGATGACGGACACCTCCAGCACGCCTTCATGGCGCAGCAGCACCTCCTCCACCTCGCGGGGATAGATGTTGCTGCCGCCGGAGATGATGAGGTCCTTGGAGCGGTCGCGCAGCGTGAGGTAGCCGCGCGCGTCGAGGCTGCCGACATCGCCGGTGTAGAGCCAGCCGTCGCGCAGGGCGGCTGCCGTGCCGGCGGGGTTGTTCCAGTAGCCTTCCATCACGCAATCGCTGCGGGTGATGACCTCGCCCACCTCGCCGGGCGGGAGATCATGCCCGTTCTCGTCGACCACCCGCACCTCCTGCCCGGAGCGGGGGAAGCCGCAGGAGCCCAGCACGGCGTCGTCGGCCGGAGCACCATCGGCGCGCACATGCAGCGCCTTCGGCAGCAAGGTGATGGTCATGGGGGATTCGCCCTGGCCGAAGATCTGGCACAGCTTCGGGCCGATGACGCGCAGGGCCTGCTTCAGGTCGGCGACGTACATGGGTGCGCCGCCATAGTAGATGGTCTTTAGGTTGGACAGATCCGCGCAGAGCGTCGCCGGATGGTTCACCATGCGCGTGAGCATGGTGGGGGCGGCGAAAAGCGCGACCTTGCTGTAGCGCGCGATGGCCTCCAGCACCTCCTCCACATCGAAGCCCGGCAGCACCACCTGATGCGCCCCCTTCATCAGGAAGGGCAAGGCGTAGAGGCCCGCGCCGTGGGAGACCGGCGCGCATGCGATGTGGGTGTCATCGGTGTCGATGGGATCGACATCGGCATAGTAGGCGAGCGACATGGCCAGGAGGTTGCGATGGCTGAGCATCGCGCCCTTGGGCTTGCCGGTGGTGCCGGAGGTGTAGAACAGCCAGGCGCGTTCTTCCGGCGCCGCATCCTCGCAGGCGATGGGCTCGGCGGCGACAAGGCGCGCATAGGCCTCGGAGCCGGTCGTTATGATCGCGAGCTGGGCGAGGGCATCGATCTCGGCCGCAAGGGCCTCGGACAGGCCGGGCGTGGTGAAGAGCGCTTCGGCCTCCGCATCTGCCGCGATGCCGATCACCTCGCGCGGATGCAGCTTGGCGTTGACCGGCACGGCGCACAGGCCGGCGATCCAGCAGCCGAAGAGGCATTCGAAGAAAGCGCCGGTGTTCTCCATGAACAGCACGACACGCGCGCCCGGCTTGAGATCCATCGCGCGCAAGCCGCCGGCGATCCGGGCCGACCGATCGGCGAAGGCGGCGTAGGTGAGGGTACCGTTGGCGTCGGTGATCGCGGGTTTGTCCGGCAGGCGTCGCGCGGTCTGCAGGATGAGCGTGGCGATGCTCATCGGCCCTCCCTACCATTTAGTAGTTATATTTACTGATGAGTCAGGCTAGCTGTTTTGTGAGTTTTATGCAAGCATGCGACACAGTATTTGTTCGGAGGTCGGCGCGCCGGATGCGTTCTCCGGGAAGCCGCTCCTCGTTATCGCCGAAAGCAGGACCTGCCAGTTCATGAGTGACACTCCCAGCGCGGCGACCCGCGCTCCCGCGCCGGGGCGTGCGGCCTTCGACAGAGACGAGCAGCGCCGTCGCAAGCGCGAGGCGGTGCTGCGGGTGGCGGCATCCGCCTTCAACCGCCGCGGCTTCGCCAACACGTCCATGGATGATGTGGCGTCGGTTCTCGGCGTGTCGAAGCCGACGCTCTACCAGTATTTCAAGAGCAAGCAGGAGCTGCTCTACGCCTGCCACCAGGTGGCCATGGACAATGGCGAGGCGGGCCTCGCCCTCGCCGCGGCCCATGACGGGACGGGCCTCGAAAAGCTGATCATCTACCTGCGTCGCTACATGGAAGGCATCTTCGGCGACCTTGGAAACTGCCCGGTGCTCACCGACGTGGATTCGCTGGCACCTGAAGATCGCGCGAACGTGGTGGCGCGCCGAAAGCGCATCAGCGCCGCCACGAAGGAACTGATCGCCCTTGGCGTCGCCGACGGCTCCATCGGCCCCTGCGACCCGAAGCTCGCGAGCCTGTTCGCCCTCGGCGTGGTCAACTGGATTCCGGCCTGGTATCGGGATTCCGGCCCCAACACGCCGGAGGAGATCATGGAGAGCTTCGCGGCTCTCCTGATCTCCGGCCTTGCGGCCCCGGCGTCGCCGAAGCCCACGCGCAAGAGAGCGAAGTCACAGGCCTGATCCCTCCCCTCGCGCCGCCGGACCGTGATCGCCCCGGCGGCCGAACGGCGCGGCTACTTCTGGGGCATCAGCTTCGGCGCGGGCACCACCGTGTCGCCCTTCCAGATGCCGAGGAAGATGTCGCCCTGGCCGAGGCATTCGTGGTCGTTCGGCCCGAACGGCTTCGCCGGCGTGGCGGAGACCGCCTGGACGCCGTCGATGTTCTCGATGGCATCCCGCAGCTTCGCCGGGTCCGACTTGCCGACCTTGTCCACGGCGGCGAACATGATCTGGCCCGCGTCATAGCCGAGCGCGGCGACCACCGGCCAGCGATAGTCCTTGCCGTATTTCTCGGTCATGCGCTTGTTGAAGGCCTGCGCCTTCGGATCGGAGAGGTCGAGAGCCTGGCCCATGGCGGTGCCCTGGATGGCTTCGACGCCCACGATGTCCTTCACCTTCAGCGAGGAGAGGCCCCAGTTGCCGGCGAAGGTCGGCTTGTAGTCGAGCCGCGGCAGGGGCCGATACGGCAGCTCGAACGACTCGTGAAAGTGCAGGATGAGATCGACGCCGGCATCGCGCATCTTGATCATCTGTGGCGTCAGGTCGTTGACGCCCGGCGCTGCCGCCTCGACTGCCGCAAGCTCCACGCCGCGCGCCTTCAGGCCGGCGGTCGCCTCCTGTGCGGCGAAGTTGCCGTAGCCGGTGGTCGAGTGCAGCAGGCCGATCTTCTTGTAGTTCTTCACCGCCCAATCGAGGATCGCGTCGATCTGGTATTTCTCGATCATCGAGCAGCGGAAGATGAAGCTCGGCTTCTGGTCGATGAACTTGGTGGTGATGTCCGTGGCGGCTGACGGCCCGGCGATGAGCGGCACGCCGGCGCGCTGGAGCACGGGGGCAAAGGCCATGACATTGCCGCTCGACACCGTGCCGATGACGCCAGCGACGCCATCGTTCTGGATCAGGCGCTGGACCACCGAAACAGCGCGCTGGGGATTGGCCTCGTCATCATAGACCACAAGCTCTATTGGCGTCTTGCCACCCTTCGCCTTGTAGTCTTCCAGCGCCAGCTTGACGCCTTGCAGGTAGCTCTCGCCGAAGTCGACGATGGCCGGCGGTCCGCTCAGGCCTTCCACCACACCGATCTTGACCGGCGTCTGGGCCCGCACGGCGCCAACCGGCGCGAGCAACAGCGCCATGGCGGCGCCCGCGAGCAGCGCGCCTCCTCCTGATCCCATCCGAACCATACCCGCTCCTCCCCATCAAAACTCATCGGTTCCGCAGTTCAAGGCGACCGCAAAACTCGTGAGTAAGTTTTATATCTTTATAGTAGGGGTATCGGATCAAACTGCGCACCGCAAGGGGGAAGTGCCCCCGAGCGCAAACCGGCCGGAGCTCGGTGCGGTCCGGCCGGCACGTCGCAGTGTCGATCTCGCTGGCGCTGGTTTCCTGTCCAAGGGGCGCGCTTCTGCTGGACACCGGCGGAGGGTGCGGTGCGAGCCGATGGCGCTCCCGCCGATCACGTCAGGGCGCTTGAACCTGAGATCGGCCGCTGGCCGAATTTGGCTTCACGGGAGGGGGAGAACGGCCGGCCCTACCGCATTCTGCCGCTCTATGATCTAAAGCTCACCGTCGCAAACCGACGGATGTCAAAAGGATTGCGTCAGCTCTACGGCCCGATAGACGGCTTGAGCCAGGGCGCCCGGTTCGTAGCAATCGTCGATCTGGGCATCGGCCGGATTTCCCCAGTCGGTGTGCCAGAGCTGGGGATCGGCCGAAGACGCAGCGTCGAGCCTGCCGACAACGACAGCATCGAAGTTCTGCACGTGATCGCAGGGATCAGCGACCGATATGTCAATTTGCGCCCCGCGCTCCAGCAGCAGTCGGCGGTTGAGAACGCGAAAGCCCGGATGAGCGTCAAACCCGATGTCCCGCGCAGGAGTGCGGAGCGTGACGGCGAGGCCTCGATCCGCCAAGAGCAGGGCCGCATCCACGGCGGCAAGGTCATCCCCGGCAACCAGCACGCGGCCCTTGATCGAGCCCGCTGTGTCGGCAAGCACGGCGTAGGCGGTCACAACCGTCTTTGACGCCGATGCCGCATCGATGCGAGCCGGCTCGAGGCGGCGCTCGCGCCAGATCAGGTCGAAACCTGCGGGGGCCACTCTGCCGGGCCGGATGTCCACGCCCTCGGCGCGGGCGCGTTCCACGACCGCACGCACGGCGACAGCATATTCCGCCTGACCCGGCACCCGGCTGCGCCACGCCTGCATGCCTCCGAGCGGCTGCGCGCCATGGGCCAAAGTGACATCAAGGCCCCGGCGCGCCGCGAGCCAGGCGGCCGTGAGGGCCGCGAAGCCGGCGCCCTGCACCAGCAGCCGCATGCCCTGTTTCGGGGCGGGCGGAGCCAGATCTCGCTCGCGGCCGACGAAGGGATTGACCGGGCAGATCATCTCCGGTCGTGCGCTGCGGCCGAGGCAGAGATTGCACGACATGCAAGCAACCGCCGCCGGCCCCGCGCCTCGGTACAAACGGTTCGGAAAATCCGGATCGGTGATCGATCCACGCCCGATCGCCGCGAGGTCGATCTTGCCTTCCGCCAGCGCCGCCTCTGCGCGTTCCGGGCGCTTGATGCGACCGACCCCCACCACCGGAATGCCGATGGCCCGCCGCACCACGCCGGCGCGGTCCAGCCAGGGGCCTTCCGGCTCGCCGGACAACATGGTCAGTTGGTTGTAGGATTCATAGACGCCCACGGACAGGGAGATCACGTCGCACCCCAGCGCCTCCAGTTGCCGGGAGATCGCCACGACGTCCGCCGGAACGAGTCCATCCGGGACGAATTCCTCCACGCTCATGCGCACGAAGAGAAGAAAGTCGGGACTGCAACGGACCCGAATGCCCGCGACGATGCCCGCAAGGAAGCGCAGGCGGTTCTCCGGCGAGCCGCCATAGGCATCCTCGCGCCGGTTGGAATAGGCGGAAAGGAAAGAGGCGGCCAGATAGCCATGGGCGGCATGGATCTCCACGCCGTCAAATCCCGCCTTCTCCAGCCTCCCCGCCGCCGCCACATAGGCCTCCTGCAACGCGGGAATCTCGTCCGCCGACAATGCCCGGGGCATTTCACGCATCAGCGGGCATGCGATTGCCGAGGGGGCGACAAGCTCCTGCCCGGTCAGGCGGCTGGAGGTTTGCCGGCCGCCGTGGTTGATCTGCCCGATGGCGAGGGCCCCATGGCCGCGGATCGCCGTGGCGAGGCGCGCGAGGCCCGCGATCCGGGACTCATCCTCCGCCATAAGCATTCGGGCCATCACCCGCCCTCCCGGGTGCACACCGATATTCTCCGTCACCACGATCCCAAAGCCGCCCTCGGCGCGGGCCTCCAGATAAGCGGCAAGGCGCTCGCCCGCCGAACCGTCAGGCTCGGCGAAATGGGTCGCCATGGCCGGTACGATCAACCGATTGCGCGCCGTTTTCGCCCTGAGCTGGAGCGGTGTGAAGAGATGGGGAAAGCTGGCGTGGGCTGGCATCGGAGAAGGACTCGCTGAAGACCGCCGGCGTCGTCGGTCGCCGGCGTCGGAACAGGACCGGCGGCGCGCCGCCGCCGGTTCGAAGCATTGGTGGATGGGCCGCACCCCGCCGTTCAGATCCTCACTGGCCGGAGACCAGGGGGCAGCCCCCCTCGCTCATCGGGCGAAACGCATCCTTGCCGGGGATGGTCGCGACCTGCTCCAGCAGGTCCCATTCGCCCTTCGACTCCTCCGGCTTCTTCACGCGGAACAGATAAAGGTCCCGGATGACGCGCCCATCCGCCCGCACTTCGCCGTTTTTCGTCATGAAATCGTTGATGGGCGTGGCCTTCATCTTTGCCATCACCGGCTTGGCACCGTCCGTGCCGGTACCCTGGACCGCCTTGAGATAGTGCATGACAGCGCCATATATGCTCGCCTGCATCATGGTCGGAGGCTTGCCGTGAATGGCCTGGAAACGTTTGGAAAAGGCCCGCGTCTCCGGCGTCTGGTCCCAGTAGAAGGCCTCGGTGAAGGTCAGCCCCTGGGCGGCCTTGAGGCCGAGGCTGTGCACATCGGTGAGTGTCACCAGCAGACCGACGGGCCGCTGCCGATTCCCCGCGACACCGAATTCCACGAGCTGCTTCATCGTGTTGGTCATATCGGCGCCGGCATTGGCAAGGCCGATCACCTTCGCGCCCGATGCCTGCGCCTGAAGGATGAAGGATGAGAAGTCTGTGGTATTAATGGGCGCGCGGACGCCCCCCACGACCTTTCCGCCGCTGCCCTCCACCACCCGGCGCGTGCTCTCCTCAAGCGACTGGCCAAAGGCGTAGTCCGCGGTGATGAAGAACCAGGTGTTCCCGCCATCCTTCAGGGTCGCCAGAGCCGTGGCGCGCGGAATGGCGTAATTGTCGTAAGTCCAGTGGATGCCGTTCGGCGAGCAGTTCTTGCCCGTCAGCGCCGGCGTCCCCGCCGCGATGACGATGTTGATCCGATCCTTCTCGCGGGTGATGTCCTGAACCGCCAGAGCGACGGCGGAATCGCCGAGGCCGAAGATGGCGTCCACCTTCTCCTGATCGTACCAGCGACGCGCGATGGTGCTGCCGACGTCCACCTTGTGCTGGAGATCACCGGCAACCACTTCCACCGGCTTGCCGAGCACCTTGCCGCCGAAATCCTCCACCGCCATCCGGGCGGCCACCACGTCCCCCGGGCCCTGCAGGTCGGCATAAGGGCCTGAAAGACCGTCGAGCACCCCGATCTTGACGATATCGTCGGAGACCTGTGCCTGGGCGATGTCGGCCCAGGCGATAAGCGCGCCGAGGGTCAACAGCGTGAATCCTATGGGATGCTTGCTCCTGGACATGGCGTTTCCTCCACCGTTGTTTTCTTTTCGTTTTTCTCGGGCACGGGCGACTGCGCGCCCTTCAACCCTTTGCGCCGTCACCCGAGATCGGGAAACGGCTTCGTCTCTTCAGGATCGCGGTAGGCTTCCACGAGCGGCAGCGGCAACGCGGCGATCGTTCCGGCCTTGCTCGCAATGCGGCGGCGAAAGAGGTCGCGGGCGGCGACATGAGGGTCGGCCATGGCTTCCTTGATGGAGGCGACGAGCGACACGCAGGCGTCCTTGCCGGCGAATGCGGCTATGAGGTCGCCCGAGGGGCGCGCCGCCACGGCCGTCGCCACGTCGGCCTTGCTCGCGTTCTCGCTCAGGCCGAGCACCGCGCAGAAGGTCCGCCAGAACTGATCCTCCAGGGGAGCCGCCGCCAGGTGCCGGCCATCGGCGGTGCGATAGATGGCATAGCGGGGCGAGCCGCCGGTGATGAGTTCGCCATTGGGCGACGGCCATTGGCCAGCCGCGACGCCGGCGAGCGTCCAGTAGAGGAACGGGAACAGATTGTCCGTCATGGAGATATCGAGATGCCGCCCGCGCCCGGTCTGGGTGCGCTCGATCACGGCCATCAGAATGTTGATGATGGCGGGATAGGTTCCCCCGCCGATATCGGCCAGCGGGATCGGCAGAAGCGACGGGGTGCCGTCGCTGTCGGACACCAGCGAGAGGAGCCCCGCGTCGGCGCCGTAGTTCATGTCGTGCGCGGCGACATGCGCCTTCGGACCGTCCTGTCCGTAACCCGTGATGGAGCAATAGATGAGACGCGGATTTTCCGCCGAAAGCGCTTCGTAGGAGAGGCCGAGCCGCGCCATGACGCCGGGACGGAACTGCTCGACGAGGATATCCGCGCCGCGCGCAAGCTCCTTTGCCTGTGCAAGACCGTCCGGGGACTTCAGATCCAGCGCAACGCTGGCCTTGCCGCGATTGAGCAGCGCGAATATGGCGCTGTCCGGCCCGACGCGCGGCTCGTAGCCGCGCATCTCGTCGCCCTTGCCCGGACGCTCGATCTTGACCACGTCCGCGCCAGCCTCTGCCAGCATCAGCGTGGCGAACGGGCCGGGCAGAAGGGTCGAGAAATCGACCACCTTCAGTCCACGCAGGGGCAAAGCTCCCCCCTCCGGGCGCGACGCGTCCTGCCCCTCGCGAGCATCCATCCTGGAGATCCTCCTCATCCGCCGTGCGTTGCCGCGCGCGGCTCAGACCATGACGAAGCCGCCATTCACTCCCAGCACCTGACCGGTGATGTAGGCGGCGCGGGCAGAGGCCAGAAAGGCGACCGCGTCAGCCGCGTCCTCCGGCCGGGTCAGGCGGCCCAGGCCTTCGCCGATGGGGTAGTTGCGCAGCACCTTGCGCAGGGTCTCATCGCTCTCCACCGTCGCCGTCAGCTTCTGGAAGCCGGCGATGGGATTTTCGTGGGCGACCGCCGACAGGGACACGGCATTGACCGTGATGCCGTGCGGCCCCAGCTCCTTGGCGATGGCGCGGGAGAAACCGATGATGGCGGCCTTTGCCCCCGAATAGACTGCCATGCGCGGTTCGCCGACACGGCCGGCGTCCGACACCATCGACACGATCTTGCCGGCGCGCCGCTCCACCATGGAATCCGCCACGGCGGCCACGCAGTTCATGACGCCATAATAGTTGAGATCGACGATCTTCTTCCAGAAATGCGGCGCCATCTCCCGGAAGGTCGGCATGCCGATCTCTCCGGTGCGCCGCTCCGGCACCACGCCGGCATTGTTGACGAGAATGTCCACAGGACCGAGCGCTTCTGCGATCCGGGCCACGCCCGCACGGGCGGCGTCAAGGTCGATGATGTCGAACGGCACCGCCAGCGCCGTGCCGCCGGCCTCGGCGATCTCGGCCGCGACCGCCGCACAGCGTTCCGGCAGGATGTCGTTGACCGCGACCCGCGCGCCTTCGGCCGCGAGGCGCTTGCAGATGGCGCGCCCGACTCCCATGCCACCGCCGGTGACGAGGGCCACCTTCCCTTCGAGTTCGAGTTCCATCGCGTCATCCCACCAGAATATGAACCGAAGTGGCGCCCGCCTCGATCTGGGTGACGCCTCCGCCGACCGTGTGCGCGAGACCCACCCGCGCGCCCGGCACCTGCCGCTCGCCGGCTTCTCCGCGCAGTTGCCAGAACATTTCCGCGATCTGCGCGACCCCGGTCGCGCCCAGGGGATGACCGCGGGCGAGCAGGCCGCCCGAGGGCGACACCGCGACGCGCCCGCCGATGTCGAACCATCCTTCGTCGACGCCGCGCCCTCCCTCCCCCGGCGCACAGAAACCGAGGTCCTCGTAGTGCACAAGCTCGGCGATGGTGAAGGGATCATGCAGCTCGCACAGGTCCACGTCCTCCGGACCGATCCCGGCGACTTCATAGGCCCGGCGGGCCGCGCGGATGGTCATCTCGGAATGGTCGTCCGCCATGCCGACGCCGTTGCGGATGCCGGACGCGAGAATGGCGGCGCGGACTTCCACCGGCCGCGCGGTGTAACGCCGCGCCACCCGATCGGACGCGAGGATGACCGCGGCGGCGCCATCCGACACCGGGCAGCAGGACAGGCGGGTCAAGGGCTCGGCGATCATGGGCGCGGCAAGCACGTCCTCGACCGTGATCTCGTCGCGCCACGGGGAATAGGGATTGCGCACCCCGCCGCGCCGGTTCTTCACCGCGATGCGGGCCAGCTGATCCAGCGTGGTGCCATAGCGGTCCATGTGCTTGCGCGCCATCATGGAGAAGACGGAGGGCATGACCCGGCCCATGCTGCTTTCGAGATCATCGGCAACGAGCGGGGTGAAGCCCCCTTTGGCCGAGGCGAGCTTTTCTGCACCGATGGCGATGCCGATATCCGCCTGACCAGCCTTGATGGCGTTGACGACGCCCCAGACCGCCGATGCGCCGCTCGCGCAGGCGTTCTCGCAATTCACCACCGGCATGCCGGTCATGCCGATCTTCAGCAGCACCTTCTGGCCGAAACACTGCCCCTGATAGGCGTGGCCGGCATAGGCCAGTTCGATATCCTCCGGGCGCACGCCCGAACTCTCGATGGCCGCCCAGGCGGCCTGCCGCGCCAGTTCGTGGACCTCGACCGTGGGATGCGGCTTGAACTGCGTCATCCCGGCGCCAATCACATGGACCGCACTCATAGGTTCTCATCCTTGATCGGGCGGAATTTCGGTCCGAGAACTCGCGTGCCGTCGGGATCGGTGCGAATGGTGCCGATGACGAGATCCAGCCGCTGGCCGATGTGCAGGTCGGTTCCGGCCCAGTCGGCGATCTGGGCCGTCAATGTCGGGCCAGCGTCCAGCTCCACGATCCCCAGAACGAGGGGAGAGTCGTAGCCGGGCATGCCGCGGTGGATGCGGGTGAAGTTGAGGAGCCGCCCGGTCCCCTCCAGCTCGCACGTTTCCATGGTCCCGGCCCGATGGGTCACCGGGTTCATCACCTGCACCGGGTAGAACAGCTCCCCCGTCTCGCGGCAGCGGCTGCCGAGAAGGCGCGGCGGCGGGCCGGCGACGAACAGGTCGTCCCTGAGATTGCGCGTGGCCGTCATGAATGCATGTATCCGTCGTCTACGGAGATGATGGCGCCGTTGATGACGGCGCCGGCTTCGGGCGAGGCGAGCAGCAGCAGGGTTCCGTCGAGATCATGCGGCTGCGCGATCCGGCGCTTCGGCAGGGCCGCCGTGATCTTCTGCCCGGCCTCGGAACCGAAGAACGCGGCATTGAGGGCGGTGGCGACATAGCCGGGGCAGATGGCGTTGACGGAGATGCCGTGACGCGCCCACTCGATGGCCAGCGCCCGCGTCATCTGCACCACCGCCGCCTTGGACATGCCGTAGACGCCGAGTTGCGGCATGGGCACGAGCCCCGCCACGGACGCGATGTTGACGATGCGGCCGGCGATGCCCCCCTCGATCATCCGCTGGCCGCAGACCTGAGCCACGAAGAAGGCGCCACGAACGTTGGTGGAGAACACCCGATCGAATTCCGCCTCGGTGGTGGAAAGCGCCTTGGCCTGCACCGCGATGCCCGCATTGTTGACGAGGATATGGATCGGCCCCAGCGCCGCCTCCACCTCGGCGACGCCGGCCTTGATGGCGTCGACGGACGCCACGTCCATGGCGACCGGCACGACGGTGCAGCCCAGCGCGTCCGCTTCGCGCGCGAGATCTTCAAGGAGGCTGGTGCGCCGAGCCGCGGCGGCGACGCGCGCGCCCTTGCGCGCCAGCATCAGCGCGAAATGCCGTCCGAGCCCGGAGGATGCCCCTGTGACAAGAACCGTCTTGCCCGCCAGCTCCCGCGCGTCGCTCATGCCGCATTCTCCCGTGCCTGCTGCCTCAGCAGGAATTTCTGAACCTTTCCCGTCGCCGTCTTGGGGATCGGCCCGAACGCGAAGCCGCAGGGAACCTTGAAGCTGGAGAGCCGAGCCCGGCAGTGCGCCTCAAGTTCCGCAGCATCGAGCGCCACACCGTCCCTGACCTCCACGAATGCGAACGGACTTTCGCCCCACCGTGCACTCGGAACCCCGACAACGGCGGCGCTGAGCACATGGGGATGGGCGCAGATGGCATTCTCGATCTCGATGGACGAGATGTTCTCGCCGCCCGAGATGATGATGTCCTTGGACCGGTCCTTCAGCTCGATCGCACCATCTTGGTGCCAGACCGCGAGGTCGCCGGAATGGAAGTAACCGCCGGCGAAGGCCTCGCGGGTCGCTTCCCGATTCTTGAGATAGCCGCGCATCACCACATTGCCGCGGAACATCACCTCGCCCAGCGTGGTGCCATCGCGCGGAACCGGCTCCAGGGTCAGCGGATCGGCCACGATGGCGCTGTCCAGAACAAGGTTGGGAATGCCCTGCCGCACCTTCAATGCCGCCCGCTCGGCAGGCGCCATGGCAGCCCATTCCTCCTGCGGCTCGCGGAAAATGGCTGGTCCCCATACTTCGGACAGGCCGTAGCCTTGATCGAGATCGATCCCCATCTGCTCCAAAGCGAGGAACTGCGCCGTGGTCGGTGGAGCGCCCGCCGTGAGCATGCGCACCTTGTGCGACAGGACGGGCCGTTCCGCCGCCGGAACCTGGGCGATCATCTGCGCGATGACCGGCGCGCCGAAGACATGGGTGGCACCGTGGCGGGCGATCAGTCCGAGGATCGCGCCGCCGGAGGGTTTGCGAACCAGAATGTTGGTGGCGCCCACCCCAGCCATGGGCCACAGATAGCACCAGCCGTTTGCGTGGAAGATGGGGACCACCCAGACCAGCCGGGGACGCCCGCTGACGCCGAGGGCGAGCATGTTGCCGAGGGATTCGACGAAGGCATTGCGGTGGTCATAGACCACGCCCTTCGGCTTTCCGGTGGTGCCGGACGTATAGCCGAGCGTGATGGGTTGCAGCTCGCTCGACGGCTGGGCCGAGCGGAAGGCGGGGTCGCCCTCCGCCAGCAAGTCCTCGTACTCGATCGAGCCGATCCGCGCGCCTCCGGGACCGCCGGGGTCGGCGATGTCGACGACCAGAGGCGGCTGCGCGAGCGTGGCGAGGGCCTGTCGGGCAAGCTCAGAGAATTCGGTATCGACGAGAAGCACCTTGGCTTCGCAATGGGCGAGGATGTAGGCGACAGTCTCGGGCTCGAGGCGCGTGTTGACGGCATTGAGCACGGCCCCCGTCATGGGCACGCCGAAGTGCGCCTCGTAGATGGCCAAGCCGTTGGGCGCCAGTACCGACACCGTGTCGCCGGGACCGACGCCGCGTCGCGCCAGCGCCGAGGCCAGCCGCCGGCATCGCGCGGCGGTCTCCCGCCACGTCAGCGCGATTTCGCCGCTGACAACGCTGGTTCGGTCGGAGAAGTACTTCTCCGCCCGATCGAGGAAGCGCAGGGGCGTGAGAGGCGCATGGCACACCCGGTCCAGAGGCAGGTCGTCGTAGATGCTCATTCCCCGGCCTCCCGCAATAGGGAGGCATGGGAGGGTTCAGCCTTGTCCGCCTTCTGGCGCGCCACGACCGCCAGACGCGGCGGGGCGTACTGCGCCTGCCCGTACACCTCGAACAGCGCCCGCGTCACGTCGTAGTGGTCGGCGAGCCCGGAGCCGAGGAGCGGCGCGAGCAGGCCCTGCCGATATCCAAGCCCCAGCTTGAGGCACAGATCCATGTCCTCGGCCGTCGCAAGGCCGTCGTCGAGGGCCGTGAGGGCGAGGTTGAACTGCGGTCGCAGGAGGCGGTCGACGATGCGGCCGGCGCGGTCCGCGCATCGGCTGACGGTGAAGCCCGCCGCTTCGAAGACGGCCTGGGCGGCATCGAGCGCATTCGGGCGCGTGGTGCGGCCGGCCACCAGTTCGATCAGATCCGATGGAGGATTGGCTCCGAGCCGCCAGCGCGCGAAGCCGACCAGGTTCGACGACGCCGGCGGATCCTCCTCGCGCTCATAAGCCGCCAGGCATTCCGTACTAAGCTCCACCAGCACCGCCGTCCGCTCCGGCGCGACGCAGCGCGGGGCCATCGCGGGGCCGAGCAGCACAAGCACCGCACCTTCGGCGGTGGCACCATCGATGAAAGCGTGTGTGCCTGGAAATGCACGACTTTCGCCTGTCCGCGCGATCGAATAGCTCAGGTCCGGCATCATACCTCCCCACGTTCGCGGCTGCCCATCCGGCGCCAGCGCTTGGTTTTTCTCGTCTCAGGCGCCGAACAGGGCGTCGGAACCGTAATCAAAGAACCCGCGCCGGGTTTTGCGGCCGAGCTGCCCGGCCGCCACCATCCGGCGCAGCAGCGGAGGGGGAAACGTCCGCGGATTGTTGGTGACCGAGAAGAACGCCTCCGAGGCGCGCAGCTGCGTGTCCAGCCCGATGAGGTCGATCAGCTCGCACGGCCCCATGGCGAAGCCCATGGCCGCCTTCACCGCCTTGTCGATGTCGGCGGGCTCGGCGACCCCGGCCTCCACCATGCGGATCACGTCGTTGTGGTAGGGCACGCAAAAGAAATTGAGCACGAAGCCCGGCCGGTCCTTGGTCTCGACAGGATGCTGGCCGGTGGCACGCTGGAAGGCCCAGGCTTGATCCCAGCTCGCCGCCGAGGTCTGGATCGCCTTTGACATCTCCACCAGCCGCATCAGTTGCGCCGGGAGGCAATAGTGCGCTCCGACCACCCGATCCGGCCGCCCCGAACCCGCCGCGAGCTCGGTGATGGAAAGCGTCGAGGTGTTGGTGAGAAAAAGGGTGTCATCCCGGCACACCGCATTCAGGGTCGACAGCAGCCGCTGCTTGGCTGCCAGTTCCTCGTAGATCGCCTCGACGACCACGTCCGCCTCGGCGAGGGCTGAGACGTCCTTGACGTAGGACAGGCGCGCGGTCGCCGCCGCCGCGGCCGCGGCATCGAGCTTGCCCTTGCGCACCGAGCCTTCGAAAAACGCCTCCACCTGCCGCTTTGCGCGGTCGAGGGCATCAGGGCTCTCGTCGAACACGAGGGTGTTCAGCCCCGAGCGCGCAATGGTGATCGCGATGCCGGCACCCATCGTCCCCGCACCGGCGACCGCGGCGGCGTTCCACTCCCAGGCCATCTGCAACTGCCTTTTTTGAATTTATATTCAGTTTTTATCGCACCCCTCCAATCTTCGTCAAGACCTGACCGCAGGCTTCCGTCCAAACCGGGCATTTCGTAGATCGGCGTTATAGTTCGCCGTAGCCTTTGCGAATGCGTGATCTGGCGCACCACCGGGCCGGTCTCGAAAGGGGAGGCGCGCGTGTTCCGCTATTGACAGCGCCAAGCGCCTTCAGTCAAAAATGATTGAACAAGTAATTATTTTATGACGGACGCTCCATGCTGCCGCTGCATCGCCTTCCCCCAGCACCTGACGCACCGCCCTGCACGCTGCTCGCCGGCGTCAGAGTGCTTGACCTCACCACCTCCATCGCCGCCCCCTATGCCACCATGCTGCTCGCCGATCTCGGCGCGGAGATCACGAAGATCGAGCGACCGGGGCGCGGCGACGACTCCCGGGCGTGGGGACCGCCTTTCCTCGACGGCGAGTCGCTCTGGTACCTGAGCGTGAACCGCAACAAGGCGAGCGTGACGCTGGACTATGCCCAGCCGGAGGGCCTCGCGGTGCTGCACCGCCTCGTGGCGGTCAGCGACGTGGTGGTGCTCAACCTCGTTCCGCGGGTTCAGAAAAAGCTGAAAGTGGACCGGGAGACGCTGCGCGCCCTCAACCCGAACCTCGTGTTCGTCTCCATCACCGGCTTTGGCCTCGATGGCGTGCGGGCCGACAAGACCTCCTACGATATCGTGGCGGAAGGCTTCAGCGGGGTCATGGACCTCACCGGCGAGCCGGACAGCCCGCCGCAGAAGGTGGGCACCCCTGCGGCCGATCTTCTCTCGGGCATGGATGCCGTCATCGGCACGCTCGCCGCCCTGTACGACCGCGCGAAGAACGCACGGGGCCACACCATCGACGTCTCCATGTTCGAGAGCATGACCCGCTTTCTCACCCCCCGTGTGGTCACCTATCTCGGCTCCGGCGAGGTGCCCCGCCGCTCCGGCGGCAAGGACAGCGTCATCGCCATCTACCAGGCGTTCGACACGGCCGACGATCCGATCACCCTCGGCCTCGGCAATGACGGCTTGTGGCGCCGCTTCTGGGAGGCGATCGGCGACCCGGCCTTCGGCGCCGATCCGCGTTTCGGGAGCAACGCCGACCGCCATGCGTCGCGGGCGGAGATCGTGGCGCAGATCCAGGCGCGCCTTCTCACGAAGCCGCGCGCCCACTGGCTGGACCTCTTCGATGCCGCCGGCATCCCCTGCGGCCCCATCAACCGGATCGACCAGATGGTGGAAGACCCGGAACTTCAGGCTCGCGGCTTCCTCTACCGGATGGAGGACAACGGCCGCACCATTCCCCAGGTCGGCCTCGGCATCGGCATCGACGGGTCCACCTGCGGGCCACGCCGCGCCCCGCCGGCGCTGGGCGCCGATACGCGCGACGTGCTCGCCTGCTGGATCGGACTCGATGCCACAGAAATCGATCGCCTGAGTCGCCAAGGAGTGATCTGACCCCCATGACCATACTGGACAGGCTCGATGCTCAGCTGGACCTCAGCGAGAGCGAACGCATGCTATTCGACAGCGTCTGCACGCTCGCGCGGGACCAGTTCGCACCGAAGGCTTCGCATTACGACGAAACCAGCGCGTTTCCCTGGGAAAACGTGCAGGCGATCAACGCCCTCGGCCTCAATGCCATGTTCATTCCGGAGGCCTATGGCGGCGCCGAGCTGAGCTATCGCGCCTATCTGGCCTGCGTCCGGGAGATCAGCCGCGCCTGCGCGTCCACCGGCATCATCTGGGCGACCAACTTCCACGCCATCAAGCCGGTGGTGGCCTTCGCCAGCGAGGAACAGAAGGCGCGTCTCCTGCCGCGCATCGCGGATGGCGGCCTCGCGGCACTCGCCATCACCGAGCCCGGCGCGGGGTCCGACGCCACGGGCATGAAAACCCGCTTCACCCCCGATGGGGACGACATCATCGTCGACGGCGGCAAGTGCTTCATCACCAACGGCGACGTGGCGGATCTCTATCTCCTGTTCGGCAAGTGGTCCGAGATCGAGGACCCCAAGGCGGCGATCTCTGTGCTGGTGCTCGAAAAGGGTACTCCCGGCCTTTCCGTGCTGGGCACGGAGAAGAAGATGGGACACCGCGCCTCCAGTACGGCGGTCCTCGCCTTTGACGGCTGCCGTGTCCCCCGTGCGAACCTCATCAGCGCGCCCGGTGAGGGGCTCGACATCCTTTTCGGCTCTCTCAACCGGTCGCGCCCGAGCGTCGCCGCCCATGCGCTGGGCATCGCGCGGAGCGCGTTCGAGCGGGCTGTCGCCTACGTCAACGATCGCAGGCAGAACGGCCGGCGCATCATCGACAACCAGGGCATCCAGTTCCTGCTCGCCGATCTCGCCACGGACATCGTGCTGGCCGAGAGCTGGCTGTGGCGTGTGGCGGACATGGTGGAGAGCGGCACGGACGACTTCGGCATCGAATCCTCCATGCTGAAGATGAAGGCGACGGACGTCGCCATGCGCGTGACCGAAGAGGCCGTCCAGCTGTTCGGCGGCTACGGCTACTGCCGGGAATACGAGGTGGAGCGCCTGATGCGCGACGCCAAGATCACCCAGATCTGGGAGGGCACCAACCAGGTGCATCGCCAGCTGATCGGCCGATCGTTCGCGCAGAAGAAGAGCAACCGCTGATGTTCGACCTCAAGCTCGACGGCGCGAAGGCCGTCCTCACTTTGTGCCGCCCGCCGGTCAATGCCATCAACGCGGAATGGCTCGCAGGCTTCCACGCCTTGCTGGACCGGCTGGAGGGCGCGGCTGGATTGTCGGCCCTCCTGATCCGCTCTGATCAGAAGATCTTCTGCGCCGGCATGGATCTCGACCACGTCCGCGCGCTCTTCGCCCGCGCCGACGGCGCGGACGCCATGGTGGGCGACGTGTCCGAGTTCCAGCGCCTGTTCGCCCGCATCGAGGCCCTTCCGGCCGTGGTGGTGTGCGAGATCGGCGGCGCGGCGCTCGGCGGCGGCCTCGAACTGGCGCTCGCCTGCGACATCCGCATCGCATCGCACAAGGCGAAGCTCGGCCTGCCCGAAGCGCGCCTCGGGCTCATCCCGGGCGCCGGCGGCACCCAGCGCCTGACCCGCCTGTGCGGACGGGGAATCGCCTCCCGCATCATCCTCTCCGCAGACACGCTCGACGGCGCGACGGCAGAGCGACTCGGCCTGGTGCAATGGTCCTGCCCCCCGGAGGCGCTGGAGGCGACCGTAGAGGCGGTGGTCACCCGCATCGCCGGGCTCGCGCCGGCGGCCGTTCGCGAGGCGAAGGCCCTCATCGCCGCAGCCGGCGACCCGGCGCGAGACGGATACGCCGAGGAACGCGAGGCGGATCGCCGCCTGTTCGACCAGGCCGACACACGAACCCGCATCGCCGATTTTCTCGCCGGTGCCCGCTGAGGAGCGCGTTTCATGGACTACACGGATATCCGCTACGAGGTGGCAGACCGCATCGCCACCATCACCATCGACCGCGAAAAGCGGCTCAATGCCTTTCGCGGACGCACGGTGGAGGAATTGCTGCACGCCTTCCGCGCCGCCTGGGCGGATGACGATGTGGGGGCGGTGATCTTCACCGGGGCGGGCAACAAGGCGTTCTGCGTCGGCGGAGACCAGAAGGAATTCGTCGAGACCGGAAGCTATGGCCTGAGCCAGAACGGGCGCTGGGAGATCGAGGACCTGCACGTCGCCATCCGCTCCATTCCCAAGCCGGTCATTGCCGCGGTGAACGGATTCGCCATCGGTGGAGGCAACGTCCTGGCAGCGGTGTGCGACGTGGCGATCGCCGCCGAACACGCCCGCTTCGGACAGGTCGGGCCGCGCGTCGGATCGTTCGATGCCGGCTGGGGCACCCATCTCACCCGGCTCATCGGCGAGCGCAGGGCACGCGAGATGTGGTTCTTCTGTCGCCAGTACACGGCGACGGAGGTGGAGCGCTGGGGCCTTGTCAACAAGGTGGTGCCGGGGGACAGCCTGATGGCCGAAGCCACAGCCTGGGCGCGGGAGACTGTCGCACTCAGCCCGACGGCATTGAAATTTCTTAAATGTGCGTTCAATTTGGAGACCGGTGGACTGGGCGCGCAGGCGCTGTTCGCCGATGCCGGCCTCCAGCTGTATCTGGAATCGCCGGAGTGCCAGGAGGGTCGGGTCGCCTTCGCCGAGAAGCGTGCCCCCGACTTCGCGGCCAGACGGAAGGGATAAGGGGCTGGATGGATCAGACCGTGCTGCCAACGCGTCGACCCGCCCGCAAGAGCGGGACGACGCCGACGCGCCGCCACCGCAAGACGGAGCAGCGGCGCCAGCAGATTTTCTCCGGGGCGCTCAGCTGCTTCGAGCAGAAGGGCTACCATGAGACCACAGTCGCCGATATCGCGGCCGCCGCCGGCGTCAGCTCGGGCCTGATCTACCAGTATTTCAACGACAAGCGCGACCTGCTTTTCCAGGTGATCCTGGAAATCCTCGAAGCCTACAACCGCGACGTCCCGAGCGCGCTGATCGGCGTCAAGGACCCGCTGGAACGGCTCCAGGCCGCGGCGATCGCCTATTACAAGGTGATCGATCAGCGCGTTCAGGCCACCCTGTTCGCCTATCGCGAGAGCGCCTCCCTTGAGAAGGAGCAGATCGCGATCCTGAAGTCCAAGGAGCTTCAGACCAACCAGTTGATCGTGGACTGCGTTCTGGAATGCGAACGCGCCGGCTTCTGCATGGACGTTGATCCGGAACTCGCCACCTACTGGATCATCAACTCCGCCCACGCCTGGGGGCTCAAGAACTGGCGGCTGCGCAAGGTCATCAGCTTCGAAGACTATGCCCGCAAGACCCTTGGCGTCATCATCCGCGGCATGTTGAATGACGCGGGCGAGGCGCATTTCTCACGCCACAACCTGCTGGATGGCCGCCCGCTCTGATTTCCTCCACCGCCCCTGTGCCAAGGGCCCGACGGGAAGGGCGGATGCCGGACGATGAGCCGGCATCCGGTCGCCCGGGCCTACTTCTTCATGAGCAGAGGGCACTCCCCCTCGGCGAGCGGACGGAATGCATCCTGCGGATCGATGCGGGCGACGATCTCGTAGAGATCCCAGGGCTCTTTCTGCTGCGACGGCGCCTTGATCCGCGCGAGATAGGCGGGGCGCATCAACCGGCCGTCCGCGCGGATTTCGAGGTTGTCGCTGTAGAAATCATTCACCGGCGTCGCCCGCATCTTGTCGACCACCGTCGTGACATCCGTGGTCCCCGCCGCCTTCACGGCTTTCAGATAATGGGTCACCGCGCTGTAGACGCCGGCGTGCGCCTCGGTCGGCATCACCTTGTTGCGAGCGAAGAAGCGGCGCGAGAAAGCCGCCGCTTCGGGGTTCTGGTTCCAGTAGAAGATGGTCGAGAATTCAAGCCCCTGCCCCAGCTGGGTGCCGATGGCATAAGCGTCGGAGACCAGAAGCATGCCCACCACCAGGCGCTGGCGGGGGGTGATCTGGAATTCGGACGCCTGCTTGATGGCGTTCACCGTGTCGTTGCCCGAATTTAGGATGGCGACCGCCTTGGCCCCGAAGCCCTGCGCCTGGAGCAGGAAGGAAGAGAAGTCCGTGGTGCCCTGCGGATGATAGACGACCCCGACCACCTTGCCGCCCCGGGCCTCGATGACCTTGCGCGTCTCGTCCGCCAGCGAGCGCCCGAACGCATAGTCGGAAGCGATCAGGAACCAGCTGTCCACGCCCTGCGCCAGCAGCGTCTTCGGCAAGGCGTTGGCGAACATGTAAGTGTCGTGAGTCCAGTGCAGGCCGTTGCGGGTGCAACTCTTGCCGGTGATCGCCGTGCTCGCCGCCGAGGCGAAGAGCGCGATCCGGTTCTTTTCCGCCGCCAGCCCCTGCACGCTCAGGGCAACCGCAGAATTCCCCATGCCCGTGATCACCTGCACCTGATCCTCGTCGAACCAGCGGCGGGCGATGGCCGCGCCGATATCGGCCTTGTTCTGGTGATCGGCCCCGAGCACCTCGATCGGCCGACCGAGGACGGTGCCGCCGAAGTCTTCCGCAGCCATACGGGCGGCATCGACCGTCGGCGGACCGAGGGCCGACGACAGATAGCCGGAAATGTCGGTAAGCACGCCAACGCGGACCGGGCCGGTCGATCCGTCGGCCGATGCGGCCGGCAACCCGGACACCGCCATAAACCCTGCCGCAAGCGCAGCCAGCAGAACAGCTCGCATGTTTCCTCCTCCTGAAGCTTGATTCATTTTTGAGGCGGCGCGGCATTCCGCCCTTCCCCTACCCTGCCGAAGCGGTGGCCGTGTCCACCTCAGCCCGCTGTCGCAACAGGAACTTCTGGATCTTCCCGCTGGCCGTGCGGGGCATTTCGGCGATGATCTCGAGACGCTCGGGGAAATAGGTGCGGGTCACGCCGCACGCGGCGAGAAAGCGGGTCATCTCGGCCATGTCGAAGCCGTCCGTGCCCCGCAAGGTGACATAGGCACAGGCGCGTTCGCCGAGCCGCGGATCCGGCACGGCCACGATGGCCGCGTCGGCGATCGCCGGGTGGCGGTACAGCACGTTCTCCACGTCCGCGACCGGGATCTTCTCGCCACCGCGAATGACGATGTCCTTGGCGCGGCCGGTGATTCTGAGATAGCCGGCGTCATCCACGTAGCCGAGGTCGCCGGTCTCGAACCAGCCGTCCGCATCGGTGTCGTTGAGGTCGGGACGCTTGAGATAGCCGACGAAATTGAACGGCCCCCGCGCCTGCAATCGCCCCTCCACGCGCGGTGGCACCGGCACGCCGCCAGAATTCACGATGCGGATCTGCGTGCCGGGGAGCGGCGCGCCGTCGGTGGCGGAGACCCGCTCGGCGCTGTCCGAGGGGTGGGAGATGGTGACGAGTGCCACCTCAGTCATGCCCCATGCCGAGCCGATGCGGACGCCGAGGCGCTCCGCCGCTCGTTCCACAAGCACTTTCGGCACCGGCGCTCCGGCGAGCAGGAAGGCGTTCAGCGATCCAAGATCCGCCCCTTCGGCTTCCTGAACGCCGAGGAGATCCGTCAGGAAGGTGGGGGCGGCGACGCTGAACGTGGCGCGTTCCGCCGCGATCAGCTGCGCCGCGCGCTGCGGCACCCACTGGTCCAGGTAGACGACGCGGGCACCGAGGAAGATCGGAAGGAAGATCCCCCAGAGATAGCCGGTCTGGTGCGCGAGGGGCGACGCCATGAAGATCGTGTCGTCGGCGCCGAGACCATTGCGCTCCGCAAAGGCACGGGTCGCGGCGAGAAGCGTGTTCGAGGTCTGCATCACACCCTTGGGCGCGCCCGTGGTGCCCGAGGTGAACATGATTTCCGTGACGGCGTCGGCATGGGTGAAGGTCTTCGGGATGCCCCCACCGGACGGTAGCCCCTCGAAGCCGTCCGGTGCCGCCTCGTCGACCACGACCACATAGCGAAGCCCGGGAAGGTCCTTCCGCAATCCATCAAGGAGAGACGGATAGTCCACCTGCCGGAAGCTGCGGGGAATGAAGAGAATCCGCGTGTCGCACAGGCTGAGTGCCGCCTTCAGCTCATGGGCCCTGGCGGTGGGCATGAGCGGATTGACGATGCAGCCGAGCCGCGTGCAGGCGAGCACGATGGCTGCGAACTGCCACCAGCACGGCAGTTGCACCGACACGATTGTGCCTGGTTGGGCGCCGAGCACGGCAAGGCCGGCGGCGATGCGCTCCACTTCCCCGGCGAGTTCGCGATAGGTGAGGCGCTTCACGTGTCCCCCGTCCTTTCGGGCGGACACGATCGCCTCGGCATCCGGGTGGGCCAGGACGGCGCGATCGAGGCAATCGACGAGGCGTTCGTCCGTCCAGAAGCCCTGCTGCTTCATGCGCGCGATCCGCTCGGACTGAAGCACGATGCCCAGCCGGGCAGCGATCATCTCGGGCGCAAGATCCTGATCCATCTTTCCCCACGATTATGAATAGGCATCCACGTGCCAGATCCCCGCGGGAAAGGTATCAGCGAGGAACTGTTCGCACAATAAAATTGACTACTCATTTATTTTTTGTTCGAGTGCCGATGGAGGGCTCAATGGAAAAGATGATCGAGACCGTGGTGGAAGACGGGGTTGCGCGGATAACGCTCAATCGCCCGCACGTCCTGAACGCGGTCAATCTTCAGATGATCGTGCAGCTTCGTGCGGCCCTGAGCGAACTGCGCCACAATCCCGATGCCCGGGTGCTCCTGCTTACCGGCGCGGGCCGCGCCTTCTGCGCCGGCATCGACCTCGGCGCGCCTTTCATGCAGGAGGAGGGGCAAGCGGACCCGAGCCGGCGGTTCCGGGCCCTGATGGATGACGCGATCAACGGCCTGATGCGTGACCTCTATGCCTTCGACCGGCCGAAGATTGCGGCGGTCAACGGCGCCGCCGTCGGTGGCGGATGCGGACTTGCCCTGGTCTGCGACATGGTTCTCGCGGCGCAGTCGTCCTACTTCCTTTTCCCGTTCGCACCGCGTCTCGCGCGGGTGCCTGACATGGGGATGACCTGGTTCCTGCCGCGACTTCTCGGCCGCAGCCGGGCCCTCGGCCTTGCCATGCTTGGCGACCGGTTGCCGGCGGCACAGGCGGAGCAGTGGGGCCTCGTCTGGAAGTGCGTCGAGGACGAGGCGCTGCAGGGCGAAGCGACGGCACTGGCGCATCGCCTCAGAGAAGGCCCGCCGCGGGCGTTCGCCGAACAGACCCGGATTCTCGATGCCGCCCCCTTCAACTCGTTCGGCGATCAGCTGGACCTTGAACGGGACGTTCAGGCCGCACTGGTCTGCACGCCGGATGCCATTGAGGCGGTCCGGGCTTTCCGGGAGAAGCGCACAGCCTATTTCGGCTGGCCGGCGAACCCCACCGAAGGCCAGTCCCAACAAGAGACCCAGCCGCGCGCGAAACATCGCGAAGGCGGCGCCTGAGCCTCCCGAAGGCGGCGTCAGACCGCGCGGCCAGGACAACCCGAACCGACACAACAAGAATGGGAGGAGAACAAAATGGATCGCAGGACTTTTCTGAAGGTCGGCGCCGGTGTTGCGGTGATGTCTCCGGGTATCGCGCTGGCCAAGGACGATTTCCCGAACCGTCCGATCCGCCTCGTCGTGGGATTTCCGCCGGGCGGTCAGTCCGACATCTTCGCGCGGCGCTACGCCGAACGTGTCAGCCCCCTCCTCGGCGTCCCGGTCGTCATTGACAACAAGCCCGGAGCCTCGGCGAGCATCGCAAATGCGTCGGTGGCGCGGTCTACGCCGGATGGGTACACGCTGTCGTTCGCCACATCGAGCCTGATCCTCTACGCCCTTCTGAACTCCAAGGCCGGTTACGACCCCGTTACGAGCTTTAGCCCCATCGCGATCGTGGGGGAGACGCCGATGGTCATCGGCGTCAACAAGGCCAAACTTCCGGTCGAGAATCTCGAAGCCCTCATCCGGGAGATCAAGGCCAATCCGGGGAAATACTCTGCCGCGTCCACCGGCATCGGCGCCATCGCCCACTATTCGCTCGAGCTTTTCAAGATGGAGGCGGGCGGCCTCGACCTCGTCCACGTGCCCTACACCGGAGGCGCGGCAGCCCTTTTGGGTCTCATCAGGGGAGAGGTGGACCTCTTCATCGAAACGCTGACGAGCATGCTGCCCTATTCCCAGGAGAGCGGCCCCCTTCGCCTGCTCGCCTATTGCAGCGACAAGCGGGCCTCATACGCGCCCGCCATACCGACGACCCGCGAGGCGGGCCTTCCCGGCATGCTGGCCAGCACCTTCAATGCCGTCCTCGCTCCGGCCGGCACCCCGGCCGCGGTCGTCGGCAAGCTGGCGGACATCACGCACGACGTCATGTCCAAGACCGCCTTCCAGGACGAGATTCGCGCCTCGCTGATCGACCCGATCGCGGATTCGAACCCTGTCAGCGCGAAAGACTACATCGCCAGCAATCTGGAAAAATGGCGGCTCGTCACGGCGAAGGCGAAGATTTCGCTGGAATGAGGCACAAGCCGGGATGCCTCAGTCCACGACATAGTTGAGGCAGAAGCGGCCGCCCTCCACATTGACCACCTCGCCGGTCATGAAGCTCGAGTCCGGGCCGGCGAGGAAGGCCACCACGCCTGCGATCTCCTCGGGAGTTCCCACCCTGCCGATTGGCGTGCGGGACAGGATGCGGCGGCGCGCGGCTTCGTCTCCCAGCAGCCTCTCCCGGGTCATTTCCGTCACGACCGTACCCGGCGCAACGGCATTGACGCGGATGCCGTGGCCGGCAAGGCCGAGAGCCATGGATCTGGTCAGCGACACGACCGCCCCCTTGGACGTCGCATAGGGGACGCTGGTCGGCGTCGACATGGTCGCGCTCACGGAGGCGATGTTGACGATGGCGCCCCCGCCGTTTCCCATCATCAGCCGTGCCGCAGCCTGCCCGCACAGAAGGACGGACTTGACGTTGACCCGGAGCGTCTCGTCGAGGACGGCTTCTGTCAGCTCAAGGAAGTGGGCGGGAATGTTGATGGCGGCATTGTTGACCAGCACGTCGAGCCGGCCATGTTCAGCCCTTACCGCCTCGAAGACGGCGGCAACCGCCGCGGCCGAGCCGACGTCGCACGCCATGAAGGAGGCCCGGGGTCCCAGCGAGCCGCCGGTGTCCTTGGGTTCGACACGGTCAAGCAGGATGGTGGAATAGCCATCGGCGAGGAAACGCCGGGCGCAGGCAAACCCGATGCCCCGCCCGGCTCCCGTCACCACCGCGACTCTTGAATCTACGCGGGAATTCATCGGCATGTCCTCCGAAAGTATGGCCTGCGTGAAGACCGGGCAGCGAGGCCGGCGGCGCCATCAACGCCGAAGGCCCCACACTTCAGCCGCGGCTGACGGGAGGCGTCGGAAGGGGAACGGACGAGGTCAGGCCGCCATCGACCGGGAGGATCACACCCGTGATCCAGCGGGCCGCCTGGCTCGCCAGGAACAGGGTCGCATAACCCACGTCCCACCCCGTCCCCTCGATCTTCAGGAGGTTGTTCTCCCGGCGCTGCAGCCGCATCTCCTCCGACATGCCACGGGCTGTGACCATCGGCGTGAAGACGTTGCCCGGCATCACACTGTTCACGCGAATGCCCGCCGGCCCATAGTGCGATGCCATGGCGGTGGTCATTCCCAGCACAGCGCTTTTCGTGGCGGGGTAGCACAGGCTCGGATGTCCGCCGCGTTGCGCCACGATCGAAGAGACATTGACGATCGCCGCGGCGGACGAACGCCGCAGCGCGGGAACCGCATGACGGGCCATCAGCATCACCGACTTCACGTTGATCCGGAAGGCCTCGTCCCAGGCCTCCGGATCGACGTCCTCGGCGGTCCCGGCGGGGCCGACGATCCCGACATTGTTCACGAGCACGTCGAGCTGCCCGAACCGCTCCAGCGCGCCATTCACGATCTGCGCGCAGCCGGCCGGGTCCCCCACGTCCGCGACCACCCCCAGGCCGGGAACACCGGTCTCGGCGATCATCGCCAGCGTGGCGTCGAGCGCCGAAGCGTCGCGATCCGCGGCCACGACGCGCGCGCCCGCCTGCGCCATCAGCACCGCGATGGCGCGGCCGTTGCCGATCCCCTCGCCGCGCGATCCCGCACCGGTCACGACGACGGTGCGGCCATCCAGCCGAAACGGGTCCTGCGCGGCATGACGCGGGGCCGCGTGATCGGTCTGCCGGGGGGTCAGAGGGTCGCCTCGCTGCCGAGGATCACCACGGCCTGGCTGGACAGCATCCCGCCGTTCCCTTGAGCGAAGGCGAGGTTCACGTCGGCCACCTGCCGCGCACCCGCCTCCCCGGCCAGCTGGCGGGTCGCCTCGATGATCGTGAACAGCCCATACATCCCGGGATGGACACACGAGAGGCCGCCGCCATTGGTGTTGACCGGCAGCCGGCCGCCAGGTCCGATTGCGCCATTCTCCACGAAGCGGCCGCCCTCGCCCTTCGGGCAGAAGCCGGCATCCTCCAGAAAGAGAATGGTGTTGATGGAGAAGGCGTCATAAAGCTCGACCACGTCGATGTCCGCCGGCTTCACCCTAGCCTGCGCGTAGGCGCGGGGCGCAGCCTCGGCCACGCCCGTCACCGTGAGGTCGGGCATGTTGGTGATGTCGCGGTGCGTGACGGCGGAGGCCGCGCCGAGCACGTAGGCCGGCTTCGGCGTGAAGTCCCGCGCCCTGTCCGCCCGCACCATCACGATGGCACCGGCCCCGTCCGTGACGAGGCAACAATCCCTGAGCCCCAGCGGATCGGAAACCAGGCGCGCCGCGAGGCAGTCCTCAATGGTGAGGTCATCCCGCATGAATGCTTCCGGATTGAGCTTCGCCCAGCCGCGCGCGGCCACGGCGACCTCCGCGAGCTGCCGCCGCGTGGTGCCGTAGAGATGCATGTGGCGCGAGGCGGCAAGCGCATAGGAGGAGATCGGCAGGAGCTGCCGGTAGGGTCCCTCGTAGGGGGACGGGCGGTTCGACTGGACCAGCTTTCCCGAGGCGGTGCGCTGGTTGGACCCATAGGCGATGAGGGCCACGTCGCACTGGCCGGCGGCCAGCGCCATCGCGGCCCAGGCGACATGGGTCTGGAAGGCCGACCCGCCGGTGCGGTTGTTGTCCGAGATGCGCGGCTTGATGCCGAGATACTCCGACAGGGTCAGCCCGGAGAGATAATCGTCGGGCAGGCCGATGAATACGCCATCCACGTCTGCCGGCGTCAAGCCCATGCGCGAGAGCGCGGCCACGCTCGCGTGCGCGGCGAGGTCCATGGAGCTGAGGCCCGGCGCCTCGCCCAACCCGTAGGTGGCATTGCTGACAATTGCGGTTCGACCGCGGGGAAAGGTGTCGTCCACGCTCTCGATCCTATCCTCAGGTATTGGCGGGCTTGAACACGACGAGGGGCGCTCCGTCGCGCTCGATGATGGCAGCCTGGACCGGCATGCCGATGCGGATGTCCTCGTTCTCCATCTCGACGACGGTGGACATCATGCGAGGCCCCTCGGCGAGATCGACCAGAACGACGTTGTAGTGCGGCGTGGGCGGGCGCTGGCGCACGATGGTGCAGGCATAGATCGATCCCCGGCCCGAGGCTTCCACCCACTCGAGGTCGGTGGCTCCCGTCCGAGGCTCGGCGACGCGGGGATAGAAGACGTACCCACCCGTCGACCGAGACCTGAGAAGCATCAGCTTCCCCTTCGAAAGAAACTCCATGTAGTCCTGGAGTGGACGAATGTATCCCATGAGGCCTCCTGTTCGGCCGTCCCGATTGCTAGGAAAAAGGGGTGAACCCGCCTCAGACAGCGAGAAGGGAGCGGCTGATGATGTCGCGCTGGACCTCGCTGGTGCCGCCGAAAATCGTTACCGGTCGCGAGATCAGGTAGAGATGGTTGAGTTCCTCGAACAGCACGCGCGTGGGCTGGTCGTGATGTCCGGCCTGGTAGGGGGTCAGCACCTCCACCGCATACTCCGCGGTGCGCTGGAAAAGCTCGGTGGATACAAGCTTCATCATGGAGAACTCGCTGTCGAGCTTCTCGCCGGAGACAAACCGCCCGCACAAGTCGGCATAGAGCAAACGCGCGACGTCAAGCTCGGACGCGAACCCCTTCATCCGGGCCGCAAACACGGGATCATCCGCGATGCCGCAGCGCTCCGCGAGGCTGTTCAGCATCTTCAGCGCGAGATCCGCGAGGAAAGGGCTTCCGATGCTGGTCCGCTCGAACTCCAGAAGAGACTTCGCGATGGTCCACCCCTCGTCCAGCGTGCCAAGAAGCTGCGAGGACGGCACCCGGACATCGTCGAAGAAGACTTCGCCGAACTCGCTATCGCCTGCAATATTGCGGATGCCGCGCCGCGTGATTCCAGGCGTCTCAATGTCTATGAGAAGAAAGCTGATGCCCTGCTGCCTGCGCTCGTAGCGCCCGGTGCGGACCAGGGTGAAGATGTGCGTTGCGTCCTGAACGAACGTGGTCCAGATCTTCTGGCCATTGACGATAAAGTCGTCCCCGTCACGCACCGCTGTGGTCCGCAGGCTGGCGAGATCCGATCCTGCATTCGGCTCGGAGTAGCCCTGACACCAGAAATCCGAGCAATCAAGAATGCGCGGCAGCAAAGTGGCCTTCTGCTCCTGCGTGCCATGACGCATGAGCATGGGGCCGAGCAGGGTTTCACCAAGGTCGAGCCAACGTGTGACACCAAGCCGTTCCAGCTCTTCGCGATAGATGAGCTGCTTGGCGAAGGACAGGCCCATGCCGCCGTGCTCTCGCGGCCAGCCCGGGGCGCGCCAGCCATGGACATTGAGCTTGCGCAGCCACGCCTTCAGGGGGGCTCCGGCCAGCCGTCGCGCCGGACGCAGCATCTGCACATCGCAATGCTCTTCCAGCCACGCGCGCCACGCGGCCCGGAATTCGGCATCCGCCAGTTCCGACCGATGCACCACGACGGAAGCGGAAATCTCTTCAAGCCGATTCACGGTCGCGTCCTCTCCCCTGGGTCGAGGTGGTCCGGTGAAGGCGCGCGCTGCCGAGCCATGCGGCCCCGGTCAACGCGGCCTTGTGGTAGAGCCCGATGTCGGCTTCATCGGAGAAGCCCATCGCGCCGTGCAGCTGAATGCCGGCACGGCTGGTTGCCACCGCCGCCTCCGATGCGCTCGCCTTGGCGGCGCTGATGGCTTGGTCTCCGGCCCCATGGGGACGACGAGCGTCCCGCAGCGCGGCCCGGGCCAGTTCAAGACCGATCTTCAGGTCCACCGCCCGATGCCTGAGGGATTGAAAACGCGCGATCGCGCTGCCGAACTGGACCCGCGTCTCCATGTATCGCAATGAGATGTGCAGGCTCGCCTTGGCGATGCCGTACAGCTGCGCCGCCAGAGCGAGCTGGCCGCCGGCGATCATCCGCGCGGTTGCCCGCTCCACCTCGTCACCCCGAGCCAGAACCGCAGTCTCATCCAGGCGGACCTGCGCAAACGACACGGCGCCCATGCGGGTGCCGTCGACGAGCAGGACCTGCTCCACCTCCACGCCCCGCAACGCGGGATCCACGCGCAGCAACGCGCTCGCCCCGTCGAGCACGGCCGTGACGAGCCATTCGCCCGCGCTGGCAATGGCCGGAACGCAGACCTTGCGCCCGCGCAGCACAAGGTGATCACCGTTCCGCTCGACCACGGCATCCCTTGGAAGAGGAGCGAGGTTCTCCGCGGCCTCCTGCCAGGCGACGGTCACAAGGCGCTCCCCTGCGGCGATACCGGCTGCGATCTCATCCCCGGCACCCGGCAGGGCGGCGAGGAGCAGCGACGGCATCAGCGCCATGGCGATGAAGGGGTCGGGAAGGAGCGCGGCACCGAACGCCTCGGTGAGCACGCAGGCCGCGGAAGCGTCCATCCCGAGCCCGCCCTGGGCCTCGGGCAGACACATGCCGAGCCACCCCTGCTCGGCCATGGCGGCCCATATGTCCGGATCAAGGGCCGGACCGCCCGCGCGCAGCCGCCCGCTGGATGCGCGCGCCGCAAGGAAGGCCTCCGCGCTATCCCCGAGCAACCGCAATTCGCTGTCATCGACCATCTGGTCGTCTGGAAGCAACATAGCCGTCACGTCTTTTCCGCCCCTCAGAGACCATCCGCCAGGACGAGACGGGATTTCGTCGTTGCGCGACGAAGATCTCGCGGCGCCCGATACGCATCCGATTCATAGAACTGCATGGCGACGTCCATCGATGGGAACTCGATAACGACGATGCGGCCGGGCTGTTTTTCCCCTTCGACAAGCCGTGTTTCGCCGCCGCGAGACAGATAGCGCCCCCCGAACGCGGAAATCGCTGCAGCGGCCTGGGGCAGATAGGTCGACGCGGCTTCCGCATCGATCTGATCCACCTCGCAAATCAAATACGCCGCCATTCGCGTCTCCCTGCCTGCATTTCATGGAATGCCTCGTGCCACGACGTGTCGCGGCCGATTTATGAACAGTGATTTATTGTGGGACCGCGAATGTCAATGCCACGCCCGTCTCCAGGTCGCACGAACCTCAAAATGACACCATCGTGCAATCGATGGGGCGACCATTGACTTTATGCGTACACTCAACACCATCCTGCTCTCTGGCGGGATGCGCAGCAGCCGCTTCACGCCACCTGAGTGTCGCGTGGGATCTACGCTAGGAATGAATATATATTCATAAATTTCTCAGATCGCCGATCGCTTGAGGCGGAACAGAGAGGGAGGATTCCTTGCAGAAGCCACTTCGTCGTAGCTTGGCGACCCTGATCGCATTGGCTCTGGGGGCGGCCGCTCCGATCACCGCGGCCCGCGCCGCCGACTACCCGACCCGACCCGTAACGGTCGTGGTGCCCTATGCACCCGGCGGCCAGACCGACGCCTTCGCCCGCATCATGGCCGAGGCACTGCGGGAGAGCCTGGGCCAGCCGGTTATCGTCGACAACAAGCCCGGCGCGGGCACCATGATCGGCTCGGAATACGTGGCCAGGGCCGCACCCGACGGCTACACCATCCTGGTGGCGACGCCAGGCGTCGTCGTCGCGCCCTCGCTGTACAATTCGACGAAGTATGACGTGGTCAAGGACTTCCAGCCCATCACGCTGGCCTGCTCGATTCTCATGGTCCTTTCGGTCAACCCGAACAAAATGCCCGTGAAGAACGTCGGCGGCTTCATCTCCGCGCTGAAGGCAAACCCGGACAAGTATTTCTATGGCACGGCCGGCGCCGGATCATCTCCTCACCTGATCGGCGAATGGTTCAAGAAGCTGACCAGCACGCAGATGACCCATGTGGCCTTCAAGGGAAGCGCCCCTGCCGTGACGGCCCTCCTCTCGGGACAGATCGACCTGATGTTCGATGCCTATGCGTCGCAGGCAGAACTTGCGAAATCGGGAGGCATCAAAATCCTCGCCGTGACGTCGGATCAGCGCTCCGACCTGATTCCAGACGTACCGACGTTGAAGGAATCCGGCGTCACGGATCTCGTGGTGCTCCCCTGGACCGGCGTCATCGCCCCCAAGGGCCTCGACCCTGCAGTCACCGCTCGCCTGGACAGCGCCATCCGCAACGCCCTGACCAAGCCGTCCGTCGCGGAAAAGCTGGCCAAGATCGGCCTTGACTGCAAAAAGCCGATGGACAGCGCCCAATTCAAGGCTTTCCTCGCGCCGGATGTTCAGATGTGGAAGAACATGCTGAGCATTTCCGGCGCGAAGCTCGAGTAATCGCTGGCGCCAAACCCAACGCTGACGAGGGGCTGCCCCCGCGCACCCCTCATGCCCCTCGGCGGAAGCTCAGGCCGCGCTCGGCTGCAGGTGCCCCGCCGCAAAACTCACCGAAGGCCCGCCTTCGCCGCAAGGCCGCACCAGATGGCGGGCAATTTCCTCCCGCACGATGGCGACAAAGTCGCTCTCCATTTCCTCGATCACGTTCGTGCGGCCACCGAGCCCGACCACCAGCGGACGCGAAGTCAACTCCGCCGGCAACCTGATGGCGATCGAGCCGAAATTGTCGACCACCCGGTTCTTGGAAACGCAATACCCGCGGCGACGGATCGCCGTCAGCTCGTTGAGCAGTTCGAGAAGGTCGATCCGCACCGCATCGCTGGATGCGTAGGCGTTCAGCCGATGGACCAGGCTTCTCACCTCCCCATCGGAAGAGGCCGCCAGCAGCACGCGCCCGGCACCCGAGGAAGCAAGCGGTCGCTTCATGCCGATCTGGATGTGGTACGCGATGGCGTCCGGCTGCTTCAGTACGTGAATATATTGCGCGAAATCGCCGTTGCGCGCGGCGATCAAGGCCAGTTGGCCGGTCCGACGATGGACCGCCCGCATCATTCGCAGGAGCGCCCCGTCCTCAAAGAGCGGCGGACTGATCCAGTTCCCCAGCAGGCCCACCCGGTCGGTCGGAAGGTAGGTGCGAGCCTTGGCATCGAACTGCAGATAGCCCATGGCAACCATGCTGCGCAAAAGGGCAGCCGTGCTCGACTGAGGATATCCAAGGGCTTCCGACACGGTCACGACATTCGTCGGCTGCCGCACCTCGTCAAAGAACTCGAGGATCTCCAGCGTTCTGACGGCGGACTTGACGACATGGGCCTCATCGCGACCTGACGGCGAACCTCGCATCAGCATGGCATCCTCCCATTGGCGGGGCAGCTTGTCGCCGCCTCCACGTCTGTTGTTCGCTAGGAGAATGCAAGCGGGCAATAATGTCAAGATATTGACGGACACCCCCTCAGGAACCCCTTGCTGATCCTGCCGCAGCGCAGCGCAGAAAGGCAAAGAGTGCCCGAAAGACAGGTTGGAGATCCAACGGCCCATCCGCCCCCAAGAACGGCGTCTTCCCCCGCCGGATTGCAGATCACGCGATAATTTCCATCCCCCTGCGAATAAGAAACGCCCGGTGGTGACTTCACTCTTTTCGTCCGATGATCCGTTGGATACCGCCGTCACGCCGAGTGCCAAAGATCATGTCTCTTCCCTCGACAGAAGTAGAAGCCGAGATCCGCCTGAACATCGAGGGTGGCGTTGCCACGATCCTCCTCAACCGCCCGGACAAGCTCAACGCCTTCAACGACCCCATGCTGACGCTATGGGAAGCCGCCATCCGCGAGGTCGCAGCGGACGACGCGGTGCGGGCGGTGATCCTGACGGGGGCGGGACGCGCGTTTTGCAGCGGTGGCGACGTGGACAAGATGGGCAGCGCCGAGATGACGCCGCTGCAGGTCAAGGAGCGTCTGACAAAGGGCATCCAGCGCATCACCCACGCCATGGCCGCCCTCGACAAGCCGGCGATCGCGGCGATCAACGGCGTTGCGGCGGGAGCGGGCCTCGACATCGCCCTCATGTGCGACCTGCGTTTCATGGCGCTGGGCGCCAAAGTCGCTGAAACCTACTTCAAGCTCGGGCTCGTGCCGGGTGCCGGAGGCGCTCATTACCTGCCGCGGATCGTCGGGCCCGCAAAGGCACTCGAGATGTTCTGGAGCGCGGACTATGTGGGCGCCGAGGAATGCCTGCGCATCGGGCTCGTCAACCGCATCTATCCTGATGACGAGCTCATGGAGCAGGCGCGCGCGTTCGCCCGCCGCATCGCCGCCGGCCCTCCGCTCTCGGCGCGGCTCATCAAGCGCGCGGTCTACCAGGGCCTCGACACCGACCTCTCCACCAGCCTCGACCTCGTTTCCTCCCACATGACCATCGTGCGGTCGAGCCGCGACCACGTGGAGGCCGTCGCCGCCCTGCGGGAGAAGCGCGCCCCGCGCTTCGAAGGCCGCTAGCCCTACCCTCCCGGAGTTTCCTAGCCCATGTCGTTCGCATACCCGGAACCGAAGCTCTACATCGACGGCGAGTGGACCGCCGGCTCGTCCGGCATCACCCGGCCGGTGTTCGATCCCGCGACGGAGGAAGAGATCGGCCGCCTGCCCGTGGCAGGCGCAGCAGATCTCGACAAGGCCGTGATGGCGGCGAGCCGGGCGCTTCCCGGATGGCGGAGCACACCGCCGCTCAAGCGCTGCGACATCCTCATGAAGGCGGCGGCGCTGTTGCGTGAACGAATAGAGGAAATCGCCTGGCTGACGACCCGCGAACAGGGGCAACCCATTGGGGATTCGAAGGTTCACATCCTGCGGGGCATCGAGATCATCGAATGGGACGCCCAGGAAGGCCGGCGGCTCTACGGGCGGATCATCCCGTCCGAACCGGGCCTGCGCCAGATGGTGGTGCGTGAGCCCGTCGGGGTCGTGGCGGCGTTCGCGCCCTGGAACGCGCCGGTGTTCACTCCATGCCGCAAGATCGCGAGTGCCCTCGCGGCCGGCTGCACGCTGGTTCTCAAGCCCGCGGAGGAGACCCCGGCGAGCACGTTGGCGCTGGTGCAGACCTTCATTGATGCCGGGGTGCCGCCCGGCGTCCTCAACGTCGTGTTCGGCGACCCGGCGGCCATCTCCGAACACCTCATCGCTGCGCCGCAGGTGCGCCTCGTCACGTTCACCGGCTCGGTTCCGGTCGGCAAGCACCTGGCCCAGCTCGCCGCGCGCGAAATGAAGCCCACCATCATGGAGCTGGGCGGCCACGCCCCGGTCATCATCTGCGAGGACGCGGATGTGGAGACGGCAGCGACCCGCATCGCCGGCACCAAGTTCCGCAATGCCGGCCAGGCCTGCCTTTCGCCGACGCGGCTCTATGCCCATCGGTCGGTTTACGACCGCTTCGTGGATCAGTTCGCAGCTCTTGCGAGGAAGATCCCCGTCGGGCCGGGCGTGGCGGCGACGACCGCCATGGGGCCGCTCGCGAATGCCCGCCGCCTTGCCGCCGTCGATGAACTGGTGACCGATGCGGTGCGCCGGGGCGGGCGCGCGCTGGCAGGCGGCAGCCGGATCGGCAACACGGGGTACTTCTACGCTCCGACCGTGCTCGTCGATGTCCCGGAGGATGCCCGCATCCTGAACGAGGAGCCCTTCGGCCCGGTCGCCATCATTGCGCGATACGACGACGAGGCGGAGGTGCTGGTGCGTGCGAACGCCCTGCCCTACGGGCTCGCGGGCTACGTCTTCACCCGCTCGGCCGCCCGGGCGGACAAGCTCGCCGGCGCGCTCGAATGCGGCACGGTGGGCATCAACCATCTCGTCGTCTCCACCGTCGGCATCCCGTTCGGCGGCGTGAAGGAAAGCGGGCACGGACGCGAGGGCGGCGTCGAGGGCGTTGAGGGATACACCGTCAGCAAGACGGTCACGCATCTTCTGCAGTAAGCGGCGGAGAGGAAACATGTCGACACCTGCACCCCTGACCTGGTTCATAACCGGCTGCGACAGCGGCATGGGCTACGCCTTCGCCGAGGTCGCGCTGGAGCACGGCGAGACGGTCGTCGCCACGGCGCGCGACACGGCCAATCTCGCAGACCTGGTGACTCGCTTCGGCGACCGGCTCCTCGCCCTGGAGATGAACGTCACACGGCCCGATCAGATCGCCGCCGCCGTTGCCGAGGCCGAACGGCGGACCGGCGGCATCGATGTGCTGGTCAACAATGCGGGCTACGGCCTGATGGCCGCCGCCGAGGAAACGACACCCGACGAGTACCGACCGCTCTTCGATGTCAATTTCTTCGGCCTCGCGGAAGTGACGCGGGCCGTGTTGCCCGGCATGCGCAGCCGCGGGCGCGGGCACATCATGAACACGTCGTCCAGCGGCGGCTATTCGGCATCTCCGGGCTTCGCATTCTACGCCGCCACGAAGTATGCCGTGGAAGGCTTTTCGGATGCGCTCGCCCAGGAGGTCGCCGTCTTCGGCATCAAGGTCACGATCCTGGAGCCCGGATCGATCAGGACCCGGTTCGCCGGCACCTCGCTCCAGCGTCCGCGCCATCCCATCGCGGCCTACCAATCCGGTGCGACCAAGACCACCCTCGACCGCATGAACGCGCGGGATGGACAGCAGCCGAACGATCCCAGAAAGGTCGGGGAAGTGCTGCTGAAGATCGCCCGCATGCCCGACCCGCCGGGCCGCCTTCCGCTCGGCGAGGATTCCCTCGATCGCCTCCGTCGCAAGGCCGCGGCCGTCGCCAACGAGTTCGAGACATTCGCCGAGATTTCGCTCTCCGTGGCCTACAAGGCTTAGGCGGCGGAGCGCGGCAGGCTGCGGCCGGGAGCCAGCCTCAGGCCCGGCCGCTGCCCTTCTCGGTAAAGGCCTTCATGCGGCGGGTACGTTCCTCGGTCCCGAACAGGGCCAGATTGGCGTTACGCTCCAGGGCAAGGGCGGCGGCCAGCGAAGCATCAGGCCCGAGCTGGACGACCTCCTTGATCTGGCGGACCGCGAGCGGCGGCATCGCGGCAATAGAAGCGGCCAGCGCCAACGCGGCCGCCACCGCATCGTCCGCCGCGACTTCGCAGACGATCCCCATGGCCTGCGCCGCGCGTGCGGACAGGCGATCTCCGGTGAGGAGATAGCGAAGAGCCCTTTGGCGGCCTGCAAGCCGCACCAGGCGCTGCGTGCCGCCGGCGCCGGGCAGGATGCCGAGCCGGATCTCGGGAAGGCCGAACACCGCCCCCTCGCTGGCGACCACCAGATCAGCCGCCAGCGCGATCTCCATGCCTCCGCCGAGCGCATAGCCATCGACGGCCACCACCAGCGGCTTGCGCAGCGCGCCGAGGGTTCGCCAAAGCGGATGCTCGCGCATCGCGAGCTGCTCCTCGACGGTGACGGCGCCGAGTTCCTTGATGTCGCCACCGGCACAGAAGGCTTCAGGGGTGCCGGTCAGGACAATGACGCGCACGTCGCTCGCCCGCTCCGCATCCAGCAGGGCAGCATCGAGGGCATCCTTGAGCGCGCGACTTAAGGCATTGCGCGCCTCGGGGCGGTTGAGCCTCACGAGCGACACGCCGTCAGCGGGACGCTCGACCTTGACGATGGACTCCATGGGTCGGGCTCGCCATTTCGGGGAAGGGAAGGATCGTGGGAAAGGCGCGGGACGAACCACGTCCGGCAACGCCGGCCTGCTCCCAACGGACAGGCGGAGTATGGAGCCGGGCCCACGCGCCGTCATGCCCGACCGCAACCGATATGTGTTGATTATCCCTGGCCTGCGTCTTCGCGCTCCACGGCTTTGGCAGGTTGCCGATAATGCGGCTCGGGTCCGCGCCGCCGACGGATCAGGCCTGCGCGGCTCCGGGCGGCGTGCCGCCTTCCTGATCCACAGCGAAAGTGCGTCTTCCATGCGACCGCAGATCTTCAAAACGCGGATCACCGAGCTTCTCGGCATCCGACATCCTATCCTGTGCGGAGGGCTCGGGCCGGGCGTGTCAGACGCAGCCTATGTTGCCGCCGTGGTGAAGGCCGGCGGAATGGGCTTCATCGTCTCGTCCGGCGAGACGGACTGGGTCGAGGAACAGGTGCGCACCTGCCGCGCGACGCTCGGTGATCTCGGCTTTGGGGTCAACATCTACATTTCGCGCTTCGACGAAGGCATCGAGCGGGCCCGCCGACTCATCCCCCTGCTCGCGGACAATCGCGTCTCCTGCGTGGAGACGGCCGGCGCCTCGCCCGAGCCGATCATCCCGGCGCTGCGGGAAGCGGGCATCAAGATCATCCATAAGGTGCCGGCCGTGAAATATGCGCGCAGCGCGGCGCGCCTCGACGTCGATGCGATCACCGTGGTCGGCGCCGATTGCGGCGGCCATCCGGGTGTCTTCATGATCTCCACCATGGTTCAGGCCCCGGTGGCGGCACGGGAGATCGATCTGCCGCTCGTCGTGGGCGGGGGCATAGGGACGGGCAGCCAGCTCGCAGCCGCGCTCGCCATGGGCGCGGACGCGATCATCATGGGCACCCGCATGCTGGTGGCCGAGGAATTGTGGATTCACCCGTCCTACAAGCAGTTCATCGCCGAGAGCGATGGAACCCAGAGCGTGGTGGTGAAGCAGATTCTGCGCGATCACCACCGGGTGCTCGAAAATGACAGCGCCCGGGACCTGCTGGCCCTGGAAGACCGGAAGGTGACGGATTTCGACGCCTACCGGCCCCACGTCGCTGGCAAGCTCGCCCGCGAAGCCTACCGCACCGGCGACCGGTCCCGGGGCATGCTCGACTTCGGGCCGGCGGCCGCCTTCGCCACGTCGATCCAGAGTGTGGAGACGATCTTCGACGACATGCTGGACGGGGCTTGCGCAGCCATATCCAGAATGTCCGCCCTCACGGCCCGGCAGGTGCAGGACGCAGACGCGGTGGGGTGACAGATATGTGTCGATTGATCAAGGGGGCTTTACGAACACTGGCTGCGCGCAGCGCGAACACCTAAAATTGCCTCAGATCTATAGGAACGGAGCATATGGCCAGATGAATTCAACCGTATTTTCGTCTGGCCAGAAAGCATTCGCTGTTCCCAAGCCCGATCTTAAGGCCCTCATTGATCCGTCATCCATCGTGGTGATCGGCGCCTCGCCCGATCCCACCCGGATCGGCGGACGGCCTCTCGCGCAGATGCGCGACTATGGCTATTCCGGCTCCATCTACTGCATCAATCCCCGCTATCGGGAGGTGCAGGGCTTTCCCTGCTATCCCGATGTCGCCTCCCTGCCCGCGACGCCCGACGCGGCCCTGCTCTCGGTCAACGCCGATGCCGGCCTCGACGAGATCGAGCGCTGCGCCGCGCTGGGGGTGAAGGCGGCCATCGTCTTCTCCGCCGGCTTCGCCGAACTCGGCACCGAGGAAGGCATCGCCCGGCAGGTCCGGCTGAGGGATATCGCCGCGCGCACCGGCATGGCGATCATCGGTCCCAACTGCCTCGGCGTCGCCAACTTCAACAGCGGAGCCATCGCCAGCTTCAACCTGTTCGCCCCCCAGTCCGGCTCCAAGCGCGCGGCCATCGTGTCCCAGAGCGGGGCGCTGGCAGCCGCCATCTACGCCAGCGCCAGCCAGGCCGGCTTTGGCATCAGCCATGTGGTCACGACCGGGAACGAGGCCTGTCTCGACCTGTCGGACTTCATCGAATATTTCGCGGACGCTCCCGACATCGACGTCGTCCTCTCCTATGTGGAACAGGTGCGGGACGGCCCCCGCTTCCTTGCCGCGGCGCGGCGTCTGAAGCGCAACGGCAAGCTGCTCGTCGCCTACAAGGTCGGACGCAGTGCCAAGGGCGCGGAGGCGGCGCAGTCCCACACCGCCGCGCTCGCCGGCAACGACCGGGCGTATCGCGAGGCGTTCCGGGCAGCGGGGGTGATCGAGGCGCGCAACGTCGCGGAACTCGTGGACATTTCCTACCTGCATCGCTTCGCGGCGGGCACCCCCGTGGGTGGCGTCGGTGTCCTCTCCGTGTCGGGAGCGGCGTGCGTCGCGCTCGCCGACGAGTTCGCCGAGGGAGGCCATCCGCTGCCGACGTTCGATGCCGAACTCCAAAAGGAGCTGCGGACTCTCGTCCCTGCCTACGGCATGGTGGCTAACCCCGTGGACATGACGGCCAATGTGGTCAACGACGATGCCACCCTGCCAACACTGGTGCGTCTGGTGGGACGCTCGGATGCCGTGAGCGCAATTGTCACCTGCGGCTCAGCGAATGTCATGCGCAAGCCGTGGGCGGACATCGCGCGGGACCCCGAACGGCCGAAAAAGCTGCTCATTACGGTCGACACGCTGTGCAATGCACGGGAGGAGGCGGAAGCCAGCGGCTTCGCCTATTTCAACGACATGACCCGCGCCGCGCGTGCCCTCTGTGCCTACCTCAGCAATGCGAAGGCAGCAGCGGAGGACGCGCACATTCCGCCCTCTCCCGCTGTTCTGTCGGCGCGCACCAGCCTCGCGCGATTGAAGGAGGCCGGACGTACCGCGCTGAGCGAGGTGGAGGGCAAGGCGCTACTCCAGGAGATCGGCGTCGATGCCGTTACCGATCGGCTGGTCCATTCGCCGGAGGAGGCGGCCGCAGCCGTCCTCGCCCTCAGGGAGCCGGCGGTCCTGAAGCTCGTCAGTCCGGATGTCCTGCACAAAACGGAAATTGGCGGCGTCCGGCTGGGCGTGGCGGGCGAAGCGGCGGCGCGCGCGGCCTATGACGACATCCTCGCCGGCGCCCGGCGCCTGGCACCCGACGCCCGCATCGACGGCATCTCGGTGCAGCCATATGTAACCGATGGCGTCGAAGTGCTGGTCGGCTTCACCCGCGATCCGGTTTTCGGCTGGATGGTGACGGTCGGTCTCGGCGGCGTCTTCACAGAACTCCTGGGCGACGCGGAAACCCGCCTCGCGCCCGTCAGCCCCCAGGTCGCGGAAGAGATGTTCCGCAGCCTCAAGGGCTTCGCGCTGCTTGACGGCTTCCGTGGTGCGCCGAAGGCGGACGTGGCAGCCGCCGCCCACGCCGTTGCGCTGCTTTCGCAGTTCGCCGTCGCTGCAGGCGACCTCATGAGCGAGTTCGAGATCAATCCGCTGCTGGTGCGCCCGAAGGGCGCCCTCGCCGCTGATGCCGTGGTGGTGCTCTCGCCCGAAAATTGAAGGCGCTCAGGGCGCAGCACTTCCAGACGGGATGGCAGATGATCGGAGGTGCATCATGATGAGGTGGGCCTTGGCCTCACTGTTCGCCGCGATTTCGATCGCCTGCGCGGCAGCCGAGCCTGTAACCCTGCGGGTGGGGGTCTGCGCGCCCACGGTCAGCGTCAGCCTCGCACCGTTCGCGGTCGCGGAAAAACTCGGCTACAGCGAACGGGAGAACCTGCGCTTCGACTTCATCGTGGCGGGAACCTCGACCGATTGCGCGAAGTATCTGGCCACGCGCCAGTTTGACACCGCACAATTCTCCATCGAGCAGATCATCGCGATGCGTCTTCAGGGCGTCAGGATGACGACCTTCTACACGTTCAGCCAAGGCAACGTCTACGGCATCGCCGTGCCGCAGGACAGCGCCATCAAGACCCTCTCGGACCTCAAGGGCAAACGCATCGGCGTCACGTCCATGAGTTCGGTCGGCGTGCTGAACGGGCGGGCGTTCCTCGCGACCGTCGGCCTCAATCCGCAGACAGACGTCGCCTTCTCCGCCGCCGGCACCGGCGCCCAGGCGGCCGCCCTGCTCAATCGCGGGCAGGTCGACGCCGTGAGCATGTTCGACACCCAGTTCGCAATGATCGGGAATGCCGGAACCCCGCTGCGGCTCCTCCCTCTCCCACAGGAATATCGGGCGTTTCCCACGACCGGCTTCGTCGCGTTGGAATCGACGCTGCGGGACAAGCGCGCGGCCTTGGAGGCGCTGGGCCGGCTGTGGGCCATGGGCTCCGAATTCACCCAGGCCAATCCCGAGGCCGCCGTGCGGATGGCATGGGACTACTTTCCCCAATTGAAGCCCGTCGGCACACCCGAAGAACAGGCGCTGGCCAACGAGGTTGCCGTGCTGAAAGCGCGCCTCGCCAACTGGGATCTCGCCCTGGGCGGGGTCTCGGACTGGGGCGAGAGCAATCCGGCCCACTATGCCGCCTACGTCGACTTCCTGCTGAAATGGAAAATGATCCAGCCCGGCATTCCCCCCACCGATCTCTACACCAACGCTCTGGTGCCGGCCTTCAACCGCTTCGACCAGCAAGCCGTCCTGAAGGCCGCCGCCGACTGGAAGAAATGAAGGGTCGCCGAAGCGGGCCCTGCCGGGAACTGAGGAGCAACGCGATCATGATCGAAGCCGACGAAGACCGCGTGCTCTGCACGCGAGAGGGGCCCCTCGCCATTCTTACCCTGAACGAACCGAAGCGGATGAACGTGTATTCGCCACAGCTGCGCGACCAGCTTCTGGGGCGCCTGCGCGACCTGAACGATGACGACACCTGTCGCGCCATCGTGCTCACCGGGGCCGGCGGACACTTTTCGGCCGGCGGCGACATCGCGAGCTTCAACGAGCGCGACGCGCTGGCGATGCGCTCGCGCATGGAGCGGACAAGCATGCAGCTGGTCCGCCTCCTGATCGCCGGACGCAAACCCGTCATCACGGCCGTGGAAGGCAATTGCTACGGCGCCGGTCTTTCGCTGATGTCGGCCTCCGACTACGCCGTGGCGGCGCGCGACGCGAAACTGTGCTGCGCCTTCATCCGGATGGGCTTCATCCCCGATCTCGGAACCCTGTGGAGCCTGCCGCGCCGGGTCGGGCTCGGCAAGGCCAAGGAGCTGACGGCTCTGGCGAGCGTGCTGGACGGAGCGGAAGCCGGTCGCATCGGCCTTGTGGACGAAGTTGTCGAGCCGGGGGCCGCCCTCGCCGCCGCGAAGGCGGTCGCACTGCGTTTTGCGAAGGCCTCACCGCCCGCGATGGCCATGCTGAAGGAAGCCTTTTCCGAGGGCCTCGAGGCCGCGCTTCGCCAGGAGATCGCCTTTCAGCCCATGCTCGCGATGTCCGAAGAGCATGCTGAAGCCAAGCGCCGCTTCCTTGAGGCGCGAGACCGAAAGACGTCGGCGGAATAGAGGGTGTTTGCCCCGCCGCTCCCGATCACCGCACAAGGTCCGGGACGGGGCGCATGGATCGGCGCCCCCTCACCCCGCCAGGGCGACCGGGCGCAGGCCGGTGCCGACGGGACCGTTGCCCCGCCCCGGCGAGGCGAACAGCCTCTGGACACCGTCCCGGAGCAGGTTCGCAAACGCGGTTTCGTTGCGGCGCAGGGTCATCGACGTGCTGGCGATCCCCAGGGCGAAGCCCGGACGGGTGTCGCGTGTCACCGGGACCGATATGACGCCCCCGCCATGCGTCACCGCGTCCAGCGTCATGGCATAGCCGTTCTGGCGGATGGAATTGATGGTCCCCATGACCTCGGCAGCGTCGACCCGTCCCGCATCATCGACAGAGGCATTGAACCGCCGTATCAGCTTCGCCACCTCAAGGTCCGAATGCATGCTCAGGAGCGTGCGTCCCGTGCCGGAACGCAGAAGGCAACGTTCCGTGCCAACGGTGATGTGGCGCCGGCCCGGCTTGGCGGCCTGAACCACCTGAATGAACTTGGCGTGCATGCCGACGCGCTGTGCCAGCACGACGAACTCGCCGCTCTCGGCGGAAATGCGCTCCATGAGCGCGCGCAATTGTCCACGTCCGAACAGGCTGTGGTCCATCCAGCTCCCGAGCATCGCGACACGGTAGGAGAGGGCGTAGGTCCGGCGCGGAGTCAGCTCCAGGAAGCCGAGCTCCACGAGGCTTTTCAGGATGACGCCGATGCTCGATTGAGGCGACCGCAGCGCTTCGGCCACCTCGACGATGCTGACATCTCTTTGGACGTCATCGAAATATTCCAGAATTTGCGCGGTTCGTCCGGCCGATTTCACAACCGTGGACGGGAGCGACGGAAACGCGCCGATCCGCTCCTTGTCGAGCCTCTGAGCTGGAGGTCTGCCCATGAAACGCTCCTACTGAAACGCTCCTGTTAAGCGGACGGCAACAGTGGTCACGGTGCCCACAAGGTGTCAACGCGCGCGCCTTGATCCCACATATGTGGGCTTAAATCTCCTATCCCCGGCGCGCACTTGCACGGCGCGGAGCCTCCAATCTTACTGCGCGCATGATCGAACCGGTGCGCGGAACTGGCAGCCAGGGCTTGAGAGAACCGTCATCGGACCGGCATGTCAGCCTTCCGACCTCCGGCTCTGCCATGGGGCGCTCCCTATGATCATCGGACTTGCAGGCCACATCGATCACGGGAAGACCGCGCTCGTCCGAGCCCTCACCGGCGTGGATACCGACAGGCTCAAGGAAGAGAAGGCGCGCGGGATCACGATCGATCTCGGCTTCGCCTACACGGATTTCCTGGATGGCCGCACGATCGGGTTCGTCGACGTGCCGGGTCACGAGCGCCTTGTGCATACGATGATCGCGGGGGCGTGCGGCATCGACAGCGTCCTGTTGGTAGTCGCCGTCGATGACGGAATCATGCCGCAGACGCGTGAGCATTTCGATATCATGCGCTTCCTGGGCGTCCGGCGCGGCGTATTCGCCCTGACCAAGGCGGATCTTGCAGACGCCACACGCCGTCAGCAGGTCACCGAAGAGATCCGCAGCCTCCAGGCATCCTTCAGTCCGCAAATGGAGATCGTGCCGGTATCGGTCGAGACCGGAGAAGGGCTGACAGACCTGCGGGCGGCATTGGGCCGGCTTGCGGCGCCGTCGCGCGATGCACGTTCGGACCGGCGGCTGCGGTTTTCCGTCGACCGGAGCTTCACCCTCGCCGGTATCGGAACGGTGGTCAGCGGCTTCGTGGCTTCGGGCAACGTCCGGGTCGGGGATGAGGTTTGCCTTGCCTCCGGTCTCGAAGCGCGCGTGCGCTCGATCCAGATGGCCGGACGGCCGGTGCCCGTCGCCGGCCCCGGCGAGCGCTGCGCCCTCAATCTCACAGGCCGCCGAATTCGCAAGGACGCCATCGAGCGCGGAGATTGGGTGCTGGCCCCACCGGCGGCATGGACCAGTGATCGCGCAGACATCGAGCTTTGCCTTGCCCACCATCCGGGCCTGATGATCAAGGCCTGGTCCCCGGTGCTGGCGCATCACGGCGCGGCCCAGATCCCGGGGCATCTGGTGCCGATCGAGCGTGATGAACTGCGCGCTGGCGAATCCGGACTGGTCCAGGTCGTGCTGGATCGGCCGGCGCCGCTGCGCCATGGGGACCATATCGTCCTGCGCGATGCCGGCTGCTCCCGGACCATCGGCGGTGGCACGATCGTCGATCCCCGGGCGCCGCGGCGCGGCCGCCGAACCATCCGGCGCCTTGCGCAGCTCGCCGCGATGCGCCCGGCCGATGAGGCGGAGGCGCTGGCCGCACTGTCGCGGATCGCCCCGGGCCTCGTCGATCTGTCGGCGTTCGCCGAGGACCGGGACCTGCCGATCGAGGAGGCTCAGGACGCCGCACGGATCGCGGACCTCGCGGTGCTGGAAGCCGACGGGCGGACCTTTGCCATCGCTCCCGCAGCAGACGCCATTCTTCGCGCGGCAGTGCTCGCACAGTTGCACGCCTTCCATGCTCTCGAACCGACGAAAAGCGGACTGAGCCTGGATGGCCTGCGGCGAGGTCTGCGTGAGCCGCTTTCCCGGAGCGCCCTGCTGTCTCTCCTGCGCGCCTGGTCGGTCGAAGGACATGTCCTCGTCGACCGCGGGGAGGTGCGTTTGCCGCATCATTCCACCGGCCTTTCGGAGACGGACAGCAAGATCTGGTCAAAGACCTGCCATTTGCTGGAGATCGAGCCCGTTCCAGCGCGGCTTGCCGACATCGCGCGCACCACCGGCCTCCATGAGGCTCAGGTTCGGCAGGTCTTCAAGCGGATGGCCCGGGCGGGCGTTCTGGTCGAGGCTGCTCCGGACCATTTTCTGCCGCGCGCGACGCTGGTGCGGATGGCCGAGGCCGCGGTCAGCCTTTCCCATCGCGGGGAGGGTTTCACGGTTGCCGAGTTCCGCGACACCGTCGGGGTGGGGCGGAATCTTGCGGTCGCGGTGCTCGAATTGTTCGATCGCAAGCGCTTCACGGCACGTTCCGGCGATAGCCGACGAGCGCTGAGAGATTCATGCACGTTGTTCGCGGGGGCGGGCTCATGAGCCTGACCGTTGCAGGGAGGAGAGTCGCCCCCGGTGGGGTGTCCGGACTTCAAATCCGGGCAGGGCCGCATGGCGGTCCTGGGTGGGTTCGACTCCCATTCTCCTCCGCCATGCCCCGCCGGCCCGGCCGACGCCCGCGGAACCAGCGCCTGCTGCCAAAACGCCGAATTGCACAGGAGAAACCATGCGCATCGTGAATCCCAGCTATGCTCTCCCGCCCGCGACGCACAATCGCGGCGAGGTGGCGAAGGATACGGCCGAGCTGTCGGACTGGACATCCTCGCCCATCGCCCTCTTCAGCAACGGCAAGCCCAACAGCCAGGAACTGCTCCTTGGCCTCCGGGACCGCCTCGCCGAGCTTCGGCCCGTCGACAATGTGGATCTCGTCCTCAAGCCCGGCCCCAGCGTGGCGGCCACCTCCGCGATGATCGATGCGGTCGCCCAGAAGTACAGGATGGCGCTGGTCGCCCTCGGCGATTGAGGCTCCTGCTCATCGTGGAGTTTCCACGACAGCGTAGAACTTGAGAAACGGGGCGTGCGCAGCTGGGTCATCGTGACCGAGACGTTCCGTGGCCTCGTGATGGCTCAGGCCAAGGCCCGCAAGGTCGAACCCCGCTTGCTTGTGGTCCGGCATCCGGTGGGCGGGCTCAGTCCGGACGAGCTGTCCGAGCGCATCGATACGGCGTTCGGCAGGCTCAAGGAGGAGATCGGCCGTGGCTGAACCCGGGATGGGCCGCATGAAGATGTTGGACGACCTCGCCGCGCGGCAGACCTTCGATCTCGACCTCCGCGATGAGGAATGGACGGAGTTCGCCATCGCGCAGGGCTGGAGCGACGGCCTTCCTCTGGTCATCCCGACCGAGAAGGCGGTGGAACGCTTCCTTTCGGTTGCCGGGGAGGTTCGGGAGCCATGGGCTCCCATTTCTCCCCGGCAGGTTCTACCGACACCGGAGAGCCTGGCAGCGAACGCTGTCATGGCGGGTTGCCGCCCCTCGGACTTCCCTGTCGTACTCGCGGCGCTGCGCGCCGTGCTGCAACCTGACTTCAACCTGCACGGTATGCTTGCAACGACGCATCCCTGCGGGATCGTCATCATCGTCAGTGGCCCGATCCGGACGCGGCTCGGCATCGCATGCGGCAGCAATTGTTTCGGACAGGGCTGGCGGGCCAATCTGACGATCGGTCGGGCGCTCAATCTCATCCTGCGCAACATCGGCGGCGCAAGACCGGGGGAGATGGACAACGCCACCCAGGGCACCCCGGCGAAAATCACGTTCTGCTTCGGCGAAAACGAGGAACAGAGCCCCTGGGAGCCCTATGGCGTGCGGCGGGGCTTTGCGAGGGATACCAGCCTCGTTTCCTGCATGGCCAGCGAAGGGCCGCACAACATCAACGACCACGGCAGCAACAGCGCCGAGGGCATCGTCAAGATGCTGGCCGAGGCGATCAGCCAGCCCGGCACCAACACTATCTATGCGAAAGGGCCCTTCGCCGTGGTGCTGGGGCCGGAGCACGCCGCGACCCTCCATCGGGACGGATGGTCCGTCGAGATGATCCAGCAGGCCCTGTACCAAGGCGCGCGCGTGCACATCTCCCGGATCGGCGCCGACAACCGCCGCCACTACGAGCAGAACGTCCAGCATTTCCCGGTGGATGATCACTACACCATGGCGCCGTCACCTGCCGACATCCACGTGCTCGTCGCTGGCGGCGCGGGCAAGCACTCCGCCTGGGTTCCCAGCTTCGGATACACCCAGATGTGCTCCGCCGCGATCGACCCATGATCCGCATCGGCGAAGTCCACGCGCCGGTCTTCGACGCGGCGGAGCCATGGCGCGACATCCGTTGGGACATGGAGCCGCTTGGCCTGGGAGACGGGCTCCCGCTGGCACTCCCGACGCGGGATGCCATCGAAGCCATGCTGGACGGCCGGGACCCGGACCGCAGCCTCGGCCCTGTCCCGCCGCTGTTCGGCGAGGCGTCCATGGGCAACCTGGCCTACCTCAGCGTGCTCGCGGGCTGCCGGCCGGGCGTGCTGGCCATCCTGACAGCGGCGGTCGATGCCATGCTCGCACCGGCGTTCAACCTGCTCGGCATCGCGACGACGACCGGCTCCGCAACGGTCGCCGTCATTGTCTCGGGACCGCAGGTCACGAGACTTCGCTTCAATCCGGGGGGAAACGGCCTGGGACCCGGCTGCGCCGCCAACGCCACGTTGGGACGCGCGCTGCAGTTCGTCCTCGGCGCGCTGGGCGGGGCCCGACCCGGCGTCGACATGGCGACCATCGGCCAGCCGGGGAAATATACCTTCGTCTGTGCCGAGAACCAGGAGGCCATTCTGGCGGCCCTTGCCGACCGGCAGGGAGGTGCGGATGGCGCGGACCTCGTCACGGTCGTGGGGGCGACCGGGACCATCGAAGTCCTGCCCCGCGTGGACCGCAGCGCGAGCGACATTCTGTTTCCACCCGCAGACGTCCTTCACGCGGCGAAGTGCGCGGGACGCACCTCGGGCGAGACACGCCCCGATGACGTCGATATCCTCCTGCTCCCGCCGGAACTTGCCTTGCGGCTGCGTGAGCTGGGCCTGACGCGCGTCGAGGTCGAGGCCATCCTCGCCGAGCGCGCCGGCTACGCCATCATCCCCGTCGTCACGGGTGGCGCTGGAATCAAGATGTGCGCGATCCCGTCCTGGCCGGGCGGATCAAGGCCGCAGACGGTGCCCGTGGCACCCCGGCGCGCGGCACCTGCCCTCCCCTGACAGCCATGGCGGCCCGTCATGCCACCGCAGCCTGCGCTCGGGTGCCGGCGGGCTCCGAGGATAGGGACGGCGCGTGCTCGGAGAGGAAACGGCCGGCTTCGATGGCTGCCATGCACCCCATTCCCGCGGAAGTGATCGCCTGACGGAACACCGGATCGCAGATGTCGCCGGCGGCAAAGACGCCGGGAACCGAGGTCCGGGTCGACCAGGGGGCGACCTTCACATAGCCCGCCTCATCGAGGTCGAGCTGGCCGCGGACGAGGGCGGACGAGGGATCATGGCCGATGGCCACGAAAAGCCCATCCGTGGGCATCTCTCGGTCCGTTCCCGTGCCGAGGTCTCGCAGACGGAGGGCGGTGACCGCCGGGGATGGATCGGTGGTGCCGACGATGTCCTCGACCACATGGTTCCACAGCACGCTCACGATGGGGTTTGCAAGCAGCCTGTCCTGAAGGACCTGCTCGGCCCGGAACCTGTCCCGCCGGTGCACCACGGTGACTTTCGTGGCATGTCCCGTGAGGTAGAGCGCCTCCTCGACGGCGGTGTTGCCACCTCCCACCACCACGACCTCCTTGCCGCGGAAGAAATAGCCGTCGCAGGTGGCGCACGCCGAGACACCGTATCCGGAGAAGGCCCGCTCGGCCTCCAGCCCGAGCCAGCGCGCCTGAGCCCCCATGGCGAGCACAAGCGTGTCGGCCAGGAACACATCTCCCGCCTCGGTCCGGATCTTGAAAGGCCGCTCCGACAGATCAACCTCCGCGACGGCGTCGTAGACCAGCTCGCACCCCACGTGCTCGGCCTGCTCGCGCATCTGGTCCATCAGCCACGGGCCCTGGACCGCCTCAGCGAAGCCGGGATAGTTTTCGACGTCTGTGGTCGTGGTGAGCTGGCCTCCGGGGGTCAGGCCGGTGACCAGCAACGGGGCAAGCCCCGCGCGAGCCGCATAAATCCCCGCGGTGTACCCGGCGGGGCCAGAGCCGATAATCATCAGCCGAGACTGTCGGACCGTCGTCAATGATGACTCCCTTCCCTTTTCAATAACCATACGTCGCAACAGCGATTTCGGAAGGAAAGCTGGCCGCTCCGGACAATTGAGCAAGCATCTGGGAAAAATGCCGGGGTGTGGGGGCCGCAATACCCGCCGGCAAAAGCCGCCGAACATGCGGCGCCGCGCACGGGAAACCGCAGGAGAATGCGAAAAACGGTGCCGCCGTTGGTCCGCTCCCCCCGATGTCGTATCGGTCAGTCATCGCGCTGTGGCGCCAAAGTTCTGCGGGAGCATCGCTTGATCACCCAGGAAGCGTACCCGGCGTCGCAAACGACGCGAGAGATGCAGGACCAATCCGTAGCCGTTGCGGAAAGTGTCTTTGGAGATCTTGTCACGCGCGATGTGCTCGAGCAGGCAGAGGCGGGGCAGTTCCCGGTGGCGCTGTGGGCCACGCTCTCCGAACTCGGATTTCAAGGCGCATGCCTGCCGGAGGCGGAAGGCGGCCTTGGCGGCCTTGCCGAGGGACTTGTGCTGTTGCGCCCGGCGGGTCGCTTCACGGTGCCCGCCCCCCTTCCCGAGACCATGGTGGCAGCGTGGATCCTCGACCGCGTGGGCTTTCCTCGCACGAGCGCCGTCCTGACATTCGCTCCGGCCCGGGAAGATGAGGCGCTTCCGCGGATCACGCCCTCGAACGCGGGTGGCTACCTGCTGAGCGGCGCCGTGAACGCGGTGCCATGGGCTCGGTGCGCCCACCTCGCGATGCTCGCCCTAGACGATGGCATGCCCCGGAGCGAGAGCCGGGCCGGGCTCTTCGTCGTGAGCGTCGATCCCTCTGCGGCGCGTCTCGTAAAAGCCCGCAATGTGGCGCACGAGCCCCGCGACACGGTCATCTTCGATGCCGTCCCGCTTCCCCCGGAGGCCGTGCGACCGGCCCCGGCCTTCCTGACGCCCGGATGGATCGCCTGCTGCGGGGCGGTGATGCGGGCTCTCCAGATGGCGGGCGCGCTCGATGGCCTGCTCGACGGCACCGTCCGCTATGCCAACGACCGGGTGCAGTTCGGCCGCCCCATCGGAAAATTCCAAGCCATCCAGCAGATGGTCGCGGTGATGGCGGCGCATGTGGCAGCCGCCGGCATGGCGGCGGAGCTGGGGCTGGCCGCGCTGGCGCGAAACGAACCGTTGGAAACGCTCGCAATCAGCGCCGCCGTCGCCAAGATCCGTGCAGGCGAAGCCGCCACGGCCGCCGCCGCCATCGCCCACCAGGTGCATGGGGCCATGGGCTTCACGCACGAGCACACGCTCCACTACACCACGCGGCGCCTCTGGGCCTGGCGCGAGGACTTCGGACGCGAGGCCGTCTGGGCCGAGCGCCTCGGCCGGCAGGGGCTCGCCGCCGGCGCGGACCATCTGTGGGCATTTTCCAGCAAGGCCTGACGCACGTGCATCCTCTTCATTCCCTTCTTTGGCCATCGAGCATCGCTGTCGTCGGCGCGTCCCCGGACATCGGCAAGATTCGCGGCCGTCTGCTCGCCTATGTGCGCAAGAGCGCCTTCTCGGGAGACGTGTTCCCGATCAATCCCAGCTATGCCGAGATCGACGGGCTGCGCTGCTTCCCCTCGATCACAGCGGTCGGGCGCAGCGTCGACGTGGCGCTGATCGCCATTCCCGCCGAACAGGTGCTGGACGAACTGGAACGCTGCGCGGCGGCGGGCACGAAGTTCGCGGTCATCATCACGTCCGGCTTTGCGGAGGGCGGGGACGGCTGCGCCGAGATCCAGGCTCGCATCGGGAAGATCGCGCGGCGCACCGGCATGCGGGTGATCGGCCCCAACGCCGAAGGCTTCTACAATGCCGTCGGCGGGATCATCGCAAGCTTCAGCCCGACGCTGGAGCACGCGCGCGAGCCGTTGCCCGTGCTGGGGACACGCCGCGTCGCCGTCGTGGCGCAGAGCGGCGGCGTCGGCTTTGCCCTGTTCAGCCACGGGCGCCGCCTCGGGTTCGCGTTCAGCCATATCATCACCAGCGGCAACGAGGCTGATCTCACCCTCTCGGATTATCTCGATTATCTCGTGGACGACCCGGATACGTCGGTCATCTTCCTCTACCTTGAGACGATCCGCGACCCGGACGGCTTCGTGCGCGCCGCCCGCCGCGCCAGAGCCCAGGGCAAGCAGATCGTGGCAATCAAGATCGGCCAGAGTGCGGCCGGGCAGCGCGCGACCCTCTCCCACACGGCGAGCGTCGCGGGGTGGCACGTGGCCTATGATGCCATGTTCCGCGACCTCGGCATTCTGCAGCCGCTCGATCTGGACGAAGCCCTCGCGGCCGTGGCTCTGCTCCTCGCCGGGCGTCGCCCGCCGGGTCCCCGTGTCGCTGTGGTGACCGTGTCGGGCGGGGCCGGCGCGCTTGCCGCGGATGCCGCCGAGCGCAGCGGCCTCGTCCTGCCCCTGCCCTCCGCCCCCACGCGGGCGGCCATCGAAGGCATGCTGCCATCCTATGGCTCGGCGGTGAACCCGATCGACATCACGGCAACCGGCGTTCGGACAGGGGCACTCCTGCGCTCCATCGCCCTGCTGTCCTGCTCCGGCGAGGTGGATGCGATCATCATTGTGCATTCGCTGGGTGGCACACACATCAACCTCGATCTCGCGGAACTCGCACGCGTCGTTGCGGACAGCCCGATCCCGGTGTGCCTCTATTCCTATGTGCAGCCATCCGAAATCTGGCGCATGGCCATGATCGAGACGGGCGTACCCATGGTCACCAATCTGCCCGGGCTCACGAGCGCCATCGCAAGGCTCGCCGGATTGCGGGCCGAGCCGGTGGCCGCCGACGCACCGGCACCTGTGCCCGGGGACGCGACGGCGCAGCTGCATGGGGGGCGCTCCGTGCTGTGCGAGTACGAGGCGAAGGCCCTGCTGAAGCTCTGCGACATCGACATTCCCCGCGAAGTGCTCGCGGGTGACGCGGAGGAGGCCGCAGCGGCCGCCGAAGGCATCGGCTTTCCGGTCGTGATGAAAATCCAGTCTCCCGACATCCCGCACAAGAGCGAGGCCGGAGGCGTGAAGCTGGGGATCGGATCGAAGGAGGCCGCGCGCGCGGCGTATGCCACGATCCTCACCAATGCCCGCGCCTATGCCCCTGACGGCATGATCGATGGCGTGCTCATCCAGGCTTCGGCCCCGGCAGGACCCGAGATCATCATCGGGATGCTCCAGGACGACACCTTCGGCCCCATGATGATGGTCGGCTTCGGCGGGGTCGCTGTCGAGCTGTTCAAGGACGTCGCCTACCGCCCGGCACCCGTCACGCCCGATGGAGCACGCGAAATGCTCATGGCGCTGAAGTCAGCCCCCTTGCTCAGCGGCTTCCGCGGCCGGACGCCCCTCGATCTTGAAGGCTTGTGCCGTCTCATTGCCCGCATCTCCGAGATCGCCGTGGCATGGCGCGAGGACGTCCGCGAACTCGAGCTCAACCCGGTGATCATGCACGCCGATGGATCCGGCTTCACCATCGCCGACGCGCTCCTTGTGCGGAAAGAGCAACCAGAGGCCGGGCTGCCGGCCCTCGCGGAGCAATCAAGATGAGCTTCAGATTTGATATCCCGCCGAACGCGCAGCACCTGACCGATCTGCGTCAGGAGGTTCGCGGCTTCCTCGCCGAGGCGATGCGCGACATTCCCGCGGAAGAAGCGGCGCGCTCCTGGCACAGCTTCGACCCCGCCTTCAGCCGAAAGGTGGCCGAGAAGGGCTGGATCGGCATGACCTGGCCCAAGCAATATGGCGGGCACGGACGCACCGTCATCGAGCGATATGTAGTCATCGAGGAGTTCCTGGCGGCCGGCGCGCCGATCGGCGCGCACTGGACGGGCGATCGCCAAAGCGGGCCGCTGCTGCTGCGCTACGGCACCGAGGAACAGAAGATGGCACTGCTACCGGCCACCGCGGCTGGCGAACTCTTCTTCTGCATCGGCATGAGCGAGCCGGACGCCGGCTCCGACCTCGCCAACATCAAGACTCGCGCGCGCAAGGTGAGCGACGGCTGGTGCGTGAACGGCGCGAAGATATGGACCAGCAACGCACACCGCCGAAACTACATGATCCTGCTCTGCCGCTCCGGCAGCAGCGAGGAGCGACACGGCGGCATGAGCCAGTTCCTGGTCGATCTGAAAAGCCCGGGAATCTCCATCCGCGGCATCCGTAACATGGCGAACGAGCACCATTTCAACGAAGTGGTGTTCACCGACTGCTTCATTCCCGACGCTGCTCTCGTCGGTGTCGCTGGGGAAGGCTGGAAGCAGGTGAACGCGGAACTCGGCTTCGAACGCAGCGGCCCCGAGCGCTTCCTCACATCCTACATCCTTCTGCGCGAACTGGTGCGTCAGCTCGGGCCGGACGCGCCTGAACGGGCCCGGATCGCCGTCGGTCGGCTATTGGCCCACCTCGTGACCTTGCGCTCCATGTCGTTCTCCCTGGCCGCGGCCCTGGGGGCCGGGCGGGACATAGCCAGCGAGGCTTCCGTCGTGAAGAGCATGGGCAGCGAATTCGAGCAGTCCATCCCGGAAATTGCCCGTGATCTTGTGGATCTTCAGGCGCTCGTTCCGGATGATGAAATGGATCGGATCTCCCCCGCCGCCGCGAATGACACCGCGCAAACGTACGCGAGCGTTCTTCATCACGTGATGCTGCACGCCCCGTCATTTTCCATCTATGGCGGAACGCGAGAGATCCTACGCGGGATCATCGCCAAGACGCTCGGCCTGCGCTGAGACAGCCGGACACGGCGCACGAAGACATCACGAGGGGCGGCCTTGCCGCCCCATTTTTTATTTGAACAACCGCATGCGGCCCGTGCTGGAAAGCCGCCCGCCAGCTGATGATCGACCTTCGTTCAGTGGTAGGCCTTGGCCTGCGCCTCGACCTTGGCCACATCGAACGTATTGAAACCTGCGACATATGCGTTTGTGAAGACTTCTGACGCATCTACGCCCGGCTTCACGATGTTCCACTTGGTGATAAAATCCAGATACCGCTTATAGGAAGCCGGGTTGTTCTCGCCCCAGCGGGTAACATGGCTTTTCTCAAGCTTCAGGTTCTCGAGGCGCGCCTTCAGGACGCTGAGGTCATCGGACAGCGCCTGTTCGTCTGATTTCCCGGAGGGCTTGGTCTGGGGATACTGCTCCCAGGTCATCCTGACCGCCGCGGCCGGGTTGGCCATCGCGAAGACCGTGCCCATGGCCCAGGCCCGGCCAATCGCTTCCGCAGTCTTGGGATTGGCCTGCAACACGCTTTCCAGGGCGACGAAGCCCGTTGTTGGCATGCCGGAAAACTCGTCCGGCACGGGAAGTTCCCGCATCGGCACGCCGGCATTCCGCACCAGGGCGAACTGGGTGTCGTAGGCACTCAGGGCATCGACCTGCTTGCTGCGCAGGAGTTCGGCCGTCTGCGCACCCTGGCCGACCACGACCGGGGTGAAATCCGTGGACTGCAACCCCGCCTGCTGCAGCAGCGCGCGGGCAACGAACACGCCGACGGAGCTGAGCGACGTCACGCCGACCTTCTTGCCCTTCAGGTCCGAAATGCTCTTGATCGGACTGTCTTCCGGCACCGCTATGCCATACACATTGCCCTGGTTGTGCGTATAGAAGGTCGTCATCTTCACGCCCTGCTGGCGCATGGTGACGATCGGTTCGATTGAGAACTGGGCGTAGGGGAATTGCCTCGTCGCGACATACTTCGCGCAGTCCGTCGCAGTGCCGGCCACGACCAGGTCCACCTTGTATCCCTCTGCGGCGAGGTAGCCCATCTTCTCGGCAACAGCGAACGGGGCCACGCCCATGGTCAAGGCCGGCGTGCAAATGCCAATCTTCACCGTTTCCAGCGCAGGCGCTGCAGCCACATGGAGCGTGGCCCCGATGGCAACCACGCATGACGCGGCCACCGTCCAAAGGATTTTCTTCTTCATGCGACTTCTCCTCCCTTCTTTTCGGAACGGCTGGATGCATCCCAGAAGAGCATCTTTTTCTTTAGAAGGCGCAGGATCACGCTGAATCCCAGCCCGAAGAAGGAAAGTATGATCAGGATTGAGAACTGCCCCGCCACGTCGAGAGACAGGTTCATGCTCTGGATCAGCATGCCAAGCCCTGCCTCCGCGCCCACGAACTCGGCGACGATCGCTCCGATAAGCGAAAAGATCATCGCCACCTCGATGCCGGCCATGATGTACGGGAGGGCATTCGGCAACTGGAGCATGGTGAAGATCTGAAGCGGGCTGGCGTTGAGGCTCTTCATGAGGCTGAGGCGATCGGGGTCGGTGGAGCGAAGCCCGGCGATCGTGTTCACCATGAGCGGAAAGAAGGCGACGAGCGCGGCGCTGACCACTTTGGAGGTCATGCCCAGCCCGAACCAGATGACCACGATGGGAGCCAGAGCCACCTTCGGCATGGACTGGAACATCACGATGAACGGATAGAGGTAGAATTCCGTCCGGCGGCTCAGCGCGACGACCGTGCCCAGAGACAGCGCAAGAAAGACGCCGAGCAGAAAGCCGAGGAAGGTCTCCGCGAGGGTGACCCAGGCGTTCGAGATGTAGAGACCCGACTGCACGCCCCTGACCAATGCCACGGCGATGGCGCTCGGGGTGGGCAGGATAAAGGCGGGGACTTCGAAAAAGCGGGCCAGGAATTCCCAGCCGAGAATGACGGCCACCATGAAAAGCAGCCGTAGAACGTGATGCTGGATGCCGAACATCAATCTATTGCTCCGGTGGCGTTCAGAAGTTCGCGAACCTCGCGCACGTATTCTCCGAACAAGGGCGTATTGGCGACCGAAAGGTCGCGCGGCCGCGGAATGTCGATTCTGATATCCCTGACGATGCGGCCGGGGCGCGGCGTCATGACGAGCACGCGATCAGCCAGCAACACCGCCTCCGTGATGGAGTGGGTGATGAAGATCACGGTCTTGCGGTGCTCCATCCAGATGCGCTGCAGCTCCATGTTCATGTTTTCGCGCGTCAGCGCGTCGAGGGCTCCAAAGGGCTCGTCCATGAGCAGCAGCTTGGGATCATGCACAAGCGCGCGCACGATCCCGACGCGCTGCTGCATGCCGCCCGACAATTGCCAGGGATAGTGCCGCTCGAAGCTGGAAAGGCCGGCCATCGACAGCAGCTCGCGCGCCGTGGCCAGATGCTGCTTCCGGTCGAGCCGGAGCACGTCGATGGGCAGCAGGACATTGTCCAGCACGGTCCGCCACGGAAACAGGACCGGCGACTGAAACACGACGCCCGTGTCGCGCCTCGGCCCGGTGATCGCTTCCCCCTGGATCTCGGCGGTCCCGGCCGTTGCGCGGTCGAGACCCACCAGAATTTTCAGCAGGGTGGACTTTCCGCAACCCGACGGTCCGACGAAGACGGTGAACTCTCCTTCGCCAACAGAGAAGCCGATATCGCTCAACGCGACCAGCGCTCCACTCCCGACACCATAACACTTGGTAAGACCGTGCACCCGAATGGCAGCCTTCGCGGTCAAGATATCCTCTCCTCCCGGGTGGGTCAGCGGTGGTTATTGCTTGCTTCTTGCGCCGGCGATCAGCCTGGTTGCCCATTGGGCATCGCACTGCATCCGCCGTCACTGTGAACGGCGCGGACGAGCATTGTCCAGCGCGTCCCCCGGCTTTGCTCCGCCTGCGGATTTTGCGCATGGATGTGGAGTTTAACGTTGCCGGAAGCCGCGAGCCCGGAACGCCGGACAATGCCGCCGGCGCTTGCGAACGGAGCCTTGTGAACACCACATGGCTGGGATTTACACTTACGCCGGACGCGAGACCTTGACGCGCAAACCCGCGATCGGATCCTTCTCCGACAAACGGGGAGAGTGAAATGCCGAAGTGCACTGACGGCCATTTCGAGGTGGTCTGGCCGCGCGGAGAGCGCCGCGGCAGTCTCAAGCCGCTGGCGCCCCGCACGTCCGATCTGTCGGGTCTAAAGATCGTTCAGCTTTGGGATTATCTCTTCAAGGGCGACCGCATCTTCCTTCAATTGGAGCAATTGCTCCGGGAGCGGTTCCCCGGCGTGGAATTCATCCATTGGAGGGAAATCGGCAACATCCATGGAAACGACGAGCAAGCGCTCGTTGCCCAGCTGGGAAGCCGGCTCACCGCGCTCGGCGCGGTCGCGGCCATTTCCGGTCTGGGGTGTTGAGGGAGTTGCACGCCCGCCGTGTTGCGGGCCAGCGCGGCGTGTGAGGCTGCAGGCATCCCGTCCTCGACACTGGTTTGCGAGGGCTTTCTGCAACAGGCCGCGTTCACCGCGGTCGGCCTTGGCATGCCCAACCTTCCGGTTGCCGCGATCCCTGGCCACCCCGGCGTGCAGAGCGACGAAGAGCTAGCACGCAACATTGCGGACGTGACCTTCCCGCAGATCGTGGAAAATCTCACGCGACAGCCCCAGGCCGCCGTCCTGTCCACCGAGCCCGCGCAGCGATCCGTCGTGTTCGCCGGATCCTTTGACGCCGTGAACACCTGTTTCGAGGAGAACGAATGGAGCGACGGCCTCCCCGTTGTCCCGCCGACCCTCGACCGCGTGGAGGCTTTCCTCCGCTTTACGGATCTGGCGCCGGACGCGAGCCTTGGCGTGATGCTCCCGGACCAGCGGAACGCCAGCGTGTGGAGCGTGGCGGTGAACGGCGTGATGGCGGGCTGCGCCCCTCGTTACATGCCCGTGCTGCTGGCCGTCGCCGAGGCCTTGTGCGATCCCGAATATGGCGTCGAGCACAGCGGCAACACGCCCGGCGCAGAAACCCTCATCGTCATCAATGGACCCATCATCAAGCAGCTCGGATTCAATTTCGAGCAGGGGGTGATGCGTGACGGCTTCAGGGCGAATACGTCCGTCGGACGGTTCCTCCGTCTTCTTCTGAGGAATGTCGCGGGCTTCCTGCCGCACAAGACCGACAAGGCGACCTTCGGCGGCACCTGGCGGGTGGCGATCGCGGAGAACGAGGACGTGCTCGCGCGCATCGGCTGGGAGCCGATGAGCGCGGAGTTCGGCTTCAGCCGCGGCGAGAACGTGGTGAGCATTGCTCGCTACACTGGCGGCGACGTGATCGTCTCGGTCAACGGCGACACACCCGAGGCGATGCTGCCCTACATCGCGGATGCGATCCTCCGCCAGACCTCCTGGCAGATGACCTTCACCATGAGCGCCACGTTCGGGATGTTGCGGCCGATGCTGCTCCTCAGCCCCATCCTGGCGGAGCGCCTTGCCGGCGCCGGCTGGTCCAAGCAGGACGTGAAGCGCTATCTGTTCGAGCATGCGCGCATGCCTGCCGAAAAGCTCGAACGCCTGATGCGCGACTGGACGAACCACGTGGATTGCGATCTCGCCGCCCTGGCACGGCTCGGGAAGGTCCCCAAATCATTCCATACATCGGACGATCCCGGACGGCTGGTGCCGCTGGTCTTCCACCCGGACGACTTCACCATCGCGGTGACCGGAGACCCCATGCGGACGAACGCCTATACGCTCTCCCACAATGGCACGCTCGGCTATCCGGTGGGCAAGCGCATCCTGCTGCCCCGTGCCTGGGACGATCTGATCGCGGGTCGGGAGGCATGAGGCGGCGAAGCGACGCGAGGAACCTTCCGGCATGACCATGCGCAAGCGCCAGGCTCACGATGTGGCGGTCATCGGCGGCGGCATCGCCGGCCTGACTGCGGCCTGGCATGCCGCGCAGACCGGCATGTCCGTCGTCCTCGTTGAGGCGAGCCCCCTGTTTGGCGGGCAGGTTGCCACCCTGGACCGGGTCGATGGCTTCCCATCCATCGCGCCCGTCTCCGGCCACGGTCTCGCTGCGAGCCTGCTGGAGGCGACGGTCCAGGCGGGCGTCACCCTCGTGGAGGCGGATGTGATCGCGATCGAGCAGGAAGGCGCGCTGAGGCGCGTTGTCACTGAAGCGGGCGCGCATCGGTGCCGCGCGGTGGTGGTGGCGAGCGGATGCCGCAGGCGCCTGCTGAACGTGCCACACGAAGCCTCTTGGGCGGGGCGCGGGCTTTCTCATTGCGTGGCCTGCGATGGAGGCTTCTACCGAGGGCGCGATGTTCTGGTCGTCGGCGGCGGCGATGCCGCATTTCAAGCCGCTGCCGCGCTGGCCGACATCTGCCGAGAAGTGGCCGTCGTGGTCCGGGGAAATGCGCGCGCACGCCGCTCTCTCGTTGATCGCGCCACCGGCAAGGCAAACCTGCGCTTCATCTGGGGCATGGAGGTCGATGCCCTGCTGGGTGATGACGGACTTTCGGGCGTCCGCCTGCGTGATTGCAGCAGCGGGCGACTGGAGGAGGTGGCCTGCCGTGGAGTGTTTCCGCTCATCGGCGGCATCCCGAACAGCGCATTCCTGCCCATGGACGTCGCCCGCACGGACACCGGCCACGTACGTGCAAACGACGGTTTCGCCACCACGTCGCCGGGCATCTGGGCAATCGGTGCGGTGCGGGACGGATACTGCGGCGAACTTGCGGCCGCAGCAGGCGAAGCCGCCGCCGTCATCAAGGCGATCGCGCCCCGCTTCCGGGACTAGCGGGCGTCCAGTTCAGCCAGCGACAGAGAGAGCGCCCGAGGATCTGTGCACGCTCCGGTTCGCTGAGGCCCGGCAGGGCCTCAGCGAAAAGATCGATGCATTGGCGGTAGGAGCAGGGCAGGCGCGTGAGGTCCGATCCCCAGAACATCCGCTCGGCCCCGAATTGATCGCGGATCCTCAGAAGATGACGGTGCACGCGGGGGAAGGGATAGGCATCCCGCGTGTTGCAGGGTGTTGCCGAAGCCTTCACCGAGACATGGGCGAACCGGCTGAGGGCAAGCAGATCGTCAAGGTCGGCAAAGCCTGCCACGTCCTGGCCGCCGATCGGTCTCGCCAGATGGCAGACCGCGATCCTCAGCCCCTCGTAGCGCTCGGCGACGGGCTGGAGCGCACGCGCCATGCCGGGCACGGAAATCATGACGGATGCGCCGGAGTCTTCGAGGGACCGCCACAGCCATGAGGCAGACGGGTCATCGAGATGGCGGCGCAACGCCGGCGTGTGGAAGGTGAGCCTGAAGCCGGAGAGCCCCAGGTGATCGCGCCAGCCGGCCACGAGGTCCCGCGCGTCGGGCGCATCCAGTGCGAGGCGGCCCATGACGGTGAAGCGTCCGGGGTGCGCGCGGGCGGCAGCGAGGGCGAGATCATTCCTGTCACCCTCCCAGGTCGGCGGAACGAGAACCGCGCCGGCGACACCCGCCGCATCCATTTCGCAGAGCGCATCGGACGGCAGAAACGGGGCGCTCCTTTGAGGATGGCTCATGCGCTCGGCCGGCCAGGGGCGATCGGGTGTTTCCGCAGCCCAGACATGGATCTGGCTATCGACGATCACGGCAGGTGCTCCAGCGGCAGGAAGAGCCTCATTGAACAAGCCGCGCGCCCGCCCCCTCAAGCCGTCGTGCCATTTAACCCAGGAGGATGGGACAAACGGCCTTGCTGCAACGCAGCCTCGGGCCTACCAGCGCAGGTGTACCCACCTATGAGGGGACGCACCCGTGTCAGCCGATCTGCAGCGCCCGCGCGTGCTTTACCTTGCGACCGTCGATGAGCGCATGCGGGCGCTGCTGTCGCGCCGCTGTCCGGATGCATTCGATCTCGTGCTGCCCGATACCGCTCAGGCCCGCGCGGAAGCCCTTCCCACGGCGGATGCCATCGTGAGCGGAGGCGAGCCGGTGGACGAGGCGACGCTGAGCCTCGCTCCCCGCCTCAAGCTGGTGCACATGGTCGGGGTCGGCTGGCATGACCGCGTGGCCTGGGAGGTCCTCAAACGTCGCGGCATCGCCCTCGCCTGCTGTCCGACGACAACGGCGGACGCGGTGGCCGAGCATGCCTTGATGCTCATTCTCGCGGCGCAGAGGCATCTTTCGCACGCCGACGCCGCGATGCGCCGGGGCGAATTCCTGCACGTCGAACTGCGCTCCGTATCCCACGTGCTCCGCGGACGCACGGTCGGCCTCGTCGGCATGGGCCGCATCGCTCGGCAGCTCGCAAAGCTGCTCCGCGCCTTCGATGTCGAAGGCCTCTGCTACTCCCGCTCCGCGCCCGATGCCGCCTGGCAAGAGACCGGATTCCGTTACGTCGCGCTGGATACGCTGCTTGAGACGAGCGACATCGTGAGCCTCCACCTGCCGGGGACGCCGCAAACGCGGCACATCATCGGGCGGCGGGAGTTGATGCGGATGAAGCCCGGTTCTTTCCTCGTCAACACGGCGCGCGGGCTGCTCGTGGACGAGGAAGCCCTCGTTGATGCGCTTCGCAGCGGGCAGCTTGGCGGCGCGGGCCTCGATGTGTTCACCCAAGAGCCCCCCTCGCCTGCATCTGCCCTGTTGCGGCTCCCCAACGTGGTGCTGACCCCTCACATCGGTGCCGGGCAGGTGGAGACGACCGGGGAAAAGGCCGACTTCATCTTCGGCAACATCCGCGGCTTCTTTGCGGGCCAGCCCTTGCTGGAACAGGTTCCGCTGTAGCCCTCGCCGGCCGGAACCGCCCTGCCCGTCAGCGCCGCACGAACGTCCACTGATCCCCGGAAAGATCGCGATCGATCTTCCCCAGGCGCTCCAGATGGTGCAGATGCGCCAAGGCTTCGCTGAGGGCGAAACCGAACTGCTCCAGCGGCAGGGGGCGGAACAGCACCTCAAGCGTGTCCATCGCCGTCCGCGGGACCGCGCAGAAGTCCAGCAACATCGCAAGGCGGTCCGCGTGATGCGCCCGCAGCGCAGCGATGCGCGCATGCAGTCCGTGGAATGGCTCGCCATGGGACGGCAGCACGAACGTGTCCTCGGGCAATGCCTCGAACTTCTCAAGGGACGACAGGAACGCCCCCAGTGGGTCGGCGCGCGGATCGGACGGGTGCGTGCCGATATGCGGCGAAATCCGCTCAAGAATCTGATCCGCAGCGATGAGGGTCCGGCGCTCCGCGCTGTACAGGCAGACCATCTCCGGGGCGTGACCCTCGCCGATCATGACCCGCCACGCCGTACCCGCGAGGCTGACCGTCTCCCCCTCCTGGAGCCGGTGATATCGGCGCGGCAACGGTCCCACCCATTGGTGATAGAAGATGCCACGCTGCTCCAGAAACCCCAGAAACGCCTCCGGAGCGCCGCATCGACCGAAATGCGACACGAGCTGGGGAATCACCTCCTCCGGCCGCTCATTCAGCAGCAGACGCGCCTGCATCCACTCCACCCGGCTCATGTGGATCTCGGCACCGGTGCGCGCGTGGAGCCAACCGGCGAGACCGACGTGGTCGGGATGGAAATGGGTGACGAGAAGCCGTTCAACGGGCCTGCCGCCGAGCCGCCGGTCTGCCAGCACGCGCTCGTAAAGCGCGCGGGTCGGCGCATCGTCAACACCGGAATCGATCAGGGTCCACCCGTCAGGGCCGGGGAGAAGCCACGCATTCACCTCTCGCGGCGGGAAGGGCAGCGGCACCTTCACGCGCAATAAATCGGGTGCCACCGTGCTCAGGCCGTCCGCCACATCCGCTTCCACGCCGAGTGTCATCATGCATTCCTTTCGGCCCGAGCGGTGCTGGATCCGTCAACCCCACGCGTACCCGAACACCGCGCGCCCGGCCCAGTCCGAACGCGGGCCTCCCCATTGGTTTCCGGAAAGGGCATTCGTCGCCACTACGACGTTCCAGAAGGCGATAATCCACATAACCGCGCTATCGGGCACGCCCGTTGTCCAAGGGCCTGCATTCCGTCACGGCGACGGGCCGGGCTCCCCCCGCCATGCGAGAATGGCGCGGGCGCGCTTGCGCACGGGTTCGTCCACCATGGCACCGCCGACGCTCTGCGCCCCGTCCCCGCTGGCGAGCACCGCCTCGGCCCAGGCGATCTCGGCCGCGCTGGGCCGGAAACCTTCACGGATGGCAGCGATCTGATGCGGGTGGATGGCGAGCTTTCCGCGGAAGCCGAGGGCACGGGCATGCTGCGCATCCTGCTGCGCAAGCGCGGGGTCGCGGATATCCGTGGTCACGCCGTCCAGCGGGGGCGTGCACCCCGCGAGGCGGGAGGCCAGCACCAGTTCCATGCGCGCCGGAAGCAGCGGCTCGCGCTCGTGCGCGCAGCCGAGATCGGCGCAGAAATCCACCGAGCCGAAGGCGAGACGCCCCACCGCCGGGTGCGATGCGACGGCGCGGGCAGCCGCCAGCCCCGCCGCGGTCTCCACGAGAGCGACGATGGGGATCGACGGCCCGAGCACGGCAGCCGCGGCATCGAGCTGTTCGCCCCGCTCCACCTTCGGCAGCATCACGGCCGTCGGCGCAAGACGCGCGACGGCGGCGAGATCCGCGTCGTGCCACGGCGTACCGGCGCCATTGACGCGGACGATGACCGGCAATTCCGTGAAGTCGCGGCGCAGGCCGGCGCGTGCCGTCGCCTTGGCGTCGTCCGGCACCGCATCTTCGAGATCGAGGATGACGGCATCGGGCCGCGCCGCTGCCGCCTTGGCAAACCGCTCCGGCCGGTTCGCCGGCACGAAGAGGGGAACGCAGAAATCGAGGTCACTCGCCATCACCAGTCCGCCCGCGCGCTCATGGAAACAGGGCCCCCCGGCACGGCGCTCCACAGCTTCAGACCGCCATCTTCCGATTGGGCATGAAGCACGAGCGGCGTACCCGAATAGGCCGGCGCCAAGCCCCGGAAGGAGAAACGCGACGGCGGCGCGCCGTGGATCTGTTCCGCGAAGCGGGCCAGCAGCGTGGCCTGAAGAGGTCCCTGCACCACGAGGCCGGGATAGCCCTCCGTGCGCGTCGCATAGGGCAGATCGTAGTGAATGCGGTGGCCGTTGAAGGTCAGGGCCGAATAGCGGAACAGGAGCACCGCAGAAGGATCGATACTCCGCCTGTGCTCTCCCTCCGCAGCCGGTGCCCCACCCCGCGCCGGCCCCGCGTCGGCAGCGGGGTGATCGCGATAGACGATCTCCTGCGTCTCGGACAGCACAGCGCGACCGTTGGCGCTCACCTCATGGCAGACGCTGACGAAGCAGAGCAGACCGCTGCGCCCCTCCTTCACGGAGACATCCGCGATGCGCGATATGCGGCGCACCGCGTCACTCGCCGAAATCTCCCCATGAAAAACCAGATCGCCACCAGCCCACATCCGGCGCGGCAATGGAACGGGCGGCAGAAACCCGCCACGGGCGGGGTGGCCGTCCGCTCCCAGCTCCCCCATCGGCACCGCCGGCGGCGCAAGGCACCAGTGCAGCATCCGGGGGGCGGTCGCAGATGCCTCGGCCGTGCCCCTGCCCTCGTCAAACGTCGCGCGGAAGCGCTCCGCGAGCGCGTGAGTCACCACTTCTTCCGCGGTCTCCTCGCGGCCGATCCAGCTGCGCAGAAGGGCAAGATCAAGCTGCCTGACGTCGGTCATTGCCCCTCAGGTCTCCCTTTCCTGGTGTCCCGCCGGCCGAAGCCGGCGGGAGAGGATCTTCACTCGCCCGTGTTCCGGAACCGCGGCTTGCGCTTCTCCATGAAGGCGGTCACGCCCTCCTTGGATTCGGCGGTTTCGTAGTAGAGCGCAAGCGTCTGCATCCCGAGGGCGCTGATGCCGCGAATGGATTCGGAATCGGCATTGAAGGAGCGCTTGGCGATGGCGATCGCGGTGGGACTCAAGGCGAGAATTTCGTCGCACCACCGGGCCACTTCCGCATCGAGTTCGTCCGCCGGCACCACGCGGTTCACCAGCCCCATCTCCAGCGCGTCCTGGGCCTTGTAGCGTCGGCAGAGATACCAGATCTCCCGCGCCTTCTTCTCACCCACCGTGCGTGCGAGCAGGGCCGTCCCGAAGCCGGGATCCACCGAGCCGACCCTCGGCCCGACCTGCCCGAACTGCGCGGTCTCCGACGCGATGGCGAGGTCGCAGCACGTCACCAGCACATTGCCGCCGCCGATGGCGTAGCCGTTCACCCGCGCAATGACGGGCTTGGGCATGTCGCGGATGACCGTCTGCAGGTCTTCCACCGGCAGGCCGACAAGACCGCGGCCGTCATAGCCGCCGTCGTGGGCCGACTGGTCGCCACCGGTGCAGAACGCCTTGTCGCCTGCGCCGGTGAGTACGATCACGCCCACGGACTTGTCCCAGCCGGCCCGGTTGAAGGCGGTGATGAGCTCCTCGCAGGTCTGCCCCCGGAAGGCATTGTACTTGTCCGGGCGATTGATGGTGATGCGGGCGACGCCCCCCGACGCCTCGTAGAGGATGTCGGTGAAACCGGTCATGTGGAACTCCCTGTCCGTGCGAGATGAAGCTGCCGCATTGGCCGGCAGCCCTGGGGATTGCGGAGGGCGACGGATGCGCCGCGCCTCAGATCCGGCCCTTTGCGGCGAGCTGCTCGGCCGCGTGCGTCCTCAGCCTGAACTTCTGGAGCTTGCCGGTCGCCGTGCGGACCAATGGCTCGAAGATCACATGGCGGGGACATTTGTAGGCGGCGAGCCGCTCGCGACAGTAGCGGATGATGTCGGCTTCCGTGATGCCGCCCGGCGCGCCAGGTTTCAGCTCCACGACCGCACAGGGGGTTTCGCCCCACTTCGGGTCCGGTACGGCCACCACGGCTGCGCCGGCCACCCAGGGATGGCTGTAGAGGGCTTCCTCGACCTCGATGGAAGAGATGTTCTCTCCGCCCGAGATGATGATGTCCTTGGAGCGGTCCTTTACCTCGATGTAGCCGTCATCATGGATCACGGCGAGGTCGCCGGTATGGTACCAATCCTCCGCGAACGCTTCCTCGGTCGCCCTGGGGTTCTTGAGGTAGCCCTTCATGGCGATATTGCCGCGCATGAATACCTCGCCGATGGTCTGACCATCCCGGGGGACGGGCTCGAGCGTCACCGGGTCACCCACGATCATTTCATCGGCGAGGACAGCGCGGACGCCCTGACGGGCGACATGCTTCATGCGCTCGTCGATATCGAGGTCGTCCCACGCCTCCTGCGGCTCGCACAGGGTGGTGACTCCGTGCATCTCCGTCATGCCATAGAGATGGACCACCTCGAAGCCGAGTTCGGCAAGCCGCTTGAACACCGGCGCGGGCGGCGAGGCGCCGCCCGACAGCACACGGATTGGTGCGGCGGGCCGCGTCCAACCTGACGGCGCGCCATCGGCGAGGAAGCCGAGCACGATCGGAGCGCCGCACAGAAGCGTGACGCCGTGCTCGGAAATCGCCTCGTACATGCCCTCAGCGGAAACCTTGCGCATGCAGATCTGGGTGCCGCCCACCGCCGCCAGCGCCCAGGCGAAGCACCAGCCGTTGCAGTGAAAGAGCGGAAGCGTCCACAGATAGACCGGACGCGCGCCGGTCATGCGCCCATTGATGATCTGGCCGAGGGCGTTCAGGTAGGCCCCGCGATGGTGATACACCACACCCTTGGGATCGCCGGTGGTTCCCGAGGTGTAGTTGAGCGCGATGGCGTCCCACTCGTCCTCCGGCCAGCGCAGCTCGGCGGCGGGATCCCCGGCGGCAATGAACGCTTCGTACTCGGTGTCACCGAGAAGGGGGAAGTCGGCGCCGGCCGGATCGTCAATATCGATGACGCGCGGCGGCGCCTCCATCAAACGCAGAGCCTCCTGCGCCACCGGAGCGAGCTGCCGGTCGACGAGGACGATCCGCGCCTCGCTGTGCGCCAGGATGAAAGCGACCGCAGGCGCATCGAGCCGGCTGTTGAGGCAGTTGATGACGGCGCCCGACAGCGGGATTCCGAACTGAGCCTCCAGCATGGCCGGCGTGTTGAGTGAGAAGATGGACACGGTGTCGCCCCGCTCGATCCCGGCGGAGATGAGCGCGGAGGCGAGTTGCCGGCAACGCTGCGCGAACATGCGCCAAGTGTAGCGCGCCTCGCCGTAGATCACTGCCGTGCGGTCCGGGTAGACGTCGGCAGCCCTGTCGAGAAAATGAAGCGGCGTAAGCGGCCGGAAGTTCGCGCCGCGCCGCTCCAGACCGACATCATATTTGCTGGTCATGCCGCTCTCCTCAGATGGCGACGGCGAGATGGGTGGCCTGATCGATGGCACGGAGGGCGTCGAGCTCCGCCGCCACGTCCGCGCCTCCGATCAACCGCACAGGGGCGCCGAGGGACGCGAGGCGGTCGTACAGGGTGCGCTCCGATTCCTGGCCCGCGCACAGGATCACCTGATCCACGTCGAGGACGTGCGGCACTCCGTCGGTGACATAGTGCAGGCCGGCATCGTCCACGGCGCGATATTCGGCGCCGGCGATCATGGCGACATGGGCGCGCCTGAGCTTCGTCTTGAGGATCCAGCCCGTGGACTTGCCGAGCCGCCGGCCCAACGCCTCCGGCTTGCGCTGGAACATGAAGAGCTCGCGCGGCGGCGGCCGCTCACCGGCCGGCTCCGTCAGGCCGCCGGCACTGCGCAGCTCCGCATCCGCCCCCCAGGTGCTGAGGAAGGTTTCCGGCACGAGGGCTTCACTGTCCTCTCCCACCAGATACTCGGCCACGTCGAAGCCGATGCCGCCGGCCCCGATGATCGCCACGCGGCGGCCCACGGGCACCTTGCGCGAAAGAACATCCACGTAGGAGAGCACCTTCGGGTGATCGAGGCCGGCGATATCCGGGCGGCGCGGGCGCACGCCCGTGGCCACCACGATCTCATCGAAACGCTCCCGGGTCAGCTCCTCCGCCTCCACGGAGTGGCCGAGCCGCAGCTCCACCGCCAGCGCCTTGAGGCGCGTGCGGAAGTAGCGCAGCATTTCGTTGAACTCGCTCTTGCCAGGCACCGCACGGGCCATGTTGAGCTGGCCGCCCAGTTCGCTCGCGGCCTCGTAGAGCGTCACCTGATGCCCGCGCTCGGCCGCATTCACGGCGAATGCCATGCCCGCAGGCCCGCCCCCCACCACCGCGATCCGCTTCGCTGACAGCGCCGGGGCGTCCGCGAATTCGATCTCGCGCCCTGCCCGGGGATTGACCAGGCAGGTGGCCGTGCGTTCCGTGAAGATGCGATCGAGGCAGGCCTGGTTGCAGGCGATGCAGGTGTTGATCTCGTTGGCACGGCCGAGGCGCACCTTCCGGGCGAAATCGGGGTCCGCAAGCAGGGGCCGCGCCATGGAGACGAGATCCGCCACGCCGCTTTCGATGATGTCTTCCGCGACGTCGGGGGTGTTGATGCGGTTCGAGGCGATGACGGGAATGCCCACCGCCTCCTTGACGTTCCGGACAGCGTAGCTCCAGGCCGCGCGAGGCACTGCGGCCGCGATGGTGGGTATGGCGGATTCGTGCCAGCCGATCCCGGTGTTGAAGAGGTCCGCCCCGGCGGCCTCGACCCGCCGCGCCAGTTCCTGCACTTCATCGCCGGGCATTCCGCCCTCGACCAGATCCACCGCGGAGATGCGATAGATCAGAAGGAAATCGTCCCCGGCCTTCTCCCGAACAGCCTTCACGATTTCAACGGGGAAACGCACGCGATTTTCCAGGCTGCCGCCGAATTCGTCCTCGCGCTGGTTGGTAAACGGGGCCGTGAACTGGTTGATGAGGTAGCCTTCCGACCCCATGACCTCGACGCCGTCGTAACCCGCCTCCCGCGCCAGCGCCGCGGTGGCTGCGAAATCGGAGACGGTGCGCCAGACCTCCGCAGTCGTCAGCGCGCGCGGGCCGATGGGATTGATGCGTGACCGCAGTGTGGATGCACCCACACACCGGTCGTGCTTGGCATAGCGACCCGAATGAACGATCTGAAGCGCGATCTTCGCCCCGCCGTCATGGACGGCACCGACGATGGCGCGGTGCTCATCCATCCTCGACGCATCGTAAAAGGCCGGAGCGCCCGGCTCGAAGATGCCATCAGGGTTGGGCGCGTATCCGCCGGTCAGCACCAGACCGACCTCGCCACGGGCCCGCGCGCCGTAGAACGCCGCCAGACGCTCGTTGGCCCGATCGAGGGTCTCCAGGCGGGTGTGCATTGCGCCCATCACGATGCGATTGCGCAGCGTGGTGGCGCGAAGGTGCAGCGGCTCCATGAGCTTTGGGTACGGCGACATCTTTCCTCCCGATCCGGTTTGTATTTTCTCCAAACCTAGATCCGCCCCGAATAACCGTCAATATCTTTACTTAATTTGGATTCGCACCTTCTGCGGCTTCAATCCTCTCGCAGGTTCGACCCCGATGACCATTCTACACGCACGTTTCACACGTATGTGTTCTCACATGAGAGACTGCTGTGGAGCGGCACCTTCCCCCCTTAAAAATCACCATCCACCCGACCTCGATATCCGCAAGGAATTGCGCTCATCGCGGAAAAACACGTAAATATGTTGACACCAAACCCGGACATTCACGGGCACAGCGCTGGCGGAAAGAGGAGAATGCCATGGCGGTCCACATCGACTGGCGTGATGACGTCGCAATCATGGTGATCGACCGCGTCGAAGCGCGCAACGCGCTGAACGCGGGGGTGATTGCAGACATCGGCCGCGCGCTCGATACCGTCGCAGCCTCGCACGCTTCCGCACTGGTCATCGTGGGTGCGGGCGACCGCGCCTTTTGCGCAGGCGCCGACATCAAGGAGATCGAGGGCCGCACACGGGAAGAGCAGCACCGCGCGGTGCTGCTTGGTCAGTCGACGTTCGCCAAGCTCGATCACCTCCCGATGCCGTCCATCGCCGTCATCCGGGGCTTCGCGCTCGGCGGCGGCCTCGAACTCGCCATGGCGTGCACCTTCCGCATCGCGCTGCCCGACGCAAAGCTGGGCCTCCCGGAGATCAAGCTCGGCCTCATCCCCGGATACGGCGGCACCCAGCGCCTGCCCCGGCTCGTGGGGCCGGCGCGTGCCGCCGAGCTCATCCTCTCTGGACGAACGATCGATGCCACGGAAGCCGAGCGCATCGGCCTCGTCCAGGCGGTCGTCGAAGGGGACGACGCAACCGCGGCCGGGCTCGCCTTCGCAGCACGCTTCACCGCATTCAGCCGGAGCACAAGCCTTCTGGCACGCCAGGCGATCGAGGCGGCATCCACCCTCCCGCTTGCAGCAGGCCTTGACGCGGAAGCCGACCTGCTCGCCGAGGCCTTCGTCTCCGCCGATGCACGGGAAGGGATCGCCGCGTTCCGGGAAAAGCGGACGCCGCAGTTCAATCGCCAGCCAGTGAACGCATAGGCAGCACAGGCGGGCGCCCGGCAGAACCAGCGGCGCCCGCCTAGCCCAGCTTCACATTCCGCATGTTGGTGAGCAGCTTGTTCAGAAAATGAACACAGGCAACTTTGTCGTCGAAGCTGAAATCATGGATGGACTGGGCGTAGAAGGCTTCGATCGTCGCCTGCAGCCCGTTCCAGAAGGCCCAGCCGCCCTCGGTCATGGTCACGCGGCGGGTGCGCCTGTCCGTGGCATCGGGCACGCGAACGACATGACCGTCGCGCTCCAGCCTGGTGAGCACACCATCGAGGTTCTGCCGGCTGACCGCCAGATGTTCGGCCAGCTGAGTCACCGTCATGCCTTCCTGATAGCGAGGACTTGAGAGTGCCCCCAGGACAGCCCACTGAACAGAGCTGATCCCGACCTCCTGGGCAGCCTGCCGCTGAAGCATGTTTCCGACCTGGAAAACGCGAAAAAACAACCGGTTGTGCAGCGCCGTGAGGCTTGTGGAGGCTGCAGCGGACGTCGAACGGTTCTTCATCTCGGTTCCGTCATGCGCTCGGGTTGCGCTTCGCCCCATGCCAGCACCCGCCCGAACCATTCGCAGCCAAAACTACTTTCGGCTCCTGCACATTACAATGCGGAGACCGCCCGGCGGGCGGGTCCACCGGGCGGCCTCCGGGCGCCTCTCACTGCAGCGCCACGCAGTCGCCCATCGGCTTGAAGGCCTGCTCCGGCGCAATGGTCGCGACCAGCTTGTAGAGATCCCATTCCGATTTGGATTCGCTGGGGGTTTTCACCTCAAAGACGAACATGTCGTGCAGCTTGCGGCCATCCTTGCGGATCATGCCGTTGCCGAAGGCCGGATCGGAGGCCGGCATCGCCTTCATCTTCCGGACAACCTCGGCGCCATCGGTCTTGGAGCCGAGCGCCGCGACCGCCTTCAGGTAGTGCAGCGTGGCGGAATAAGCCCCTGCCTGCGCCGAACTCGGCATCTTGCCCCGCGCCCGCTCGGCAAACTTCTGGGACCACCGTCGCGTTGCCGGATTCAGATCCCAGTAGAAGGGCTCGGTGACGACCAGACCCTGCGCAGCATTGAGGCCGAGGCTGCGCACATCCGTGATCATGACCAGCAGGCCGGCGAGCTTCATTCCAGACCGCGCGATGCCGAACTCCGAGGCCTGCTTGACCGTATTGATCATGTCGAGCCCCGCATTGGCGAGCCCGAGCACGTTTGCCCCCGAAGACTGGGCCTGCAACAGAAAGGGCGAGAAGTCCGCCGTATTGAGCGGAGCGCGCACCTGCCCGACGACCTTGCCGCCTTCGCTTTCGACGACGCGCGTGGTGTCGCGCTCCAAAGCGTGCCCGAATGCATAGTCCGCAGTAATGAAAAACCATTTGCTGCCGCCGGACTTGGCGAGGGCCCGGCCGGTCCCCTGGCTCATGGCGTAGGTATCGTATGTCCACAGGACCGTCGTAGGCGCGCAGGCCTTCCCGTAAAGATCGGGGCTCGCAGGACCGGAGGCCAGAAACACCTTGTTGCGCTCGCGCGTGATCTGGTTCACCGCGAAAGCCACGGCTGAATTGGTGATGTCCACCACCGCATCGACGTCGCCCTGATCGTACCACTTGCGGACAATCGCCGAGCCGATGTCCGCCTTGTTCTGATGGTCGCCGAAGATCACGTCGACCTTGACGCCCGGATTGCTCGCCTCGAACTCTTCCGCGGCAAGCTTGGCTGCCGTTATGGAGCCCTCCCCGGACAGCGAAGCGTAAGGGCCGGTGAGATCGGTCAGAACGCCGACCCTCACGGTCATCTCGGCATAGGCAATGGATCCCGCGAAGAGCGAGAGCGCCATCGCGGCGGCAATCCGGAGCATGGTCGTTTCCCCCATTTATCGTTAGGGAAACGACGATGTCAGCCGCCTGACTTTCAGTCAATATATTGCGCATATCGTGCGCGATGGATGGCCACTTGAATTATAAATTATTATATTTGCGTTGATTTCTGCGCCGCAGCAATCGCCCCGCGAGAATTTATGTCAACTTATATACTCCAAGGCGCACCTTACGCCTTCGCTGTCCGGCAGCCCGCAGGGGGCCATTGAACACACCTGTGCTTTTCGTGACGGCCGACCGCAAAGCGCAGTCGGTCATGCTATCGGGTGGCCAGCAAGGCACTGCCGAGACAGACCAGACGCATTCTGGAGGACACGCATGACGATCACCGCAGAACGCCTGGAAGGCGCTCGGATGATCCGGGAGAGCGCCGCGGGCATCGCGGACCGCGGGGATGTCGGCCGCACCCGCAAGCTCCGCTTTTCCGAGACCGGCTTTGATCGACAGATTCTCAAAGAGATGTGCGATCTCGGCTGGCTGGGGCTGCGCCTGCCGGAATCGGACGGGGGCTCCGGTCTCGGCATGGTGGAAATGTGCGCGCTGGCAGAGGAGCTGGGTGCCGCAATCGTCCCGGAGCCGCTGATCCCGGCCGCCCTCGCGGTGCGCGTCCTGGCTGAACCTGAGCGCACCGCGGCGCTGGAGGGGCGCCTCGTCGTCCTTCCAGCTTTCCAGGAACAGGCCGCCGATCCCGACGCGGCCCCGGCAACCTCCGTGCAGCAGGGCCGGATCAGCGGCCGCAAGCTGTTCGTTCCTTCGCCCCGTGGTGCGGATGCGTTCGTGGTGACAAGCCGGGAGGGATCTTTCCTTGTGCGTTCGGACGCACCGGGCCTGGTGATCGAGGCTGTCACCATGCAGGACGGAAGCCATTCGGGGACATTGGTGTTCAACGACGCGCCCGCGGAGAAGCTCCCGGGGCGGCTCGAAGATGGGCTGGACGATGCCTGCCTCGCCACCGCGGCCTACCTGCTGGGTCTCGCCGACGCGGTGCTGGAGCGCACCGTCGCGTACCTGAAGGTGCGCAAGCAGTTCGGCGCCGTTATCGGCACCTTCCAGGCCCTGCAGCACCGCTGCGTCGACCTGAAGCTCCAGGCCGTTCTCGCCCGCGTCAGCGTCGAGGATGCAGCGCGGATCGCGGATACGAACGTCGGCATCGACGAGCGCCGCGCAGCTGTCTCGCGCGCCAAGGCCCGCGCCTCGGACGCGGCCCTTCTGGTGGCGCGTCAAGCCGTGCAACTTCACGGAGGCATCGGCTTCACAGACGAATGCGACATCGGCCTCTACCTGCGGAAGGCGATGGTGCTCGCCCCCGCGTTCGGCGGCTCGGCCTTTCACCGCGCGCGCTTCGCCGCGCTGACGTTCGGCGACAGCGCCGAGGCCAGCCCCGCCCCCGCTCGGACTGCCTGAGGAAGCGCACATGACCACTTCGCTCTACCGGCTCGACGATTTCGATGCCCTCGACGACGAGGCGTTCCGCGCGCTCGCACGGGCCTTCCTGAAGGAGCACTATCCGCAAGATCTGCGGAACCCGCCCAAGCGGCTGCACTGGGACGAAATCCGGTGCTGGTACATGACCCTTTCGGCCCACGGATGGCTGGCGCCGGGGTGGCCGCGCACCCATGGCGGCATGGGGCTGTCTGCCGCCAAGCAGCTGATCTACATGGAGGAGTTCGAGCAGTTCGGAGCCGCCCGGATGCCGGACCACGGCATCATGCTGCTCGGGCCGCTCCTCATCCGCTACGGCAGCACGGCGCAGCAGCAGGAATTCCTGCCGAAGATCATCTCCGGCGAGCACATCTGGTGCCAAGGCTACAGCGAGCCCAACGCCGGGTCCGACCTCGCCAACGTGCAGACCCGGGCGGTGCTCGATGGCGAGCACTGGGTGGTCAACGGCCAGAAGATCTGGACCACGCTGGCCCAGGACGCGGACTGGATCTTCATGCTGGTTCGCACCGATCCGGCGGCCCGCAAGCAGGAGGGCATCAGCTTCCTGCTCGTTCCCATGAATAGCCCCGGCGTCACCGTGCGGCCGATCCTGAACCTCGAGATGCAGGACGAGTTCTGCGAGGTCTTTTTCGACGACGTGCGAGTGCCGCGGGAGAACCTCGTCGGCGAGATCAACAAGGGCTGGAGCATGGCCAAGGCGCTGCTCGGCTTCGAGCGCATTTTCCTCGGCTCGCCCCGGCAGTCCGCCAATGCGCTGGAGCGGCTCAAGGTGCTGGCGCAGCATGTGGGATGCTGGACCGAACCGGTGTTCCGCGACCGCTATGCCCGCCTCGCCCTCGATCTCGCCGACCACAAGGCCCTCTACGAGCATTTCGCAGACATCCTCAGGGCCGGCGGGCAGCTCGGGCCGGACATCTCGTTCCTGAAGCTGCACCAGGGCGAACTCTACCAGCGCATCACCGAGCTGATGCTGGAGATCGGCGGCGAGGCGGCCGCCGGGCTCGAACCGATCAACGGCAACCGGGACCTCAATCCCGCAGGCCAGTTCCTGGCGGCGCGTGCGTCCACGATCTACGGCGGCGCGAGCGAGGTCCAGCGCAACATTCTGGCGAAGAACGTCCTCGGCCTGCCGGGCTGAGCCGCGCGCCGCCTCCGGTTCCATTTTTAGCGCCCGGGCGCTCCATTGAGCCGGGCAGCACAGAGCAAACAGGATGACGACGATGACTGCTCACGATTCGGGCTTGCACGACAGCATCCGGGAAGAAGTCCGAAAGCTGTGCGCGCGCTTCCCAGCGGACTATTGGCGCAAGCTCGACGAGGCCCGCGCTTACCCCACCGACTTTGTCCGCGCCCTGACGGAAGCGGGCTACCTCTCGGTTCTCATTCCCGAGGAATACGGCGGCACGGGCCTCGGCGTGTCGGCCGCGGCGGCGATCCTGGAAACCATCCAGGCGGAGGGCTGCAACGGCGCCGCCTGCCATGCCCAGCTCTACATCATGGGCACGATCCTGCGGCACGGCTCCGAAGCGCAGAAGCGTCGATACCTGCCCAAGATCGCCACCGGGGAGCTGCGCCTGCAGGCCTTCGGCGTGACCGAGCCGACGAGCGGCACAGACACCAGCTCGCTGCGCACGTTCGCCCGCCGCGACGGCGATCGCTACATCGTCAACGGACAGAAGATCTGGACCAGTCGGGCCGAGCACTCCGACCTCATGCTCTTGCTCGCCCGCACCACGCCGCGCGATCAGGTGACCAAGAAGACGGACGGCATCTCCGTGTTCATCGTGGACATGCGCACGGCGCTCGGCAACGGGCTCACCATCCGGCCCATCCGCACCATGATGAACCACAGCACCTGCGAGGTGTTCTTCGACAACATGGAAGTGCCCGCCGAAAATCTCGTCGGCGAGGAGGGCAAGGGCTTCCGCTACATCCTCTCGGGGATGAACGCCGAGCGCATCCTGATCGCCGCCGAGTGCGTCGGCGATGCCAAGTGGTTCACCGATACGTCCGTGAAGTATGCGCGCGAGCGGCAGGTCTTCGGCAAGCCCATCGGAGGCAACCAGGGCATTCAGTTCCCCATCGCCAAAGCCTATGCGGCCATGCGCGCGGCCGAGCTGATGGTGCATGACGCTGCGCGGCGCTACGAGGCCGGACTCGACTGCGGCGCCGAGGCCAACATGGCGAAGATGCTGGCGGCCGATGCCTCCTGGGAGGCGGCGAACGTGTGCCTGCAGACCCACGGCGGCTTCGGCTTCGCCGAGGAATATGACGTGGAACGCAAGTTCCGCGAGACCCGCCTCTATCAGGTCGCCCCCATCTCCACGAACCTGATCCTCGCCTACGTCGCCGAGCATGTGCTCGGTCTACCCCGCAGCTACTGAAACGCGGCGGATTGCAAAGGATGACCCGCATGCGACGCGCAGCCATTGTCGCCCCCCTCCGCACGCCGGTGGGCCTGTTCGGCGGCTCCCTCAGGAATGTGTCGACGGAGAAGCTCGGTGCCCTGGTGATCAAGGCCGTGCTTGAGAAGTCAGGGGTCGACCCCGCCCGGATCGAGGACGCCGTCTTCGCCCAGTCCTATGCCAACAGCGAGACGCCCTGTGTCGGACGCTGGCTGGCGCTGGAAGCCGGCCTGCCGATCGAGGTGCCCGGCATGCAGCTCGACCGGCGCTGCGGCGGCGGGCTTCAAGCGATCTCGACAGCCGCCATGATGGTTTCCACCGGCGCCTGCGATGTCGTGCTCGCCGGCGGCATCGAATGCATGAGCCATATCGAGCATTACACCACCGGCGCACGCTGGGGCACGCGCTCGGGCGGCCTGCAACTCCACGACCGGCTCGACCGGGGCCGTGAGCGATCCCAGCCGGAATGGCGCTTCGGCCGCATCTCCGGCATGGTGGAGACGGCGGAGAACCTTGCCCGAGAATACGGGATCACCCGCGAGGCGGCGGACGCATTCGCCGTCGAAAGCCATCGGAAGGCGAGCGCCGCGTGGGATGCCGGCCTGTTCGCGGACGAGGTGGTGCCGGTGCCCGTGCCGCAGAAGAAGGGCGAGCCGCTGTTCTTTCGGCGAGACGAGGGCATCCGGCCGGACGCCAGCATCGAAAGTCTGGCAAAGCTCAGGCCCGTCATGAAGGACGGCACGGTCACCGCCGGCAACGCCAGCCAGCAGAACGATGCCGCCGCGGCCTGCCTGGTGGTGGCAGAGGACAAGCTGGCCGAGCTGGGCCTGGAGCCCCTCGGCTTCTTCGTCGGATGGGCGGCTGCCGGCTGCGAGCCGGCGACCATGGGCATCGGACCGGTACCGGCGACGGCCCGCGTCCTCGCCAAGGCAGGGCTTTCCCTCGCCGACATGGACCTCGTGGAACTCAACGAAGCCTTCGCGGTGCAGGTGCTCTCGGTGCTGAAGGCGTGGCATTTCGAGGACATGGGCCGGCTGAATGTGAACGGGTCCGGCATTTCGCTTGGCCACCCGATCGGTGCCAGCGGGGTGCGCATCATGACGACGCTGCTGCACGAGATGAAGCGGCGCGGTGCCCGCTATGGTCTCGAGACCATGTGCGTCGGCGGTGGACAGGGCATGGCGGCCATCTTCGAGCGGGCTTGAGTTTCATGCCGGTCGAACTCGACGCCGCCACGCCGGATCTCGCGCGCTTCGCGAAGGCCGGCGACACCATTTGCTGGGGGCAGGCTGCGGCGGAGCCCCTCACCCTCACCCGCGCCCTCATGGCGCAGCGCGCGGTGATCGGCGGCTTTACCGCCTTCATCGGTGTCAGCTGGAGCGACACCGTCGACGTGGCGTTCACGGATCACGTTCGGTTCGTGTCGTATTGCGGCACCGGTCTCAACCGGCACCTCGCCGCTGCGGACAGGCTTGATATCCTGCCCGTGCACTATTCCACGCTCGGGGACGTGCTGGGCCAAAGCGTGGATGTCCTCATGCTTCAGCTCACACCGCCGGATCAGGAGGGGCGGTACGGTTTCGCCCTCGCCTGTGAATACCTCGCCCCGCTGGTCGAGCGCGCCCGGGTCGTCATCGCGGAAGTGAACGAGGATGCGCCTGCCATCCCCTGTGCTCAGACACTCGGGCCTGACGACATCGATGCGGTGCTGCGCACGGCCCGCCCGCTGAGCGAGCCACCGGCGATCTCCACCGGCGAGACCGAGGCGCGGATCGCCGCGCACGTGGCTGCCCTCGTGGAGGATCGCGCGGTGCTCCAGGTCGGCCTCGGTGCCCTGCCGGATCGGATCGCACGGCAATTGTCCGGTCATCGCGACCTCGGCATCCATACCGGGCTTATCAACGACGGGCTCGGCTATCTGATCGAGCGGGGCGCCGTCACCAATGCCTTCAAGACACGCGATGCCGGCATTTCCGTCACCGGCCTGGTGGCGGGAACGCAGCGACTGACACGGCTCCTGCATCGCAATCCATCGGTCCGGCTCGCGCCGACATCCTATACCCATGATCCCGCGGTGCTCGCGGGGATGGACCGCTTCACCGCCATCAATTCGGCCGTGGAGGTGGACCTCACGGGTCAGGTCAACGCCGAAGTGGCGGCCGGACGCTACGTCGGCGCCGTGGGCGGCGCCGCCGATTTTCTGCGGGGTGCCGCGCGATCCCTGCGCGGTCTGCCGATCATCGCCCTGCCCGCGACCGCCCGTGGACCGAATGGCCCGGTCAGCCGCATCGTCGCCCGGCTGGACGGACCGGTCAGCACCGCGCGGTCGGATGCAGGCGTGTTCGTAACGGAATACGGCGCCGCGGACCTGCGCGGCCTGTCGCTCGCACAGCGGGTCAGCCGCATGGTGGAGATCGCCGCGCCGCAGTTCCGCGAAGAGCTGGAGCGCGACGCCTTCGCCAGCTTGAGGGCACGATAGGACGCCGGCCCCAGGGGGCGCGAGCACACATATGAGGGATCGCGCCTGGGGCCATGGACAGGGCGGCGCGCCCCATGACAATGCCCCACCGGTTTGAATGCGCTGCTGGACCGTCTCGGCAGATTCACACTTGGCTGGAGCTTCACATGATCAGGTTTGATGGAAGGGTCGCGCTCGTGACGGGCGCAGGCGCCGGGCTTGGGCGCGCGCACGCCCTTCTGCTCGCCTCCCGGGGCGCGAAGGTGGTCGTCAACGACTTCGGCGGGAACGTCGACGGCGCAGGCGGATCGGAGCGCGCCGCGGACCGCGTGGTGGATGAAATCCGTTCAGCCGGTGGGCAGGCCGCGGCCAATTACGCGAGCGTCAGCGATCGCGCGGGAGCCGAATCCATCGTGCAGACCGCGCTCGACCATTTCGGCCGCATCGACATCGTGGTCAACAATGCCGGGATCATCCGCGACAGGTCTTTTGCCAAGATGACGCTCGATGATTTCGAGCTGGTCCTCAATGTGCACCTGCTCGGCACCGTCTATGTGACCAAGGCGGCCTGGCCACATCTTCTGGCGCAAGGCTATGGCCGGGTGATCCTGACCACGTCCGGCTCCGGTCTCGTCGGCAATTTCGGCCAGACCAACTACAGTGCGGCGAAGGCCGGCATGATCGGCTTCATGAACAATCTGAAGATCGAAGGCGCGAAGGCGAACGTGAAAGTAAATGCCATCTCTCCCGTCGCCGAGACCCGCATGACCCAGGGCCTGAATGCGCCGACCCTGCAGGATATCCTGCGGCCCGAACAGGTATCTCCCGCGGTGGCGTGGCTCGCGAGCGAGGCCTGCGACGTCACGGGTGAGATCATCGCAGCCGGAGGCGGATATTTTTCCCGCGTGAAGCTCGTGAAGGCGACCGGCGCCGTGATCGACGGCTCGCGCGAGCGGAACGTCACCATCGAGGACTTCGCCGAGAACAAGACGCGCATCTTCGACCTGACCGACGCCCGGCCCTACGAGCGCACCCTGGACGACCACGTGCTGGCGCGCATGGGCGTCAAGTGACGCCCGCGGCTCCACATTGCGGTCGATGATGCCGGGTCGGGCCTGCCCGGCCCGGCTCCACCGACGTGCGCCGTCCTGAGACAGCTTCACTCCTGGAACACGGTCTCTCGCCGGCTGCGAAGCGAGGGCAGAACGAGGGTCGCCAGCAGCAGCACGGCCACGATCAGCAAGGAGAGGCTGATGGGCCGGGACAGGAAGATCATCGGGTCCCCGCGCGAGAGCAACATGGCGCGGCGTAGATTCTCTTCCATCATGGGGCCGAGCACGAAGCCGAGCGCGAGCGGTGCCGGCTCGCAGCCGACGCGGATGAGCGCATAGCCCACCAAGCCAATAAAGGCCGTCATCCCCACGTCGAACGTGCTGTTGTGCACGCTGTAGACGCCGATCGCGCAGAATACCACGATGGCCGGATAGAGCAGACGGTAGGGCACGCTCAGCAGCTTGATCCAGATGCCGATCAAGGGAAGATTGATGACGACCAGCATCAGGTTTCCGACCCACATGGAAGCGATCATGCCCCAAAACAACTGTGGGCGTTCAGTCATCACCTGCGGTCCGGGAGCGATACCCTGCATCGTCATGGCGCCGATCAGCATGGCCATGATGACGTTGGACGGAATGCCGAGGGTCAGCATCGGAATGAAGGAGGTCTGAGCCCCCGCGTTGTTGGCGGATTCAGGACCGGCGACGCCTTCCACCGCGCCCCGGCCGAATTCCTGCGGGTGCTTCGAGAGCTTCTTTTCGAGTGTATAGGCCGCGAACGACGAGAGGAGCGCTCCGCCGCCGGGCAGGATGCCAAGAACCGACCCGAGCGCCGTGCCGCGCAACGTGGCAGGCCAGGCGCGCGCGAAATCCGAACGGCTGGGCCACAGGCGGCTCACCGTGCTCGCAAGCACGGTTCGCTCGTCCTCGTGCCGTGAGAGATTCATGATGATCTCGCTGAGGCCGAAGATGCCCATCGCCAGCGGCACGAAGTCGATGCCGTCCGATAGATCCGGGATGCCGAATGCGAAGCGCTGCACGCCGGTGTTCACGTCCGTGCCGATCAGGCCGAGGAGCAGGCCGAGGGCCACCATGGCAAACGCCTTGATGAGCGAGCCGTGCGCCAGCACCATGGCCCCGACGAGGCCGAGCACCATGAGGGAAAAGTAGTCAGCGGGCTGAAACGCGAGGCCCACCTGGGACAGTCCGGGTGCGAACAAGGCGATGAGAACCGTCGCGACAGTGCCGGCGAAGAAAGATCCGAGCGCCGCGATCGCAAGCGCCGAGCCCGCCCTGCCCTGTCGCGCCATCTGGTAGCCGTCGATGCAGGTCACGGCCGACGAGCTCTCGCCGGGCAGGTTGACGAGGATGGCGGTGGTCGAACCGCCGTATTGTGCGCCGTAATAGATGCCCGCGAGCATGATCAGGGCGCCCTCGGGGGGCGCATAGAAGGTCAGCGGCAACAGCATCGCCATGGTGGCGACCGGCCCGAGGCCGGGCAGCACGCCGATCAGCGTGCCCACCAAGCAGCCCGCCAGCGCAAACATCAGGTTCGAGGGAGCGAGGGCGACGGAGAAGCCCATTGCGAGGTTGGAGAAGATCTCGGTCATGGCGCGGGGCTCAGAGGGAGGGCCAAAGTGGGATGTTGAGCTTCAGCCCGTAGACGAACACGAGGGCAGAGATGGCCGCCACAGCCGCGGCCAGGCCGAGCGTCTCCCCCATGCGACGGCCGGCAATGCCGGCGCTCGCAACCGCAACGACCGCGAAGGTGGTGAATACCAGCCCGACCCGGTCCAGCAGAAGGGCGAAGACAGCCACGGCGCCGAGCACGAAGACGAGCGGGCGCAGAGGCATCGCGCGCAGTCTCGGTCCCTCGGTGAGCAGGCTGCGTGCGCTCAGGCAGATGCCGGCAATCCCGACGAAGGCCGCAAGCACGCGCGGGGCGTAGCCGGGCCCCATGCGCAGGGCTGTCCCGACGGCGAGGTCGCTTCCCGCAACCAGGAAGAATGCGGCAATGGCGATCAGGAGCGCGCCGCACCAGAAATCCTCGGCGCCGAGGAATTTGAGATTCATGCTTCTCCCTTCCGGGCTTCGTATTCGCCGCGATCCGGCGGGCTCTGGAGCGGGGAAGACTTCGTGCCGGGTGCCTCAGGGTCAAGCGCTTGCCGCACCGGAACGGGAAAAGACACAACCGTGCTCAATAGGTGGCGCAGGCCTGCTTGACACGTCCGCCAAGCGCTATTCAGATATGTAAATGGCGTTCATAAACGGCGGAACAGCCGTGTTGCCAAGGGAGGGTTGTCATGCTCATTCAAGTGTCCGCGACCGGGGCAGATCAAGCACACGTCGTGAAATCAGCCGTCAGGACCCTGGAAATTCTTGAATACTTCGACGAGATCCGCTGCCCTGCAAATGTCGTTACCGTTTCCGAGGCCCTCGGCTATCCCCAGTCCAGCACCGCGGCTCTTCTGCGCAGCATGGCGACGATGGGCTACCTTCAGTATGACGCGCGGGCGCGAACCTATCTGCCGACCGACCGCGTCTCGCTGCTGGGCAGCTGGATCTCTCCTTCGCTGTTCGAAGACGGAGCGCTTCTTCGGATGATGCGGGCCATCCAGAAACGGACCGGCCAACTCGTCCTGATCGGCGCGCGGAATGGCGATTTCGCCCAGTACGTTCATGTGCTCAAGCAGCCGGAGGCGGTGGCCCACCATATCCAAACAGGCATGAAACGACCGCTGGCGACATCCGGCGTCGGCCACGCGCTGCTCTCGGCGCTGCCGGATCAGGACGTGCGTCGCCTCGTCCATCGCCTGAACGCCTACGCCACCGAGGCGCAGGAAAAAGTCGACATCGCCGAGCTCCTGCCGCAGCTCACGCGCGTCCGGCGGCGGGGATATGCCTTCTCGAAGCACCGCGTCGTGGAAAATTACGGCATGATCGCCATCAAGCTGCCGTCCGAACTGGCCTCGCGGCTGCTGGTCATCGGCATCGGCGGTTGCGTGGACACGCTCCAGGCCCGCGAGAGCGAGCTGGTGACGGTCGCGCGGGAGGAGATGGCAAACTATCTCGCCAACAAGGGGGCAGATAGTGAAGGGGAATTCCGGCTTCGCCTCGTGTCGGACCAGCCGGCGGTGACCCCGCCCCAGATGCAGGAAGCGGCGGGCTGAGGCCTCTGCGTCCCGGAGAGAGCGCGGACCGACCAGACCGCGCCCCCTCAGGGAACGGTCTGGCGGCAGGAACTGGCGGCCGGAGTGGATTGCACCTGCCGGCCGCGGCGCCCTGTGCTCGCTTGGCCGCGCGGGTTTCGATCCGTTACGGCCCCATCAGCGTCCCTTGAATTCCGGGGGACGCTTCTCGACGAACGCCTTCAGCCCTTCTCCGGCATCGTCGCTGGCGCGCAGACGCGCGCGAATGGCGTCGAACTCCGCCGCAGCGGTCGCCGCCCCGGCATCGAGCGCGCGCCGCGCATTGGCCATGGTCGCGCGCACGGACAGAGGCGCCGCGGACGTCGCGATGACGTCGGCGATCTGCCGGGCACGGGCGAATTCCTCGCCGGCGGCAACCACGTCTTGAACCAGCCCCAGCCGCAGCGCCGTCGAAGCGTCCCATTCGTCTCCGGTGAGCAGATAACGCATGGCGTTGCCCCACCCCGCGCGCTCCACCATCCGGATGGTCGCCCCGCCTGCCGCCATGATGCCTCTTTGAACCTCATGTTGGCGGAACCGGCAGTCGTCCGCAGCAACGACGATGTCGGCTGACAGCATCAGCTCGACGCCGACCGTGTAGCAGATGCCCTTGACCGCCACGACAAGGGGATTGCTGCGCAACGGCGGTCGCAGGTTCCAGATGTCGAGCTTGTCACGGGGATAAACCTCCTCCCCCCGGTTCCAGGCCGCCGAGACCTGGGCGAGGTCGAGCCCGGCCGTGAAGTGGCGCCCCTCCGCATGAAGCAGGGTGACGCGGGCCTCGTCATCGTGCTCCGCCTCGGTCAGCGCTGCCGCAAGCTCGCGGATCATCGTCGGCGTGAAGCCGTTGAGCTTCGCCGGGCGGTCGATGCGAACGAGCCGCACCGCCCCGTCGCGGTCGAGATGGACCGCGCCATCGGGATGAGACGTCGGGTGCTGCATGGTTCAGAACCCCTTGAAGACGACCTTGCCCACCGTCTCGCGCGCGGCCAGGCGGCGTGCACCTTCGGCAAAATCCCGGAAGGGCAGGACCACGTCCACGGCGGCTCTCATGCGCCCGAGCGCCATCAGATCGAAGGCTTCGCGGATGCCGTTCGCAAGGCCGGGATCGCGCGTGCGGAACAGGCGATCGAGGGACGAGCCATGGACTTCGATGTCCTTGAGCAACAGATAGTTCGCCGGAATCCGGGGAATGTGTCCGGAGGCGAAGCCGACGATGACGAACCGTCCGCCCGGCTTCAGGCAGCGCAATAGCCCATCGACATCCGGGCCTCCGACCATGTCCACCACGACATCGACGTCGTCGATGCCTTCCGCCTTCAGCGCATCGCGAAGCGCCCCCTTGCCGGATGGCAGAAGGTCCGAGCGCACCACCACCTTGGCCCCCAGCCGCGAAGCAACCTCGGCCTTGGCGGCGGAGGAGACGAGGGCCACGGCCACCGCACCGAGTTCAACGGCGTACTGAATGGCTGCGGTCCCCACCCCGCCCGCGGCACCGGTGATGAGCACCCGTTGGCCGGGGGCCACGCGCCCCCTGAGTTTGAGCGCGCCGACCACGGTGGCAAGCACGATGCCGCTCGCAGCGCCCACCACATCATCCACCGCGTCCGGCAAGGGCTGGCATGCATAATCCGGCGCGACCGCATATTCGGCAAAGGCGCCGAATGCCGGCTGCGCCGCCACGCGCTGGCCCACCACCAACCCAGTCACCCCGCCCCCCAGAGCGACGACCTCGCCCGCGAGGTCGCGGCCGGGAACGAAGGGGACGGGCGGCTTCACCTGGTACTTCCCCTCCAGCATGAGCAGATCCAGGAAATTGAGCGCGCTCGCTCCGGCGCGGATGAGCACCTCGCCGGTGCCGGGCGTCGGAACGGGCACTTGCGCGATCCGCACCGAGGCCGGCCCCTGATAGTCGGTCGCGACGAGCGCCTGCATGGAAGTCGGGATCACCGCGTCACTCCTCGTCATCCTGGAACCGCGGAGGCCGCTTCTCGCGGAAGCTGGCGGTCCCCTCGCGGAAGTCGGCACCCGCGTTGGAGACCACCATGTCCCGGTTCGCCATCAGGACCGCCTCGTGCAGCGTCTGGAACGGAACCTCGTGGACCTGTTCCTTGATGACCCGCATCGAACGCGGCGAGCACCATTGCGCCATTTCGCGCGCATAGGCATAGGTCTCGTCAGCCAGCGTCGCGGCGGGGAACACCTTGTTCACGAGGCCAAGCTCCTTCGCCTCAGGCGCAAGCACCTTGCGGGCGGAAAGCAGCAGGTCCAGCGCATTGGCCTGGCCGACGACCCGCGCAAGAATCCAGGCCATGCCATATTCCGCCGAGAGCCCGCGTCGCGCGAACGCGGTGGTGAAGACTGCGGTGTCCGATGCAAAGCGCAGGTCGCAGGCGAGCGCATAGATGAGGCCGAGACCGGCCGTCGCACCGTTGATCATGCCGATCACCGGCTTGCGCAGGCGCGGGAAATAGATGTGGCGCATCTGGTAGTCGACGCGCCGGTTCAGATCGAGCGGGCGTGGCAGCTTGGTGAGAAGGGCCTTCGGATCCGTCGCGCCAAATCCGCTGATGTCGCCGCCGGCGCAGAAGGCTCGTCCGGCACCGGTGAGAACGATGACGCGCGCGGCGCGGTCTCGATCCGCAAGCGACATCGCCTCGTGAAGCTCGGCCACGATCTCGTCATTGAGCGCGTTCATCTGCTCCGGACGATGGAGCGTGAGGGTGGCGACCCGGTCAACCACCACGTAGCGAATGGTCTTGAAGTCCATGCGTCGTGTCCCGGCTCTGCGTTCCCGCGTATCACTTAGCCGAACACAGCCCCGCGCCGCACGGGCCGGGCGTGATGCGCATGTATGTGCGCAACGTGGTCTTCCACCGATTGCCGTCGGCAGCGGGGATGGTCGACGTCCCTCAGCCGGAAACAAGCCCCGCAAAGAGGCGTGCATAGTCCTCCCTAGTGGGCCGGATGGGATTGGTCAGGCTCGAAACGTCGGCATCGGCATAGGCCACCAGCTCGGGGATGGCGGCTTCGACGACCCCCATCTCGTGGAGCGTCCCCGGCAAGCCGAGGCGCGCAGTCAGCGCCTCGATGGCCTCGGGCAGGGCGGCCGCATCCGGCAGCTCCATGGCACGCGCGAGCGCGGCCATTTTCGGCGCGCAATGGGGGGCATTGAAGCGCAGCACGGTCGGCAGGATGACCGCATTCAACGTTCCGTGGTGCAGCTTCAGGCCCTCGATCCGCACCGCCGCGTGGCTCATGGAATGGACTGCGCCAAGCCCCTTGGTGAACGCCAGCGCGCCTTCCAGCGCGGCCATCATCATCTCGGTCCGCGCCGTAATGTCCGAACCGTCGGAGACGGCACGCTCCAGCGCCCCTCGTGCCACCGCCCGGGAGAGGCCATCGAGGCCGATGGCGTCGGCAATGGGATTGTAGAGCGGCGACAGATAGGCCTCGATGCAGTGGGTCACCGCATCCATCCCGGTGGCGGCGGTCAGCAGCCTCGGCAGGCCCAGGGTGAGCGCAGGATCGCAGATTGCGACGTCGGGGATGAGATAGGGGCTGGCGATGGTGGATTTGCGCCCATCGTCCGTGATGATCACCGTTCCAACGCTCACCTCGGTGCCGGTGCCCGCGGTGGTGGGGACGGCGATCAGCGGTCCCACCGGCCCGATCTTGCCGAGCCCCTTCTTCGCGGTTTCGTACTGGGCGAGGGGTTCAGGATGCCCGACGAGCAGGTTCACCGCCTTGCCGAGATCGATGGGCGAGCCGCCGCCGATGGCAACGATGCCGTCGCATCCCGCCGTCCGATAGAGCGCGAGGGCGGCGCACACCGCGCTTTCGGTCGGATTGGCCGGGGTTTCATCGAACAGGATCCAGGGAATGTCGGCCGGCCAATGGGCTTTCACCGCATCGGCGATGCCGGCCGCGACGATCCCCTTGTCAGTGCACACCAGGGGCCGGCGGATTCCGAGGCGCCCGAGCTCGCCGCCGATCCGCTTGACGGCCCCTTGCTCAAACCAAACACGATTGACGAACTGAAGAAGCGGCATGGGAAGCCTTGTCCGCAAGAAGGGGCGACATGCCCGGAATCTGTCAGCCGATGGCGCCGCGGGCGGCCCATTCAGCGATAGCATCGGCAATCCGCCAGCCGGCCAGAGCTTCAGCCGGCGGCGTATCGGCCGCCGCCATCGGCGCGGTGGGATCGGCGGGCGGGGTGCGGCTGAAGCGGGGTGCAGGGGCCGGCTGGGTGACGCCATCGATTTCGACGAAGACGCGGCGCGCCTGCATGTGCGGATGCGCCGGCGCCTCCGCCATGGTGAGGACCGGCGCGAAGCACACGTCCGTCCCCTCGAGGATCGCGCACCACTCCGCTCTTGTCCGTTCAAGGAACCGGTCAGCGAACAGGCGACGCATCCGCGGCCACTGCGCCCGGTCGTCCTGCGGCGGAACGCTCGCGGGATCGAAGCCGAGCCGCTCCAGGAGCTGCGCGAAGAAGCGCTCCTCGATGGGGGCGATCGAGATGTAGTGCCCATCCGCACAGACATAGGAATCGTAATAGGGCGCGCCGGAATCGGAGAAGTTCGTGCCCCGCTCCAGGGACATGAGGCCCGCCGCATGCATGCCGAAGAAGTTCGTCATGAGGTGGGCTGCGCAATCGGAGATGGCGGCGTCCACCACCTGCCCCGCGCCGGAGCGCTGCGCCTCTAGGATCGCCGCGAGCATGCCGCAGGCGAGGTAGAGCGCGCCGCCGCCCAGGTCGCCGGCGAGGGTCAGCGGTGGCGTCGGTGGAGCATCCTTGCGGCCGATCGCGGCGAGCACGCCGGTGAGGGCGATATAGTTGAGATCATGAGCCGCCGCCTGCGCCAGCGGCCCGGTTTGGCCCCAGCCAGTCATGCGGCCATAGACCAGCCTGGGGTTCCGCGCGAGGCACGCATCCGGCCCCAGTCCGAGGCGTTCGGTGACACCCGGCCGGAAGCCCTCGATCAGGGCGTCGGCCTCCTCGACCAGCGAGAGCACGAAGTCGATGCCGGCCTTTTCCTTCAGATCCACCGCGATCTGCGGCCGCCCCCTCAAGAGGAGATTGTACTTCAGCGGCCTCTGGATGCCGAGCTTCACCGGCGCCCGGCGCTCCACGCGAAGCACGGTCGCCCCGAGTTCCGCCAGCAGCATGGCGCACATGGGGCCGGGACCGATCCCGGCAAGCTCGACGATCTTGATACCCTTGAGGGGTCCCATTGCATTCTCCCGATGACGTGTCCGCGCCGACCTGCTCAGGGGCGCACCACGCGGAAGCAGGGCACGGGCGTGCCCTCCCCGGCGGTTGGAACGAATACGAGCCCGACCTTCTGGCCGACCGCGAGCGCGTCGAAGTCGCTTTCGACGATGTTGGTGAGCATCACAGGCCCTTCCTCCAGCCGCACATAGGCGATGGCATAGGGCGGGTCGGCCCGACGCATGACGCTGTAGCTGTAGATTGCACCTCGCCCCGATGCCTCCACCCATTCGGTCTCCTTGAGGGAGAAGGGGCAAAGCGCGCGGGGATACCAGTGGAAACGGCCTGTCTCGGTGCAGCGGCGGACAAGGAACCGTCCCTCCCGCGCGGCGGCATAGAAAGGCGCGCTTTCGGCGTCGATGACCGGGCTCGGGATGGCGCGCTCGACCATCGGGTCAATGCCTTTCGAGGATGAGGGTCGCGGAGGCATGGCGCGCGCCGAGAAGCCCGCCAATGCCGGACGCGATGACCAGATCGGCATTCTTCACCTGCACCGCGGGATGCGCTTCTCCGCGCGCCTGGCGCACCGCCTCGATCACCTTGGTGACGCCGCCCCGGTTGGCCGGATGGTTGCTGCATAGCCCGCCGCCGTCGGTGTTGAAGGGCAGCCGTCCGATCCCCGAGATGAGGTTTCCATCGGCGACGAAGCGCCCACCCTCCCCCTTGGCGCAGAAGCCGAGATCCTCAATCTGCATGAGGACGGTGATGGTAAAGCTGTCGTAGATGGAGGCGTACTTGATGTCGGCCGGCGTGACGCCCGCCTCTGCGAAGGCGCCGGCTCCAGACGCGCGCGCCGCCGACCAGGTGAGATCCACCTCGCCGCCGAACGTGCCTTTCAGGCTCTCGCCGCAGCCTCGCACGGCGACCAGCGGACGCTTCAGCTCGCGCGCAACCTCGGGCCGGGCAACGACCAGGGCTCCGCCGCCGTCGCTGACCACGCAGCAATCCAGCCGGTGGAGCGGGTCGGCCACCAGGGGCGAGTTCACCACATCCTCGACGCTGACGACGTCACGCAGCATGGCATTCGGATTGTGCTGCGCGTGGTGGGAGGCCGCGACCTTGATCCAGGCGAGCTGCTCCGGCGTGGTGCCGAACTCATACATGTGGCGCATGGCGACCATGGCGTACATGTTGACGGTCTGGATTCCGAAGTGGTTTTCCCAGGTGGAATCGGGATTGCGCTCGTCCGCCGTCCGCACGGGCATGGTGGTCAGGCCCTCGCTCCGCGGACGACCCGCAAGGGTGATAAGCGCGACATTGCACTTGCCGGCGGCGATGGCCTGCGCGGCGTGGGCCACATGGGCGATGTAGGAGCAGCCGCCGACGTCCGTGCTGTCGTAGTGCCGCACACGCAGGCCAAGATAGTCCGCCATGGTCAGCGGCCCCATGCCGGGCGCGTCGCCCGAGCAGAAGTAGCCGTCCACATCGGCGGGCGTGAGCCCGGCGTCGGCGAGAGCACCCGCGGCCACTTCCGCGTGAAGCTGGGCGATCGTCTTGTCGGGTGCCTTGCGGGTCGGATGCTCGAACGCTCCGACGATGAACGCGCCTTCCTGCATGGGCGGCTCCGGTGAGATGCCCGGACGATATTTGCTGAGGCGCAGACGGGACAGTGCGTCGGGCGAGAACGGCGCGACCTCCACATACGTGTTGAAGCGGTGCTTCGCGGCGCCAAGGCCTTGGCTCGCACGGCGGGCGCAGCCACTTTCGCACAGCGGTGGCCGCATGACGCGCCGGGGGGGCCGGCCGACAGGTGCGGGTGTTCACGCAGGATCGAGCTTGGGTGGGCGTGCCGGAAAGGGCGCGCTTGTCTCCCCATGCGAATGCGACAGGGAGTGGTTTACGATGCGAGGTCTCGAGGGTCGCCGCGTAATTCTGACGGGCGGAGCAAGCGGCATCGGCCGCGCAACGGTGTTGCGTCTGGTCGAGGAGGGGTGTGTTGTCGGTGTCCTCGACCGCGACCTCGATGGCGCGCAGGAAACGACGCGCCTTGCCGAGGGTCCCGGCAAGGCCATCGCCTATGCCTGTGACATCGCCGATCGCGCCGCCGTCGCCGCGGCGGTCGACGCATTCGAGGCAGAGGCGGGGCCGGTCGAGCTGCTCGCCAATGTCGCCGGCTGGGACAAGCCCATTCCCTTCCTCGACACCGACCAGGCCTTCTGGGACAAGGTCATCGCCATCAATCTCTACGGCCCGCTCAACCTTCACCACGTCGTCGTTCCCCGCATGGCGCAGCGCGGCTTCGGCCGCGTCGTCTCCATCGCGTCCGACGCGGGGCGCGTGGGCTCCTCCGGCGAGGCGGTCTATTCCGCGTGCAAGGGCGGCATCGCCTCCTTCACCAAGACCATGGCCCGCGAAATGGCGCGCAAGAACGTGACGCTGAACGTGGTCTGTCCCGGCCCCACCGACACGCCGCTGTTCGACGAGTTTGCCAAGAGCTCGCCCACCGGCGGGAAGATCGCGGAAGGTCTCGCGCGGGCCATCCCTCTCGGTCGGCTGGGCAGGCCCGATGACTATCCGGGCATGATCGCGTTCCTGCTGTCCGACGACGCCGCCTTCATCACCGGCCAGACCATCAGCGTCTCGGGCGGCCTGACCATGCACGGCTGAGGAAGACCGTAATGAGCATGCAAAAGATGATGGCCGGAAAGGTCGCCGTCGTCACCGGCGGCGGACGCGGCATCGGCCGGGCGATTGCCCTCGGCATGGCTGCCGAAGGCGCTGCCGTGGTCGTCGTCGACATCGGCGCAAGCCTCGCGGGCAGCGGACAGGATGCAGGCCCGGCACAGGAGGTCGTGGCAGAGATCGAGGCCATGGGCGGCGAGGCGCTCGCGAGCACGCTGTCCATCGTCGAACCGGCAAACGGCGAGCGTATCGTCGCCGCCGCGGTGGAACGCTTCGGCCGCCTCGACGCCGTGGTGAACAATGCCGGCATCCTGCGCGACACCATGTTCCACAAGATGAGCTACGTGGACTGGAACGATGTCATCCAGGTGCACCTCATGGGCAGCTTCCTGCTCAGCCGCGCGGCAGCCTCCCAGTTCCGCGAACAGAACGGCGGCACCTATGTGCACATGACGTCCACCTCCGGGCTCATCGGCAATTTCGGCCAGGCGAACTACATGGCCGCCAAGATGGGCATGGTCGGCCTGTCGCGGGCCATCGCCCTGGACATGCAGCGCTACAACGTGCGCTCCAACTGCATCGCGCCCTTCGCGTGGAGCCGCATGACCAGTTCGCTGCCCACCGAAACCGAGGAACAGCGCCAACGGGTCGAACGATTCCAGCAGATGACGCCCGAAAAGATCGCCCCGCTGGCGGTCTGGCTGGCTTCGGACAAAGCGGCGGACGTTTCCGGCCAGATCTTCGGGGTCCGCAACAACGAACTCTATCTGTTCAGCCAGCCGCGCCCGGTTCGCTCCGTGCAGATGTCGGACGGATGGACGCCGGAGTTGGTCGATTCCGTCGCGAAGGGCGCCTTCGCCGCAGGGCTGACGCCGCTCGAGCGGTCCAGCGACGTCTTCACCTGGGATCCGATCTGATGGCCATCGACTACGAAAAACTCATGGCGCTGGCCATCCCCGACGTGCGGCAGACCTACACGGCGCGCGACACCATGCTTTATGCTCTGGGCGTCGGTCTCGGTCACGACCCGACGGACCGCGAGCAGCTGCGTTTCGTCTACGAAAAGGCCCTCTGCGCCCTGCCGACCATGGCCGTGGTTCTGGCGAGCCCCGGTTCCTGGATCCGCAACCTCGACACCGGCATCGACTACGTGAAGGTGGTTCATGGCGAGCAAGGCCTCGTGCTCCACCGGCCACTTCCGGTGGAGGGCACGCTGGTCACGCGCACGCGGGTTGTCGATGTGATCGACAAGGGCACCGGCAAGGGCGCGGTGGTGGTGTCGGAGCGGGAGTTGACCGACGCGGTGACGGGCGAGCGCATCGCCAGCATCACCCAGAGCACCTTCTGCCGCGGCGACGGAGGCTTTGGCGGCCCGGCCCGGCCGACGCCGGCGCCCCACAAGGTGCCCGAGCGCGCGCCGGACGTGGTCTGCGAACTGAAGACCAATCCCAACGCCGCACTCGTGTACCGGCTGAGCGGCGACTACAATCCACTCCACAGCGATCCCGACGTGGCGGCCAAGGCGGGCTTCCCGCAGCCCATCCTCCACGGGCTCGCCACCTACGGCGTGACGGGGCACGCGATCCTCAAGAGCGTCTGCGGCTACGATCCGGCCCGACTGCGCGCGATCTCTGCACGCTTCACGGCGCCGGTCTTCCCTGGCGAGACCTTCGCCGTGAGCATCTGGCAGGACGGCCCCGTTGTCAGCTTCGAGACACGCTCCGTGGAGCGCGGCGTCGTCGCCATCGGCAACGGCCGCGCGGAGATCGCCTGATCCGGGCGCCCCTATCGAGCGCTTGAACCTAGCGAATGCAGAAAGGCCGCGGATCCGATCCGCGGCCTTTTTTCTTTTCTGACATCCGCACGTTCGCCGGCTTGCGCGCCGCGCTTTCCCTCTTCCCGAAGATCCCCCTGCCGCCCCTTACTCGTCGAGGATCGGAGACGCGCTCGGCGGCAGCTGGATTTCGTCGCGCCGCCGCAGGGCGAAATAGAGCTGGGCGCCCAGCAGCAGCACCGCCGTGAGCAGGAAGGCGAGACTGATGGGCCGGGTCACGAAGATGGAGAGGTCGCCGCGCGCCAGGAGCAGCGCCCTACGCAGGTTCTCCTCGAACCTCTGGCCCAGCACGAAACCCAGCAGTATGGGGGCCGGGTGGAAGCCGTGACGCAGCAGCACATGGCCGAATACGCCGATGGCCAACGTCGTACCCACCGAGAACATGTCGCTGCGGACGCTGTAGACGCCGATGCACACGAAGAAGAGGGCACTCGGATAAAGGTAGCGATAGGGGATCGAGAGCAGCTTCACCCACAGCCCGATCATCGGCATGTTCATCACCATCAACAGGATGTTGCCGATCCAGAAGCTGGCGATGAGGCCCCAGAAGATGTCCGGATGCTCGGTGATGAGTTGCGGTCCCGGCGTGATGCCCTGGATCACCAGCGCCCCGAGCAGGAGCGCCATCACCGCATCACCGGGAATGCCGAGGCTCATGGTGGGAATGAAGTCGCCCTGCACGGCAGCGTGTGTCGCAGCTTCCGGGGCGGCCACGCCCTGGATCGCTCCGTGACCGAACTCTTGCGGCCGGCGGGACACGCGCTTCTCAAGGCCATAGGCCATGAAGGACGCGATGGTGGGGCCGGTGCCGGGGATCATGGAACACAGGCTGCCCACGAGGGTCCCGCGCAGAGCGGGCACGATTGCCGTGCGAAGTTCCGATCGGCTGGGCCACAGGTCGGCGATCCGGATGCGCGTCGCCGAGGTCGAAACCGGGGCCACCGCGTTCACGCTCTTGAGAAATTCGGCCACGCCGAACAGCCCGAGCGCGAGCGCGACAATCTCAAGTCCGTCGTCCAGTTCGGGAAACCCGAAGGTGAAGCGCTGGAGACCGGTGTTGATGTCGGTTCCCATCGTTCCCAGGAGCAGGCCAAGGCATGTCATGGACATGCCCTTCAGCTTTGATCCGCGGGCCAGGGTCGAGCCCGCGAGCAGCCCCAGGAGCATCAGGGAAGAGATTTCCGCCGGGCCGAAGTTCAGGGCGATGCGCACCAGATAGGGTGCGAAGAACACCATCAGGACGATGCCGAAGGAGGCGCCGAGGAAGGAGGCCAGCATGGTCACGCCGAGTGCCGTGCCGCCCTTGCCCTTAAGCGTGAGCGGGTAGCCGTCGAGGCAGGTGACCGCGTGCGGGGGATGGCAGGGCAGGTTGAGCAGGATGGAGCAGATCGCTCCGCCGTACTGCGCGCCATAATAGATGCCCGCCAGCATGAGGATCGCGGCAACCGGCGGCATCGCGAAGGTCAGCGGCAGCAGCATGGAGATGGCTGTCATGACGCCCAGGCCGGGCAGCACGCCGACCACATTGCCGATGAACACGCCGGCGAGGCAGGCGGCGAAATTCTGGAGCTGGAACGCAACTCCGAAACCGTGGATCAGGCCGTCGATGGCTTCCATGGCAAGATCCTTCAGGAACCGAAATAGGGAAGGCCGACACGCAGGCCCCAGATGAACAACAGGGCTCCGGCCACGCTGATGACGGCGGCGAGCACAGCAGAGTTCAGCACCGTCATTTTCCGGTCGCCCATCGCGGCCGTGAACACGCAGGCGAATGTGCCGGGGACGAGGCCGAGGACCGGCGTCAGGACAATGAAGAGGACCATGCTGGCGACAATGGCCACATAGCCGCGCCAATCCACGGGCGCGTCCTGGGCCGCGTGTCCATGACCGGCCTCATGGTCCTGCGCCAGCGTGGCGGTGAACGCGATGGCAAGGCCCAGAACGACGAGCACGATGCCGAGCACGGTGGGAAAGAAGCCGGGGCCGATCCGGCTCAATGTCCCGATGCCGTATCGTGCTCCTGTCACCGCGGCGAAGGCCCCGATGCCCGCCATCAGGAGACCGGCGCGACGATCCCTCCAGATCTCCGAGGACCGCGGCTGATCCAGCCCCCCTCCCCCACCCGGCATGTTATTTTTATTTTGCATCTAACCTCACCTAACGTAATATATCTTATCCATTACTTTGAGTAACAATATACGTGCCGCGTACCTGGTAAATCCGGCGGGATACTCGGCAGGCCAAACCGACATGAATGTGTTGATCCGCCCGGCGCGCGGCTCGCATGACCGGAGGAGATCTCCGCGCAAAAAGATCGGGCGACGCTTTCGCGTCGCCCGCAAGTGAGGGAGCAAGGGGTCTCCCCCGGGAGGAACGGTCAGGCCGGGAGGCCGAGATTGAGAAAGGTTCCGCGCCCGCTCGCCACCAGCCTGCCGGAATGGTCTTCAACCCGCGCCTCGGAGCAGGAGAGGGTCTTGCCAAGCCGAACGAGCGTGCCCCGCGCGCGGAGCACCCCCACGGCGGCAGTGGCGTGATAATCCACACGCAGATCCACGGTCGTCTGAAGGCAACCCGTCGCGGTGATAACCGCGTAGATGGCTGCCGCATCGAGCAGGCTCGCCAGGACACCGCCGTGCACGATCTGACGCTCCGGCGTGGAAACGAACTCCTGCCGCGCCTCGAGTTCGAACACCACGCCGTCGGGCGACGCGGATACGGCGCGCAGCCCGAGCCAGGCGTTGAACGGCGTGCGATCGAGCCGCCCCTGGATTCTGGCGAGGTCGTGGAAAGCGCCTGTCACGGGGGCGTTCATTCGGCACTCGTGCATTGGTGGCGAAGGCATTGCAGTTGAGACGGAATCGAAGCCGGGGCGCGACACGCCCTTCTCTCCAAAGCGATCATGGGAAACTCCGAACGGCTTGGCCGAGCGATCGCCCGTTCCCCCGTCAGCGACGAATCCTCGGCGGCCCAGCCCGTTTCTGTCCACCTGCCAGCCAGCAAAACCCCATATGTGTGCTCTCGATGGAGAACAACTGGACCGCGGGCGAGTCTCGCAGGACCATGGTAGCACTCAGCCGACAGAACAAGTTCGGGGAAATGCTTCGATGGATCTGGTCGAAACGCTCGAAGGCGGTGTCGCGACACTGCGCCTGAACCGTCCCGAGGCCGCAAACGCCCTCTCCCTCGCCATGTTCGACGGCCTCATCGAGGCGATCCCTCGCCTTGGACGTGATCCGAACGTGCGAGCCATCGTCATCACCGGAACCGGGCGGGCCTTCTGTGCCGGCGGCGACGTGAAGGCCATGCAGGGGCGCACCGGCACCCTGGAGGAGCGCTACGATGAACTCCAGCGCAAGCACGGCTCGATCCTCGCCCTCAGCCAGTGCCCGAAGGTGACGATCGCCGCCATCAACGGGGCCGCGGCAGGCGCGGGACTGGTGCTCGCCCTCGCGTGCGATCTGAGGATTGCCACACAGAGCGCGCGTTTTGTGACGAGCTTCGCCAACGTGGGCTTCGCCGGGGACTTCGGCGGCTCTTTCTTCCTGTCGCGGCTGGTCGGCCCTCTCAAGGCGCAGGAGCTTTATCTCCTGTCCGAAAAGATCGATGCGCAGGAGGCGCTACGGATCGGGCTGCTCACGCGGGTTGTTCCGGACGAGGCGTTCTCGGACGAGATCGCGCGCCTTGCCACCCGAATGGCCTCCGGCCCCACGGCCGCCTATCGCTACATGAAGCGCAATTTCGAGATCGCCCGGGCCGGCACGCTCCCGGAAGTCCTCGCCGCGGAGGCGCAGCACCAGATCCGCCTCACCCAGACGGCCGACCATGCGGAGGCGGTGGCGGCCTTCCGCGAGAAACGCGCGCCCGTGTTCACCGGCGCATGATGTGCCCCCCGGTAGGAAGCCGCGCGACATGAGCTGGGAACCCGAGATCGACGAGCTGGAGCACCGCCGCGTCCTTGCCGAGCAGATGGGCGGCACGGAGCGGGTGGAGCGCCAACACCGGGCCGGCCGTCTCACGGTGCGCGAGCGCATCGAGAGCCTGCTCGACCGTGGCAGCTTCCGCGAGATCGGATCCCTCGCCGGCAAGGCGCAGTACGACGCCGAGGGCCAGCTCTCCGGCTTCACCCCGGCCAATTGCGTCTTCGGCCGCGGCAAGGTGATGCGACGCCCGGTCGTCGTCTCCGGCGACGATTTCACGGTGGCAGGCGGTTCGGCGGATGCCGCCATCTGGGACAAGTTCAAGATGGCGGAAACCATGGCGCGCGAATATCGCATGCCATTGATCCGCCTTGTGGAAGGCTCCGGCGGCGGCGGCTCGGTTCGCTCCATCGAGAAGACCGGGTTTGCCAACCTTCCGGGCGGCCTTGGCGGGCAGTCGGGCGGCCTGCATCTGTGCTGCGCCACCCTCGCCGCGGTGCCCGTCGTCGGGCTGGCCCTCGGTCCGGTGGCCGGCCTCGGCGCCGCGCGGGTGAGCGTCAGCCATTTGTCGATCATGGTGCGCGAAAAGGCGCAGGTGTTCGTCGCCGGACCGCCGGTGGTCGAGAAGCTGGGCGAGAAGCGGACCAAGGAGGAACTCGGAGGCCACGCGATCCAGCTCGCGGCCGGCACCATCGACATGGCGGCTGACGACGAGGAGGAGGCCTTCGCGCTCACGCGCCGCTTCCTCTCCTACCTGCCCGATTCCGTCTGGGAGCTGCCGCCGCGGGGGCCATGCCGCGACAGCCCCAATCGCGCATGCGATGAGCTGGCTGCGATCGTCCCGCGCGACCCGCGCCACGCCTACCTCATGCGTCGGGTGATCGATCGCGTGGTGGACCGTGGCAGCTTCTTCGAGATGGGCCCGGCGTTCGGACGCTCCGTGATCACGGGGCTCGCGCGCCTCGACGGGTGGCCGGTCGCGCTCATGGCGGGGGACCCCCTGCATTCCGGCGGCGCCTGGACCGCCGCGAGCGCCCAGAAAATCATGCGTTTCGTCGATCTCGCCGAGACATTCCACCTGCCGGTGGTGCATCTCGTGGACTGCCCGGGCTTCGTGGTGGGGCTCGAAGCGGAGAAGGCCGGCACCATGCGCCACGCCGTGCGCGCGCTCGCCGCCATCCACCAGTCCACCGTCCCGTGGTGTTCGGTGCTGATCCGCAACGTCTATGGTGTCGGCGGCGGCGCGCACCAGCCGCAGACCCATCACGTCATGCGCTTCGCCTGGCCATCCGGGCGCTGGGGCTCCTTGCCCATGGAAGGGGGCATTGAGGCGGCCTATCGGGCCGAACTGGCGGAGGCGGAGGACCCGGACGCGCGGCGCGCGGAAATCACCGCCCGGCTGGAGCGCCTTCGGTCTCCCTTCCGCACGGCAGAGGCGTTCGGCGTGGATGAGATCATCGATCCCCGTGACACCCGCCGGCTGCTGTGCGAGTTCGCCGGCATCGCCGCCCCGCTTCGCAAGGCCGGAGAGACACGCTTTCCCATCCGGCCATGAGGGGGGGGCACGCCCTTTGGCCCGCTGGACGTCAGGCTTCGGCGGGCGGCGCCAGGGCAAGCATGAGGTTCACGAGCAACGCGCCGCGCTGCGCCGCCCGTCGCTCGACAGGCACGTCCGACAGGCGGGCCTCGACCAATTCCGAGATTCGGGCACGGGTGGGCGCATCAAGCACCGGCGTGCCGAGGTCGTCCCAGCGGCGCTGGATCCCCGCCGCGTAGCTTTCGAGAAAGCGGGTCATCCCGCCCTTGCCGCCGGACAGGTGATAGCTCTCGAACGGTCCGGAGATGGCCCATTTACGACCCGGCCCTTCGACGACCGCGCGGTCGATGTCCTCCACCGAGGCGACGCCTTCCAGAAGGAGATTGACCGCCTCTCGCCACAGCGCCGTCGCCAGACGGTTCCCGATATGGCCGAAGATCTCCCGGCTGAGCCGCACGGGCATCTTTCCCCAACAGGTGTAGGTGGCCATCGCCGCATCCACGGCGGCCGGATCGGTTCGCGCGCCACCCACCACCTCGACGAGGCACATGAGGTGGGTGGGCGTGAAGGGATGGCCGAGAACGCAGCGCTCCGGATGCCGGCACCCCGCCTGCATGTCGGTCATGGACAAGGACGACGTGCTGCTGGCGATGAGCACATCGGGCGCCACGCATCCGTCGATGCGGGCGTAGAGCTCTGCCTTGAGGGCTGCATTCTCGGCGGCATTTTCCTGCACGAAGTCGCAGCCAGCGAGCGCCTCCTCCAGCGAAGTGAAGACCTCAAGGCGCGCGCGGTCGGCGCCGGGCGCAAGGCCCAGGCGCTCAAGGTCCGGCCACAGGGCGTCGATCTCCGCGCGCAGTTCGTTCCCTGCCTCCGGCCGGCGGAGCCAGGCGCGGACGCAAAGCCCGCGTCCAAGCAAGAAGGCCGCCCAGCCCGCGCCCACGTATCCGCCGGCCACGAGGCCCACGGTCTTGATTTCCGCGCCGGCGCGGTATGTGCCCATGGCTCTCGTCTCCGTTGACTGCCGAGGCGGCGTGCGGGGCACGGCCTATTCGCGCTTGATGCCGTTCAACTTGACGAGCTCGCGAAACGTGGCGACCTCGTCGGCGACGAAGGCCTGCGCCTGCGCCGCCGTGCCGCCCGCCACGGTGAGGCCGAGTTTCTCCATGCGCTCGCGGAAGGCGGGCTGCGCCACAACGGCGTTCAGCGCGCCATTGAGTTTCGCGATGATATCGCCGGGTGTCCCCTTCGGGACGACCAGTACAGTCCAGGAATAGGAGGCATAATCCTGCCACCCCGTCTGCTCGGCCACGGTCGGCAGGTCCGGATAGCTCAGGCTACGCTGCGGCCCTCCGGACGCCAGGAGCTTCAGCTTGCCTTCGCGCACGAAGGCATCGGCGGCCTGGGGGGTGAGATAGGCGATATCGATCTGGCTGGTGAGCAACGCCGGGACAATCGGCGCCTCACCGGGATAGGGAATGTGGAGCATCTTCGCGCCGCCGAGCCGCGCCAGTTCCTCGTGATGGATCTGGTTGAGGCTCGCCACGCCCACCGAACCGAAGGTCACCTTGCCCGGATTGGCCTTGGCGTAGGACAGCAGATCCTTCAGCGTCTTCTGCGGCAGGTCCGGGCGCGCGGCGAGCACGAAGTCGGCGGTGTAGAACTTGCCGACGACATCGAGGTCTCGGGTGGGGATGTAGGATGGGTTCGGATCAAGATAGGGCGTGATGGCCGTCGCCCCGACTCCCGCGAGACCGACGGTGTAGCCGTCGGGCTTCGCCTTCGCCACCGCATCCATGCCGATCATGCCGGCGCCGCCGACCTTGTTCTCCACCACCACCTGCTGCTTCAGGAGCTTCGTCAGATCCGCGGCGAGCAGGCGAGCCGCCACGTCGGTGGCGCCGCCCGGCGCGAAGCCGACGATGAGCCGCACGGGCCTGTCAGGGTAGGAGGTTTGGGCCGTGGCGCTGCCGCATGCGAACAGAGCGACAGCGACCGCAACGAAAAGCCTCAGCATCGGCGAACTCCCGCTATGGTGTCGGAGCATGTTGAAGAGACGCCTTCATTCCCGGCGGATGCCGGTCTCGGCTTCGATCTTCCTGTATTTCTCGATCTCGGCGGCGACGAACCTGCGCGCGTCGTCGACATTCCCGCCCAGGATGAGCAGGCCAAGACTGGCGAACCGTTCGCGCGTCTGCGGCTTGGCCAGCGCCGTATTGACGGCTTCGTTCAGCCTGCGCAGGACATCCGGCGGCGTGCCCTTGGCGGTCACCAGGATGTTCCAGGTGTAGCAGTCATAGTCCGCGAAGCCGGTGATCTCGGCCACTGTCGGCAGATCGGGCATGGTCGCGATGCGCTTGGGACCGCCGGCCGCGAGCGCGCGGACCTTGCCGCTGGTGACGAACCCCTGCCCCCCGGCGAAGGTCAGGAAGGCGATATCGATCTGCCCGGAAAGGAGCGCGGTGATGAGCTGGGAGTCCCCGGCATAGGGAACGTGCAGCATCTTCACGCCCGCTCGGCGTGCGAGGTTCTCGAGACCGAAATGGATCGGCCCCGCGACTCCTGTCGATCCGTACGACACTTGGCCGGGATTGGCCTTGGCATAGGCGAGCAGTTCAGGAAGCGTCTTCGGGCCGAAGTCGGGGCGCGAGACGAGGACCACATCGATGGCCGTCAACGCTGCGATGGTGTCCAGATCGCGGACCGGATCGTAGGGCAGGCGCGGGTCGATCATGGGGATGATGGCCGTCGGCCCCACGCCGCTGAGGCCGATGGTGTAGCCGTCCGGCTTCGCCTTGGCGACGAGGTCGATGCCGGTCGTGCCCGCCGCCCCCGGCTTGTTCTCCACGATGAACTGCTGCTTGAACGTCGTGCTCAGGTCATCGGCGAGAACGCGGGCGGTGACATCGGTCGAGCCTCCCGGCGCGAAGGGAACGACAATTCGAACCGGCCGGTCCGGAAAGCCCTGCGCCCAGGCCGGCAACACGGCCGGCACGCAGCAGAGTCCGGCCGCGATCAAGGTGGCGAACCTCCGACCCATGGGTGTCTCCCTCGTCCCGCCTCTGGATGGGCTGGTACGGAATTTGGGGGCTCGACAGGCCGTGAAGGTCAATCGTGGGGCGGTTGATCACACGCATATGCGCATTCCGCATGGTCCCGGCGGGTGACACATGCGTGTTCATCCTCGGCGTCCCTGCGTTCCCGGTTGATCGCGAGCAGCGAGCGCCGTTCTGTGGTGTGGCGGAATCGAAAGGCGAAGAAGGCGAGGCCGTTCGCAGCTCAGGTGCGGCGCGGTCTATCGCCTGCGACGCGTCCAACTCAACGCGGCCGGGCACTTCGCCCCGCCGCACGTAGCGACAGAACAGTGAGATCCGGGGCCCTCCATGTCCGAAGCCATGCCATTGAACCACGACGAAGAGACTCCGGCGCAGGGTCCGCTCGCCGGCATCCGGGTTCTCGACCTGACCGTGAACGTGCTCGGCCCCGTCTCGACCCAAATCCTCGGCGACATGGGCGCCGACGTCATCAAGATCGAGGCGCCCGAAGGCGACTACACGCGCTTCGTGGGTCCTTCACGCAGCGAAGGCATGGGGACCTTCTTCCTCAACATCAATCGCAACAAGCGCTCCGTGGTGCTCGACCTCAAGCAGCCGGAGAGCCGGGCAACACTGCTCGAACTGGCAGAGACCGCCGATGTCTTCGTCCATTCCATGCGGCTTGGGGCAGCGCGCCGCCTCGGCATCGACTATGAAACGGTGTCCGCGCGCAACCCGCGGATCGTCTACGCCTCGGCCGGCGGCTACCGGCAGGGGTCGTCGCGCGCCGAATGGCCCGCCTTCGACGACGTGATCCAGGGCGTGAGCGGCATTGCCGCGCTGAACGGCCAGGCGACCGGCGAGCCCCGCTATTTCCCGACCGTGATCTGCGACAAGCTGTGCGGCTACGTGCTGGCGTCCTCCATCGGCATGGCTCTCTATGCGCGTGAGCGCACCGGCCTCGGCCAGGAGGTGCATGTCCCGATGATGGAGACCATGGTCGGATTCAACATGCTGGAGCATCTGTGGGCGGGCGTCCTCGACCAGCCGGAGCTCGGCCTTGGCTACAGCCGTATGCTGACCCAGCATCGCCGGCCCTACCGCACGCTGGACGGCTACATCTGCCTTCTGGCCAACACCGACGAGCAATGGCGGCGCATGTTCCGGGCGATCGATCGGCAGGACCTCCTCGGCGATCCCAGGTTCACCGAGATCGCTCCCCGCTCCCGGAACATCGATACGCTCTATGGCATCCTGACCGAGGCGATGGCGACGCGCACGACGGAAGACTGGCGCCAGCGGCTCGATGCCGCCGACATTCCCAACGGGCCGGTGATGACCCTGGAGCAGATCTACAACGACCCCTACCTCGCGGAGACCGACTTCTTTCACCGCGTGGAGCATCCCACCGAGGGGCGGTTCGTGACGATGGCCGTGCCCACGCACTTCTCCCGCACCCCCGCCGGCGTGCGCCGCCTGCCGCCGCGGCTCGGCGAGCATACGCAGCAGGTCATCGATCAGCTTCGGTCGGAGCGAAGTGTTGCGGCCGCCGAAATGCAAGCGCCCCCCGCCAGGGAATCGTCGGCGGCAGGCTGAGAGGAATTCAGGATGCGCGGCGCGCCCGCCCGATGCGGGAGGCGAGCCGTGCGCCTTCATTCGCGCTTGATGTCGTTGAGCCGGACGATGTCCTGGAACCGCTTCGCCTCCGACCGGACGAAGGCAGCCGTGTCCGCGAGGCTCCCGCCCATGGCGACCAGCCCCAGCTTCGCCAGCCGGGACTGGACTTCGGGGTCCGCCAGAATCTTGGTCGTCGCCGCGTTGAGGCGCGCCGTCACATCCTCCGGCATGCCCTTCGGCCCGATCAGCATCGTCCAGGTATGGGCGCTGTAGTCGGGCCAGCCCATGACCTCCGAGATGGTCGGCATGTCAGGCAAGGCGGCCACCCGCCCGGGTCCGCCGGACGCAAGCCCCAGGATTTTCCCCTCCTTGATCAGGCCCGTGGCGGACGCCGGGGTGATGAACGCGATGTCCACCTGCCCGGTCATGAGGGCCGGCATGATCGGGGCTTCTCCGGTGTAGGGGACATGGAGCATCCGGGCGCCCGAGCGGCGCGCCATCTCCTCATGCAGGGCATGGTTGACGCTCGCGATCCCGACCGTGCCATAGCTCGGCTCGCGCGTGTCCGTCTTCGCCGCAGCCAGGAACGCGGCAAGTGTCTTCTGAGGCAGATCAGGTCGCGCGCAGAGGATGAACGGAGCGTCGTAGACCGGGGTTATGAATTCCAGATCCCGTTCCGGACGAAACGGCGACTTGGGGTCAAGGTAGGGCACCACCACGAGCGGCGTGCCCGGCGAAACCCCTAGCGTGTAGCCATCGGGCTTCGACTTGGCGACGGCGTCCACGCCGATCATCCCGGACGCACCGGGCTTGTTCTCGACGACGAATGTCTGATTGAAGGCCTTCGACAGCTCGGATCCGATGAGCCGAGCCACCACATCCGTGGCGCCGCCGGCCGCGAACGGAACGATCAGGCGGACCGGGCGATCCGGATAGCTCGACTGCGCGGCCGCAGGCCCGACCAACAATAGCGCCGCGACGGCGCAGCCCAGGATTTCGCGCATATTTTCCCCGTTCATGATGACCCCGGCAGCGTGGATTTCTGCGGCCCGGGCCCAAAATCCAAGCATGCGCGCCCAACGCCGGGTCAATCGGCAAGAAAAGATCGCACGCACATGTGGATTGAGTGGCGATTTCCTCGCCGCCGCCATGGGGCACAAGCTCCACATATGCGCGGAATGGCCTGACGACGTGGCCGCTGCGAATCCGCTCCGCTAAGCAATTTGGGAACGGTATTCGCCCCGGATCATGCCGGCCTTCGCGGCGCGGCGGTTCAGGTCCGGGACGTTGCGCCGACGGGCGGGAGGACGGCAGTGAGCGGGTGGTTGAACGAAGATCAGATCCAGGTGCAGGACCTCGTGCGCCGGGTTGCTCGCGAGCGGGTTGCGTCCCGAGCGCAGGAGATCGACCTCACGGCCGAATATCCCCATGACATGTTCGATCTCATCCGCGAGCTCGGGCTCTTCACCTTGCCCTTTCCTCCCGAATATGGCGGGAGCGGCAGCATGTTGTCGGCCTGCGTCGCGGTCGAGGAGCTGGGGCGCGTCTGCTACAACACGGCCTATCTCCTCGTCGTTCAGTGGGTTCCGATCGGCGCGATCCTCGCCGGCGGCACGCCGGAGCAGAAGCAGAAGTATCTGCCGGGCCTCGCCTCCGGCGATCTGCGCGGTGCGCTGTCCCTCACCGAGCCGCAGAGCGGCTCGGACGTGGCCGGCATCCGTACCCGCGCCAAGCGGGACGGCCAGGGCTGGCGGCTGAGCGGATCGAAGATCTGGTGCACCAATTCCGGCATGGCCGACTTCGTGCTCGTCGCCGCCCGCACCGGCGAGGACGATCAGCGCGGCAAGATCAACCTCTTCATCGTCGAAAAGGGAACCCCCGGTTTCGAGGTCGGGCGCAAGGAAGACAAGATCGGCGCACGCGGCGTGCCATCGCACGCCCTCTTCTTCGACAATTGCTACCTGCCCGCGGAAGCGATGCTCGGCGATGAAGAGACGGGATTCCGCGTCGCTATGGCAGCCCTCAACGACTCGCGCCCCATCATCGGCGCGCGGGGCGTCGGTCTCGCCCAGGGCGCGATCGACCACACCATCGAGTTCATCAAGTCGCGCCGGGCGTTCGGGCAGGCGGTCTCGGACTTCCAGGGCGTGCGCTGGATGATCGCCGATATGGTGATCCAGACCCAGGCGTCACGGAACCTCGTCTATGAGGCGGCGGCGGCGGTCGACGCCGGCGTGAAGGGCAAGGCCCTCGCCCAGCTGGCAGCCATCTCGAAGTGCCACGCTACCGACACCGCCATGAAGGTCGCGACCGACGCCGTGCAATTGTTCGGCGCGGCGGGTGTGTCCAACGAATATCCGATCAACAGATACTTCCGCGACGCGAAGGTGCTCCAGATCATCGAAGGCACCAACCAGATCCAGCGCAACATCGTCGCCCGCAACGTGCTCGACTGAGCAAGCGGCACGACTTCAGCAGATTTCGAAGGAGAGAGCGAAAATGGACGTCCTTGGCCTCGGACTTTACTATGAAGACCTTCCGGTGGGGCACAGCTTCAAGACCATCGGCCGCACCATCACCGAGACCGACATCATCAATTTCGTCACCTGCACAGGCATGACGGAAGTGCTGTTCACCGATTTCGAATTCCAGGCGAAGGAATCCGACATCAGGGGCCGCGTGGCGCCCGGCGCCCTGGTCTTCACCTTCATGGAGGGGCTTCTGACCCAGTGCTCCATGCAGCACACCGGCTTCGCCTTCCTCAACATGGATCTGGAGGTCAAAGGGCCCTCGATCGCCGGCGACACCATTCATGTGGAGGTCGAAGTCATCGAGTCCCGCCGCTCGAAATCCCGCCCCAACCGCGGCATCGTGCGTACGCGCAACGTGGTTCGGAACCAGCGCGGGGAGGTGGTGATGATCTACACGCCGGCCCGCATGGTGAAGGCCCGCACCGATGGCCGGGAGCAGGCTGCATGAGCGCTCTGCCGCTGGAAGGCATCCGCGTGCTCGACCTGTCGCGGATACTGGCTGGCCCCTGGGCAGGCCAGTATCTTGCCGATCTCGGCGCGGAGGTCATCAAGATCGAGCGTGCCGGAAAGGGCGACGACGCGCGCTATTTCGGCCCGCCTTATCTCCCCGACGAGAGCGGCGCACCCACCAGCGAGAGCTTCTTCCACCTGAGCTGCAACCGCGGAAAGAAGTCGGTGACCGCCGACCTTGCGTCTCCCGAGGGGCAGGAGATCATCCGTACCATCGCTAGCGACTGCGATGTCGTGATCGAGAACTTCAAGGTGGGCGACCTTGCCCGCTACGGGCTCGACTATGCGTCCCTGCGCGAAGTCAACCCAAGGCTTGTCTATTGCTCGTTGACCGGCTTCGGCCAGACCGGACCCTACCGCAAGCGGCCGGGCTATGATGCCGTGTTCCAGGGCATGAGCGGCCTCATGAGCGTCACCGGCCTGCCGGACGGCGAGCCCGGCGGCGGCCCCATGAAAGTGGGGCCCTCCATCGCCGACATCGTCACCGGCCTGAACGCGGTGATCGGAATTCTCGCGGCCCTGCGCCATCGCGACCACAATGGCGGGGAGGGACAGCAGATCGATCTCTCCCTGTTCGAATCCATGGTCGCCGCGCTCTCGCACTATGCGCAGATCTTCCTCACCTCGGGCGTGCCGCCCTTCCGCAGGGGGACGCAGGGCAATGGCGGCGTTCCCTCGCAGATGTTCCGCTGCGCCGACAGCGGCATCATGCTCACCGCCGGCAACGACGCGCAGTTCCATCGTCTGTGCGAGGCGATCGGCCACCCGCAGATGGCTCGTGATCCCAGGTTCAGCAACAGCCTGGCGCGCATCAGCAACCGGGCGGCGCTGTCCGCCGAGCTTGAAGCGATCTTCGTGCAGAAGCCGGCCGCCCACTGGCTGGCCGTGCTGGAGGCGGCCGAAGTACCCGCCGGCCCGATCTATGATTTCAAGCAGGTCTTCGAGGACACCCACATCGTGTCCCGTGGGCTCAAGATCGAGGTGGACCACCCCTATAACGGGCGCACGGCGCTGATCGGCAGCCCCCTGCATTTCTCGAATACGCCCATCGACCGCTACGGGCCGCCTCCCCTCCTCGGCCAGCACACCGACGAGACCCTCGAACGCTACGGCTATGACGAGGCTCGCCGGGCCGAGCTGCGGCGCAAGGGCGTCATCTGACCCGGACCCGAGCTGCCGCCCGGACCTCCGAGCTGTAACGGAGCGCACGGCTTGGGCGCAGATCGTGTGCGGGGACAGCCCTGAAGCACCATGACCGCCAGACGCAGAGGCCCCTGCCAATGACTGACTGGCGCCGGGTTGCTGCACGATTGGAGGTGGGTTAATCGTTCTCAGGGCCTGCCCGGCCCGTCAACGCGCGTTGTCTTTCCCTTCAGGCGGTGGATACATCATGGTGATCGAAAGCGCACCGAAGTCCACGCTGAGGATTCTCGGGATTTTCGAGGTCATTTCGCAGACTCCCGACGGATTGACACTGGCGCGACTGAGCGTGCTGCTTGCATCTCCGAAAAGCAGCCTTCTGAACTTGCTGCGGCCATTGGTGGCACAAGATTACCTCTCATATATCCACGGCGTCTACACTCTGGGGCCGAGGGCCTTCAGCCTCGCCTCCAGCATCATCTCGACCCGCAGTCAGCCCTCCCTCATCCGCCAGTTCGCGCACGATCTGGCGGCGGCGACGCGCGAAACCGTCATCGTTGCGGTGCTCGATCGCGCCGCCGCCCTCGCCGCCTATGTGGACGTGATCGAGAGCCCCCAGCTGGTTCGCTATTCGGTCCCGGCCGGCGTCACGCGCCCGCTCTACTGCTCCGCGGCCGGCCGCCTCCTGCTGGCCTTCCAGCCTGAAGACTGGCGTGAAGCCTATTTCAAGAACGCCGACCTCAAGCCGCTCACGGCCCGCACCGTGACGAAGGTGCCCGAGCTGCGAAAGATCATCGCCGAGATCCGGCGCACCGGCGTCGCCTTCAGCTCGAACGAAGCCGTGGAAGGGGCCGCGGGGGTCGCCGTGCCCGTGCGCGACGCCGAAGGCGCGGTGGTGGCGGCTCTTCTTGTCGCCGCTCCCGCCGCGCGTGCCGAGCAGAACCGGGCGCTCCTTCGCCAGGAAGCCGTTCTCGCCGCCAGCCGCGCCTCGCAGGCGCTCGGACATCGCGAAGTCGAAGCCGTCGCCTGATCCGCCTGCCCGGCAGGGCCGCAAAAGGATCGCCCAGCCCATCCGCGCATGAGCGCATATGTGTCGCTTGGAGCCTGGGCACGCACGTCCTCTTGGCATCTTCGACGAGGGCCGACACAACAAAAGCCCGACGCTCCGCCACCCGTGCGGTGCCGCGCTGTGAGGCTCGCGATGGATCTGTCCTTCTCCCACGAAGAGATTGCTTTCCGCGACGAGGTCCGCGCCTTCATCCGCGACAACCTGCCGGCCGACATCCGCGCCAAGGCCGGCCGCGTCGCCCATTTCGACAAGGCGGACGTGGTCGCCTGGCACAGGATCCTGGACGCGCGGGGCTGGGCGGCCTCCCACTGGCCGCGCGAGCACGGGGGACCGGGGTTCAGTCCCGTCCAGCGCTACATTTTCATGGAGGAGATGCTGCGGGCTCCGACGCCCGAGCCTTTGTCCTTCAACATCAACATGGTGGGGCCGGTCGTCTACACCTTCGGCTCGGACGCGCAGAAGGCGCGATTTCTCTCCCGCATCCGCAGCCTCGACTGGTGGTTCTGTCAGGGCTTCTCTGAACCCGGTGCGGGTTCGGATCTCGCCGCGCTTCGCACGTCGGCGCGCCGGGAAGGCGACGAATACATCGTCAATGGCCAGAAGATCTGGACCTCAACTGCGCACGTCGCCGACTGGATGTTCTGCCTGGTCCGCACCGATGCGGCGGCGAAGAAGCAGGAGGGCATTTCATTCCTGCTGATCGACATGCGCACGCCGGGCATCACCGTACGGCCCATCATCACCATCGACGGCGCGCATCATACCAACGAGGTCTTTCTCGACGATGTGCGCGTGCCTGTGGCGAACCGCATCGGCGCGGAAAACAGAGGCTGGGACTACGCAAAGTTCCTGCTCGGCAACGAGCGCACCGGCATCGCCCGTGTCGGCCTGTCCCAGGGTCGCGTCAGCCGGGCCGTCTCCCTAGCGTGCGGGATTGAAGGGCTGGATGGCCCGCTCACCGACGATCATGGGTTTCGCCGTCGCGTGATCGAGCTGGAGATCGAGCTGAAGGCGCTGGAGATCACCGCCTTGCGGATCATCGATCGGCAGCGGCGGCGTAACGACGGGCGTCCCGATCCCGCGTCCTCGGTGCTCAAACTGCGGGGGGCGGAGACCCAGCAGGCAAGCGCGCAGCTTCTGCTGGACGTCGCGGGCCGGCTCGGGGCTCCTCTCGATGCCGATCTCGCCGCGCTGGGCGGGGGCTTCGCGGAGGCGCAGGGCGCGGCGGCGATCCATCTGGGTGCCCGCGCGGCGACGATCTACGGCGGATCGAGCGAAATCCAGAAGAACATCATCGCCAAGGGCATCCTCGGCCTCTAGCTGGCACACGTGGAAGCAGTCCATGAACCTCGAATATTCCACTGAGCAGACATTGCTTGCCGACAGCGTGGAGCGCCTGCTGTCGCAGCGCCGGGCGACCGACCGCCGGGCCATCTGGGCCGCGTGTGCGGAACTCGGCCTCCTCGCCCTGCCCTTCCCCGAAGACATGGGCGGCCTTGCGGGTGGAAACGTGGAGGCTCAGATCGTGATGGAGGCCGTGGGTCGGCACCTCGCAGACGTGCCCTACATCGGGTGCGCGGTGGGGCCGGGCGCGATCCTGGGTCTTTGCCCCGAGACGTTGCGCCTTCGGGAACTTGTGGCGGCAATCGCGGAAGGGTCCCGCACGGCCTGCCTCGCGCATGAGGAGGAACATGCGCGCTACCGGCTCGCCCATGTCGAGACCCGGGCGGAAAGGACCGCCTCCGGCTTCGTGCTGAACGGGAAGAAGACCGGCATCGCGACCATCGACGGGGTGGACGAGCTGATCGTCAGCGCCCGCCTTTCCGGTGCGGCGGGGGACGAGACCGGGATCGCCCTGTTCCTGGTCCCGGCCGACCTGCCGGGTGTCCGGATGCGGACCTTTCCCGCCTTCGACGGGACGACCCTCGCCATCGTTGGGCTTTCGGACGTCGCGCTCCCGCCGGATGCCCTGCTGGCCTCGGACAAGGGCGCCCTCGCGGCACTGGACCGAGCCGAAGCCGCTTCGCTTTCCGCCGTCTGCGGCGAGGCGGTGGGCATCCTGGAAGCGATGCTCGACGAGACCGTGGCCTATCTCAAGACCCGCCAGCAGTTCGGTGGGCCGATCGGCCGCTTCCAGGCCCTGCAGCACCGCGCTGCCGAAATGTATGTGGCGCTGGAGCAGGCGCGCAGCATGGCGCTGCTCGCTGCGGTGAGCGTCGATCTGCCGGACCGGGAAGAGCGCTGGCGCATGCTGGCGGCGGCAAAGGTCCAGATCAACGCATCGCTGCGGTTCGTGGGGCAGCAGGCGGTGCAATTGCACGGCGGGATCGGCGTGACCGAAGAATGCCGCGTCGGCCGGTGCTTCAAGCGCACGGCCATGATCGAACGCGCGTTTGGCGACACATTTCACCACCTCGCAGTCCTCGACCGTCTCGGCGGCCTCGAAGGACGACTGCCCCGAACCGCGCCTGCGCAGGCCAACGGCCGAGCCGCGTGATGTCTGCCTCGATTATGGATGCCCCAACATGTTCGTGACTGACCTCCTGAAGACCAAGAAGATCCTCGTGACGGGCGGCGGTTCCGGCCTGGGAAAGAGCTTCGCCGCGCGGCTTGCGGAACTGGGAGCCGAACTGGTGATCTGCGGCCGGCGGGCCGATGTGCTGGAGACGACCGCGGAGGAGCTGCGGCGCGCATCCGGGGCGAAGGTCGCCACCGCCATCTGCGACATCCGCGATGCCGGGGCGGTCGACGAGATGTTCACGCGCATCTGGAGCGAAGGCCCTCTCGACGCCCTCATCAACAATGCCGCCGGAAACTTCATCGCACGCACCGAGACCCTGTCGCCGCGTGCCATCGATGCCGTCCTCGATATCGTGCTGCACGGGTCCTTCTATTGCTCGGTGGCCGCCGGAAAGCGCTGGATCGCGGAAGGACGCGGCGGCAGCATCCTGTCCATTGTGTCGTCGGCGGCCAATTCCGGCCGGGCCTTCACCGTGCCCTCGGCCGCGGCCAAGGCCGGCGTGCTGGCCATGATGAAGAGCCTCGCGGTGGAATGGGGGCCGCACGGCATCCGCACCGTCTCGGTCGCCCCCGGCCTTTTCCCGACCAAGGCGGCCTGGAGCCAGCTCTATCCCGACGGCTCGAAGCTGTTGTCCGAGGAGATGGAGGTGCCGCTGCGCCGCACCGGACAGCACGAGGAAATCGCGAACCTCGTCGCCTATCTGCTCAGCGACGGAGCCTCCTACATCAACGGCGACTGCATCACCATCGATGGCGGTCGCGACCTCCAGAATGGCGGCGGAAGCGGCGTGATGGGATTGTTCTCCTGGACGCCCGAGCGCTGGGACGCATTCCGCGCCAACAGCCGCGGCTGACGCGAGCGGGCACGCGCCTGTCGTGCGGGTGCCCGGAAATCCTCTTGTCCCAAGGAGCGAAGATGAAGATCCTGGTGCCCGTTAAGCGGGTGGTGGATTACAACGTTAAGGTCCGGCTGAAGTCTGACGGGTCGGGCGTGGAGCTGGCCAACGTCAAGATGTCCATGAACCCGTTCGACGAGATCGCGGTGGAAGAGGCGCTGCGCCTCAAGGAAGCCGGCAAGGCGACCGAGGTGATTGCGGTGTCCATCGGACCGGCCCAGGCCTCCGAGACCCTGCGCACGGCGCTGGCCATGGGCGCCGACCGCGGCATCCTGGTGAAGACCGACGGCGTGGTCGAGCCGCTCGCCGTGGCCAAGATCCTCAAGGGCGTGGTGGGCGAGGAAGCCCCCGGCCTCGTGATCCTCGGCAAGCAGGCCATCGACGACGACTGCAACCAGACCGGCCAGATGCTGGCGGCGCTCCTGGGCTGGCCTCAGGCCACCTTCGCCTCCAAGGTCGTGGTGGAGGACGGCGGCGCGCTCGTCACCCGCGAGATCGACGGCGGCCTGCAGACCCTCAAGCTCAACGGCCCGGCCATCGTCACGACGGACCTGCGCCTCAACGAGCCGCGCTACGCCTCGCTCCCCAACATCATGAAGGCGAAGAAGAAGCCCATCGCCGAGAAGACGCCGGCCGATTACGGCGTCGACGTCGCCCCCCGGCTCGAGGTGCTGAAGACCGCCGAGCCGGCCGGCCGCAAGGCGGGCGTGAAGGTGGGCTCGGTGGCCGAGCTGGTGGCGAAGCTCAAGGATGAGGCGGGGGTGATCTGATGGCCGTTCTGCTCATTGCCGAACACGACAATTCGGCCCTCAACGGCGTCACCGCCAAGGCCCTCACCGCCGCCGCCGCCATGGGCGCGCCGGTGCATGTGCTGGTCGCCGGCCAGAATGCCAAGGGCGTGGCCGAGGCCGCCGCGAAGCTCTCGGGCGTCGAGAAGGTGCTGCTGGCCGACGACGCGCTCTATGCGCACCGTCTCGCCGAGCCGCTGGCGGCGCTGCTCGTCTCGCTGGCCGGGTCCTACGACGCCATCGTCGGCCCCTCCACCGCCAGCGCCAAGAACGTGCTGCCGCGCGTCGCCGCGCTCTTGGACGTGATGCAGGTGTCCGACATCATCAAGGTGGTCGCGCCCGACACGTTCGAGCGGCCCATCTATGCCGGCAACGCCATCCAGACGGTGAAGTCCAACGACGCCAAGAAGGTGGTGACGGTGCGCACCGCCTCCTTCGCCGCCACGCCCGAAGGCGGCTCGGCCGCCATCGAGAGCGTTGGCGCGGCGTCCGACCCGGCGCTCTCCACCTTCGTGGAAGAGAGCATCGCCGCTTCCGACCGTCCCGAGCTGACCGCCGCGAAGATCATCGTGTCGGGTGGCCGCGCGGTGGGCTCGCGGGAGAAGTTCGCCGAGCTGATCGAGCCTCTGGCCGACGCGCTGGGCGCGGCGGTGGGCGCCTCGCGCGCCGCGGTGGATGCGGGCTATGCCCCGAACGACTGGCAGGTGGGCCAGACCGGCAAGGTCGTCGCCCCCGAGCTCTACGTCGCCCTCGGCATCTCCGGCGCCATCCAGCATCTCGCCGGCATGAAGGACTCCAAGGTCATCGTCGCCGTCAACAAGGACGAGGAAGCCCCCATCTTCCAGGTGGCGGACTACGGCCTCGTCGGCGATATCAACACCGTCATCCCTGAACTCAAGGCGGAAATCGCCAAGGTTAAGGGATAGGATCCGAGATTGCCGGGCGGGAGGCCTGTTCCGTCCGGCGCTCGGCAGGCGCCGAAGGAGCGGGAGGTCAGCCCGCTCCCCCGGGGACTGAACACCTCAGGCGCGCGGTCGGCCGCCTCGTCCCTGCTCCACCGCCCCCGCAAGGGAAAATCGCACGCTGGTGTTGATGCCCCCCCTCGGCTTGTCCCAGGGCGCATCTCCCGTGAACACTGACACCAACGCCAAACAGAACCAGGGGAAGACGATGAGATTGCGCCATTGCCTCTATGCAGGCCTCGCTCTTGCGGCGTCGACGCTCCTCGTCCACGAAACGCAGGCTCAGGAAGCCATCCGCGTGCCGATGATGACGCCGCTCACCGGATCGATCGCGGTGCTGGGACAGGATTCCAAGAAGGCCGCGGAGGTTGCCCAGGAAACGATCAATGCGGCAGGCGGCATCGGCGGCCGGCCTCTCCAGCTCGAAATCGTGGACACGCAGGGCCGGCCCGAGATCGCGCGGCGCGAGATGGAGCGGCTGACGCGCGAGGGGCGGGCACCGGTCGTCCTCGCCTGCGACATCAGCGCCGGCACGTCGGGCGCCGCGCAGTACGCAGAATCCGCGCAGGTTCCCCTGCTCAACGGTTCGGCGGTCTCGGCCGATATCCTGGCCCGCGGCTACAAATGGTATTTCTCCCACCAGATGAGCAGCGACGACGAGGCGGCCACCGCATTCGCCTACATGAAGACCGCCACCGGCACAAAGCCTCTCGCCGACCGCCGGATCGCTCTGCTCTATGAGGACAGCCCCCGCGGCGCGGGCACCGGCGAGCGCCTTCGCAAGCTCATGGATGCCAATGGCGTGAAGGTCGTCAGCGAGACCACCTACAACCGTGCCGACCGCAACCTGCTGCCTGTGATGCGCAAGGTTCAGGACAGCACGCCCGAGCTCGTCGTCTGGATCGGCTATACCGAGGATGTGGTGGCCGGGATGAAGGCGGCCCGCCAGCTCGACTTCAAACCCTACGTGCTCGGCATCGGCGGCGGCATGGGCGACCCGCGCCTCCCGGAACTCGTTGACCCCGCCATCATCGAGCAGCTTCACGTCGCGAACGTCGACTACTTCAATCCCGACATCAAGCGCGCCGCCGCATTCCGCGAGGCCTATTTGAAGAAGTTCGGTGCCGAGCCGTCGAGCTATGCCGGCACCTGCTACGCCGCCATCTTCACGCTGAAGGCCGCGCTCGAATCGGCTCTCAAGGCCTCCCCGGACCTGACCACCACCTCGATGCGCGACGCTTTCCGCAAGCTCGACATTCCCGGCGACCAAACAGTGACGTCCTTCCGCTCCATCCGCTTCGATCCGGCGAACGGCCGGAACCTCGGCGCCGAGGATCTCGTGGCGGCCTGGGTCGACGGCAAGCGCAAGGTCACCGTCTTCCCTCCGAGCATTGCCGTCGGCAAGCCCGTCATGTTGCCCTGAACGAGCAAGCCAGCGCATGTCTTTCGCAACCCTCCTCCAGGCCGTCGTTTCCGGCCTGCTGCTCGGCGGCATCTATGCACTCGTCGCAATGTCGCTGGCGCTCGTCTTCGGCGTGATGCGAGTGCTGAATTTCGCCCACGGCGACCTCCTGATGGCCGGCATGTACGGCATCGTCGTCCTCAACCAGGCGTTCGGGATCAACCCGTACGCCGCCATCGTCCTCGTGGCTCCCGTTCTCGCCCTGATTGGCATCGCCGTTTATTTCGTGCTGATCCGGCGGGTGCTCGGCGCCGGTCCCCTGATGCAGGCGCAGGTGACGCTCGGACTGTCCTTTGCCATCCAGAGCACCGCGCTTCTGGTGTTCGGCGCAGACCTTCTGAACGTGCGCACGTCGCTTGACGGCGCGGCGTTCCGGGTTGCGGGCGTGGTGATCGGGACGCCGGAGCTGATCGGGTTCCTCATCTCGATCGTCGTTTGTGCCGCGCTCACCTGGTTCATCCTCAGCACGGAATTCGGCCGCCGCCTGAGGGCGGTGGCTCAGGACCCGACGATGGCCATTCTCTGCGGCATTCCTGTCCGCTCGGTCCAGATGATGGTGTTCGTCGGGTGCACGGCGCTTCTCGCCGTGCCGGCAGGATGCCTCATGGCCTTCTCACAGCTCACGCCGACGGCCGGCATCCAGTACAGCCTGCTGTCGCTGATGGTCGTGGTGCTCGGCGGCCTCGGCGACTTGCGGGGGGCGTTCGTCGGTGGTCTCCTGATCGGCATCGTCGAAGCCGTGACCAGCGCGCTCTTCAACAATCCCGCGGCGCCCGGCATCATCTACCTGGTGTTCGGCCTCGCTCTCCTGGCCCGTCCCCGTGGCCTGTTCGGACGCGGGAGCGAAGCATGAACAGTCTCTCCCGCTTCACCCGCAGCCAGACAGCGGCGGCCCTCGTCGCCATGTGGCTCGCCATCGCCGCGGCCGCGGTGTTCCTGGACGGCTACTGGATCGGCATCATGGTCGGCCTGCTCGGCTGGATCCTGCTGGCGGCATCCTGGAACATGGTCGGCGGCCTGCTCGGCCAAGTCTCGTTCGGACATTCGGCCTTCTTCGGGCTGGGCGCCTACACCGCCGTGTATCTCGCAACCGCCCACGGCGTGAGCCCCTGGCTTGGCATGCTGGTCGGGGGCCTGCTCGCGGCCGGGTTTTCGATGATCGTGGGGTATCTGCCATTCCGCCGCGGCCTCAGCCCCCTCGTCTTCTCGCTCCTGACGCTGGCGTCGTCCTATGTCCTGCTCTTCGCGGTCAGCGGCATCCCGGCGCTGGGCGGAACCAATGGCCTGTTTCCCCCGGCGGTGGGGCAGTCCGTGTGGGACATGCGCTTCAACAGCCCGGTGAGCTATCTCCTCCTTGCCGGCGCCCTGACGACCTTCGCCCTGGCCACCATCCAGATCCTCTATTCGGGTCGGCTCGGCTTCTACTGGCGTGCCATCCATGACAGCGAAGCCGCCGCCGGCGCCATCGGCATCAACACGATGGCGGTCAAGCTGTTCACGTTCGCGGTCAGCGCCTTCTTCGCGGCGATGGCCGGCACCTTCAGCGCCCAGCACACTGGGTTCATCGATCCCCAATCGGTGTTTGGCGTCGAGATCACCATCTATCTTCTTCTCTTCGCTGTCGTCGGCGGCGCAGGCAGCTTGCTCGGGCCAGTGCTTGGCCCGCTGGTGCTGGTGCCGGCGGGCGAGTATCTGCGGACGGCTCTTGCAAGTGCAGGGGGATCGAGCGCGCATCATCTCATCTATGGTGTCGCGCTGATGCTCGCCATTCTGAGCTTCCCCGGCGGCCTCGTCTCCGGCCTCAGACGCTTCGGCCTGACGCGTGGCGCGCTCTCGGTACCAGACCTCGCACCTGCGGCGGGTTCCGCTCCTGACGTTAACCGCACCAAGGCCGCCGACGGCCGCGTGATCCTGACGGCAAGCAGCGTGTCGAAGAATTTCGGTGGCGTCTTTGCGGTGCGGGACGTATCTATCGAGGTGCGGTCGGGTGAGATCCTGGGCATCATCGGACCGAACGGCGCGGGCAAGACAACCCTGTTCTCGCTGCTCGCCGGGTCCCTCAAGCCCACGAGCGGCAGCATCACCTTCGACGGGCGGGAAATCGCCGGCCTTCCGCCGCATGAAATCTGCCGCGCCGGCATCGGGCGCACGTTCCAGATCACCCGCGCCTTTCCCACGCTGACCGTTGCCGAAACGGTCTATGCGGCGGCCTTGGTCGGACGGTCGGAGGCGGATGCAGCGGCCATCGCGGGCTCCGTCCTGTCGCTGACGCGCCTCGACCAGTATCGCGACATGGCGAGCGCGGATGTTACGCTCGCGGTGCAGCGTCGCCTCGAGATCGCGCGCGCGCTCGCCACCTGCCCCCGCCTCATCCTCCTCGACGAGATCATGGCCGGGCTGACCCCGCGCGAGATCAACGACGCCATCGAGCTGATCCGCAGCATCCGGGACTTGGGCGTGACGGTCATTTTCATCGAACATCACATCCGCGCGGTGATGGCCCTGTCGGACCGGATCATCGTGCTAGATGCGGGAGAGCTCATAGCCGAAGGGGTGCCGAGCGACGTGGCCCGCAATCCCCGCGTCGTGGAAGCCTACCTTGGCAGTCCGGCCGAGGAGCCGGCTTCTCCCCCGCTCGATAAGGTCAAGGCACGATGACGCTGCTCTCCGTCGAAGGTGTTCGCTCCGGCTATGGAACGCTCCAGGTGCTCAGCGACGTCTCCCTTGAGGTCGCAGCCGGCGAGGCGGTCGCGATCCTCGGCCCGAACGGCGCCGGCAAATCAACCCTCCTGCGCACGATTTCCGGCCTGATCGCACCCACGGCGGGAGCGATATCGTTTGATGGCCGGGATCTTGTCGCGATGCCGGCGCACCGCATTCCGCATGCGGGCCTCGTCCAGGTGCCGGAAGCCCGCCATATCTTCCCCTCCCTCACGGTCCGCGAGAACCTGTTGGTCGGCGGCACTCCCCTGCCCGGCAGGGCGGCGCGCGAGGCCGCGCTGGAAGACATCTGGCAGATTTTTCCCATGCTGGTGACAAAGCGCGACGCCCAGGCCGGAACACTCTCCGGTGGACAGCAGCAGATGGTCGCCATCGGCCGCGCGTTGATGTCGAAACCGCGACTGGTGATGCTGGACGAACCCTCCCTAGGGCTGGCGCCGATGGTCGTTCGTGAACTCTACGAGGTCCTGCGGGGTCTTGTTCGATCAGGACTGACCTTGCTTCTGGTGGAGCAGGACGTGCCCGTCGCCTTGGGCCTGGTTTCGCGCGCTTATGTTATCGAGAACGGTGCAATCGTATTGTCAGGGACAGCGGACGAGTTGCGAGAGAGCGATCACGTTCGCCATGCCTATCTTGGCATATGAATTCAGCGGCCCAGCTTCAATTTCAGGCCGCCGGGAATGGACGTCTTCCTCTCCCTGCGCACGGCGTCAACGAACGCATGGCCGCGGCCATCATCGGGGCCTCCTTGCCTCACATTTAGGGAATAAGGCGTCTAGGATTCTAGACTCAGGACCTATTAATTTCGCTGCGAATGTGATTCACAGTCTCTATTCAGGACGCCATGCCGCCAAAGCAAGAAAAACGCCCCCCAAGGGCGGCCCGTTCTTCTCGCGGCACGTGAGGCGTGTTTCGGGAGCGGACTGAGACCACGCCCCGGTGCCGGCGGGAGCCGCTTCGGGCGCCAGGCGAAAAGCCGCCAGACGTCCGATTGATGTCTTGCAGGCCGGTTCAATCCTCGCAAGTTCGCAAGGCCGCAACGTCGTCCCGCATCTTCCATTGAACGCGCAGCCGAAGGCGGTACACTCCCCAACAAGGTCAACGCCCGGAAATAGAGGCGAGACCGGAGGAACGCTGCATGGCCGGTGGACTGGAAATCGGATTGTCCCTCCTGCGGGGGGATACGGCTTGTCCGATGATGATCGACGACTTCGGCAAGCTGTCAGCCATCGATCTTCACATGCAGACCAATCCTGCCCTGTCGGACCGTCTCGCCGTCGCCGTGCTGGGGATGATCGCGTCCGGCAACCTGCCCCCCGGCGCGAGGTTGCCGGCCGAGCGCCGGATCGCAATGGCCGTTCCGGCAAGCAGGGTCTGCGTCCGGACAGCCCTCGCCCGGCTCAAGTCCGAAGGTTACATCGAAGCCGTCCAGGGGTCCGGCACGCGGGTGGTGCCGATGAACCAGAACGCCAAGCTTGACGCGCTGATCAAGGCGAACGCAGAGAACCTCGAGGACCTGCGCGGTCTTATCGGGTTTCTCGACCGCTGCCTCATCGAGCGCCTGCTGACGCGGTCGGGACCGGAAACCCTTAACGAGGTGTCGGCCGCCATCATGGCGCTTCCGCCCCCCGCCCATGCGCAGGACGTGGCCGAGCAGGAAACGCAACTGCGCGTCCTCATCGCGAACGCAACCGGCAATCCGGTCTACCGCCTCGTCACGGAACAGCTCCGCCGCGGCATGCACTGCCTGTTCGACCATTCGCACCGGATGGCACGGGGCGGCTTGAGCGATTTCGTGCTGTCGCGCCGGCACGCGCTCTCGGCCGGCATTTGCCATGCCGATATGGAGGTCGCGAAAGCGGCCCTGTCCGCCGCGATCGCAGGCGTCGGTCACGGCTCCGCCGTCGATGCCGACCACCCCACGCACCAGGATACGATCCTGCGCGGCTTCGCAGTAGCCGGCCATGAGGAACTGAAGCGCCGCATCGCGCGCGAGATCGTCGGCATGATCGCGACGGGCCGAGCCAGCGAGGGAGGCCATCTCATCAGCGAGCGGCGGCTCGCCCAGCTCTTCGGCGTAAGCCGCACATCGATCCGAAAGGCTCTCGCCGCGCTGAGGGAAGAAGGTGTCGTCGCTTCAGACGAACGCACGGGCTCACGGGTGATGGATATGAAGTCCGAGCTCGCAACCTATGCGGCGGCCGATCTCGACCACTTGCGGACCATGGCGCGGCTTCGCGGCTACCTCGAAGTCTGGGCGGCCTCCCGGGCGGCGGCGCGCGCCACCGAGGCCGATCTGGAAGATATGCGACGGATACTCTCTGAGATGGGCCGCTCGCATCTGACCCCCAGGCGCCGGATCGACCTCGATATGCGCCTCCATCTCACGATCACGCGCGCGGCTGGATCGGCCGTACATCTCTACGTCACGGAGATCTTGCGCGACCTGATGATGGCCTATTTCGACGTCTCGCTGGGCGTCGCGGATTTCGGCCCCGCCTGCGACGCCATGTTGCTCAACCATCACACGAAAATCGTCACCGCGATCACCGCGGGCGATGTCGCCGCGGCTGCGCGCGCCATGTCAGAGCATGTCGGCGCTTTCAGCAACCGGTATGAGGAAATCGGCTGACTTCCGACCACGGAGCCGACGCTGGGCGGACTTCCAACGTGCCTCGTCGGCCCCGGTTCGGTGACGCTGGGGGGTCAGCCGCCGGTGAAGTTCGGTTTGCGCTTGGCCCTGAAGGCGTTGACCGCCTCCTGGTGGTCCGACGTCAGGTTGGACATGGCCTCATAGGCGACGCTGGTGTCCATGATTGCGTGGAAGATGCGCTTCAGCTCCAGATTGGTTGCAACCTTGCTCCAGCGGATCGCCTTGGTCGCGCCGCCGAGCAGCTTGCCCACATAGGATGCAACCGCCGCGTCGAGTTCCTCGGCCGGTACGGCGTGGTTGATAAGCCCGATCTCCGCGGCCTTCGTCGCCGGCATCAGGTCGCCGCTCAGCAGATATTCCTTGGCGCGCGCATAGCCAATAAGCTGCGGCCAGATGGCCGCGCCGCCGTCGCCTGCGACGAGCCCAATCGAGACGTGCGGATCACCGATCTTCGCATTCTCGGCGGCGAAGATCACGTCGCAGACAAGCGCGAGCGTCGAGCCCAGCCCCGTGGCGTGCCCGTTCACCTTCGCGATCAGCGGCTTTTCAAGATCGAGCATGGAGAAGACGATACGCTTGGCTTCGCGGATGGTCTTCTCAAAGGTGTGGGGCCGGTCGATCGCCGACTGCATCCAGTCGATGTCGCCGCCGGCCGAGAAGGCACGGCCAGCGCCGGTGAGGACGACAACGTCCGATCCCTCGTCATTCGCCACGTCGTAGAAGACGTCGGCGAGTTCCTCGTGCAGAAGCTCGTCTGCGGCGTTGAGGGCGTCCGGCCGGTTCATCGTGATCGTAAGCAGGCGCCCTTCGCGTGTGATCACGAGATTTTCGTAACGCTCCTCGAGCGGCGGACGTTTCATCCCTCGTTCCTCCCTGTCGGCGGCAGCGAAAGCGCCGCCAGCTTGTCGATGTGACTTTCGGTGCCGCCATGCAGGGCGGCTGAAACCTGCAGGCGCTTGTAGATGTGGCCGATCCTGTAGTCCTCGGTCATAGCGATCCCGCCGGAGACCTGGATGAGCCGCGAGGCGGCCGCGAGCCCCTCGCGTCCGAGTGCGATCTTCGCGGACGCTGCCGCGCGGGTGCGCTCGGTCGGCTCGCCCGTCAGGGCCGTCGCCGTCCACAGCGCGAGCGAGCGCAGGGTCTCCAGATCGCAGAAGGCATCGGCCATGAGATGCTGCACGGCCTGGAACGAGCCTAGGCTCTGGCCGAACTGCTTGCGCTGGTTGAGATAGTCGACGGTGAGAGCCAGCCCGGCCGCGAGCGCGCCGTAGGCATCAGCCAGAAGGGCCGCGACGGCCCGGTCCTCGATCTCCGCGGCCAGTTCGATCGCCTCGTCGCCAGTCGCCAACACAACGGCGGCTTCGGAGCCCGAGAAACGCGGCAGAGCGCCGCTGCGCCCGTCGAGGAGCCTGACCGGTTGGAACCCCGCTCCGGCGGCCTCGACACAAAGCAAGGCCGCGTCCCCAACGGACCTCATCCCGGCCAGGACGACCCAGTGCGTCGCAGCGGCAGCGTCGAGCGAGAGATGTCCCCGCCCCGACAGTTTCCCGCCCATATGGCGCAATCCACCAGAGCGAACGTCTTCGCGGACGATCCCGAACCTTGCGCGGCCCGCCGCCAGCGGTTCAGCCAGCGACGCCAGCGCTTTCGGCAGCCTCCGCATCAGCCAGGGCATGATCAGGATGTCGGTCGCGAGGGGGAGCGGCAGCAGCACGCGTCCGGCCTCCTCGATCAGCGACAGCCCCTGGAACGAGTCCGCCCCGAGACCACCGAGCTCTTCCGGTAGCCCTGCGGCGAACCAGCCGAGCTCGGCGATCTCGCGATGCCAGTCGGCGAACATCGCGGCGCTTCGCGGTTCCGGCATCCAGGCGCAACGGGCCTCGAGGAAATTCCGTGCGCTCTCGCGCAGCATGCGGTCGTCGTCGAGCTGTTCGGCAGATCGGCGCATCATCGCAGCCCCAGTGTTGAACGCGCGACGATCGTTTTCTGGATCTCGTTCGCGCCGGCATAGATCGTCACGACCCGTCGGAAGAGGTGGCGCTCCGTCCATCCGGCCGTTTCTCCGCCGCCGGCCTCGGGGGCGACGACCGCGGCCGCGCCGAACACATCCATGGCAAGTTCGGTGATCGCCTGCTGGAGCTGCGAGCCGATGATCTTGACGATCGAGGCCTCGGGACCGGGTTCCCGCCCCTGGGTCTGATCGATGAGGACGCGCAGCACCGTGACCTCAAGCCCCCCAAGCTTCTGCTCGACGATCGCGAAGCGGCGGCGCAGGCCCGGCTCGTCGAGCGCCGGCCGGCCGCTCTCGCCGATGCAGAGCGCGGCAGCGGCCTTCAGCCGTTCGAATTCCCGCCGAGACCGATGCACCTGCGCGTTGTTGGTGCGTTCGTGGTTCAACAGGAACTTGGCGTAAGTCCAACCCTTGTCGACCTCGCCGATCAGCGCCTCGTCGGGCACGAACACATCGTCGAGAAATACCGAGTTCACGCTGTGCGCGCCGTCGATCGTGATAACGGGGGTGATCGTTACGCCCGGCGCCTGCATGTCGAGCACGAAGAGAGAGAGACCCGCCTGCGACTTCACCGCCGTGTTGGTGCGGGTGAGGCAGATCATCAGGTCGGCGAAATGCGCCTCCGTCGTCCAGGCCTTCTGGCCCGCAATGCGCCAGCCGCCCTCGACCTTCCGCGCGGTCGTGCGCACGGCCGCGAGATCGGATCCCGCCTCAGGTTCGGAATAGCCCTGGCACCAGAACTCGGCGCCCGAGCGGATACCGGGCAGATAGCGCCGCTTCTGCTCCTCGGAGCCGAAACTGTAGATGGTCGGGCCGACCAGATAGACTCCGAAGACGCTGGTCGGCGGCGCGTCGGCGGCGGCGCATTCCGCCTCGAAGATGAAGCGCTGCACGGGTGTCCAGCCCGGCCCACCATGGTCTTGAGGCCAATGGTGGGCGCCCCATCCGCGTGCGTCGAGCAACGCATTCCACCGCGCCATGTCCTGCCGCGAATGATGGATGCCCTCGCGGGTCTTTTGCGCGAGTTCGGGCGGCAGCATGGCAGCGACGGCGTCGCGGATCTCGCGGCGGAAGCTGCGTTCTTCAGGTGTCAGGAAAGCATCCAAAGTCTTGATCCGTTGCTGGCCCGCCTGTTTTCGTCAGGATGACAGGCGTGCGGCAAGTTCTCCCCCGGCTTCCCTCAAGACCAATCGGCCGCCGCGTTCTCGCGCAGGCCGGCAAACGACATCAGAATGTCCCGTTCTGCCTCGTTCAGCGGGCGTGGCCTGCGGCTCACGCCGTCCATCATCACCGTCACGGAACGGCAACTTGCCGCGCAGGCTCCGGCGATGAAAAGCCCTTGCCCCATGATGATCGAACTGCGGCCGACCCCGAGGATCGCAGTTCCAACCTCCGGCAACTCGCCGAAGGCGATCTCTCGCGAGAAGTCGATGGTGACGGACACGAGCGCGAAGACGTCCGATTGAGCGACGATCGGCCGAAGGTACTGCTTCAACAGACCGTAGCGACCGTCGTCGAACCAGGCGCCGAACACCGAATTGGTGACGTGGTCGTTCGGATCGAGATCGCAGTGGCGGACGGTCGTGCCTTGCCAGTGCCTGAAGAAGCGGCGGCTGGCGAGCATGGGCTCTTCCTGCAGGGTCTGCTTCATGCACCGAACTCCGCTGCCGGTACCAATACGATGGCGCCCGTCGTTTCGCCGGCCTCGAGCGCGCGGTGCGCTTCGTTCGCATCGTTGAGCGGCAGCTCAAGGCCGATCCGCGGGGTGAGCACTCCGCTTCTTACCAGTGCGAGCATCTCGTCGACCCCCGCCTGCAAGTCGGCAAGCGTGCGCAGATGCGCGAAGACGCCCGGAACGGCAACAGAAAGCGACCTCTGTGGGCCGAGGCTGGCCAGGTTCACGGCGGAGAGCGGCTCGCCGATCTGCCCCAGATTGATGGCAGTGCCGAACGGCTTCAGGCAGTCGAGCGAACGCTCGAGCGTCGCGCCGCCGATCCCCTCGCAAACGATGTCGACGCCCTGGCCGCCGGTCAGGCGGCGGGTCTCCTCGACGAAGTCCTGTCGCTTGTAGAAAATCACCTCATCGCAGCCGGCCGCGCGCGCGATCTCTGCCTTGGCTTCGGTGCTGACCGTGCCGATGACCCGTGCGCCTTTAGCTCTGGCCCACTGGGCGAGAAGGATGCCGAGCCCGCCTGCCGCGGCATGAACGAGGACGCTATCGCCGGACCGCAGCGGGCGGACACGCGTGAAGATCATGTGCGCGGTCATGCCCTTGAGCATCAGCGCCGCGGCGGTGCGATCGTCGATATCGTCGGGCAGCCGCGCGAGGCTGCGGGCCGGGAGGAGGCGCGCGCTGGCATAGGAGCCGATGGGGGGGCCGGCATAGCCGACGCGGTCTCCCACGGAAATGCCCGCGACCTCCGGTCCCGTTGCCACGACGACGCCCACCGCCTCCACGCCGATGGCTCCGGGCAGGGCTGGCAGCGGAAACACGCCGCGCCGATGGTAGCAGTCGATGAAGTTCACGCCGATAGCCGTCTGGCGCACGAGCACTTGCCCCTTCTGCGGATCAGGCAGGCTCACCGCTGCCGGTGCGAGCTGTCGTGGATCGCCATAGGCCTCGATGCGGATTTCCGTGGCTTTCAATTCGGTCGCTCCCGCGGCGGATTTGCTGATGACGCGAAGCTCGCCGCACGGAAGCGCTTCGGCAATCGGGTGATTGGTCCGCGCGCGAGACCAGCCGCCTTTTGACGCGCCCGGTCGAAACGGCAAGCTCGATGGCAACGACGCCACGGTTCTCCCATGCCAGATCTATCCACCGCCCTTGCCCTTACGATCCCCCGGCTGCTCGGCGAGCGGGCGAAAGCGAGGCCGAATGCGCTGTCACTTTCCGCGCGCTCGATCACCGGCTACCGCGACCGGCTGACCTATGCGCAGCTCGTGGCGCGCATGGAGGCGGTGGCGAGCGGCCTGCACGCGCTCGGCCTCGGCCGGAACGACCGGATCGGCGTGTTCCTCGGCAACGAGGCCGGTCGCGAGTGCATGCTCACGGCTCTGGGCGCGCTCCGGCTGGGAGCCGCCGTCGTTCCGCTGAACACGCGCTCCGCCGATGAAGAGCTGACGCACGCCCTGGAACTCGTCGAGCCTGCCGCCATCGTCACGACGGCCCGCAGCGCACACAGAATTTCGGGCCTTTATCCCGCCGCGCGGCTGCTGGTCTGCGGCGATCTGGCGGGTGCTCCGGAGCAGGCGCAGCCCTGGCCCGAGCCAACCACCGGCGCGTGGCCGCCCGCTCCGCCGGAGGACGCAGATCCCGATGACCTCGGCTGCCTGCTGTTCACCTCCGGCACCACCGCGCGCTCCAAGGCGGTGATGCACAGCCAGCGCACGATGATCGGCGCCGGCCTTAGCTGCGGCGCGGCGCTGGAGCTTCGCGCCGATGATCTCTATCAGGGAGGCTGGCCCTTCTTCACCAGCTCGGCGCTCAATCTGGGAGCAATGTCGTGCTGGGTTTACGGCGCCTGCCTGGTCTTCGAGGAACCACTCGACAATGGCGGCCGCCTCAGGCTGATCGCGAGCGAGGGCACGACATTTTATCACGGCGTTCCGTCCGTCGTGCATTTCCTGATGGAGGAGTATGCGCAGCAGCCGAGCGACGTCTCGCGGCTGAGGCGGATCGGGTATGGCGGCTCGGCTATGCCGCCCGACGTGATCCGCCGGATCGACCAGCAATGGCCGCACACCGAGCAGGTTCAGATCTACGGCATGACGGAAAGTGGTCCGGCCGGAACCCGCCTGAGACCCGCCGACCTCTGGCGCAAGCTCGGCTCGATCGGCGAGGCGATGCCCTATTGCGAGATCCAGGTCGTCGATGATCAGGCGAATCCCGTGGCGGCCGGGACGACCGGCGAGATCCTGATCAAGGGACCCGGCGTGGCCCGGGGCTATTTTCGCCTGCCCGAAGCCAGCACCGAAGCTTTCGTCGCTGGCGGCATCCGCACCGGGGACGTCGGCCATCTCGACGAAGACGGCTTCCTCTTCTTCACCGACCGTAGCAAGGACGTGATCAATCGCGGGGGACTCAAGGTCGCCTCCGTCGCGGTCGAAGAGGTGCTCTACCGCCATCCAGCCATCCGCGAGGCGGCGGTGGTGGCGATACCGCATCCCGCGCTCGGGGAGGACGTCGCGGCCTGTGTAGTCGCACGCGACGGCGCGACGCTCGATGTCGAGGACCTGTCGGCCTTCTGCGCGCGCAGCCTCGCCGACTATGCCCGGCCGCGCCGCTGGCTCGTCATTGATGAACTGCCGAAGAACCCGATGGGCAAGGTCCTGAAGAAGGAGTTGCGCCAGCGTCTCGCCGCGACGGCCCCATAGGCCCGAATGGTCTTCGCAGCGGGCCAGCGTCCCCCTTGCCGCTCATGATGAAGCAGGTGAACCTGAAGCACTCAAAGGGCCGACAGAGCCCTCGGGAAACGCTCACCTCAGGGAGGAGACGATGACACATTCGATCTCGCGGCGCGGCGTGCTCGGCATAGCAGCGACGATGGCACTCGGTTCGAAGGCTTTCGCGCAGCCGGCTGAGGTCGTGATCGGCTGGATTCTGCCTCTGACGGGCGTTTCGGCCTCGGTCGGCCAGCAGACGCGCGTCGGGGCCCAGATCGCCACGGACCAGATCAATGCCGCAGGCGGCATCAAATCGCTCGGTGGAGCCCGGATCAGGCTGGTCTTCGGCGATTCCCAGTCGAAACCCGATATCGGCGTCTCGGAAACCGAGCGGCTGATTCAGCGCGAGAACGTCGCCGCCGTGGCTGGTGCCTTCAACAGCGCCGTCACTTTCCCGGCCAGCGAAGTGGCGCAGCGCTACAAGACGCCCTGGCTCACCATGGGCGCCGTCAAGGATGAGATCACCGAGCGTGGCTTCGAATACGTATTCCGCCTCAACAACAAGGCAATCTACGACGCCCGCGAGCAGATCGACGCCATGGATTTCTTCAAGAAGGAGACGGGCAAGGGGCCGAAGACGCTCGCGATGTTCTACGAAGGCTCCGATTGGGGCCGCTCGCACGCCGCCAATGTCCGAAAGCTCGCCAAGGAACGGGGCTACGACGTGGTGCTCGACGAGGCCGCCCCGCCAAACCAGGTCGATTTTTCCTCCCAGCTCCTCAAGATTCGCGCCGCCAAGCCCGACGCCCTCATCGTCGCGTTCTACACCCCGGACCAACTGCTGCTCTCGCGCCAGATGATGGAGCAGCGACTGGATCTGCCCTACGGCGTCCATTCGGTCGGCGGCGGCACCGAAGATCCAGCCTTCTATAAGGCAATCTCACCCAGGGCCGTCGCCTACTATTTCGTGCAGGAGGACCGGCAGGTCGACGCCCTGCAGGGCGTGCGCTACCCCGAATACGACGATCTCGAGAAGAAATTCCGCGAATTGCTCGGATACAACATGAGCGCCTATGGCGCGCAGGGCTTCGCGACGATGTACGTGCTGAAGGACGCGCTGGAGCGTGCCGCGTCGAGCGATCGCGACAAGCTGCGCGACGCACTCGCCAAGACCGACATCACCTCGGGGCCAGCCCTCTATGTCGGCTACCAACGCATCAAGTTCGACGAGCACGGCCAGAATACCTTCGCGCACGGTGCTATCTCACAGAATCTCGACGGCCAGCGCCGCACCGTATGGCCGGCAGAGAGCAGGGCGAAGGACATCAAGCCGATCTGGCCGGTGCCTGCCTTCGGGGCGCGATCCTGAGCGGAGCAGTCGATCCAGGCCCCCACCCGGTCAGCCGCGTCACGCGACGACGGCAGCGCAACTGCGCTCCGTCGTCACCCTCAACCTCCTGCTGGAGCAGGACAGCTTTCCTGCGCTGTCGGGAAAGCGAGAGGCAACCGACGATTTCATGGATCCACTCATTCTTGGCTTCGCCGTGGTCAACGGTTTGCTGATTGGCGGCATCTACGGAGGCGTCGCTCTCGGCCTGAGCCTGATCTTCGGCGTCCTGCGCGTGGTCAACTTCGCGCACGGATCGCTGCTGATGGTCGGCCTCTATACTGCCTACTGGCTGCAAGCACTGGCGGGCATCGACCCCTATGCCAGCGTGATATTCACCGTGCCACTGCTCTTCTGCATGGGCTATTTCATCCAGCGCGTCATCATCGCGCCGCTGATTTGGCGCGAGAGCGCGCTGGTCGTCGAGCCGCTGTCGGCGCTGCTGCTAACCGCCGGCGTCTATCTCGTTATCGATAACCTCGCCCTGATGGCATTCGGGCCCGATGTCCGCTCGGCCTCGACCAGCCTGGACATGCCGCCGATCATGCTGGGGCCGATTCCGGTCAACATGCAGCGTTTCATCGGTTTTTCGGCCGCCATCCTGGCCGCGATCGGATTGGTGGTCTGGCTGCGCCAGACCCGCATGGGCCGCGCCATCCGGGCGACGGCACAGAACCGTGACGCCGCCGCGCTCTCCGGCATCGACGTGCCGATGATCTATGCGGTGACTTTCGGTGTCGGCACGGCGCTGCTCGGGCTCTTCGGCTCGCTGCTCGCGACCTTCATCCCGATCACGCCCAATGTCGGCCTATCCTTCGGCATCCGCTCCTTCATCGTCGTGGTGCTCGGCGGCATCGGCTCAATACCGGGTTCGATCCTGGGCGGTCTCGTCATCGGCGTGTTCGAGGCCATCGCCTCTCAGTTCGTGCCCGCGACCTCGGCCGCGATTCTCTCGCTTGGTCTCTTCATCCTGATCCTGCTGGTGCGTCCCGGTGGCCTCATGGGGAAATTGTGATGGCGCTCAGGATCAGCAAAAACATGGGCGCCCCACAGCTGGCGACGAAGTCGGGATATGGCCGCATGGCAACTCTGCTCGTGGTCGCGGCAGGGGTGGTCGCGCTTGCTCTGCCGATCGCAATGCCCGATCCGTACTTCGTCCATTCCTGCATCGTCGTTCTCCTCTTCGCCTACATGGCGACATCCTGGAACTTCGTCTGCGGCTATGTCGGGCAGCTTTCGATCGGCCATGCGATGTTCGCCGGCGTTGGCGGCTATGCCACGGTGCTGATCTTCTCCCGCCTGGGCATTTCGCCCTGGCTCGGGATGCTGGTGGGAGGCGTCCTCGCGGCCATGCTGTCGGTCGTCGTGGGCTACCCCACCTTCCGGCTGAAGGGGCCGTACTTCGCCCTCACCACGATCGCCTTCGCCGAGATGATCCGGATCTGGGTCGAGAACACCGACACCTTTCTCGGCATTCCGCTCAACGGCGCGGCCGGCATCACGGTGCCGCTCGTCGGAGAAAGCTGGGTGGCCTTCCAGTTCAACGGCAAGACGCCCTATTACTATGTCATCCTTGTCATGTTGGTGTTGGCCCTGCTCGCCACCTGGCGGCTGGAACGGTCCAAGCTCGGCTTCTATCTCAAGGCGATCCGCGGTGATCGCGACGCGGCGGAAGCGCTCGGCATCAGCCCGGCGCGCTATCAGCTCGTCGCGTTGGCCATCAGCGCGTTCATGACCGGAGTGGGCGGCGGCTTCTACGCCCAGTTCTTTCGCTACGTGAACGCGGATCGTCTGATCGGGGTCGAATTCTCCATAGACTTGGCACTGATGAGCATTATCGGCGGCCAAGGCACGGTCTTCGGCCCGCTGCTTGGCGCGGTACTGCTCACGCCGATCGCGGAGATCACGCGCGGTCATCTCGGTGGCGTGCTGCCCGGCCTGCACATCGTGATCTACGGGATCATCCTGATCCTGGCCGTACTCTACCTGCCGAAGGGTCTGATCGACCCTCTCAGGAGCATCCTGTCGCGCCTGTCGAAGAACGGGAGGTCGGCATGAGTGGCGACGGCACGCCCCTGCTCCAGGTGCGCGGCATCTCCAAGCGCTTCGGCGGATTGCAGGCCGTCCATGATCTTTCTTTCGACCTGCGCCGGGGCGAGATCCTGGCGCTGCTCGGCCCCAACGGTGCCGGCAAGACGACCGCCTTCAACATGATCGCCGGCTATTTCCGCACCGATCAGGGCCGCATCCTGTTCGAGGGGCGCGACATTGCCGGGCGCAAGCCCTGGGACATCTGCCGGATCGGCATCGCGCGCACCTTTCAGCTCTCGAAGCCCTTCAGCGACCTGACCGTCGCCGAGAACTTGATGGTCGGCGGTTTCGTCCGCAGAAGCGAGATCGACGAGATCCGGGCAAAAGCGCTGGAGATCGCGGACTTTCTCGGGATGGGGCATCAGGCTGCGACGGAGGTCCAGCACCTGACGGCCTTCGATCGGCGTAAGCTTGAACTCGGCCGAGCCCTCTCAACCGAACCGAAGCTGCTGCTCATGGACGAGGTCGTGGCAGGCGCCACCCCCTCGGAAGCGCAGGAGATGGTCGAGCTGGTCCGCCGGATTCGCGACCGGGGCGTGACGATCCTGATCGTCGAGCATGTGATGAAAGTAATCATGGCGCTCTCGGAACGCGTCATCGTGATGGAGTCGGGCCGGCTCATCGCCAACGGGAAGCCCAAGGACGTCGTCCGGCAGCCCGAGGTCCTCAAAGCCTATTTCGGTGAGGGATATGCAGCCCGCGCTTGAACTCGATGAACTCCGCTCGGGCTATGGCGACGTCCAGGTTCTGGACGGCGTGTCGCTCGCGCTGATGCCTGGCGAGATCGTCGCCCTGATCGGGGCCAACGGCGTCGGCAAGACGACGCTGCTGCGCACGGTATCCGGCCTCGTCCGCGCGACGGCGGGAACGGTTACGCTTTATGGCGAGCGCATCGACAAGCTGCCGGCGCACAGGATCACGGCCGCCGGCTTCGTCCAGTCCCCGGAGGGCAAGCAGCTTTTCACGGGCATGACCATCGAGGAGAACCTGATGGTCGGCGCCCATAATGACCGCGCCTACCCGCGCATGAAGACGACGATGGAGGAGGTCTACCAGCTTTTCCCCATCCTGGCGGAACGCCGGCACAAGCTGGCCTCGACGCTGTCGGGCGGCCAGCAGCAGATGCTGGCCGTCGGGCGCGCGCTGATGGCCCGACCGAAGGTGCTGGCGCTCGACGAACCCTCGCTTGGCCTCGCGCCCTTGATGGTGGACCGGCTGTTCGAGGCGATCGGCGAGGTCCGGAAGCTCGACATCTCGATCCTCATCATCGAGCAGAACGTCTTTCAAGTGCTGTCGATGGCTGACCGCGGCTACGTGCTGGAGCGCGGCAAGGTCATGCTCTCCGGCACGGGTCGCGAACTGCTCGAGAACGAGCATCTGCGCTCGACCTATCTGGGCATCTGAGATGGCACGGCCATCAGCATCTCCTCCTTCACCGTCACGATCGCGGACCCTCCTGCCATGACGCACACAAACCATCCTCCGACGGAGCCCGACCTGAAGGCCTTGGCGGAGCGGGCCCACAATATGCGCCGCCTGATGATGCGGATGGCGAGCGGCAAAGGCGAGGGCTACATCGCCCAGGGCCTGGCGATCGCCGACTTTCTCTCGGCGATGTATTTCCACGAGCTTCGCTACGACCCCGCCGATCCTCACTGGCCGGGTCGCGACCGGTTCGTGCTCTCCACGGGGCACTACTCGATCGCCTTCTACGCCTGCCTCGCCGAGGCGGGCATGTTGCAGGTTGAGGAACTGCCGACCTACGGCTTGAACGGCTCGCGCCTGCCGATGAGCACCTTCGAGAACGTGCCGGGCATCGAGGTTTGCGGCGGCTCGCTGGGGCAGGGACTGGGGCAATCGGTCGGCATGGCGCTGGCGGCCCGGCTGGACCGCAACGGCGCCCGCGTCTTCAGCGAGCTCTCGGACGGCGAGCTCCAGGAAGGCTCGACGTGGGAGGCGGCCATGTCGGCAACGACCTTCAAGCTCGACAATCTCGTCGCGCTCATCGACTGCAACGGCATCCAGGCCGACGGCGCGGTCCACGTCGCGATCGAGCCGGTCGCGGAGAAATGGCGCAGCTTCGGCTGGGACACGCGCGAGGTCGACGGCAACGATCTGGCCGCATTGACGGCGGCGCTCGCCGCCTCCCGAGAGCCGGACGGCGCTCCCAAGGCGATCGTCATGCGGACCGTTCCGGGCAAGGGCATTCCGACACTGGAGAAGCGCGAGCGGGCGCATTTCGTCCGCGTCGGCAACGACGAATGGGATGACCTCACCGCCGAGATGGAGGCTCACTATCATGGCTGAGCAAGTTTCCGGGCGCACGCTCGGCATGGGCGAGATCGTCGACACCGGTGCGAAGCCCTTCGAGCTCGCCCCCTTCGGCACGGAGCTCGCGCAGCTCGGGAAGGAACGCACCGAAATCGTCGGATTGACCGCCGACATGGGACGCTACAGCGACATCCTGCCGTTCCGCGACGCGCATCCCGAGCGCTTCTTCAACGTCGGCGTCGCCGAGCAGTCCCTGATCATGACCGCAGCCGGCCTCGCGAAGGCGGGCAAGATCTCATACTGCACCAGCTATTCGGCCTTCATCACGCGGCGCGCCTATGACTTCGTGGCCATCGCTTGTGCGCACGCCCTGGCGGAGGTCAAGATCTTCGCCGGCATGCCGGGTTTCATGAACGGTTACGGCGCCACCCATCAGGCGACCGAGGACATCTCGATGATGCGGGGCATCGCGGACCTGACCGTGATCGACCCGTGCGACGCGACCGAACTCAAGCAGGTCGTCCGGGCCGTCGCCGACATTCCCGGCACCGTGTATGTCCGCAACCTGCGCGGCAAGGTGCCGGTGGAACTCGGCGCGGATTATCGCTTCATTCCCGGCAAGGCGCAGGTGATCCACGAGGGCCAGAGTGTCGGCGTGATCGGGACGGGCTTCATGTCGGCCCGGGCGCGCGACGCGGCCAAGGTCGCGGCCGAACGCGGCGTGAGTGCCGCCGTCCTCCATGTCTCCACCCTCAAGCCCTTCGACAAGGACGGTGTCATCGCTTTCGCCAAGCGCTTTGACAGGCTGGTCGTCACCGAGAACCACAAGATCTCGGGCGGTCTCTGCACGCTGGTGGTGGAGGCGCTCTACGAGGCCGGCCTGATGAAGCCGATGGTCAAGGTCGCGCTTGCTGACAGCTTCTTCGAATGCGGCGCGCAAGCCTGGCTTGAGCACAAATACGGCATCGACCTGCCGCGCTTGGTCCAGGCGATTGTCGAGGGGAGGTAGGTGCCGATGCAACTCGAGAACAAGGTCGCTCTGATCACCGGTGCCGGCTCGGGGCTCGGTCTCGCGACAGCGCAGGCCTTCGCGCGAGAGGGCGCGTGCATCATGATCAACGACCTCCGCGAGGACGTTGCTTGCCACGCCGCGTCCGCGCTGGGAGGGGGACACGCCTCCATCGGCGGCGATGTCTCGCGGGAAGCCGATGTCGACGCCATGGTCCGGGCGACTCTTGATCGCTATGGCCGGATCGACATCCTCATCAACAATGCCGGCGTGCCCGACAGCTTCGTGCCGACGGTCGACCAGCCGCTGGAGCACTGGCAGCGGCTGATCGACATCCATCTCACCGGGACCTACCTGGTTTCCAAGAAGGTCGCGCCGCACATGATCGCGCAGGGCAGCGGCTCTATCGTCAACCTGTCGTCGATCGCCGGCGTGCTCGGACTGCCGGTGCGCACGGCCTACAGCGCCGCGAAGGCCGGCATCAGCATGCTGACGCGCGTGCTCGGCTGCGAATGGGGCCCCCACAATGTCCGCGTCAATGCGATCGCGCCGGGCTACATCCTGACGCCGATGACGGAGGAGCTGATCCGCGAGGGCAAGATCGACTCCGATCGCGTCCGGCGGCGCACGCCGATGGGCAAGCTCGGGCGGCCCGAAGACATCGCCGAGGCGATGATCTTCCTCTGCTCCGATCGCGCCCGCTTCATCACCACCGTCATCATCCCTGTCGACGGCGGCTACTGCGCCTGGGGTGCCCCGAGCGACGCCTATACAGGCGAGCTGACCGGCGCCATCGGCTGAACCACGGAACGATCATCATGAGGATATTCGGATCGCCGGGGCGCTATATCCAGGGGCCGGGCGTGCTCGCGGACATCGGCCGGATCGCCAAGACAATCGGCGCAAGCGCCTGCGTGATCGTCGACGACGGCGTAAGGGATCTGGTCGGCGCGCCGATCGAGTGTAGCCTGAGGGAGGCGGGTGTCGCGGCCCTCGTCCTGCCCTTCTCCGGCGAGATCACCTATGCCCGGATCGAGGCTTTGACGGAGCGCGCGCGTCCCGTCTCGCCCGCCCTCGTCATCGCCGCCGGCGGTGGCAAGGGGCTGGACGTCGGCAAGGGCGTCGGCGAGCGCCTTGGCGTGCCGACCGTGACCGTGCCGACCATCGCCTCCAACGACGCGCCGACCAGCGCGACCTATGCCGTCTACGACGACAGCCATACGATGATCGCGACCGATCGCATGATCGGCAACCCGCACACCGTGCTGGTCGACACCCGACTGATCGCCAACGCGCCCGCGAAATTCCTGCGCTGGGGCATCGGCGACGCGCTGACCAAGAAGTTCGAGGCGGACGGCTGCTGGGCGGGGCGGGGCAAGACGCCCTTCGGCACCCGTCCGCTGCGGACCGGCATGGTGATCGCGGATGCTGGCTATCGAACCCTGCGTGCCCATGCGGCCGCAGCGCTAGCCGCGGTCGAGCGCCGGGAGGTGACCGACGATGTCGAGGCGACCGTGGAGGCCTGCATCCTGATGAGCGGGCTCGGTTTCGAGAACGGCGGGCTGTCGCTCGCCCATTCGATGACGCGCGGCCTGGTCAAGGCGCGCGACGCCATGAAGGCTCCCCACGGAGAGCAGGTCGCCTACGGCACCCTCGTGCAACTCGCCGCGGAAAACCGCCCCGATGCGGAGGTCCTCGATCTCATGGGCTTCAATCGCGAGATCGGCCTGCCGGTGCGGCTGGCCGATCTCGGCATGAAGAACGTCACGAATGAGGAGATCGACGAGATCGCGCGCCGCACCATGACCGCCCCGCACATTCCCAATTTGGCCATCGACCTCGACCAAGCCTGGATCGCTGCCGCCATGCGGCGGATCGAGCGTCTGGCGGCGGGCTGAGCCGCGTCGGTGCCATGACGGAACCCCGCCCCTTCACCTATCACGTCCCGGACGTGGCCATCGCCGATCTGCGCGAGCGGCTTGCCCGCACGCGGCTGCCGGATCGCCCCCCCTGCGCCGCGTGGGAGCTTGGAACCGACAACGATTATCTGGCCGACCTTCTTGCCTATTGGCGGGACCAATTCGACTGGCGCGCGCAGGAAAGCCTGCTGAACGGCTTCCCGCAATTCCAGCTGCGTCTCCCGGACGTCGATCTGCATTGCCTGCGTGTCGAGGGGCGTGGCCCCGATCCCGTGCCACTGCTGCTCTGCCATGGCTGGCCGGGATCGGTCTTCGAATTCCTGGAGCTGATCCCGCGCCTGACCGATCCGGAGCGCTTCGGGCTCGACCCACGGCTCTCCTTCACGGTCGTTGCTCCCTCGCTGCCGGGCTACGGCCTTTCCTTCGAACCCGGTCAGGCGCGTTTCGGCGTCGAGGAAATGGCCGACAGGCTCGTCGATCTCATGGGCGCCTTCGGTCACGAGCGCTTCCTGGTCCAAGGCGGGGACTGGGGCGCCTTCGTCGCTGCCCGAATGGCCCACGCCCATCCCGACCGGATCGTCGGCCTGCACCTCAACCTGCTGCCGCTGCCACGCGATGGCGGCCCATCCCCAGACGCTTCGCCGGAGGAAATTGCCCATTTTGACCGGCTGCGCGTCTGGCTGCGGGAAGAGACCGGCTATCAGTGGATCCAGGGCACGAAGCCGCAGACCCTCGCCTTCGCCATGACGGATTCTCCGGCCGGCCTCGCCGCCTGGCAGGTCGAAAAATTCCGCTCCTGGTCGGATTGCCACGGGACAATCGAGAACGCCATCCCGCGCGACAGACTGCTGGCGAACATTGCCTTCTACTGGTTCACCGGCGCGATCGGCTCCTCCTTCCATCCTTACTACGCGCGCATGCACCGGGACTGGCCGATACCGCGCGGTACCCGCATCGGCGTACCCATGGGCTATGCGCAATTTCCCCACGAGATGGTACGGCCGCCCCGCACGCTCGCCGGCGCGATGTTCGCCGACATCCGTCAGTGGAACTCAATGCCCCGGGGAGGGCATTTCGCGGCGCTGGAGCAACCCGAACTGCTGGCGCACGAGATCCGATCCTTCGCCGCGGCCCTGCAATCGTGACTGGGGGCAAGGCCGTAGTGATCCTGTCTGCCGGCGCCGTGCCCAACGGAGCGATGGACACAATGCCCAAGCCTATCCCGCGCCTCGTCTGGGCGGACCTGCCACCTACGGTCCAGCGCCGTGCCGTCTGGCTCGTGCGGGATCTCGTCGCCGCCTCTCTGCCGGGTGCAGGCGTGGCTTCGGCAGCGATCACCGCGGCACATGTGGAGCGCAATTTCAGATCGGGTGGCGCGACCATCCTCGCCTCGGGCGCGCGCTCGACGGTGTCAGGCGCGGCGCTGGCCAACGGCATGCTCTCGGATGCGCTGAGCCTCAATGACGGCCATGTCCTCGCCAAGGGCCATCCGGGCGCGAACACTATTCCCGCGGTGCTCGCTGCGGCGGAGGAGGCCGACGCAACGCTCAGCGAGTTCCTGGCTTCAGTCGTTTTCGGCTATGAGCTCGCGGTGCGCGCGGCGATGGATTTGCACGCCCGCAGCCCAGTTTATCGCGCAGCGGGCGCCTGGGGCCCGATGGCATCCGCCGCCGCCATCTGCCATCTGCGGCGCCTGTCGGACAATGTCATCCGGCACGCGATCGGCTTCGCCGAGTTCCACGCGCCGCATGCGCCGCTTCTGCCCTCGCTCTCGCAGCCGGCGATGACGAAGGACGCCATCGGCTGGGGCGCGTTCCTTGGCGCGACGGCGGCGGAACTTGCCGAGGCGGGCTTCACCGCGCATGATTCTGAATTCTTCAATGCGGACCCTTTCGAAGATATCGGCCGGACCTGGCGATGCCTCGACGGCTACGTCAAGCCATTCCCCGTGATCCGGCTCTCGCAGCCGGCGATCAAGGCGGCACTCGACCTGCGCGGCCGGCACGCGCTCGATCACCACCGCATCGCGCGCGTTGCCATCCGTACCTTCGCCAACTCAGCAAATCTGCCGCGCCTCATCCCCACCGTGACGGAGGAGGCGCAGTACGGCCTACCATGGCCCGTGGCCTACGCCCTCGTGCATGGTCGCTTCGACGTACAGGACGTCATCGACGGCCTCTCCGATCCTGACGCGGCGGCACTCATGGGCAGGATCGAGGTCTCCATCCTGGCCGAATACGACGCTCTCTATCCGGCAAAGCGCGTGTCCGATGTCTCCATCGAAACCGATAGCGGCGAACTCTTCAACTCCGACCCGGTCACCGCCGACGGCGATGCCGGCGATCCGGGCTGGGAGGACATCATCGAGGCGAAATTCCGCGCACATGTCGGGCTAGAACCGGACGATCTCGATGCGCCTCTCTGCGATCGTCCCCTCGGCCGTTTGCCTCGAGACGAACTCATCGCCGCGATCTGCCGAGCCTCAGGCCCGATACGGTGCGGGACGCGCTCCGGGCACTGACCCATGACTGGTCTGGCGCCCGGACCAGGTCTCACCTTGCCACCCCGCGCCCGCGGCGGTGAGCTGTATCGCCAGCGAATGGAAAGATCATGCCCATCGTTACTGTGGCTCTCATGGAAGGGCGTACGCAGGAGCAGAAGGACGCAATGTTCGCACGCGTGACAGAAGCGCTGTGCGCGACACTGGACTGCCGGCCGGAGCAGGTCCGCATCAGGGTTGAGGACATGTCCGACGGCGACTTCGCAGTCGCCGGCAAATCCGTTGCCAGGAGCAACGCGGAACGGGAATCGCCATGAAACATCGCATGCACGCCGACCAGGAACCCACCGCATGAATGACGAGAGTGGCGAAGGTACGATCAGGACCGAAAGGCGCGGCGCGCTGATGCTGATCGGGGTCGACCGGCCGCGGAAGCTCAGCGGCTTCTCAGGCAGGATGGTGACTGCCCTCGCCGACGCCTACCAGGCCATGGAGGATGAGCCGGACGTCCGTGTCGGCGTGCTGCACGCCTTCAGCCCGCATTTCACCGCGGGGTCCAGCTTGACCAGATCCAGCACTGGTTCGCGGAGGGACGGCATCTTGGAAAGCCGGGAGCGGTCGATCCCTGCGATCTGGTGACGCCGCTGCGCACCAAACCCGTGGTGGCGGCGGTTCAGGGGCTCTGCTTCACCGTCGGCATCGAGCTGATGGTGGCGGCGGACATCGTCGTCGCGGCCCGCGATGCACGCTTCGGTCAGCTCGAAGTCCGAAGGGGCATTTTCCCAACCACGGCGCGACGCTGAGGATCGTCGAGCGCGCCAGATGGGGCAATGCGATGCGCTACCTGCTCACCGGCGACGAGTTCGATGCGGACACGGCGCTGCGTCTCGGGCTGGTTCAGGAGATCGTGGATCCCGGCCAGCAGCTCGATCGGGCGTTTTCACTGGCCGAGCGGATCGCCGGCCAAGCTCCCCTCGCGGTCGCGGAAACCCTACGTTCAGCACGCACCGCAGTATTCGCCGGCTGGCCCGCCGCGGTCGCGGAGTTTGGCACCGCACAGAGGCGCCTCATGCTGAGCAGCGCCCGTCCGGGCTCGTCGTAATAGGTCGATCGAGCGATGCCCATCAGCCGGCATCCCTTGGCGACGGGAATGCCACGGGACCGGTGAGCGCGGATGTAGGCGCGCTTCTCGGCCGCTGTCCGCTTCGAAGAGCCCCTTTTAGGAACTCGAGCTCGAGAGCCTGCCGGCCTACGAGCCGTTCGAGTGCGGCGATCCGCGCCTCATATTCCTGCATCCGCTCCGCAGTCTCGGCGTCCTCATCGAAGGCGCCGGTCTCGTGCTTCTGCACCCACAACGGATCAGGTTGCGCGACAGGTCATGCCGCTTCGCAAGGCCATGCAGCGTCTCGCCGGAGATGAACTCCTGCGCGACCTGACGTTTGAACGCGATGCTGCGAGATCGATGCGTGTCATGGGCTCTCATCCTCTGAAAGCCCGGCCCACGGTCAATTCCTAAGTTCAATCCGTCTACCCGGAAGGGCTCACTCCAGCTGGTGCGCGCCGCGCCGGCGAGCTTCTTCGCGTCGGCGTTGGCGACGCAGGTGTCCGCCGAAGCGGCGATGGCCGAGAACGACAACAGGGCGTGCGTGCTGGGCTAAAGCGGTCCGGCCCCTCCAGTCGGGTGCCGCATCAACCCATGACGGGGGGAACGCCCACCGCAAAGCCTTGGCAGTCCAGCGATTTCAGCCGCACGGCCCCATCGGCGACGGCGAGGCGGACAGGCCCGCCGGGGGGACGGTGATAGAGGTCGCCGTGGGCGGCGAGGAAGGCTGACTGTTCCTCTTCTGGGGCAAAGGACATGCCGTCGAGGTAATGGTGGCCGTTGCGCTCCACATGGGCGAGGCCCAGGAGGGACACGAGGGCGAGGTCCTGCTGGGTGCTGATGCCGGCCCAGGTGCAAAGGTCTTCTGCGGAAAGGAAAAATCGGCTTTCGCCCAACTCCGCATTGGCCTTGGCGATGCGGGCGGCGTTGAGGATGGATTTGTAGAAGCCCTTGCAGGTCTTGCTGGAAACTCCTTTATATCCCAATGGGATAGCCTGGGGAAAGGCATCCAGGGTGGCGTCCGATTCGTCGATCATGACGGGCTTGAGGGCGGCCAATGCCCCCACCTCCCGCTCCAGCGCGACGGCGCGGCGGATGGGTTGCTCGATGTAGAGGGTGGAGGCGCAAAGCCTTGAAAGAGCTGGCGTTTCTGACATGCGTCGCCACAATTCGACGATGCCATCCACATCCGAATACTGCTCATTGCCGTCCAATGTGGCGCGATAATCGGCAGGGCCGGCGTCCAGCACCGCGGCGATGCGGGTGAGGCGGTCGAGATCGGCGGCGATATCGCCGCCCGCCTTCAGCTTGTAGAAACGGCATCCGTAGGTTTTGACAACGTCCTCAAGGGTTTGTGGCAAGCCATCGGCCGGGCCTTCGAGCGGGTCGGAGGCCGTGAGGGCGTCCACCATGCCCACCGTGTGGCGCACGCCGATGGTATCCTGCGGCCGCAGATTGCCCAGAAACTGGGCGATGTCGACGCCCTGAAGGTCCCCCGTCAGTCCGGAGCTAACGGTGATACCTGCCACATTGCCCCGGATCATCTGGGAGAAGGACATCCCCAGCATCCGCCCGGCGGCGTCGAGGATGGCCCGGTCCACCAGTGCCGGACCGTAGGCCGCGACCAGCGGATTGAGGCCCAGCGCGGCGCAGCGCGCCTGCTGCTCCCGATAGACCGCCGCGGAGAGGCCGAACGGGGTGTCCGTCGGCAAAGCGGCGTACAGCTCCAGCGCGATCGCCAGCGAGGCTCGCAGCTGCTCCACATTGTCGTCGTCGGAGAGCGCGGGGTTCTTGTCGAACCATTTGGGCAGAAGGCATTCGGCGGCGATACCGACCGCGCCGCGCCCGTCCATCGCCTCGATCCGCACGGTGAGTTCAGCCTGCCGCACCTCTCGCAGCGTGGCGACGCCGAAGCGGAACGGCATCCGCAGCTTCGCCGCGCGCTCGCGCAGGTTCGCCTCGGCCAGCCGCATACGCGGCGCCGCGTTCGCTCCCATGATTTTATCCTTTGAATTGAGGTGGTTATTCCACCATGCGCGGGAAGGCGCCGCTGCGGGCGCGGGCCTCCAGCGGCCAGGTCTCGCCCAGGCGGCGGGTGGTCGCCATCACGAAGGAGCCGCAGCTTTCGAGATCCGCCCGGCTCATGCGGTTGGTGGGGGCGGCGAGGCTCACCACGCCCACGCATTCCGGCGCACCGCCGAGGGTCGAGGCAAGAATGGGCGCGGCCACGGCGCCCACGCCCAGCTCGTTCTCCTCATAGCTCAGCGCAAAGCCGCGCCGCGCCACCTCCTCCAGCTCCGCGCGGATGTCGGAAATGGAGGTCTTGGAATAGGCGGTAGAGGCCTCGATTCCCTGATGCATCAACAGCTTGAGGGCATCGGCAAAGGGCAGGGTCGAGAGCCACGCCTTGCCGGTGGCGTGGGTGTGGAGGCCGATCTCCAGCGTGTAGTTGGGATCGATGCGCAGCGACCTCTTGCTGCCCGCAAAAGATTGCACCCACACGATTCTCTGCCCGCCCGGCTCGACGATGGCGAGGCGGACCAGCTCACCGGTCTCCTCCGCCAGCTGGCGGAGCGCGGCGGAGCACTGGTCCAGCAGCCGGCTGGTCTGGAGGTGGCGCAGGCCGAGATTGCTGATGCGGTAGGTGAGGTAATAGCGCTGGGCCCGCTCGTCGCGCCACACCAGCATCTGCGACTCCAGCGTATTCAACAGCTTGGAGACGATGGCCTTGTTGAGGTCCAGGCGCCGCGCGATCTCCGCCAGGGGGAAGCCATCCACGGAATCGGCCAGCATCCCGATGATGTCGAAGGCGCGCTCCACGGAGACGATGGTCTCGTCGATCTTTTCGGGACGGGCCCCGGCCGCAACTTTCGCCATCTCATCTACCCTTCGACGCACCACGCCTTCACTGATAACGATGTTATCCATGAATTCGAGCGTGGCAAGGCCAGATAGGCGCGAAAACAGCGGACCTCCTCTGAAAATACCCGCTTGACTCCGACTTTGGACGAATCTAGCCCTATAGATATGGGTAACGGCGTTACCCAATAAATGAGCAGGCCGGCACCCGAACCCCTCCATGTTCGGTGCGGTTCAGGCCCCGGTTCGGTGCGGTTCACCCCACCGTTCAGGTGCCATTCCAGGCCTGTCAGCAAAAATGGGAGCGGATTCGTGAGTGAACGCCTGACCTTCGACACCGTGCCGGACCTGATCGAGACCGAGGAGCAGCTCGAGGAGCTGGTCTCCCGTCCCACCCAGGGGCTGGTGGACGACTTCGCCACTTTGGACGGGGACATCATCGTTCTGGGTGTCGCCGGCAAGGTCGGCCCCTCCCTCGCCCGCATGGCCAAGCGCGCGGCGCCGGATAAGCGGGTGATCGGGGTGGCGCGCTTCTCGGAGGCTGGGTCCAAGGAGGAGCTGGAGGGCTTCGGCATCGAGACCATCCGCTGCGACCTGCTGGATGCCGAGGCGGTGGCGCAGCTGCCCAAGGTGAAAAACGTCGTCTACATGGCCGGCAAGAAGTTCGGCACCAATGACGATCCCTCCTTCGCCTGGGCCATGAACACCATGGTGCCCGCGACCGTCGCCTCGCACTTCCGCGACAGCCGGATCGTCGCCTTCTCCACCCTGTGCGTCTATCCGTTCGGCGTCGTCGCGCACAATGGCTGGGACGAACGGGTGCAGCCGCGGCCGGTGGGCGACTATGCGAACTCCTGCGTCGGCCGCGAGCGGGCGTTTGAGTATGGCTCCCACATCCATGGCACGCCTGGCCGCCTTGCCCGGCTGAACTATGCCATCGACCTGCGCTACGGCGTGCTCCACGACATCGCCAGCTGGGTGCATCGCGGCGAGCCCATCCCCATCCGCACCGGCCATGCCAGCGTGATCTGGCAGGGGGATTCCAACGCGCAGATCCTGCGCTGCCTGAAGCACTGCACGGTGCCCACCAGCCCCATCAATATCGGCGGGCCGGAGCAGGCGAGCGTGCGGGCCATCGCCCATGCTTTCGGTGAGAAGTTCGGCAAGGCGCCCATCTTCGAGGGCGAGGAGGAGCCCACCGGCTGGGCCAACAGCACGTTCCAGGCCCAGCGCCTGTTCGGCTATCCCAACGTGCCGCTGGCCCGGATGATCGACTGGGTGGCCCACTGGGTGGAGAAGGGCGGCGCCATCTATGGCAAGCCCACGCGGTACGAAGTCCGCGACGGCCTCTTCTGAGGGGCCGCGCCATGACAAGCGAAGATCCCCACCCCGCCCCCAGCCCGGCCCTCGGCTTTATGGGCTTCTGGGCCGACATCGATGCGGACTACGAGCTGCGCTATCAGGAATGGCACAATTGCGAGCACATGCCGGAGCGGGTGGGGATTCCCGGCTTCATCGAGGGGCGGCGCTATCGCGCCCTCCTCGGCAGCCCGCGCTTCTTCATGTGCTATGTCACGGATGGCCCCGAGGTGCTGGGCAGCCCGGCCTATCTCGCCGCGCTGAACCGGCCGACACCCTGGACCAGCGAGTCCCTCACCCACTTCCGCAATCCGGTGCGCTCGCTCTACCGGAACCATTGCCGGGTGGGCCGTGCGGGGGGCTATGCCCCCTACATCCTCCAGCGCCGCTTCGACCATAAGGCCGATGCCGCGACGCTGGCGGGAATGGTTCGCGCGGTCGTCGCGGCGGACGCATCCGGCACGCTGTCCGGCGGGCTCTATGAGGTGGACGAGGCCATCTCCGGCATCATGACGGCCGAGCGCCGCATCTATTCCGGCGGGCCCGGGCGCCAGCAATATCTCTTCACCATCGAAGCCCTCGACCGCGACCAGGCGGAGGCGGCCGGGCGCCGGCTCGACGCCCTGATCACTGAGGGCGCCAGCGAGATCAATCCCGGCCTCTATTGGCTGGAGAACCGCATCCAGTCCGCCGAACTGCGCCGGCCCGTTGCCGCGCCAGTTGAGGCAGCTGCGGACACCCGCATTCCCGAAAGGCTCACCCCATGAAGCTCCTGCGCCATGGCGCGGCCGGCGCCGAGCGGCCCGGCCTCCTCGCCGCCGACGGCACGGTCCGTGACCTCTCCTGTGTCATTGCTGACATCGACGCCGCCTTCATCGCCGATCCCGCCCGCCTCGACGCGCTGAAGGCGGTGGACCCGCTCTCTTTGCCCGTGGTGGAGGGGGAGGTGCGCCTCGCGCCGCCCTTCACCGGCATCGGCAAGATCGTGGGTGTGGGCCTCAATTATCACGACCACGCCCGTGAATGCGGCCTGCCCATTCCCGAAGAGCCCATCCTCTTCATGAAGGCCACCACCTCGCTCTGCGGCCCCTATGACGCCATCCGCCTGCCGGAGGGGTCTGAGAAGACCGACTGGGAGGTGGAGCTGGGCGTCGTCATCGGCACCACCGCCCGCAAGGTGTCCGAGGCGGACGCGCTGGCTCATGTCTTCGGCTATTGCATCGCCCATGACGTGTCCGAGCGCGCCCACCAGCTGGAGCATGGCGGCCAGTGGACCAAGGGCAAGAGCCACGACACCTTCTGCCCCATCGGCCCCTGGCTGGTGACGGCGGACGAGGTGGGCGACCCGCAGGCCCTCGACCTCTGGTGCGCGGTGGATGGCGAGATGCGCCAGAACAGCTCCACCAGCGACATGATCTTCAAGGTGGCGGAGATCGTCTCCTACGTCAGCCGCTTCATGACGCTGGAGCCGGGCGACCTCATCATCACCGGCACGCCGGCGGGGGTGGGGCTGGGGCTGAAGCCGCAGGTCTATCTCGCCCGCGGGCAGGAGGTGCGCCTCGGCATCGCCCGCCTCGGCGAGCAGCGCCAATCCGTGGTCTGAGGAGGCATGCCATGACCGACACCCTTCTCGTCCAGTCCACGCGCGCCAACGTGCTCTCCAAGCTCATGAGCATGGATGCCATCCGCCCGCTCATCCTGGTTGCCGTGATCCTGGTGGGGTGGGATCTGGCGGTGCGCCTGCTGCGCATCCCACCCTATCTCATCCCCGCGCCGACCCTGGTGATCGAGCAGGTCATCGCCCAGTGGCCCATGCTGCTGCGGGAGACGATGCCCACCCTCACCGCCACCCTGGGCGGCTTCGCCCTGAGTGCGCTGGTGGGCATTCCGCTCGCCATGCTCATCGCCTCCTCGAAGACGGTGGAGAGCTATCTCTATCCCCTCCTCGTCTTCTCCCAATCGGTGCCGAAGATCGCGGTGGCGCCACTGTTCGTGGTGTGGTTCGGCTTCGGCGTGCTGCCGAAGATCATCTCCGCCTTCCTGCTCGGCGTGTTCCCGGTGGTGGTCTCCACCGTGCTCGCCTTCAAGAGCGTGGACAAGGAGATGATCGACCTCGCCCGCTCCATGCGCGCCGGGGGCCTGCGCACCTTCATCCGCATCCGCCTGCCCCATGCCCTGCCCGGCATCTTCTCTGGGCTGAAGGTGGCCATCACGCTCGCCGTGGTGGGCGCGGTGGTGGGCGAGTTCGTCGGCTCCAACTCGGGCATCGGCTACGTGCTGCAGGTGGCGAACGGCAATTTCGACCTGCCGCTCATGTTCGCCGCCCTGTTCGTGCTCTCCATGATGGGGGTGATCCTCTTCATGGCGCTCGATGCCATCGAGCACTTCCTCATCCCCTGGCACGCCTCGCGCCGGCCGGACCCCAACAGCGGGACGTGAGGGCTCGCGCCCTCCCGCCGTTGGTCGGGAAATAAACGGCCGTCATGGCCGGGCTTGTCCCGGCCATCCACGTGGAAAGGCCGGGAGCACCCGCCCGGCTTCGGTCCCATCGGCCCGACGGGGATGCCCGGGACAAGCCCGGGCATGACGAAAGCGAGAGACGCCCCAAGCAAAGACGCAACACGACGACCCAAGCAAAACCAGAAAAACCGGTGGAGGAAACCATGATCTCGCGCAATATCTCTCGAAGGACATTCGCCACGAACCTGTTATCCGGCGCGTTCGCCCTCGGCCTTGCCACGGCATCCACGCTGCCGGCGGCCGCGCAGGCGGGCAAGACGCCGGAGAAGACGCCAGACAAGGCGGTGCTGATGCTCAACTGGTACGTCTATGGCGAGCACGCGCCCTTCATCCTCGGCCTCAAGAAGGGCTATTACGCGGAAGAGGGCATCGACCTCGACATCCAGGAAGGCCGCGGCTCGGCGGTGACCATCCAGGCGGTGGGCGCCGGCACGGCCACCTTCGGCCTCGCGGACATCGGCGTGATGATCAAGGCGGTGGCCAAGGGCGCGCCGGTGAAGACCATCGGCGTGCTGCTCCAGCGCACGCCGGGCGCGGTGGTCGCCCCCGAGGGCAAGATCAACGGCCCGAAGGACCTGCCCGGCAAGACCATCATGTTCACGCCCGGCGATGCCGTGACGCCCATCTGGCCGCTCTATCTGAAGAAGCTCGGCATTCCCGAGGGCGCGGTGAAGATGGTGGCGGCGGATGCCCAGGCCAAGCTCAACGCCGTGGTGAACAACCAGGCCGACGGCCTTATCGGCTTCACCACCGAGCAGGGCGCGCGCCTGCCGGATATCATGAACAAGCCCGTGACCATGCTGCGCTACACCGATGCGGGGGTGAACCTCGTGTCGCTGGGCATCGTCGCCAACACCGACACGCTTACCAAGCGCGCCGACATGGTGAAGCGCTTCATGCGCGCCACCACCCGCGCGGTGGAAGAGGCGGAGAAGAACCCCAAGGCCGCCATCGACATCCTCATGGAGGCCTATCCCAAGATCGGCCTGCCGGACGCGCAGCTGCGCAGCCTGCAATATTCGCAGGCGCTCTACCGCGCCTCCGACGACAAGAGCACGCGCCCCTTCCGCATGAACCCGGCGCTGATGGACGAGAGCCTCGAGATCCTCACCCAGTACGGCGGCCTCGACCCCTCCGCGCGCAGCAAGGCGCAGGATTACTTCACGCTGGAGTTCCTTCCGTGAGCGCTGCCCTGCACAGGATCGACACCCTCGCCCCGCGCGCCGAGGCCTCCGGCACCCATATCGCCATCGCCGGCCTCACCAAGACGTACAAGACGCGCGGCGGTTCGGTGCCCTCGCTCAAGCCCATCGACCTCAACATCTCGAAGGGCGAGTTCGTGGCCATCGTCGGCCCCTCGGGCTGCGGGAAGAGCACCTTGCTCAAGCTGGTTGCCGGGCTTCTGCCGGCCACCACCGGCACCATCACCATCGGCGGCGTGAAGGTGACGCAGCCGCCGGATGGCGTGGGCATGGTGTTCCAGAGCCCGGTGCTGCTGCCCTGGCGCACGGTGCGCGACAACGTGCTGTTGCAGGTGGAGATGCGCGGGCGGCCGGTCGCCGCCTATCGCGAGGCGGCGGCACGCCTCCTCCACACCGCCGGCCTCGACGGCTTCGAGGAGCGCTTTCCGTGGGAGCTGTCGGGCGGCATGCAGCAGCGCGCCGCCATCTGCCGGGCGCTGGTGCATGATCCCGAAGTGCTGCTCATGGACGAGCCCTTCGGCGCCCTCGACGCCATGACGCGGGAGAAGATGAACGCCGAGTTGCAGCGCATCTGGTACGAGACGCGCAAGACCGTGCTGCTCATCACCCACTCCATCCCGGAGGCGGTGTTCCTGGCCGACCGGGTGGTGGTCATGTCCAGCCGGCCGGGCAGCATCGAGGCCGTCTACGACATCGACCTGCCCCGCCCGCGCGACCTCTCGGTGATGGGGGAAGGCCGGTTCGTCCGCTACACCCAGGAGATCCGAAAGCACTTCTTCGCCCAGGGCGATCTGGACCACTGAGCGATCCGGAGAGACACGGCGCCCGCCCCACACGGCGGGCGCTTTTCGTCAGGCCACCTTCGGGTCAGGCGATTTTTGCCATTCAGGACACGCCCGAGATGGTCGCGAACCACGACGGCGGCGTTCTACGGCTGGACAGAGCCGCGCGCGCAGCAAAGATCCTCAACCGGGTGTGGGAGGTCGCCTGAAGAGCCACACTCCTCCCTCACGACCGCAGTCCGGGAGAAGCCGACAGCCCGCCCGCGCGCACGCTGGTTCTGGTGATGACCCGACATCACGAAGATGCTTTCCGCGACTGGACGGACAGCCGATTATCGCGTGTTTTCTTGGATTTAGGTGGCGCGCCGGGGAAGATTCGAACTCCCGACCCCCAGATTCGTAGTTTACTATTATCGCTCGCCGCCTCTATCCGGCTTTCGCCCAAGTCAAAAATTCATGTTGTTTATCATGCCACTGTTAGAAATATCGCATTCTGGCGTGGACATACCACCTGACCCTGTGCGAGTCTAAAACCGGCTGAAAAACCGGCTGAATTTTGGGCCGATATACGCTGGAATGGCAGGATTTGCGCCATGGCCGACATCCGTATCCTCCTCAACGACAGGTCGGTCGGCGACCTGAAACCACCCGGTTCGGGGCAGTACCGCGCCCGCGACACCCAGCTCAAGGGCTTCCACGTCGTGGTCGGCAGGCGAACCAAGGTCTTCGCCGTTCAAGGAGACCTCCGGAAGGATGGCAAGCGCGTCGCTTCGGTCTCAGTGCGCATTGGCGACGCGACCACCATGTCCACTCGTGAGGCCCGCGCAACCGCAAAAACATACCTCGCGCAGATCTCCAACGGCGAGCATCCCAATCCGAAAGCGGCTGACACCCAAGCGTCCGGAGAAGAGATTATACAGAGCCCTGGGGAGGCAGCTCAGGGGCCAGATCAGAACATGACTCCCAAAGGCGTCACCCTGCGACAAGCATGGGAACGCTATCGGGACGCGCACCTGATCCGGAAGGGGCGAAGCGAAGGAACGATTGAAGGCTACCGCGATCACGTCGAGCGCCTCTTCAAGGATTGGCTCGACCTCCCCTTGCAGGAACTCGCCAACGATCCCGGAAAGGTCATTGCTCGGCACGACGAGATCACAGCGGAGCACGGTCCCTACATTGCTAATGGCAGCATGCGGACGCTTCGCGCCATCTACAATCACGCGCGCAAGGCGCATCGCTCCCTCCCACCGGACAATCCGGCAAGCGTCGTTGACTGGAATTCGGAGGAACGCCGGAACACCGCCATGGGACTGGATGACCTGCCGCACTGGTTCCAGCAAGCGGCGGCCCTGCCCAACCCTATTCGGCGCGAGTTCCACCTGTTCTCCCTGCTCTCAGGATGCCGGCCTACGGCGGTGATGGAGGCGAAGCCGAACCACCTCAACCTGCGCCGCCGGGTCCTGCACATTCCCCGCCCCAAAGGTGGCGCCGACCGCGCGTTCGACATTCCACTATCGCGGCAGATGATCCTGTGCCTCATGCGGGTGATCCGATTCGCCCGGCATTTCTATCCGGCCGACGCCAACGACTGGCTGTTCCCAGCGGACAGCGACAGCGGACATCTGGCCGAGCAGAAGGAGGATCGGGACGTCCTGGCGAAGTGGGGCAATGATCTGCGCCAGACGTTCCGAACCCTCGCAACCCCTGCTGGTGTTTCGGAGTTTGACGCGCGTCTGCTGATGAACCACGCCATTCCGGGCGTCAATGCGGGCTATATTTCCCGGCACAAGCTGCTGGTGGATCACCTTCGCACCCAGCAGCAGGCGATCAGCAACACGATGTTCGGCGCACTGGGCGACCTGACTCGGAAGGACACTGCCGTTCGTTCCTGGCTTGGCCCACGCGCGACACAACGGGTCATTGAGGCCGCCAAACAGGAAGCCGTCCGGGAGGGTTCATTCACTGCCGCCTAGGCAACGGAATGCCGCAAATTTGGATGACGGCCCGAAGGGCTACACCCGCACAACGGCATGTGGCAGCCGGCGATGAGGATGCGGAACATGCTGAATGCGAGCATTTTGCCGCGTGAGGCCGGAGAACTTCCCTACGCCCTAGAACTGGACAACGGATCGGGCGCCCGTCAGCATGGCGGCATGACCGACCAGATCGTCCGGATGCGCATCACGATCGAGGATGTGAAGCCCGCCATCTGGCGCCGGATCGAACTGCCGCTTTCCAACAGCCTCAAGACGCTGCACCTCGCCATCCAAGTCGTCATGCTGTTCGAGAACGACCACCTGTTCCGATTCGATGTCGGCGAGGCCAGTTACGGCCTCCCGCTCGATGACGACGATATGGACCCACCCACGCGCGACGCCGCGAATATCCGCCTTGCCAAGCTTGCCCAACGTGGCGTCACCACTTTCACCTACACCTATGACTTTGGCGACGACTGGCGGCACCGCATCGAGATCGAAGGTGTTTTCACCGCCGATCCCGCCACCGACTACCCCCGGTTCGTCGATGGTGAGCGCCGCGCGCCGCCAGAGGACATCGGCGGCCTCCCCGGCTTCGAGGAGTTTCTCGATGCCATGGCCAAACCCCGGCACCCTTCCCGCAAATCCATGCTGCAGTGGTACGGCCGCCCCTTCGATCCCGCCGACATCAGCCGCGACGAAATCCAAGCCCGCATGGCCAAGCTCACCAAGCGGCGTACATACGGCAAAGCCGGTCACGCCAACGCCAAATTCATCAAACCCAGACCAAGCCAATAGCCTCTAACCCATCCTTGCCTTAACGCGCAGCTTACGCCAAAAAAAGACGTTCGCTTAAAGCCCCATGGCAGACGCTCAGCTTCGTGCAGCGCAGCGGTCAAAAACCGTCGCGTCCCTTGCTGGCCGCGTGATCGCGGGCAAGATAGATCCTGTCGTCGAGCGTCGAGCTCACCACCGCCAGGACGATGCCGATGCCGGCGCCCACCAGCGTGTCGAACACCCGTTCCGGTGCCATGGCGGTGCCCGCCGCGCCGGGGGCTGCGAGGTAGCTCATCAGCAGCGCCATGGGCGTGACCAGGATCTGGCCGAGGGCATAGTTGGCGCCGATGATCATCTCGATGGCGAATTGCAGGAAGACCAGCACCGCGATCACGCTCCACACCGACGGCTCCTGGGCCAGGATGAGCCAGACCAGGCCGGCGCCGACCACGGTGCCGCCATGCGCTGCAAGGCGCGGCTCATGTTGATGTGCAGATGCGTGCCCTGCATCACCGCCTGGGCACCCATGGCGGCCCAGGCCGGATGCGAGGCGCCGGCGGCATAGACGGCGAAGGTCGCGATCGCCGAGCCGAGGGTGATCCGCGCGGCCGCGATGAGGCGGTGGTCCAAAGGCCGGACCGGCTCCGCGGGAAACGGCGCCTCGGGCGTCGCTTGCTGACGGAGCGCTTACGTGCCGGTGCAGATCATCCATGACAACCCCGCCGCCAGGCCGGTGGCGACCATGCGCTTGAGCACGTCTTGCCAGGACGCCACATGCCCCATGGCAGCGCTGGCGGCGAACGCGAAAATCAGCGCGCCGGGCGGGCCATACGGCCCGGTGATGGCGACAAAGAAGAAAAATCCGCAGGCGAGGGCCAGCAGGCCGTGCTGGACGGGATAAGGCGCGCCGAGCCAAGCCGCGGCTGACATGGCGAGCACCGCGAAGGTCATCCACGATCCGGTTCACATCTCGCAGGCTCACGCCAGCGACCACCGCTGCCTGCAGCATTTCCCTACCAGGCAAACCTAACTCCGTTAGAGGTGTCTTGATACAGAGTTCATGGCACAGCGGCAAGCCGACTTCAATTATTTTACTTAAATACCAACGGTACAGACCTGTAAAATAGCTAGCACTTTCAATGTGATGACCGCCTACGCCGCGTGTGAATGCTATGTTCCCATGACCGTGATACCGACGATGGACTCACCCCTTGCCATGCGGGAGGAAGCCCCTATCCTGCGCCCCATGCTTCGTGCCCTTCGCAACCTCCTGCTGCTCGTCGCCGCGATCACGTTCGCGGCGTCCGGGATCGGCTGGGGCTATGCGAACGCAAGCACCGTCCTCGGAAGTGGGGACACCGCCCATCACCGGGCGATGGCCGAGGCGCAAGGCGGGCATCGACATGAGGCGCAGCACACCTCCGATGGCCATCATCATGCCTCGGATGCTGCCGATCCTTGCACGAGCAAAGCGGCTTGCGGCGAGGGCCACGCCCATGCCGGCGACGCGAACTCGTGCTGCGCAGCGGCGTGCCATATGGCCATCCCGACCACGTTCCACGCGCCGTCGGTAACCCTTCTGACCCTCGGCACACAGGCCCTGCCGCCCGATATCGACGGCTTCCAGGCCTCGATGATGCGGCTCGACCGGCCGCCGAAGCTCTCCAGCCCCCAGATCGGCTGATCCGTCTCGCGATTCGTCGAGGACTATCGGACGCGCTCGCCGCGGATGATCTTCGTTCATCCCTGCCGAGCGGGTTTTGACGTCCATGGACCAGGGCCGTCCGAGCCCGGTTGCCCCAGCATCCGGATTCGGTGGTCGGCAATCCTCATCCCCTCGACCGATCCCCGACCCAGCCGACGGTAGGCCGCAGCCGCGCACCGCGCGCCTGCGCCCATAGCCCATCCCTTCCCGGCTGTAGAGCGGCGCCCCCAATGGGGCCGCATCCCGAGGTCATTCATGAAGTCGTTGCTTCCGACGGCACTCGCCGTCCTCGTCTCCGCTTGTTCCGGTCCGCCACCCATCGCGAGCGGCCTGGACCCCGCGGATCCCTCGGTTGCCGTGCCCGCAGTCCGGTACGCTCCGGTCCTGGCGGGCGACGTCGACTATCGCCCGGCGCCGCCCCGCTCCTGGATCGAACAGAACCAGGGCCTGGCGCCCGGTCAGGGAGGGAGATGATGGCTCTCCTTCCTTCTGGGATGGTCCTCGCCATCCCGGTGGCGCTGCTGCTCGCTGGCTGCGTCACCTTCACCGCCGACGGCGGCATGGCGCCTGTCGCCAGCCAGGTCTCGGGCGACATCGGCGGGCAGGTGGTGAAGATCACGTCCGAGGAAGAGGCCGCGTCGGCGCGGGCACGCGTGTCCGCGCTCCTGTCCCGGCCCTTGGATGCCCGTGCGGCGCTCCAGGTCGCTCTCCTCAACAACCGGGGACTCCAGGCGCAGTACAATGCCCTGGGCATCTCCGAGGCCGCCTACGTGGCGGCAAGCCTTCCGCCCAATCCCACTTTCGGGGTGGAGCGGTTGAACGGCGGCGGGGAACTCGACGTGGAGCGGCGGCTGGTGGCGAACGTGCTCGCGCTCCTGACGCTGCCCGCCCGCAGCGAGATCGCCGCCGCCCAGTTCGAGGCTGCCCGCCAGCGGGCGGTCGAGGCGACCTTCAGAACCGCCGCCGAGGCACGTCGCGCCTACTACCGGGCCGTGGCGTCGCGCCAGACGGAGGCCTTACTCGAGAAGGCTCGCCTGACGACCGACGCGGCCGCCGATCTCACCGTCAAGCTCGGCGAGACGGGGGCGGCGACGAAGCTCGACCAGGCGAGAGCCAGCGCCTTCTATGCCGAGATATCGAACGAGCTCGCTAGGGCACGCCTCAAGTCCGCGACGGACCGGGAGGCCCTGACCCGGCAGCTCGGCCTGTGGGGCAACGACGTCGGCTACAAGCTGCCGTCCCAGCTCCCGCACCTGCCGGGGCGCATCCGGACCGAACCCCAGGTGGAGGTCGAGGCGGTCCTCAAGCGTACCGACCTCATCGCGGCGCGGCTGGAACTCGATGCCATGGCGAAGTCCCTCGGCCTCACACAGGCGACGCGCTTCATCTCCCTGCTCGAGGGGGGATATCGGGGCAATTACCAGCGCGCGAACGGGGAGACCCTGCGTCCTCAGGGCTTCGAGCTGGAGGTCCAAGTGCCGATCTTCGACCTCGGCGAGACCAATGTCCGCCGGGCGCAGGAGACCTACATGCAGGCGGTGAACCGCCTCATGGAGAAGGCGGTGAACGTCCGCTCCGAGGCACGTGCCGCCTACGTGACCTATCGGGCGAGCTACGACATCGCCCGCCTGTACCAGGCTAGGATCCTCCCCCTGCGCAAGACCGTGAATGAGCAGGCGCTGCTGGAATACAACGGCATGCTCATCGACGTCTTCGAGCTCCTCACGACGGAGCGGGAGAGCATCGACAGCAACGTCTCCGCCATCGGCGCGCAGCGCGACTTCTTCCTGGCGGAGGTCGATTTCCAGACGGCCATCATCGGCGGCGGCGCGGGAGGCGGGGAAACCGTTTTCGCGTCCGCGTCCGCCGGTGCCAGCGACTGATCGGAGAGAAACCATGCCCGTTTCAAGACGAGGATTTCTTGGCACCTCCGGCGCCCTGGCGCTGGTCAGCGCTGGCGCGGTCTCCGGCCGCGTCCAGGCGGCCTCCATTCCCGAAGCCGCCACCATGAAGGAGGCGGCCATGCAGCCGCCTTTGTTCCCGACCACGGGCCCGGACTACCAGCCCGTGGTCACCCTCAACGGCTGGACCGCGCCCTGGCGCATGAACGGTGACTGGAAGGAGTTCCATCTCGTCGCCGAGCCCGTGGTGCGGGAGATCGCGCCGGGGATGGTGGCCCATCTGTGGGGCTATAACGGCCAGTCGCCGGGTCCCACCATCGAGGCGGTGGAAGGCGACAAGGTGCGCATCTTCGTCACCAACAGGCTGCCCGAGCACACCACCGTCCACTGGCATGGACAGATCCTGCCCAACGGCATGGACGGCGTTGGCGGCCTCACCCAGCCGCATATCAAGCCGGGCAAGACCTTCGTCTACGAGTTCCAGCTCCTCAGGAGCGGGACCTTCATGTACCACCCCCATGCGGACGAGATGGTTCAGATGGCCATGGGCATGATGGGCTTCTTCGTGGTGCACCCGAAGGACCCGTCCTTCCGCCGCGTGGACCGCGACTTCGTCTTCCTCCTCAACGCCTACGACATCGAGCCCGGGGCCTACGTGCCCAAGGTCAACACCATGCTCGACTTCAACCTGTGGACCTGGAACAGCCGCGCCTTCCCCGGCATCGACCCCTTTGTGGTGGGGAAGGGCGACAAGGTCCGCATCCGGTTCGGCAATCTCACCATGACGAACCATCCCATCCACATGCATGGCTATGACTTCAAAGTCTCATGCACGGATGGCGGATGGGTGCCGGAGGCGGCCGCCTGGCCGGAGGTGACCATCGACTGCGCGGTGGGCCAGATGCGCGCCTTCGACTTCGTGGCCGATCACGAGGGGGACTGGGCGATCCACTGCCACAAGTCCCACCACACCATGAACGCCATGGGCCACGACGTGCGCACCTACATCGGGGCCAACCTGAAGCAGGCGGCAGGCAAGATCCGAAGGCTCGTGCCCGACTACATGCCCATGGGCGCCAAGGGCATGGCGGACATGGGCGAGATGGAGATGCCGCTGCCCGACAACACCCTGCCCATGATGACCGGCTTCGCCCAGTTCGGCCCGGTGGAGATGGGCGGCATGTTCTCGGTGGTGAAGGTGCGCGAGGGCCTCGCCCACGACGACTACAAGGACCCAGGCTGGTTCAGGAACCCTCCGGGCACCGTCGCCTACGAGTGGACCGGCGAGAGCAAGGCCGCCGAGCGCGCGCCTGCGCCCGCGTTCGATCCCGCACGGACCATCGAGGTCGACGTGGTCAAGCCCGGCGCCGCGCGGCCGGGCGGCCACGAGCACTGAGTTTCCCCATCCCAAATCCAAAGAGAGGACCAACCATGAAGACGTATCTCATCGCCGCCGCATTGCTTTCGGCGATCGCGTCCGCCGCTCCCGCGTTCGCCGACGCGGGGCATGCCCATGGCGACGAACGCGCCTATGGCGAGCCGGGAAACCCGAAGCAGCCGTCCCGCGTGATTCAGGTCGTCATGAGCGAGGCGGACGGGAAGATGCAGTTCATCCCGAACAAGATCGAGATCAAGACCGGAGAGCAGGTCCGGTTCGTGCTCCGCAACAACGGCGATCTCGACCATGAGATCGTCCTCGCGACGCTCCAGAACAACCTCAAGCACGCCGAGGAGATGCGCAAGAACCCGGACATGGAGCATGACGATCCCAACGCCAGGCGCCTGATGCCGAAGAAGACGGGCGAGATCGTCTGGAAATTCACGAAGGCAGGAACCTTCGACTTCTCCTGCCTCATCCCGGGCCACCGAGAGGCCGGGATGTTCGGCACCATCGTCGTCAAGTGATCCGACAATAGGAGACCGACCATGCGCAAGCTTCTGCTTTCCGCCGCGCTGCTTCTCTCGGCTACCGCAGCGCTCGCCCAGACCGTTCCCGTGAGCGGCGAGGTCACCAAGATCGACCAGGCCCAGGGCAAGATCACCCTGAAGCACGCCGCCATCCCGAACCTCGACATGGACGCCATGACCATGGTCTTCGCCGCGGGCGACCCGACGATGCTCAAGGCCGTAAAGGTGGGCAACAAGGTCACGTTCGAGGCCGACCGCGTCAACGGACGGCTCACCGTCACCAAAATCCAGAAGGTGAAGTGATTCGAACACTCGCGGGGCGGTCTTTCGCCCCGCGAGTAACGGCAATCGATCCGGCGGATCGGAGGCATCGGATCATTCCATGCCGCTTATCCGAGGGGATCGCAACGGCGAAGGAAGACTAACAATGGCAATCAAGCATCTTTTCCTGGCGGGAATGCTGACCGCTCTTTCGGTTACACCGGCCTTGTCAGATCCTTATTCATCGCGGCTCTCGCAGAGGGAGAAAGAGCGTCACGAATTCCGCGACGTCCAGCACGAGAACGTGCCGTTCCTTCAGTGTCGTGGGTACGTCGGCCCGCGTGGGACGACTCCGATGCCTCAAACACCCGCCAAGTCGAAATCAGGCAACCGACCTTAAGTTCGCTCCTAAGAACGTCCGCGGCCCTCATCCCAGCGACGTCCGCCGCAGCCTGAGGGCGTTGGCGATGACACTGACCGAGGAAAGCGCCATGGCGAGGGCCGCGATGATGGGCGAGAGCAGCAGGCCGAAGGCGGGATAGAGCACCCCGGCTGCGATCGGCACCCCGGCCGTGTTGTAGATGAAGGCGAAGAACAGGTTCTGGCGGATGTTGCCCATGGTGGCGCGGCTGAGCTGACGCGCACGCACGATCCCCTGGAGGTCCCCCTTCAGGAGCGTCACGCCCGCGCTCTCGATGGCGACATCGGTACGCGTACCCATGGCGATGCCCACGTCTGCAGCGGCGAGCGCCGGGGCATCATTCACGCCATCGCCCGCCATGGCAACGATCCGGCCCTCCTTCCGCAACCTCGCGACCACTTTCGCCTTGTCCTCCGGCAGGATCTCGGCCTCGACTTCCTCGATGCCGAGCCTGCGGGCGATCGCCTGCGCGGTGGTCCTGTTGTCGCCCGTCAGCATGACGACGCGGATGCCCGCGCCGCGCAGAGCCGCGACGGCGGCGGGGGTGGTCGCCTTGATGGGGTCGGCGATGGCGACTAGGCCGCCGAGGCGCCGTATCCCTCCGGTGAGGGCCGTCTTGTTTGCGAAGCGGCAGAGGCAGAGAACAGTGTGTCTGGACAGCCGTAGTCCCCGCGACCGCGAGTTCGTCGCCCACCTGCGGACCTTCCGAACGGAAGCGATGGGTCATCTCCAGCCCAGCTTGACAGCCATCCGCGGGGGAGATCTAGAGCAGATCTTCCCATTGTCGTGCGCCGTGCACGACACGGACGATCTCCGCCCCCTCGTCGATCTGGCGGTACAAAATCAGGTAGTTGCCGGCTGGGAGGCTTCTCAGCTCAGGCCGTACCTCCGGCCTCGCAACGCCGATGCCTGGCATCTCCCCGATCCGCTGGCAACGGCGGTAAATATCTTCGTACCAGTGTCTGGCCGCTGAAGGATTGTCCTCGGCAATGTAAAGGGCGATGGCTTCGATGTCCGCCTCGGCCTGTGGTCGAAGCTGGTAGCTCATTCTTCCCCACGCCCAGCAATCTTGGCATCGAGCTTCTGCCTGATCCGGGCGAATGCTTCCTCACCATCAACAGCGGGGCCGCTGCTCATGCCGGCATCCCATAACCGCCCCAGCTCTTCGACGGCCCTGGCACGCAGCGTCCTCCGGTGCTTCCAGTCGCGCAGGGCCTCCCGCATGACCTCGCTCGCCGACGCATACTCGCCGGTCTCGACCACCTCACGCATCATCGCCGCCATTTCAGGGGTGAGGGCGACACTCACCTTCTCAACATTGGCCATGACATCGTTCTCCTTTTGTCCAATGGTAGGCAAGCTTACTACCAAGAGCAAGCGGAGAGTTTTCGGAAGTCGGGAGCAGCCCGGCACCATCTCCAGCAAAGATGCTGCGCACCGCCATGACGGTGCGTAACGGCTAAGGCCGCGCTGGTTCAGTTCGTGCCCCCGAAGCAAGCGTTCCAAAGGGCCGCAACGGGTCACAGCCCGTAAGCGCGCCAGGGGGAAAGATCCCCGCAGTCCTGAGCCGAGCCGCATGGCCATCGCCCCTCTTTTGCGTCCGCTCGGATTTATGGCTCTGAGGGAAGGGCTTCCCTACTACCACGCTCCGGGTCTCCGGCGACCCGTCTGTGGGGTTGTCCTGCAACGAGTCGAGAGTGAGAGGTTGGCCGGTTCGGCCGTGACGGGTTGAGGGCTGGGAGAGAGGTTCCCGGCGCCCGTCGTGGAGACGAGCCATGACCCAGGTGGAGATTCTGGACGCCGCGCGCGATGGTGCTGGCGGCTACAAGGTGGATGTGAGCCGCGGCGAGCGGATCGGCCGCGTGTCCTCGGAGTGGTTCTCCCGGCCCGACGACGAGCGGTACCTGTCCCTGTCGGACCTGTTCGCAGCCGTCCGCGGCCGGACCGAGCGCAGCCGGACGCGGACGGTGGAGAGCGCGGCGATCCAGGTGGAGGCGAAGCGCGACGATGCCGAGCGCCTAGCGCTGATGCTTCCCGGCTCGGACGCGCCAGTCGCGCCGACACATTGGAGCTTCAGCCAGCTCGCGAGCCTGGTCGGCGCTCCGGCGGCCTATTTGCGCCAGCTCCCGGCACCGTTGGCCGGCATTAATCTGCAATATGGCCTGACCTCTCATCGCGCCGAGCAGGTGAAGACGCTGGAGATCGAGGACGGCCGGGTCGAGCTGCGCGCCGTCACCGGTCCCGACTATGGCCGGATCTTCGACCATGAGTTGGTTGCCGCCGTGCAGCGCATCGCCGGCAACGGCACGGGTGACACCCGCTGGAAGGTACCGGGCGTGCTCGACTGGTCCACCGGCATCTACAATCCCCGGGTCGACATCACCAAGGATACGACGACCCTCTACGCCTCGGATCGGGATGTGTTCCTGTTCCTTGTCGACGACCTCAATCCCATCGAGGCCGGCCGGTTGGAGGATGGCTCGCCCGACCTCTATTTCCGCGGCTTCTATTGCTGGAACTCCGAGGTCGGGGCGAAGACGCTGGGCATGGCGAGCTTCTATCTGCGTGCCGTGTGCCAGAACCGCAATCTCTGGGGCGTCGAGGATTTCGAGGAGATCACCATCCGTCACTCCAAATACGCCGCCTCGCGCTTCGCCCATGAGGCGGCGCCGGCGCTGACCCGCTTCGCCAATTCCTCCCCCCTCCCCTTCGTCAACGGCATCAAGGCGGCGCGGGAGAAGATCGTGGCCCGCTCGGATGAGGATCGCAGCGCGTTCCTGCGCAAGCGCGGCTTCTCCAAGGCCGAGACGGCCAGGATCATCGAGACGGTGCTGATGGAGGAAGGTCGTCCACCCGAGAGCGTCTTCGACTTCGTGCAGGGCATCACCGCCGTCGCGCGGGACAAGCCCCACCAGGACGCCCGGCTCGATCTGGAGGCGCGGGCGAAGAAGCTGCTCGACCGGGCCGCCTGAAACCCGGAAAGCCGGAGATGCGGATTGCCGTGTCTCCGGTCCCGTGTAGTCCCGGCTTTCCGGATTGCCGGGTTTGCGGCGCCGTCCTCAGAGGCAGAGGGCGGCGCTGCGCTTCGTGACGGACGCGATGCTGAGAGAGAGGCTCTCGGCCGTCCGTCGCGGAGACCATCTCGATGGCTAATGTCGCCAAGATCACCCTGTCGCCCTCGCGCGACATCCCCTTCAACAAGCTTATGCTCAGCCAAGCCAACGTCCGGCACGTGAAGGCCGGCGTCTCCATCGAGGAACTGGCCGAGGACATTGCCCGGCGCGGCCTCCTGCAGGGCCTCAGCGTCCGGGCCGTCATGGATGCCGACGGCGTCGAGACCGGCCTGTTCGAGATCCCGGCCGGCGGCCGGCGCTACCGGGCGCTGGAGCTCCTGGTGAAGCGCAAGCGCCTGGCCAGGACCGCGCCGGTGCCCTGCGTCATCCGGGAGGGCGGTATCGCCGAGGAGGATTCGCTCGCCGAGAACGTCCAGCGCGCGCCGCTACACCCGCTCGACCAGTTCCGTGCCTTCCTGGCCCTGCGCGAGAAGGGCCAGTCCGAGGAGGAGATCGCCGCCGCCTTCTTCGTGTCGGTGGCGGTGGTGAAGCAGCGGCTGAAGCTCGCCTCGGTCTCACAGAGGCTGCTCGACACCTATGCCGAGGACGGCATGTCGCTGGACCAGCTCATGGCCTTCACCGTGTCGGGCGATCATGAGCGCCAGGAGCAGGTGTTCGATCGGCTGCAGCAGGCCTACGACAAGCAGCCCCATGTCATCCGACGCATGCTGACCGAAGGCGCCGTGCGCGCCTGCGACAAGCGGGCGCGGTTTATCGGCGTCGACACCTATGTGGAGGCCGGCGGCACGGTGCTGCGCGACCTGTTCCAGGGCGACGACGGCGGCTGGCTGCAGGATGTGGCCCTCGTGGACCGGATGGTGGCCGACAAGCTGAAGGCGGAAGCGGAAGCCATCGCCGCCGAGGGCTGGAAGTGGATCGAGGTCGCCCCCGACTTCGCCTACGGCCACACCTTCGGCCTGCGCCAGCTGCGCGGCGATCCGGTTCCCATGTCGATGGAGGAGGAAGCCGCCCGCGATGCCGTGCAGGCGGAGGTCAACCGCCTGTCCGAGGCGTATCAGGACGCCGACGAACTGCCCGACGAGGTCGACGCGCGCCTGGGCGAGCTTGAGGCGGCTCTGGAGGCGATGGACGCGCGGCCGCTGGCCTTTGATCCTGCCGGGGTCGCCCGTGCCGGTGCGTTCGTCAGCATCGGTCCTGAGGGCCGCCTGCGGATCGAGCGCGGCTACGTCCGGCCGGAGGACGAACTGCCGGTCGAGGCGGACCCCGACGCGGAGGACATCGGCGAGGTCGCCGCGGTGTCGGCGATCCACGACGCCGACGACACCGTGTCCGCCGATGCCCAGGCGACGGAACCGGAGGACGATGACGGCCTGTCGCCGATCTCGGACCGGCTGATGACGGAGCTCACCGCCCACCGCACCCTCGGCCTGCGCCAGGCGCTCGGCGAGCAGCCGGACGTGGCCTTCCTCGCGGCGCTCCACGCTTTGACGCTCAAGGCCTTCTATCATTATGGCTCGGACAGCTGCCTGGAGCTGGATCTCAAGAGTGTCAGCTTCGGCACCCAGGCGCCGGGCCTGAACGACAGCGCCGCCGCCGAGGCGATCCGGATGCGGCATGAAAGCTGGGCCAAGGCCTTGCCGAAGGAGTCCGCAGAGCTGTGGGACGCCCTGGAAGGCTGGGACGCCGATAGTCGGTCCGCCCTCTTCGCCCATGTCGTCAGCCTTTCGGTCAATGCCGTGCAGGAGGCCTGGAATCGCCGGCCCCGGGCGCTCGCCCATGCCGACCGGCTGGCCCAGGCTGTCGACCTCGACATGGCAGCGGCCGGCTGGCGACCGACGATGGACACATTCCTCGGCCGCGTGACCAAGGCCCGCATCCTCCAGGCGGTCACGGAGGCGAAGGGCCAGCGCGCCGCCGAGCGGATCGCCCCCCTCAAGAAGGGCGACATGGCCACCGAGGCGGAGACCCTGCTCGCGGACACCGGGTGGCTACCCGAGCCGCTGCGCACGGCCGGCATGAAAAGCCCCGAGACCGGGGAGGCGACGGCGCCGGACGCCGTCGTCGAGGAAACGGCGGAAAACGACGGCGAAACGGCCGTGGTCGAAGGTGACGGCTTCGAGGACACTGACGAAGCCTCGGACGCTCCCGTCCCCTCTGCCGCGGAATAGCGCCTGCGACCTGCGCGACTGGCCCACCGGCGACGGTGGGCCTTTTCTTATGGAGGTCCATCATGGCGCAATCGCCCCATGATCTGGCGCGCCGTCTCGCCGAGCGCGCGGAAGCGGTGTGCCGCCACTATCTCTCCAATGGCCGACAACATGGGAGCTATTGGCAGGTGGGTGACGTGCGCAATGCACCTGGCCGCTCCATGTTCGTCCGGTTGCGGGAAACTCCGAAAGGCCCGGCCGGCAAGTGGACCGACGGCGCCACGGGCGAGCATGGCGACCTTCTCGATGTCATCCGCGAGGCGCTCGGCCTCGTCGATTTCAAGGACGTCGCCGAGGAGGCCCGGCGCTTCCTCGCCTTGCCGCATCCGGAGCCGACCACACCGAAACGGGCCGTCGCTCCCATACCAAGCAGATCACCCGAGGCATCGCGGCGTCTCTTCGCCATGGCGCAGCCGATTTTGGGCACGCTCGTAGAGACGTATCTGCGGAACCGCGGCATTACGCTTCTGCACGGAACCGGTTCCCTGCGCTTTCACCCCTGCTGCTACTATCGGCCCGAAGACTCTTCGGCCACCGAGACCTGGCCGGCGATGATCGCCGCCGTTACCGATCTCGACGGCACCCTCACCGGCGTGCATCGGACCTGGCTCGATCCCCGCGGCTTCAGCGAGGCCACTCTCGGCAGGGCGCCGATCGACACCCCGAGACGGGCCATGGGCGACCTGCTCGGCAATGCCCTGCGCTTCGGTGCGCTGGGCGAGGTGATGGCGGCCGGCGAAGGCATCGAGACCGTGCTGTCGCTGCGATGCGTCCTGCCCGAGATGGCCATGTCGGCCGCGCTCTCTGCGGCCCATCTCGTCACCATCCGGTTCCCCGGCACGCTACGACGGCTTTACATCGTACGCGACAACGATCCGGCCGGCGACGCGGCACGGGACAGTCTCATTGAACGAGCGAATACGGCCGGGATCGAGACGATCGTGCTGTCACCTCGGCTCGGGGACTTCAACGAGGATCTCCGTATGCTCGGCATGGATGCGCTGCGGGCAGAAACGCGTGTCCAGCTCGCCCCACAGGATGTCGGTCGCTTCCTGGCTCTCGCGGCATAGCCGGAACAGGAACGCGGGAGGCGGCCCGCCGTAACCGGCATCGCTCGGATGCGGCCACCGCCGGAGAGGACCTCGCCCCGGCCTTCCAGAGGGCGATCGAGCCCACAAACGGGCCGGCCCGGCAATGGCGGCGGCCAACGATTTTCCGTCGGCGCTGCGCGCCGTTCCATCGCGAAACAAAATCGCCGGCCTTGGCCATCAAGGCCCTCGCTTTGCTCGGACTGCCAGCCCGTCCCGCCCGTGGGCTTCCGGCGCCATGAAGGCCGCGACGGTCGCGGTCCAACCGACGGAGCCTCCCATGCGCGAGAACGACGACATACACCACGCCGCTTCCCCCACCGACCAGGTCCTGACCGAGCTCCAGCTCTACGGCTACCGGCCCTTTACGGACGAGCCCGACCCCCGGCCCCTGCCCGAAGACAACCATCTCGCCGGCGCCGTCGCCGACATCTTCGACGCCCTGATCGCCACGTTCAGCGACACCCGCCTCGAGCCCGACCTCGCCGATCTTCTCTGGTCGACGGTCAACCTCTTCCACCGCGCCATCGGCCGGATCGAACGCGCCCTCGACGACAATGAACAGGGCCAGCGCCGCTCGCAGCAGGAACAGGATGGCAGCGAGGTCAGATCCGTCGAGCTGGAACGCCTCACCGCCGAAGGGCAGACGCTGATTAAACGCCGCGATGCCTTCGAGCTGATGCGCGATCAGGCCGCCGAGCACTACGAGCAGCACAGTGGCGCACCGTGGCGTCCGCGCACCGGGTCGATGGTCAACCACAAGGCCATGACGGCGGCGATGATCGACAGCCGCGACTTCCTGATGGCGAAGAAGCACGCCGAACAGGAGGTCCTTCTGCCGCCGGGACCGAAGGTCGCCTTCACCGGCGGGCTGGACTTCAACGATCACCGGCTCATCTGGGACGCCCTCGACAAGGTCCACGCCAAGCACTCCGACATGGTGCTGATGCACGGCAAGTCGCCGAAGGGCGCCGAGAAGATCGCCGCTCGCTGGGCCGACCACCGCAAGGTGCCGCAGATCGGCTTCGCACCCGACTGGACCAGGCACGGCCGCGCCGCGCCCTTCAAGCGCAACGACCAGATGCTCGCGGTGCTGCCGATCGGGGTCATGGTATTCCCAGGCACCGGCATCCAGGACAATCTCGCCAACAAGGCCCGCAAGCTTGGCATCCCGGTCTATCGGTTAGGGTCGGGCGGCGCATGAGCCGCCCTTCCGGGGCGCTGCGATCCGAATTCCATCGTTAGCGCGCGTTCCTACCACCGGCCTCCCGACGCTCGCGGCGAGCCTTGCCGCCGGGCTGCTGTGGGACATCAGTGGCGCCCGGGCGACGTTCATCGCCGGCGCCGTCTTCGCCCTCCTCGCATCCGCGCTCGTGATCACCTTCGATCTCAGCCGGAAGTCCTGAGGCGGTCCCGCCGACTATCGTCGCCGGAGGCATGCTGGTCCTGTCAGACAGAAGGGGTGGGCAGGCTTGGCCTGCCCACCCCTTCTGTCCTCGGGACGCACTCTCATCGACCGAGATACTTGAGGAGCGCTGCGATCCCGAGGACGACCAGGACCAGGATCAGGAGGCCGAACAGCCACATCCCCCACATGCCGGAGCCCAACATTCCGTCGAAATTCATCATGGTTCCCTCCCTGGAGCAGGACCCGTCTCTGCAGTCCAAGAACGAGAACGCCTTAGCCGAGCGGCATGCGCCGCAGGCGCAGGGAATTGGCGATGACGCTGACCGATGACAGCGCCATGGCCGCGGCGGCGATGATGGGCGACAGCAGAAGCCCGAACAGGGGATAGAGCACGCCCGCCGCCACCGGTATGCCCGCCGCATTGTAGATGAAGGCGAAGAACAGGTTCTGGCGGATGTTGCTCATGGTGGCGTGGCTCAACTGCCGGGCGCGGGCGATGCCCTGAAGATCGCCTTTCAGCAGCGTCACGCCGGCGCTCTCGATGGCGACGTCCGTGCCCGTGCCCATGGCGACGCCGACGTCCGCCGCGGCGAGCGCGGGCGCGTCGTTCACGCCGTCGCCCGCCATGGCGACGATCCGCCCTTCCTGGCGCAGCCGGGCAACCACCTGCGCCTTGTTCTCCGGCAGGACCTCCGCCTCCACCTCGTCGATGCCGAGGCGGCGCGCCACCGCCTGCGCCGTCGTCCTGTTGTCGCCGGTGAGCATGACGACGCGGACCCCGGCTGCCCTCAGGGCCGCCAAGGCGGCGGGCGTCGTCGCCTTGACCGGGTCGGCGATGGCGATGAGGCCGCCGACGCGCCCGTCGACGGCGACGAAGATGACGGTGGCGCCGTCCCCGCGCAGCGCCTCGGCCTCCGCCGAAAGGGCCGAAAGGTCCACGCCCGCCTCGCCCATGATGCGATGGCTGCCGATGACGAGCTTGCGGCCGTCCACACTCCCGGTCACACCCTTGCCCACGGGACTATCGAAATCCTGGGCCTCGCCGAGAGGCAGGCCGCGCTCCTCCGCCGCGGCCACGATGGCCGCTGCCAGCGGGTGCTCGCTCGCCCGCTCGAGCGTCGCCGCAAGCCGCAGAAGCGCGTCCTCTTCCAAGGCGCCGGTCGCCTTCAGGGCGACCACCTTCGGCTTGCCTTCCGTCAGGGTGCCGGTCTTGTCCACCACCAGCGTGTCCACCTTCTCGAACCGCTCCAGCGCCTCGGCATTCTTGATGAGCACGCCCATGGATGCGCCACGGCCGACGCCCACCATGATGGACATGGGAGTCGCGAGTCCCAGAGCGCAGGGGCAGGCGATGATGAGCACCGCCACGGCGGCGATCAGCCCGTGGGCGAAGCGCGGCTCCGGTCCAAAGACGCCCCATGCCGCGAAGGCGAGGACCGCGATGGCGATCACCACCGGCACGAACCAGCCTGAGACTTCGTCGGCCAGCCGCTGGATCGGCGCGCGGGAGCGCTGCGCCTCCGCCACCATGTGGACGATCTGCGCCAGCATGGTGTCGCGCCCTACCTTACCCGCGCGCATGACGAAGCCGCCGCTCTGGTTGAGCGTACCGCCGATGACCTTCGCGCCGACGTCCTTGGTGACCGGCATGGACTCGCCGGTGATCATGGATTCGTCCACCGAGGAGCGGCCCTCGATCAGTTCGCCGTCCACCGGCACCTTCTCGCCGGGCCGTACGCGCAGGCGGTCGCCCACCACGACCGCCTCCAGCGCCACGTCCTCGTCGCTGCCGTCGTTGCGCACGCGCCGGGCGCTCTTGGGGGCGAGGTCGAGCAAAGCGCGGATGGCGCCGCCGGTCTGCTCTCGGGCGCGCAGCTCCAGCACCTGCCCCAGCAGCACCAGCACCGTGATGACGGCGGCCGCCTCGAAATAGATGGCCACCGAGCCGTCGGCGGCGCGGAAGGTCGCGGGGAATATCTGCGGCGCGAAGGTCGCCACCACGCTGTAGGCCCACGCCACGCCCGTGCCCATGGCGATCAGCGTGAACATGTTGAGGCGGCGGGTGACCAGCGACTGCCACGCGCGGGTGAAGAACGGCCATCCCGCCCAGAGCACCACCGGCGTTGCCAGCAGGAACTGGATGACGTTCGCGGCCTGCGCCCCGAGCAGCATGTGGAGGTTGGTGAGGTGCCCGCCCATCTCCAGAGCCAGGACCGGCACGGCGAGGACGAGGGCGACCCAAAACCGCCGCGTCATGTCGAGAAGCTCGGCGCTGGGGCCGGTTTCGCCTGTCGTCACCTCTGGTTCGAGCGTCATGCCGCAGATCGGGCAGTTGCCGGGCCCGACCTGCCGGATCTGGGGGTGCATGGGGCAAGTATAGATCACCCCCTTCGGCTGCTCCTTGGCGAGGCGCGGCTGAGCTTCCGTGGCCACATAGGCGGTGGGTGTCGCCTCGAACGTGTCGTGGCATTTCGCGGAGCAGAAGAAATAGGTCTTGCCGCCGTATTCCGACCGGCACCCGGCGGTGGCCGGGTTCACCTCCATGCCGCAGACGGGGTCCTTGACCGTTTCCGCGGGCGAACGTCCGCTCCCCGCGTGCGGGTGATCCACATGGTCGTGATGATGGCCGGCGTGCGCGTCATGCTCAGTCATGAGGACCGTCTCCGGAGCGAGGGGCGTATGGGGATGAAATTGCGATACGAGGGAGAAAGGCGGGAACGCGACGGGCGTAACCGTCCCACAGGGGCCCGAACTCGGCGCGGGCAGCCACTTCTTCCTGCCGCGCCAGCCGGACGTAGACCCAGACCAGGATCGGGAACATGGCGAGCGTGACCAGCGTCGGCCACTGCAGCAGGAAGCCGAACATGATGACGACGAAGGCGGCGTATTGGGGATGCCGGACCCGGGCGTAGGGGCCTTCGGTCGCGAGGCGATGATCGCGCTGCGCCGCGTAGAGGAAATTCCAGCTCACCGCGAGCAGCCAGAAGCCGCCGAAGATCAGAATGGTGCTGAGGATGTGGAACGGCCCTAAATGCGGGTTCACACGCCATCCGAACAGGGTCTCGAGCAGATGGCCGGCGTCGTGGGACCAGAAATCGACGCCGGGGAACTGCCGGCCGAGCCATCCCGACAAGAGGTAGATGGTCAGCGGAAACCCATACATCTCGGTGAACAGGGCGACCACGAAGGCCGAGAACGCCCCGAGGGTGCGCCAGTCCCGCGGCGTCCTGAGCCGGGTGAAGCTCGCGGCGAACAGGATAAAGACCACCGAGTTGAGGATGACGAGGCCCCACAGGCCGTAGGCCGGCATCCCGGTCATCGGACATCGCCTTCGGGCCCCGGCCCCGGCCTGCGTCGTGAGTGCCCCGCACGGTGTCCATGGCCGTGATGCATGAACATGTGCATCAGCAGACAGGCGAGCAACAGGAGGAAGGGCAGGTAGCCCAGCGCATGGGCGCGGTGCTCCGAGAACAGCAGGAAGGCCGCCGCGAGAAGAAAGCCGATGGCAACGATGCCGCCTGGCGAACGCCAGAACCCCCGGTGCGGGGAATGCGCGCCGTTGTCGTTGCCGGGTCGCGGCATATGGTCGGTGTCGTCATGCAAGGACATTTGGTCTTCCTCCACCTGATCGCGGGTCGGCGGAGATCGCCGACCCACCAGCGAGGCTTGACGCTCACATAGGGCCCATTCCGCCCGGCATCACGAGCTGGTCCGCCGTGCGCTTCTGCGTATCGTCGAACGACGCGTAGAGCGGCCCGAGCGCAGCCTTGAGGCGCCGTACCGCTTCGAGACGGGCGACAAGCATGCGCTCGTGACCGTCGATCCGCTGCAGCAGGGTCGGGGCGCCGCCGCCCTGGGCGGCCATCATCATCTCCTGCATGTCGCCCATCATGGCGCGGTTGGCCTTGAGCGCCTCCGTGAACGCACTCCACAGGGACTGCTGGGCGTCGGTGATCTTCAGTTCGGCCTTCAGGAAGGCGATGCGCCCTGCGATCCGGCCGGGATCCATCATCTGGCCCATCCCCATGGCGCCGGCCGCGGCTCCGCCCATCATCCCCATGCCGCCCTGACCCATCATCCCCATCATGCCTTGAGGACCACCGGGCATCGGTGCAGCCTGAGAGGGTTGTGGAGCTGGCGCGGCCACCTGGGGGACGGCCACCTGGGGGACCGCGGACTGGGGCGCAGCAGGCTGGGCCTCCGGCGGATGATGCGCGTCCTCGGCGAAGCCCGGCGTAGCGAACAGCAGCGCGCCCGCCAGCATCAGATTATGAAACGTCGTCATGGTCAGTTCCCTCCCGTTGCTGCGGCGCGGCTGATGCCGGCCGCCTGGAAATCCAAACCGCTCCGCATGTCTTGCGGCCTTGTGTCCTCGCCCCCGTCCTGTGGTTCCAAATCGACTGGGCGGGTGCTGCCCGCGCCGCCGTAGATGCTGTCGAAGAGGCGCTCCCACATGGCGTCCCGCAGGCGCCGTCCCTGCTCGATCACCTCGGTGACGCGCGAGACGACACGCTCCTCCTCGACCTTGAAGGGATTGTCCGGAGTGGCCGGATGCCGGTCGGCGCCGACCTGCTCCTCGAGCCAGCGAACGCCACGCATCCACGGCATGAACCCTTCTGACGGGAGGTAGCGGCTCGTGCGCATGGGGTGCAGGTTCTCCAGCATCGCCGCAGACCAGGGCGTCGTCATTGCACGCACCCAGGGGCTGACGAAAGCGCGATAGAAGGCCTCGTTGCGCTCCGACAGGTCGCGCACGCGCTCGAACGCACCGTCCTGTCGGGGGAAGCGGATGTCGCAGACATCGCGCGCCTCGAAGCGGACCTGATAGCCGCCCTCACGGCAATCGGGATCGCCGGAAGGATTGTCGATCTTCATCTCGTAGAGGCCGGGCGGAAGGGCCTCGATCCGTGGCAGGCTCTGCAGGATCGCCCGGTGCTCGAGCCGCGCGACCTTGGCGGAAACGAAGATGCCGAGATGGCCGACATGGCGGTTGACGAGATAGACGATGCGTTGGCCCGCCGTCTTCAGGTCGTCCGTGTCCCGGTACACGACCGGTATCCAGCCAAGCGCTTGATGGGGCGGGGTGATGTCGTCGCCATAGGAGGCGAAGATCACGAGCGGGTTGCGGATGCGCCTGAGGTCCGCATGGCACCCCGCGCAGATGCGCAGGCGCCCCTCCTCGAGCCGGTTGCCGACGAAGAGGTTCTCCACGATGGCGAGGATCTCCTCCCGGCTCAGAAAGTAGTAGCCGCCCCACCAGCGCTCGAAGGCGAGGAACCGCTCCCGCTCCGTGTCTATGTGGGCATAGAGGTTCGTGTACTTCTCCCACACCGCCTCGGGCTTCAGCCCTTCGAAGTTCTGCACCAGGAAGGCGCCGTCGAAGCGGCCGTCCCCGAGGTCGGCGAGGAAGTGCGTCAGCCACGCGCCGCCCTCGAAGCCCGCCGCGATGCGCATCGGGTTGATGCCGGTCTCGCCTGCCCAGTAGGACAAAGGGGTCCCGTTGAGAACGACGGGACCCATCAGCCCCGCGCAGTCCGCGGCGAGCAGCGTCACCGCCCAGCCGGCCTGGCAATTCCCATAGAGCACGGGCGCGGCGCCGGAATGCCGGCGTGACACCTCCTCGACGAACCGCCGCAGCGCGTGAAGCACGTCGGCGAGCGTCTGCCCTGCGGCAGGCTCGGGATAGAAAGTGACGAAATAGACCGGGTGCCCATGGTGCAAGGCGATGCCGACCTCGGATTCCTGCCTGAATCCGCCAATCCCGGGGCCGTGGCCGGCGCGCGGGTCGAGGATCACCACCGGCGGCTTGGCCGCGTCCAGGCAATCGTCGAGGCATTGATCTCCGACGCGGGTCACGCGCAGGAGCGCATAATTTGCCGGGCGCTCGAACCGGCGGGCATCGAGCAGGACTTCATAGTCGAAGTCGAGCAAAGGCGGCTTTCCGGCGCGCTCGTGCGCCAGCATGTTGTCGGCTCGCTGGCGAAGCGTGTCCCAGAACAGGATCCAGCGCTCGGCCGCGTCCCTGCCATAGGACAGGGCATCGCGGGCGAAAGTTCCGGGGTCGCTGGAGAAGGCGTCCCTTTGGGCATTGCAGGTTTGCTGCGGGGCTCCGGTGCCAGTCGGTCCGGATTGCCCAAGGGCAGCCGTGCCGACCATAGGCTCGGCAAGCGTGTCGCGACCATACATGGAAAGGTCCTCGTTTCCCCATCGGCACAAGGCCGACGCTGATTTCGGAGGCATCTTCCGGCGCGTCGACGCGTCGGCACCCTCAACGGGTGCCGCTTCGCGCGTCCGCCTCACGCCTGAAATGCGTTGAGACCGCTATCAGCTCGGGAAACGCGGGGGATCGAGGCCGGGCAAGACCGCCAGGCCGTCCGCGGCCTGATTGGCGAGATCAAAGGGCTGTCGCACAAAGGCCAGATCCAGAACGTGCAGGTCCACGCCGTCTGCCACGGGCACATAGACGCTGCACGAGACGCTACAGCATTTGCCGTGGTCAACGGGTTGGGTCGGCTCGTCCGAATGATGATCTGCGGGATCGGGCGAGGCGATCTGGTGCGAATGATCCACCATAACGCTGTATGCCGGATCCTTGTCGTCGTGGCACGGCGCGGAATAGGCGCTGGCGATGGGCCCGAACAGCATGGCCATTGCCACCAGGATCGCTGGCAGCACCTTCACCCACCCCGCTGCGGACCTAAGCCTGATCATGTGCTCCATCGCCTCACTGGCGAACTATGCCTCATCATAGGCGCGCATGAAAGGACCGCCTTGAGCAGGATCAACGTGCCCGCCGACGAGATCACGTGCGCATGGTTCTCGCTGAACCCCGATCAGGCGGGTCCTTGTTCGTCCCGCACGATCGGGCAGCTCTCGTCCTTCGCCCAGTCGGCGAAGCTCAGCTGGTGGACCCGCATATCGTCATAGCCCGCGCGCGAGGCGGCGAGGGGCCGTGTGAGGCCTCGCCTCGGCCCAGGCGATGACTGCGTCCGGCCCCGTGACAAACGGTGGCCGATGTAAGCACAGCACATGCCTCTCGTCCGCCGCCCCCCGCTCGCCGTCACCGCTCCTCCGGCGGCTTGATGTGCCGGAAGGCCCAGAGCAGCGCAAAGTCGTAGAGGATCTTCAGCGCCCCGCACAGAATTAAGGGCCATGCCTCGAAGCCGGCCTGGAACAACGCGCCCGCGAGCACCGGGCTCACCGCCGAGGCGAGCGGCGGTGACGCTGGCGGCGGCCGGGCGCTCGGGCGGCGTCACCACCGCCATCACGTAGGAGGAGCGCGCCGGCACGTCCATCTGCGAGAGCAGCCCGCGCATCAGCATCAGGCCGAGAGCCACCTCAAGGTTCGGCACCAGCGCAGCGAGGATCAGGCAGAGGCTGGAGGGGATGTGGGTGAACACCATGGTGTTCACGAGACCGATGCGCCGCGACAGCCACGCTGCCACCGGGAAGGAGAAGGCCGACAGGACCCCCGAGGCGAAGAAGAACACCCCGGCCACCGACAGGGACAGGCCGAAGCGGGTGAACAGCACAGGGCGACGAGGGACTGCACTGCCAACCCGCCGGCGAAGGCATCGATGCAGAACAGTGCTGCCAGCCGGTAGACGATGCACCGCGACGGGCCGAGCGCAGTCCGCGGCTTCTCCTCAGCATTGGCAGCAGCGCGCGGGATGCGGACATAGAACAAGCCGCCGACGATGCCGAGCATCGCATAAAGCGCGAACATGCCCTCCAGGGCGCGGAGGCGCGAGATGCCCAGGTTCCCGAGCAGTTCCGGGCTCATGGCCGCGAGCGCGCCCAGCGCCGCAGCCAGCCCGCCTACCAGGCTGTAGCGGCCGAAGGCGGAGGTCCGCGCCTTGTCCGCCACGAGATGGGAGAGCACCGCGTGCTCCAGGGGCACGAAGATGCTGACGCTGCCGGAGGACGGTTTCACGGTGCCGCAGAAGGCCACCAGCAGCACCGCGCCGAAGCTCGCCGACCGGGTGAAGGCGAGGCCCGTCGCCACCATCAGCGCGGAGGCGAGGATCAGCAGCGTGCGCTGGTCGATGCGGTGGCCGACGAAGCCGATGGCGAGGGTCATCGACGCCGAGCCGAGCAGCGCCGTGGTCGCCACCACGCCGATCTCGAAGGCATCGAGGCCGATGGCGGAGAGATAGACCGGCAGCAGCACGGCCACGAAGCCATCGCCGAAATCCCGCATCGCCCGCGCCGCATAGATGGCGGAGACGGGGGAGATCGCCATGGAGGCGGCACCGGGCGGGCTCAAGGGCTGGTGCACGCGCGTTCCTCCGGCGTCATACCGTCGCCAGCCACTTCGCCCCGGTCCCGCCCGCCCAGGCATAGAGGGCGTCGTAGATGACAAAGCCGCGCCTCAGGAGGTCGTGGTCGTCGGGCGTCACCTCGCGCAGCCCCTTGGAGATGGCGAGAAGACCCGCCGACTGGGGCGTCAGATCGGCCGGCCGATGTCGGCCCCGCGCACGATATCGGCGAGGGTGGCAATGGCGGGATCGCTGTCGAGGCCGTACGTGGCCACGAAGGCGTCGAAGCTGCACTTCTCCCCACATGGCCGAACGTCACGCCTGGCACGTCGAACGGCGTCGCTCCCGTCTCCTCGGCCCTGCGGATTACTTCGTCAGGTGGCGCGAACAGGAATTCCGGCGCCGCGTCGATGAAGCGCGCGATCAGCCAGGGGCAGGCAATGCGATCGATGACCGGGCGGGCGCGGGTGATCCACTTCACGAGCCGTCTCCTTGCCGGAAGCGGCGCCTTTGGAGCTCCGCCAGCCAAGCGGGGAGGATCCGGCGCTTCATCGATCCCGATGCCGATATCCGCTTCGTTCCCGGCAAGGACTATGGCCCGAAACCCGGGGAGCTGCGCTTCGACATGTTCGAGGGCGAGGTCACCCATGAGGGGGATCGCTGCAGCTTCGACGTGCTGCTCGGCCGAGCCGGCCTGTCCGATCCCGTCCTTCAGGCGGTGGGCGAGATCATCCACGACATCGACCTGAAGGACGGCAAGTTCGGCCGCGAGGAAGCCGGAGCATCGCCAGCCTCATCACCGGCATCGCCTTGAGCGAACCCGACGATGCCCAGCGCCTCACCAAGGGCGCCGGAGTGCTCGACACGCTCTACCAGTATTTCCACGCCAGCCGCGCGTAACCTCAACGAAGTCATCATGGCTAATCTGGACGGCGCCCAAGAGGTGCCGGCGCGAGCCCAGGCGTGCCGGATCAGCACGCCTGCAAGCCGCCACGAGGGAGTATGCCATCTCCTTCGGCGAAGCCTGCCGCGTCGGGGCGCGTGTCACCGCCTGCAACGACTTGCACTCTCCTGCCCGGCCCAGGGCGCGAGCAGCGTGAACCGAACGCGCCTTCATGCCTGCACCTCAGCATCGAGCCGCAGGCGTTTTGACGTAGCCAGCTAAGAGCAGCCTCAGTCGAGCATTTCAGGGCGGAACAACGACCGGCGGCTGATGATCTTGCCCGAGACCATGAACACGCCGTCGCCGGTATAATGCAGCGTCTCGGGGTGCCTGGGCGAGGCCGCCACATGCGCCTTCACCACCTCGAAGATGAAGAAGTTGTAGCGCTCCACCAGCGCGTCGTCATAGAGGCGGCATTCGAAGCTGGCATGGCACTCGCGGATCAGCGGCGCGTCGACCTCGGATGCCGCCTCGGCGGTCAGCCCGAACCGGGCGAACTTGTCGATCTCGGCACCCGATGTATTGCCGATGCCGACCACCGTGTCGGTCAGCGCCGTGGTCGGCAGGTTGATCACGCACTCCCGGCTGCCCCGGATCATCTGGAAGCTGTGATTGCCGGCCGAGATCATCAGTCCGACCAGCGATGGCGAGAACTCCAGAACCGTGTGCCAGCCGAGCGTCATGATGTTGGTCTTGTCCTGCCACCGTGACGAGACCAGCACGACCGGGCCCGGCTCCAGATAGTGGCGCACCTGGCTCACCGGGAAATCGCTCTTCTTCGGATATCGCGCCATCGCCGGTCCTTTCGGCAGTTCTCGAAAGCAGCTTATCGGCCGATGCCGGCGGCCGTACGGCCATCAGCGCGATGGGACAATGTTCAACATGAGCCCGTGAAGATCGCCGGCTCCCCGTCGCAGAGCACACCCCCGCTTTTGTGCGCTGATCCTTGGTCGGACCGATCGCCTCGGGCCATCAACCCACAAGGGGTCGGCGACGCGGTGCGTGCCGCCGCATCGGCTGACGCCTTCGCGGTGACTGCGGCTCTCGGCCCGACACGTCGGGCGCCTGTCAGCGGGGGATGGCCCTCCGCTCGGAACAGGAGCCGGACCATGTCCCTCAAAGACGCTCACGCCTTCGCCTTCAGCCTCGCCGCCACGCTGATGGTCGCCATTGTCATCTTCGAAGCCGGCGACGGCAGCCTCTCGGTCACGCCGGCCAACGAGTTCGATGGCGATGCCACCGCGATCCTGTGCGAGATCGATCCCTTCGCCCCTTGATCGGGGCGGCCACTTCGATGAGCGGGAATCGCAACGATCTCCGCTCCCGGAACGGTGCGATTTCGGCTATCATTCTGGCTGCGCCGCGGTGGTGGTGGAAGGCGCAACCGTCAGCTTTTTTGCACGGGAGACCACCACCATGATCGTCCTCTCCATCCTCGGGTCGCTCGCGGCCATCGGCGTTCTGTGCTGGCTGCTGTTCACGCTCGCCGTCTTTGCCCTGCCGTTCTTCCTAGGGCTGACCGCCGGCACCTGGGCCTACGGCTCCGGCACAGGCTGGCTCGGCGCCGTCATCGTCGGCCTGGTCGCCGCCGGTGCGACATTCGCCATCGGCCAGCTCTTGCTCGCCCTCGTACGGCCGCTCTGGCTGAAGCTCGTCGTCGTGCTCGCCTTCGTCGCTCCCGCTGTCGTCGCCGGCTACGCCGCCACCCATGGCATCGTCAAGCAAACCATGCCGTCGGAGACCTGGCAGTTGGTCTTCTCAGGCGTAGGTGCGATCGCGGTTGGCATCGTGGCATTCGTGCGGTTGACGGCACTGATCCCGTCCGAACCGCCCGGGCGGGACATCACCGGGGCCTGATCCCCTTTCTCGGCGGGGGCGGCGGGCACAAGGCAGCTTCGGCTCTACGGTCATCGCCACGGTGTCGGGCAACGCCGAGGTGTTCAAGCTCGGCTCGAAGCCGGCTCCTACCCGCAACCGGCCCGTCGATGCATTGCCCCGGAAGCCGTCCCGTTCGATCGTCCGGGGACCTCGGGAGGGATCGAACCCCTGAGCAGCCGGGAACACCGAGGACAATGCAAACCGTGCCCGGACCTGGGTGGGCAGCCGATCCCTTGAACATCACGCCGCTCTTGGAGCGGTACAGCGAGCCTCGCCACGTCTCCTTGATCGATTCCCGTCGGTCCGAGCGCACCGAAGCGGCCTCTGCGATGGGTGGATCTGGCCAGACGACGGCTGCGCCTCGATCGCCTGTGCCGCAATGGCGCCGATCGACTTTCTTCCCCTGGGCGACCACCCCACACGGCACGCCGTGCGGGGACCCCGGATCCCCCATTCCTCGCGCGAACCAAGAAAGTCGCCTGGCTGCCATCCTTCGCTGGCGCTGCGGCCCCAGAGCCACCCCGTTGCGCAAGCGCAGCGGGGACCCCGGCGGGGTGCGGCGTCGATCGCCTCCGGCCCTTTGATCCCCATCGAGACCGCATGGTGCGGGCTCGGGACAGACATCAAGGAGACGTAACATGGCGACCATCGGCACCTTCAAGAAGACCGGCGCGAACGAGTTCAACGGCGAGATCGTCACCCTTTCGGTCCAGGCCCGGGGCGTGCGCATCGTCCCCGAGGTCCGGGGCACCGGCGAGAACGCCCCCAGCCACCGGGTCTTCGTCGGCCGCGCCGATTATGCGGAGAGCGGGATTATGCAGAGCGCCGGCCTGTAAGGTCTGTGTTGCCGCCGGTTTCGGCGGGGGTTCTGCTCCGCATAATTGCGGGCTGGAAGGTGGGCGCCCCGCGGGAAGCGGAGC
>NZ_JAMJXC010000008.1 GCF_023571765.1 Xanthobacter aminoxidans | reverse complement strand
GCCGTGACCCGTTCAACCGCCTCCCGCTTGAACGCCTCTGGAAACACCCGACGCCGTGCGCCCATCGAACACTCCTGTGAAGCTCGCCAAAGCTAGCATGGGTGTCCACCAAAACGGGGGACGATCACTAAGGGAAAGAATGGTGAGATCCGAGCCATCTGCCGCTCGCTCAGCAGGAACAAATCACCCACGGCCGCCTCCTCATTGGAGACTTTGAATCACGTCCACAGCGCAATCAATAGGTCCTGATCCTCGCTCATGACGGTTTGTTTCATTTTCAGAAAAATCCTGAAAACCAACATAAAGAAATCGAAATATAAGATTATTCAATAAAAAAACCGCATTGTCGAGTATCCTGCGCGTGATCACCACATTTCGTCACACGCCAATCAGCAGGATCCAGACCACCGCCACCGCCATGCAGGCGAGTGCCACGGGCACCCCCGCGCGCGCGAACTCGCCAAATGAGATCCTGATGCCGCAGACCGCGGCCTGCTCCACCACGATGATCCCGGCAAGACTTCCGAACACGATGAGGTTGCTGGAAAATCCAGTCCCCAGCGCGAGCGCGGCGCCAAGCGCGTCGGCCAGCGCCCGGGTGTGACCGGGTTCGAGGAACGGCACCAGCAACATCACCGCGGGGTTGTTGCCCACCACATTGCTGAGCACGCCTGACACCAGGAATAGGGACAGGGGATCGTTGAGGTTAATGCCGGCGCCGCGCATGTCGTTCAATAGGCTTTGCGGCAGCCCTGTCGCCGCCATGGCCGCATTGACCACGAACAGCCCCATGATGAGCAGCAGCAGATTGCCGTCCACATGCTTCAGCATGTCGCTTGAGGCGATCCGCCGGTTGATGAGCAGGATGCCGGCGGCGCCCAGCGCGATGAGGTCGCGCGGCCAGTCGCTCACCACGAAGGCGAGCACGACCAGGAACGTGGCCACCCCGGCCTTCAGCGTTTCCGCCTTGTCAAGCTGCGTCGCTACCACCGGATGCTCCCGCTCCAGCTGCGGGGAGGTCCAGCGCCCGTGATAGCGGCAGACGATGAGCCCCCACACCAGGGGCAGCGACAGCAGGGCCGGCACCGCCGCCACCATCAGGAAGCCATTGAACGACAGGCCAAGCTGCTGCGCCGCGATCATGTTCTGCGGGCTGCCGATCAGGGTGCCGGCGGATCCGGTATTGGCGGCGAAGCAGAAGCCCAACAGGAAGGGCACCGGGTTGAGACCCCGCGCCAGCGTTACCGAGACCAGGAGCGGCGTCATCGCCACCACCACCACATCGTTGGTGAGGAGCGCCGACAGCAGACCGCCGACGGCGACGAGCACCGCCAGCAACACTGGCGCGCTGACCGGCAGCGTTGTCACCTTCTGCGCCGTCCACCCATAGAACCCCGACACCACGAATGCGGCGGACACCACCATCAGGCCGAACAACATCCCCACCGAGCTGTAGTCGATGGACTCCCAGGCAGTCTTGGCGCTGATGCTGCCCGCCACCATCATAGCAAGGGCACCGACGATGGCCGCGCCGGTGCGGTCTACCTTGAAGCCCGGCAGCTTACCTAGGCCCATGGCCACATAGACCAGAAGGAAAACGAGAAGGGTAACGCCCATGGGCCCCGCCATCGGTGATGCCGGAACCGGACGAGCCCCTCCGCGACCTGCCTGGAAAGACACGCGCCGCAAGAACCGTCCGGCCAAGCCGGGAAACTTTCACGATTCGTCCGGTTGCGAAAATGTTCGGCCAGCCGGATGTCGGGCCTTGCCCTTCTCCGCCTGTAACGCTTGGTGATAATCCTTGCGGATCTGTTCCAGATTCACGGTCGGTGTCGGCAGCTTCAGGTTCATCTCGTCGAGCGTCTCCTCGATGATCTTGGAGACGGCGAGGTTGCGGAACCATTTGTGGTTGGAGGGGATCACATACCACGGCGCATGCTTGGTGGAGCATTTCGCCAGCATGTCCTCATAGGCCGCGATGTACTGGCCCCAGAACGCCCGCTCCTTGTAATCGGCTTCCGAGATCTTCCACTGCCGTGCCGGATCGTCGAGGCGCTGGGCGAACCGGGCGAGCTGCTCCTCCGGCGTGATGTAGAGAAAGAACTTGAGGATGGTGACCCCAGCCTTTGTCAGCAGCTTCTCGAAGTCGTTGATGATGTCGTAGCGCTCGGACCAGACGTCCTTCGGCACCAGATCGTGCACCCGCACCACCAGTACGTCTTCGTAATGGGAGCGGTTGAACACTGCCACCTCGCCGAGGCCCGGTGCGTGCGGATGGACCCGCCACAGGAAATCATGCAGGCGCTCTTCCGCGGTCGGCTGCTTGAAGCCCGTTACGGAGGTTCCCTGCGGGTTCATGGCCGCCATCACATGCCAGCAGGTGCCGTCCTTGCCGGCGGCGTCGATGCCCTGGAGCACAACCAGCAGCGCGTGCTTCTTCTCGCCATAGAGCTTCTGCTGCAGCTCCGCGAGGCGGGTGACATTCTTGGCGAGATCGTCCTTGGCGTGCTCGGCGGAGGCGTAATCGCCGTGGAAGGCGGCATCCACGTCCTTCAGCCTCACCAGGGTGCCAGGTTCGACGACGAGCTTCTTGCGCAGGCCCATCCTGCTCTCCTCTCAGGTGAAATCACCGCCGCTCGCGCCCAAGGATGGCCCTTGGAGCCGCCCCGTTGCCGGGCGCCGCCCACGGAGCCGAATCGACATGAACACTTTAGAGCCTGTTTGGAAATTATGGATGAGAGACCTGCGCGCAGACATTCTCCAGCGTCGTTACAACGTCCTCGGTACGATAGCTGAAGCGCGGATCGACCACCGGCGAGAACTGCGAGAAAGTGTCGACCACGGTCAGCACGCGGATCTTGCGGCCGGTGGCGAGTTGGTCGTGAACAAAGTCCATCGCCCAGACATCGTTCGGCCGCGCCGCCGGAGCCCGGTCTTCTCTCAGCTTCGCCTTCACCCGGCGTTTCGGCGTCTTGTTGCGCAACTGAAGGCCCAACTCATTGTAGAGCTGGCGGGTTCGCTTCTGATTGACATGCCATCCCTCCCGTCTGAGTAGGACCTGGACCCGTCGATAGCCGTAGCGCACGCGGGTCTCGCAGATCGTCTTGATCCGTGCTGCGAGGCCGGCCTGGTCGGTTCGATGAGGCTTGTAGTGATAGGTCGAGGTGTCCACCTCAAGGACCGCGCAGGCCCGCCGGATCGACACCTGCCACTCGCTGCGCACCGCATCGACGAGCTCGCGCTTGCGACCAGGCCTTACATTTTTCGGCGCATGACGTCCTGCAGCATCTCCCGGTCCAGGGACAGATCCGCCACCAGCTTCCGCAGCTTGGCGTTCTCATCCTCGAGCTGCTTCAGCCGCATCTCCAGCGGCGCCATCCCCTCGTACTTCTTCTTCCAGTTGAAACAGGTCGCCTGGCTGATGCCCGCCCGGCGGCAGATGTCCGCCACCGGCATCCCATCGGCGCCCTGCTTGAGAATGAACGCCTTCGGGCCTCCGAAAACTTCGATGCCTTCATCGTCTTCCGCTCCTCGCGGCCAAGGGATGACAGTGCGGAAAAATCTAACTCCGAACGATCCAGTTTTCGGGGATCAGATCACTCCGGTCTGGGCCCTTCGCCGGCGAGGTTGGCGAAGATACGGTCGAAGACCCTGAGCCGGTCCAGCGAATGAAGCGGTTGTACAGCGTCTTGTTTGGGCCGTAGTCCTTCGGCGCATCCTTCCATTGAAGGCCGTTGCGGATCACATTGAGGATGCCGCTCATGACCTGTCCCATTCCGTCCACCATGTTTGAGCATCCGGGGTCGATGCCATCCCCGGTGCAGAAGCTCTCCTGCGAAAAAAGAGGCTGCCCGTCGGCATGATTGGAGATGGCCACCAGGGCGAGGAGCCCCATGGTAGGAGGAGCCCTCACCGGCAGGGGGCGCAGGATGCTCTGGGGAAGAGGTCCGTATCATGCGGCGAGATGCTCGCTTTGGTCCGGTTCCGGATCCTCATCGCCGGCGACTCTTCGGAGAAACCGGGCCAATGCCGCCTTCCGGGAGCCGCGATCAAGCGCGTAGGCGGTCTGCTTGAACTCGATCCCGTCGAGCAGCCCCTGAATGTAGCCGGAGATCGTATCGGCTGCCATGATCAGGGCGGTGTCGAGCGTGTGGATGTAGTTGCTCGTGACCGATCCCTTCGCATGGCCGACCAGGGCGGCGATGGTGACCTCGGTGAAGCCAAGATCGTTCGCGACGCTGGCGAAGCTGTGGCGCAGGATGTGAGGGGTGACGTCGGCCAAGGACGAGCCCGCGAAGATCTTCCTCCAGTGATTGGGGAAGCTGCCGAACGCATTCTCGCCGCCCCGGCCGGGGAACACATAATCTCCGACCGCCTCTTTCCGGCGCCTCTCCAGATATTCCACCACGGGCAGCCCGATGGGCCGAATGGAGCTTCCCTCCTTGCTGTCGATCAGGCGGAGGCAGCTCGAATCCATATCGGCTTCCGCCCATCGGAGCGTGACCATCTCCATGCGGCGGCATCCGGTGAGGGCGATCTGGCGGATAATCTCGACCGACATCCGGTAGCTCTCGTTCTCGGCCGCCGCCTTGAGTAGGTCGCCGAGGACGCGATATTCGGCTTCGCTCAGCCGCCGGGCTCGGACGTTGTCCTTCGGCCGCCGCACGCCGTGCACGGGGTTCGTCTCGATGATCCCGGCTTCGACCGCATAGGTGAGGATACCGCCCAGCAGGCCGATTGTCCGCGTGGCTGTGCCGGCACCGCCTTTCACGATGGACTTGCCGCGCAGCTTCTTCGTCTTGACAGTGACGCGGGTCTTCCCCGCCATGATGTCCTTCATGGCCTTGGTGATGTCGGCTTTGGTCAAGTCCTTGACGCGACGCGAGCCGAGGAGCGGAACGATACGGCGGTGGATGCGGCCAAGATCAGAGGCGATCGTGCTGTGCTTCTTGGGGCGCCCACCCTTTCCGAGGATGAGACCCGCTTTCAGGTCAGCTAGGTAGAGGTCGCAGAGTTCTTTGACCGTGAGCGCGTTGCGATCCAGCAGCCGCTCTTCGGCGGGGTCGTCGCCTTGGGCGATCCGGCCCAACTGCGCCTTGGCTTCCTGGCGCGCACGTTCTGGTGTCCAAACCCCGTGCAGCCCGATCGTGAACCGGCGCGATCGGCCGGCTGATCGATACTGAAGGATGTAGCTTCGCTTCCCTGACGTGAAAACCCGGAGGCCAAAGCCAGGGAGCTCGTCGTCCCAGATCACGTAATCCTTGGCGCCGGCTTCCGCGGCATCGACGGTCCTTTTAGTGAGCTTAGCCATGGAGATTCTCCGCGCCAGTCGCCCCGTCTCGCGTAAGCACCACGTAAGCAGCAGGGCGAAAATCGTAGCGCGGAGAAGGATAGCCTCGGGTAGGGTGCGGCTCAAATTCTTTTTTGGAAACAGTATGATAGCGTATCATTGGGCGCTCCGTCGCAAATTTGACGGTGCTACGGGTAATCCCTCCGAAGGCAAAGGCCGCACGTTCGAATCGTGCCGGGTGCGCCCAATCCCGCAGATCGCCCTCCGCGGCACTCTTGAACCGCCGAACGCGTGGACCTTCGTTTCGGGCTGCCCAACAAGAGTGCCTTCAGGCGTAGAGACGACGGCGTTTGACGGCGGAAAAGTTCGAATAGTTTTGGTCGAAAAGACGCGCGCTTGGCGATAGTCACCACGGCACGGTGCGCGCCTTGCGGTCGAGATACTGAAGGCCGCGCTTGCCCTGTTGGGCGAGCAGGGTGGTGACGATCTGCGGCATGCGACACAAGATGCAAGCGTTCTCCAGGGCATGATTGGTGCCTTCACTCAGGCTTGCGCATCCTGTTCTGTTCGGGCGGCGTCATCCAGGGTCTTCAGGCTGAAGTAGAAGACGCTTCCCTCTCCCACGGTCGAGCGCGCCCTGAGCACGCCGCCGTGCGCGTCGATGATGGAGCGGCAGATGGACAGGCCGATGCCCATGCCGGCGTGCTTGGTGGTGAAGAAGGGTTCGAAGATGCGGGCGAGAACATCCTCGCTCATGCCGCAGCCGGTGTCGGCGATGCTGAGGCGCACCGTCCCCGCGTCCTGAGAGGTCTCGATGGTCAGGCGCCGCCGGCCGGGATCGACCGCTTCCATGGCGTGAATGGCGTTGGTAATGAGGTTGAAGACGACCTGCTGCAACTGGACGGGATCGGCCTCCACGGGGCGCCGGTCCACCGCCAGCAGGTCGACCAGCTCGACCCCGTTCGACTGGAGATCCTTGACCACCAGCCGCATCACGTCCTCGGTGAGATCTTCGAGGCGGATCGGCTCCAGCACCGGGGCGGTGCGCTTGGCCAGCGCGCGCAGGGACTTGACGATGCCCGCCGCGCGCATGCCCGAAGCCCGGATCTGCTCCACGCCCTGCAAGGCCTCGCCCACGTCCGGCTCGGCGCGCCGCAGCCAGCGCATGGCCGCATCGGCGCTCGCGACGATGCTGGTCAGGGGCTGGTTGATCTCGTGCGCGATGGAGGCCGCGTAATTGCCCATGGCCATCATGCGGGAGGCGCGACCGAGTTCCGCGCGCGTCTCTCTGAGATCGAACTCCGCGCTGGCCCGCCGTGTGTTCTCGTCCACGAGATCGTTGTAGAGCCGGGCGGCATCGAGCGAGATGGCCGCCTGCGTCGCCAGCAGTTCCAGCAGCGCCGTGCGGTTTGGCGTGAAGACGTCCGCCGCGAGGTTGTTCTCGAGGTAGAGAACGCCGACGAGACTGCCGCGCTTGATCAGCGGCATGAAGAGCAGGGAGCGCGCGGGCGCCCTCCCGTGGCCGGCGGCGCGCAGGCCCGGTTCCTCGCTGGCGGCATCGGCGAAGACCGCCGTCCTGCGCGTGCGCATGACCGTGTTGAGCATGGCCAGCGGCAGATCCCGTGCGGTGGGAACGGCGGAGTGGACGTCCACTTCCACCTGCTGGTTTTCGACGCGCGCCGAGGCCTCGATCACCGGATCGCGGTCGCGCATGAGGATCAGAAGGCCGTATTGGGCACCGGCATGGACGATCATCTCCCGCATCAAGGTGCGGATGACCTGATCGAGCCCGACCGTCTCGGCCAGCGTTTGCGCGGCCTTGGTCATCACCTCCAGGTTGAGGCCGCCCTGTCCCGCCGGGACGCCCGCGACATCCGCCGTCCCGTCGCCGGCCTGGTGCTGGCGCGCGCCGGCGCCGCCGTCGAGCAGGAGGGGGAAGCTGCGCAGCAACTGGTCCGCCTTCCCCTGCGCGCCCCAGTGCCGGTAGTGGCTGATCGCCGCCTGGACGTATCCGGAGGTGGGAATGCCCAGCCCCGCCTCACGGCAGCAATAGGCCGCCAGCTCGTAGGCCAGCGCCTGCTCATGGACGAACCCGCTGGCCGCCGCCGCGTCTGCCGCCTGCTCGTACAGGCGCTGCGCGTCCGCAGGAATGCCGGAGAGCCGCGCCGCCTCGGCCTCCAGCAGCAGGTGCTTGCACTCGAAGGTGGACGGATTGAACCGGGCGCGATCGGCAAAGCGCCGCCGCAGCTCGTCGATCCTTCCCAGCGCCACCTTTCGGGCGGGCGCGCCTGCGCTGGTGCGGGCCAATGCGAGGGCGAGGAAGAGCGCGCATGAGGCGGTGTCGATGTGCGCCGGCGCCGCCCAGCTCAGCGCCGCCGCCTGTTCCAGCTGGAGGACGGCGCGCTCGAAATCACCGAACAGGAAGGCGGTGACGCCTGCGTAATGGCGGACCCAGAAGAGGGTCGCCAGCGAGGTGATTTCCGCTTCCGGAACGCCCTGCGCGCCGTCATAGTCGCCGGATGCAAGCGTATCCACGAAGCGGGACTGTGCCGCCAGGATGAGCTCGATGTCGCGATACTTGAACTGGCGCGTCCACGCCAATCCTTCCTCGATGTCGTCCCGCACCGCGGAGAGGGGCGCGCCCAGCATGAGCATGTTGGACGCGATGTGGTTGCGGGCATAGCAGGCCCAGCCGAGATCGCCGGCCGTCAGGCCGATCTGCGCCGCCTCGCGTGCACGGTCGAGGGCGAAGCGCAGTGGCCGCGTCCACGCGCCCACCTGGTCGAGGGCCAGCAGAACCGCCGTCTGCTGCGCCTCGTAGCCGTCCCGCTGGACGATATCCTGCGCCATCATAGCGTAGGTCTCGCCATCCTCGTAGGCGCCGTAGAGATCCGCGCAGAACACGCCGAACCACGCAAACCCGTAGGCCGCCTCCGGCGTCATGCCGTGATCGAGGGTGAGTTCGACGATCTTGATCAGATGAAGCACGCGCAGGCCGCCGCGCACGAAGAAGGCCGCGCTCAGGGCAGAGAGCAGGGCGAGCGCCGACCGCATTGCGGGGTCGGTGATTTCCGGCAGGTCGCGCAGGTGGGAGACGTCGAGGGCATTGAGACGGGCGCTGCATGCCTGATAGGCCTGCGCGAGCTGTTCGTCCGTCACGAACCGCTCGAGTTCGACACCGAGGAGGGCGAGCCCTGCCAGGGCCTCGTCGATCGCCCCTTCGTAGTCCGACCGGATGGTCCGCGCGATGGCCTTCAGTCGATAGAGGTCGGCCTGCTCCACCGGAGTGGCGGCGATGGCGAGCGAGCGTTCGATGGCCGGCAGGGCCTCATCGATCCGTCCGAGGGCGATGAGGATTTCGCAATGGAGCCATTTCACTTCCGCGAACAAGGCGCGATGGCTCACCTGCCAGACGTCGGGCATCAGGCTGCGGGCCATCTCGATATGGCCGGCCGCCTGTTGAACGGCGCCGGAATTGCGGGCGTGGCGGGCCGCGGTCCGCAAGGCCCTCACGAAGCTCAGGCGCTCCGCCTCGTCCAGCGTGGTGCGATCTGCGCGCTCGATCTGCGCGGCCATGGCGAAGGCCCAGTCAGCGTCTCCATCGCGCGCGATGGCGATCATGCGCCGGGCGATGGCCAGATGCTCGGCGGGGCGGTCCGGCTCGGGAATGGAGGCGTAGGCGGCTTCGAGCACGCGGTCATGGGCGACGACGTAGTCCGCATCCCGCCGCAGGAGCAGGCCGGCTTCCACGAGCTCGACCGCCACATGCCCTGCCTCGACCTCGGACTGGCCGACGAGGTGCGCAAAGGTCTCGCCTGAAACCCGCCCGCCGACGCTCGCGAGCCGCTGCAGGACACCCCGCTGGCTCGGCGGCAAGGCGTCGAGCCGTTGCAGCATGAAGTCCGAAACCGAATTGTACGCGCCGAAGCGCAGTGCGTCCCAGCGCCAGCGCTGCGCCTCCGGATCGAAGGCGATCACCCGGTCATCGAAAAGCTTCTGCAGGAGCTGCCGGACGAAGAAGGCATTCCCCCCCGTCTTGCGATGGATGCTGTCGGCGAGCTCGCCGAGTTCGGCCGGTGCGCCGTTCAGCGCGCTCGCCACGAATTCGAGGGTCTCCGCGCCCGACAGCGGGCCGACGCGGATCTCCGTTGTCGGCAGCGGGCCGGTGCGCGCCTCCGCCAGCAGGCTGGCCAGCTCCGGATGCCGGGCGACCTCTTCCTCGCGATAGCTGCCGATCAGCAGCGCATGCGGCGGCGCTTCGCGCCACAGGGCCTGAAGGGCGCCGAGGCTCGCCGCATCCATCCATTGCAGGTCGTCGAGGAACAGGACGAGTGGCCGGGATGGCGTTGCGAAGGCCTTGAGGGTCTGGAGCACGATCCGCACCACGCGCGCCTGCGCCATGCTCGCGGCGACCTCGGGCAGGGCGCCCCCGTCCGAGAGAATGAATTCGGCCTCGGGCACGAGGTCGATCAGAAGGCTGCTGTAGCCCGACAGCTGGGCAGCAAGGCGCTCCCGGATGCCGTCCAGCACGTCCGCGCTCTCGCCCAGCGCCCGCATGACCAGGGTGCGCAGCGCCTGGGCGAATGGGGCGTAGGGCATGCCCTCCTGCAGCAGGACGCTCTTGCCGGCCGCGAACTGGGCTTCTGCCGGCAGCCAGGCCTTCGACAATTGCTCCACGAGGGCGGACTTGCCTGCCCCCGCCTCGCCGCGCAGCAGGATCAGCTCGCTCCGGCCCGTTCGGGACACACGCCCGAAGGCCTCCACGAGCTGCGACAGCTCCAGCGCGCGGCCAAACAGCCCGCGTGCCTCGAGCCCCTTGCGCGCGAATTCGCCGCGGCCGAGGGCGAAAGTCGCCGCGCCGTCGCCGGCCGCCAGCGCGGCGCGGGCGAGGCGCAGGTCGATCTGGAGCGCTTCGGTGCTCTGGTAGCGCCGCTCCGGATCCTTGTCGATGAGCTTCATGAGAATGGCATCGAGCATGGGCGGGATATCGCCGCGCACGGCGCCGGGCCGTACCGGTTCGACCGCCACATGGGCGTGCAGCCACTCCGCCATGCTGGTGGCCTGGAGCGGCAGCCGGCCGACGAGCAGCGCATAGAGCAGCACGCCCAGCGAATAGAGATCGCTGCGTGCGTCGCTGGTCGGGCGGTGGAGCCGCGCCTGCTCCGGCGCGGCGTAGGCGATGGCGTCGGCCGCCGTGAAGCCGGCCGCTTGCGGGGCATCCGTGCCTATGGGGCCGACGAGATGGCGGAAGCGGACCCGTCCCCGCTCTTCCAGAAGCACGCTCGGCGGCTTGAGGCCGCCATGGATGGTGCCGAGCGCGTGCAGCCGCGAGAGCGCGGCGGCGATGGCCATGCCGAGATCGAGGAGTGCCTCCGGGGCGAGCGTGCCGGGGGCGAGGTCGTCGAGGCTCGCCATTGGGCGATCCGGGTAGAGGAGGATCACCCGGCTGCGATGCTCCAGCCGCTGGGGCGGATCGATGAGGTCGGAAGGGAGACCCTGCGCCAGGGCCGCCTCCCGATCGAGCAGGGCCGCGGCCGGACTGCCCCGCAAAGCGGATTTCACCCGCCAGCGTTCACCGGTCAGCTCGTCCTCGGCGAGACAGGATACGATGCCGTCAACGGCGCCCTCCGACGTCAGCGCGAGGCGGTCGAAGGATGCGGCGTCCATCCCGCTGCGGAGCGGGGCGCTGTTGCCGTCGATGTCTCGCACGCTGTCCACTGGCGATCTTTCATCCGTTCATTGCATAAATGTACGTAAAATAGATGTTGTTTCTTATTTGTAGTGCGTTATTGCAAGGGCGTCCAGCGCGCCGTTGGCGCTTGCGGCTGGCGGTCGATGCGCCGGAGAGACCCGAAAACCGGCTATTTATCGTTCGATTAAATATTCTCGAACGGGCGCCCGCGTCAAGGTGGGCTATGGTCGGCACCGACGCGACGGGGAGGGGGCGACGATCACATGTCGGGCATCGCCCGGGCGCGCCGCGCCTGCGGTCCGGTCGAAAGCGAGCGCGTGTGCCGCCACCACCCCAGCCTCAAATTGCCGCCGAGGCGACGCGTAGGCGCCTGGCTCATGGTCATCGATCCTCGCATCTGATGCGTCCCGGAAATCGTCGCCATGTTGCCGGTGTTCGGGATCGGTCTCTTGTCGAATATGCCGGTCGCTTTGAACGATTGCGTCATGGGAGACGATGACGGCGGCGGTGCTTCTGCTTCGGGGCCTTGAGGCATGAGATCACGGGCGGACCCGGGACAGGAACAGCCAGCACTCACGCAATCGCTCGCCCCGTGCCATGTGGCTTCGGGGCGAGCGATCGCGAACCGGGCGGTCGGTCGTCAGCCGTAGCTGCCGTGCCCCCCTTCGTGCTGCACCTTCCCCCGGAAGATCCAGTAGGCGTGGGCCTGATAGGCCAGCACCACCGGGATGATGACCATGACGCCCACCCCGAGGAAGGCGAGGGACCGGGGATCCGAAAGCCCGTCCCACACCGTGACCTGACGGGGCACCACATAGGGCCACAGGCTCACCACGAGGCCGAACAGGCCGAGGGCGAACAGAACGAGGGACAGAACGAACGTCTGCGCCTCGCGGCCATTCCAGATAGCCCACCAGATCCCCGCGATCACCGCCAGAGTGAGGAGCGGCACGGGCGCGAGCCAGAACAGGTTGGGAAGGGCGAACCAGCGGGCCGCGACCTCGGGCACGCTCCAGGCACTCCACAGGCTCACCAGCAGCATCATCGCGGCGGTGAGGATGAGCGCGGCCCGGGCGATCTCCCGGCCGAACACCTGCGTCGGACCCTCCGCCTTCCAGATCAGCCAGCCGGCACCGATGAGCGCGTATCCGCCCACGAGGCCGATGCCGCACAGCACGCCGAGCACGCTGAGGAAGCTGAAGGCACCGCCTGAGAACATGCCGTTCTCCACCGGCACCCCTTCGATGAGCCCGCCGAGGATAAGCCCCTGGCAGAAGGTGGCGAGGAAGGAGCCGGCGAAGAAGGCGGCATCCCACACCGGCCGGAACCGCGTCGCCTGCAGGCGGAAGCCGAAGGCGACGCCCCGGAAGATCAAGGCGAACAGCATGAACATGATGGGCAGATAGAAGGCCGGCAGCAGGACGTAGTAGCCAGCGGGGAAGGCGGCGAACAGCAGCGTGCCGCCCATCACCAGCCACGTCTCGTTGCCATCCCAGACGGGTTCGATGGAGGCCATCATCACGTCGCGGTCCTGATCGCGCGGGGCGGCGAGGAAGAGGATGCCGACGCCCAGGTCCAGCCCGTCGGCGAGCACGTAGACCGTGACGCAGAAAAGGGCGGCGGCGGCAAAGAGGAGCGGCACATGGTCCGCCTGCATCAGCTCGGTCATGGTCAGGCCTTCGCTTGTCCGGCGCCGGGGGCGGGCAACGGGGTGGTGGGGGAATGGGTGAAGAGGCCGACACTGGCGCGCTCCATGCCGGGGCGTTCCGCCACCTCGGGCGACGTGTCGGTCGGGCCCTTGAACGCCACCCGTCCGGCGAACCAGAGGAAGGCGAGGAGGAGCAGGTTGTAGACCGCGAAGAAGATGAGGAGGCTGGTGGTCACCGCCCCGGCGGCCACCGGGGCGACGGCATCGGCGGTGCGTAGCACGCCGTAGATGATCCAGGGCTGCCGGCCCGCCTCCGTCACCGTCCATCCGGCCAGCACGGCGACGAGGCCGAGGGGGGTGGTCGTCATGGCGAGATACTGGAACCAGCGGGTGTCGTAGAGCCGTCCGCGCATCCGCAGCACCAGCCCCGTCAGCGCCGTCATCAGCAGCAGCATGCCGATGCCGGCCATGATGCGGAAGGCGAAGAACACGATCGGCACGTTGGGCTGGTCGGCGGGCGACACCGCTTTCAGGCCCTCAACCTCGCCGTTCCAGCTGTGGGTGAGGTAGAGGCTCGCGAGGTGGGGGATTTCGAGCGCGTAGAGGTTCTTCTGCGCCGCCATGTCCGGCCAGGCGATCACCGTCATGGCCGGGCCGCGGGTGGTGTCCCACAGACCCTCCATGGCGGCGAGCTTGGTGGGCTGTTCGACGAGCGTGTTGCGGCCGTGCAGGTCGCCGATGAAGATCTGGAGCGGCGCCAGCACCAGCGCCAGCCACAGCGCCATGGAGAAGGCGGTGCGCGAGGCGGCCACATGTTGGCCGCGCCACAGATGGAAGGCGGAGACACCGGCGATCATGAAAGCGCAGGTGAGGAAGCTGGCGCACACCATGTGGGCGAGGCGATAGGGGAAGGAGGCGGTGAAGATCACCTGCCACCAGTCCACCACATGGAAAATGCCCCCGGCATCCGCGACGGCCCCGGCCGGGGTCTGCATCCAGCTGTTGGCGGCGATGATCCAGGTGGTGCTGATGAGCGCGCCGCCCGCCACCATGAGGCAGGCGAAGAAATGTGTCGCCTTCGACACGCGGGACTCGCCGAACAGCATGATGCCGATGAAGCCGGCCTCCAGGAAAAAGGCGGTCATGGTCTCATAGGCGAGGAGCGGGCCGAGCACGTTGGCGACGGAGCGCGAGAAGCCCGCCCAATTGGTGCCGATCTGGTAGCTCAGCACGATGCCGGTCACCACGCCCATGCCGAAGACCAGCGCGAACAGGCGCATCCAGAAGCGCATGAGGTCGCGGTAGACGGTCTTGCCCGTCCGCCACCACAGGAAGCTGAGCAGGGTGACGAACCAGGCGGTGCCGATGGTGAGCGTCGGCCACAGGATGTGAAAGCCGACAGTGAAGGCGAATTGCAGGCGCGAGAGCGCAAGGGCGTCCATGGTCATTTCGCTTCGGTGGCGGGGGCGGACTTCACGAGGCGCACGGGGACGCCCTTCGAGGCCGGGGTGAAGCTCTGCGGGTCGTGCGCGTAGAGCGGCACGAGCGGATTTGTCTCCGGGTAGTAGGCGGCGCAGCTCGCCTCCGGGAACGGATGGAGCACCACGCGGAAGCCGCGCACCGCGCGCTCGATGCCGTCGGTGGAGACGGTCACGATGTCCACGCGGTCGTCCGGCTTCAGCCCGCGCTTTTCCATCTCCTTCTCGCCGAGGAAGATCACATCGCGCGCGCCATGGACGCCGCGATAGCGGTCGGAGAGCGAATAGAGCGTGGTGTTGTACTGGTCGTGGCTGCGCACGGTGGTGAGCCAGAGCGGGTGGCCGGTGACGCCGGGGTCCTCGCACAGGCCTTCGCAGACGATGAAGTTCGCCTTGCCCGAGGCCGTCGCCCAGATGCGCTCGCGGGCGGTGGAGGTGAGGTGGAAGCCGCCCGGCTGCTTGATACGCGCGTTGTACCCCTGGAAGATCGGGAACACCGCCTCGATGTCCTCGCGGATCAGCGCATAGTCCGCCGTCAGCGCCTCCCAGTTCACCCTGGAGCGGCTGCCGAGCGTCGCCCGCGCCATGCCGGCGATGATCGCCGGCTCGCTCTTCAGATGGTCGGAGGCCGGCGGGTTGTGACCCCTGGAGGCGTGGACCATGGACATGGAATCCTCCACCGTGACCGACTGCGGCCCGCTCGCCTGCATGTCGATCTCGGTCCGCCCGAGGCAGGGCAGGATCAGCGCGTCCCGACCGTGGACGAGGTGGCTGCGGTTGAGCTTGGTGGCGATGTGGACGGTGAGGTCCAGCCGGCGCATGGCCGCCTGGGTGAGCTGCCAGTCCGGGATCGCGGCGGCGAAATTGCCGCCGAGGCCGATGAACACCTTCGTCTCGCCGCGCAGCATGGCCTCCAGCGCGGTGACCACGTTGTGGCCGAAGGCACGCGGCGGGGTGAAGCCGAAGCGCGCCTCTATGGCATCGAGCAGCGCAGCGGACGGCACTTCGGTGATGCCCACCGTGCGGTCGCCCTGCACGTTGGAATGGCCGCGCACCGGACAGATGCCGGCGCCCTCGCGCCCCACATTGCCCTTGAGCAGCGCGAGATTGGCGATCTGCTGCACATTCTGCGTGCCGTGGCGATGCTGGGTGATGCCCATGCCGTAGACGAGGATGGCGCGCTCTGCCCGCATGTAGGCCTCGGCCGCCGTCTCGATGTCGGCACGGGCGATGCCGCTCTTGCGCTCGATGTCCTCCCAGGAGGTCGCGGCGAGGTCGGCGATGAGGGCATCGATGCCGGCGGTGTGGCCGCGGATGAAGTCCCAGTCGAGCACCGGCGCCAGTTCCTGCGCGCGGGCCGCTTCATCCGCCGCGACGAGATGCTTCATCACGCCCTTGAGGAGGGCCACGTCGCCGCCGACCCGCACCTGGAAGATGCGCGAGGAGATGGGCGTGGAGGTGAGCGTCGCCATTTCCACCGGGTTCTGCGGCGCCTGGAAGCGCTCCAGAGCCCGTTCGCGGAACGGGTTGAACGACATGATGGTGGCGCCCCGCCGCGAGGCGTTGCGCAGCTCGGTCATCATGCGCGGGGAATTGGTGCCCGGGTTCTGACCGAAGATGAAGATGCAGTCCGCCCGTGCGAAGTCCTCCAGCAGCACCGTGCCCTTGCCGACGCCGATGGACTGGGGCAGCCCGACGCTGGTGGCCTCGTGGCACATGTTGGAGCAGTCCGGAAAGTTGTTGGTGCCGTATTCGCGGGCGAACAGCTGATAAAGAAACGCCGCCTCGTTGGAGGCGCGGCCCGAGGTGTAGAAATCCACCATGTTGGGGTCTGGCAGGGCATTGAGATGCTGCCCCACGAGGGCGAACGCCTCTTCCCAGCGCACCGGCAGGTAGCGGTCGCTCGCCGCGTCATAGCGCATGGGATGGGTGAGGCGGCCCTCCATCTCCAGCTCGTAGTCGCCGAAGGCGGCAAGTTCTGTCACGGTGTGGGCGGCGAAGAATTCAGGCGTGCAGCGCTTCGCCGTCGCCTCCCACGCCACCGCCTTGCCGCCGTTCTCGCAATATTCGAAGGGCGAGGTGTGCTTGGGGTCGGCCCATCCGCAGCCGGGACAGTCGAAGCCGCCGGGCTGGTTCATGCGGGCGAGGGTGGCCATGCCGGAGACGGCGACGTGCTGTTCCACCAGCGCGCTGCCCATGGCCTTCAGGGCGCCCCAGCCGCCGGCGGGCTCATGATAGGGACGAATGGTTTTTGCGATGCCCATGGGCGGCTCCCGCAGCAATGAGGGGGTGAGGCCGTCAAGCGAGGGGGCTCGTCTCGACTGCACAAGTCGCCGGACGTGAAAGTAACCGGAAGACGAGGATATGATTGCCGCCGGATCAGCCCGAATAAATGGGCTTCACATATGCCCGGCGCATACCTTTGTATGGCGCGGGACAGTCTTTGCGCAGGATGACGGGGCAGGGGACGAGGCAGGGATGAGGCGGCGCGAACGCATACGGCCCGCCCGTTTCGGGGCGGGCCGTCGGTCGGCTCGGGTCGGTCGTTACTTCCCGGAGATCGAGACCGTCGCGGTGAGGCCGGCGGAGAGGATGACCGAGGGTGGCACGGGATCGAGGGCGATGCGCACCGGCACGCGCTGGGCGAGGCGCACCCAGGTGAAGACCGGGTTCACCGAGGCGAGGCCGGAGACATCCGGCGCCACATTGGGGATGGCGATGCCCCGGCCGATGCCGGTGACGTGGCCGGCGAGGGGCGTGGAATAGGCCATCAGCGCGACCTTCGCCTTGTCGCCCACGTGGATGCCGGCAAGGACGGTCTCCTCGAAATAGCCGTCCACCCAGAAACTGTCGCTGTCCACCACGGAGAGCGCGCGCTGGCCGCTGGTGCCATAGTCGCCCACCTGGGTGAGCAGGTTCGTGACATAGCCGTTCACCGGAGAGACGATGCGCGTGCGGCTGAGGTTGAGCTTCGCCTGGTCGCGATCGGCGAGGGCCTGCTGATAGGCGGCCACAGCCATGTCCGCCGAGGCCGCGAAGCTCTGTTTTTCCTCCTCCGAGGCGGCGATGGCGCTCAGTTTCGTCCGCCGTTCCGCCTCCGCCTTCTTGTTCTCGAGGTCGGCCTTCGCGCGGGCCACGGCGGCCTCGGCGTTGGCGAGCGCGTTCTGGTAGTCGGAGGGCTCGATCACCATCAGGAGGTCGCCCTTGTGGACGAACTGGTCGGCCTTCACCGGCAGCTCGATGATGCGTCCCGAGATCTGTGGCGCCACGGTGACCACATAGGCTCGCACGGTGCCGTCGCGGGTCCAGGGCGTGGTCATGTAGGTCTCCCACATCCGCCATCCGAGGATGCCGGCGATGCCGACCACGGCGAGTGTCAGGAGCACGCCTGTCACGCGACGCGAAACGGAGGCTCCCTTTTCGGCAGGGATGTCGATGGCGGTCATGAACCTGCTCCTATGCTCAGGACGGTGAGGGACAGCACGATCACGTAGATCGCGAGATTGAACAGGGCCGGGTGCCACACCGTTCGCGATAGGCCGGTGCGGTTGCCGAACATGATGAGCGGGATGGTCATCAACCACGCCGCCAGCATCATGGCTGCAAAGGGCGAGAACAGCACGCCGAGGAGATTGAGTTCCGAGAACATGGGATGGATCTCGTCTTTCCGGATCTAGCTGAGGTTGGTGCGCTGACCGTTCGTCCCTTCGAGGAGGTTTGAACAGGCGCCGAGCGCATCCGTGATGATCTTGATCTGCACACGCGATGATATGACCGCCGGCGCCTCGGAGGGTTGGGAGGCCGCCCGCTCCGCCAGCGCGCGCTCCATGTCGCCGAAGGCGATGCGCGCCTGCGCCGCCCGCCCCTCCGCAAGCGCGACACTGGCGTCCGAGATGAGCCGGCGCTCGACTTCGTCCGCCGGCGTTTCGCGCAGGAGGATCAGGGCCCGCCCGAGGACGAAGAGCGTCAAGAGGGAGCTCGCCTGTTCGTCCGTGGCTTGGGGCGGCAGATCCTCGACACGGCGTGTCATCACCGCCGTCCAGCGCATGGCGTCCCGGGTCTGTGGCCGGCCCGCGAGCCGTCGCAGGTCGCGGACCGAGAGGGCGAGAAGGCGTCGCGTCCGCACCTCGGGCGACAGACCCGGAATGATGATGAAGAACAGCGTTCCGATGATGTTGCCCAGGATGATCGTCAGCGCGATGTTGAAAAAAGTGGACGCATCATAGGAAGTCGGGTTCCCGACCCCGATCAGAGGCAGGAGATTGACGGACATCGCCAGGAACAGCGGCGTGTGCCAGCTGCCCGCCTGCATCCAGCCGACCGGCACCAGGAAAAGCGCCAGCATCACGGCGAGCTGCGGGAAGGTGGAGATGGACGGCATGATGCCGAAATAGAGCCTGCAGGCGACACCCACCACGAGGATGGAGCCGATGGTGTAGTCCGTGACGAGCACGCGGGCCTGATCGCCCGCCGGAGCGAAGATCAGGACGGCGATCGCGACGAAGGCAATGGCGAGGGGACCGTTCGGCCATTCGGTGGCGATGGTGAAGGCCGCCGCCGCGGCGACCGCCGAGAAGACACGGAAGCCGCTGAGCAGGGGCGGAAGCGGATCGCCGATGACGACGGCCCACGGTGCGGTCCGGCGTTCGGCCCTCGCACCCATGAGCAAGGCGATGCTTCCTGCTGTCGCTTGGAGGCAAAGGACGAGGTCGCGGGCCGCATCCGCCAGAACTGAGGCGCTGGCCTCATCTTTTGGAAGCGTCTCAAGAGTTTGCAAAGCCTCCGCGCAGGCGCTGCGGAGCCGCTCCGGGTCTCGCCCGAGATCGGCCGGGTCGAGGCGGGACAGCAGGGTGTCCAGGCATGCAAGAACGTCGTGGTCCGGTTGGCCGGAAACCTCCTGCTCCAAGGCAATCCTCTGCCAGCCGAGCGCCGCGTCCATGAGGCGTGCGCCGGCCTCGCGCAGATGACCGCTGCGTGAGCGCAGATATGGGGAATCCGCCATGGCCGCATCGGCTGCGGCCTGAAGCAGGCTCAGCTTCCGCAGGACTTCCCTGGGGCTCACGCCTGTCTCGCGCGTGTCTTGCGGCGCGGCGAGGGTCGAACGGAAGCCGCGGACCAACTGGCGGGCCATATCTTCCAGAAGGCTGGCGAAGGTCCTGCGCGCGGCGCCGAAGTCGGTGAGGAGGATGACGAAGAGCGTCGATCCGATGCCGATGCCGATTTCGCTGACACGAACGATGGAGAAAAAGAAGGCCGACGTCGGATCGGCGATGGTGTCGGCGAAGATCACCGCTGCGGTAAAGCCGGCCAGGGCCGCGGCGTAGGACGCAAAATTCCGGAGCACCACGACGGCGACCCCGCACAGGCCGCACCACGCGGCGAGGCAGAAGGCGAGGGTGTATCGGCTCTGGGCGAAGAGCCCGAGCACCGTCACCATGGCCAGCGCGCCCGCCACCGTTCCGATGATCCGCCAGCGTCCCTTCTGCAGGGATGTGCCGAGGTTCGGCTGGCACACGATGGCCGCTGTCGTCGCCGCCCAGAAAGAGTTCTGGAGTTCGAGCGCATAGGTGATGTAGAGCGCCAGACAAACCGACGCCGCAAGCCGGACGCCGAACAGGGCGCGCGGACCCCAGGAGCGAAGGCGCGCGCGCAGGGCTCCGGAATTTGTCTCCGGGGGGCTGTCGAGAGTGCCTTGTACTGTGGAGCTCATTGATGCCGTGCCTTGCTGAACCCATCGAGGCTCTGTTGAGCATAGGTCTTGCCGGGCAACGGCCAATTATACGCAAGGTAGGGGGGGCCTACCTTGGTTTGATTACACTATCGGGTTAGCCGAGCGAACCGCCGAGGCGCTGACCGTAGGCGACGATCGCCGCCCCCACCGGCGCGCGCTCGGCGGCATAGGCGGCGAGGGCGGTGTCAATATCCGGGGTGTGGCTGAGCGCATCGCGGAGCGCGAAGGCATCGCCCGCCGCCTTCGCCACGCCCATCGCGGTGTGGGGGCGGGCGACGAAGGCCGCATCGCCCATGAGCGCGACGCGGCCGGAAACCATCTGCGGCGGCGCGTAGTCGAAGATGGCATGGAGAAAGGGGCGCGGCTCGGCCTCCACCACGGCGGCGAAGGCCGGGGGCAGCAGGCGCGCGGCATCGGATTTCATCGCGGCTGCGATGTCCGGCCGAACCCGACCTGACGCGAGGGAGAAGGGGCGGCGCACGCCGTCGATGTCGGTGAGAACGCTGTCGAGTTCGTCCGGCGTATAGCGCCGGTACCAGACCCAATTGTAGCGGCGGTGGCCGGTGACGGTGGAGCCGTCCGGGCCGGGCACGAGATAGCCCAGGATGTGCGAGCCCGGCATCTCGTAGAAGGCGAAGCGGTCGAAGAGCTGCCGGGCGGCCACCGCCGGCACCTCCGCCTCGGGGAGGAGGCCGCGCCAGGTGGCGTAGCCCACATATGTGGGCCGGGACTCCGGGCCCGCAACCGCGCTGCGCAGCGTCGAGCCGACGCCGTCGGCGCCGATGACGAGATCCGCCCGCTCCTCGGTGCCATCGGAATAGGTCACGCGGGCGCTGCCGGGCGCCTGCGTCACGGAAACCGCCTGCCGGTCGATGTGGTAGCGATCATCCGGCAGAAGGTGGCGGAAGGTGCGGAACAGCACGTCCCAGGAGAGCTGGGTCTGGGGCGTGCGCTGGCGATGGATGATGGCCCCGGCCCGGTCGAGATAGATGCGCTCGTGGGCCGTCACTCCCACGTGGGCGAGGTGCTCCACGCCGACTTCCCTCAGGATGTCGAACACCTCGCGCTGGGCGACGAGGCCGGCGCCCCGCCCCTCCAGCCCATGCACCGATCGTTCCGTCACGCGCACGTCGAAGCCGGCGCGGTGCAGCAGCACGGCGGCGAACAGGCCGCCGATGGAGCCGCCGACGATGAGAATGCGAGGGGGCATGGCCTGTCTCTCCTGAACGCTAGACGATGAAATCGATGACGCCGCCATCGACCCGCAGGGCGGCGCCGGTGGTGGCGGAGGCGAGCGGCGAGGCGATGTAGACCGCCATGTTGGCGACCTCCTCAACGCTCGCCGGCCGCTGGATGATGGAGCTTGGCCGGTGGGCCTTCACGAAGTCGGCGCCGGCCTCCTCCAGCGTCTTGCCCGCCGCCACCGCGTCCTTCAGCATGGCGGCGACGCCCTCCGACAGAGTGGGGCCGGGCAGGATGGAATTCACGGTCACGCCCGTGCCCGCCATGCGCTTGGCGAGGCCGCGGGCGAGGGAGACGTCAGCCGTCTTGCTGACGCCGTATTGGATCATGTCCGCCGGGATGTTGAAGGCGGATTCCGAGCCGAGGAACAGCATGCGCCCCCAGCCGCGCTCCGCCATGCCCGGCAGGTAGGCGCGGGCGAGGCGCACGCCCGACATGACGTTGATCGCCCAATGCCGGTCCCACACCGCGTCGTCGGTTTCGAAGAAGTCGGACGGCTGGAAGATGCCGAGATTGTTCACGACGATATCGAACGCCGGCTCGGCCGCCACCAGCGCGGCGGCGCCTTCCGCGGTGCCGAGGTCGATGGCCTGCCCACGCGCCGTGCCGCCGATGCGCACGACGGCCTCGGCCACCTTCGCCTCCGCGCGCCCGTTGACGACGACCGTTGCCCCGGCCTGCGAAAGCCCCTTGGCGATGGCGAAGCCGATGCCTTCGCTCGACCCGGTGACGAGGGCGGTCTTGCCCGAGAGATCGATCTTCATGGCTGTCTCCTGTGGGTGTGGCGATGCCGCGCCCGGCGCGGGATCGGGCTCCGTTCAGCGGAGCGGCGGTGGATCCATCATGGCATGGCGGATGCGGCTTGCATCGAGGGGCAGGGTGGCGAGGCGCTGGCCGCTGGCGTCGCGGATGGCATTGCCCAGCGCCGCCCCCATGGGCCCCTGCGCCGCCTCCCCCGCGCCGAGGAAGGGCAGTCCCGGCCGAGGCACGATGTGGACCTCCACGGCGCGGGGCACGCGGGAGAAGCGCAGGATGGGATAGGCCGCCCAGTCCACCGAGGTGATGCGCCGACGATCGAAGCGCACGCCCTCGAACAGCGTCCAGCTCGTCGCCTGCACGATGCCGCCCTCGATCTGGTTGCGCACCCCGTCCGGGTTCACCACCTGCCCCGTGTCCACCGCCGCCATCACGCGCGTGACGATGAGGCGGCCGGTGTCCGCATCGATGGCGACCTCCAGCGCGATGGCGCAATAGGCCTCGAGGTTCTTGTAGCGCGCGAAGGCGAAGCCGTAGCCGCCTCCGGCGGGGGGCTTCGGCCGGTCCTTCCAGCCGAAGCGCTCGGCGGCGGTGGTGATGACCGCCTTCGCCCGCTCGTCCTGAAGATGGCGCATGCGGAATTCCACCGGGTCCTGCCCCGCCCGGCGGGCGAGTTCGTCCATGGTGCTCTCGATGGCGAAGACGTTGAGGTAGCCACCCAGCGAGCGCATGGAGGAGCCGCGCAGCGGCATCTCCGGCAGGAAGTGGTTCACCGCCCGCGCATTGGGCAGCACGTAGAGCGGCACGGCGTTTCGGTCGCCTCCGCCTTCCGGCATGGGCAGGTCCACCGGCGGCGCCGGGGGGAACGGCTCGGCCTTGTCGCGGGCGGCGAGGAGGGTCCCGGGCGGGCCGGGGCGCATCATGTGCGACTGGCTCCACACATCGTGCTGCCATGCGGTGATCGCGCCGTCCGGTCCCAGCGCCGCGCGCACGCGGGCTACCATGCCCGGTCCGAACGGCTCCCAGGCATGCTCCTGCTCGCGCATCCACTGCACGCGCACCGGCCGGCCGGGGAGGGCGCGGGCAAGCATCGCTGCGTCGGCGCCGGCATCATCCGCGCCGTTCTGGCCATAGCAGCCGGCCCCCTCCGCATGGATGCAGCGCACCTTCTCCGGGGGCATGGCGAGGAGGCCCGCGAGGGCATCGCGCAGCGGATAGACGCCCTGGGTGTGGGTCCACACCATCATGGCATCGCCCTCCAGATGCGCGATGGCGCAGGAGGGGCCGATGGAGCCATGGGAGAGATAGGGGCGGGTGAACAGGGTGTCGAGTGTGAAGGACGGCGCATCGGGCTGCCCCACGTCGAGAATGGTGGTGTCCCGCGTGGGCAGGGCCATCAGCGCCTCGGGCAGGCGCGCCTCGTCGGGAAGCTGCGCCGTTTCTTCCCAGCGGGCGAGGGTGGCGAGCCGGCGCATGGCCTGGATCGCCGTCCATTCCTGCTCGGCGATCACCCCCAGGAAGGCGCCGTCGCGCACCACTTTGAGCACGCCAGGCATGGCCTCCACCGGCCCGGCGTCGAGCGCGACCAGCCGGGCGCCGTAGCTCGGCGGGCGCACGATGCGGCCGTGGACCATGCCGGGCAGGCGCATGTCCTGCACATAGGCCGCCCCGCCTGTGACTTTCGCCGGGATGTCGACGCGCGGCACGGGGCGATCCATCACCGTGAAATCGCGCGGATCGGTGAGGATCGAGGTGGGTGCGGCGTCCACGTGCAGCAAGGTGTCGGAGACCAGCTCGCCATAAGAGAGCCGAAGGCCGGCGGGGCCCGCGATGACGCCATCGCGGGCGATCAGATCCGCGCGGGCAACGCCAGCCCGGCGCGCGGCCTCGCCGATGAGGATCTCGCGCACCTGCGCCGCCGCATTGCGGATGGCGGTGCCGGAATCCTGCACCGAGTGGCTGGCGGCCGTATAGCCCTCGTTGGGTGTGCGGCCGGTGTCGGCGGTGATGAGGTCGAGCCGCGAGAGGGGCAGCTTCAGCTCTTCCGCCGCCACCTGCAGCAGAGCGGTGCGGATGCCCTGTCCCAGCTCCGCCTTGCCGGTGAAGATGGTGGCGGTGCCGTCCGGCGCGATGCGGATCCAGGCGTCCAGCCGGGGCGTGGCGTCGAGGCTACCGGGCAGGCCTCGCAGGGGTGTCGCGCTGGCGCCGGTCTCGGTCTGGGCGAAAGCCCGGCCGGACAAGCTGAAGGCGAGAATGAGGGCGCCGGTGCCCCGCAGCACGGCGCGTCGGGAGAGGGCCTGTGTCATCGCACGGCCTCCATTTTGCCAGCCATCGCGCGGGCGGCGCGCTTCACGGCGCGGACGATGCGCACATGGGTTCCGCATCGGCACAGGCTGGGTTCGAGGGCGGCGAGGATGGCGGCGTCGTCCGGGTCGCCATCGCGCTCCAGCAGGGCCTGCGCGCGCATGATCATGCCGGCGATGCAATAGCCGCACTGGGCCGCCTGCTCGGCGATGAAGGCGGCCTGCACCGGCCCCGGCGCCTCGGCGCTGCCGAGCCCCTCGAGCGTGCGCACCGCGCGCCCCTCCAGCAGCATCACCGGCGTGACGCAGGAGAAGACGGGCTCCCCGTCCACCAGCACCGTGCAGGCGCCACACTGGCCGAGGCCGCAGCCGAATTTCGCGCCGTTCAGTTCGAGTTCGCCGCGCAGCACGTAGAGCAGGGGCGTGTCCGGCGCCGCGGCGATGGTACGGCGCGTGCCGTTGACGGTGAACGTGGTCATGGGGCGCCTTTCGCGGGGTTCACGTTGGTCTGGGGAGAGGCCGCGCGGCGGGCCGCGGTGATGGCTGGGGCGAGATCCGGCCAGGCGGGCCGCGCGGCGATGTCGCGGCGCAGGTAGTCGAGAAGAGCCGTCAGCGCGGTGTCGTCCATGGCGGCGAAGGGCGGCATGACGGGCGCCGCCAGGCCATCCGCGGCCGGAACCCCGCGCAGGATGAGGTTGAGCAGGTTCTGGGGCGTCTCGGCAGCAAGCGCCGTGGAGAGGGCGAGGTCCACGCCGCCGAGCGGCAGCGGCCGGCCGGCCTGGTGGCAGACAGCACAGGCGGCGGCGAAGACGCGACGGCCCGCGCCGGTATCCGCGGGAAGGGCTATGGCGGCCGCCTGCCAGCCCGTCGATTGCGGCCGCTGGCCGGAGGCATCGGGCGCTGGCGCCTTCGGCATCGCAGTCTTGCTGGCGGGCGTGCCGAGCGAAGCGAGATAGTCCGCCATCGCCTCGATGTCCTGCGCGGGGGCCTCGGCGAGGTTCTCCGTCACCGGCCCCATGGGGCCGAGCGCGACGCCGTGATCCGCCTGCCAGCCCTCGCGCAGATACTGGGCGAGGGCCGCCTTCGTCCACGGCACGCGGACGGGCGACTGCGCGCCCAGGGGGTAAGCGGTCCAGCCCTCGGCCTCGCCACCGGCAAAGGCGCGGGAGCGGATTTCAGCACCCATCAGGTTGCGCGGCGTGTGGCACGCGCCGCAATGGGCGAGGCCCTCCACCAGATAGCGGCCCCGGTTCCATGCGGCATCGCGCGCGGGATTGTTCGCGAAGGGCTCGGGATGGAAGAACAGGAGCTTCCAGCCGGCGAGCACGAGGCGGATGTTGATGGGGAAGGGCAGCTGGTTCGCCGGTGCCGTGGCAACCACCGGCGCGCGGGTCATCAGGAAGGCGTAGAGCGCCGCGAGGTCTGCGTCTGTGGTCAGGCTGAAATGGTCGTAGGGAAAGGCCGGATAGAGGTGCCGGCCTTCGCGGTCCACGCCCTCGCGCATGGCCCGCACGAAGGCCGCGAGCGGCCAGCGCCCGATGCCGGTTTCGGGATCGGGGGTGATGTTGGTGGAATAGATCGTGCCGAACGGCGTCGGCATGGCGAGGCCGCCGGCGAAGGTCGGTCCGCCCGGCGCGGTGTGGCAGGTGCGGCAATCCCCGATGAGGGCGAGCGACGCGCCCCGCTCGATCTGCGCACGCTCGAACGCGGCGGCAGGCGGGGGCGAAACCGGGGCCATCTCGCCATGCCAGGCGTAGGCCAGCGCGGCGAGCGCGCCGCAGCCGGCGGCAACGAGGGACAGGAGCAGTACGCGCTTCATCATCATCCGCACCCTTTCTGGGGGTGCACCATGCGGCTGCCCGGCGCCCTCATCTTTCCGAAACGCACTAAAGGGGCACCCGCCAAACCCAAGTATGAGCGGGCCACGCCTATGGCCGATTTCCCCCGGCCCGTCCTCCCGACACTCTCGCAGTCGACATTGGACACCTGCGACGCAGAAAGGGACGAGGCACGCACATGACTGATCCGCACGACGCTTCCACACATGCCTTGCTGCAGCCGGGCCAGGCCGCGCCTGACTTCACCCTGCCGGCCACGCCCGACCAGAGGCTGTCCCTCTCCGACCTGAGGGGCGCTCCCGTCATTCTCGCCTTCTATCCGGCCGACTGGAGCCCGGTGTGCGGCGACCAGATGGGCCTCTACAACGAGATGCTGCCGGAGTTTCACCGCTCCGGCGCCCAGCTCGTGGGAATCTCCACGGACGGCGTGTGGTGCCACGCGGCCTTCGCTGAGGCGCGCAAGCTGCATTTCCCGCTGCTCGCGGATTTCGAGCCCAAGGGCGAGGTCGCCCGGCGCTACGGCGCCTACCGCGCGCAGGATGGCGTCGCCGAGCGGGCGCTGTTCGTGATCGATGCCGAGGGCGTCATCCGCTGGAGCTATCTCTCGCCGCTCGGCCTGAACCCCGGCGCGGACGGCATTCTCGATGCGCTCGACGCGCTCGTTCCCACCCCCAAGCCCCCCGTCTCGAACGCCCCGGCCTCGGACACCCTCGCCTCGAACATCCATGGAGCGCAGGCATGACGCGGCGTCTTCCTCCCGTGAGTGCCACCGACAAGGTGGCCGGGCCGGCCGATGCACCGGTGACCCTCATCGAGTACGGCGATTACGAATGCCCCTATTGCGGCGAGGCCTATCCGGTGCTCAAGGCCGTGCAGGAGGCGATGGGCGCCCGGCTGCGCTTCGTGTTCCGCAATTTCCCGCTGACGGAGATGCACGCCCATGCGCTGCGCGCCGCGCAGTTCACCGAGGCGGCCGCCGCATCCGGGGTGTTCTGGGCCGCCCATGACATGCTCTACGAGCACCAGGACGCGCTCGATGTGGCGAGCCTCACGTCCTATGCCGCGCAGCTCGGCATCGAGCGCCGCGTGCTGCAGGCGGCCTTCCAGGGTCGGTACGACGCCATCATCCAGCAGGACTTCGTCGGCGGCGCGCGCGCTGGCGTGAACGGCACGCCGTGCCTCTTCATCAACGGTGTCCGCTACGACGGGCCGAGGGACAGGCAGAGCCTGATCGAGGTGCTCGATCGCGCTGCCGCCACCGCAGAGATCGACGTCCCGGCCTGAGCCCGGATGCACCCGCCTGAGGAGGCAACCATGATCTTCAAGCAGACTTCAACCCTGCGTCCCGGCGCGCCCGCGCTCGCCGGCGCCACGCCCGAGCCCGGCACGCTGGGGTTCGGCGCCACGCTCGCCATGGCCACCGCGGCCGGCCTCGCGGTGGCGAACATCTATTACAACCAGCCCATGCTGGCGCTGATCGAGCAGGATCTGCCGGGCGCGCTCACGGGGGCCATTCCCACCGCCACCCAGCTCGGCTACGCCATCGGCCTCGTGCTGCTCGTCCCGCTCGGCGACCTGGTGGAACGCCGGCGCCTGATCGTCGTGCAGTTCGTGCTGCTGGCGGCGGCGCTGGTGCTGGCCGCCGTGGCGCCCACGGCGCTGCTGCTCGTGGCGGCCTCGCTGGCGGTGGGGCTCGCCTCCACAGTCGCCCAGCAGATCGTGCCCCTCGCCGCCCATTTCGCGGCGCCCGAGAAACGGGGCGCGACGGTGGGCACGGTGATGGCCGGGCTGCTGACGGGCATCCTCCTCAGTCGCACCGTTGCCGGCTTCGTCGCCTCGCACGGCGGCTGGCGCGAGATGCTGTGGCTCGCGGCGCCCATGGCGCTGGGCGGCGCGGTGCTGATGGCGGTGACGCTGACCAGCAGCAAGCCGGACTCGCGTCTGAGCTATCACCGGCTGCTCCATTCCGTGTGGCAGCAGTGGCTGGATTTTCCCGCGCTGCGGCTCGCGGCGATCACGCAGGCAGCGCTGTTTGCGGCCTTCACCGTGTTCTGGACCATCCTCGCCTTCCGGCTCGCCGAGCCGCGCTTCGGCCTCGGCGCCGAGGTGGCGGGATTGTTCGGCCTGGTGGGCGCCGTCGGCATCCTTGCCGCGCCGCTGGCCGGCCGGTTCGCGGACAAGCGCGGCCCGAGGCTGGCGGTGATGGTGGGCTCCATCGTCACGCTCGCTGCATGGGTCGTGTTCGGCGCGTGGGGATCGCTTGTCGGGCTGATCGTCGGCGTGATGCTGCTGGATTTCGGCATGCAGAGTGCCCTCGTCTCCAACCAGCACATCGTCTTTGCCCTGCGGCCGGAGGCGCGGGCGCGGATCAACACGGTGCTCATGAGCGCCATGTTCCTCGGCGGCTCCATCGGCTCGGCCACGGCGACGCTCGCCTGGGGGGCCGGCGGCTGGTTCCTCGTCACGGTGCTGGGGACGGCGTTCGCCGCCTTCGCCGTCGGCCTCCAGCTGCTCGCGGCCCGCAGCCGCCGGGCCGATCCCTCACACTGATCGGCCGTTGGCCGGAAGAAGGGTCAAGGAGGCGCCGCCATGCGCACGGGATGCTGTTTTGCCCTTCTTCTGGCCGTCGCCCTGTGGCCGGCGCGCGCCCTCTGCGCCGATAGCTTCTACGCCATCCCGGATGGCGCGAGGCAGGGGCCGCCCGGCACGCTCCTGAAGGCGGAGCCCGTGCCGCCGCCGCCGGGCGCGGGCGCCGCCTATCGCATCATCTATCGCTCGCGCAATCACGCCGGACGCCCGGTGGCGATTTCCGGTCTCGTCGCACTGCGGCCGCGCCGACGGAGCTGCGTCGCCTGCTGCGCGACGATATCGGCACCCTGCCGGAGCAGGTCGTGGCCTCCTTCGCCGCGTGGTCCTGGGGCCAGGCCTATGGATTGCCGCTCGACGGCATCGTTCGTCCGCAGGCGATCGGGACCGTGGACGGGATCGCCGCCGATTGCAGCCTCGACTCGGCCGGCGGTGTGGTGCTCGGCCTGTCCGCGCTGGGCTATGCCCAGACGGGCTTCCTGCGCGGCGCCGCCGACCGGCGGCCCGGCTGGGATCAGCTGATCGCGCGCAATTCAAATCCGGACCCGAAGGGTGTGCCCGTGTTCTTCGCGCAGGGGAGCCTCGATTCCCTCGTGGAGCCGGCCACCACGCGGGACTATGTGAGCCGCCTGTGCCGGGCCGGGACATCCGTCACCTATGTGGAAGTGCCGTGGGCGTCCCATGGCGGGGTGGTCAAGGCCGTGTCGCCCATGGCCGTGTCCTGGCTTCTCGCACGGCTTTCGGGCGCGCCCGTACCGAACGGCTGTTCGCGGGCCGGCCGCTGAGCTGGCCGGGATGGAGGATGCTGAGAAACTGCCCCCTATATTGATATGCGATTCAATATACCCGCGTATAAGCTCATTTTCCCTTTCCCTATTCTAGAGTGATCTTGTGTCGGTGCTGGATCTCAGGCTGTGCCCTGCCTGCCGTCACGGACAGATTCATCCTGGAACACAGCGAGAGGAACAGGACCATGCCTTACGTCACCACCAAAGACGGCGTCGACATCTTCTACAAGGACTGGGGTCCGAAGGAGGCGCAGCCCATCGTCTTCCATCACGGCTGGCCGCTTTCCTCCGACGACTGGGATACGCAGATCCTGTTCTTCCTGCAGCACGGCTTCCGGGTCGTCGCCCACGACCGGCGCGGGCATGGCCGCTCGGCGCAGGTGAGTGACGGCCACGACATGGACCATTACGCCGCTGACGCCGCCGCAGTGATGGAGCATCTCGACCTGCGCAACGCCGTGCATATCGGCCATTCCACCGGCGGCGGCGAGGTCGCGCGCTATGTGGCGCGGCACGGCCAGCCGCAGGGGCGCGTGGCCAAGGCGGTGCTGGTGAGCGCCGTGCCGCCGCTGATGGTGAAGACCGCGACCAATCCCGGCGGCACCCCCATCGAGGTGTTCGACGGCTTCCGCTCCGCGCTCGCGGCCAACCGCTCCCAGTTCTTCATGGACGTGGCGTCCGGCCCCTTCTACGGCTTCAACCTGCCCGGCGCGACGCCGGTGCCGGGCGTGATCCAGAATTGGTGGCGCCAGGGCATGACCGGCGGCGCGAAGGCGCACTATGACGGCATCAAGGCCTTCTCCGAGACCGACCAGACCGAGGATCTCAAGCTCATCACCGTGCCGACCCTCGTCATGCACGGGGATGCCGACCAGGTGGTGCCCATCGATGATGCGGCCCGGCTGAGCGTGAAGCTGCTGAAGAACGGCACGCTGAAGGTCTATGCCGGCTATCCCCACGGCATGCTGACCGTCCACGCCGACGTCATCAATCCCGATCTGCTCGCCTTCGTGAAGGCCTGACGGGCTGACGCGCGCAGCGCCGGTTGCGGGGGTCCCGCACCGGCGCTGCCGTCCGCTCCCGCGGGCGGACGAGACGTCCGACGAAGATCTGGAACGTGAGCGCGCCCACGCACGCGCCGCGTGCGCACGGCGCCGAGACAGGGCGGTGGTGCGCATGACCGACATTCGCTACATCCTCGTGCTGCTTGCCGGCGTGGTCCTCACCAACTGGATGGGCCGCGTGTTGGGCGACCGCTTGGCGCTGCCCCTCATTCAGGTTGCGGTGGGCGCCGCCATCGGCTCCGTCACCAGCCTCGGCGCGCCGCTGAAGCCGGATCAGTTCTTCCTCATCTTCCTGCCGCCGCTCCTGTTCTTCGACGGGTGGCGCGTGTCCAAGACGGACCTTTCGGCGAACGCTCCGCTCATCCTGTCCATGGCGCTGGGGCTGGTGGTGGCCACGGTCGGCTGCGTGGGCCTGATGCTCCATTGGCTCATCCCGGCGATGCCGCTGGCCGTGTGCTTCGCGCTCGCCGCCGTCCTGTCCCCCACCGATGTGGTGGCGGCCGGCGCGGTGGCGCGGCACATTCCCATTCCGCGCGGCGTGCTGCGCCTGCTGGAGGGCGAAGCCCTTTTCAACGATGCCGCCGCGCTGATCTGCCTGCGCCTCGCCATCGCTGCGGTGGTAACGGGGACGGTGCCGGTGCTCGATTCCCTCGCCGCCTTTGTCTGGGCGGCCGGGGGCGGCATCGTCATCGGCATCGCCTTCAGCTGGATGGTGGCCACGGCCAAGGCCTTCATGGTGCGCCGGGTGGGCGAGGACACCTCCGGCCAGATCCTCATCAGCCTGCTCATTCCTTACGGCGCCTATCTGCTGGCCGAAGCCGCCGGCAGCTCCGCCGTGCTCGCGGCCGTGGCCGCCGGCATGATGATGAGCCGCATCGAGGTGTCCGGCCGCGCGCTGCCCCTCACGCGCCTTCGGCGCAACGCGGTGTGGGAGACGCTGCAGTTCACCCTCAACGGCGTCATGTTCCTGCTGCTGGGCGAGCAGATGCCGGGCATCCTCAGCGGCGCGGCGCGCAGCATCGCCGAGGGCGGACATCACGCCGTGGGGTGGCTCGGGCTCTATGTGGCGGCAACCGTTCTCGCCCTCGCAGCCTTGCGCTTCGCGTGGGTGCTCGCCGCCCTCTGCTGCTGGCCCGCCAGCCGGGAGCAAAGCGGCGCGCCGCGCCCTATTCCCCGATGGCGCCTGGTGGCGGTGATGGCGTTCGGCGGGGTGCGCGGCGCGGTCACGCTCGCCGCCGCGCTCAGCCTGCCGCTGGTCCTGACGGGCGGCATGCCTTTTCCCGCAAGGGATCTTGCCGTGTTCATCGCCGCCGCGGTCATTCTCGTGTCTCTGGCGCTCGCCAACGTGGCACTGCCCATCCTCCTGCGGGGCATTGATGTGCCGTCCGATGTCGCCGATGTGGCGCAGGAGCGCGAGGCCCGTGCCGAGGCGCTGCAGGCCGCCCTGGACGCGCTCGCAGAGACGGCCGAGACGCAGACGGCCGGGGCCGACACGCCGACCGTCGCCGCCATCGTCGCCGACCATTACCGGCATCGCCTCGCCCAGCTTCAGGCCGAGGGCGTCGATGGCGGAACGGCCGCGTGGCCGGAAGAGCGGCGGATGCATCTCCTCGCCATCCAGGCTGAGCGCCGATCCATCGTCGGCCTCGTCCAGCGCCGGCGCATCCCCATCGATCTGGCGCACAAGCTGCTGCGGGAGACCGATGCCGAGGAGGTCGCCCTGCCCGTCGCGCCCGGCATGGCCGATGGTTGAGGGGGCGGAATGACGAAAAGTAAACCGACGTATAGTCTGGCGAAACATCGATATTCATGGAATGAATTTGAGTTCGATACCGGCGAAGGCCGCGGAATGTAAAACTAAATCATCGAAAACACAGGAGGTTCTCATGACTGCGAATTCTAAGTTCATCATGGCGTTCGGTGCTCTCGCCTTCGTGGTGGCCGGTGTTGCGGGCACCGCCCGCGCCGACACCAGCTTCCCCACCGAGGCGCGCGGCGAGACCACCTTCTTCGATGCCCAGTTGGGTACCGTGGTCCAGCCGTTCGACATCTTCCAGCAGCCCTCCGCCGCCAAGCTGCGGGCCATGAATTCCGCCCGCCCGTTCATCGGCCAGCCGGCCCAGCCCGACTCCCACTGGGGCCCGGCCCAGGATGCCACTTCCCCGGGGGCGTGAACCACCCGACGTGCGCTGCAACGAAAGGCCGGCGTCCCCTGAGGGCGCCGGCCTTCTCGCTTTGTGCGGGCGGATGCGCTGGAAGACCGGCTCTTCGCTCTATCCGGGGCGGCGCGCACAAAAAAGCCCGCCGGCTTGGCCGGCGGGTTCAGGCGGGGAGGAAGGGGAGGGAGAGGTCAGTGCGAGCGGGTGGCTTCGAAGAGGAACCACACGCGACGTTCGGCCTCGTCGATCCAGACCTCGATGAGGCTGGTGGTGGCGACGTCGTTGTAATTCTCGCAGACGACATGGGCTTCCCGCAGGAAGGTGATGAGGCGTTTGTTGTCCTCGCCCAGCTCGGCCAGCATGTCCTCGGCGGTCACGAAGTCCGCGTCATTGTCGGGGAGCCGCTGGAGGCGCGCGATGTGGCCCACCGACCGCAGCGTCGTGCCACCCACCTTGCGGGCCCGTTCGGCGATGGCGTCGGTGGTGGCGAAGATCTGGTCGCCATGGTCGTCCAGCAGAAGATGGTAGTCGCGAAAGTGCGGACCGGACATGTGCCAGTGGAAGTTCTTGGTCTTCAGATAAAGCGCGAACATGTCGGCGAGAAGAACGGTGAGGGCGCCGGCGATGTCGCGGGTGGCGTCTTCGCCGAGGTCGGTGGGGGTCCGCAGGGGCGCCTGCTGGCGCAGTTTCGCAATGGTCTTGTCCATGGGTGTCGTCCTTATGGAAAAGCTGTAGGGGGCGGTCGGGAGGTGGCTGAGATGCCGCGGCGACCGCTCTGTGAATGTCACGGTGGTCACGATAGGACCGGGGCCCGGACGAAAGAATTGGGCGCTCGTTTGCCTGGATCATACGAGGGTATCGGGGCAGCGTCGGTGCCGGTGCGCAGGCTCGAAGGCGCACACGCGCGTGCGCGCGAACCCGTGAGGGTCGCCGCAGCGCAATTCCAGGGGCAGAGGGGGCAGGGCGCGAAGGGCCGCGAGCGCGTCGGCGCTTCAGCGGCGCGGGGAGGCCTGCAGCGCGCGATCGATGCAATCGATCATTTCGTTCCCGTCGAACGGCTTGGCCAGGAAGCCGAAGGCGCCGGCCGCGTCCACCTGCCGGCGGATGCGATCCTCGGGAAAGGCGGTGATGAAGATCAGCGGCACCGGGTCGCCTTCGGCGCGCAGCCGGCTCTGAAGCTCGACGCCGCTCATGCCCGGCATCTGGACGTCGGTGATGACGCACGCGGTCCTGCTGCGCTCCGTGGAGCCGAGGAAGTCCTCGGCGGACGCGAAGGATCGCGCGCCGAACCCAAGGGAGCGGACGAGACTTTCCGTAGCGACGCGAACGGATTCGTCGTCATCGATAATCGTTATGGTTGGCGCGCGTGACACTCGGGGCACCTCGACGTGCAATCATTCGGCACGCGATGACGCGCCGGTCTGACCCTATATAGCCTGCCGCCTGCCCAACCCGTAATCATACAGACGTTTGCAACTCTAGCTTTTCGCACTGAGCCCCAGGGCCTCCGCCATCCGGACCAGATCCGCGAGGGAGTGGGCCTCCATCTTGCGCATGACGTTACCGCGATGAATTTTCACGGTAATTTCACTCAGTCCCACCTCGGCGGCGACCTGCTTGTTCATGAGGCCGGAGGTCACCAGCGCCATGATTTGCCGCTCGCGCTCGGTCAATGTGTCGTAAAGCGCGCGCAGCTTCGAGGAGGAGGCGCGCTCGGCGCGGCGGCCCCGGTCGATCTCGATGGCGGCGGAGACCGCATCCAGCATGTCCTGATCGCGGAACGGCTTGGTGAGGAAGTCGACCGCGCCTGCCTTCATGGCGCGCACGCTCATGGGAATGTCGCCATGCCCGGTCATGAAGATGATGGGCAGCTCTATGTCCGAGCGTGCCAGCTGCGCCTGGAAGTCGAGCCCGCTCACGCCCGGCAGGCGGATATCCAGCACCAGGCAGCGCGGCGCATCCGGCAGCTTGGCGGCCAGAAGCTCGGCGGCGGAGGCGAAGAGCGCCACCTCGAGGCCGATGGAGCGGAACAGGCTGGACAGCGCGTCGCGCAGGCTGGCGTCATCGTCCACGACGATCACGATGGGGGCGCTCGGGGGCTGCGCCGGGCGGGTCAGCGGTCGACTGGTCACGGGCGGTTGTCCCTGGTGTTGGAAGAGGGGGGCGTGCTCGCAAGGGGCATGGTGAGGGTGAAGCACATTCCCCCCTCGGGGTGAGGCGTGGCGTCGATCCGGCCGCCATGGGCCTGCGCGATCGAGCGGGAGACGGAGAGGCCGAGGCCCATCCCATCCTGCTTCGTGGAAACGAAGGGCGAGAACAGGGAGGCGAACACGTCCGGCGAGATCCCCGGTCCAGTATCGCGCACGAAAATGGTCAGCTCCGCAGCGCCGTCCATCGACCACGGCGGTGTTTCGATCGCGTTGCGGATGTTCAGGACACGCTGGCCCTCGGGCACCTCGTCCATGGCCTGGATGGCGTTGAGGACCAGATTGATGAGCACCTGTTGCAGTTGGATGCGGTCGCCTTCGATGCGCGGCAAATCGGGAGTGAGGGCGAGTTCGAGCCTGACGCGGTGGTTCGACAGCTCCCGCTCCAGCAGCAGCACGCAATCCTCCACCAGCTCGGCGCTGTCGAGCGCGTCGCGCAGCGGTTCTCCGCGCCGGGCGAAGGCGCGCAGCCGCTCCACCACCTCGCTCGCGCGGCGGGCGTTGGCGATCATGCGGGTGACGGAGGCTGCCGCCTCGCCGAGGTCGGCCACCGGACGGCGCAGCCACCGCAGGCAGGCCTCGCCATTGGTTACCACCGCCGCGAGCGGCTGGTTGACCTCGTGGGCGATGGAGGCGGTGAGTTCGCCCATGGTGCTGACGCGGGTGACATGGGCAAGGTCGCTGCGGACCTGATTCAGCTCCTGCTCGGCCTTCTGCCGCTCGGTGATGTCGTGGTTGGTCTCCATGGTGCCCATGGGCCGCGCGCGCACATCGCGCTGGAGCGACCAGCGGCTCGTGCAGACCAGCTTGCGCCCGTCGCGGGTGGTCTGGACGATCTCGCCCTCCCATTGCCCGGTCTTGAGCAGGATGCCCATGATGTCCGCGCGGGAGGAGGGAAAGACGGTCTTCAGCAGCGCGCCGGCCTGCTGCCCCAGGGCCTCGGCCCGGGTCCAGCCGTAAAGCTGCTCGGCGCCGTGGTTCCAGTAGACGATCGTGTCGGCGAGGTTCCGCACGAAGATGGCATCGTGGGAGAGATCGAGCAGGGCGGCCTGTTCCCTCAGCGCGCCCGTGGCCTGCTGGTTGCGCAGCGAGAGAACGGTGGTGACGGTGATGGCGGCGACGCTGACGAAGCACCGCATGGTGGAGGAGATGTTGTAGTCCGTGGCGTGCATGATGACGAAGCTCAACATCGTCAGCATCACGCAGGCCCCGGCGACGACCAGCAGCCCCGTGCGCCCGAACAGGCCCGCGCTCAAGAGCACAACGACCACGTAGAGCACGGCAATGGCCATGTCGAGCGGCGAGAGCGTATCCACCAGGAAGATCGAGAGACACAGCAGTGCGACAAGGACCCAGCCGGTCCACCCCCGGGCGGGGGCATCCGCACTGTTGCTGGACAAGGGACCGGCCAGACCCGACATCATGCCCTCGAGAGTGTGGTTTGCGCCTGGCGATGTGCCGGAGCGCAGCGGTCGGACGTCTGTTGTGCGGCTGCCGGCTGCCCGGCGTCGTGCTTCGGTATCACCGACATATACCTCGATCTTGCCAGTTTGAACGGCGCGTTTGCCGGCTCGCGAGGCAGTAGTGCAGCAAAAACGGGCGGTCGGCTCAAGCCCGCTAAACGCAAAGTCTAGCCGCCTATACCAAGGTATGCCCGCGCGCACCCGATCATATGAGCGCCGAACCCCAAGTAGAATGGAGCAAAAGACGCCGGTCGCGGATGCTGGGTCTCCAATCGGCGAAGCGCAAGTCTTTCCGCCGGAACGGCTCGGTGCAGCAGCTCGTGCGCCGGTGCCGGTCCGGGCTGCACGGAGGAACTGCGCTGAACCGCCCTTCAGCATTCGGGGTCTCCAGCATGTCGTTCCATGCCGCGCCATCCGCCGCAGACGCCGTACTTCCGGCGCAGGCCCATGCGGACCTCAATGCCGAGGTCCGGCGTCTCGGGCTGCTCGCCCCGCACACCGCTCCCGATGAGCACGCCACGCCGACGCAGGCTCCGAAGCCGGCGCGCGCCCGGTCCGGACTGGTGGCGTGGCGCCTCAAGCGGGTGCTGTCCTTCATGGAGGAGCACTATTGGGAGGCCCTAACGCTCGCCGAGATGGCCCGCGTTGCGGGGCTCAGCCGGATGCATTTCGCCGCGCAATTCCGCATCTCGACGGGCGCCAAGCCGCACGAATACCTGCTGCGGCTGCGCGTGGAGCGCGCCCAGAAGCTCATGATGGAAAGCGATGAGCCGCTGGCGCAGGTCGCCTTCAGCGTCGGCTTCCAGACCCAGGCCCACTTCACCACCGTCTTCCGGCGTTTCGCCGCCACGACCCCGCATCGCTGGAGGTCGGAACAGATGGCCCGCACGCCACACGGCGTTGCGGCGCCTGCGCGTGCCCTCGGCTCGGCACATCAGGCCTAGCACTGCGCGCAGGCGCGACGCGCGCTCGTCTCCTTTCGATCCGAATGGCCAGAGGCCGGTGCGGCAACGCGCCGGCCTCACGCCGTTGGCGCTCCGGCGACGGGCGCAGTCCGGTGCGGCTCTCGTTTCGGAGATGGGAGGTCATACCCACGTATACGGATCTATCGAAGCATATGAGAAGATTAAATCACGAGATAATATTTGTGCTCGGCAGCATCTTCTAAATTCATTTCATCAACAACGGAGTGCTTGCCATGTCCATCAAGTCTACTGTCCTCGCCGCTGGTGTCGCCGTGGTGCTCGTCTCGTCCGTGGGTTCGGCCTTCGCCGACCCGACCATCCAGAAGGAGAACGTGGAGCAGTATGCGGTCTCCGCGCAGGGGAGCCTGTTCCCGACCTCCCCGGCGGCCGTGGCCCGCGAGGAGCGTCGCCTCGAGCGTCCCAGCGCCTTCGGCACCCCCGGCCCCTACTACGTCTCCGAGCGCCCCTTCGAGATCGGCAACGCCCAGTCCGGCCCCGCCCACGACGCCGACGACAACTGACGCGCGCCGTTCGCCACGCGAAAAAAAGGGGCCGCTTTGGCGGCCCCTTTTCTATTTGTCCGGGTCTTTCCCGCTGCGGTCAGCGACCAGCCCGCGATTCAGTCGACCTTGAGCGGCGGGTTGTCGCTGTCCAGGAACTCGACGGTGGTGAACACCAGTTCGGTGTCCCCGATATTGGTGAGGTCATGCATCATGAACTCGCCCGGACCGAAATGGTGGTGCTTGGTGTCGCCAGCCTCATACGTCACTTCGGCCACCCGCCCGTCCGCATAATGGGACCGGGCGCGACCGCCGGTCACCGCTGTCCAGAAATAGTCGAGCACATGGGTGTGGAAGCCGATGCGCTCGCCGGGCTTGAGGGCGAGATGCCACACCCGCACGCGATCGCTCTGCGAGACGAGGCGGCTGCCGACGCGGCCGTTGCCCCGGCTGGCATGCAGATCCGCCCGCAGGGCCTCGGGCCATGCAAGGGGCGCCTCGATATTAGCGTAGGTGGCGTTGGTGCTGATGTTCATTGGGTTTCTCCCTGTCTGTCTGGCGTTTCAGTCCACCGCGAAGCCGGTCTGCGCCCGCACGTGCTGGGCGGTGAAGGCCGCGCGCACGCGCTCGGCCGCCGTGCTGCGATCCGCCAGCGAGATGACGATCGAGACCAGGAAGGCGAGCGGCACGGAAAACAGCGCGGGATTGTCATAGGGGAAGGGTGCGGGGCCGAGCTTCAGCGTGGTCGTCCACACGCTGGGGCTCAGCGCCACAAGCACGAGGGCGACCACGAGGCCGGTCACCGAGCCGGTGACGGCGCCGCGCGTGGTGAGGCCGGGCCAGGACACCGACAGCACGATGACGGGGAAGTTCGCGCTCGCCGCGATGGCGAAGACGAGGCCCACCATGAAGGCGATGTTCTGGTTCTCGAACAGGAGCCCGAGGGCCATGGCGAGCAGGCTGATGACCACCGCAGCCGCCTTGGAGACCCGCACCTCCTCCTGTTCCGAGGCCTTGCCGCGCCGGATGACGCGGGCATAAAGATCGTGGCTGGCCGCCGACGCCCCGGCGATGGTGAGGCCTGACACCACCGCAAGGATGGTGGCGAAGGCCACGGCCGAGATGAAGCCGAGCAGCACCGAGCCACCGAGCGCGTTGGCGAGGTGCAGGGCCACCATGTTGGTGCCGCCCACCACAGCGCCGGTCGCGTCCTTGAAGCTCGGATCCGACATCACGAAGGCGATGGCGCCAAAGCCGAGCACGAACAGCAGCGTGTAGAAGACGCTGATGAAGCCGGTCGCCACCAGCACGGAGGTGCGCGCCTGCCGGGCATCCGCCACGGTGAAGAAGCGCATCAGGATGTGCGGTAGCCCGGCGGTGCCGAACACGAGGGCCACGCCCAGCGAAATGGCCGAGATGGGATCCTTCACCAACCCGCCCGGCGCCATGATGGCCGCGCCCTTGGGGTGCAGCGCCGCGGCGCGGGCGAACAGTGCCTCCAGGCTGAAGCCGAAATGGCCGAGGATGAGCAGGGACATCACCACCGAGCCGGTAAGCAGCAGCACGGCCTTGATGATCTGCACCCAGGTGGTGGCGAGCATGCCGCCGAAGGTGACATAGGCCATCATCAGCAGGCCCACGAGGCCCACCGCCACCCAATAGGGCAGGCCGAACAGCAGCTCGATGAGCTTGCCCGCCCCCACCATCTGGGCGATGAGGTAGAGCAGCACAATCACCAGCGTGTTGGTGGCCGCCACCACCCGCACCGGCACTTCCGAGAGCCGATAGGCCGCCACGTCCGCGAAGGTGTAGCGCCCGAGATTGCGCAGCGGCTCGGCGATGAGGAACAGGATCATCGGGAAGCCCACGAGGAACCCGATGGCGTAGATCATCCCGTCATAGCCGGAGGTGTAGACCAGCGCCGTCACCCCGAGGAAGGTCGCGGCGGAGGTGTAGTCGCCGGCGATGGCGAGGCCGTTCTTGAAGCCGCTGAGGCCGCCGCCGGCGGCGTAATAATCCTGCGCGCCGCCGGTGCCCTTGCGGGCCGCCCACCAGGTGACGCCCAAGCTGACCGCCACGAACAGCAGGAAGAGGCTGATCGCCACGGAATTGATGGGCTGGCGGGTACCGCCTTCGATGGCGCCGGCGGCCCAGGCCGGGCTGGCGGCGCAGCCAGTCAAGATGGCGGCGAGGGCCGCACGGTTGAGCGTAGACAGTCTCATTGCACCTCCTCCCTGAGATTCCGGGTGAGGCGGTCGAAGGTGCGGTTGGCGACGGCGACGTAGATCGCGGTCAGCACGAAGCCGAGGCCGAGCAGGCCGACGCCTGCGACGATGCCCCAGGTGGAGACCGCATCCGGCAGCACCGGCGTGCCGAGAGCGCTGGGCTTCAGCGCCACGGTGAGGATGTAGGCGAAATAAAGCGTTGCCATCAGCGCGGCCATGGAGAGGCCAAGCCGGGCGCGGATAGAGGCGAGGCGGCGGAAGTTGGAGTTCTGCCGGATGGCCTCGATGCGGGCGGCCGCATCGCGGGGCCGCGCGTGCGGGCGAGGGGGGAAGGCGCCGTCGGGCTTCATGCGGCAAGCCCCGTGGCGACGGCGGTTTCGCTCATCACGGCGTCGGGGTGCCGGTGCCGCTCGGCGCGGGCGCGCTGCTCCTCGTCGAGAATCTGCGCTTGCATATAGGCCCCGAGATGCCGTGCCCGCTGCACCACGGCGCGGCCGAAGGCGAGGCGCTTGGCCTCGAAGGCGGCCAGCGCCGCTTCCACGTCCGTACTGTCGGCGAGGGCAGCGGCGAGAGCGGCGGCATCCGCGGCCGCCTTGGTCACGCCCATGCCCACGTGGGGGCGTGCGACGAAAGCGGCATCGCCCAGGATCACCACATGGGGCGACAGTCGCAGGCGCGGGCTTTCCAGATCCTGGATCGCCTGCAGGAAAGGCTGCTGCGTGCGCTCCACCACCTCGGCGAACTGCGGCGCGAGCAGCCGGTGAGCATCGGCGCGCATTCCCGCGACCACCTCGGGCCGGATGAGGTGCGGGGGAATGGAGAGGGGATGCCGGGTGCCATCCACGTCGGTCAGCAACTCGGCCAGCTGGCCGTCGCTGGCGGCGGGCCGGTACCAGACGAAATTGTAGCGGCGGTGGCCTTCGTCCAGCTGCTCATCCGCGCCCGCCACCGGATAGCCGAGCATCTGCTCGCCGGGGGGCAGGCTGAAGGAGAAGTGGCCGCACAGCGCGGCGCGGGTTTCCGGCGAGAGCGTGCTCTCATCCACCAGTCCGCGCCAGGCCACATAGCCCGCATAAGTGGGCTTGGCCTCCGGCAGGAAAGCGGCGCGCACGGTGGAGAACAGGCCGTCCGTGCCCACCAGCAGGTCCGCCTCCTCCACGGTACCGTCGGCGAAGTGCGCGCGCACGCGCTCGGGGCCGTCCTCGACGCGCACGAGGTTGCGGCCGTGGTGGTAGCTGTCGTCCGGCAGAGCGGAGCGCAGCAGGCGGTAGAGGTGGCCCCAGGAGGTGAGCACCTGCGGCAGGTCGAGCTGGCCGGTGATGCGCCCGTCCGGTCCGAACACCCGCCGCCCGCTGACACCCACACCCACCCGCGCCTCGGTGACGTCGAGGCCGGTCTTGCCGATGACGTCGAACAGCTCGGGATGGGTGACGATGCCGGCGCCGCGTCCGGCGAGCTCGCTGCCGATGCGCTCGAAGACGGCCACATCCCAGCCGGCCTTGCGCAGCAGGAGCGCGGCGAAGAGGCCGCAGATGGAGCCGCCGATGATGACGGCGCGCTTGGGCTTCGCGGCGCGCATGGCAGGGCGCGCCGCCGGACCTGCGGCGGGGATGTTCGTTGGCATGATGTCCTCCCTCGGCTCCTGAAAGGCGGCAGGCCGCTCGGCTGTGCGAGGGCCGGCCCGCGCGAGCCTGCGTGTGGTCGCGTCGGATCGCCGTTGGCCGGTCTGTGCCGGGCTGGGCGACGCCGTCCGATTATTTATCGGATGATAGATAGTGGCGCGGAATTTGGCTGGCGTCAAATTAATTTATCAATTGATTATTTCCGCGCCGCGGCTTTCTTGCGCGCAGGCTTGGCCGGGCCGATGACTGAGGCAAAGGCTGCCGGGGCGCCGTTCAGGAAGGCATTGACCTTCACGTCGATGTCGGCCTCGGGATCGGCGGGAATGGGCATGCCGTAGATGAACTTGCGCACGCCGATGTAGAAGATTCCCGCGTGCAGCGACCAGATGAGCTCGATCTCTTCCTCGCTCACGGGGGCGGTCTCGTCGAGGCCGCTGGAGGCGCGGATCTCGATGACCATGCGCTCGAACAACCGGGCGCGCAGGAAGGCGAGATAGCGGCTGTTGAAGTCGAGGCCCTTGAGCCCGGCGAACATGAACAACCGCACCCATTCATAGGTCTGGATGACGGCGGCATACGCCCGGTAGAAGCGCTTCAGGCGCTCCTCGATGGGGATGGAGCGGTCGGCGATGGCGGTTTCCCATTCGCTCTGCCAGCGGCTCTGGTAAACCTCCTGGTAGACCCGATCGAGTAGTGCATCCTTGCCGGGAAAATAGCGGTAGAGCAGCGGCTGGGTGATGCCGAGCCGCTGCGCCAGATCCCGCGTCGCGCCGTCGAAGCCGAATTCGGCGAAGAAGGCCACGGCCCCCGCCACGATATCCCGCTCCCGGTCCGCGGGGGAAAGGCGACGACGCTGGGGGGAGGGGGCTTTTGAGGACGGCAATGGGGGCACCCGGTCTTTATCGGACGATCAATCCTAGCACGGCTCGCGTGCGATTCATCACCCTGCGACGAGATGCCGGAAGGTCAGGGGCCGATTCTTCGCGCCCCTCAGTGAACCCCCAGATGCTCCTCCAGCCGCGCCGGATCGGCCTGGAAGGCCGAAGCCGGGGCCTTGTCCACCACCCGCCCGGTGCTGATGACCACCACCTCGTCGGCGAGCTTCAGGGCGAAGGCCATGTGCTGCTCCACCAGGATCACCGACAGCCCGGCGGCGCGCAGCCGGCCGACGATGCCGCCCACCTCGGCGACGATCTGCGGCGCGAGGCCTTCCGTTGGCTCGTCCATCAGCAGCACGCGCGGCGCGGTCACCAGCGCCCGGCCGATGGCCAGCATCTGCTGCTCGCCGCCGGACATGAGCCCGGCCGGATGCCGGCGCCGCTCCTTCAGGCGGGGGAAGAGGCCGTAGATGTCCTCGTCCGTCCACGCCACCCGCCCGTCCGGCGGCCGGGGGCAGCGGGCGACCGCAAGGTTCTCCTCCACGCTGAGGCTGCGGAAGATGCGCCGCCCCTGCGGCACCAGCGCGAGGCCCGCCCGGCAGATGGCCTCGGGCGAGAAGGCGGAGATGTCCCGTCCATTGAGCAAGATCCGCCCGGTGCGGCTGGTGAGCAGCCCGGCGAGGGCGTTCATGCAGGTGGTCTTGCCCGCGCCGTTGCGGCCGAGCAAGGCGAGGATGCGCCCCGGCGCCACCTCCAGCGACACGTCGTGCAGGATGTGGCTGTCGCCGTAGAAGGCGTTGAGGGCCGAGAACGAGAGCGCGGCGTCACTGGGCAAGATAGGCCTCCCTGGTCCTCGGGTCGGCGATCACCTCCTCGCGCGTGCCGTCCACGATCAGGCGGCCATAGTGCAGGAGGGCGATCTTCTCGGCGAAGGCGAGCGCGACATCCATGTCGTGCTCGATCATCAGGATGGTGAGGTTGCGCGGCAGCTCGGCGAGAAGGGCGCTCACCGTCCCGCGCTCCTCCTTCGACAGGCCGGCGAGCGGCTCGTCCAGCAACAGGATGCGCGGCGCCTGCGCCAGTGCCATGGCGATCTCCAGCCGGCGCTTTTCGCCGTAGGAAGTCTCCGACACCGGCCGGTCGGCCAGCGTATCGAGCCGCACCCGCGCCAGCACCTCCAGCGCCTCGCGCCTTAAGACGGGGTCCTTCGCCACCGCGCCATAGGGCTTCCAGCGCTGCGGGCGTCCACCCAGCAGGGCCATGATGACGTTGCCGATCACGCTCTCGCGGGCGAACAGGGTGAGGATCTGGAACGTGCGGCCGATGCCGCGCGCCGCGCGCCGGAAGGTGGGCAGATCGGACACATCCTCGTCGGCGAGGCGGATCTGTCCGGCCGTGGGCCTGAGATCGCCGGCGATCAGGTTGAACAGCGTGGTCTTCCCCGCGCCGTTGGGCCCGAGCAGGAGGCGCCGCTCGCCCGGCTCCACGGTGAAGTTCACGCCCTGGATGACGTGCAGGCCGCCGAAGCTCTTGTGCAGATCGTCGATCCGGAGTGCTGTCACGGGCGTGCCTCCTTGATGGGGCTGGCGGGAATGGGCGTCGGGCCACGCCGCGTGGCCAGGCGGCTGCCGAAGGTCCGCATCAGCCGCCGCGCGCCGGGCAGGAGGCCTTCGGGCACCACCACGATGATGAAGAGGAAGATGAGGCCGAGCAGCGTCGGCCAGCGATCCGTATAGGCGCTGGCGACATTCTTCAGCAGCACCACCAGCGCCGCGCCGACGACGGGGCCGAAGGTGGTGCCGAGCCCGCCAGCGATCACCATCAGAACCGCTTCCGACGAGACCGTCAAAGAAAGCGTGTGCGGGCTGATGAAGCGGAACAGCAGCATGTAGAGCACGCCCGCGATGCCGGCGATGCCCGCCGAGAGCACATAGGCCGCATAGCGGATGCGCCACACGTCATAGCCCAGCGTGCTCATGCGCCGGGGCTGGTCGCGCACACCTTGCATGGAGGCGCCGAGCGGCGAGCCGGCGAGGATGGTGACGAGCGCGAGGCAGCCCGCCGTCACTGCGAGGCACAGGTAGTAAAGCCCCGTGCCGCTGGCCAGCAGCCCCTGGAAGCGGGGCATGGAGATGCCGTTCTCGCCATTGGTGAGATCCACATAGCGGAAGGCGATGCCCCACACGATCTGGCCCAGCGCGAGCGTGATCATGAGAAAGCTCAGGCCTGAGGTGCGCAGCGCCACGAGGCCGAACAGTGCGCCCGCCGCCACCGACAGCGCCACCGCCGCCGGGATCGCCGCCCAGAGCGGCCAGCCGGTGCTGGTCGTCAGCAGCGCGAAGGCATAGCCGGCGATGCCGAGGAAGGCCGCGTGGCCTAGCGAGACCATGCCGCAATAGCCGGCGATGAGGTTCACGCTCACCGCGAACAGGCCGTAGACGAGAACCTGCGTTGCGATGGAGAGATAGAAGGGGCCGGGCAGCACGAGGGGAACCGCCGCCGCGCAGAGGAGGAGGATGCCGAGGGTCTTCATGCCGGGGCTTTTCATGCCGCTTGTCTCCCGAAGAAGCCCTGGGGCCGCACGGCGAGCACCACCACCATGGGCAGGAACAGAATGACGTAGGCGAGATCGGGCAAAAGCATCTGCCCGAAAGTGTAGACGAGGCCGATGACGAGGCTGCCCGCCAGCGCCCCCGTGAGGGAGCCAATGCCGCCGAGGATGACCACGAGCAGCGCCAGCGGCAGCATTTCGGAATCGAGGCCCGGATAGACCGACATGATGGGCGCCGCGAGCGCCCCGCCGATGCCGGCGAGCCCGGCGCCGAGGCAGAAGACGGTGGTGAACAGGCGCGAGACGGGAATGCCCATGGCCCGCGCCATCTCCCGGTCGTCCACCGCCGCGCGGATGCGGGCGCCCAGCGTGGTGCGCTCCACCAGTGCCCAGATGCCGACGAATGCCACCAGAGCCAGCGCCACCAGCGCCAGTCGATAGGCGGGGAAGACGATGCCGCCGAACCCGACGGCGCCGCGCAGCGCCTCCGGGGCCGGCTGGGCGATGGGGTCGCCGGACCATACGAGGAGACACTGGTCGGCGATGATGAAGGCGAGGCCGAGCGTGCCCAGCACCTGCGCCAGCTCGCGCCCCGCGAGGCGACGAATGAGCGTGCGCTCGAGGATGCCGCCGAACACGGCGCATGCCGCCCCGGCCACCAGCACCGCCCCCGCGAAGCCCAGCCCCACCGCGGAGGTGGCGATATAGCCTCCCAGCATGAACAGGGCGCCGTGGGCGAGGTTCGCGACCCGCATGAGGCCGAAGATCAGGGAAAACCCGACCGCCAGCAGGAACAGGATCGCGCCGAACGCGAAGCTGTTCAGGAAACCGTTGATCCAGAACATGGAGGCCATCTCCAGGGGCCGCCGCGGGGGCGGGCGGTTTCAGTTCAGCCGTTGGGTGGGGGCGCTCATGTCGAACCAGTCGAATGGCTGGTCGCCCACGTTGACCATCACCGCCTTCACGTCGAAATAGGCGTCGAACGCCTCCTTCCCGAACTCGCGGCCGATGCCCGAGAGCTTGAAGCCGCCCCAGGGCGAGGCGGCGTCCACGCGGTGGTGGTCGTTGATCCAGACGATGCCGGCCTCGATGCGGTCGGCCACGCGATGGGCGCGGGCGATGTCGCGGGTGCGGACGGCGGCGGCGAGGCCGTAGGGGCTGTCGTTGGCGATGCGCACGGCATCGTCCTCGGTGTCGAACGGTGTCACCACCGTGAACGGGCCGAACACCTCTTCCTGGAAGATGCGCATGCGCGGGTCCACGTCGGCGAAAACGGTGGGCTCCACATAGAAGCCGTGGCTGTTGGCTAGGGCCGGCGGCACGCGCCCGCCCGCCACCAGCCGCGCGCCCTCCTCGATGCCGATGCGGGCGAATTCCAGCACACGTGCGCGCTGCCGCTCGGAGATCACCGGCCCCATCTGGGTTGCGGCGTCAAAGGGGTCGCCGACGGCGATGGCCTTCGCCTTGGCCGCGAGCTTCTCGACAAACGCATCGTAGATGGAGCGCTGCACGATGTGCCGTGCGGCGCAGACGCAGGTCTGCCCGGCGCCGACGAAGGCGCCGAAGGCGGCATAGTTCACCGCCTGGTCGAGGTCGAAATCGTCGAACACCACCACCGGCGTCTTGCCGCCCAGCTCCAGCGTCTGGCGCGCGAAATTGCTGGCGGCGGCCGCGCCCGCCCGGCGTCCGGCTTCCGTGCCGCCGGTGAGCACCAGCTTGCGGATGCCGGAATGCTCCGACAGCGCCCGCCCGGTGACGGCGCCGGGGCCGGTCACCACGTTGAACACGCCCGGCGGCAGGCCGGCTTCCGAGAAGATCTCGGCGAGGCGTAGCGTCGTCAGAGGCGTGTATTCGGACGGCTTCACCACAGTGGTGCAGCCCGACGCGAAGGTGGGGGCGAGGTTGCGGCAGGCAATGAGCAGAGGATGGTTGAAGGGCGTGACATTGGCCACCACCCCCACCGGCAGGCGGCGGGCATAGGTGAGATAATCGCCCTCCACCGGGATCACATCGTCGCGCCGCGCCATGGCGAGGCCGGCATTGTAGCGGAACAGGTCCGGCACGCGGGCAAGCTGGGCGCGCGTCTCGCGCACGGGCCGGCCGTTGTTCAGCGTCTCCAGCTCGAACAGCTCGTCGAGATGGGCCTCCATCACGTCGGCGAGCTTGTTCACCAGCCGAGCCCGGGTGCGCACGGACATTCCGCGCCACTCCTTGGAGCGGAACGCGGCATCGGCGCTGGCGACCGCGCGGTCCACATCCTCCGCGCTCGCCTCGATGACCTGCGCGATGGTGGTGCCGTCGCGCGGGGCAGTGATGTTCATGAGCGCGCGCGGGCCGGGATCGACGCTGCGGCCGTCGATGAACAGGCCCTTGACGAGGTCGTGACGGGGCGTTCCGGCCGAAGCCGGTTCCAGGGTGAGTGCCATGAGTGTCTCCGTTGGGTCGGGATGCGGCGGTCAGCCGCCGGTCAGTGCCCAGGCGTTGAGGCCGGCGATGCGGGCGCGCGCATCGCCGGAGAGGCCGGGCACGGCATCGAGTGTGTCCAGCGCGGTCTCGTCCGCCATGTCGAAGGGAATATCGGTGCCGAGCAGCACATGCTCCGGCCCGACGAGATCGATGAGATAGGCGAGCGCCCCGGCATCATGGGTGATGGTGTCGAAATAGAAGCGCCGGAACAGCTCCTTGGGCGAGGTCGCGATGGTCTGCGCCTCGCGCCGCACCTTCCAGCCGTGGACGAGGCGGCCGATCTGGTAGGGCAGGAAGCCGCCGCCGTGGGAGAGCGCGACCTTCAGGTCGGGAAGCTCCTCCATCACTCCGCCGAAAATCAGGTGCGCCGCCATGATGGCGGTGTCGAGCGGATTTCCGGCAAGGTTCGTGAGATAGTATTTCTCGAAACCCGCCTTGGCTCCGAAGTAATAGGGATGGGTGAGGATGAGCACGCCGAGCTCCGCCGCGCGCCGCAGCACGGGCCTGAACTTCGGCTCGGAGAGCGCGGCGCCGTCGATGTGGCAGCCGATCATTACCGATCGCATGCCGAGGTCGGAGACGATGCGCTCGATCTCGGCGACTGCGGCGTCTGGCGACTGCATGGGCAGGGTGCCCATGGGCCTAAGCCGCTGCGGCGCCGCCGCGGCGAAGGCGGCGATCTCGTCGTTGAGGCGCCGCACGAACTCCGCCTCCGCCTGCGGTGGAGCGCGGTAGAAGAACAGGGTGGGCGAGGGCGAGATGATCGCGGCATCAAGGCCGCGACGGTTCAGCGCCTCGATCTTGCGTTCGGGGGTGAGAAACTCCTCGAACAGGGGATAGGCGAAGCCTTCGCGGTGGGCGAGGCGCGCTGCGCCCTCCGCCCGGTCGACCCGGACGCCGAACAGATCCTCGCGGCTTTCGAGGTGCCGGATGATGGCCTCCGGCATGACGTGGTTATGGGCGTCGACGATCATGGAACCGTGCTCGCAAGGGTGTGGGCAGGGGGGCGCGGGGCGGCGCGCGCTCAGAGCCGGGTGGGCTCGCTGCGCGAGTAGACCGGCGCGGCGAGGAAGGCTTCCGGCTTGTAGGTCCAGAACTGCGAGACGTTCTCGTAGGTCTTGATCACCGTATTCATCAGCCGTCCGTCGCGACGTTCCGTCTTGCGGATGTAGATATTCTCGATGGGATTACCGTAAGCGTCGAGCCGCCACGGCCCGCGCGGATCGTCCTTGATATCCACCTTGCGCAGGGCATTCATAAACGCCTGCTTGTCCTCGATCTTCCCGTCCACCGCCTTCAGCGCGGCCTCCAGCGCGAGGCCGGCCGAGTATGCGCCTTCGGAATAGAAGCCGGGATCGACGCCCGTCTGCTTGCGCAGCGCGTCGACGAAGCGCGCGTTGGCTTCGCCGGGCAGAGCGGCGGAATACCAGCCGGCGGAGATGATGCCGATGGCCTCATCACCCATGCTGTGCAGCACGCCCTCATCCACCGTGGTCATGGAGCCGATGAGCGGGATTTTTCCCTTCAGGCCATATTCCGAATACTGCCGCAGGAAGCGCAGGCCGTTCGCCCCGGCGAAGGCGGCGAAAACGGCATCGGGCTCACCGATCTGCGAAATGTAGGAGCCGTAGTCCGCCACATTCAGCGGCGCCCACAATTTCTTCACGAGGGTGCCGCCGGCCGCCTCGAACGTCCTCTGGAAACCTGAGGTCTGCTCCTGGCCGAAGGCGAAATCATCGGCGATGGCGACGATCTTCTTGTACTTCAGCTCCCGGGCCACATAGTCGCCAAGCGGATGGCACGGCTGAGCGGAGGTGGAGGAGGTGCGCACGAACCAGGGGTTCAGGCGGCGCTGGGTGAGATCTTCCGCAGCAGCCGAGCAGCACAGGAAGGGAATCTCCGCCTCCTGCAAGTAATCGTTGATCGCCAGCGCTTCGAAGGCCGCGACCGGCCCCACCACCACCTGCACGCCCGAGCGCTGCACCAGCTCCTGCGCTCGCGTCTTGGCAAGCGCCGGCTGGCCGCCCGTATCGGCCACGATGAATTCCACCGGCCGCCCGGCGACGCGGTCTCCACGCTCCCGCAGGAACAGGCGGAAGCCGTCCTCCATCTGCCGGCCGCCGGCGGCCAGGGCGCCGGATTTGATCGTGAGCATGCCGACGCGAATGGGCTGTTGCTGGGCCATCGCGGGCAGCGCGCCATAGGAGACGGCAGCCGCCGTCGCTCCCAGGAATCCTCTCCTTGAGATCATATAATCCTCCCGGACGACTTTATTTATCGTTCGATCACTATTTGCATGGGAGGTGATCTGCGTCAAGGCGGTTTGCGGCGAGATGTGACGCGGCGGCGCCGGGGCGCGGCGTGGAGCATCTTCCGCCGGTAGCTCGGCTGAACGTGCAAGCCACTTCAACGAATGAGGAAATCGGCGATCAGAAGCGTCAGCAGAACAGACGCCGCGAGCAGCAGACAGGCGACGAGACCGAGCGGCGCGATCAGGAGAGCCCCGCCGGCTGCGCCGGCGACGAAGGCCATCCAGCCCACAAAAAGGGTCGCCGTGCCGGACGGATCCGGCTCTCGCGAACGCAGCCGGGCGATGGATTGGCCGAGGCGCACCAGCGCGCCGCTGACGAAGCCCTTGCCGACTGAAGTCTTGCCCGACATCTGGTGCAGCACGTTCTGCAGGCCCATGGCCATCGCGACCGGCAGAAGGCAGAGCGTGGAATGCGTGACGCTGGACGCTGCGGCGGCGATGAGGAGAAGGCCGGCTTCGATGCCCAGTGCGAGCGGCAGGAGGCGCGGGCCTGCGTGATCCTGAAGCAGTGTCCCGGCCGCCGCGCCAAAGACGAATGCCGCGACGACCCCGCTGATGGCCGCGATATCAGAAACGCGCAATGTCGCGAGAGACATTCCAAGGTGAATGCTGTTCCCGCTCATGAAGGAAACGTAGAGATGGCTGAATGTCACATAGGCGACAACGTCGAGAAATCCGGCGATAGCCGTGAGGGCCGCCCCGAAAGCCGCCGGATGGGCGAGATCGAGCGGCACGGCAGCGGCCATTGCGGACGTCGGCAGCGCAGGAGTCGCCGGAAACGGCCTGACTGACGGGGATGGCGGATGAGCAGGAAACGTCACTGCGTCCTCGCGGATTTATTCGGACGGGTGGCCGAAGATCTGGCGGGATCGAGCCGTTACTGCCGGCCGTCTGTGCACGGCGGTCCCAAGGCACGGGGCGGCCGGCGGTCCGAAGACCGCCGGTCATCCTTTCGGGTCACGGAAGGAGGGGGTGGTGGCCGGTGGGAATCTTGCGGATGTCCTCGGCCGTGAGGTGGGTGTGGTCCATCACCACCTGCTCCGGCAGGGCGCGCAGCCATCGGTTCAGCGAGATGTCGCGGAACTCGGGGGCCACGAACAGTTCCAGGAACACGAGATCCTCGTCACCCGTATTCTCGATGTAATGGCCGGCCATGTTCTGGACAAAGCCCACGTCGTTGGAGCTGAAATCCATCGTGCGGGCGGCCTCCTGGCCGGGGAATACGGTCATGCGGCCGCGCCCCTTGATCCAGTATTGCCATTCGCTGCCGTTGGGGTGCCAGTGCAGCTCGCGCATGCAGCCCGGCTTCACGGTGACGATGGCGGATGCGATCTTCTGCGAGGCCGGGAAGTTGCGGGAATCGATCACCTTCACGGTGCCCGAAGCGCTCTCCCGCGTGGGCGTCATGGTGCTCGCCTTGAAGGTGTAGGACACCTTCGGCGTCTCCGCGTGGCGCGCCACTTCGGCAATGTCCTGCGCGAGCGTGTTGGTCGGTTCCTCGGCGGAGAAGATATAGAGGGGCTCGCCCTTGGGCAGGCGGGCGATCGCGTCAGCATCAAGGCCGAAGTTCTTCTCCAGTATCTCCGGCGGGGTATGCTTGAGCCAGTCGGACAGAAGCAGGGTGCTTTCTTCGGAGAAATCACCCTGGTTGAAGACGAGCAGGAATTCGCAGCCGTCCTCGCCCAGCGCCTGGATCGAATGCGGCGCGCCGGCAGGGAAGAGCCAGAGGTCGCCTTCGCCCACGTCGTCCACGAACATGGCGCCGTCCGGCGTGAACACCGTCACGCGCGCCCGGCCGGAGAGCATGATCGCCCACTCGTCCGCGAGGTGCCAGTGAAGCTCGCGGAAGCTGCCACGGGTCAGCCGCATGTTGACGCCCGCGATGTCCTTGGAGACCGGAAGCTCGCGGGAGGTGACCTGATGGGTCCAGCCGCCGTCCTGGATGCGGCGATGGGTGAGATCGAAAGAGTACCAGAAGGGCTCTACCACGCCGTGATCGGTGGGCGGGGGCGTATCCGAATTGGGGTTGATCGCCATCAGGGCGCGGTTCTTCGGCCCGGGATTGCTCGCCGAGACATCGCGCTCGGCAGTGGCGGTTTCCTGGGCGAGGGCACTATAGAACCCAGTGGGCAGGTTGTCGGACGTGGTCATGACTGCTCCTTTATGATTTGCCTGAGAAAAACGCGCGGCGTTGCTTCGCACCTCGAAGCGTGCCGTCGAGTATCGCTGTAAATTGCCGTGTGATGCGCTGAGTTCGCCATAAGACGTGGGGACGTTGCGGTGCGGACTTGGTATGGCGAGGTGATATGCTGGTATGAGAGCCCGCCACCGGGATCTTCACGCACCGACGCTTCGCGAGACCGTGGCGACGGCGCCCGGAAGCATGAAGCCCAGTGCCACCGCGGTCAGGCCGAGCGTCACTGACAGGCCCACATTGAGCGCCGCGCGCCCGGGCTCGCCTGCCTGGAGCAGGTCGAGCGTCTGGAGGCTGAAGGACGAGAACGTGGTGAAGCCGCCGCACAGGCCGGCCAGCAGGAACTGGCGGACTTCGTTCGGTGCGGACGACCCGGCGCCCTGGAAGGTCGCCGCGAGTGCGCCGATGATGAATGAGCCGGCGATGTTGATGAGAATGGTCCCCCACGGCAGGGCGCTGCCGAACAGGAGGGTGAACGAGCGGTTCAATCCGAAGCGCAGGATGGACCCGATCGCACCGCCAAGTCCAACGTAAGTATAAAGAAGCATCGTCCACCTCGCCGGGAAGCCGATCTGCGCGCTTCCGGCGCGATCGTGTGGAAAGCATTCCACGGGTGGGCGAAGGCGGACATTCTACATCCGTGTCCGGCGCCTGAACCATCGACTGGTGGGACAACCCAAGTGTATGCGTCCTGGGGCGGACTATGAGGTCGCGTGGGAGAGGGCCTGGCTGGCGACGCTGAGCACGTGAGCGAGGATCGGGGACTGGGCGTGGGAGATGGCCGTCAAATCCTGGGCGGTGTTCGGACCCGCCCGTCAGCTTCGTAAGCGGTTCCAACCTGCATACGAATGCCGTCTTATCCAACATTCGACCGGGGATGAGATGCGCGGCTTGGCGCCCTTGGCTCCCACAGGTCTCTGCTCCCACGGGTCTCTTGCGTGCTACGAGGTCGGAAGGCTCCCGCGCGGTAGGCGCGGGAGCCTGTGGGCCTTTGGGCCTTCAGCCGGGAAGCTGGAAGTAGAAGTGCCCGAACAGCACCACCGCCGCGCCGGCCGCCAAGGTGAGATAGGGCAGGAGGCCCGCCCGCCGGGCGCCGAGGTCCTGTCCCTTCAGGTCGAGATCTACCAGCATGTGGTCGGGGAAGCGCCCCTTGTCCTGCACATAGTGCCGGTAGAGGAAGACCGGAATGATCACCAGGGCGAAGGCGAGCCCGTACCAGAGCGCGTTGGGATTGCCCCACACCTTGGCGCCCGCCCCCATGAGCAGCAGGTTGAAAAAGCCGAGCAGCGCATTGAAGGCCACCAGCCAGTTGGGCGCCCGGTAAGGGCGAGGAATGTCCGGGCTGTCGATGCGATGAATCCAGGTGGCCTGCAGGTTCAGGAAGATGAACAGCATGTAGCCCACGTTGGATATGGACAGGATGAGGTAATACGCGGTCGCATCCGACGCCGCGAAGGTGAGCAGGCCCAGGTTGAAGACGAGGTCGGTCCACATGGCGCGGGTCGGGGCGCCATGCGCGTTGGTGTGGGCGAGGAACTTGGGCAGCCAGCCGTCGACGCCGCCCTGGTAAAGGGTGCGGGAGGAGCCGGCCATGGCCATCATGATGGCGAGGATCAGCGCCAGGATCATCATCATCTCCAGCAGGTGGGTGATGATGGGCGAGCCGGAGCCGACCATGTTGCCCATGGCGGCGGCGACGCCGGTGCCGTCCACGATGTCGGGGGCGGTCATGCCGTCGAGCCCGAGATAGCCCTGGAACGTGGCGGCCACCAACGCGTAGAGCACCACGCACAGCAGGCCGGCGGAGATGATGGATTTCTTGGTGTCGCTGCCGGGGTTCTTGAACTCCCGCGTGTAGCAGACCGCGGTTTCGAAGGCGTAGGTGGACCAGCCGGCGATGAAGAGGGCGCCGAAGAATTGTGTCCAGCCACCATTGCTCCAGCTGCCGGCGGGCGGCAGCAAAGGCGAAAAGTTCGCGGCGTGGACCGAGCCGTTGAGGAAGGGCACGACGCCCACGATCAGCATGGGCACCACCACGAGGAGGCCGATCCACATCTGCACCCGAGCGGTGCCCAGAATGCCGCGATGCTGGATGGCGAAGGCCACCAGCATGAGTGCCGCACCGATGAAGAAGGTGGCGCCGATCTCGATATTGGCGAGGCCGAAGAAGGAGAAGCTGACCAGCTTGAACGCGCGCAGCGCCGGGGTGCCGGCCTCGGTGAGGGCGGCGATGGCCACCTTGGCGGCCTCCTCTGCGCTCTTGCCGTCAATGGCCGCCGCATGCGCCGCCATCTTCAGCCAGGCGATCACCTCGGGCGATTCGGGCGTGAAGACGGGAAGGGGCGCGAGCGCGTTCAGGATATAGCCGGCCGCCACCGCGCAGCCCAGCGAGAGCACCGGCGACCAAGCATACCAGTTGCACCACACCGACAGGGGGGCCGTGAGCTTGGAATAGCGCAGCCACGCCGCCGCCCCGTAGACGGCCGCGCCGCCCGACTTGTTGGCGAACAGGCCGGCAATCTCCGCATAGCTATAGGCCTGGACGAAGCCCATCAGCACGGAGAGCGCCCAGACCAGGAAGGCGAGCTTGCCCGCCGTGGCGCCCATGCCGCCAATGGAGATAAGCACCAGGGCCGGAACGCCGCTGGCGATCCAGAACGCCCCTTTCCAGTCGATGGCCCGATGCAGGCCAGTCGCATCCTCGACGGAGGCATGGCCGCTCCGCTCGGCATTGGACACAAGTGTCATGACTAATCCCCGTTGGAAGGTTCGGCTACGTTGGAGCCGTCAGTGATTGCATTATATGCAATTATATTTCATGCATTTGATGCATAATTTTTGCAGCCTGACAACAGGCAAATTCAGCATTCGCAAGTTCTTTCCTTAGCGGAAGGTCTTACAAATGGACCGTCACGCGGCTATGCTTTCCCCTTGACGTAACGGCCTTGGGAGTTTGGTGATGGCCATGAAGGCGAAGGCGCCGGCGCGCGCATCCGCGCAGGCCGGATCGACGGAAAAGGTCCCAGCGTTGCCAACGGCCGGTGAGGCGACGAAGTCCGCGACGAAGGCGAAATCCCCCGGCCGCGCCAGATCCGCCGAGGCTGCCCTCGGCCCTTCCGAACAGTCCGCCGCCCGCGTGCCGCTGGAAAAGCGCATCGGCAACGTGCTGCGCAACCGCCGCGCATCCGCCAATCTGACGCTGGCGGAAGTGAGCGCGGGTGCCGGCATATCCAGCGCCATGCTCAGCCGCATCGAGAACGGCGCGGCCGCCGCCAGCCTCGATTCCCTGGAACGGGTGTGCGAGGCGCTGGGCATCGGCATGGCCGAGCTGTTTCAGGAGACCGACCAGCAGAACGGCATGGCCCAGCTCATCAAGCGAGCGGACCAGATGGAAGTGGTCCGGGTGGGCACCAAGCACGGCCACACCTACAGGCTGCTCTCCTATGACCGGGGGCCGCGCAAGATCTTTGAACCCTTCTTCATCGAGATGGACAAGAAGAGCCTGTCCTGGCCGCGCTTCTCCCATCCCGGAACGGAATTCATCTACATGTTGCAGGGGCGGATGGAGTACCGCTTCGGCGAGCGCACCTATATCCTGGAGCCGGGCGACGCCTTCACCTTCTCCGGCAATGTGGTTCATGGCCCCGAGCGGCTGCTGGATGAGCGGGCGAAGTTTCTGTCCATCATCATCTACAATGAATGAGCCTCAAGGCGGATCGCGCGGCGGCCCGGCGGGTGCCGCGCGATCCGGGGTGTTCAGAACCGCTGCCCGGGAATCCACTCGGTGCCGGCGAGCGGCACGCGGGCCATTGCGGCGGCCTCGATGGTGAGGGCGACGAGGTCCTCCGGCTCCAGATTGTGCAGGTGGTTCTTGCCGCAGGCGCGCGCCAGCGTCTGCGCCTCCAGCGTCATCACCTTCAGGTAGTTGGCAAGGCGGCGCCCCGCCTTCACCGGATCAAGGCGCGCCGCCAGCTCCGGAGTCTGGGTTGTGATGCCGGCGGGATCCTTGCCCTCGTGCCAGTCGTCATAGGCCCCCGCGGTGGTGCCGAGCCGCTCGTACTCGGCTTCCCACTGGGGATCATTGTCGCCCAGCGCCGTCAACGCCGCCGTGCCGATGGCCACCGCATCCGCCCCGAGCGCCAGGGCTTTCGCCACGTCCGCGCCATTGCGAATGCCGCCGGAGACGATGAGCTGCACCTTGCGGTGCATCCCGAGGTCCTGGAGCGCCTGAACGGCGGGGCGGATGGCCGAGAGCAGGGGGATGCCCACATGCTCGATGAACACTTCCTGGGTGGCCGCGGTGCCGCCCTGCATGCCATCCAGCACCACCACGTCAGCACCGGACTTCACCGCCAGTGCCGTATCGTAATAGGGCCGGCTGGCGCCCACCTTGAGGTAGATGGGCTTCTCCCAATTGGTGATCTCCCGCAATTCGTGGATCTTGATCTCCAGATCGTCGGCCCCGGTCCAGTCGGGATGACGGCAGGCGGAGCGCTGGTCGATGCCCTTGGGCAGGTTGCGCATCTGCGCCACCCGGTCGGAGATCTTCTGGCCCAGCAGCATCCCGCCGCCGCCGGGCTTGGCGCCCTGGCCGATCACGATCTCGATCGCGTCCGCCCGCCGCAAATCGTCGGGGTTCATGCCATAGCGCGACGGCAGGTACTGGTAGACCAGGTGCCTGGACTGGCCGCGCTCCTCCGGCGTCATGCCGCCATCGCCTGTCGTGGTGGACGTGCCCGCCAGGCTCGCCCCGCGCCCCAGCGCTTCCTTCGCCTGCGCCGACAGCGAGCCGAAGCTCATGCCGGCAATGGTGATGGGGATGGCAAGCTTCAGGGGATTCTTGGCGAAGCGCGTGCCGAGCGTGACCTCGGTGCCGCATTTCTCCCGATAGCCCTCCAGTGGATAGCGCGTCATGGATGCGCCGAGCAGCAGGAGATCGTCGAAGTTGGGCAGGCGGCGTTTGCTGCCGCCGCCGCGAATGTCATAGATGCCGGTGGCCGCCGCGCGGCGGATCTCGGAGAGCGCATAGTCGTCGAAAGTCGCGGACTTGCGCGGCGTGGTCGGAAGCCAGTCTCGCTCGCTCATCAGTAGGCATCCACATTGTCGATGTTGAAGTTGTAGAGCTTTCGGGCCGAGCCGTAGCGGCGGAACTCGCCCACATCCACCTTTCCGGCTTCGCCGGCGGCTTTGATGAGATCGAACAATTCCTGCCGGTGCTCGTCGCGCATCTCCTTTTCGATGCAGTCCGCTCCGAGCCCTGCCACAGGCCCGCGCACATAAAGGCGGGCCTCATAGAGGCTGTCGCCCAGCGCTTCGCCGGCCTCGCCGAACACCACGAGGCGACCGCTCTGGCCCATGAAGGCGGAGAGGTGGCCGATGCCGCCCTTCACCACGATGTCGATGCCCTTCATGGAGATGCCGCAGCGGGCGGAGGCGTTGCCCTCCACGATGAGCAGGCCGCCGCGACCGGTGGCGCCCGCCGACTGGCTGGCATCGCCCTTCACATGGATGAGGCCGCTCATCATGTTCTCGCCGACGCCCTGGCCGGCGCTGCCTTCCACCACCAGGGTGGCCAGCTTGTTCATGCCGCCGCAGAAATAACCCACGGGGCCGGCAATGGTGACGGTGACGGGGGCATCCACCCCCGCTGCGATGGCGTGCTCGCCGGAGGGGTTCAGCACGGTCCAATCGGTTTCGTTTGTGGTGGGGCCGAGCTGTTGCAGGGCCGCGTTCAGCTCCCGCAGGGAGGATTTCGCGAGATCGACGACGGGCATGTCAGGAATGCTCCCAGAAATAGACGGTCGCGGGCTTGGGCTCCCACACCTTGGCGCTCGCGATGTCCGGCAGGACCGTGAGGCTCTTGAACTCGGAGGCGAAGGCGACGTAGCGGTCGGTCTCGGCCATCACCGCCGGCTTGCAGGCGATGGGATCGCGCAGCACCGAGAAGCCGTTCTCCGTGCCCACCACGAAGGTGAAGAAGCCATCCAGATCCTTCAGGCTGGAGGTCAGCGCCTCGTCCAGGCTCTCCCCGTCGCGCATCTTGCGAGTGAGATAGCCGGCGGCCACCTCGCTGTCGTTTTCGGTGCGGATGCGGATGCCATCCTGGCGCAGCGCCCGGCGCAGCGAGGCGTGGTTGGAGAGCGAGCCGTTGTGGACCAGACATTGGTCTGCGCCGGTGGAGAAGGGATGGGCGCCGTTGGTGGTCACCGCCGATTCGGTGGCCATTCGGGTGTGGGAAATGCCATGGCTGCCAGCCATCCGGGAGATGGCGAAGGCGGCCGCCACATCGTCGGGATCGCCCACGTCCTTGTAGATTTCCAGCCGGTTGCCGGTGCTCATGACGCTGGCCTCCGGCGCATTCTCCGAAAGCCAGGCCTCCGCGCGGGCGACGTCCTCGGCGGGCAGCGTCACCACGGCGTGGGTATGGCGCACGGCGGCGATGCCGCCCACGCCCAGCGCCGCCAGGAGGCGGGTGGCGAGGGCCTCCGCGTCCGTGCCCTCGGGGGCGGCGAAAGTGAGCTTCACGAGGCCGGGCGTGGCGTCGGCATAGATGGCGAAGCCCGCGGAATCCGGGCCGCGCCCGCGCAGGGTGGAGGTCATGCGCGCCAGGAGGCGCCCAAGGTCAGGTTCGAGCGTCGGGTCCTTGATGAACAGACCAGCTATTCCACACATGGAAAGGTTCCTGTTGCTGGAGATGTCGAAAGAAAGATCAGAAGAAGGTGAGGTATTGCTGGGTCTCCCAGTCGGAGACGTGGCGGTGGTATTCGCCCCATTCCTCGCGCTTCAGCGTCACGAACTCGTCGATGAAGTCGGCGCCGAGTGCTGTGCGGAAGAGGTCGCTCGCCTCCAGCTCCTCCACGGCCTCGCACAGGGTGCGCGGCAAGGTCTCGATGCCGCGGGCGCGCACTTCGGCCGGGGTGAGGGCGTAGAAATTCACGTTGTGCGGCGCGCCGGGATCGAGCGCGCGGTCCACCCCGTCGAGCCCGGCGGCAATGAGGGCCGCCTGTGCCAGATAGGGGTTCATGCCGGAATCCCCCACCCGGATCTCGATCCGCCCATAGGGCACGCGCACCATGGCGGTGCGGTTGTTGTCGCCATAGGCGATGAAGACCGGCGCCCAGGTCGTGCCGGAGGCGGTGCGCCCCACCACCAGGCGCTTGTAGGAATTCACCGAGGGGGCCAGAAGCGCCGTCAGCGCCTTGGCGTGGCGCAGAATGCCGGCGGTGAAGGCGTAGGCGAGGGGGGACAGCCCCAGCCCGTTGGCATCGTTGGCATCGTGGAAGACGTTCCGGCCGGAGGCGTCCGCCAGCGAGCAGTGGATGTGCATGCCATTGCCGGTGAACGAGCTTTTCGGCTTCGGCATGAAGGAACAGATCGCGCCCAGTTCGTGCGCCACTTCCGCCGCTGCCATCTTGAAAAGGGTCACGGTGTCGGCCGAGGTCAGCGCGTCGGCGTAGCGGAAATTGATCTCGTACTGGCCGTTCGCGTCCTCATGGTCGATCTGGTAGACGTCGATGCCCAGCGCCTTGAGACTTTCCGTCACCCGCTCCAGGAACACCCGCACGCGGGACAGGCCGCGATAGTCATAGGCGGGCTTGCGCAAGGTATCCGTACCGTCGAACGGCCGCACGGAACCGTCGGCGGTGCGCTCCAGCAGCGAGAATTCCGGCTCGATGCCGGTATTGAGGGTCCAGCCCCGCTCCGCGAGCCGCGCCACCTGCGCTTTCAGCATGTTGCGGGTGTCGATGGGATGCTCGCGCCCGCCCACGATGCCAGTGCCCATCATGCGCGCATAGCCGGGCGCCCAGGGCAGGAGCTTCAGCGTGTCGAGGTCGCCGCGCACGATGTACTCGGCCTCGTGCGGAGCGAGGCGCAGGCCGTTGACGCCGCCCCCGGCAAAGCCGACGCCCTCGGCCACCAGTTCGTCCAGGTGATCCACCGGCACCGCCTTGCTCTTGGCGGTTCCGTAGATGTCCACGAACTGGGCCAGCACGTAGCGCACCTTGTGCGCCTTGAGGAAGGCGCGTGCGGCCTCCAGGTCCAGCCCCGCCGGCGTGGCGAGGGCATCGGGCATAAAGCTCCATTGCTCGGTCATGAGCCGTCATTCCCTGCTTGGAAGGTCGTAAGTTTATGCGGGATATATGCTTTTGCGGCCCGCCTGCGGGCCGTGGCGCGCTGGCACCGGCCGATGCCGCGCTCAATCTGGCTACAATGAACTTGCATATGATGCAACATATTTGTATGAAGTATCGGCCGGAGCGCTTCGGGTGCGGTCCAAGGAAGGGGAGCCATTGGCATGAGCGGGACGGGGCGGCATCCCACGCTTCTGGAGCTGTCACGCGGCCATGTGCCGGAGGGAGCGAGCCTCTCCTTCGCGCCCTATTGGTGGGAGGCCGCACCGCGGCCGAACCTCGACGCGGTGACGCTGCCAGAGGTGGCCGACGTGGTCATCATCGGCTCCGGCTTCACGGGCCTGTCCGCCGCTCTGACGCTGGTGCGCAATGGCCGTGTGCCGCTGGTGCTGGAGCGGGAGGTGCCGGGTTTTGGCGCGTCCACGCGCAATGGCGGGCAGATCGGCAGCGGCAATCAGAAGTTCCGCGTCAGGCATCTTATCGCCCTGCGCGGCGAGGAGAAGGCGCGGGCGATGCTGCGTGAGGGCGTGGCCATGCTCGACTACATCGCGGAGCTGGTGGAGCGCGAGGCGATCGCCTGCGACTTCGTCCGCTGCGGCCGCTTCCGGGGCGCCATTCGCCCCGCCCATTACGAGGCGATGGCCCGCGATATGGAGGACCTTCGCGCGTTCGCGGGCGTGGAAAGCTACATGGTGCCGCGCGCCGAGCAGCACCAGGAAATCGGCTCGGACCTGTTCCATGGCGGCTCGGTTCTGCCGGGCGACGCGAGCCTGCATCCCGGCCGGTATCATGCGGGCCTGATGGCGCGGATCACCGCCGCCGGCGGGTCCGTCATCGGCGGGGCGGGGGTGACGGGCATCCGCGCGGAGCCCGGCGGTTTCAGCCTCGCCACTGTGCGCGGACAGGTGCGCTGCCGGGCGGTGATCGTGGCCACCAACGGCTATACGGACGGCATGCTGCCGGAGCTGAGGCGGCGTATCGTGCCGGTGGGCTCAGGGCTCATCGCCACGGGAGATATTCCGTCCGCTCTGTTCGACGCGCTGATGCCGAGGGGCCGCGTCTATGGCAACACGAACCGCGTCTTTTCCTATTTCCGCGCGGCGCCGGGCGCGCGGCGGATCGTCTGGGGCGGACGGGTCGGCCGGCTGGCCTCCGCCCGCGCGCCGGCCGCCTATGCCCATCTCGCACGCGATCTGCTCCAGACTTTCCCGACGCTGTCCGAGGTGCCCGTGACCCATGGGTGGGACGGTCTCATCGGCTATACCTATGACGAGGTGCCCCATCTCGGCCGCACGCGGGCAGGGGTGCATTATGCCCTCGGCTATTGCGGCACCGGCGTTTCCCGCGCCACCTATTTCGGCCACAAGGTGGCCCTGCAGCTTCTGGAGGCGCCGGAGGGACAGACCGCCTTCGACGACCTCGCCTTCCCCGCCTTTCCCGTCCATCCCGTGGCGAAGCGGGCCGTGCCGGTCTTCGAGACCTGGTACCGGCTGCGCGATACCTATAACTTCTAGTGGAGCAAAGATGAGCCAAAGTGTGACCAGCGCCCGCCGCAATATTTCATCGGGCGGTGCCTATGAAAGCGTGTTCGGCTACTCCCGCGCGGTGCGGGTGGGGGACGACATCCATGTGTCCGGCACCTGCGCACCCGTGGGGCATGAGGACAGCGACGCGGAGACCCAGACCCGGGCCATCCTCGCCATTGTCGAGAAGGCGATTGCCGAGGCGGGCGGCCGCATGTCGGACGTGGTGCGCACGGTGGTCTATGTGCGCGACATGGCAGACGCGGACGGGGTCGCCCGCGGCCATCTGGAGCGCTTCGACGCCATCCGTCCCGCCAGCACCCTGGTGCAGGTCACCTCGATGCTGAGGCCCTGGCAGAAGGTGGAAATCGAGACCTATGCCAAGGTGGTGGCATAAGGTTTGCGCGGCCCCTGAAGCGGGGCACTTCGCAAGGTTGTTCCCCGAGAGGGGACCGCGTTCGGTGGCCGATCTGTGGACCCCTCCGTCAGAGGGGCCTCGTTTGGACGCCGATACCCCCCTCAAACAGGGGCCTTGTTCCACGCCGGTTCACAACCGTGGTCAGAACGCGGGTCTGGCAGATCTCCCTCCGAGGAGAACACCCGGCCACGCGATGGCGTCGCGCGACCGGGCTCCTTCCGTTCTGGGGGCTATCTAGGGAGCTGCCCCATCCGGCTGCGCGGAGATCGTTCGCGCGATGGCGCGCGCTATGCCCAGCAATGCGTCCGAATGCGCAGAAATCGCCTCGTCCAGTGACAGAGCGGCGCGAATCCAGATCATCGAGACCACCGCCTCCACCCGATCATCCACCATAACGGGTGCGGCGATGCTGGAGGTCTTCGGCCGGAACTCGCCCCCATCGCGCACTCCGATGGCGCGGCGGCGCGTCTCCTCGATCATGCGCTTCAGCCATGCCTCCTCAAGGAAGGGGCGATCCTCCGGGTCGGGGATGCGACGCAGATGGTCGAGGATCATCGCCCGCTCCTCGTCCCGGCAGAAGGCGAGATAGGCGCGGCCCGCGGAGGTGCGCAGCATGGGCAGGCGATAGCCGATCATGCCCCTGTCGATGGAAAGCGGGCTGCGCGTGTGGGTGGTCTCGTGGATCACCATGGCGGCGTTCTCGTACACCGTCAGGTCGAGAGGCCAGACGAGGCGCGGCCCGTGCTCGCCGAACACCGGCCCGGCCGCCTGGCACACGCGGGAATGCGATGCATAGCCGTCGCCGAGGCTGGCGGAGAGGCGCGTGACACGCACCTGCGACGAGGAGGCCGAGAAGGCCACATAGCCCTCCTCCTCCAGCGTCTGCAGCAGGCGGTAGACGGTGGGGCGCGGGATGTCGAGGGCACGGGCGATGGCGGCGGCACTGGTGCTGCCCACCGCATTGATGTGGCGCAGCACGGCGAGTCCGCGGCGCAGCGCGCGCACGCTGTCGGTGCGGTCCTGCGTCCCCGCGCCATCATCAGCCGGTCGTTGTCCCATGGTCCGGCCCCATCCTCGGCGCTCCCCCTTGGCCGGACGAACCGGTCTTCCCGCCAGACTACACGCGATGGACGGGCGCTGCCCAGCCTGTGCCGGCCCGGTGGGCACCGGGCCGGCCGGGTGTGGTCTCAGGCCTTCTCGGCGACGACGGGGTTGCGCAGCACGCCGATGCCGCTCACTTCCACCTCCACCACGTCGCCGTCCTTCATGAACAGCTTGGGGGTGCGCCGCGCACCGACCCCGCCGGGCGTGCCGGAGACGATCACGTCGCCGGGCAGCAGGGGCAGGATGGTGGAGGCGTAGGCGATCAAGGTGGGGATGGGCGTGATCATCAGGTCCACGGTGGTGCGCTGCACCTCAGTGCCGTTGAGACGGGTGGCTAGGGTGAGGCGGGTCGGATCGCCGATCTCGTCGGCGCTCACCATCCACGGGCCGAAGCCGCCGGTGGCGGCAAAGGTCTTGCCGGGCATGAACTGCGAGGTGTGGCGCTGCCAGTCGCGCACGCTGGCATCGTTGTAGCAGGCATAGCCCGCCACATGGGACAGCGCGTCGGCCTCCGAGATGCGTCGCCCGCCTTTGCCGATGATGACGGCAAGCTCGCCCTCATAGTCGAACTCGTCGGATTCCAGCGGCTTCACCAGCGCTTCGCCGTCTCCCACCTGGCTGCCCGCATAGCGCGCGAACAGCATGGGATTGGGGGTCACCGTGCGGCCCGTCTCCACCACATGGTCGTGATAGTTGAGGCCGACGCAGACGATCTTGTCCGGGTCGGGAATGACCGGCGCCAGCGTCACGTCGGCGAGGGCGAAATCCGCCGGCGCGCCGGCATAAGCGGCTGCGCGGTCGAGACCGCCGGCGATGAAGGCGCGCAGCGTCGGCGCCTCGGGGAAGCGGCGGGCGAGATCGACGATACCGCCATCGGTCACGAGGCCGTAGCCGGCCTTGCCGGCGTGGGTGAAGGACGCGAACTTCATGGGGGCAAACCTTTTCCTTGAACGTTTCGGGGTGTGAGCGAGATCAGGCGGCGGAGGCCTGTGCGGGGGCGGCAGGGGCCAGCGCATCGGCCATGGCGGCAAGGTCCGTCTCGTCGACCGCGCTTCCGGCCACGTAGCGATCCGGGCGGACGAGCACCGCCGCCGCGCCGGCCGCGTCCAGCAGCGGGCCGAGGTCGGGGCAGTCGGCCACGGTGACGACGGCGATGCCGGCCGCCTCGAAGCGCTGGCGCACCCGCTCGGAGGCGCTGCGCCAAAGCGCATCGCGGCACAGCAGGGCGAAGCCGAAGCCCACGGCGTCGTCCAGCCGGCGCCCGTCGGCGAGGCGGGGCTGGGCGAAGCGGCTGCCGGCGATGTCCACGCGGCCGATGGCGACGCCCGGTCCCAGCTGGGGCACGCGGCTGCGCAGGCGCACCACGCCGTCGGCGTCGCGGAAGGCGGCGTTCAGGGTCGCCTCGGTGCCGCAGGTGTTGATGAGGCCGCCGAGTCGCACCGCCGTCTCGATATAGGCATGGGCGTCGGGCGCCCGCTCGCTCTGGTAGGTGTCGAGCAGGCCGTCCTCGGCCCGCCCCTTCACCACCGCCTCGAGCTTCCAGGCGAGGTTCGCCACGTCGCGGATGCCGGAGCACATGCCCTGGCCCATGAAGGGCGGGGTCTGGTGCGCGGCGTCGCCCGCCAGCAGCAGCCGGCCGGCGCGCCAGCGCTGCGCCACCGCCGAATGGAAGGTGTAGACCGCCGCGCGCTCCAGCTCTGCCTCATCGGGCCGGAGCCACGGCGCCAGCAGCGACCAGACGGTCTCGGGATGCACCACGGCGCGGCCGTCCTCCTCGGGCAGGACGGTGATCTCCCAGCGGCGGCGGTCGCCGGGGCCGCGCACATAGGTGGCGGGGCGCGCGGGGTCGCAATACTGGATGGTGTGATCGCCCAGCTCGGGCTTCGGCCGCCGGAGAACCGCGTCCACCACCAGCCAGCGTTCGTGGAAGCCGAGGTCGTCCATGGAGGAGCCGATGAAGCGGCGCACCAGCGAGCGGGCACCGTCGCAGCCCACCACATAGCGGGCGCGGGCCTGCTGCAGGCGGCCGGTGGAGAGGTCTTCATAACGGACCGTCACCCCCTCGTCGTCCTCAACGAAGGCGAAGGCGTCGCAGCGCGTGCGCACCCGTACGCTGGCGAAGCGCCTGAGGCCATCACGCAGGGTCCGCTCCAAGTCCGGCTGGTGGAAGCGGTAGCTGGCGTGCCAGCCGAATTCGCTCACCTCCGGTGGGCGTGGCCAGTCCATCAGCAGCGCGCCGTTCACGTCGACGAAGCGCATGCCCGGATTGACCCGCAGAGACGGGACGATCTCGTCCGCGAGGCCGATGGTCTGGAACACGCGCATCACCTCGTCATCGAAGTGTACCGCGCGCGGCAGGTGATAGGCCTCTGTCTCGCGTTCCAGCACGAGGGTGGAGACGCCCTGAAGGCCCAGCAGGTTGGCGAGGGTCGCGCCAACGGGGCCGAGGCCGATGATGACGACGTCGAAAGGATCCGGCGTGCTGCCGTTTGCCTCGGGCATGGTTTTCCCCGTGTTTGGGCCGGACTGATCCCAGAGCGGGTCTCAGCCGGCAATGATGCCGGTCCCGGCGTCCGCCTGGCGGACATCGGCGCGATGAAGAGGGTCTGCGGGCGGGCGGCAGCGCGGTCCCGCGGGGGCTTGGAACGGGAGGGCGGCGGTCAGCCCGCCAGCCGGCTGTAGAGCCAGGGGCAATCCACCACGTCCGGCGACCTGAGGCCTTTCGCGGCTGCCGCGAGGCGCATGTTGCGCAGGCGGGCGCGCGGCTCCTCGGGCAGATAGAGGCGCTCGTGCCCCCAGAAGCTCGGCCCGGCGAAGGTCTCGTGCGGCTCCCATGTGGCCGGATCGATCACCCGCCCGCCCCAGCCGTTCTCCACGAAGAAGCCGGAGGGCGAGTGGGCGTAGAAGGAGGTCATGAAATCGTTGGTGTGGCGCCCCAGCGTGTAGGCGAGGCGCCCCTCGTCCAGTTCGGCGAGGTCGTAGCCCTGGCCCACGTCGTCGAGATTGTTGAACTCGATCATGAAGTGGTGAAAGCCGGTCTGCCCCGAGCCCACCATGGCGAGGCTGTGGTGGCGCCCGTTCACGTGGAAGAAATAGAGCGGATAGGGGGTGAGCCCGTAGTCGCTGATGTGGAAGTCCAGCAGGTCTCGATAGAAGGGCAGGAGCGCGTCGATCCGCACCGCGTGCAGCACGGCGTGGCCCATACCGAACGGGCCGGTGCGAAAACCCGAGATGGGGCGGCCGGGCACGAACGGGTCGCTCGCCCGCATGGGGTTGAAGAACAGCTCGACACTGTTGCCGTCGGGATCGGCGAAGGTGATGAGGTCCTCGACGAAGCGCCGGTCGGCGAGCGACCGCGTGCCCCGCGCCACCGCGACGCCGGCGGCCTCGAGGCGCGCTGCGAAAAGGTCGAGGTCCGCCTTCTCCTCCACCTCCCAGCCGATGGCGGCGATCACCGCGCCCGGCTCGTTCACCACGAACAGGCGCTGGCGCTGGTCGTCCATGCGGAAGGTCGTCTGGGCGCGCGTCGCATCCATCGCCTGCATGGCAAGGAGGCCCGAGGCGAAGGTGTTCCAGTCGTCCATCCTGTCCGAGCGGATGCCGAGATAACCGAGCGCGATGACGCCCATGACGGTGGTCCTCCGGGTGGGGTGGGTCGTGGTGGCGGCGGGGGCCGGCCTCAGGCCGGCGGCAGCGCCGAGGCCGAACGGGCGGGAATGAGAAAGCTGCACCAGAAGGTCAGCGCCGCGGACGCCGCGATGTAGAGCGCGGGGGCCGCATTCATCCCGGTCTGTGCGATAAGCGCGGTGGCGGCCAGCGGCGCGAAGCCGGACAGCAGCGTGACGCTCACATTGTAGGACAAGGCGATGCCGGTGAAGCGCACCTGCGTCGGGAACAAGCCGGCGAGGATGCTGGGCCAGATGCCGCTCGCCAGCGAGAACACCAGCGACAGCAGGCTCAGCACCAGGACGATGCTGGCGCCGTGGTTCGCCATCAGCGCGAACAGCGGGACCACCACGACCACCATGCCCAGCGATCCGGCCCGCAGGATGAGGCGTCCGGGCACGAAGTCCCCGGCCCAGCCGGCGAGGATGAGGCCGATGGAGCTGACCACCAGCGCCACCGTCATGGCCAGCGCCACGTCGGGGGCGGGATAATGCAGCGTCTTCACCAGGAATGCGGGCACGAAGCCGTAGAGCATGCCGTTGAACCCGGCGATGATGGCGGCGACGCCAGCCGCCACCAGCACCGAGCGGCCGTGATGGCGCATCAGTTCGCGCAGGGGATGCCGTGTGGCCTTGCCGTGGAGGTTCACGAACTCCGGCGACTCTTCGAGCTTGCGGCGCAGCGCGAAGCTGATGAGACCGATGACACCGCCGAGGAGGAAGGCGATGCGCCAGCCGTAGTCCGCCACATCCTGCGGCGGCAGCGCGTACTGGATGCCGAGATTGACCAGGGTCGCGATGAGCACGCCCACATTGACGCAGAAGATGATGAAGCCGCAGGCAAGGCCCGCGCGGGCGGGGGCCGCCTCCACCGCATAGGTCACCGCGCCCGGCAGTTCGCCGCCGAGGCAGATGCCCTGCACGAGGCGGAAGGCCACCAGCAGCAGCGGCGCCGCAATGCCCCAGGACTGGTAGTTCGGCAGCAGGCCGATGGCGATGGTGGCGAGCGTGGTGAGGCCCAGCGAGCCGATGAAGACCGGCCGGCGGCCATAGCGGTCGCCCAGAATGCCCAGCACTGCCCCACCGAACGGCCGGGCCAGGAAGCCGAGGGCCAGGACCGAGAAGGAGAGGATCAGCGAGACGTAGGGATCATCTGTCGGGAAGAACTGGGCGGAAATATACTGGACGAAGATGCCGTAGATGATGAAATCGTAGAATTCGAGCGACCCGCCGAGGCTCGCGAGAAAGATGATCCGCCACTGTCCCTTGTTGAGACTCGGCGCGGCTTGTCCTGAAAGGGGATAAGTGGCGTGTGTCATGGATCCTCGGGGCCTCTCTGTTTTTTGGCTGTGTTCTTGAAAGCAGATACAGGCGTGCCGGGGCCGCCCGCGACTCGCGCGCAAGCGAACAAAGTCCCTGCGACGCCAAGATGCCAGCGTCTTGATTTACTGATGAAGGCTGATTGTCCTGGGCCGTTCCGAGATGGAAAGCGCAAAGGATTGCTCGGCACGCGGTGGGGCAGGGGCGCCGTCAGTCATGTCATCCTCCCGGATATTATTCTTGCCTGAGGGGTAGGATGAGCGAGGGCCTTCCGACAGCGAATTGTCGCGGCTGTCCACGTGGTGGACATGCTGCATCGCGGTGCCGTCCGTAGCGTATTTTTCTTGCTGCGGCACAAGAGTCGCCGCGCCGGCGGACCGCATGCGAGATGGGGTAACACCGTCGATCGAACGCGGCGGGGCCTTGCTTGATTTCCGCTGGACGAGGTCAGGCGGGAAATCTCGCCTCGGCCGCCTGCCGGCCGGCGGTGCGACCGCCGATGACGCATTCGGCGAGGTTGCCGCCGCTCATATAGATGTGGCCGAACAGGCTGCCGAGCTCGCCTGCCGCATAGAGGCCGGGGATCGGCATGCCGAAGGGGTCCAGCACGCGCTGGTGCACATCGTGGCGCGGACCACCCTGTGTGTTGATGACGACAGGGCGAACCCGCCCGAAATAGAAGGGGGGCTCGCTGATCGGCGCCATGGTCTCCGGCAGCCGGCCGAAGGCCGCGTCGCGGCTCGCCGCGACGGCGGCGTTCCAGGCCTCGACCGTGGCACGCAGCTCAGGCCCGGGCACGTCCATCAGCGCCGCAAGCTCTTCAAGGGTATCGGCGCGGTGGAAGATGCCAGCCTCGATCTCGCGCGCATTGTCTGCGCTCCAACCGAGGTTCGGCTGCGGGTCGTTGTGAACCGAGCGCCCCAGCGGATACATGCGCCGGCCGGCATCGTCGAACACGAGGAACGCCGGATCGCGCGGGAACCCCTGGCGCTTCGGGTCGAAGGCATCGAACGGGCGCACGCCGGTATCGCCGGGATAGGGCGGATACTCGTCCATGAAACGCCGGCCGGCCTGATCGACGAGGATCCAGGCGAGGCGTGGCAGGACCTTCTCGGAGGCTCTTCCCGGCGCGGGATCGGTGCCGAGGGTCGCGGCGCCCAGTGTCTGCGTCCCGCTGGGGGCCGGCGTCCACATGGGCACCGCCTTGAGATAGAGGCCGAACGGGTAGTCCGGGTCGGGATGCACGAGGCCGTAAGGGCCGTGATAGTGCCACATGTGCCAGAGGTCGGCGCCCACAGCCTGGGCCATGCGGATGCCGTCACCGGTGTTGCCGCGGAAGGATCCCGTCAGCACGGCCCCCTTCTGGAAGTACTGACGCTGCATCTCCGCATCGGCCTCGAACCCACCGCAGGCGAGGACCACACCGCCATGCGCCCGGATTGCCAGCGGACGGCCGTCGTGCTCGGCCAGAAGGCCAATCACCGCACCGTCGGCGTCCGTCAGGAGCCGACGCGCCGGGGTCGACATAAGAACTTTGACCGCGCGTGCCGCGACATTGTCGGCAAGTACCTTGAAGAGGCGCGTGCCGTTCTTCACCGGCCCCGCCTGGGGAAAGCAGGTGCCGTCCTCCAGTGCCGGCACCGATTCGACTTCGCAATAGCCGAGCGCCTCGTATCCCGGCAGGGGATAGTTGCCGAGCGCCGACGTAACGCGAACCTTGGCGTCGCTGAGACGGGCGAGGCCGCGCATATAGCCTTCCACTTCCACCATGCCGTCGGCCAGCGCCTCCAGCAGGATCTGCGGCGTCCGCTCGCCGCAGGTGGCTTCGAGATAGGAGAGCGCCGCCGCGCGATCGCCGCTCACGCGGATCCCGCCGGCTGACACCACGGACAGCCCGCCGGGGAAGTCCATCTTCTCGATCAGCAGCGTGCGGGCCCCGCAATCAGACGCCTCGATGGCGGCGACGGCGCCGGCCGCGCCAAAGCCCACGACCAGCACATCGGTTTCAATGTCCCAGGACTCAGGCAGCGGCTGCCTCGGGGTTTGCGGCCTCATCGCGTGCGCTTTCATGGATCGATGCGGTGCTTGAATGAGGGCTCGCGCCCCGGGCGGGTGCGGGCGAGCACGTCAAGGATCACGGCGCGGGTCTCGGTCGGCGCGATGACGTCGTCGATCAGGGCCATCTCGGCGGCGAGATAGGCGGAGGCCTGCGCCTCCGCGCTCGCCAGCAACTCGCGGCGCCGGGCGGCCGGATCTGCTGCCTTGGCGATCTCCTTGCCGTAGGTGAGTTCGACCCCGGCTGCGGGGCCCATCACGTCGAACTGCGCGGTCGGCCAGGCGACGATGGCGTCCGGCGCCATCACGCGCCCACCCATGGCGAGATAGGCGAGGCCCACCGCCTTGCGCAGGACGATGGTCGCCTTCGGCACGCTCGCGCCGATGACGCTGTTCAGGAAGCGCGAGGCGAGCGAGACCATCCGCTGGTTCTCGATCTCCGGACCCACCATGAAGCCGGGGCAATCCACAAGGAACACCAGGGGGATATGAAAGGCGTTGCAGGTATCGACGAACTTTCGCGCCTTCTGGATGCCCTTCTCGTCGATCGCCCCGGCCATCTTCATGGGGTTATTCGCGAGAATGCCCACCGACTGGCCATCCATGCGGGCAAAGGCGGTGATGAGGCTCGGCCCGTAGGTCTGCCGGTAATGGAACAGCTCGCCGCCGTCGACGATCAGCCGGATCAGCTCCTCCATGTCGTAGGCGCGGCGATGGTTGTCGGAGACGATCTGCGTGAGCCGCAGCGCGCCCTCCGGGGTGTCGCAGGCGGCCGGGCGCGGCGCCACGGTCGGCGGAAGTTCATCGCAATTTGAGGGTAGGAAGGAGAGAAACGCGCGGATCGCCGCAAGCGCCTCCACATCACTCCGGGTCAGCATATCCGCCTGGCCGGTGATTGCGGCGCTCTTCTCGGCCCCGCCGATGTCCTCGGCGGAGACCACCTTGCCGATACCCACCTTCACAACGGGCGGCCCGGACATGCCCATATATCCGGAGCCGGCGACGATGGTGACAAAGTCGGATTGAAGCGCGGTGAAGGAGGGGCCGCCGAAGCATGCGCCCATGACCGCCGCCACCTGCGGAACCCGGCCGGAGAGCATGAAATGCTCCTTGAAGCGGGCCCCGAGACCGGCCGCGATGGCGCCGTTATTCTCCTGAAATCGGCCGGCACCCGCTTCCATCAGCGCGATGAAGGGACGGCGATGGCGCAAGGCAAGGTCGCGCACACGCTGGCTCTTCGCTTCAGCCACGCGGCCGCGCGTTCCGGCGATCACCGAGGCATCCTCGGAGGCCACATAGACCTCCCGCCCGTCGATGGTGCCCCATCCTGCGACGAGGCCGTCGGCCGGCGTGCGTGCCTTGAGCGCGCCGTGCTGGCTGCGGGCGAGAAGCCCGATTTCCCGGAATGAGCCGGGATCGAGCAGCCGCTCGATCCGCTCCCGTGCGTCGAGTTTGCCCGCGGCCTTGAGCTTGGCAAGCGCGGCCGCGCCCCCCATGGCGCGAGCGGATGTGCGACGCGATTCGAGTTCCTTCAGCGTGTCCTCGTCCATAGGGCCCGGCTTCGCTCCCGTATCGCTCGGCGGTCCATCACGGCCGCGTCGTCTCTTGTGAGGACGTTGTAGATTGTTTCTTCCCATGTAAATGCATTTGCAGCATATTGTCACCATTGCACGTCGATATTCATCGGGCAGGCACAATCCACACAGGCAGGGGGATAATGTTCATGGCGCAGCATGACGTGGTGTCGAGCGTCACCGGCGTGGTGTTCGAGGTGGCGGTGGCGGAAGGCGGCCTGGTGGCAGCCGGCGACACCCTTCTGGTGGTCGAATCGATGAAGATGGAGATTCCGGTTACCGCCCCCAGCGCCGGCCGGATCGCGCGCATCCTGGTCGCCGCTGGCGACGGCGTGGACGAAGGCCAGCCGGTGGCGATCATTGAGGAGTGACTGCGCTCAGGCCGTCTCGCCATGGGCGATGTGCCTGTAGTCTCCCTCGAAATAGAGCAGGGGATTGGTGCTCTCGCGCTGCCGCATCGCCACCACTTGGCCCACCAGGATGTCATGGGTTCCGGAGCTGAACTGGGACGACACCTCGCAGTCGAAATTGGTCATCGCCTCGTCGAGCGCGGGCGAGCCTGTGGCCAGGGTCGACCAGCGACAGCTGGAGAACCGTTCGGCCGGGTCGCGCGAGAGGAACTGGCGGGCGAAAGGCATCTGGTCCGCAGCGAGCACATTCACGCAGAACACGCCCGCCTCGATGATGAGGCCGTGGGTGCGCGTGCCGCGGTTGACGCACACCAGAATGCTGGGCGGCCCGGCGCTGACCGAACACACCGAGGTGGCGATGAGCCCGGCCGGGCGTCCCTGCTCAAGGGTCGAGACCACGTTCACAGCGGCCGCCAGACGGCGCATGCCGCGCTTGAAGTCATCCTCCGACACGGCGTCAAAGCGCGGCATGGGGCATTTCCTCTGTTTGTGGACGAGATGCGGCGGGTACAATCCCGCAATCCGTACAAAATTGCCTTGATATAGGGTAACGTTCAAGACACAATGTAGCTATAAAAATAGATACATTGTGGTGCCGCTCCCACGGCTGCACCTGCAGGGCAGGAAGACATCCGGATGGATTTTCAACTGACCGATCGTCAGAAGGAGTTGATCGAGGCGGCGAAGGGGGCGTACGAGCGCAAGCTTGCTCCGCTGGTGGCGGATTCCAGTGTCGCCGGCGTGCGCCGCTTGCGCCGCGCCATGGCGGAGCAGGGGCTTCTTGGGCTCAATCTGCCTCCCGAGCATGGTGGCCTCGGTCTTCCGCTTCTCGATACGCTGCTGGTGATCCAGACCCTCCAGGCCTGCGCGCCCATCGTCGGTGGCTTGAGCCACCGCACCTCCACGGGCGCCGTTGGTGCCGTTGTGGAATACGGCACGCCCGAGCAGCGCGCGCGCTTCGTCGAGCCCCTGTGCCGCGGAGAGATCGGCATCTCCATCGGCATTACCGAGCCTGACGCCGGCTCGGCCGCCACCGCATTGAAGACCCGCGCCCGGATCGACGGCGACCACGTGGTGCTCAACGGCTCCAAGCAGTTCGTCAGCTTCGTGAACATCAACGAGTTCACGCTGGTCTATTGCCGGTTTGGCACGTCGGGGAAGGCGTCGGACATCGGTGCCGTCATCGTCCCGCATGATGCGCCGGGCTTCCGCCATTCGAACGGCACGCTCAATATGGCCGACGAGCTTCTGTTCGAGCTTTATTTCGACGATTGCCGGGTGCCGAAGGAGAATATTCTCCTTGATGGAGGGGCATTCGGAAAGCTCATCAGCGTCTACAATGCCGAGCGCCTCGGAAGCATGGCGCGAATGTTGGGTTCCGCGCGCGCGGCCTATGAATTCGCGCTCGCTTATTCCAAGGAGAGGCGGCAGTTCGGTCGCGAGATCTGCGATTTTCAAGGCATCCAGTGGATGCTGGCCGACATGCGCGTGAAGCTCGATGCGGCCCACCTGCTCGTCATGCGCGCGGCATCGACGGCCCAGGTCACGGGCCTGCCCGCGCCGCTTGAGACCTCCATTGCCAAGGTGTTCACCGCCAAAGCGGCGAAGGAAATCTGTGACGACGCCATCCAGGTGCTCGGCGCCAACGGCTACACCAAGGAATATCCCCTCGTTCACCGCTATGCCGAGGTGCGTGGCGGCTCGATCTATGGCGGCACCATGCAGATCCACAAGAACATGATCGCGGCTGCCATCCTCGAGCGTGAGAACAGCCAGTGGAAGAAGGCCTGAGGGAGGCCGCCGTGACCGTCGAGATCGACCGCTCGCTGATCGGCAGACGCAGCGCCCCCTACATCGTCGAGGTGGAGAAGGGGGCCGTGCGGCGCTTCGCCGACGCCATCGGCGACCCCAATCCCGTGTACCGCGATATGGAGGCGGCGCGGGCGCAGGGCTATGCCGGCATCATTGCGCCGCCCACCTTCCCGGTTTCCTTTCACTGCCCCGAAGAGCCCGAGTGGACCCGCAACCTCGACCGGCGGCGCGTGCTCGCCGGCGAGCAGGGCTTTCACTATGCGAGGCCGATCGTGGTGGGAGACATCCTCACCTGCTGCATCACCTTTGTCGGGGTGGAGGAGAAGCAGGCGCGCTCCGGCGCCATGGAGCTTTTGGTTCAGGAGATCGAGGGCCGAGATGCGGCCGGCGCGCCGGTCTACCGCCACCGGCGGGTCATGGTCTATCGCGCCGCCCCGGCGATCTGAGCGATGGATGCCATCGCCGCCACCCCCCTGATGACGGCGGACGCCTTTGCTGCGGCGCTTGCCGACCCACGGCACGCCTGGCCGAGCCGGAAATGGGCGCTGCTCGATGTCCGCGAGCACGGCGCTTACGAGCGAGGCCATATCCCCGGCGCCACATCGCTGCCGCGTCGCCGGCTCGAGTATCGCGTGGAGGAACTGGTGCCCGCTCGCGCCACCCCGGTGGTGCTGTACGACGACGGCGGGGACGATCGTCGCGCCGTGCTCGCGGCGGACGATCTTCGCGGGTACGGCTATAGTCGTGTGAGCGTGCTCGCCCACGGCCTCGCCGGCTGGCGCGTGCGTGGTGGCCGGCCGGCGACGGGCGTGAACGTGCCGTGCAAGACCTTTGGCGAGCGGGTTCTCGCCGAGGACCGGGTGAGCCATATCGATGCGGCGGGGCTCGACGCCCTCCGTGCCGACGGTGTGCGCGTTGCAATCCGGGATGTCCGCACCGCGGAGGAGTTCGCTGACGCGCACATTCCGACGGCCCGATCTGCGCCCGGCTTCGAGCTGGCGCTTCGCCTCATGGATCTGGAGGCGGAGTGCGACACGGTTGTGGTGAATTGCGCCGGCCGCACGCGCTCCATCATCGGTGCCGCCACTCTGGCGCTGCTCGGCGTGCGATCGGTCTTTGCGCTTGAGAATGGCACCATGGGCTGGCAGCTGGATGGCCGCGCGCTGGAGCGCGGGGAGGCGGGCTCTCCGCCTCCTTCGTCCGGCAGCCGGGCGCACGCCGTGGCCTGCGCCGAAGGCTTGGCGCGAACGCACGGGGTCGGTTTCCTTTCTCCCCAAGGTCTCTCAGCGCTCCTTGCCCGCCCATCCGCCGATGTGCGCCTCATCGACGTTCGGGCGAAAGATGCCTTCGACGCCGGGCACATCGCTGGCGCCGCGTTCGCTCCGGGCGGACAGGCGGTGCAGCGGGCCGACGACTTCATCGCCGTGCCCGGTGCCGACGTGGTGTTTGTGGACGAAGGAGACGCGCGCGCCTTGCTTGCCGCCTATTGGTATCGGCGCATGGGTTTCCCGCGTGTCCATGTGCTCGCAGGGGGCGTGCCGGCCTGGCGCGACTCGGGCCGCAGGGTCGTGCAGGGCCACGCCCGCGCCACGCCGCTGGGCCTTGCCGCCCCGACTTCCGCTTGCGCCTTCCTGGACGCGGCGAACCTCTCCCGCCGCCTGGACGCGCCGCCTGAGACGCGGCCCCTGGTGGTCGACGTGGGTTCGAGCCGCGATCTTGCGTCGGGCCACATACCGGGTGCGCTCTGGCTGCCGCGCGGCTCGGTGGAGCTTCGGGCGGCGGAGCTCCCACCGGGCCGGACGGTGGTGCTCGCATCGGCGGAGGAGGCTCAATCCATTCTCGCCGCACGCGCGCTGGCACGTCTCGGCCGCGAGGAAATCTATGTCCTTGAAGGCGGCATCGCCGCCTGGCGCGCCGCGGGATTTTCGCTCGCGGAAGGCCTGCCTGATGGAGCGGGCGCCGACGACATCGTGGATCCGCCCTATCGGCGTGGGCTGACCGGAATGCGGTCTTATCTCGAGTGGGAGATCGCGCTGCACGGCCAGTCGCCGACGCCGGAGGGCGGCGCATGAGCCGCCAGCTCCGAGGGCCGGCGTTCCGGCCGGGGGGGCGCGCTCTAGCCCTACACCACGGTCATGCGTGGCTGCGGGCGCTCGCGGGCAAGTCGGGTGAGGATGTCGATGCCCTTGGCGAGAACACTCGCCTTCTGCGCCGGATTGACCGAGATGCGGAACGCGCGGGGCGGCCTCGACCCGCCGATGGTGAAATTGTCCGACGGCACGACCGAGACACCCTCCCGATAGGCTGCCTCGCAGAACTCCGCCGCGTTCCAGTGATCCGGGAGATGCAGCCACTGGAAGAATGCGGCTGGGTGACTGGAGACCTTCCAGCCCGCCAGCAGCTTGAGAGCCGCTTCGTGGCGGGCACGCAGCTCGGCCAGATTGTGGCGGGCGATGGCGTCGGCGGAACCGTCGGCGATCATCGTCCCGGCGATCTCCAGCGGCAGCGGCGCGTTGGCAAGCATCAGCGCATGGAGCGTGTGGACGAGGCGTTCGCAGAGCGTCGGCGGGCTCGCCATGTAGGCGACGCGCAGAGCCGGGGTGACGCTCTTGCCGAACGAGCTGAGATAGATCGTCCGCTCCGGCGCGAAGTGCGCGATGGGCAGAGGGCGCTCCGTCATGCCGCTGATGGCGGCGTCGTCCTCGATGAGGATCAGATCATGGCGGCGCGCAAGGTCGGCGATGCGCTGGCGACGCTTCTCGGACATCATCGCCGCGGTGGGATTGTGAACCGTGGGCTGAAGATAGAGGCAGCGCCCGCCGGTGGTGGCGACCGCCTCCTCCAGGGCCTCGGGAATGATGCCTTCGCCGTCGATGGCCACAGGCGCCAGACGGCGCCCGAGCAGCGCGCCGAGGGAATTGACGCCGGAATAGGTGAGCGCTTCGGACAAGAGGGTTTCGCCGGGGCCGACGGTGCCGCTGATGGCCACCAGCAGCGCCTGTTGGCCGCCTCCGCAGGCGATCACGCGGTCGGGCGTCACCTGGAGGCCGGAGCGGCGAATCCACTGGGCACCGGCGGTGCGGTGGCTCAGCAGGCCTTCGGCGGGCGGATACTTGTGCACCGGCATGAGGGCGGCGCGTGCCGCGGCGAGCGTCATGGCCTTCCCGAGTTCCTCGGAAAGGCCGGCCACGGGCGAACGGTAGCAGGCGAAATCGATGGTGCCGGGCATGCGCTCGGGCAGGTAGTTCGGGATGGTCGCCTCGATCCCACGGCAGACGAAGGTGCCACGCCCGACCTCGCCGGAGACCAGCTGGCGCTTCTTCATGATGTTGTACGCGCGTCCGACCGTCCCGACGGTGACGCCGAGCTGTTCGGCCAGATCGCGCTGCGGGGGCAATTGCGCGCCGAGCGGCAGCTCGCCGCTGTCGATGGCCTCTGCGATGGCGCCCGCGAGCGCGAGATAGCGCGGGCCTTCAAACTTCGAAATGTCGGGTGTCCATACCCCCGCGCCGGCGGCGTCAGTCATGGCGTTCGGGTTCTCCGGCCGAAGATCAATGTCCAGCATAATGTAACTTATCTGACGGCTACATTGATACAGGGATGTTACGGAGGCGGCCGGCCTCGCCGAGGCCGCCGGACAATTCCTCCCGCGCCCCGGCGGACTGAGCCGTCGCATGTCGGACATTCGGGTCGCCAGCCCCACGCCGTGGCGCGTTCTCCGGAAACGATCAACTGGCGCGCCTTCGCCTAAGGCGGGTCGAGCGCCGGGAGGGAAGGGAAACAACAATGAGCAATCCGTTCCGCAATGCGACCTACGCGCAGGCCCTGGCGATGCTTGCCGCGCGTCATGGGGAGCGAGACGCCCTGGTGTTCCGCGATCAGCGCTTCTCCTTCGCCGATCTCCGCCGCGAGGCCGATGCCGCGTCCCGGCGGTTCGCGGCGCTGGGGCTGAAGCCCGGCGACAAGGTCGGAATTCTGATGCCGAACCGGCCTGAATTCATCTGGTCGTGGCTCGGCGCGGCGCAGATGGGACTGGTCTGCGTGATGCTGAACACCCGTCTTCGGCGCGACGAAATTGCCTACCAGCTCGGCCAGTCCGACTGCCGGGCGGTGATCGTGACCGATGCCGGCGAGGGTCCCGATTTCCTCGTCGCGCTCGCGGAGCTGTGCCCCGGCCTCCGCGACGGCGCGCCGGGCGCAATAGCTGGCGAAGCCTTGCCTCTGCTCGATTTTGTGATCATCTGCGAGGACACGAACCGTGGCTATTCCGGGGCTCTCACCTGGGCCGGGCTCGACAGTCCCTCAGATGCGATGCCGGACATGGCGGACGATCCCGCGTCCCCGGCCATTATCTCCTACAGCTCCGGCACCACGGCCCTGCCGAAGGGGGCGATGATTTCCCATTGCCTGTGGCGCAAGGCGTGGGACATCGGCATCCGCGTGGATCTGACCGCGGACGATTGCCTCTATCTCGCCATTCCCATGTTCGGCTCCATGGCCACGATGAACGGCATCGCACCCTATTGGGTGCGTGGGGCCAAGGTCGTGCTGGGCGAGCAGTTCGATGCCGGTGCATGCCTTGCGGCGATCGCGCGCGAGAACGTCACGGGCATGCACGTGCTGCCGCCGATCCTGCGCCAGCTGCTCGCCCACGCGGACTTCCGCAGGACCGACACGTCGTCCCTGCGCCTCGCCTATACGCTGAGCATTGACCCCGAAATCCTCGCCCAGGTGGAGGATGAACTGGGCGTGCCCGGCACCATCACCGGCTACGGCATGACCGAGACCACCACTGTGGTGACCCGCAACCGCTGGGACGACCCGCGCGAGGTGCGCCACGCCACCCAGGGCTGGCCGCTGCCGGACCTCGAAGTGTCGATCATCGACCCCGCGACGCTCGCGCCCATGCCCGCCGGCGAGCCGGGCGAGATCTGGGTGCGCGGCTATTCCATCATGCTTGGCTACTACAAGAAGCCGGAGGAGACGGCCCGCGCCATCAACCCTGACGGCTGGCTGCGCACCGGCGACTGGGGACGGCAGGACGAGACCGGCCGTGTCACGCTGCTCGGCCGCCTTGGCGACACCTATAAGTCGCGCGGCTTCAACGTCTCTCCGGCGGAGGTGGAAGCGGTGCTGGATCGCCACCCGCGCGTGGAGGTGTGCGCCGTCGTCGGTGTGCCCGACGATCGATATGGCGAGGTGGGCATCGCCTTCGTGGTTCCCGCTACGGGGGAGGGGGCGCAGGAGGCGGAATTGCTCGGCTACCTGAAGCCGAAGATCGCCGCCTACAAGATGCCGGCCCGCGTGTTTTTCATCGAAGCGCTGCCGCTGACCTCCGGCACTGGGAAGGTCCAGAAATTCAAGCTTCGCGCCGAGGCGCTGCAACGCCTCGGTCTCGTGCCTCCGGAGTCGGGGCGCCCGGCTTCTCCGTGATCAAGACGGCCCCGCAGCCGCTGAAGCTGCAGATTGTGATCATTTCATCGCATCAATGGCATGTATTATTACCATATAAATGGTGACAATCTGATTTGAACGTGCTCAGAATGGCCTAACAATAGGAGTCCCGCCCGGTATCGGCAGATGCGGCGAGGGACCCGATGGGAGAGAGACGCGATGGGGGAGAAGCGCTTTTCCGGCCGGCGGGTGGTCGTCACTGGCTCTGCCCGAGGTATCGGCCGGGCAACGGCGGAGAGGTTTGCGGAGGACGGCGCCGCAGTGGCGGTGGTCGATCTCGATGCCGCCACCGCCGCGGCTACGGCAGCGGAAATCGCTGCGACCTACGAAACCCAGGCGGTGGGCATCGCCTGCGACGTCTCCGTGCGTGAGAGCGTCGAAGCGATGGCCGAAGAGGTGGCGCAGCGGCTCGGCGGGATCGATGTGCTCGTCAACAATGCCGGCGTCACCAGAGACAACCTCATTCACAAGATGGAAGATGAGGATTGGGATCTCGTGATGGGGGTCCATCTGCGTGGCGCATTCCTGTGTACGCGCGCCGCCCAACGGCACATGGTGCGCCAGAACTACGGCAAGATCTGCAACATCTCTTCCACCTCCGCGCTCGGAAATCGCGGGCAGGTCAACTATTCGACCGCCAAGGCCGGGCTGCAAGGTTTTACCCGCAGCCTCGCGCTCGAATTGGGGCGCTTCAACATCAATGTGAACGCAGTGGCACCCGGCTTCATCGATACCGAGATGACGCAGCTCACGGCTCGCCGGCTTGGCCACGAGCCTGAGGCCTACCGCCAGATGCGTGCGAAGACCATCGCCATTGGCCGGGTTGGCGTACCGCGCGACGTGGCGAACCTCGTCTGCTTCCTGTGCTCCGACGAGGCGGGATTCGTGAATGGGCAGGTCGTCTATGCGAGCGGCGGCCCGGAGACGCGGCGCGGCTGATCGCCGGGCGGTGCCACTCTCTCAAGAATAATCGGAAGTGGAGGAGACGATGATCGATCCCGTCGATGCGCTGGAGCGTGACGACATCAAGGAGCTGGCAGCCCTTGCAATCGGCGAATTTCGCCCGCGCGGCGCGAGCTATGACGCCAATTGCGATATGCCGCGCGAGAATATCGAGGCGCTCTTCTCCCGCGGCTGGCTGACCACGACGCTCCCCAAGGAGATGGGCGGCAAGGGCTCGAACCTCACCACGGACGATCCCGCCACCTATCTGCAGGCGCTGCGCGTGATCGCACGGGGATGCAGTTCCACCGCCCACTGCTACCAGGTGCAGAACCACACCGCCTGGGCGGTGAACGATCTGGGCACGCCGGAGCAGCGCGAGCGCTTCATCCAGCCCATGTTCGAGCGCCCGTCGCTGTCCGGCTTCGTGGGCTCCGAGGCAAAACGCAAGCACATGTACATGATGAACACCTCCGCCAAGCGCGTGGATGGAGGGTTTATCCTCAATGGCGAGAAAAACTACGCCACGAACGGTCCGATGATGAGCTTTGCTATCATCTTCGCCGCCATCGATGGCGTGAACAACTATCTCGACAACCATCAGATGCTCATCGTCGAGCCCGGCATGAAGGGCGTGACGATCGACAATGACTGGTATCGGCCCAACGGCATGCGTGCCGCGGCAAGTCCGATCATCACCCTCGACAATGTGTTCATTCCGGACAGCCATGTCCTCGGCGAGCCCGGCGCCTATCCGCGCGGGCGCTGGCAGGGCCGGTTTCATCTCGGCTTCACCGCCAACTATCTCGGCACCACGGAGGGCATGTACGAGTGGTGCCGCCAATACCTGATCGAGCGCGGGCGCGGCAGGGCGGAACTGATCCAGATGCGTATGGGCGAGATGCGCATCGCCCTCGATGCCGCCGGCTCTCTCTTCCACGACGCCATTCGCGCGTTCAAGACGCGGTCGGTGGTTGAGGCGGAGCTGCTCTCCATGAGCGCCAAGTCCACGGCAGCGCACGTCGCCTTCGAACTGTCCCACAAGCTGATCCACGCGGTCGGCTCGACTGCGCTGTTCGACGAGTATCCGCTCAGTCGCTATCTCCGCGATCTGGAGACGCATGTGCTTCATGCGGGGCACGACCGCACGGCGCAGATCGTCGGCCAGGCGGAGTTGAACGAGACATTCGATTCGACCCTCCAGCGCTGAGGCGCGGCGCGATGCAGAGGCGCTTCGACGAACTGGCCGTGGGGGACCGGGATACGCTTTCGAGCGATCCCGTTACGACCCGCCAACTGGTGATGTATGCGGGCGCCTCGGGCGACTTCAACCGTATCCATTACGATGACGCCTACGCCCGGGAGGCCGGGCTGGGCGGCGTGATAGCCCATGGCATGCTGACCATGGGTATCGCCGGGCGCAGCGCCTCTGCGTTCGGCGGTCCGGGCGCGTTCGTGCGCGACATCGAAGGGCGCTTCCTCAATCCGGTGCGCCCGGGTGACGTGGTGGTGATGACCGTCGAAGTGGTGGCGAAGGAGACGCGGGAGGGGGTCCCCTGCTGCGATCTCGCGGTGAGAGGCGAGGTCGAGCGGAGGCTCGTCTTTCAGGGCAACGCCACCCTCGCGTTTCAGCGATAGGCACGCATTCCAGCCGGGCCCAGGCCGCCGGCTCCACGCTCCAAACCGGGAAGGGGTCGATGAAGAGTGTCCTCATCGCCAATCGCGGCGAGATCGCCTGCCGCATCGTGCGGGCCTGCCGCGACCTCGGGCTGAGAAGCATCGCAGTCTACTCCGACGCCGACCGCAACGCTCTTCACGTGGAGCTGGCGGACGAGGCGGTGCGCATCGGTCCCCCTCCGGCGCGGCAGAGCTATCTCGATGCCGATGCCATCCTGGAAGCCGCGCGCGCCACCGGCGCCATGGCCATCCATCCCGGCTACGGTTTCCTCTCGGAGAGCCCCTCTTTTGCACGGAAGGTCGTGGACGCCGGGCTCCTCTTCGTGGGGCCGGCTGACACCATCATTGCCGAGATGGGTGACAAGGGGCGCGCCCGCGCGCGGGCCGAGGATGCGGGCGTCCCTGTTCTGCCAGGCTCTGGTCGGTTGCCCCGGGACATGGGGGGGGACCTGCCCGGCCTCGGCGCATCCGTGGGCTTCCCGCTGCTGGTGAAGGCGACAGGCGGTGGCGGGGGCATCGGCATGCGTCGCGTCGACACCGAAGCCGATCTCCCGGTCGCCGTCGAACGCGCGCGCGAGCAGGCGGCCCGCAGCTTCGGTGATGACGGCGTCTATCTCGAACATTTCGTCGCCGCCGCGCGCCATGTGGAAGTCCAGGTGTTTGGCGTTGCGCCCGGCCGGGTCATCGCCTTTCCCGAGCGAGACTGCTCGGTGCAACGCCGCTTCCAGAAAGTGATCGAGGAGAGCCCCGCCGCAAACCTGCCCGAAGGTGTCTCCCATGGGCTGAGGACGGCGGCCGCCCGCCTCGCGGCGCGGGTCGGGTATCTCGGCGCGGGGACCGTCGAATTCATCGTCGACGCCGCGACCGGGCGTTTCTACTTCCTGGAGATGAACACGCGCATCCAGGTGGAGCACCCCGTTACGGAAATGGTGACGGGCCTCGATCTGGTGGCGTTGCAGCTGCGCCAGGCGGCCGGCGAAAACCTCTTGGCGGCGATCCCCGATCCGCCGGTGGCGGTCGGCCATGCCATCGAAGCCCGCATCTATGCGGAGGCTCCGGACCGTGGGTTCCTGCCAACGCCGGGACGACTTGCGCGACTGAATCTTCCTGCATTGGGCGACGGCCTGCGCATCGATACAGGGGTTCGGGCGGGCGACGAGATCACCCCATTCTACGATCCCATGATTGCCAAGGTGATCGCCTGGGGCCCGGACAGGGAAGCCGCACGGCGGCGCCTTGATGATGCTTTGGCGGCGACGTGTATCAATGGCGTGGGGAGCAATCTCGCGTTCCTGCGGTCCGTGCTCGCGCATGCGGAATTTCGCACCGGTGCCGCCACGACCGACTTCGTGGCGAGGCATGGTTCCGCTTTGCTTGCTCCACGGACGGAAGAGCCCCGGGGATGACTGGGGCTGCTGAGCGTGTGGCGACTGTGGCGAAACGCATCCGCCGATTAATACCAAAATTCAAAGTATCAATCTGGACGAATTGTGTTGATCTGTATCAAGGCTTTGTTATGGTTCGAGTTAACGACGATGCGTCCGGCATGACTGGCGCACACGGGAGGAACCCATGGGATTGGCGCGCAGGATCCTCGATCCGGTACCGAATCTGCTGCTGCTTGCCGCGGGCTTGAGCATCGTGCTGATGATGGTGATCGTCGTCGCCGATGCGGTGGCGCGCAGCCTGTTCAACGGCACCGTGCCCGGCAGTCAGGAGCTGACCGCCAACTATTTCATGGTCGCGGTGACGTTCCTGCCGCTGGCCTGCGTGCAGCGGGACAAGGCCCACGTCATCATTGAGCTGTTCACCGGCTGGATGCCGCCACGCGCCGTGGCCTCGCTCGATGCGGTGGTCTGCCTCGCCTGCGCCGCCGGGACGCTCGTATTCTGCTATGCGACCTACTTGAAGGCCCTCGCCATGACGCGGGCCGGTGAATACGCGGTCGGCACGGTGATCGTCACGATCTGGCCGACCCGCTGGCTGGTGGTGGCCGGCGCGCTGGTGCTTGCGCTCTATCTCCTGCTCAACGCGGCGGAGGAAGCGCGCGCCGCCATCTTTGGAAAGCCGGCACCGGGCGGCGCCCGTCATGGCCATGCGCTCGACGTCGACTGACGCCGCGCCCCCTCCACCTTTCCCCGAACCGGCGTCTTCAAGGGCACATCATGTCATCGATCACCGTCGGCATTCTTGCGATCGCCATTTTGTTGCTGATGCTGGCCGTGCGGGTGCCCATCGCCTTCGCGCTCGCCTCGGTTTCCGTGGTCGGGATGCTGGTCATACGAGGGCCGGCGGCGGCGATGAGCGTGCTTGCCGAGCAGCCCTACAATTTCATCGCCCATTGGTCGATGTCGGCGGTGCCCATGTTCATCCTCATGGGCACACTGGCCTATCACGGCGGCCTCACCCAAAGTCTCTACAGGGCCGCGCGGTTGTGGCTGAGCGCGCTGCCCGGCGGGCTCGCGGTGGCCAGCACCGCCGCCTGCGCGATGTTTGCCGCGGCCTCTGGCTCCAGCGTCGCCACCGCGTCGGCCATGGGGCGCATCGCGATCCCGGAAATGCTGCGTTACCGCTACGATCCGGGCCTTGCCACCGGCGCGGTGGCTGCCGCCGGCACGCTCGGTTCGCTGATTCCGCCCAGCATTCTGATGGTGCTCTACGCCATCTTCGCCGAGGTCTCGGTGAGCCAGGCTCTTGTCGCGGGCGTCATCCCGGGAATTCTGTCGGCGGTCATGTTCGCGACCATGATCGCGATCCGCTGCAAGCTGAATCCCGCCTTGGCCCCGCCGGTGGAAGAGGCGGTGAGCTGGGCGGCCCGCTGGGCGGTGCTCGGGTCGGTGTGGCCGTTGCCGGTGCTGGTGCTGGCGGTGATCGGCAGCATGTATGTGGGCATCTTCACCGCCACCGAAGCCGCCGCGGGCGGTGCATTGATGACGTTCGTCATTGTCGCGCTGCGGGGGGCGCTGAACTGGCGCGTGATCAAGGAATCCGTGGTGGAATCGGTGAACTCAACCGCCACCATACTCTTCATCGCGCTCGGCGGCTTCCTGCTTTCGCGCTTCATGGCTGTATCCGGCTTGCCGGCTTATGTTGCCCATGTTGTCGACGGGATGGAGCTGCACTGGCTCTACATCATCATCGGCGCGTCGGTGGTCTATATCATCCTCGGGATGTTCCTGGACTCCATCGGCATCATGCTTTTGACGTTGCCGATCATGCTGCCGGTGCTGGAGGCGGCCCATCTGAACCTGATCTGGTTTGGTGTCCTCGTCATCAAATACCTGGAGATCGGGCTCGTGACACCGCCGGTCGGCCTCAATGTCTTCGTTATCAAGAGCGTGGTCGGGAAGTCAGTGCCGCTGGAGACGATCTTCAAGGGCGTGATGTGGTTCATTGTCACCGACATCATCACGCTTATCATTCTCATTTCCTTCCCTGAGATCTCTCTTTTCTTGCCAAACATAATGAAGTGAAGAAGAAAAATCGGGAGGATAAAAAATGAAACACGTCCTTTTCGCGGCCGGTCTGGCTGCCATCAGCGGGGCGACGGCCCTCCTGCCGGCGTCCGCCCAAGCAGCCGACCCAGTCAAGATCGTCTATGCGAATTATCTTAACCCAAAGCACATCACCAACCCGGTGCTCCTGCGCTACTTTCAGGATGTGGAGCGGGATTCAAAGGGCACGCTGAAATTCGAGTATCACTTCGGATCGTCTCTCCTGTCGGGTAAGGACATCCCGGGCGGCGTGCGGGACGGGATCGCCGATGCCGGGTACTTCGTCGGCGCCTACATTCCTACCGAAATGCCGGTCGACAACTTCCTCGCCGAGTTCAGTTTGCTCAACGATGAGCCGCTCGTGATGACGGCGGTGCTGAACGAGCTTGAACTGTTCAACTGCCCGCAATGCACTGAGGAATACAAGAAGTTCAACACGCGTTTTCTCGCCACCTATGCGCTGACGCCCTATGTCTACCACTGCCGCACCGAGATGAAGAAGCTCTCGGATTTCAAGGGCAAGCGCGTGCGCGGCATTTCCGCATATGCCGACCTGGCGCGCGCCCTCGGTGCGGTGCCGGTCAACGTTAGCCCCGACGAAGGCTACGAGGCGCTGGATCGCGGCATCATCGATTGCGCGCTTCATTCTATCGCCGCCCAGAAGGCGCGCTCCTACGGCGAGGCGGCGAAATTCGTGCTGCTCGACCCGCTCGGCGGCTTTCTTGGAGCGGCGCTGTTCGACCTGCGGATCGACAAGTGGAATGCCCTGACCGTCGATCAGCGCAAGGCGATCGTCACCAACCTTCCCCAACTGGTCACGGATTCGATCTTCAACTACATCCACGAGGATGAGGAAGTCGTGTCCGAATACACCAAGAAGGGAACCAAGTTTTACAAGGGGGATGCCGAGTTCGGTGCCTTCATCAAGGATTTTGCCAAAAAATACACGGCCACGGCGGTTGAGAAAGGCGCAAAGGTTGGGGTGAAGGATCCAGAGAAGATCGCTGCCGAACTGACCCGCCTTGCCGAAAAGTGGCGGGGGCTGCTGGAGAAGAACGGCCGCGACCAGGCGACGTTCAAGCGCCTCCTTTGGGAAGAGATCTACGCCAAGGTCGACGTGCAAAACCCCATCAAGTGAGGGGATGAGGCGGTGCCGCGGGGCTGCATTCGGCCCCGCGGCGGGCCGCACCACGGCTCTCGTCCGGGGGCCGGGCTGGAGGAAATGATGTCCCGTGACCACAGGCTGCGCGTCGAGGACGCGGGCGGCGTAAGACGGCTCGTTCTCGACCGACCCGAGGCGCGCAACGCGCTCGACGGCGCCCTCGTCGCTGCGCTCACCGAGACGATCGCGGCGGCCGGCGCCGATCCCGCGGTTCGCGTGGTGGTGCTTGCCGGCACTGGCGGCGGATTCTCCGCCGGAGCCGACCTCAAGGAGACGGCGCGGATCACCGATGCAGCCGTGGCCGCCGCCCATGCGCACCGCATGCGACGTCTGCTGGAGGCGCCCGGCGAGATCGACAAGCCGGTGATCGCCGAGGTCCACGGCTTCGCCCTGGGCGCGGGCTTCGCGCTGGCGCTCGCGTGCGACGTGGCAGTGTGCGCCGCGGATGCGCGGCTCGGTTTCCCCGAGATGCGCCATGCGGTTGTGCCCGCCTTGGTCGTGCCCGGCATCGTGAGGCGTGCGGGACCTCTGGTGGCGTTCGACCTGCTCGCCAACGGGCGGATTTTCACGGCTGCCGAGGCCCGGATTCCAGGTCTCGTGGTGCTGCCCTCCGGTGCCGATGCGGCTCCGGACGTCGCGCGTCGTGCGACGGAACTCGCGGGCCATCCGACAGAACTGGTGGCCGAGGTGAAGCGCATGGTTCGCACCAGTGATCGCTGCGACCTCGCGCACGCCCTGGACGCTGCAGAACAGGTGAATGTGGAAAACCGCCTCAGGCGGGCGCGTTTGACGCGGCAGGAGGAATGACGAGATGAAGTTTCACGAGGTCGGCGACCATGAACCGGTCATCATTGATGCCGTCCGCACGCCGGTCGGGCGCCGGGATGGTGCTCTCCGGGAATGGCATGCGGCGGCGTTGCTTGGCCACGTCTTCGCCCGCCTTCTGGAGCGCAGCCGCCTCGATCCGGGACTGGTGGATGACGTGGTCGCCGGCTGCGCCACGCAGGTGGGCATGCAGGCCGGCAACGTGGCGCGCACCGCGCTCCTCATGGCGGGAATGCCGGTGACGGTTCCGGGCACCACCGTGCAGCGCGCGTGCGGTTCGTCCCAGCAAGCGGTGCACTTCGCCGATACGCTGATCCGCTCCGGCGTCTGCGATGTGGTTGTGGCCGGCGGCGTCGAGATCATGTCGGCCACCCGTGGCGGCAATGACGATACGCGCTACGGTGCGCGTTATCCGAAGGATCTGGTCGAGCGCTTTTCCATGCCCAGCATGGGCGAGGCGGCCGAGCGGATCGCCGAGCGGTGGCATCTGGACCGGATCTATCTGGATGAGCTTTCCGTGGAAAGCCACCGCCGTGCCGCCGCGGCGCAGGAGGCGGGTCGGTTCGATGCCGACATGATCCCCATTGAGGGGGCCGACGGTGTGATGCTCACGCGCGACGAGGGCGTGCGGCCCGGATCGAGCGTGGAGAAGCTTGCGACCCTGAAGCCGCCCTTCCGCCCGGACGGCCGGGTGACGGCGGGCAATGCCAGCCAGGTCTCGGACGGGGCGGCGGCTCTCCTGCTCATGAGCGCCGGCAAGGCTCGCGCTTTGGGACTTACGCCCCGCGCCCGGGTTCATGCGCAGCTCGTTGTCGGTGTCGATCCCGAGATCATGCTCACGGGCCCGATCCCGGCGACCCGGGGCATCCTCGCCCGCGCCGGGCTGGCGCTCAGCGATATCGACCTGTTCGAGGTCAACGAGGCATTCGCTTCGGTGCTCGGGGCTTGGATCGATGAAATCCAGCCCGACCTCTCGCGGGTCAATGTCAATGGCGGTGCCATTGCAATGGGCCATCCGCTGGGCTCCTCCGGGGCGCGGCTGATGACGTTGCTACTGGGCGAATTGGAGCGACGCGGTGGGCGGTTCGGCCTGCAGTCCATGTGCTGTGGTGGTGGTCTGGGTACCGCGACCATCATTGAGCGGATCGAGCCCTGAGCGATCCGCTCTTCACGCCGAAGGCGTCGTATGAAGACGGGCTCCCGCGCCAGCCGACCTAGTTCTTCAGCTCGGCCTTCTCCCGCCCGGACGCGGGGGGAGCAAAGGGATCACCGAGCAGGGGCGAGAGACTGTCGCAAGGCCGGCGCGAGATGCCGGTTCGTCAGCCCGGATTGCCGGCATCCGCCCTGACGTTGCCCCCAAGTTTTATCCAGCGGTGAGTTCGTTCTGTCGGGTGGATTTGGCCCTTTCGGCCGGGTGAGCGGCGGGATCTGGCGTGGAGCTTTTGACTTGGCGCAGCGGCAGATCCCGTCGCGGATGGAAGGTGGCGGCGAAGGCGGACGGGGTCGCCAGCCGAGGGCGGAGTGGGGCCTCGATCCATTGTAATCGGACCGCCACCCGCTCAGGGTCGCTCTGGCCTGGCTCAGTGCCGAGAACAGGGTCTCATTGAGAAGCTCATCGCGCAGGCGGCCGTGAAGCTCTCGATGAAGGCGTTCTGCATGGGCTTGCCCGGCGCGATGTAATGCCACTCGACCTGTGCCGCGTCCGCCCAGGCGAGGATGGCATTGGATGTGAACTCGCTGCCGTTATCGCTGACGATCATCTCCGGCCGGCCGCGCTCGGTCACGAGGCGATCCAGCTCCCGCGCCACCCGCACGCTGGATAGCGACTTATCCGCCAGCAGGGTGAGGCATTCCCGGGTGCAGTCGTCGACGACGGTGAGGATGCGCAAGCGACGGCCACAGGTGAGCTGGTCCGACACGAAGTCGAGCGACCAGCGCGCGTTCGGCCGCATCGGGATCGTCATGGGTGCCCGCGTTCCGATGGCCCGCTTGCGGCCACCACGGCGCCGCACCTTGAGGCGCTCCTCGCGATAAAGCCGGAACAGGCGCTTGTGGTTGACCGTGAACCCCTCCCGCCGCAGCAGCACGTGCAGACGCCGATAGCCGAAGCGGCGCCGCTCGTGGGCGATGGCGTCGTCGGCCCGCTTTATCTCGGACGGCTCGTTCGGAAAGCGCCGGTGCCGCTGCTGCAGGGCACGGTGCACACCGACCCGGCGGTGCTCGATTTCGCGAGCTGGCTCAGCCGCAAGGGACTGCGCTCGGAGGCCAACGCGGCGCGGGAGTTCGCGGTGCGCTCCGCGCTCGGGGTGGAGAAGGAGCTCGCCGGCCCGGAAGGCGAGCGCAACCTCTACGCGCTCCACCCGCGCGGCCTCATCCTCCTCGTGCCGCAGACGGAGCGGGGCCTCTACCGCCAGATCGCCGCGGCTCTCGCGACCGGGAATCTCGTTGCCATCGATGCCGCGCCCGGACTGCACGGTGCGCTTTCTGATCTCCCGGCCGCGGTCGCCGCCCGGATTAGGCTGAGTTCGGATTGGCAGGCCGACGGGCCGTTCTCAGGTGCCCTCATCGAGGGCGAGGCTGAGCGGGTCCGTGCGGTGAACATCAAGATCGCGACGCTCGGCGGCCCCTTGGTGCTGGCCCAATCCGCGTCGACACAGGACCTGCTCAACGATCCCGATGCCTATTGCCTCAACTGGCTCATGGAGGAGGTCTCGACATCCATCAACACCGCCGCCGCGGGGGGAAACGCCAGCCTGATGAGTATCGGATTGTCATAAGGTCCGCCTCGGACGCGGTTGTTGTATTTATAAAGATGCATATCAGGCCGGCTCTACGATCAGACCTTGGTCATCGTCACCACGGGCTTGAAGGACGGCGTCGCGCTCGGCGTTCCCCGTGAAGTTCGCTTTGCTCATCGGGGCCTCCATACCTCAAAATTCAGGGAAGGAGGCGTGCAGGAAACCGGTGGCTGTTGGTCCCGGGGCGGGTCATAGCTTTACGAAAACGACGCCATGTGCCTTAGAAGCGCACCCAGGCGGCTGTGGCGTCTTGGCTCCCGGGGTATTAGGAAGGCGTTCCACATGCTTTCCGACGGCTACCCTTCGACGCCTGACGATACTGCGAGATAGGCGGACCCAGCCGTGCCCTTCCTGACGACAAATCCGGCGCTCGCCCGCTCCCTGGCGGAAAAAGATTACGATAATCCGACGCCGGTGCAGCTCGCCGTGCTGGCGCTCGAGGCGTCAGGTCGCGATCTTCTCGTGTCGGCCCAGACGGGTTCCGGCAAGACGGTCGCCTATGGCCTCGCCATGGCCGAAACGCTGCTGGGCACCGCGGAGCGTTTCGAGTTCGCGAGCGTGCCGCAGGCGCTGGTGGTGGCGCCCACACGGGAATTGGCGCTCCAGGTCCAGCGTGAGTTCGCCTGGCTTTACGCAGCGACCGGAGCCCGCATCGTTTCCTGCGTCGGCGGCATGGACCCGCGCCAGGAGCAGCGCCTGCTGGCGCGGGGCGCCCACATCGTCGTCGGCACCCCCGGCCGCCTGCGCGATCATCTGGAACGCGGCCGTCTCGATCTTTCGGCGCTGCGCGTGGCCGTGCTCGACGAGGCCGACGAGATGCTCGATCTCGGCTTTCGCGAGGATCTCGAGTTCATTCTCGACGCCACCCCGCCGGAGCGGCGCAGCCTGCTGTTTTCTGCAACCATGCCGCGTGGGATCATCGCCCTCGCCAAGCGTTACCAGCGCGATGCCTTGCGCATCGAGGTGGCGGGGGCCGAAGGCGGGCATGCCGACATCGAATACCGCACCATGCGCGTCGCGCCGACCGAGGTCGAGCATGCGATCGTCAACGTTCTTCGCTACTATGATACTCCAAGCGCCATCGTGTTCTGCAACACGCGGGAGGCCGTGCGGCGTCTGCACGCCATGCTTCAGGAGCGCCAGTTCTCGGCCGTCGCGCTGTCTGGAGAACTGAGCCAGAACGAGCGCAACCACGCCTTGCAGGCGCTGCGGGACGGGCGCGCGCGGGTCTGTGTCGCCACCGACGTCGCCGCGCGGGGGATCGACCTGCCGAACCTCGGCCTCGTCATCCACGCCGACCTGCCCAACGATGCCGAAAGCCTGCAGCACCGCAGCGGCCGCACCGGCCGGGCGGGGCGCAAGGGCGTGAGCGTGCTGCTGGTGCCGCCGTTTCGCCGGCGCCGGGCCGAGGATCTCATGCGGGCGATCGGCATCCGGCCCTCATGGTCCGGCCCGCCCACCTCCGAGGACATCCGCAAGCTCGACCACGAACGGATGCTGAGCGATGCGGTCATCACAGATGAGCCGAATGAAGAGGATGCCAGCGCCGGCCTCGCGCTGCTCGCCGCGCATACGCCCGAGCATCTGGCCGCTGCGCTGGTGCGCCTCTACAGGGCCGGCCTGCCGGCCCCAGAGGAGGTCGCCGATCCGGGTGAGCCCCGTGCCGCGCGCGACCGGGCGGCCGGCCGGGATTTCGACGGCGGCTCGGGCGCCGGCAGTGTCTGGTTCCGCCTCAATGTCGGGCGCCGCAACAATGCCGATCCCAAATGGCTGCTGCCCCTGATCTGCCGGCGCGGGAACGTGACGCGCAAGGATATCGGTGTCATCCGCATATCCGATGAGGAGACGGCTTTCGAGGTCAGCCTCGCTGCCGCCGACCGCTTCGGCAAGGCGGCCCGCAGGGCGGATGGCGACGATGTCGTCATCGAAGTGTTGCCCGGCCAGCCTGCTGAGCCTTCGAAGCGGCCCGCCCGCGGGAAGCCGGCGCGCGGCTTTCCGCCATCCGGGGAGCCCCCCCGCGGCAAGACGTTTCGCAACAGGCCCGCGCAGGGGAAATCTGCCGATGGCAGGGCGGAGCACGGCAAGGCCGGGTTCGAGAAGCCGCGCGAGGCCAAGCCGTCTGGTCAAGGCAAAGGCGAGGGCCAGCGTAGAAGCGGGCGTCCGAATACATTCGAGGGAAAGCCTAAAGGAAAGCCGACACGACGCTCCTGATGGTGTCCCCGGCGCCATTCTCCGGCGTTGACGGTCAATGCGTGGGGAGGGGGCGCCGAAAGGATGGTGCTCGGTCAGGACGCCGGGACAGGCTGTGTCCGGGAGCAAGGCCTCGCGCCCGGAATGCCGATATGTGGAGGCGCGTCGAGGGCGCGACGCGGTGATGCGACGTTCGCGGCGAAGAGACGGCTGCGGCTCGTGACACCGCCGAGGCCGTCAGCGGCCGTGCTCAGGAGACTGGCGCGGCCAGTGAACTTCCGGCCGCCGCTGGTCGCTTGGTGGCGCGAGCAACTGCGGTTGCGCCCGCGGCCTTGATCTTCGTCGCCGCCTTCGGCACGCTCGCCTTGTCCTGCTGTCCCGACACGACCATCCATGCCGTCGCGATCCAACAGGCGGCCGCCTCGGCAAGCGCTCCCCGCTTTGCTCTTCCGGGGCCGCCGGTGTGTTCGTCCCCCCTTGACCTCTCGCCCGCAGCCAATTGTCCGCCCCATCTTTCGCATCCGGACGCCGGCCGAGGGCGGTTCTTCGTAGAGCTCCCGGAGAAGACCCATGCCCACCTTGTTCGATCCCATCCAGATGGGTGCCATCGCGGCGCCGAACCGCATGTTCATGGCGCCCCTGACCCGTGGCCGCGGCACGCGCGAGCATGTGCCCACCGCGCTCATGGCGGAATATTATGCCCAGCGCGCCAGCGCCGGCCTCATCATTTCCGAAGCCACCGGCATCAGCCGACAGGGCCTCGGCTGGCCCTTCGCGCCCGGTATCTGGAGCGACGAGCAGGTCACCGCCTGGCGACCGGTGACGGACGCGGTGAAGAGCGCCGGCGGGCGCATGGTGTGCCAGCTCTGGCACATGGGGCGGATCGTGCATCCGAGCTTCCTTGACGGCGCCAAGGCCGTTTCCGCATCGGCGACGACCGCGCCGGCCTACGCCCATACCTATGACGGCAAGCAACCCCATGCCGAGGCCCGTGCCCTCGATGCCGCCGAGATCCCCGGCCTGCTCAACGACTATCGCCGGGCGGCCCGCAACGCCCTGCTCGCTGGATTCGACGGCGTGGAGATCCACGCCGCGAACGGCTATCTGATCGACCAGTTCCTGCGCGCCTCGGCCAATCACCGCACCGATGCCTACGGCGGCTCCATCGAGAACCGCTCCCGCCTGCTGCGCGAGGTGACGGAGGCCGTGGCCGGCGAGATCGGCGCCGACCGCACGGGCGTGCGCCTGTCGCCCAACGGAGAGAGCCAGGGCGTCAACGATCCCGATCCGGTGCCCCTGTTCCGCCACGCCGCGCAGATCCTGTCGGATATCGGCATCGCCTTCCTCGAACTGCGCGAGCCGCCTCCGGAGGGCACCCGCGGCACGCCGGACCATCCGCCGGTCCATCCGGAGATCCGGGCCGTGTTCGACGGGCCGCTGGTGCTGAATTCCGATTTCGACGGCGCCCGTGCCATGGCCGCCCTGGAGAAGGGCGAGGCGGACGCCATCGCCTTCGGCCGCGGCTTCCTCGCCAATCCCGATCTGCCCGCCCGCATCCGGCACGCGATTCCGCTCGCGCCGGACCACATGGAGACCTGGTACACGCAGGGGCCGGAGGGCTACACCGATTATCCCACCGCCGACGCCGCGCTGCTCGACGAGGCGCTCGAGGAGACCTTCCCGGGTTCCGACCCCATCGCCACCGGCGATTTCCGCTAGTTGCGGCAAGCCAGGGCTCGGCGTTCTCCGCCGAGCCTTTCCTCCGAAGCAGGAGACGCCCGCCGCGCTGTCTGTTGCAGCGGGCATTCCGTTTCGCCGACCGTCGGGGTATGAGCCTCAGCAAGATCATTCCACGATGAAACGGTCATGCCCGAAACCTCCACCTTCCCAGATCCCAAAGTTGCTCTAGTCACGGGCGCGGCGCGCGGCATCGGACTTGCCGTGGCGCGCAAGTTCATTGCCGACGGCTGGCGGGTGGCGCTGCTCGATATCGAGCCCCTGCTGCTCCAGGAGGCCTTCGCCGCCCTGGCGGAGCCCGAGCGCACGCTCGCATTGGTCTGCGATGTGGCTGATCCGGCGGCGGTCGCGGCCGCGGTTCAGGCGATCGACGCCCGGTTCGGCCGGCTCGATGCGCTGGTCAACAATGCCGGTATCGCCGTGTTCAAGCCCATTCTCGAGACGACGGACGCGGAATGGAGCCGCGTGCTCGATGTCAACTTGTCCGGCCCGTTCAACTGCACCAAAGCCACCGTGCCGCTGATCGCGCGTCAGGGCGGTGGGGCCATCGTCAACATCACGTCCATCTCCGGGCTGCGGGCCTCGACCCTGCGGGCCGCCTACGGCACCAGCAAGGCTGCGCTCGCGCACCTCACCAAGCAGCTCGCGGTGGAACTCGCGGGCTTCGGCATCCGCGTCAACGCGGTGGCGCCGGGGCCGGTGGACACCGCCATGGCGAAAGAGGTGCATTCGCCCGCGATCCGCGCCGACTATCACGACGCCATCCCGCTCGCCCGCTATGGGCTGGAGGAGGAGCTCGCGGAGGCGGTCCTCTTCCTGTGCAGTGACAAGGCAAGCTACATCACCGGGCAGGAACTTGCCGTGGACGGCGGCTTCGACGCTGCGGGCATCGGACTGCCGACCCTGCGTGGAACCGCCCGCCGCGGTTAACCTCTTGCTCCGGGCATCGGACTTCTGACACGTCGATCCCGCTGCGCGTTGCGTCGCGCTTGAAAGCGGCAAGGGGGCGAAGCCGCTACGGGGCCGTGCCGGACGCGCGGCCCCGTTGTTGCTCAGTTCGCCTTCTTCTCTCCGCGCGCAGCGATGATGGCCGGGCAGGCGCTTTCGGAGAGCGGGCGGAATGCCTCGTCGCCGGGCAGGGTGGCGACCAGCTTGTAGAGGTCCCATTCGCCCTTGGAGGCGTCTGGCGCCTTCACCTCGAACACGTAGAAATCGTGGACCATGCGTCCGTCGGGCCTCAGCTTGGCGTTGCGCACGACGTCGTCCTTGATGGGCAGCTCGCCCATCTTCTTCACCACGGTCTCGGCATCATCGCTCTTCGTGGCCGCCACCGACTTCAGATAGTGCAGGACGGAGGAATAGACGCCGGCGTGGATGGCGGACGGGATCTTGCCATTCTGCGCCTTGAAGCGCTCGGAGAAGGCGCGGGTGCCGTCGTCGAGGTCCCAATAGAAGCCTTCGGACAGAAGCGTTCCCTGCGCCACCGGCAGGCCCACGCTCTTCACATCCAGCGCGGTGAGGAAGAAGGCGACGAGCTTCTGCTTCGAGGTGGTGATGCCGAATTCGCGCGCGGTCTTGATGCCGGTCACCGTGTCGTTGCCGGCATTGGCGAGGGCGATGATGTCGGCCCCCGAGCCCTGCGCGGTGAGCAGCGGGGAGGAGAGGTCCACCGCCGGGAAGGGATGGCGCACGGAGCCGAGCACCTTGCCGCCCTTCTTGCCCACCACGGTCTTGGCGTCCGCCTCCAGTTGCTGGCCGAGGGCATAGTCCGCCGTCACCAGATACCAGGAGGTGCCGGGCTGGGTGAGGCGGTTGGCGATGCCGGCCACCTGCACGTAGGTGTCCCACATCCACTGCACCACATGGCCGGGCTGGCAGGCATCGCCGGTGAGGCGCGCGGTGCCGCCGGGGAAGAGCGCGACGCGGTTCTTCTCCTTCACCAGCGGCGCGATGGCGAGCTGGATGGAGGCGTTGGACATGTCGGCGAGGACGTCCACGCCGTCCTGGTCAATCCACTTGCGCGCGGTGGCGGAGGCGATGTCCGCCTTGTTCTGGTGGTCGGCGGAGACCATCTCGATCTTCATGCCGGCACATTCGGCCTTCAGGCAGTCGTCGATGGCCATCTGGGCGGCGATGAGCGAGCCCTTGCCGGTGATGTCGGAATAGACGCCGGACATGTCGGTGAGCACGCCCACCTTCACCGTGCCGCCGGAGATTTCCGCCGCTGCCGGAGCCGCGGCAAGTCCCGCCGCCAGGGCCAAGGCGAGGGGGCCGAATTTCGCAGTCATGAATGTCCTCCCGTTCGTGCTTTTTATTGGTCGGCCGTCACCAGTGGACCATGGGCAGGCCCGCCACCGGTGAGCGGAAGAAGGGAATGCGGGTGCCGCGCAGGCTGCCCACATAGACGGTCCTGAGGTCCGGCCCGCCGAAGGTCACGCTGGCGAACCACGGCGCGATGGTGCCGCCGCAGGCGAGCATCAGCTCTGGCGTCACGGCGTCCTTCTCCAGAGCCGCCATCAGCGCCTTGCCGGCCGGGCTGCCGTGGTCGTCGTCGAGGATGATGCGCAGGTCGCCGTCGGGCGTGATGGCGAAGATGCGGTCCGTCATCACATGGGTGCCCCAGAGGTTGCCATGGGCGTCGAAGGCGATGCCGTCGATGAGGGCGCCATGGTCGGAGGGGCCGAAGGTCTCGCGGTCCACCAGATCGCCATTGGGCAGGGCCCTGAGGCGCGTCACCCGCTTGCCGCCCGTCTCCACCACATAGAGCCATTCCTCGTTGGCGTCGAAGCGGATCTCGTTGGTGAAGCAGAAGCCGTCCGCGACGATGCGCAGGTGTCCGTTCTCGTAGAGCGCCACGTAGCCGTCCGAGACGTTCGGGCTCATGGCCTGCATCCAGTTCCTGATGCGGGTGGAGATGGTGAGCCAGATGCGGTCGCGGCTGTCGCGCAGCACGAAATTGACCTTGCCGATGGGCGCGCCGTCGATGGTGTCGGCGAGCACGCGGGATTGCCCGTCGCGGGTCATGATCTCCAGCCGGTCGGTGCCGAAATTGGAGATCAGGATGTCGCCGTTGCGGGCGAAGGCGAGGCCGTTGGGCAATGTGCCGGAGACGAAGCGCGTCTCCTCGTCGGTGGCGGAAGCGAAATGCGTCGCCTCGCTCTGCGCGATCAGCTTCTGGGTGCCGTCCGGGCGGATATGGACCACACCGCCGCGCGCGTCCGCGCTCCACAGGGAGCCGTCGCGCTCGGCAAGGATGCATTCGGGACGCTGCAGGCCCTCGCCCACATAGGCGATGGCGGCGGGGTCTACCGTAAAGCCGTCGATGGGGTTGGGCGTGGCCATGGCGTTCCTCAGGCTTTCAGAAGCTTACCTTGTCGGCGCCCTTGAGGCCGAGGGTGGCGCGGGCCTCGTCCGGGGTGGCGATCTCGTGGCCGAGTTCTTCCAGGATGCGGCGGATCTTCGCCACCTGCTCGGCATTGCTGGATGCGAGCTTGCCGCGGCCGATGAACAGGCTGTCCTCCAGCCCCACCCGCACATTGCCGCCCATCATCGCCGCCTGCGTCGCGAACGGCATCTGGTGGCGGCCGGCGGCGAGCACGGACCAGTGATAGTCCTTGCCGAACAGCTTGTCGGCGGTGCGCTTCATGAACATCAGATTGTCCATGTCCGGCCCGATGCCGCCGAGGATGCCGAAGATGAGCTGCAGGAACACCGGCGGGCGGAACCAGCCCTGATCGAGGCAATGGGCGAGATTGTAGAGGTGGCCCACGTCGTAGCATTCATGCTCGAACTTGGTGCCGTGCTCCTCGCCCAGCATCTTGTAGATGCGTTCGATGTCGCCGAACGTATTGCGGAAGATGAAGTCCTTCGTGCCGGTGAGGTAGGGCTCCTCCCACGCGTATTTCCAGTTGGAATAGCGCTTCGCCAGCGGGTGCAGGGCGAAGTTCATGGAGCCCATGTTCAGCGAGCACATCTCCGGCGCGGCCTTCAACGGGGCGGCGAGGCGGTCCTCCACCGTCATGTTCAGGCCGCCGCCGGTGGTGATGTTGATCACCGCATCGGTCGCCTGCTTGATGCGCGGCAGGAATTCCATGAACACGGCGGGATCCGGCGTGGGCCGCCCGTCCTTGGGATCGCGGGCGTGCAGGTGCAGGATGGCGGCGCCGGCCTCGGCGGCCGCGATGGCCTGCTCGGCAATCTCGTTGGGCGTGATGGGCAGTGCGTCGGACATGGTGGGCGTGTGGATGCCGCCCGTCACCGCGCAGGTGATGATGACCTTGCTCAAGACATGTCTCCGCCAAGGAAGCGTTTTGGGAAGCGTTTGGGAAAGCGTTCAATCGGGAAGGATGGCGACGGCCCGCGTCCAGCCGGCGGAGGCGGCGCGCACCTTCACCGGGAAGCAGCTGATGGTGAAGCCGGTGGCAGGCAGAGCCTCGAGATTGTGGAGCTTCTCGATCTGGCAGTAGCCCTTCTCGCGCCCGGCCTTGTGGCCTTCCCATATGAGGGAGGCATCGCCCGTCTCGGCGAAGCGGCGCGCGGTGAAGGAGAAGGGCGCGTCCCAGCTCCAGCCGTCCGTGCCCACCACGCGCACGCCCTGGTTCACGAGGTGGAGGGTGGCGTCCCGGCCGAAGCCGCAGCCTTTGTCGATATAGTCGGGCTGGCCGTAGGCGACGCCGGCCGAGGTGTTCACCACCACGATGTCGAGGGGGCTCAGCGTGTGGCCGATGCGGGCGAGTTCCGCGTCGATCTCGGCGGGCGTCACCACATGGCCGTCCGGCAGGTGGCGGAAGTCCAGCTTCACGCCGGGGCGGAAGCACCAGTCGAGCGGGATCTCGTCGATGGTGATCGCGCGTGCACCGCCGTCCATGGTGGGGTGATAGTGCCAGGGCGCATCCACATGGGTGCCGTTGTGGGTGGAGATGTGGGCCGTCTCCACCGCCCAGCCCATGCCCTCCGGGAGCTGCTCGGGCTTCAATCCGGGGAAGGCGGCGCACAGGGTGGCGGCGGTTTCCGTGTGGACGGAATAGTCGATGCGGACCCGCTGGAAGGGCGGGTCGGCGGGCACGTCGTTTTCCAGCGGAATGGAGATATCGACGAATCTTGGCACGGCGTCTCGTCCTCCCAGCCCATCGCGCAGGCTTCGTTTTGTACAGTCGTATATGTTATTGTACAATTGTACAAGTCGGCGTGACGCCATGGCTGGTGCGGATGCACCGGTAACGCTAGAAAAGGTCCATGGAGACGACAAAGAAGCCATCTTCCGCCAGGCGCTCCGCCTCGCCGTCCGGACGGGGAAAGGGCGCGCGCCGCTCGGCAATCGCGCCCGGCGATCCGCAGCGGCCGGATCGCCGGCAGGACATTCTCGCCAGCGCAGAATTCCTCTTTGCCGAGCGGGGCTATGCCGCGGTCTCGGTGCGCGACATCGCCGCCCGCGCCGGCGTGCCGGTGGCCCTGGTGGGCTATTATTTCGGCCGCAAGCCGGAATTGCTCGCCACCGTCTTCGCCCACCGACAGGCCAATCTCGACGAGCGCATCTCCCGCATCCGGGAGATCGGGGCGCGTGGCCCCGGGGAAGGGCGGGTGGCGGAGATCGTCACCGCGTGGGCGGAGCCGGTGGTGCGCCTGCACGATTCGGCGAGCGGCGACAGCTTCTCCCTGCTGGTCGCCCGCACCGCCTGGGATCCGGGCCCGGAAGCCACCGAGACGATCGAGCGCTTCTATGATCCGCTGGTCCGCGCCTTCCTGGAGGCCATGGCCGTCGCGCTTCCCGGTTGCCCGGACGACCGGCTGCTCTGGGCCTATGAATATGCCGTGGGCGCCCTGCTGATGTACGTGGCCGACAAGCGCATCGAACGCCTGTCCGGGGGGCGGGCGACGGCGGGTGATCCTGCGCTGTTCGAGGATTTCGTGCGGTTCGTCACTGCCGGCCTCAACGCCATGTGCGGCTGCGCGCCGCCGCGATAGAGGGGCCGCCGGGTGGCGGTGCCCCTTCGCGTTTGGCCGAACGCTTCAACGTTACCGCGCCTGCATCCTCAGGCCGGCGTCCAGCCGGAGCACGGAGCCGTTGATCATGGGGTTGGCGACGATGCTGAGGACCATGCGGGCGAATTCGTCCGGCCGGCCGGGCCGCTTCGGAAACGGGATGACCTCGAAGACGCGATCCTGCACCTCCTGCGTCATCGCTTCCACCATGGGCGTGCCGAACAGTCCGGGCGCGATGGCGGCGACACGGATGCCGTGGCGCGCCAGTTCGCGGGCAGCCGGCAGGGTCAGGGACGCCACGCCGCCCTTCGCCGCCGCATAGGCCGTCTGGCCGATCTGGCCTTCATAGGCCGCGACCGATGCGGTGTTGATGATGACGCCGCGCTGGCCCTCGTCATCCGGCGCGTTCTCCACCATGGCAGCGGCGGCAAGGCGGAGCCAGTTGTAGGTGCCCGTGAGATTGACGCGGACGATGCGCTCGAATTCGCCGAGGGAGCCCGGCCCGTCCTTCTCCACGATCCGGGCGCCTGGGGCGATGCCGGCGCAGTTCACCAGCAGGTGAGGACGGCCGCGTTCCGACAGGATCCGGGCAAAGGCGGCCTCGGACGCTGCCGCATCGGCCACGTCGCAGGCGAGGGCCAGCGCCCCGGTCTCTTGTGCGAGGGCCGACATGCCCGCCTCCTTCAGGTCCACCACGGCAAGGCGGGCGCCGAGGCCGGCGAGGCGGCGTGCGGTGGCGTTGCCGAGGCCGGAGGCGGCGCCGGTGACGATGGCAACCTTGTCCTTCAAATCCATGATGACCCCATTCATGTGGCAGGCGCAGGTGACATGCGCAGGCGATCGCCCCGCGGCAGCGGGACGGGCGAACCGATCGGGGATGAAATTGCGCGTGCGTCTCAGGCGATCTGGTCGACGAAACGCACGAAGTTCTCCAGAGGCTCTCGCACCGTGGTGAAGGTGTTCTCCGGAGCCTCTGGATCGGCGAAACCGAGCGCCATGCTGCAGACGATCATCTGCGTGTCGGGAATGGCGAGGCGACGTGCGATGACTGCGCCATAGGCGTTGAAGGCCGCCTGCGGGCAGGTGTCGAGGCCGAACGCCCGCGCGGCGATCATGATGTTCTGGAGGAACATGCCGTAGTCGAGCCAGGAGCCCCGCTCCAGGTCGCGGTCGATGGTGAAGATGAGGCCCACGGGCGCGTCAAAGAACAGGAAGTTGCGCGCGAGCTGCTGGCGCATCCGCTCGGTGTCGCCCTTGGCGATGCCGAGCGTGCCATAGAGATCCCACCCCACCTTGCGGCGACGGGAGAGATAGGGCTCGCGCCATTGCCGCGGGTAATAGGCAAATTCCTCCGTGCCGGGATCGCCGGCGAGGGAGAGGGCATGGAGTTCGCGCGTCAGCGCCGCGAGCGGTTCGCCCCGCAGCACCAGCACCTGCCATGGCTGAATGTTGGTGCCGGAGGGCGCGCGGGCCGCAAGCTCCAGTATGGCCGCGACGGTCTCGTCGCCGACCGGCGTCGGCAGGAAGGCGCGGATGGAGCGGCGCGAGCGGATGGCGTCCTCGGCGGAGATAGCGCCGGAGGTGACAGCAGCGGGGGAGGGGGCGGGCGCACTCATTTTTCGGGCATATCCACGGGGGTGGCCATGTCGAGATTGGCGAGCTCGTAGCCGCGCTTGAAGTCCAGGATGTGCTTCTCCATCCAGTCCCGTGCGCGCTTCTCGTCGTGATCGCGGACCGCCGCGAAGATCGCCTCATGGGCCACCAGCAGGCGCTCGCCGGCATTGAGGCGCGACATCACCTTCAGGAAGGGCGGATAGAACAGCTCGGAGATGGGCAGGCGCGCCATCTGGATCGCCCGGTTGCGGGTGGCGCGGGCGACCAGATCGTGGAACTCGATGTCGAGGGCGGTGAGGCTGGTGGAATCCTTCAGCGCCTTGCGCGTCTCCTCGAGATTGCGCTCCAGATCCTCGAGGTCGGCCGCATCGCTGCGCTGGGCGGCGGAGGCTGCGGCGGCGGGTTCTAGCGCGTACATGGCCTCCCACAATTCCTCGAACGTCACCTGATGCAGGACCATCGCCGCCGTGAGCCGGCGGGAAATGTCGCCGGACTGGGGGATGGAGGCATAGAGCTTCTTCCGGCCGGCCTCGCGCCTGACGAAGCCGTTCTGCTCCAGCACGCGGATGGCTTCGCGGATGGTGGAGCGGTTCACACCCAGCTTCTCGGCGAGCCCGGCCTCGGAGGGCAGCAGATCCCCCGGCGCGATTTCGCCGGCCAGGATCTTGTCCTCGATGGTGCGGGCGACGAGACGGAAGGCGGGCTCCACCTGCACCGGATCAAGCGCGAGCGACATCAGGGACCATCCTCTCGGCGGCGCGGGCCTTCTCCAGGTCCCGCAGCACCTTGCGTTGCACCTTCCCGGTCATGGTCTTCGGCAGCTCGCCGAGAAACGCGATGGCGCGGGGATATTTGTAGGGAGCGGTGACACGCTTCACGTGATCCTGCAAGGCGGCCGCCAGCGCATCGTCGCCGGTGAAGCCGGGGCGGAGCACGACAAAGGCCTTCACGATCTCGCCACGCTCCGGATGGGGCGACGCCACCGCCGCGCATTCCTGCACCGCCGGATGGTCGAGCAAAGCGTTCTCCACCTCGGAGGGACCGATGCGGTAGCCGGCGGAATTGATGACGTCGTCATTGCGGCCACGATGGTAGAAATAGCCGTCCGCATCCACCATCCCGAGGTCGCCGGTGACGAACCAGCGCCCCTCCGGCCCCTCCACATGGGCGCTGGCGGTGCGTTCGGGCTCGTCGAGATAGCCGAGCATCATCTGCGGGTTGGGGGTGAGAAGGGCGATGTCGCCTTCCATGCTGGGCGGCAGGCGGTTCCCCGCGCCGTCGATGATTGCGAGATCGAGGCCCGGCAACGGCTTGCCCATGGAGCCCTCGCGCGGGGCGACGCTGGGATAGTTGAGCAGCGTCATCAGCGTCTCGGTCTGGCCGTAGGCTTCAAGGATGGGGACGCCCGTCGCCGTCTGCCAGCGTGCCGCGACCGCCGGGTTCAACGTCTCGCCCGAGGAGACGGTGTGGCGCAGGCGCGAGAGGTCGTGCTCGGCGACGCCGGCATCCACCACGCGGAACAGCTCCGTGCCCGGTGCGCAATAGACGGTGATGCCGTAGCGTTCCAGCAGACGCAGGCGCTCCTTGGGGTCGAACGTGCCATCGTAGAAGAAGCTGGCGGCCCCGCAGCTCCAGGGGCCGAACAGGATGGAGGTGCCGGCCTTGCTCCAGCCGGTGTCGGCCGTGCACCAGATGGTATCGCCGGGCCGAAGATCCAGCCAGCAGACGGCCGAGCCGCGCCAGGCGTAGAGCCCGCGGGAGGCGTGCAGCACGCCCTTCGGCTGCCCTGTGGAGCCGGAGGTGTAATAGAGCACGGCCGGGTCGTCGGCCTTGACCGTCACCGGCACGAATGCCTCGTCGCCGGAGGCCAGCGCCTCCTCCAGCGGCTCGAAGCCGGGCGCGCCGCCAAGGGGGCCTTTCAGCGCGAGGCGTACCGGCACCTCGTCCATCACATCCGCGAACTTTACCGCATGTTCGGCCCGGGCCACCACGGCCCGCACGCCGGCATGGCGCACGCGATATGCGATGTCCTTGGCGGTGAGCATCTCGATGGACGGAATGGGCACAGCGCCGAGCTTCAGGCAGCCCACCATGGCCACCTGCCATTCGGGAATGCGCGGCAGCATGACCAGCACCCGGTCGCCCTTCCGGATGCCGCGTGCCGCCAGAGCCGAGGCGAAGCGGCTGGTGAGGCGCGCCATGTCCGAGAAGGAAAAGCGCCGCTCCTCGCCCGCCGCATTGGCCCAGATGAGGGCCGGTCCGTCGGCGGTACGGGCGAAATGATCCACCACGTCGGCACCGAAATTGAACGTCTCCGGCACCTGCCATCGGAAGGTGCGGGCCGTTTCGGCATAGTCGGTCATGTTGGGCGCTATTCTGGTCGGCGCCATCTGGCTGGGGGCCATGGTTTCCTCCCGGAGCATTGTGCTCTCTTGGTGCTCTCTTGCTGGTCTTTTGCGCGTGGTGCCTCAGATCGCCCGGCTGGCCTTGAGCGCGGCGATTTCCTCGGGCGCATAGCCGAGGCCCGCCAGCACCTCGCCATTGTGCTCACCGAGCAGGGGCGGCGGCGAACGCAGGGCGCAGGGGGTGCCGGAATACTTCACCGGAAAGCCGAGCTGAGGAATGGTGCCCTCCACCGGATGCTCCATGGACATCAGCATCTGCCGGTGGCGGGCATGGGGATCGGCGAAGGCCTCCTCCATGGAGAAGACGGGGCCGAAGGGAATGTCGGCGGCTTCAAGGTCCGCCACCCATTCGTCGCGCGTCTTGCGGGCGAACAGGGCGGCGAGGGTGGCCTTCTGCGCCACTTCCCGCTCGCCCTCCGGCCACTGCTCGTTCTTCAGCGCGGGAAGGCCCACGGCGTCGCAGAAGCGGTGCCAGAAATGCGTCTCGATGAGGCCGAGGGCGACGTGTTTTCCGTCGGCGCAGGCGTAGACATTGTAGCACGGCGCCTGACCGATGAAGGGCCGCTCGCCACCCTTCGGCTCGATGCCGGCGAAGAGATGATCGGCGCCGTGCAGGGTCAGCCACGACATGGCGCCGTCATGCATGGACACGTCCACGAACTGCCCGCGCCCGGTGGTCGCCCGCGCCAGCAGCGCGGCGAGGATTCCCGTGGAGGCCATGAGGGAGCCACCGCCCACGTCGGCGATGGAGAGCCCCGGCACGATGGGGCCTTCCCCCGCCTTGCCGAACAACTGCAGCGCCCCCGCCTCGGCGAGATAATTGAGGTCGTGCCCCGGCTTGAGCCGGCTCGGCCCGTCCTGCCCGTAGCCGGAGATGGCGCAATAGACGAGGCGGGGATTGATCTCGGCGAGGGCGTCATAGCCGAGGCCGAGGCGGTCCATGACGCCGGGGCGGAAGCCCTCCAGCAGCACGTCCGCATCCTTCACCAGATTGAGGAGAATGGCGCGGCCCTCTTCCGACTTGAGGTTCAGCGTCAGGCTCTTCTTGTTGCGGTTGAGCAGCAGGAAGGAGCCGGATTCCGCGCGGTTCAGCGGCGGGAAGGTGCGGTTGTAGTCGCCGCCCTCCGGCTGCTCGATCTTGAGCACGTCGGCGCCGAGGTCGGCCAGCATCAGCGAGCAGAAGGCGCCCGGCAGCAGGCGGGTGAGGTCCAGCACCTTGAGGCCGGCGAGGGCCAAGGGGGTTGAGCTCGGTGTGGATGTGGGCGTGAGGGCGTTCATCTCTGGTCTTTCGGATCAGGCGGCGGTCCAGCCGCCATCCACCGCCAGCGAGGCGCCGGTGATGTAGGAGGCCGCGGGCGAGGCGAGGAACAGGCAGGCGCCGACCAGCTCCTGCGGATGGCCGAAGCGGCCCATGGGCGTGCGGCCGGTGACGCGCTCGGCGAGCTTTGGGTTCTGGCGCATGCCTTCGGTCAGCTCGGTTTCGAAATAGCCGGGGCCGACGGCATTCACCCGCACGCCCTTCTTCGCCCATTCGAGCGCGAGCTGACGAGTCATCAGCTCCACCCCGCCCTTGGCGGCGCAATAGGCGGTGGTGCGCGCCAGCCCCACCTTTCCGGCCACCGAGGTGATGTTGACGATGGCGCCTTCGCCTTGGGCCAGCATCACGCGGCCTGTCGCGCGGGCGGCGAGAAACACGCCGGTGAGGTTGGTGTCGACCACCTGCCGCCATTCGGCGAGGCTCGTGTCCTCGGCGGTCTTGTACCAAGGGTTGATGCCGGCATTGTTGACGAGCACGTCGATGCGGCCATGACGCTCCACCACGGAGCGGACCAGCGCCTCGACGTCCGCCTCGCTGGCCACATCGGCGGCGATGCCTTCGGCCGATCCACCCTGCGTGACGATCGCGGCGGCCGCCTCGGCCAGCGTCTCGGCGCTGCGGCCCGTGAGCACCACATGGGCGCCGGCGGTGGCAAAGCCCTCCGCGACCGCGCGGCCGAGGCCCCGCCCGCCGCCGGTGACGATGACGATCTTGCCGGCAAGGCCGGGCATGGGCGCGGGCTGGGGCAGGGGAAGGGCGAGGCCCATCACGCGGCCCTCCCTTCCGGCACGGCCTTCACCGCCGCGCCACGGGCCAGCCGGCGCGCGATGTTCCAGCGGTGGACCTCGGACGGGCCGTCGTAGATGCGGAAACCGCGCACGTCGCGGAAGATGCGCTCCACCTCCGTGTCTCGCGTCATGCCGAGGCCGCCCAGCACCTGGAGCGACCGGTCCACGATGCGGAAGATGGCTTCGGAGGCGAACACCTTCACCATGGAGCTTTCCACGTTCGCCTTTTCACCCTGGTCCAGCAGCCAGGCGGCGTGGCGGATGGCGAGGCGGGTGGTGTGCAGGTCAATCTCATTGTCGGCCAGCATGAAGCCCACACCCTCGTGGGACAGGAGCGTGCCGCCGAACGCCTCGCGCCGGCCCGCATAGTCGGTGGCGATGTCGTGGGCGCGCCGCGCGGCGCCGAGCCAGCGCATGCAGTGGGTGAGCCGCGCCGGCACGAGCCGCGCCTGCGCATGGCGGAAGCCCTCGCCCACGGCGCCGAGCACGTCGGACGCGGGAACGCGCAGATTTTCCAGCGCCACTTCCGCGTGGCCGCCGGTGAAGGAACTGTCCAGCGTGTCGAGCGCGCGGCTGATGCGGAAGCCCTCCGTCGGCAGATCGGCGAGGAACATGGTGGCGCCCACGTCCCGCCCGTCCACGATAGTGCGCGCCATGATGATGGCGAAGGCCGCGCCCTCGGCACCGGTGATGAGCCATTTGAGGCCGTTGATGACGAAGTGGTCGCCGTCCTTCACCGCGGTTGTCTTGAGCGAGGACGGGTCCGCTCCGGCGCCGGGATGCGGCTCGGTCATCAGGAAGCAGGAGCGCGTCTCGCCCGCCGCCATGGGCGCGAGGTAGCGGGCCTTCTGCGCTTCGCTCGCCACTTCGGCGAGAAGGTGCATGTTGCCCTCGTCCGGCGCGGCGATGGCAAGCGCGATGGGGCCGAGCATGGAATAGCCCGCCGCCTCGAACACCACGGCCTTGCCGAGATGGGAGAGGCCCAGCCCGCCCCAGGCCTTCGGTACGTGCGGGCTCAGCAGCCCGGCCGCGTGGGCCTTCGCCACCAGATCACGGCGCAAATCGTCGGTGGGGCCGTGGGCGGTGCGGCGCGGGTCGGCCTCGAAGGGCAGAACCTCGTCGCGCACGAAGGCCGCGGTGCGGGCCTCCAGCGCGGCGAGATCGGGGGGGAGCGCGAAATCCATGGGCCTCGCCTTCAGAAGGTCTTGTCGTTGATGATGTCGAGGGTGAAATCGAACAGCGCCTCGGCGAGTGTGCCGAAGCCGGCATAGCGCGGGTCCGCCGTCTCGCCGGCGCGGTGCCGCGCGTGGAGCTGGTGGAACACCACGCCGAGCTTCAGCATGGTGAGCACGCGGTAGACCTTGAGCTGGGACAGGTCGCGGCCGGTGGCGCGGGCGTAGGCGTCCGCCGCTTCGGCTCGTGTCAGGAAGCCGGGGTGGGTCGTGGGCATCTGCGCCAGCTCGTGCATGCACGGCGGGTCGCCGGCCTCGGTCCAGTAGCTGAGCAGCGTCGCGAGATCGAACAACGGGTCGCCCCGGGTGCCCATGTCCCAGTCCACCACGGCGACGGGCCCGCGGGTGGCGGGGTCCAGCAGCACGTTGTCGAGCTTGAAATCGTTGTGGAGAAGCGTCGGCGCCGACGCGTCCCGCACCTCTGCGGCAGCGAGCCAGCCGGCGACGGCACGGGCGGCCGGGGAGAGCGCGCCCTGCGCCACCCGTTCGGCGCGGCCGATCCAGCCCGCAGCGGTGCGGGCGAAGAAGCCGGCGGGGCGGCCGAGATCGGACAGGCCGATCCGCGCCGGGTCCACCGCGTGGATGGCGGCCAACGTCTCGACCAGCTTGTGCGAGAGGTCCGCGCCGGTGGCGGCGGTCGCCGGGAAGGGCGACAGGCTGTCACCGCGCAGGGCGACGCCGGGGCGGAATTCCATCACCTGGAACGGCGCGCCGGCAATGCTTGGGTCGGCGCACAGATGCAGGCTGCGGGGGGCGAGCGGCAGCTCCCGCCAGAGGTTCGACAGGATGCGGTGCTCGCGCGCCATGTCGTGCGCGCCCGGGGGCAGGGGGCCATCGGGCGGACGCCGCAGCACGGCCCAGCCGTCCGACACGCGCACGAGAAAGTTCAGGTTGGCGAGGCCGCCTGTGAACTGACGGGGCACGAAGGCGGGATCGAGACCGATGCCGTGGGCCGCCAGATGACGCCCGATCACCGCCCAGTCGAGCCCCCGGCTTTCGGCTGCGCTGCGCAGGGCGACACCGGCCGGCGCAGCCAGGTCCAGCACGGACGCGCCGACGTCCCCCTCTGCGGTGCCCCCGCCTTCCAGCTCGTGAATAGCCTCGACCATGGACGCGTTGCCTCGTTTTTGTCGGGCTAAAATTGTCCGATTGAAATCGTGCGGTCAAGCGAAAATTTTCCACCAGCTGCCCGCCTCAGGTGGAGGAAATTGCGATAATTCATATGATAATCAGTGTATTAGTTGGAAATTCCGTCGTCTCCATCTGGAGATTGACGGTGCGACGATTTTGGATTTATGGTCCGATCATCAGATAAAGATGCCGGACCAGAATTCCGGCCTGGAGGATGACGCCATGCCTCAACGCTTCAGCCCGCGGCGCCGGAAATCCGTCGCGCCGGCCTGTCTCCTTGCCCTCGTCGCGACGCTTGGTTTCGCCGTGCCCGCCGCCGCCCAGACGGCGGCGCCTGCGGCCACAGGCGGTGCAGCGATGGAGCAGTTCGTGCCCATCGCCATCTATCGCACCGGCCCCTACGCGCCGGGCGGCTCGGGCATCTACGGTGCCTATGCGGACTATCTGGCGCTGGTGAACGCCCGCGACGGCGGCGTGAACGGCGTGAAGCTCGTCTACGAGGAGTGCGAGACCGGCTACCAGCCCGACCGCATGATCGAGTGCTATGAGCGCCAGAAGGCGAAGGGGCCGACCGGCGCCGCGGCCTTCACGCCCTCCGGCACGGGCGGCGTCTATGCCCTCATCGACCGCATGACGGCGGACAAGATCCCCTCCGTCACCATCGGCTACGGGCGGACCGATTCCTCCGATGGCCGGGTCTTCCCCTATTTCTTCCCGCTCATCTCCAATTACTGGAGCGAAAACACCGCCACCATCCGCTACATCGCCGAGCGCGAGGGCGGGCTGGATAAGCTGAAGGGCAAGAAGATCGCCAATGTGGTGATGGACTTCGCCGCCGGCCGCGAGACCCAGGCCATCCTCGACGCCCAGGCCAAGCGCTACGGCTTCGAGGTGACGACCTTCCCCATCACGCCGCCCGGCCTCGACCAGCGCGCCGTGTGGCTTCAGGTGCGCCAGTATCGGCCGGACTGGGTGCTGTTCCGCGGCTGGGGCGCCGCGACGCCCACCGGCATCAAGGAAGCCGCCCGCGCCGGCATCGCCCGTGACCGGATCATCGGCTGGTGGTGGTCGGGATCGGAGGAGGACGTGACGCCCGCCGGCGACGCGGCCAAGGGCTTCATCACCGCCCAGTTCCACGCCACCGGGCCGAACTATCCGGTGTTCGAGGACATCAAGAAATACGTCTACGCCAAGGGCGAGGGCAATGTGGAGGAGAACCGCATCGGATCCGTCTACTATGTCCGCGGCGTGCTCCATGGCGTTGCGGTGACGGAAGCCATGCGCACCGCCATGAAGAAGTTCGGCAACCGTCCGCTCACCGGTGACGAGGTGCGCTGGGGGCTCGAGCATCTGGTGATGACCAGTGAGCGCATCAAGCAGCTTGGTCTTGAAGGCCTGATGCCCGAGATCAAGGTCACCTGCGCCGACCACGAGGGTGACGGTGCCATCCGCTTCCAGCAATGGGACGGCGCCAAGTGGGTGATGATCTCCGACTGGATCAAGTCCGACCAGTCCATGGTCCGGCCGCTCATCGAGGCGTCCGCCGCCCAGTTCGCCAAGGAAAAGGGCATCACGCCCCGCGACTGCGCCGGCGAGACGAACTGACCTCGCAGGCCCCGTTCAGCCCTGATCCGTGACCTGCCGCGCGCCGGGCTGCCAAGCCCGCCCGGTGCCGGAGCCATCCCTTGGGAGAAGCACGCCATGAGCGCGCAAGGCCCCTTGCTGTCCGTCGCCGGCATCGAGGTGATGTATTCCCGTCTGGCCCTCGTGCTGCGCGGCCTCACGCTCAGCGTCCCGCGGGGCGGCATCGTCGCCCTGCTGGGCGCCAACGGGGCGGGCAAGACCACCACCATGAAGGCCATCGCCAACCTCCTGCGTTCCGAGCGCGGCGAGGTGACGAAAGGCGCCATCCACTATGACGGTGCGCGTATCGACGGGCTCGACCCGTCCGACCTCGCCCGCCGCGGCCTTTCCCTGGTGATGGAGGGCCGCCATGCCTTCTCCACCCTGTCGGTCGAGGACAATCTGAAGGTCGGCGCCTACTCCCGCAGCGACGGCGCGGTCGCCGAGAGTCTCGAACGCGTCTACGCCACCTTCCCCCGCCTGAAGGAGCGGCGGCATCAGCCGGCCGGCCTCCTCTCCGGCGGCGAGCAGCAGATGTGCGTCATCGGCCGCGCCCTCATGGCCCGGCCGCGCATGATCCTGCTCGACGAGCCCTCCATGGGCCTCGCGCCGCTGCTCGTGGAGGAGATCTTCTCCATCATGCAGCAGCTGAATGCCGAAGCCGGGGTGACGTTCCTCCTCGCCGAGCAGAACGCCGCCGTGGCGCTGCGCTACGCCACCTACGGCTATCTCGTGGAGGGCGGCCGGGTGGTGCGCGAGGGGCCGGCGCGCGCGCTCGCCGCCGATCCCGAAATCCGTGCCTCCTATCTCGGGCTCGATGCCTCCGCCGAAGCGGATGGGGCGAGCCTCGCCGCCCGCCGTCGCCCGCGCTGGCTCTCCTGATCCTCCATGGACGAAGGGATTCCTCCTGCCATGAACCGCGCCTTCGACCATGTCTCCGGTGCCGTGGAACGGGCCGATCCTTGCGCCGCGGACACGCTGCCCGGCGCCCTGATCGCCGCCGCCCGGCGCCATGCCGCCCGCCCGGCCTTGCGCCACAAGGTCGGCGGCATCTGGCGCACCTGGACGTTCGCCGACTATCTCGCCCGCACCGCCGCCATGGCCCGCCTGCTGGATGGCGTCGGCCTCGCCGGCGAAGGCCTGCTGGTGATCGTGGGCGAGAACCGGCAGGAGCTCTACGCCGCTGCCCTCGCCGCGCAGGGTCTGGGCGCCGCGGTGATGCCAGTGGGCCCCGAATTCCTGCGCCGCTTCGGCGCGCCGGCGGCCGAGCCTGCCCTCGTCCTTTGCGAGAATGAGGAGGCGGCCCGCGCGTGGCGGGCCGCCAGCCGCTCGCCCGCCATCGTGCTGCACCTCGACGAATACGCGCCATCGCCGGAATCTGCCCCGGACGAGGCCGTGGCCTGGTACGCCTGGCGGGCCGCCACGGTCGAAGGGAGCCGAACCGCCCTCATTCTCCACACCGCCGGCTTGGACGGACCGCCCCGCCCGCTGGTTCTCACCCACCGGCGCCTCCTCGACGCCGGCGCGGCGGCCATGTCCCGGCTGCAGCTTTCTTCCTCCGACCGGCTCATGGCGTTTCTGCCCGTCTCGGGTATTGCCGACGCCGCCGGCAGCCTGGTGCAGCCGCTGCTCTCGGGCTGCTCTGTCCATTGCGTGGAGGGGCCGGCGAGTTTCCCCAACGATCTGAGCGAGGTGGCGCCCACCGTGCTGGCCGCGCCGGCGCGCGTGTTCGAGCTTCTGGTGAGGGACGCCGGCGTTCGCTTGTCCGCCGGCGGGCCACTGGTGCGCGCCCTCGCGCTGGCGAGTGAGAAGGGTCTCCCGGGCTCCGGTCTCGCCTTCGGAGCGCCGCTGCGCAACACCCTCGGCCTCGGCGCCTGCCGTCTGGCCTTGGTCACCTCCGGCATCCTGGACCCGAAAACCGGCCGCTGCCTCGCGGCCTACGGGGTGCCGCTCGATGCGGACCTTGCCCTCGCCGACGACGGCAGCCCCCAGTCCCACGCCGGTGCCCCGGCCGACGATGCCCATCTGCTGAGGTCCGTGGAAGCCGTGCTCCGGGGCGAGGCTGTCATTGATCGCGCCCGCGTCACCCGCGTTCCCGGCGGCCTCAGCGCCCGGATCGCGCTCGCGCCGTCTGCTGCTGACGCGGAGGACACCGCCACCGCCCGGGGCCGCGCATCGGCCGCTGTGGAGCGGGTGAATGCACGGCTGGCTGCGGAATTCCCTCGAATGTCCCTTGCCGTCCACGCCTTCGACCTCGCCGCCGATGGCTTCGGTCCGCAGGAGCTGACGCTGGAAGGCGAGGTGCGCGACGCCCCGTTCGCGCCGGTTGGACGCGAGACGCAGGCAAGGCCGAGGGAGCGCGAAGCCCGCTCGCGCGGTCCCGTGCTCATGCAGGTCAGCGGCGTCGCCGTCGCCTTCGGCGGGGTGAAGGCGCTCACCGACGTGTCCCTCGCCATCCATGAAGGGGAAATCCTCTCCATCATCGGGCCGAACGGGGCGGGGAAGACGTCGTTGCTCAACGTCATCAATGGCGTCTACAACCCGCGCTCGGGAACCATCACCTTCGCCGGCAAGGCGCGCGCCCGCATGCGCCCGGCCTTTGCCGCACGCTCGGGCATCGGCCGCACCTTCCAGCACGTCTCCCTGTTCAAGGGCATGAACGTGATCGACAACGTGCTGGTGGGCCGCGCCGCGCGCTTCGAGGGCTCGCTGCTCGGCAAGGTTCTGCGCCTCTCCTCCACATCGGCGGAAGAGCGGCGCGAGCGGGAGGCGGCGGAGCGCATCCTCGCTTTCCTGGAGCTGGAGCACCTGCGCAAGGCGCCGGTGGCCAGCCTGCCCTACGGCATCCAGAAGCGGGTGGAACTGGCCCGCGCGCTCGCCACCGAGCCGAGGCTCCTGCTGCTCGACGAACCCATGGCGGGCATGACCCACGAGGAGAAGCGCGACATGTGCGGCTTCATCCGCCGGGTCAACGAGAGCTTCGGCACCACCATTCTCATCATCGAGCACGACATCGGCGTGGTGATGGGCCTGTCCGACCGCGTCGCGGTCCTCAATTACGGCCGCAAGATCGCCGATGGCACGCCCGACGTGGTTCGTGCCGATCCCCAAGTCATCGCCGCCTATCTCGGCTCCGCCGCCCTCGGCGAAGCCGCCTGAGGGAGAACACCATGGGCGACTTTTCCTTCTTTCTCGAAGTGGTGGTGGGCGGCCTCCTGTCCGGCGTGATGTACACGCTGGTCGCCTTGGGCTTCGTGCTCATCTTCAAGGCCTCGGGCGTGTTCAACTTCGCCCAGGGCGCCATGGTGCTGTTCGCCGCGCTCACCTTCGTCGGCTTCCTGGAGTTCGGCCTGCCCATGTGGGCCGCCTTCCTCCTCGCGCTCGCCGCCATGCTGGCGCTGGCGGTAGCCATCGAGCGCACGGTGCTGCGCCCCCTCGTCGGGCAGGACCACATGATCCTGTTCATGGCCACCATCGGCCTCTCCATCTTCCTGGAGGGCTTCGCCCAGCTCATCTGGGGCACCAAGGTGCGCGGTCTCGACCTCGGCATCTCCGACGAGCCCATCGAGATCGGCGGCATCCTCATCTCGCAGTTCGACCTCTCCGCCGCGCTCATGGCCGCGGTGCTGGTGGCGGTGCTGTCCGCCTTCTTCTCCTACACCAAGGTCGGGCGCGCGCTGCGGGCGGTGGCCGACGACACCCAGGCGGCACAGGTGGCGGGCGTGCCGCTCGGCTTCATCTGGGCGGTGGTGTGGGGCGCCGCTGGCTTCATCGCGCTCGTCGCGGGCCTGGTCTGGGGCGCGCGGCTGGGCGTGCAGTTCGCTCTGACGCTGGTGGCGCTCAAGGCGCTGCCGGTGATGATCCTGGGCGGGTTCAACTCCATCGCCGGCGCCATCGTGGCGGGGCTGGTGATCGGGGTCAGCGAGAAGCTCGCCGAGATCTATCTCGGGCCCTTCGTCGGCGGCGGCATCGAGAACTGGTTCCCCTACGCCCTCGCCATCGCCGTCCTGCTCATCCGCCCCGCCGGCCTGTTCGGCGCGGCGCGCATCGCGAGGGTCTGACCCATGTTCCACCGTGACGCCGGCGCGCTGAAGACCTCCTACAGCGAGGAGCAGGCCATCTTTCCCGTGGCGCTCGACCGCTGGTCTGTGGTGGCCCTGGTGGCCGCGGGGGCGCTCGTGGTGCCGTTCGTGGCCGGGCCCTACTGGCTCGGCTCCATCCTTCTGCCCTGTCTCATCCTTTCGCTCGCGGCGATCGGGCTCAACATCCTCACCGGCTATGCGGGCCAGCTCTCGCTGGGCTCCGGCGCCTTCATGGCGGTGGGGGCCTATGCGGCGGTGAACCTCGTCATCCGCCTGCCGTGGCTGCCGTTCCCGGTTTCCTTCGTGCTGGCGGGGATGGTGGCGGGCGCCGTGGGGCTCGCCTTCGGCCTGTTGAGCCTGCGCATCCGCGGCTTCTACGTGGCGGTAGCGACGCTTGCCGCCCAGTTCTTCATCGAATGGATCTGCACCCACATTCCGTGGCTGGTGCTGAACACCCCCTCCGGCGTCGTCTCCACCCCGACGCTCTTTTTATTCGGCTTCGGCTTCTCGTCCGTGCCGTCGCGCTACCTCGTCGCCTTCGTGACGGTCGTCGCCCTTGCCGTCGTGGCGAAGAACCTCATCCGCTCCTCCGCCGGCCGCGCCCTGATGGCGGTGCGGGACCACGAGACGGCCGCGGAACTGACGGGGGTCGACACCACCCGCGCCAAGCTCACCGCCTTCGCGGTCTCCGGCTTCTATTGCGGGGTGGCGGGCGCGCTGTGGGCGTTCCTCTATCTCGGCAACGTGGAGATCGAGGCCTTCTCGCTGCACCGCTCATTCCAGATCCTGTTCATGGTCATCATCGGCGGCCTCGGCTCCATCCTCGGCTCCTTCCTGGGCGCGGCCTTCATCGTGCTCCTGCCCGTGGCCATCGCCAACGCCGCGACGGTGTTCGGCGAGGCCCTGAAGCCGGATGTTCTGGCCAATCTGGAGCTGATGATCTTCGGGGCGCTCATCGTCGCCTTCCTCATCATCGAGCCGAACGGCCTCGCCCGCCTCGCCGTCAAGGCGAAGGACCGCCTGCGCCGCTGGCCGCTGCCCTACTGAAATCCGCGCCGCGGATGAACGACGCGCACCAACGCGCGCAAAGACCGGAGGAACACGCCATGACCACGACTGTCGGCCGCCTTGTCGTGGCGGCGATGATGACGCTCGCGCCCCTCGCCGCGCTTCCCGCCGTCGCCATGGCGGAGGAGCTGAGGCTCGTCTTCGACATCCCGACCAATCATCCGCGCGTGCCCTACTTCACGGCCATGGCGGAGGATGTGGCCCGGACGAGTTCGGGCCGGCTGACGATCGCCGCCAATCCGGGCGGCACCATCTATCCGGGTTTCGCCTCCATCGAGGCGTTGAAGGCCGGAAAGGCGGAACTCACCTTCGTCAATGCGGCCAATCTGGAGCGCCTCGATCCGCGCTTCGGCTTCGTCAACCTGCCTTTCGCCCTCGACGACACCGCCATGGCCCAGCCGGCCGCGCGCCGTGGCGTGGTGGACCTCCTCGACACGCTCGCCCAGAAGCAGGACCTGCGGGTGATCGGCCTGATGCGCGGCGCGGACCAGCTCTTCGTCTTCCGCGACAAGCGCGTCACCACCCCGGCGGACCTCAAGGGACTGAAGATCCGCGTGGCCGGGGCCGGCACCTACGAGGACATCATGCGCCGCCTCTCGGCGGAGCCGGTGGTGCTGCCCATCCCCGAGATGAAGCCCGCGTTCGAGCGTGGCGCCCTCGACGGGGTCTTCACCTCGCCCGGCGCCTGGACCTCGCAGCTCGGCATGACCGCGCCCAAGGCCACCCATGCGCCGGGGCTGATGATGATCACTTACGTGCTGGTGGCGCGGAAGGACGCGATCGATCGCCTCTCCACCGCCGATCGCGACGTGCTGCTCGCGGCGGCCCGCGGCAACATCACCGAAGGCTGGGCGCGCATGGAGGCGGACGACGCGGCCATCCTCAAGGACATGGCCGCCAAAGGCGCCGCCATCGTCACCGTGACCGATCTCAAGCCCTGGCGGGAGGCGGTCGCGCCGGTCGCCGCCAGCTTCTCCGAGCGGTTCCCCGACACCTGGCGGGACTTCCGCGCGCAGATCGGGGCGGACCGCAAGTGATGGGAAAACCGATGGCATACGACTTCATTCAGACCCGCGTCGCCGGGCGGGTGGGCTGGATCACGCTGGACCGGCCGGACGCGCTCAATGCCCTGAACGCGGCGATGGTGGGCGAGATTGTGTGCGCCCTCGCCGGGTTCGGTGCCGATCCCGGCATCGGCTGCGTGGTTCTCACCGGCTCGGACCGCGCCTTCGCCGCCGGAGCGGATATAAAGGAGGCGGCGGGGCGCAGTTATCCCGAGACCTTCCTCGAGGACTTCCTCGCCTCCTGGGATGCGATCGCGCACCTGCGCAAGCCTCTGGTCGCCGCTGTGGCCGGCTATGCCCTCGGCGGGGGCTGCGAGATCATGATGATGTGCGATGTCATCATCGCGGCCGAAACGGCGCGGTTCGCCCTGCCGGAGGTGAAGATCGGCGTGATGCCCGGTGCGGGCGGCACCCAGCGCCTCGCGCGCGCCATCGGCAAGGCAAAGACTATGGATCTCTGTTTGACCGGCCGGATGATGGACGCCGCGGAGGCGGAACGTCTGGGGCTTGTTTCACGCGTCGTCCCGGCATCGGCGCTGCTCGCCGAAGCCCAGGCCGTGGCGGAGGGGATCGCCACCAAATCCCGCATCAGCACGATGGCGATCAAGGAAGCCGTCAACCGTGCCTTCGAGACCTCGCTGTCCGAGGGGCTTCTGTTCGAGCGCCGGACCTTCCACGCCCTCTTCGCCACCCAGGATCAGAAGGAGGGCATGGCCGCATTCGTGGAGAAGCGCGCGCCGCAGTTTCGCGATGGATAGTGGGCGCGTGCGACTTCATCGAGGCTGTCCCGATCGGCGATGAGGTGGCGCCAAGGTCTGCCACCGCAAGGTCGATCGCATGCTTCGCATCCAGTGGGGGCGGGGGAGGGCGGCGCCCCCGCCGCCGAGCCGCTTCACTCCCCAGTGGCGTGGGCTTCCTGCTGCCGCTCCTTGGCGTAGCGCACCAGCGCGGCGAAGCGGTAGAGGCCGTGGACGAACTTGCCGTAGGGCATGGTCAGGAAGAAGCCGAATACGAAGCCGAGGTGAATGGCCAGCATGGTTCCCATGGCCGGCGTCGCACGCACGACAAGAAGCGCAAGGCCGGTGAGCGCGGTGCCGAAGAGCATGGCGAGGAAGGCCGCGTCCATGCCCCGGCGCGTGTCGTCCATCATCATGGGATCGCGCGCCTTCTTCGCCATGAACAGGCCGGCCGGTCCGATCACGAGGCCGATGCCGCCGAGGGTGCCGAGCACCACCGGCAGATCCCACCACGGATAGGGCGACATGCGGCCGAGCAGGTAGTGATAGAGCGTCGCCACCGAGGTCGCGGCGAAGCACAGAGCGAAGCCGTAGAAGGTGAAATGGTGGAACAGTCGGCGGTTGTCGGTGGGCTTCTCGTCTGCATTCATGCAGCCGACGCCGCCGCCATCGAGATAGCGCAGCTGGCCGGCGTCCTTCATGGCCTGCCAGAGGGACGGCGCATCGGGCGGCAGGGGCTTGCCGTTCTCCATGTCCCGCCAGAAGGCGCGCAGCCCCATGAACAGGGCCAGAAGGGCATAGATGAACACGCCGCCGAACAGCGCCACCATGGCATTGTGCGGCATGAGGCGGAAGAAGGCGCCCGGCCCCGCATGGGCGCCGAACATCACTGCCGGGTCATTGAAGGCCATGAAGCCGCCGAGGAAGGCGGCCACCGATGCCGCCGTGATGAGGGCGATGACGAGTCCGTTGCGCCGGAACAGGCCGGCCAGAGGGCGCGGCCAGGCATAGTGGGCGTAGGAATCGTTGCGCACTTCGGCGAGCGTGCGCGGCACGTTCACATTGAACTCGTGCGGTGGCGAGAACTGGCAGTCGAAATAGCACGCGCCGCAGGAGTGGCAGAGGTTGGACAGGTAGTTGAGATCCCCGGCCGAGAACGCGCGACGCATCTCCATGGCCGGAAACACGGCGCACAGGCCCTCGCAATAGCGGCACGAATTGCAGACCGTCATGAGCCGGGCCGCTTCTTCCAGCGGCGAGCTGTGCGCGTTCATCTGGAATTCTTCCTTGTTGTGTGAGTTGTGTTGCATACAGCTGCGCACAGCCGTACTCCCTTGAGGGGCCAGCGCGCGGAGCGCGCCGGAAAGCGGGGAGGAGCGCAATGGCGGACGCGACGGCTGGAGGAGACGATGGCCTCTCCCGCGCACAGCGCGTCTACGAGCGCCTGAAGGAGGATATCCGGGCCGGTGCCCTCAGGCGCGGCGAGCGCGTGCGCGAGGAGCAGGTGGCGCGGGCGCTGGGCGTCAGCCGCACGCCGGTGCGCGAGGCGTTGGCGCGGCTCACCGCGCGCGGGCTGATCGAGGCGACGCCGGCCGGGCTCGTGGTGGCCACCATCTCCCGCCCCCAGACGCTCGAACTCTACGCCATGCGCGAGGTGCTGGAGGGCTCGGCCGCCCGCTTCGCCGCCCAGCATGCCGCGCCGAGCGAAATCGCCATGCTCGATCGCCTCTCGTCCGCCTTCGAGACGGCGTTCGGTGATGCGAGCCGGCTGGCGGAGCTGAACCGCCGCTTCCATTCCGCCATCGTGGACGCCGCCCACAACCGCTACCTCGTGCGGATGCTGGACGAGCTGAGCGATGCCCTGGCCCTGCTGCCGGGCACCACCTTTCAGCTCGCCGAGCGCGGGCCGCTGGCGGTGAGCGAACATGCCGCCATCGTCGCCGCCATCGCCGCCCGAGATCCGGACGCGGCCGAGCGTGCGGCGCGGCTGCACATCCAGCGCGCGCAGGAGGCGCGGCTGTCGCTGTTGCAGCTCGACTGAGGCGCTCCGGCTAGTTGCGCACACTGCGGGCCGCCCCGGTGCCGGCGCAGCGGCCGAACACGCTGCCGATGGTCATGCCGATGCCCGCCGCATAGCCGCGGCCGAGCACGTTGCCGGCCATGATCTCGCCCGCGGCGAACATGTTGGCCGCCGCTGAGCCGTCCGCCATCTGCATCCGCGCCTCGCGGTCCACGCGCACGCCGAGATAGGTGAAGGTGATGCCGGGGCGCACCGGATAGGCATAGAACGGTGCGGTATCGATGGGCCGCGCCCAGTGGGTCTTGGGCGGGGTAAGGCCTTCCGTGCGGCAGTCGTCCAGCACGGTGTGGTCGAAGCTGCCGCCGGGCACGATGGACGCATTGAAGTTCGCGACGGTGGCGGCGAAGGCCTGCGGATCGAGCCCGAGCTTGCCCGCCAGTTCCTCCGGCGTCGCCGCGCTGATGGGCGGGTAAAGCGAGGGCATGAAGGAGGTGAGCGACTTGGCGTCGAATACGATGTAGGCGATCTGGTCCGGCTGCTGGGCCACGAGCCGGCCCCAGATGGCGTAGCGCTTGGGCCAGAAGTCCTCGCCCTCGTCGTAGAAGCGCTCGGCCTTGTTGTTCATCACGATGCCGAACACGACGCAGTCGAGCCGGGTGATGATGCCGCCGTCGAACTTGGGGGCGCGCGCATCGATGGCCACCGCGTGGCACTGGGTGGGATCGCCCACCGGCTTCACGCCCTTGTCCAGCAACATCCGCAGCATGGTGCCGCGGTTGTAGGGCGTGCCGCGGATGAGGAAGTTCTCCGCCGGCGGCCCCCAATATTCCTTGAGCCAGTCGATGTTGGCCTCGAACCCGCCGGCGGCCGCCACCAGAGCCCCCGCGCGCACCATGTGGCGCTGCCCGCCATGCTTCACCTGGGCGCCGAGGAAGAAGCCGTCGGCGATGTCGAGGTCCACCACCTCGGCGTCGTACAGCACCTCAACCCCCAGCCGCTCGGCGGTCTGGTAGAGGGCGTTCAGCATGGAGCGGCCACCGCCGAGGAAGAAGGAATTGGTGCGCCCGAGGCTCAGCGTGCCGCCGAGGGAGGGCTGGAACCGCACGCCCTGCTCGGTGATCCAGCCCAGCATGTCCTTGGACTGGGCGATCATGAAGCGGGCCAGTTCCTCGTCCGTATGGCCCTGGGTGACGCGCTTGAGGTCGTCCCAGAACTCATCCTCGGTGTAGGGGCCGGTCAGGGTGTCGGTGGCGGTGTCGTGGGCGCAGCGCATGTTGCGGGTGTGGCGCGTGTTGCCGCCGCGGTAGAAGCGCGGCGCCATTTCCAGCACCAGAACCGACGCGCCGTCCCGCCGCGCGGCGATGGCGGCGCAGAGGGCCGCGTTGCCCCCGCCCACCACCAGCACATCCCAGCGCCTGCCCAGCACGGCGGAGGCTTCAGCTGCCGTCTGCGCCTCGGCTCCCTCTCGCGTCATCCGCTCCTCCACCCGTCTCGCCATACGCCCGCTCATGGCTGCATTCTATTGTATACAGTCGTGCGCAGATTTCTGCGCGCGTTTCCCGTCCACGTCAAGCGACCCCTTGACGTACCGGCCCGAATTCGCGACGGTTATAAAAAAGAATAACTATTCTGTCTAACAGAACAAAAAGGCCGCACAGAGCGGCTCAGGAGGAAACATGTCGTTCCGAAGCATGATGGCTGCCGTCGCCGGCTGCCTCGCGAGTTGCATCGCCCTCGCCGGCCCCACATCGGCGGAGACTTACCCGGCGCGGCCGGTGACGATGATCGTGCCCTATGCCGCCGGCGGCGCCACCGACGTCGTGGCCCGTGCCGTGGCCGAAAAGCTCACCGGGGCGTGGGGCCAGGCGGTCGTGGTGGACAATCGCGCGGGTGCCGGCACCACCATCGCCGCCCGGACGGTGGCGCAGGCGCCGGGGGACGGCTACCTGCTGTACATGACGACCTCCGCCCACACGATTTCGGGGCACCTCTATCCCGGCCTGACCTTCGACGCGCTGAAGGACTTCGCGCCCATCACCCTCATCACCAAGGTGCCGCTGGTTCTGGTGGTGAGCCCGCAGGTGCCGGCTTCCAACATGGCCGAGTTCCTCGCCTGGCTGGCCAAGGAGGGGGACAAGGTGAACTACGCCTCCCCGGGCATCGGCACCGCGCAGCATCTCTCCGGCGAGCTGTTCAAGATCGCGACCAAGAGCGGCATCACCCACGTGCCCTACAAGGGCGATGCGCCGGCCCTCACCGATCTCATGGGCGGGCAGGTGCAGATGATGCTCGCCACCGCCACTGCCGTCATTCCGCTCATCGAGAGCGGCAAGGTGAAGGCGATCGCCGTCGCCCACAACCGCCGCCTCGGCGCGCTGCCGCAGGTGCCGACCTTCGCCGAGGCCGGCGTCAAGGACTTCGAGGCCGCCACCTGGTTCGGCCTGCTGGCGCCGGCGAAGATCAAGCCGGAGCTGGTGGAGAAGATCTACGCCGACGTGTCGAAGATCGTCGCGGAGCCGGACATGCGCCGCCGCATCGAGCAGCTCGGCGGCGACGTGGTCAACAGCACGCCCGCCGAATTCGCGACCTTCATGAAGGAGGAGAGCGGCAAGTGGGCCGCCGCGGTGAAGGCCTCCGGCGCTTCGCTCAAGTAGGGCTCCCTGTCCCGGTTCGCGTTCGGCGCGGGCCGGGATGCGGGTGTCGGGCGCGGTGTCGCCGTCCCTCAGGCGGCGCCGCGCTCGACCTTTCCGGTGGGACGCTGGAAATGAGGCCAGGTACCGCCGAGCGTGCGCGTCAGCCGCTCCGCCTGCGGCAGAAGCTCGGCGCGCATGATGGCGACCTGCTCCGGCGAAAAGCGCTCGCGTGGGCCTGACAAGGAGAGCGTGCCAAATAGCCCCGCGGGGCCGAATACGGGCGCGGCAACCGCCGCGCAGGCGGGATCGCGTTCGCCCAGGGACACCGCCAAGCCTTCGGTGCGGATTGCGTCGTAGCGCGGCCCCGCTTCACCGTCGAAGGCCAGCAGGACATGCCCGCCGGCGCCGACCCGTATGGGATAGACATCGCCCGCCGCCACCCTGTCGAGCGTCGCATGGCGCGAATCCACCCGGAACAGGCACAGGCGGTGGCCGGCATCCTGCCGGACATGGAAGGACGAGCTTTCGGTCCCGCGCTCCACCAGATCCTGCAGAACCGGCATCACATGGCCGCGCAGCCCGTTGCGCCGCTCATAGGCGATGCCGAGGCGGAAGGCGGCCGGCCCGAGATCGTACCCGCCATCGCGCAGGCGCGTGACGTAGCCGTTGCCTTCCAGCGAGGCCATGAGGCGGAGGATGGTGCTTTTGTAGAACCCCGTCAAACGGGAGAGATCCGCCAGGCTGACGGGACCGTTCGCGCGCTCCAGCGCGCTGACGATGGTGAGCGCCCGCTCCACGGCGGCGACGCCGCCGCCGTCAGGCGCACTGAGGGTCTTGGACTCGGACACACGCATCTCCAGTACGCCCGCCGGCCTGAGCCGAACGGGCGATGGATGATCGCAGAAGCGGCCGGCAATTGGAACGCTTCCTGCGGTGCGAGGTTGCCCGCAGGGAGCGGTCTGGTCTCGGCCCCGGCTCGGGCCTCAGTTCGATTTGGCGACGATGCGGCTGACCACGGGCCAGTAGAGATCGCCAAACCCCTCGGCCTGCGTCTTCTCCAGCAACTGGTCGGCGAGTTCCGCGCCTTGCAGCCGCAGCCCCACGGACTGGGCGAGGGACAGCGCGTAGCCGATGTCCTTGCGGGCATAGGTGGTGGAGAAGGCGCGCTCCGGGAAGGTCTCCGCCACCACCGCCTTCATGCCGTGGTTGCGCAGGGCGAAGCTGTCGGCCGATCCCTTCATCAGGGTTTCGAACAGCAGCTTGCCGTCGACACCGGCGCGCGTGGCCGTGGCCATCGCCTCGCTCAGCGCCACCACCGTCTCCACCAGCACCATGTTGTTCAGGATCTTGACGATCTGCCCCGCTCCGATCGGCCCGCAATGGGTGATGTCGCTGGCGAAGGTGGCGAGCAGCGGGCGGACGACGTCGAACGTCGGCTGATCCGCGCCGACCATGATGGAGAGCGTGCCTTCCTCGGCCGCCTGACGGGTGCGCGCGATGGGCGCATCCGCATAGCGCGCGTCGGCCGCGACGAACTTCGCCGCGATGTCCCGCGTCAGCTCCACCGGCGAGGTGCCGAGGTCCACGATCACCTGCCCCGGACGGGCATGGGCGAGAAGGCCGTCCGCGCCAAGGGTCACGGCCTCCACATGGGCGCCGCTCGGGAGGGCCATGAAGATCACGTCGCACGCCTCGGATAGCGCGGAGAGGCTGGCCGCGCGGGTCACCCCGGAAGCGGCGAGCCGCTCCAGCGGCGCGTCCGCCCGGTCGAAGCCAATGACCGGCCGCCCGCTCTTCTGTGCGAGGTTGCGGCACATGGGCTCGCCCATGACGCCGAGCCCGATGAAACCGACGCTGCCGCTCATTGTCCCATGCCTTCCTCGGGCACCAGCTTGCCCATGTCCCAATAGATGCCCTTCGCCTGCTGGTAGAGGCGGACGCCCGAGATGCCCTTCTCGCGGCCGATGCCGCTTTCCTTGAAGCCGCCGAACGGCGTTGCCACGGAGAGCTGCTTGTAGGTGTTGATCCAGATGGTGCCGGCCTCGATGGCCCGCGCGATGCGCCAGGCGCGGCGGTAGTCGGCCGTCCAGATGCCGCAGGCGAGGCCGTAGACGCTGTCGTTGGCCTGGGCGACGAGGTCCGCCTCGTCGGAGAAGGGCAGGATCACCAGCACGGGGCCGAAGATCTCTTCCTGTGCCACCCGCGCCGCATTGGTCAGCCCGCCGATGAGGGTGGGCAGATAGAAGGCGCCGTTGGCAAGCGCGGCCGCGTCGGGCCGGCGGCCGCCGGCGATGATGTCGCCGCCCTCCTTGCGGGCGATGTCCACCATGCTTTCCACCCGGTCGCGGTGGGGGAAGGAGGCGAGGGGCCCCATCTTCGAGGCCGGCTCCGTGGGCATTCCCACCGCCAGCGCCTCGGTCTTCGCCTTCAGGCGATCGACGAAGGCGTTGTAGACGGACTTCTGCACGAACAGGCGCGAGCCGGCGACGCAGGACTGGCCGGAGCCTTCGAAGATGCCGCCCATGACACCGGCCACCGCCGCATCGAGATCGGCGTCCTCGAACACGATGTTCGGCGACTTGCCGCCGAGTTCCAGCGCGGCGGGAATGAGCCGGTCGGCGCAGATGCGGCCGATGGCGCGCCCGGTGCCGGTGCCGCCGGTGAACGACACCATGCGCACGCCCGGATGCTGCACCAGCGCGACGCCGGTATCGCCGCCGAGGCCGGTCACCACATTGAGGATGCCGGGGGGCAGTCCCGCTTCCGCGGCGATGCGGGCGACGAGAATGGCGGCGGTGGGCGTCACCTCGGACGGCTTCACGATGATGGCGTTGCCGGCGGCGAGCGCCGGGGCCACCTTCTGGGCCTCCATGGTGAGCGGCGAATTCCAGGGGGTGATGGCGGCGATGACGCCCATGGGCTCATAGACCGTCATGGACAGGTAATCGCCGCGCGCCGGCGTCACCTCGGAGCCGAGCGTCTCGCAGACCGCCGCGAAGTAGCGGAAGGTGGCGATGGCGCTCGCCACCTGGGTGCGGCACTCGGCGATGACCTTGCCGTTCTCGCGCATCTGGATGGCGGCAAGCTCATCGGCGTTGGCGGCCATGCCATCGGCGATGCGGGCGATGATGCGGGCGCGCTCGTGGGGCCGCATGTTGCGCCACGCGGCGGACCGCACGGCCTGCTGCGCCGAGGAGACGGCGGCGTCCACATCGGCGGCGGAGGCGGCGGAGAGTTCGTAGTTCACCTCGCCGGTCGCCGGGTTGCGGGAGACGAAGGTGGGGCCGGTGCCCGTGACGGGCTTTCCGGAGACGAAGAAAGGCAATGGGCTCATGAGATCCTCGCAGGGGAGCCGGCCCGCGTCGTGCGCGGGCGCGGCAAGGCGGATCAGCGCTTGACGAGCGGGCACTCGCTCTCGCTCAGGGGGCGGAAGGATTCGGAGCCGGGGAAGCGCTCGACCGTCTTGTAATAGTCGAACTCGTACTTCGACTCCGCCGGTGTCTTCACCTGCATCAGGTACATGTCGTGCAGCACGCGGCCATCGGCGCGGATCACGACATCCTTGTTGTACATGTCGTTGACCTTCATCTCGTGCATCTTGGCGGCGACTTTCTCGCCGTCCTTGGTGCCGAGCGCCTTCACCGCCGCCAGATAGTGCTTCACGCCGCTATAGACGCCGGCATGGATCATGGAGGGGACACGCCCGCCCATCTGGGCCTGGAAGCGCTTGGTCCAGGCGCGGGTCTCGTCGGTGAGGTCCCAGTAGAAGGAGGTGGTCACCTTCAGGCCCTGCGCGGCCTTCACGCCCAGCGCCTTCACGTCGGTGATGAAGACGAGGAGGCCGGCGAGCTGCTGCCCGCCCTCGACGATGCCGAATTCGCCCGCCTGCTTGATGGCGGTCTGCACGTCGCGGCCCGAGGTGGCGAGGCCCACCACGTTCGCCTTCGAGGCCTGCGCCTGAAGGAGGAAGGAGGAGAAGTCGTTGGTGCCGAGCGGATGGGCCGCCTGGCCGACCACCTTGCCGCCTGCCGCCTCGATGAACTTGGTGGCGTCGCGCTGGAGCGCGTGGCCGAAGGCGTAGTCCGCCGTGATGAAATACCAGCTCTTGCCGCCGGCCTTGGTGATGGCCTGGCTGGTGATCTTGGCCAGCGCGTAGGTGTCGTAGGTGAAGTGGAAGGAGTAGGGCGAGCAGGCCTTGCCCGTGAAGTCCGACGAGGCCGGGCCGTTCACGATGAAGATCTTCTTGCGCTCCTTGGCCGCCTCCAGGATCGCGAAGCCGGCCGAGGAGGCCGCGCCGTCCGCGATCAGATCCACGCCCTGGGTATCGAACCACTTGCGGGCGGTGGCGGAGGCGATGTCCGCCTTGTTCTGGTGGTCGGCATCGATGATCTCGATGCGCTGACCGATCACTTCGTTGGCGAAGTCTTCCGCCGCCAGCTTGGCGGCGATGACGGAACCGCGCCCGCCGTTGTCGGCGAACACGCCGGACTGGTCGTTTAGGATGCCGATGCGGATCACGTCATCGGCGGCCCGTGCCGCGACGGGGGCGGTGGCGAGGGCCATGCCAAGGGCGGCCGCGGCGAGCCTCTTCGTTGTCTTCATTCTGGGTTTCCTCCTCGGTTTTCTTTCTTGGGTTATGGTTGGCTGGCGCGCCGCCGGACGTCGTCCAGCACGGGCGCGATGTAGCGGCGGAACTGCTCGGGGTTCTCACTCATGGGGAAGTGGCCGAGACGCTCCATCACCGTTACCTGCGCCCCGGAAATGGAGCGGGCGGTGCGGAGCGTGTCGTCGGGCGAGCAGGAATAGTCGTATTCGCCCGTGAGCAGGTAGAGCGGGCAGACCTTGGTGTCGATGGCGGCGGTGCGACCGCGCAGGTCGCCATCGACGCGGTAGAAATACAGGTCGCCCTTGAACACGCCCGGCCCGCTCTGCTTGTAGTGCCACAGCGTTTCCATGCGCCGCGCAGGGGGGAGGTCGGGCGACATCAGGCCGGAAACCAGCGCCGCACAGGCTTCGCCGCCGTGGACATCGGGCCGGTTGAGCCATTCCGTGTCGTACCAGGGCTGCTGGAAATCGGCCGCCTCGAGGCCGATCAGCGCGGAAAACTCCGCAGCGTGATCGATGGCAAGGTTGAGCACGATGCGCCCGCCGATGGAGCAGCCCATCACCACCGGCTTCTCAAGTCGGAGCGCGCCGCAGAAGGCGCGGATGGTGGCGGTGTAGGCCGCCGTGGTGAGGCGATATTCGGTGCCGTCCCAGTCCTCGGGCGGATTGGACTTGCCGTGGAACGGCAGATCGAAGGCGATGACGCGGAAGTGCTGCGTGATCTCGGGATCGGTCATAAGGTGGCGCCACTGGCGTCCGTCCGAGCCTGCGGTGTGCAGGCAGACGAGCGGAATGCCGGCGCCGGCCTCCTCGAAATAGACGCGATGCGGCCGGCCTTCGATGGGGAAGGTCACATAGCGGCCGATCATCGGCTCGATGGGCGCGGGAACGGTCGTGCTCATGCCCGCACCTCCCGCGGCAGCGCCAGAAGGTCCTTGAAATACTGGAGGTTGGCGATGAAGGGGTGGAGGTCACCCTCCAGCGTCGCCGCTCCCCGCTTGGTTAGGGCCAGAAGGTCGTGCCAGCCCGCCTTCGGCATGGGCTGCCAGAACTCCATCCACGCCTCGGGGCGCGCGCGATAGGCGAAACGCCAGTTCGCCATCACCTTCGGCGCCTCGTCCATGCGGACGATGCGTCCCTGCTCGATCCGGACCCGGAAGGGCCGGCCGGGAACGCCCACGAGCCAATCAACCGAGAGGAAGCGGCCGCGCTCCTGAAGGGCCGGCGCGCGTTCGAGCAGGTCGGGCAGGCGGAGGAGCCGCGCCACCACGTCGTCTTCTGAGTCCACCAGCTTCCTCCCGATTATCGTTCTTCTAGACAGAACGTCTGTTCTTTTTTCGAAGTCGAATATACAGAGGGGTAGACCGCTGGCAAGTGGCTTGAACGAGAGCGGGTCACAGGGAGGTAACGATGGAGTGGGAGGTCTACGCCCTGCGCTACGGCGACCAGCAGCGCACGCGCGGCATGAACTTCATCGGCGCGGGAGACCCGCACGACACGCCGATGCCGCTCGACTTCTACGTCTGGCTTCTGCGCAGCGGCAGCCGCCTGATCGCCGTGGACACCGGCTTTGCGAAGGTCGGCACACCGGCGCGGGGGCGGCGCATCCTGCGCGATGTCGCGACGGCCTATGCCGATCTCGGCTGCGATCCGGCGGACGTCGGGGACGTCATCATCACCCACCTCCACTACGACCACGCCGGCAACCTCGATCTCTTCCCGAACGCCACCTTCCACCTGCAGGAACGGGAGATGGGCTTCGCCACGGGGCGGCATATGTGCGTGGCCTGCATGCGCCACGCCTTCGATGTGGAGGACGTGGTGAAGATGGTGCGCGCCCTCTATGCGGGCCGGGTGCGCTTCCACGCCGGCGACGGGGAAGTGGCGCCCGGCGTCAGTGTCCACCATGTGGGCGGCCACACGGACGGGTTGCAGATGGTGCGTGTGGAGACCGCGCGCGGCCCCCTCGTCCTCGCCAGCGATGCCAGCCACTTCTACGCCAACATGCAGGAAGGCCTGCCCTTCCCGATCGTCTTCAACCTCGGCGACATGGCCGCCGGTTGGGGGCGGGCGCGTGTGCTGGCAGAGGGCCGGGAGGAGATGATCGTGCCCGGCCACGATCCACGGGTCCGCGTGCTCTATCCGGCAGTGGAAGGCAGCGGGGGAGAAACCCTCGCGCTGCATCTCCCGAGGATTGCCTGAGGTCGGACAGCTCGAATCTGTGTTGCGAAACGATGTTCGGGCGATGGCCGGACATCGCGCAACGCCACGGTTGCCGTCGCCTGCGCTCTCAGATGCGGGGCGTGGGCAAATCGAGTTCCTGCGTGATCCAGCTGGCGAACATGCGCACCGCCCGGCGTGCTTTCGCGGCGCGGGGGAAGACCAGATAGTGCCCGACATAAGTGACGTCGTTCGCCTTGCCGGCGAGCGGCGCCACCAATTGCCCGCGCGCGATCTCGCGTTCGGCGAGGCGGGTGGATTCCAGCGCGATCCCGAGCCCGTCCACCGCCGCCGCGATGGCCATGAAGGAGCGGTCGAAGCGCGAGCCGCGCGGGCCGGGCGGGGCCACGCCGTTGGATTCGAACCAGTGGTTCCAGCGCACGCGCTTGTTGTCGCTCTCGATGAGGTCGTGTTCGAGCAGGTCCAACGGCCCCGAGATGCGGGCGGCCATTTCCGGCGCGCACAGGGGCGTCACCGTCTCCTCGCCGAGGGGCACGACGATCAGCCCCTCCTGCCGCGGCGGGCCGTAGCAGATGTCGGCGTCGAACTCGTCATGCTCGAAACGCGGGTAGTCCACGCCCGCCGCGAGCCGCACCTCCAGCCCCGGCTGCTTGGCCAGCAGCGTGCGCAACCGGGGGAGCAGCCATTGCGCCGCCAGTGACGGCGCGCAATGCAGGCGCAGCAGGTTCACCGAGCGGGCGCCGACCATCTCGATGCCCTGCCGCATCTCGTCGAACCCCGCCGCCACATGGCGCATCAGCGCCTCGCCGGCGGGATTGAGCCGTACCGCCCGGCCTTCCCGCTCGAACAGGGCGGTGCCCATCAGGTCCTCCAGCTTGCGCACGGCGTGGCTGATGGCGCTGGGCGAGATGCCCAGCTCCTCCCCGGCGACGCGGAACGAGCCGCGGCGCGCGGCCGACTCGAAAGCCTGCAAGGCGGACAGGGGAAGGCGCTTCATGATGAGCCCTCATGACAGCGGCCGCCACGGCAGTCTGGACGGCCCACGGCTTTAGATGAACATGGTTCATCCATTCGCGCAATTTTTGCGTTTTTCAGCCGGGGAAAGAGGAGCCAGTATCATTCATACAAAAAGAGGCCCCTCGTGGAGGAAACCATGTTGCTTCAGAACAAGACCGCCGCCATTTCCGGCGCCGCCAGCGCCCGCGGCATTGGTCTTGCCACGGCGAAGCTGTTCGCCGCCCATGGCGCGCGCATCGCCATTCTCGACATCGACGAGGCCGCCGCCAAGGCCGCCGCCGCCGAGCTCGGCCCCCAGCATATCGGCGTCGGCTGCGACGTCGCCAACAAGGCCTCGTGCCAGGCGGCCGCCGATGCGGTGATCGCGGCGTTCGGCCATGTGGACATCCTCGTCAACAACGCCGGCGTGACCCAGCCGGTGAAGACCCTCGACATCGACGAGGCGAGCTGGGACCGCATCCAGGACATCAACTGCAAGGGCGTCCTGTTCCTCAGCCAGGTGTTCATCCCGCACATGCGTGAGCGCAAGTCCGGCTCCATCGCCTGCATGTCGTCGGTGTCCGCGCAGCGCGGCGGCGGCATCTTCGGTGGCCCGCACTATTCGTCCGCGAAGGCGGGCGTGCTCGGCCTCGCCAAGGCGATGGCCCGCGAGTTCGGCGTGGACGGCATCCGCGTGAACTGCGTCACCCCCGGCCTGATCCAGACCGACATCACCGGCGGCAAGCTGACCGACGAGATGCGCAAGGACATCCTGAAGGGCATTCCGCTCAACCGCCTCGGCGATGCGAGCGACGTGGCCGGCATCTATCTCTTCCTCGCCAGCGACCTGTCCGCCTACGTCACCGGTGCGGTGATCGACGTCAACGGCGGCATGCTGATCCACTAAGGCATTCCCGGCGAACTCCGGTCCGCCGGAAATGCCCTAGGCTTTTGGCGCTACGCATTTTCTTCGCGCGAACCGGAATCCGCTTCGCTTGAAAATGCTCCAATCCCGGTCCGCCACGGCGCGTTGGGGACGGCTGGTCGCAGGGCGATCGGGGCCGTCCCGGCGCGGGCGCTCCTCTACAGGAACAGGGACATGACCATTTCACCTTCAAACGTCTCGCTGGAGCGGCGCGCCTGGAACATCCGGCGTCATGCCATCCGCATGGGCGAGGTGCAGGGGCAGGGCTATATCGCCCAGGCCCTCGACATCGCCGATGTGCTGGCCACCGCCTATTTCCACGCCATGCGCTACGAGCCCCAGAACCCCGAATGGGAGGGGCGCGACCGCTTCCTGCTCTCCAACGGCCATTATGCGATCGCGCTCTATGCGGCGCTGATCGAGGCCGGCATCGTCCCCGAGGACGAGCTGGAGACCTACGGCTTCGACGACAGCCGCCTGCCCATGTCGGGCATGGCGGCCTACACCCCCGGCATGGAAATGTCCGGCGGCTCGCTCGGCCTCGGCCTGTCCATCGCGGTGGGCAAGTGCCTCGGCCTCAAGCGCAAGGGTTCGGACAGCCGGGTGTATACCCTGTTCTCCGACGGCGAGCTGGACGAGGGCTCGGTGTGGGAGGCCATCATGTCGGCCGCCCATTACAAGCTCGACAACCTCATCGCCATCGTCGACGTGAACAACCAGCAGGCGGACGGCCCCTCCACCTCCATGCTCGGCTTCGAGCCGCTGCCGGAGAAGCTCGCGGCGTTCAACTGGTTCGTGCAGCGGGTGGACGGCAACGACCTCGACGCCGTGCGCGCCGCCTTCGATGCCGCCAAGACTGCCAATGGCGGCCGGCCCAGCATGATCATCGCCGACACCCTCATGGGCAAGGGCATCCCCTTCCTCGAGGCGCGCGACAAGAACCATTTCATCCGTGTGGATGCCCATGAGTGGCAGCTGGCCCTGGCCGCCCTCGACGAGAGGAAGCCCGCATGAAACCCGCTTCGGCTCACCCCGCTCCCGCCGCCAAGACGGACGCCCCCGCCAAGCCGCGCCTGACCACCTCCGCCATGATCGCGTCCATCGCGGGCGAGGGGCAGCGCACCAAGCCGGCCCCCTTCGGCCACGCGCTGGTGAAGGCCGCACAGAACGATCCGTCCATCGTCGGCATGACGGCGGATCTCGGCAAGTATACGGACCTGCACATCTTCCAGCAGGCCTTCCCGGACCGCTACTACCAGATGGGCATGGCCGAGCAGCTCCTGTTCGGCGCGGCCTCCGGCCTTGCGGCGGAAGGCTTCACGCCCTTCGCAACCACCTATGCGGTGTTCGCCTCGCGCCGGGCCTATGACTTCATCCACCAGACGATTGCGGAAGAAGACCGCAACGTGAAGATCGTCTGCGCCCTGCCGGGCCTCACCTCCGGCTACGGCCCCTCGCATCAGGCGGCCGAGGATCTGGCGCTCATGCGCGCCATCCCGAACATGACGGTGATCGACCCGTGCGACGCGCACGAGATCGAGCAGGCGGTGCCGGCCATCGTCGCCCACAAGGGCCCGGTCTATATGCGCCTGCTGCGCGGCCAGGTGCCGCTCGTGCTCGACGAGTACGGCTACACCTTCGAGCTGGGCAAGGCGAAGATGCTGCGCGACGGCTACGAGGTGCTGTTCGTCTCGTCCGGCATCATGACCATGCGCGCGCTGGAAGCTGCCAAGGCGCTCGAGGCGGACCGCGTGGACGTGGGCGTGCTGCACGTGCCCACCATCAAGCCGCTCGACACCGCGACCATCCTGGAGGCCTGTGCCAAGCCCGGCCGCCTCGTGGTGGTGGTTGAGAACCACACCGTCATCGGCGGCCTCGGTGAGGCGGTGGCGGGGCTCCTGATGCGCGCGGGTGTCCACCCCGCGTTCCGCATGATCGGTCTGCCCGACGAATTCCTGGCGGCCGGCGCGCTGCCGACCCTGCACGATCGCTACGGCATCTCCACCGACGCGCTCTGCGCGCAGGTGAAGGGCTGGCTCAAGTAGTCGAAGGGTTCACGTCATCCATATGGCTCCAGCCCCCGGCAAGAGGGGTGGGCCGAGCGGGAGGAAAAGATGAAGAAGATCGGCTTTGTGGGGCTCGGCTCCATGGGCCTGCCGATGGCGGTCAACCTCGCCCGCGCCGGCTTCGCCGTGACGGGTTTCGACATCCGGCCCGAAGCCGGGGCGAAACTCGCCGCCGCCGGGGGCGCGGCCGCGGCCAGCCTCGCAGATGCCTTCGCCGGCCAGGATGCCGCGGTGCTGATGGTGGTGAATGCCACCCAGGCCGAGGACATCCTGTTCGGCGCGGGCGCATTGGCGCATCTGCCTGAAGGCGGCACGGTCATCCTGATGGCCACCTGTCCGCCGGCCGCCGTCGCGGCCCTTGCCAAGCGCGTGGAGGCCGATGGCCGTCGCCTCGTCGACGCCCCCGTCTCGGGTGGCGTGGTCGGGGCCGAGGCGGGCAGCCTCACCATCATGGTGGCGGCACCGTCCGACCTGTTCGGCGAAGTGAAGCCGGTGCTGGATGCCATGGGCTCCAAGGTCGTCCTGCTGGGCGACAAGGCCGGGCAGGGCGCCACCGCCAAGGCGGTGAACCAGCTCCTGTGCGGGGTGCATCTGGCGGTCGCCGGCGAGGCCCTGTCGCTGGCCGAGACGCTCGGCCTCGACATGAACGCCATGCTCGACATCGTCTCCGGCTCCGCCGCCTCCAGCTGGATGCTGCGGGATCGCGGCCCGCGCATGCTGGAGAGCGAACCGCGCGTGACCAGCGCGGTGGACATCTTCGTGAAGGATCTCGGCATCGTGCTGGAAGCCGGTGCCGGCGCGAAGACCGCGCTGCCGCTCGCCGCAACCGCCCACCAGATGTTCCTCGCCGTCTCCGGCCAGGGCAAGGGCACAAAGGACGACAGCAAGGTCATCGACGCCTACCGCGCCCTCCAGGGCCGGGCCTAGTCCCCTCTTTCCAAACGACCAAGCCGCCGAAAGCGGCACACTAGGGAGAAAACACCATGACACCGACCAAAACCGGCCTGACCCGCCGTCATGTGCTGGCCGCAGGCGCCGCGCTGCCGCTGTTCAGCATCCTCACCCGCCGGGGCGAGGCCGCCGAATTCACCTACAAGTACGCCACCGGCCAGGACCCCACCCACCCGGTGAACAAGCGCGCGCAGGAAGCCCTCGACCGCATCCGCGAGGCCACTTCCGGCCGCGTCGAGATCAAGCTGTTCCCGGCCAACCAGCTCGGCTCCGACACCGACCTTCTCGCCCAGGTGCGCTCGGGCGGCGTGGAGTTCTTCAACCTTTCCACCTCGATCCTCGCGACGCTGGTTCCCGTCTCCGGCATCGTCAACACCGGCTTCGCCTTCCCGGACTACGCGACCGTGTGGAAGGCGGTGGACGGCGATCTCGGCAAGTACATCCGGACGCAGATCGAGAAGACCGGCCTCGTCGCTCCCGCCAAGTTCTGGGACAACGGCTTCCGCCAGATCACCTCGTCCACCCGCGAGATCCGCACCCCGCAGGATCTGAACGGCTTCAAGATCCGCGTCCCGCCCGCGCCCATGCTGACCTCGGTGTTCAAGTCCCTGAATGCTGGCGCCACGCCCATCAACTTCAACGAGCTTTATTCCGCGCTCCAGACCAAGGTGGTCGAGGGCCAGGAGAACCCGCTCGCGATCATCGCTTCCACCCGTCTCTACGAGGTGCAGAAGTCCTGCTCCATGACCGGCCACGTGTGGGACGGCTACGTCATCCTCGGCAACCGCCGCGCCTGGGGCACGCTGCCTGAGGACGTTCGCGCCGTCGTCACCCGCGAACTGGACAAGTCCGCCGTGGACCAGCGCGCCGACATCGCTTCGCTCAACCAGAGCCTGCGCGCGGACCTCACCGCCAAGGGCATCACCTTCATCGACGTGGACCGCGAGCAGTTCCGCAAGGCGCTGGCCTCCACCCCCTTCTACGGCGAGTGGAAGGCCAAGTATGGCGATGAAGCGTGGGGCCTGCTCGAGGCCGCCGTCGGCAAGCTCGGGGGGTGAACATGTCCCAGCACGTATCCCACTCCATGCCCCCGCCGAAACACGCGCTGGGGGAAGCCCACGCTCTGGACGAGAGCCACGCGCTGCACGAAGCCTACGCCACAGAGGAAGCGCCGCCCCCGGCGCTTCCCACCGGCTGGCGCCGCGCCGTATTCGGTGTGGAAACCGCCATCTGCCGCGTGGTGGAATATCTCGCCGCTGCGCTCGTGCTGGCGGAGATCACCGTGCTCTTCGTGGGTGTGGTGAAGCGCTATGCGCTGCACAGCCCGATCGTGTGGTCGGACGAGCTTGCGTCCGTCCTCTTCATCTGGCTCGCCATGTTCGGCGCCGTGCTGGCGCTCCAGCGCGATAGCCACATGCGCATGACCGCGCTGGTGAGCATGGCCTCGCCGCGCGTGAGATCGGTGCTGGAGACGCTGGCCCTCGCCGCGCCCCTGGTGTTCCTCGTGGCGGTGCTGCATCCCGCCATCGAGTATGCCGAAGACGAGATGTTCGTCACGCTGCCGGCCCTCGACGTGCCCAACACGTGGAAGGCGGCCGCATTGCCCATCGGCATCGGCCTCATGGCGCTGGTGAGCTTCCTGAAAGTGCTGCGTGCCGCCAATCCGAAGCAGGTGGCCGTGGTGTGCGTCTGCCTCCTGCTGGCGGTCGGTCTCGGCCATGTGGCCTCTCCCTGGCTGAAGACGCTGGGCAACTACAACCTGCTGATCTTCCTCGTCGGCCTCGTGGCGGCATCGGTGTTCGCCGGCGTGCCCATCGCCTTCTCGTTCGGCCTCGCGACGGTGGGCTACCTCACCTTCACGACCACGACGCCGCTCGCGGTGGTGGTGGGGCGCATGGACGAGGGCATGAGCCACCTCATCCTGCTGTCGGTGCCGCTGTTCGTGTTCCTTGGCCTGCTCATCGAGATGACCGGCATGGCGCGGGCGCTGGTGGGCTTCCTCGCCAGCCTCTTGGGGCACGTGCGCGGCGGCCTCTCCTACGTGCTGATCGGCGCCATGTATCTCGTCTCGGGCATCTCCGGCTCGAAGGCGGCGGACATGGCGGCGGTGACGCCGGTGCTGTTCCCGGAAATGGTGAAGCGCGGCGCCAAGAAGGGCGATCTCGTGGCCCTGCTCGCCGCCACCGGCGCGCAGACGGAGACGATCCCGCCCTCCCTCGTGCTGCTCACCATCGGCTCGGTCACGGGCGTGTCCATCGCGGCGCTGTTCACCGGCGGACTTCTGCCCGCTCTGGTGCTCGGCCTCGCGCTGTGCCTCCTCGTGCGCTACCGCTACCGCAACGACGACCTCTCCGACGTCAAGCGCGTCTCGGCCAAGGACATCCTGTGGTCCGCGGGCATCGCGCTGCCGGCCATCGCCCTGCCGTTCGTCATCCGTGGCGCGGTGATGGAGGGCATCGCCACGGCGACCGAGGTCTCCACCATCGGCATCATCTATTCCGTGGTGGTGGGCCTGCTCGTCTACCGGCAGTTCGAGTGGAGCCGGGTCATCCCGATGATGATCAGCACGGCCGCGCTCTCTGGCGCGATCCTGCTCATCATCGGCGCGGCAACGGGCATGGCCTGGGCGCTCACCCAGTCCGGCTTTTCGCAGGCCCTCGCCCATGTGATGTCCGGCCTGCCGGGCGGCGCGGCCACCTTCATGGTGGTCTCCATCCTCGCCTTCATCATCCTCGGCTCGGTGCTGGAGGGCATCCCGTCCATCGTGCTGTTCGGGCCGCTGCTGTTCCCGATCGCGCGGCAGATGGGCATCCACGAGGTGCACTATGCCATGGTGGTCATCCTCGCCATGGGCATCGGCCTCTTCGCGCCGCCCTTCGGCGTCGGCTACTACTGCGCGACCGCCATTGGCAACGTGAACCCGGACGAGGGCATGAAACCCATCGTCGGCTACATGCTGGTGTTGCTCATCGGACTGGCGGTGGTGGCTGCCGTGCCGTGGATCTCCATCGGCTTCCTGCCCTGAGTTTCTTGCCTTGAGTTTCCTGCCCTGAGGCGGGCGCCCGGCGCAGACCGGGCCCCGCCTCGGGGTTACAAGCTCCCTAGCCTGAAGGCCCGCCGGTTCGCCGGTGGGCCTTTTTTTGTCCTGTCCGCGCGGGCACAAGAAAACGCCGGCCGGAAAGGATTCCGGCCGGCGCATCGCGCGAGACTGAAACGTTGCGAGCCGCCTCAGTCCGGCGAAACCACGTTGGAGGGGCGGCCGGCCACGAAGTTCTCGATATTGTCGATGAGCTGGTCGGCCAGCGCCTGCTGCGCCTCCAGCGAGGCCCAGGCGATGTGCGGGGTGCAGATGACGTTGCGCCGCCGTGCGAGCCGCATGAAGGCGCTGTCGGGGGCCGGGGGCTCCGGCAGGGTGACATCGAGGCCGGCGGCGCTCACCAGCCCCTCGTCGAGGGCGACCTCCAGGTCTTCCTCCACGATCAGCCCGCCGCGCGCGGTATTGATGATGATCGGCCGGTTCTTCATGCGCCGGAAGGCGGCCATGTCGAGCATGCCGCGCGTCTCGTCGGTGAGCGGGCAGTGCAGGGTGATGGCGTGGGAGGTCTCGATCAGCTCGTCGAGGCTTACGACGCCCGCCGTGCCCGGCTTCGCCATGGGATCGTAGAACACCACGTCCATGCCGAAGGCCCGGGCGATGCCGGCCACCTGCGAGCCCAGCACGCCGGCGCCGACGATGCCGAGCCGCCGGCCCGCCAGGTCCACGATGGGATTGGTGAAGAAGCAGAATTGCTGCGCCGCCTGCCACGCGCCCTCCAGCACCTCGGCCCGGTAGGGCACGATGGAGCGGGCGAGGGAGAGCAGCAGCGCGAAGGTGTGCTCCGGCACGGTGGCCTTGGCATAGCCCCGGATGTTCACCGTGGGAATGCCCTGCGCGGCCGCCGCCTTCTTGTCCACGCAATCGGTGCCGGTGGCGGCGATGGCGATGAGCTTGAGGTTGGGCAGCTGGGCCAGCGTGTCGGCCCGCAGATCCACCTTGTTGTTGATGATGATGGTGGCATCCTTCGCCCGTTCGATCACCTCGCCTGCGCTGGTGCGGGCATGTTCCACCCATTCGTGGGGGAAGGACGGGCGGCGGACCTGAACCTCGGGCGCGATGGTGTCGCGGTCGAGAACGACGATCTTGTGCATGGTATTGTTCTTTCTGATTGTCGCGACGGGCTCAGAGGCGCACGCGGGCGGCCTCGGCGACGGCCTCTGCGGTGATGCCGAAGTGCCGGTACAACGCATCGGCCGGGCCGGAGGCTCCAAAGCCGGTCATGCCCACGAAGCCGCCGTCCTCGCCGATCCAGCGCTCCCAGCCGAACTTCACCGCCGCTTCCACGGCGACGCGCACCGTGCCTTCGCCCAGCACCGCCTTGCGATAGGCGGCATCCTGCGCCTCGAACAGGCTCCAGCAGGGCATGGACACGACGGCGGTGGGAATGCCCTGCGCCTGGAGCAGCGCACGGGCCTCCGCAGCAATCTGCACCTCCGAGCCGGTAGAGATGAGCGTGACGCGGCGCGCGCCGCCCTCTGCCTCCTGAAGCACGTAGGCGCCGCGGGCCGAGCGGTTCTCGGCGCCACCGTCGCGACGCAGGGCCGGAAGGGACTGGCGCGCGAAGATGAGCGCCACCGGGCCGGTGCGGTGCTCGAGCGCGATCTCCCACGCCTCGGCCGCCTCGATGGCGTCGCAGGGGCGCAGCACGGTCATGTTGGGCATGGCGCGGAGCGAGGCGATGATCTCCACCGGCTGGTGGGTCGGCCCGTTCTTGCCGATGCCGATGGAGTCGTGGCTGAACACGAACTTCACCGGCAGCCCCATGAGCGCCGCCATGCGCAGAGCCGGGCGTTCATAGTCGGAGAAGGGCAGGTAGGTGACGGCGAGCGGGATGATGCCGCCGTGGGCCGCCATGCCGTTGGCCAGCGAGCCCATGGCATGCTCGCGCACGCCGCAATGGATGTAGCGGCCGGCCCGGTCCTTCGCCGTGAAGGCGGAAAGCTGGCGCTTGTGGTTGGTGGGCGCCTCCAGATCTGCGCAGGCGGTCATGATGTCGGGCAGCGCCTCATAGAGCGCCGCCGCGATGTCGCCCGACGTGGCGATGGAGAAGTCCGCCTTCTCCTCAGCCGCCGCCTTCGCCTTGTAGGCGTGGATGGCCTCGCGCGCGCCTTCACTGAGGATGCCGGACATGGTGCGCTGGAACTCGTCCTGCACCGCATTGCCGGCGGCGGCGAGCCGCTTGCGCCATGCGGCCCGCGTCTCGGCGCCCGGCTTGCCCGTGGCGCGCCAGTCGGCGCCGATGTCCGCTGGAATGTCGAAGCTGCCGCCGGTCCAGCCGAAGCGCTCCGCCATGGCGAGGCGATCGTCCGGGAACAGCTTGCCGGAGTGGCCGCCGCGCTGGCCTTCGAGGCGCGGGATGCCGCGGGCGATGGTCGTCTTGCAGGCGATCATGGAGGGGCGGGGATCGGCCTTGGCGGCGCGGATGGCGGCGTCCACGGCCTCGATGTCGTGGCCGTCGATCTCCACCACATGCCAGCCGGCCACGCGGAAGCGCTCGGCCACATTCTCGGAGATAGACAGCTCGGTGGAGCCATCGTCGGTGATGGCATTGTCGTCCCAGAAGAAGGTGAGCTTGCCGAGCTTGAGGTGGCCGGCAAGCTGGATCACCTCCTGCCCCACGCCTTCCTGCAGGCAGCCGTCGCCGACGAAGGCCCAGGTGCGGTGATCGATAAGGCCGTCGCCGAAGCGGGCGTTGAGATGGGCTTCGGCGATGGCCATGCCCAGCGCGTTGGCGATGCCCTGCCCGAGCGGGCCGGTGGTGGTCTCGATGCCGGCGGCGGGCTCGTATTCCGGATGGCCGGCGCAGGTCGAGCCGAGTTCACGGAAGCTCTTCACAGCGTCCAGCGAGATGTGGTGATAGCCCGTGAGGTGCAGCAGGGAATAGAGCAGGGTGGAGCCGTGCCCGTTGGAGAGCACCACCCGGTCGCGGTCCGGCCAGGTGGGGTCGGCGGGATCGAACTTGAGGTGACGGCTATAGAGCACCGTCGCGATCTCGGCCATTCCGAGGGGAACGCCCTGATGTCCTTCGCCCGCCGCGAGAATGGCATCCACCGCGAGGAAGCGGATGGCATGCGCCATGGGCTGGAGCGCCGCCGAACGGGTGGCTCCAAGGTGGGCGGAAATGGCGACATCGCCAGTGGTGGCAGGGGCTTGGGCGCTCAACGGTCGTCTCCTCATCGTGCCTTGGTCTTTTAGGGGCGCGATGATGCCGAAAGCCGCCGAAGGCCGGTAACGCGAAAAACACACCGATTGGTGAAGCTGGTTCATGGGTGCGCCCGGCCCGCCGGGCGTTTGCCGGGGTCTGCGTTCATCGCGGATGAATCAAGGCCCGCTCAAGCCGGTGCGCGCAGGTCGTTCCTGATGTCGCGAAGGCTCGCCTCGTGGGCGCGAAGGACGGCGTCGAGGCGCGCGACGTCCGCCATCACCTCGCGGAGGCACGCGGCGCATTCTTCCCGTGCGTGGTCGCCCGCCACGGCCACCCAATCCCCGATCTCCCGCTCCAGGGCCGCGTGCAGGCGCGTGGCGTCGACGCCAACGGACTGGCGGGTCCCCTCCACCTCGATCACGATCTCCTCGAAGCCGATGTCCGGGGCGGGTTCGAATGGCGCAGGTTGCCCATCGCGGCCGAGCCGATAGTCGCTGAAGTGGGCGTCCCGCGCCTCGCCCCATGCCGATTGCAGCGCCTGCGATACGCTGCGGCGGACGCCATCCGCATCCCGCTCAGGAGCGTGGGCGTCGAGCAGGTCCGGCAGAAGGGGGACGATGGCGCGCCATACATCCTCCTGCATTTGCGTGCCCCGGAGGTCGAGTTGGGCTGTCGCGTCGTCCAGCGCGGCATTCAGCTGTTCCAGCGCGGGCCGCAGCAGCGCTTGCAGGCCGCCCAGGACGGTCTCGTCCAGATGGCGCAGCCGCACCTCGGCCGGCTTGCGGCGTCGATAGGCCAGTGCCGGCGAAACGAGGGCCCGCAGGGCGGCATAGAGGCGATCCATGCCCGCCGACGCCATGGCCGCGAGGCTCTCTTCCTCCGCCCGGGCCATATGGACGGAGACAGACAGGGGCGGGCGCAGCAGCGCCACGTCCAGCCCCAGGGCTGCGAGCTTGTCGCGCGCACGCTCCGCCACGTCCGCCTCCTGCCCGCTGCGGTCGGCCGTCGTCTTGTTGCGCATGAGCTTCACCAGCGCGCCGTCGATCTCGTCTTCTTCATAGCGGTCGCTGCGGGTAATGACCGGCAGCAGGGGCTTGGCGCGGCGCAATTCGCCGGCAAGCTCCTCCAGCTCCTGCACCTGTCCCGGCGTTGAGGAACTGGTGAGCCACAGCACAGCATCGGCGCAGTCGACGAAGCGGCGGGTGAGCGCCGCGTGCTCGCCGGTGGCGGAATGGAGGCCGGGCGTATCGAGCAGCACCAGCCGCTGGCCCAGCCGGATGCCCTGGATGCGGGATGTGGTCTCGATCGCGCCTTCCGTGAAGCGGGCGCAGGGCTCCAGGCGTCCGTCGGCATCGAGATGAAAGGAGTTCACTTCCAAGCCGTGGGCCGCGAAGCGGTCGGCCATGAGATTGCAGAGCGAACTCTTGCCCGCATTGAACTTGCCGAACACCAGCAGGACGACGGCCTGGTCCAGGCTCCGGGCCAGCGCCTCGGCGGGCCGCAGCGCGTCGCGTTGCCGTGGCCAGTCCGAGATGCAGGTGTCGATCACGGCATTCGCCGCCGCGATGCGTCGGCCGATTTCGCTGTCCTCCCGCAATGCTGCGGTGGAGAGGCAGGCACCGACCAGGCCCGCGCCGAGACTTGAAAGCCAGTCGTCCAGACGTGCGAGTGCGGGTCGAAGGTCTTCCGAGCCGAGCGCGACCGCCTCGACCTCGGCCATGAAACGCTGTTCCTCGGACATCGCCGCGCGTGTGGCTGGAGCATGGAGCGCCGGCGAGGGGGCGCTGCGGTCCATCGTCTCCGCCGTCATGGCGCGGCGTCCGCTGGCAGGGCAGCGAGGGCGCGGTCGGTCGCATCCAGTGCGGCGGAGGCCTCGGCGACCCTGTCCCGCAGAGCCGCCCGCGATCGCGATAGCTCGAAATAGTGGGCGAAGGCCGCCTGCAGCCGCGCCCGCCCAGCTTCCTCGCAGAACATGCGGCGCAGGTCCGCTCGGAATTTCACCGAGACGCCCATGACCGCGACCATGACCGTGTTGAGGCTGCCGGCGGCGGTCTGCTGCTCTTGCGGCAGACCGGAGACGCCATGGCCCGCGAGGAAGCCGTCGAGGCGGATGCACGCCCTGGAATAGGCCACCTGGATGCGCGCGCGCTCCAGCTTCGCCGCGGTCGTGGCGTAGCGCTCACGGCCGGTGTCCGCCACCAGCGCGAGGTCGGGGCCGGCGCGTGACACGACCTCCTCCATGTCCCCGCCGATCACCGCGAGCAGGGTCTCAAGCCCGTCGTCGAAGGCGTGCCGCTGGGCCATCTGTTGCTGCCGGAGGGACGCCAGCGTCTCAGCCTCGGCGTTCCGGACAGTTTCAAGTTCCGCGCGGATTTCGCCCAGCAACAGGCGCGCCTCATGAGCCCGCGCGGCCGGCACCCGCGCAAGCGCGTCCGCCAGAGCGCGTTCCAGCTCGGGAATCCCGCTGCGCTGAATGAGGAGGGTCTTGGCGTCTTCCAGTCCCCGGCGATGCCGGGTGGAAGAGACGACGTAGAGGCCCGCGCCCGGCACCTGATCCGCGATGGCGGACACCACGCGGCCGAGCGCGTCGTCGTCCTCCATCTGGTCTGCCTGCGTGACCACGATCAGCGTCTCGCGACGGGTGCGGTGGCTGTCGGCGCGCAGGGTTTCGACAAGCGCCCGTTCCGCGGCGTCCAGCTCGCCTTCGCGCGCGGCATGGACGAACAGGCGAATGTCGGAGGCAAGCCAGACGGCCCGGAACGCGTGCCGGTCGTCTTCCCCGGCCACGTCCGCATCCAGCCCCGGAGCATCGAGCCAGCGCACGCCCGCGTGCCGGCACTCGGCCAGCTGGATGGTCTGGCGCCGGTCGGCCACGGCGAAGGCGTCTCGGCGCATCAGCTCGTTGAGGAGCCGGCTCTTGCCGTGATTGTACTTGCCGATGACGGTAACGACGGGCGCATCCGCCGCCGCCAGTTCATCAAGGCGCGCGAGGTCGCCGTCCCGATGCGGCAGCACGCAGAGCACGTCGTGCCACCGCGCCGGGCGGGCGCTTGTCGGCGGCTGTCGAAGAGAGGCGTCCTCGGGCATTCGTGGCTTCCCGTGCGTGTCCGGCGGCAGCATTCGCGCTGCCGCCGGTTCTTTCGCTCAGGCCGCGGCGCGGGCGCGCTCGACGATCTGGTTGTCCTTGCCGGCGACCTTCGGGGTGAGTTCGATGTTGAACTCGATGTCCCGGTAGGCGTCCTCCTCGAAGCCGACCGCCGCGCCGCCGGTGCGCTCCACCACATGGGGGATGAGACCTTCGCGGGTGGCGAAGGCGAAGTCGTCCCAGATCAGCGGGTCGCCCTCGATGTTGAACTGCGTCGTCAGCTTGCGGAAGGCATCCGTGGTGACGAAGAAGTGCACATGGGCCGGGCGGTTGCCGTGGCGGTTGAGCTGGTTCAGCAGGGTCTGCGTCGCGCCCGAGGGCGGGCAGCCATAGGAGGCCGGCATTCGGGTGAGCACCTCATAGCGCCCGTCCGCGCCGGTGCGGATCGCGCCGCGCAGATTGAACTCGCTCTGCCGGCCCGTGGGGTCGAAATGCGAGTAGAAGCCCTTGGAATCCGAATGCCAGACTTCCACCAGGGCGTCCGCCACCGGTGCGCCGTCCGGACCGGTGACGATGCCGTGGATCCGCAGGGGGCCGGCGTCGGCGTCGGGATTCTTGTCGAGGCGCGCCTTGCTCTTCTGCTCGGGGGCACCGGCCACATAGAGCGGCCCCTCGATGGTGCGCGGCGTGCCGCCGGTGATGCCCAGCTCGGCATCCTCGGCATCGAGGCGCATGTCGATGTAGTGCTCAAGGCCGATGCCGGCCGCCAGCAGCGCCGCCTCGCCCTCCGAGCCGAGCTTGTTGAGATAGTTGATGCCGAGCCAGACCTCGTCCGGGGTCAGGTCGAAATCCTCGATGGTCTTGAACAGGTCGGAGACGATGCGGTGCACCACCTGCTTGGCCCGCTCGTTGCCACCGGTCCCGTCCAGGTTGGCGATGACCCGCAGGAAGTCCTGCACGTCCTTGCCGTTGAAAATCTTCACACCCATCCTTGTGTCCTCCACGTGTCTGGTGGCGAGGGCTTCAGTTCGCCCCTTGCGCCGGTTGATCTTGTTCAGGTGTCGTCATGCCCGATCGATGAGGGGCCGCGGAAGCGGCTCCCTAGGCCGTCGCGACAGCCGTGACCGTCGCGGTGCGGCGCGCGGCGTTCACCGCGAACACCAGCATGGCGAGGGCCGAAAGCGCCGCGGGCACCGCGAAGATCAGGAAATTCTGTTGCAGCGGCAGCTCCTGGGCCAGCAGCACGCCCCCCAGCGTCGGCCCGACGATGGCGCCGATGCGGCCCACGCCGGACGCCCAGCCGAGACCGGTGGACCGGATCGACAGAGTGTAGAGCTGCGCCACGCTGGCATAGAGCAGGATCTGCGTGCCGATGGTGGTGGCGCCGGCGATGAAGACCATCACGAACAGCAGGGGCGCCGGCAGGCCGAAGCCGATAAGCGCGATGGACACGGCGGCTGCGGTGAAGAAGCCGACCACCACCCGCGGCAGGCCGAAGCGGTCGCCGAGCCGTCCGCCGAGGATCGCCCCCAGCATGCCGCCGAAATTGAGCGAGAAGAGGCTCAGGAGGCTGGCAGTCTCAGCATAGCCGACTTCCTGCAGAACCTTGGGCAGCCAGGACGACAGCAGATAGACCAGCAGCAGGCAGCAGAAGAAGGCGGCCCACAGCATCACGGTGCTGACCGCCCGCTGGTCGCGGAACAGCTCGATGACAGAGGCCGACGCGCTCTTGCTCTCGGTGAATACCAGCCTGTCGGAGGTATCGAGCCGGGCGGAGGGGGCGACCTTCGCCCAGATCGCGCGGGCCTCTGCCTCCTTGCCCTGACGGAGCAGGAAGCCGAGGGATTCCGGCAGCTTCCACAGCACCAGTGGCAGCAGGAGCAGGGGCACGGCGGCGATGAAGAACATGGGCTTCCAGCCGAACTGCGGGATGAGCCCGATACCGAAGCCGGCGGCCACCATTCCGCCCACCGAATAGCCGGAGAACATCACGGCCACCATGGTGCTGCGCAGGCGCTTGGGCGCATATTCGTTCATCAGCGCGACCGTGTTCGGCATCAGGCCGCCGCAGCCGAGACCGGCGATGAACCGGAAGATGCCGAACTGGGTCGGCGAATTGGCAAAGCCGGCAAGCAGCGTGGACGTGGTGAACAGGAGGAAGCAGATGGCGATGCCCTTCTTGCGGCCGATCCTGTCCGCGAGGGGGCCGAAGACGAGGGCGCCGAACATCATGCCGAACAGCGCCCAGGCCTGAAGGGTGCCGGCCTGCGGCTTGCTGAGGCCCCACTCCTTCATCAGCGCGGGCAGCACCGTGCCGGCCACGAAGACGTCATAGCCATCCACCACCAGCAGCAGCCCGCAGAGCGCGGCCACCGTCCATTGGAAGCGCCCGAACGGCGCCTTGTCGATGGCGTCCGTGATATCGATGTTTCGCATGTGTTTCCTCCCCGGAGTGCTTTTGCACGTTTGATCTTGTTCGCTGGCACGCGCCCTAGGCGCTTTCCTTCAGCGGCGCGTTGGGCGTGAATTTCTCGTAGTGGAAGCAGTTGGGCGTCACGCCCGTCGCCTCGAAATGGTGGCGCACGGCATCGACCATGGGCGGGGGGCCGCACAGATAGACGTCCGGTGCCGCGCTGAGCATGTCGTCGGGCATGTGCTGGGTGACCCATCCCTTGCGCGGATGGGCCGAAGCTTCGTCAGCCACCACGGTGGTGAAGCTGAAGCCCGGCAGGCGAGCGGTGTAGGCTTCGAGCGTCTCCACCTGCACGAGATCGAGATCGCGTGTCACGCCGTAGACGAGATGGATCTGCTGCTGGGAGCCGGCGCGGGCGAGCACTTCCAGCATGGAGAGGAAGGGCGCGAGGCCCGTGCCACCGGCGAGGAAGAGCAGCGGCGCGCTTGTATCGCGCAGATAGAAGCTGCCCAGCGGACCGTTGAGAGTGAGCTTGTCGCCCGGCTTCGCCCGCGCCAGCCAGGAGCTCATGAGGCCGCCGGGAATCCTCTTGATGAGGAAGGAGATGCGCGTCTCGCCCGGCGCCGAGGAGAAGGAATAGGCGCGGCTGAGCCCCGTGCCCGGCACGTCGATATTGACGTATTGCCCCGGCAGGAAGACGGGCGCAGGGCCGTCCACGTCCAGTTCCAGGACCACCGCGGCGTCGTTGTGCAGGCTCACCTGCGCCACCGTCGCGGCGAATTTCTGAAGCCCCGTCTTGCAGGAGAGCGAGCTGACCGGCACGGCGATGATGCAGTCGCTGGACGGCACCATCTGGCAGGTCAGCACCAGCCCCTGCGCCGCCTCGTCGGCGGTCAGGGCGTCCTCGATATAGTCTTCGCCCAGATCATACACGCCGCTTTCGGCGCGGCACTTGCAGGTTCCGCAGACCCCGTCCGAGCAGTCCATGGGCAGGTTGATCTTGTTGCGGAACGCCGCGTCGAGCACCTTTTCGCCCGCCTTGCAGTCGATGATGCGCGTGACGCCATCCTCGAAATTGAGCGCGATGGTATGGCTGGACATGGAACCCTCCCTGGGCCGGATATCGATGCCTGTCAGACGTGGTAGACGTCGATGACCTGGCGGATGTAGTCGTTCTTCAGAACGATCTTCTTGGCCGAGATGATGATCTGCCCCTCATCCTCGCGCAGGGTGACGAACATGGTTCCGAAGAACTGGTCCGTCACCTTGTAGCGGTGGCTGAGGGTGTGGAAATTGTACCTGACGTCGATCTCGCCCGGCCGCGTGGCCATGAGTTCGACATTGGTCACATTGTGGCTGGTGCGCGGCTCCGGCGTGGAGGCGCCGGAGCGCTCGGTCTTGATGCGGAAGATGCGGTCTTCCAGCCCGTCGCGGTCGGGGTAGTAGATCAACGAGATCTGCGACTGCGGGTCTTCGGTGAGCCGGTCGTCGTCATCCCAGGCGGGCATCCAGTAGGTGACATCGGGCGCGTAGCAGGTGAGCCATTCGTCCCAGGCGCGGTCATCCAGCAGGCGCGCCTCGCGATAGAGGAAGGCGCGGGCGGCTTCGAGGGAGATGGTCATGCCGCAACTCCCGTCTCGCGGGGCGATACGGCCTGGCGCATCACCTTCGCCCAGTATTCGTGCTGGCGCACGAACAGCCCTTCGTCCTCGCTGCGCTCGCCGGAGAGCAGCGGACGAATGCCCAGGCGCAGTGCGTTCTCGTCGGGACCTTCGATCCACAGGGGCGCGCCGCGCGACAGGTCGTTCCACAGCGCGGAGATGCCGGCATAGCCGACCTGGCAGGCGCGGAACTCCTCAAGGTCGTCCGAGGTGCCCATGCCGGAGACGTTGAAAAAGTCCTCGTACTGGCGGATGCGCAGCGCCCGGTCCTCGGCGCTTTCGCCCTTGGGGGCGAAGCAGAAGATGCTGATTTCCGTCTTGTCCACGCTGATGGGCCGCGCGACGCGGATCTGCGTGCTGAACTGGTCCATCAGGAACACGTTGGGATAGAGGCAGAGATTGCGCGTCTGGTTGACGATGAGGTCCGCCCGCTCCTGGCCGACCCGGGCGGCGATCTCCTCGCGGTGGCCGTAGACCGGGCGCACCTCGGGGTTCATCGTGTTGGTCCACAGCAGGATGTGGCCGTTGTCGAAGCCGTAGACGCCGGCGACGGACCGGCTCCAGCCGTTGGCGTCGACCGCCTTGGTGCCTTCCACCTTGCGCCGGCCCATGGTCGCCGCGTAGTTCCAGTGAACGGAGCTGACGTGATAGCCGTCGCAGCCGTTCTCCATCTGGAGCTTCCAGTTGCCGTCATAGATGTAGGACGAGTTCCCCCGCAGCACTTCAAGGCCGTTCGGTGCCTGGTCCACGATCAGGTCGATGATGGCCTTGGTCTCGCCGAGATAGTCGGCGAGCGGCGCCACATCTTCCTTCAGGCTGCCGAACAGGAAGCCGCGGTAGCTCTCGAAACGCGGCACGCGCTTCAGATCGTGGGAGCCGTTCTTGGCGAACTGGGGCGGATACTGGGTGGTCTTCTCGTCCTTCACCTTGAGCAGCTTGCCGGTGTTGGAGAAAGTCCAGCCGTGGAAGGGGCAGGTGAAGCTGCCCTTGTTGCCGTGCTTGCGCCGGCACAGGAGCGCGCCGCGATGGGCGCAGGCATTGATGACGGCGTGGAGTTCGCCCGCCTTGTCCCGCGTCACCACCACCGGCTGGCGGCCGATCGAGGTGGTGTAGTAATCGTTGTTCTCGGGAATCTGGCTCTCATGGGCCAGATACACCCAGTTGCTCTCGAAGATATGCTTCATCTCCAGCTCGAAGAGCTCTTCGTTGGTGAAGATGTCGCGGCGGCAGCGGAAGACGCCGGCCTCCTTGTCGTCCTGCACCGCGGTCGCGAGCAGGAGATCGAGATCAGGGGTCCTTTCGGCAGTCGCTGGCATGGCTATCCTCCCTCGAGATGCTGCGCTTCGTCGGCGTCAGGGCGGAGTTCGCCCGGGGGCCGGCTGCGCGTTCGTGCAAATTGTTGAACCGGGTGTGGCGCGCCCTACACGGCGACGCTCGTGGTCTTGCGGGGCCTGCCCCGGGTGAAGAAGTCCACGCGATCCTCGTCGAGCGCGATCCCGAGGCCCGGCCCGGCAGGCACGGCCAGCTCGAAATCGGCATAGGTGAGGGGCGTGGCGAGAATTTCCTCGGTCAGCAGCAGCGGTCCGAACAGCTCGGTGCCCCACTGGAGATTGACGAACGTGGAGAACAGCTGGGCCGAGGCGATGGTGCCCACCGCGCCTTCCAGCATGGTGCCGCCATAAAGGCCGATGCCGGCCGCATCGGCGATGGCGGCCACGCGCTGGGCCTGGAACAGGCCGCCGCTCTGCTCGATCTTGATGGCGAACACGTCGGCGCCGGCGTTTTTCGCGATCTCGAAGGCGCTCTCCGGCCCCTGGAGCGACTCGTCGGCCATCAGCGCCACCGGGAAGCGGCGCACCAGCCGCGCCAGTCCGGCGGCCGTGGCGACGGGCTGCTCGACCAGCTCGCAGCCGGCGTCGGCGAGGGCGGCCATGCCGTAGGCCGCGTCGGTCTCGCTCCAGGCCATGTTGACGTCCACCCGCACCGCGCCGCGGTCTCCGAGTGCGCGCTTGATGGCCGCGACATGGGCGACGTCGGCCGCCGGCGTCCGCGCGCCGATCTTCAGCTTGAAGATGCGGTGGCGCCGCAGCTCCAGCATTTTCTCCGCCTCGGCGATGTCCTTTGCGGTATCGCCCGATGCGAGGGTCCAGGCCACCGGCAGGCGGGAGCGCAGGCGACCGCCCAGCAGTTCACTCACCGGCTGGCCGAGGCGCTTGCCCTGCGCGTCGAGAAGGGCGGTCTCGACGGCGCTCTTCGCAAAGCGGTTGTCCTTCACCATCTTGCCGATGCGCAGCATCAGCGCGCGCGCGGCGGTGGGGTCCTGCCCCACCATCAGGGGCGCAAAATAGGTATCGACCGCGAGCTTCATGCTCTCCGGGCTCTCACCACCATAGGCGAGGCCGCCGATGGTGGTTCCCTCGCCGATGCCGACCACCCCGTCGCTGCACAGAACGCGCACCAGCATCAGCGTCTGGCCGTTCATGGTCGCGACAGAGAGCTTGTGCGGCCGGATGGTCGGAAGGTCGATCAGCGCCGTCTCCACCCGCTCGATGACGGCGCGGGCAGGAGCAGAGGTCGGGATGGGATGTGCAAAGGTCGCGTTCATGGCGACACCTTGCGGACGACGGGCGCCGCCGTCCAAAACCTTTTGTGTTTACAATTATACTCAAGGGGTATTATGTCGGAAAAAATGTAATGGAACGGCAGCTTGCCGCGCCGCAACATACCGCAAGTGACCATAAAAATTGTGCCCGCGGAGGGGGCGTGGGATGGATCTTCGCCAGCTTCGGTATTTCGTTGGGGTTGCGCGGGAGCGCAATTTCACCCGCGCTGCCGAGCAGCTCAACATCGCCCAGCCACCCCTGAGCCGTCAGATTCAGGCGCTGGAGGACGAACTGGGCGTCGCCCTCCTCATCCGCAACAGCCGTCCGGTGCGGCTGACGGAGGCGGGCCGGCTGTTCTACGAGCAGGCCTTGCAGGTGCTGGGGCGGGTCGAACAGATGCGCGCGGCGACGCGGCGCGTGGGGCTGAACCAGAACAGCGTGCTGTCCATCGGCTTCGTGGCGTCGACCCTCTATGGCGGGCTGCCCTCGCTGGTGCGCAAGCTGCGCCACCGGACGCCGGATATCGAGATCCAGGTGCTGGAGATGATGTCTGTGCAGCAGATACCGGCCCTGAAGGAAGGACGCATCGACATCGGCTTCGGGCGCCTGCACCACAGCGATTCCGGTGTGGTGGAGATCGTGCTGCGCGAGGAGCGCCTGACCGTCGCCATCCCCAAGGATACGCCGCTGGCCCAGGACAGCGCGCCCCTGCCCATCGGTGCGCTGACGGGTCAGAAGCTCATCGTCTATCCGAAAGAGCCGCGCCCGGGCTATGCCGACCAGGTGCTCAATTTGCTGCACGGGCACGATGTCCGGCCGGCGGAGGTGCAGGAGGTGCGCGAAATCCAGACCGCGCTCGGCCTCGTCGCAGCCGAAACCGGTCTGTGCGTCATCCCCTCATCGGCGCGGCAGATGCGCAGCGACGTGCATTACCGGCTGCTCGAGGGGGAACGCGCCACGTCTCCCGTGATCCTCTATCACCGGGTGGGCGACACCTCGCCCTACATCGATCTGGTGAAGGAGGTCATCAGGGAGATGTATGCGGAGAACCCGCCCTGGCTCAGCGCCGAGCACAATCTGCCGACGCGGCCGTCCTTCGCCGAATAGGCTCGGGGCTGTCGCCTGTCAGCCCTGGTCGCCGCCGCCCGCGGGCAGCACGGTCCCGGTAATGTAGGACGCCTCGTCGGAGGCGAGGAACAGGATCGCGGCGGCGATCTCCTGAAGCTCGCCATAGCGGCCGAGATGGGTGGCGCGCAGGGTCTGGTCCACCACCTCCTGCATCCACGCCTTGTCCTGCTCGGAGATGGGATCGGTGCCGCGCGGCACGCGGCGGGGCGGTGCCGAAACCCCGCCCGGCGCGACCGCATTGACCCGGATGCCGGTGCCCGCGAGTTCGAACGAAAGGGAGGCGGTGAGGGCGTTCACGCCGCCCTTGGCCGCCGAATAGGGAATGCGATTGATGCCCTTGGTGGCGATGGACGACACGTTCACGATCGCCCCGCGCCCCTCGCGCAGCATGTAGGGCAAAGCGGTGCGGCAGCCCCACAGGGTGGGAAACAGGGAGCGGCTGATCTCGGCCGTGATCTGGCGCTCGTCGAATTCCTGGAACGGCCGCATCCAGATGGCGCCGCCCACATTGGTCACCAGCACGTCGATCTTGCCGAACGCGGCATCGGCCTGCGCCATCACCCGGTCGTTGCCGGCGTAGGTCTCAAGATCCTCCACCATCGCCACGGCGCGGCCGGCGCCATGGGCTGCCTCGATCTCGGCGGCGACCTCGGCGACGATGGGCGAACGGTCCACCACCAGCACGCGGCCGCCCTCGGCGGCGGCGTCCAGCGCGACCTGCTTGCCGACACCCTGGGCTGCGCCGGTGACGACAAGGCTCTTGCCTGCGAAGCGTTGAGGGCGGGTGGTCTGGTCCGACACGGGTTTTCCCCTTCTGTGCGGCTGGATCTCGGGCGGAGACCCGCGGGGCCACTGGAGGCCCCGCGGGAGCGCACTCAGTGCGAGGCGGCAGGTACGGCGGCGCCCTCGCTGGACGTCCGGCGCACCGTGAGGGTGGCGAACGCTGCGAGTGCGAGGGGGATCGCCAGCGCCATGAAGTATCCCGACGGACCGGCGCCGGACAGGAGCTGCCCGCCGACGGCCGAGCCGACGATGGCGCCCGAGCGCCCGATGCCGATGCCCCAGCCGGTCGCCGTGGCCCGCAGCTGGGTGGGATAGGCGTTGGCGATCAGGTAGTTCAGCACGAGCTGCTGGCCGCCGATGCCGAAGCCCGCAAGGGCGATCAGGACGAAGACCACGGGCCAGCGGTCGCCCGCAAAACCGAGGCCGATCGCCACGGCGATGCCGACCATGAACATCACGGTCAGGAGCTTGCGCGGATCCACCTTGGGCAGGAGCGCCGACAGCGGCAGCGCCATGGCGATGAACGCGGCGTTGACCGTGACCGTGCCATACGCCGCCTGCGCCTTTTCGAGGCCCAGCGTGGTCAGTGCGGTGGGCAGCCACTGCAGCAGCAGGAACCACGCAATCCAGTTGAAGAGGTAGATCGCGGAAATCGCGAGCGTGACACTGCGATAGCGCGCCTCGAACAGGCCGGCAATGGATGCGCCGTTCTCCACCTTGACCGGGCTGATGATCTGCACGTCGGCGGGCACGATCTGGCCGGTCATCCGCGCCAGCAGGCGCCGCGCCTGATCCTGGTCGTCGGCCTTGTTGCGGGACACGAGGAAGGCAGGGGATTCCGGCAGGAGGGCGTAGATGACGACCAGCAAGGCGAGCGGAAGCGCGCCGCCGAGCAGGAAGATGCCCCGCCAGCCGAGCAAGGGTAGCCAGCTCGCTGCGATGAGGCCGCCCAGCATCGCACCGGCGGGCAGGCCGAGCAGCACGGCGGTGATCATGAGCCCGCGCTTCGGCGCGGTGCTGTACTCGCCGGTGAGCGCGAGCACGGAGGGCGTCGCTCCGCCCATGCCGAGGCCGATCAGGAAGCGCAGCACGATGATCTGGGTGGGAGAGGTCGCATAGGCGCCGGCCAGCGAGAAGGCACCGAACAGGGCGATGGCGATCATGATCGCCTTGCGGCGGCCGAAACGGTCGCCGAAGCTGCCGAGCCCGATGGCGCCGATCGCCATGCCGATGATGCTGGCCGTGATGACCCAGGTCATGTCCGCAGGATTCATCTTGAAATCCTGCGCGATGGCCGGCCCGATGAAGGCGATCGACTGGGTGTCGAAGCCGTCGAGCAGGGCAATGACGAAACACAGTCCGACCACGGCCCACCGGGCGCCGGTCATTGACCCAGCGTCGATGATCTCCTTGACATCCCGCGTGAGCGGAAGGCGGTTTGGCATCGGGCTTTCCTCAATGGTTTTGCTTGTTGCTCATCGCCGTGGCGTCGTTCGCGAACGAGGCGCCGTCAGCGACAGGAAGAGTCCCGGTCTCGGCATGCCGTCGCCCCGCCGACGCGGGAACAGGCATGGTGCGGGCCCGGATGGAGACGAGGCACCGCCATAGTGTTCCGGGAGGGAGGTGAGCGCTTCCAGCCCGGGTATGGCCGCAGCGTGAAGCTATACGCGCGGAGGCGCATTCTCTAAGATCAACTGGGTATGTTTCGATACTTATTGAGTATGTAACAGGTGCGACACCGCATGGTTGTCCTGTAGGATTTATTCAATATTGCGCCGCAATATTTCTGGGGCGAGGGCCGGTTGTTGGGCGCTTCCCGTCGAAGCTGTCCCGCGTGGCCTCTGCCCTGCGGCATAGGCCGAGCGCCTCAACCGGCCTTCCGAGGGGACCATCCCCCGTTCCGGTTTCCAAACGATGGACTTCAGAGCCAGAATGTTTCACGCTCACTCCAACTCACCACATGCCGGGATTAAACACCTAGGGACGGTGGCATCCTGACTCGTCCGCCGCAGGGGGGCTTGCGACGTGAACTTTGCCGGTATCGATCTGACGCTGTCCGCCAAGCTGTTCGCGGCGCTCTTCGCCATCATGAATCCGCTGACGATCATCCCGGTGTTCCTCAGCCTGACGGCGGACCGCTCGCCGGCCGAGCGGCGCAGCACCATGCTGGTGCTGAACGCGACGGTGGCGCTCGGCTGCCTTGTCTGCGCATTGGGCGGACGGTTCGTGCTGGGCATGTTCGGCATCGATGTCACCCACTTCCAGCTGGCGGGCGGCCTCATCGTGCTGCTCCTCGCGCTCTCCATGCTCAGCGGCGAGGAACACAGTGCGCACGCCGGCACGGAGGCGGAAAAGAAGACCTTCAGCTCCGCTTCCAGCCTCGGCGTCTACCCGCTGGGCATTCCCCTTTCCATCGGGCCGGGAACGATGACGACAATCATCATCTTCTCCGGCTCCAGCGCCACCGCGGGCGGCGCGGCGGGGTTCTATCTCGGGCTTATCGGCTATGTGGTGTTCTTCGGCATCGCAATGGCCGCGGCACCCGCCCTCTCTTCCATCCTCTCTCCGACCGCGCTGAGCATTTCCAAGCGCCTGATGGGCATCGTGCTGGCCGCCATCGCCATGGAGATGCTGAGCGCCGCGCTGGGCCACCTCTTCCCGGCCTGGGGCGCGCACGCCGGATAGGCCGTCAGAAGCTCGGCGGGGTGCAGGCGCTGATGACCTCGCAGGGGCGCGGGCCGATGCAGCGGAAGCGGTGCGGGCGGCGGCTCTCGAAATAATAGGCGTCGCCGGGACCCAGGATGCGCCGCACGGCGTCGACCGTCACCTCCAGCCGGCCGGACAGGACAATGCCGCCTTCCTCGCCCTCGTGGACCAGCGGGACGACGCCGGTGTCGGCTCCCGGCTGATAGCACTCTTTCAGAATCTGCAGCTTGCGGCCGAACAGGCGCTCGCCCACCTGGCGATAGGAGATCGCGCCCTTGCCGATTTCGGTGAGTTCCTCGGCGGCATAGAATGTCTGCTTTGGTGCCTCCGGTTCGAACGCGAAGAATTCCGCGAGGCCGATGGGGATGCCCTCCAGAATCCGCTTCAAGGCGCCGACCGAGGGGTTCGAGGTGTTGGACTCGATCAGAGAGATGGTCGAGTTGGTCACGCCCGTCCGCTTCGCCAGCTCGCGCTGGGAGATGCCGTGCAGGAGCCGCAGCTGGCGCAGCCGGTCCCCGATGTCCATGGCGGAGGTCCCCGTTTCGGGTGTTGCGAATATCGAAAACAATGCCATTAGAGACACCTATTTTCAATGAGATAGATGACCTCAGAAAACGACTTGTTCAGTCTCGCCAATTGGCCGATGTGAAGGCAGCCATGAGGAGAGCGGCATGACCCTTCACGTCCGGACCAACCAGCCCAATCTCGAGAATTTCTGGATGCCGTTCACGGCGAACCGCCAGTTCAAGGCCGCACCCCGGCTGCTGTCGGGCGCGCAGGGCATGTACTACACCGATATCGACGGCAACACGGTTCTGGACGGTACTGCCGGGCTTTGGTGCGTCAATGCCGGCCATGGCCGCAAGGAGATTGCGGAGGCGGTCGCGCGCCAACTGGGCGAACTCGATTTCGCGCCCACTTTCCAGATGGGCCATCCCATCGTCTTCGCCTTCGCCGAGAAGCTCGCCGCCATCGCGCCGGGCGGGAAGGAGGGCGGTCTCGACCGCGTGTTCTTTACCGGCTCGGGTTCGGAATCGGTGGATACGGCGCTCAAGATCGCCATCGCCTATCAGAGGGCGATCGGGCAGGGCACCCGCACCCGCGTCATCGGCCGTGAGAAGGGCTACCACGGCGTCGGGTTCGGCGGCATTTCGGTGGGCGGCCTCGTCAACAACCGCAGGGTTTTCCCGCAGATCCCCGCCGACCATATGCGCCACACGCTCGACACCGAGCGCAACGCTTTCTCGAAGGGCCTGCCGGCCCATGGTATCGAGCTGGCCGAGGATCTGGAGCGGCTGGTCGCCCTGCACGGCGCCGAGACCATCGCGGCCGTCATCGTCGAGCCCATGGCCGGGTCGGCCGGCGTCATCCTGCCGCCGAAGGGGTATCTGGAGCGCCTGCGGGCCATCGCCGACAAGTACGGCATCCTGCTGATCTTCGACGAAGTCATCACCGGCTTCGGCCGCCTCGGCACGCCGTTCGCGACGGACTATTTCGGCGTCACGCCCGATATCGTGACCACCGCCAAGGGCCTGACCAACGGCGCCATTCCCATGGGCGCCGTCTTCGCCTCGCGGAAGGTCCACGACGGTCTCATGACCGGCCCGGAAAGCCAGATCGAGCTGTTCCACGGCTACACCTATTCCGGCCATCCGGTGGCGTGCGCGGCTGGGCTCGCGACGCTGGGCATCTATGCCGAGGAAGGGCTCCTGACCCGCGGGGCGGCGCTTGCGGACTATTGGCAGGAGGCCCTGCATTCCCTGAAGGGCCTGCCGCACGTGGCGGATATCCGCAACCTCGGCCTCGTCGGCGCCATCGAGCTTCGCTCGCGTGACGGAGCACCGGGTGCGCGGGCCTATGACGTCTTCGTCGAGTGCTTCCGCAAGGGGCTCCTCATCCGCGTCACCGGCGATATCATCGCCTTGTCGCCGCCCCTGATTGTCGAGAAGGAGCAGATCGACACCATCGTCTCGATCATCGCCGACACGCTGAAAGCCGCCGCCTGACGGTGAAGCCCAGCCGCCGCAAGGATTTTGCGGCGGCTGGCCCGATCACACGGCCTTCAAGGTCTCGGCCAGGGTGGTGAGGAGGCGGTCGGCATCCGCCGCCGAGAACACGAGCGGCGGCCGGATCTTCAGCGTGTTCGCGTGATACCCGGTCGCCGAGATCAGCACCCGGCGCTGGCGCAGCCCGTCCACCACCGCGAGGGCGGTCGCTGAGTCTGGCTCCTTGGTGGATCGGTCCTTCACGAACTCCACGCCGATATAGAGGCCCGCGCCCCTGATATCGCCGATCCGCTCATCGGATTTGGCGATCTCCCGGATGCCCTCCCGGATCATCTGTCCGATGCGGGAGGCATTCTCCTGCAACCCCTCCGACTTCAGCACATCGAAGGTCGCCCGCGCGGCGGCGATGGCCACGGTATTGCCGCCGAAGGTGTTGAAATAGCGCATCTCGTTGCCGAAACGCTCGATGACGTGCGGTGCGACGGCTACCGCGGCGACGGGGAAGCCGTTGCCCATGGGCTTGCCCATGGTGACGATATCCGGCTGAAGGCCGTGGCGCTGGAAGCCCCAGAACGTGTCTCCGGAACGGCCGAAGCCCGCCTGCACCTCATCGGCGATCACCACGCCTCCGGCGGCGCGCACCACCTCCGCGATGGGTCCGAGAATGTCGGTCGGATCGGCATAGATGCCGTCCGACGAAAACAGGGAATCGGCGATGAAGGCGGCCAGCCCCTCGCCCCGCCGCTCCAGTTCCTCGATCTCGTATTTCAGCTGGCGGATGAGCGTCGCCGCGATCTCCGCGTGGCTCATGCGGTAGGAATCCGGCCCCGGAATGCGCCGGACCCACTCGCCGAGCGGCGACTTCTTCCCGAGCGACGGCGACAGGCCGGCTGTGAGGAAGGAATTGCCGGTATAGGCCTCGGACGTGATGACGATGCCCTTGCGCCCGGTGTGGTGCATGGCGATCCGCAGCGCGAGGTCGTTGGCCTCCGACCCGGTGCAGGTGAACATGATGTGGCGGATGGGGTCGCCGAAGGTCGGCACGATCTGGTCCGCGAAGTCCAGAATGCCGTCCTGCAGATATCGCGTATGCGTGCACAGGGTCTGCATCTGCTCGTAGACCGCTTCAACCACCCGGGGATGGCAGTGGCCGACGGACACGACGTTGTTGTAGGCGTCGAGATATTCGTTGCCGGCGCTGTCCCAGAGAAGGGTGCCTTTCGCGCGCTTGATCTCCACCGGATGGGCATACATGAGGCGGTAGGCCGGGCCGAGCAGCGCCTGACGGCGCGCCACCATGTCCCGTGTCGCGGGATCGAGGGCGGAGATGTTGGACGGATCGAAGCCGTTCACCATCCCGACGTTGGTCTTGCGTTCCTTCACCTGGGTCATGTCGGAAACGCCTCCTTCACGTGGCGGACTGAATGCGGGGTCGAACGCTGAGAAAGGTCTCGCTGACCTCCTCGATGGAGCGGCTGAGGAAATGGTCCAGCTGCGACCAGCTCTGGTGCGTGTTGCGCAGGATGTAGGTCGCGTTGTCGGGGAACTGTTCCGCCCGCCAGGTGGTGATGAGCGCGCGGGCCACCACGCGGGCCATGATCATGTGCGGCAGAAGCCGCAGTTCGTCCGGCGTCAGGTCGGCCACGCCGAGGTAGCCGCGCAACAGGTCGCGGCCGGCGTCGAACATGCCATCCGATCCCACCGGGCTGAGCTGGTTGAGAAGCGCGGTCGAGAGGTCGATGACGATGGCGGTGCGCACGACGTCGCCGAAATCGATGATGCCGGAGATAAACTGCGGCCGTCCGCGATCCACCACCACGTTGGAGCGGCTGAAATCATTGTGCAGGACCTGCGTGCGGCAGGCCGCGAGCCGGCCTTGCAGCGTGATGAAGCGATCGAGCCCGCGTTCGAGCTGGCGACGGCGGTCCCTGTCCTCCATCCGTTCCACCAGGAAGGCAAGCTTGGGCAGATGCTGCACGTCCCAGGCGATCTCGCGGGTGTCGTGGGGGTGGGAGAAGCGGGCCATGGCCAGACGCAGGCGGGCGAGGATGCCCCCCAGCTTCTCGCGCTCCTCTCCCGTCGCCTCAAGCCGGTCGAGCGGCGTGCCCTCGAGATAGGTCAGCACCCGCACCAGCCGAACCTGCCCGTGTCCGTCCTCGTGCGACAGGAACGCCTCGCCCCCCAGCGTCCGCACTACCCGAGGCACCGGCAGGAGAGGATCGGCCTTGGCCACGTGATCGAGCAGTTCGGCTTGCAGCGAGATCTCGCGCGGGTCCTCATCCGGATTGGAGAATTTGGCGATGTGGCGGCCCCGCGCGCCGTTCACGAGGAAGGTATCGTCCTTCTCGGTATCGAGCCGCGTCAAAGTCCCCGCCACGCCGAAGTGGCGGGTGAGGACGGCGACCGCCTCGTCCTGCGGTATGGAGCGGAAGGCGGTGGCCAGCCCTCCGGCCATGAGAAGGCTATCGGGCGCGGTGGAAGGCGGGGTCGGCATATCGTGTCGTGCTTCCTCGGGGGCGGTGTCGCGCTTTTGCGTCGGCGGGCGGGCGTCAGACCTTGGCGATCACGCGCTTCCTGCGGCCGGGCGCCGCGATTTCGGGTTGGGGTATCGCGTTCCCCGAAGCCCCTTGCGGCGCCTCGCTGCCGTCGGCCGGCGGGTTGGGGGCGCCCTCGGTGAGATAGGCGAGGGTCATGTCGATGATGGTCTTCCTGTGCTGCTCCAGAAAATCCGGGCGCATCAGGTCGCGGTCAAAGATCATGGACAAAGTGAAGCGGTTCGAGATGTAGAAATAGCCCATCGCCGAGATGGAGATGTAGAGATCGATGGCGTCCACGCCCGGCCGGAACACCCCCTTGCGCTCACCCTCCCGCAGGATGGCATCCACGGCGCCAGCGAGGCGGCTGTAAAGCTGGCGGATGATCGGCGACTTGGCGACATGGCGCCCGCGATGGATGTTCTCCGAGTTCATCATCACGATGACCTCGGGCTCCTCGATGAAGGTCTGGAACGTCGCGTCGCACAGGCGGCGGATCGCCGCCACGGGCTCCAGACCAGTGAGGGGGATTTCCTCCTGCCGGCGGCGCATGGCCTCGTAGGTGCGCTCCAGCACCTTCACGTACAGCTCCTCCTTGGAGCTGAAGTGATGATAGAGCAGGTTTTTGCTGATCTTGGCGCGAGCGATGATGGCGTCCACCCGCGCCCCATCGTACCCCCGCCGGGCAAACTCCATCTGCGCAGCCGCGAGGATCTTGTCCTGCGTTCCGATGGAATCGCGCTTGCGGGGCTTCTCGCTCACGACCGAGCCTTCCTTTTCGACCATGATGTCATGAGGATGCGTGACATCGGCTGCGTCAACCGCAAACTGCCGCGCGGGCGCGTGGTGCGACGAACGGCTCGCACCGTTCCAGGCTGATGCGCGTCGTTTCGGCGGCATCACGGGTCCACCAGTCGAGCTTCGAGAAGATCTCGATCTCGAACGGGCCGTCATATGCGAGCTCGTCCAGGAGACGGCGATAGAAGGCGATGTCGATGACGCCGTCGCCCACCATGCCGCGGTCCTGATAGACATCCCGCGTCGGCACCAGCCAGTCGCACAGGTGGAAGGTGAGGATGCGCGCGGCGCCGGCTGCCTTCAGGCCCGCCGCGAAGTCCGGATCCCACCAGCAATGGTACACGTCGGCCACGATGCCGGTACCCGCGCCCATGACCTCGACCAGGTCGAGGCAATGGCGGAAGGTGTTGAGGCAAGAGCGATCGGCCGCGAACATGGGATGCAGGGGTTCGAGGCCGAGGGCGACGCCAGCGGCGCGGGCATGGGGCAGAAGCTCGGCCAGCGCGTCCGCCACCCGGTCGCGGGCCGCGCCGATGTCCTTCTCGCCGGTGGCAAGGCCGCCGGGCACCACGACGAGGCACGTTGCGCCGAGATCGTGTGCCGCGTCGAGCCGCCTGCGGTTCTCGTCGATGGCCGCCGCACGGGCGAGGGGATCGGCCAGATTGACCCACGCCGTCGTGCACAGGCAGGGCACGAACAGCCCGGCGTCGCGGATCAGCCGGCCGGCGGCGGCCGGGGCGATGCCGTCCAGATACTGGTTCCAGACCCCGATGCCGCGCGCGCCGTGGCGGGCGTAGGTGTCCACCGCCTCCGCGAGGGAGAGGGAGGGCGTGGTGATCTGGTTGATGGCGAAGCGGGAGAAATCGCCGGGCACCGTGCTCATGATCCGTTCCCTGCCATGGCGCTGCGCAGCGCGGCTGTCGCGTGGGCATCGACGGCACCGTTCACCACCAGCACGCCGAAGCCGTCGCGGGCATAAGCGGGGCTGATCTTGCCGTCCAGCACATCCTCCAGCACGGCTTCCGGCGGGCGCGTCAGGGGATCGCCATAGCCGCCGCCCCCGGCCTGCTCGTGGCGGATCACCGTGCCCTTGGTCACGTTGCGCGTGACCTTGCTGGCCAGCAGCTCGAAATTGCCGGCCTCGGACAGGAGATTGCGCGAGAGCGCGCCCGGCTTGCCGCCGAACAGGCCGTACGGCGCATGGGCATAGCGGTCTGCGCGCAGCTGCATCACCGCCTCATCGGCCAGCAAGCGATACTGACGGACCACGCCGAGACCGCCCCGCGTGCGGCCGGCGCCGCAGGAATCGTCGCGCAGCGCATATTCCTCGATCATGAGCGGATAGGTCGCCTCCATGATCTCGACCGGCATGTTCGACATGTTCTGCGAGGGGTTCGTGACCGCGTCGATGCCGTCCCGTGTCGCCCGTGCCCCGAGCGCGCCGTTGATCATGTCCACCACGATGAAGGGCTCGCGGGTTTCGGTGTCGTAGCCGCCGAGGCAGACCACCGTGTTGCCGCCTTCGCCTGCGGCGCACACCCGCTCGGGCACGATGCCGGCCAGGGCGCCGAGCACCGTGTCCACCACCCGGTAGCCGGTGAGGGCGCGCGCGGCGACGGGCGCGGGGAATTCGGGGTTGAGCACGCTGCCCTTCGGTGCGCTCACGTCGATGCAGCGATAGAGGCCCGCATTGTTCGGCACATCAGGATCGAGCACGCAGCGCACGGCGAGGTAGGTGGCCGACTTGACGAAGGAAAGCGTGGAATTGATCGCGCCCTTCACCTGCGGCGACGAGCCTTCGAAATCCACGCCGATGTGGTCGCCCTTGACCGTGATGGTCACATGGATCGGGATTTCGCTCTCGTCGAAGCCGTCGCCGTCGATGTAGTCGGTGAAGGAATAGGCGCCATCGGGCCAGGCGGCGAAGGCCTTGCGCACGAGGCGCTCACCATAGTCCAGGAACTCCGCGAGGAACTTCTCCACCAGCGGAATGCCGTACTTCTCGGTGAGCCGCAGGAACTCCCGCTCACCCAGGGCGCAGGTCGCGAGCTGCGCCTCGAGGTCGCCGATGACGAGATCGGGCAGGCGCACATTCTTCGAGATGATGTCGAAGAGCGTCTTGTTGCGCACGCCCTTGTCGAACAGCTTCAAGGGCGGAATGCGCAGCCCCTCCTGGAAGATCTCGGTGGAATCCGAGGCGTTGGAACCCGGCACGCGGCCGCCCACGTCGCAATGGTGGCAGATCACGACGGCATAGCCGATGTGCTGCGCGCCATCGAAGATGGGCTTGAACATGAAGATATCCGGCAGGTGCATTCCGCCGTCATAGGGGTCGTTCAGGATGATGACGTCGCCGGGATTGAGGTCGTCGCCATAGTGGCGCTGGATCGCCTCCATGGCGTCCGGCACGGCGCCGAGATGCAGCGCCACCGTCTTCGCCTGGGCGAGGATGCGCCCCTTTGCGTCGCACATGGTGGCGGAATAATCGAGCACGTCGCGCACGATAGGGGAGCGGGCGGTGCGCATGACCGTGTAGGCCATGTCGTCCACGATGGATTCGAACGCGCTCTTGAGCACCGCGAAGGTGACGGGATCGATGGTCTTGTCGGTCTGGTCGAGCATGGCGCGATCTCGTCAGGCGAGGGTGATCAGGAGATTGGCGTGGGCATCCGCCTCGGCGGTGGCGCCGGGGGGCACCACCACGGTGCTGTCCGCCCCCTCGATGACGGCGGGGCCGACGATGCGGGCGGGGCAGCGCGTGCGCACATAGACCGGCGTGTCGATGTGGCCCTGATCCGCGCCGTAATAGACCTTGCGGATGCTCTCCGGCTCACTCGAACCTTCCCCACGAGCATGGGCGGCGCGGAAGTCGATCTTGCCGGGCCTGAGGCCTCGGCCGATCACCCGCAGACTCACCACCTCGATGGTGTCGGAGGAGGAGTAGCTGTAGATGGCCTCATAGGCCGCCTTGAAGGCCGCGTGAAGCGCATCCCGGTCGGCCAGATAGGGCACGGAGAGGGACATTTCCTGGCCACGGAAGCGCATGTCCACCTCGCGCGTCACACTCATCAGGTGCTCGGCCACGTCCTCGCCCGCGAGGGCGGCGCGGGCATCGGCCTCCAGCGCAGCGAAGGCGGTCTCCGCCTCGGCCGGCTGGAAATCGGCGAGCTTCACGGCGAACGGACGGATGAAATAGCGCTCCACATCGCCCGCCAGCATGCCCATGGCGGTGAACACGCCGGGCGAGGCGGGCACCAGCACGCGGGGCATGGACAAAAGGCGCGCGATGTCCGCCGCATGGACAGGGCCCGAGCCGCCGATGGCCACCAGCGTGAAGTCGCGCGGATCGACGCCGCGCTCCACCGTCACCGCGCGGATGGCGCGGGCCATGTTGGCGTTCACCACGTCGCGCACGCCGCAGGCGGCATCCTCCGGCGTCAGGCCGAACGGGTCGGCGAGATCGCGGGCGATGGCCGTGCGGGCCGCCTCCACCGAGAGGGCGCGCGAGCCGCCGGCGAGCTGGGCGGGAAGGTATCCGAGCAGGAGATTGGCGTCCGTCACCGTGGGCCGCGAGCCGCCGATGCCGTAACAGGCGGGGCCCGGGTCGGCACCGGCCGAGACGGGACCGACGCGCATCAGCCCGCCCTGGTCCACATAGGCGATGGAGCCGGCGCCGGAACCGACTTCGGCCACGTCCACGGTGGGCACGCTCATCATGTAGCCGCCGGCCTTGATGAAGCGGCTGGGCGTGGAGATGCCGGCGCGGAATTCGTATTCGCTCACGCGCGTCAGCTCGCCGTTCTGCACCAGCGAGGCGGAGGCGGTGGTGCCGCCCATGTCGAAGACGACGAGATCCTTGATGTCCAGCGCCTCGCCGAGGCGCGAGCCCCCGACCACGCCGGCCGCCCGGCCGGACGAGATGAAGAACACCGGCTTTTCCCGCGCGGTGCCTGACGAGGCGAGGGCGCCGTTGGAATTGCAGACCAGCAGGGGCGCATCGATGCCGGCATCGGCCAAGCCGCGCTCCAGGCGCGTGAGATAGGCTTCGAGCACCGGCCGCACGTAAGCGTTCACGACGGTGGTGCTGGTGCGCTCATATTCCTTCGCCTCGGGCAGCACCGAGATGGAGCTCGTGACGCGCACCTGCGGGAAGTGCTCGGCGATCAGGGTGGCGGCGCGCTGCTCGTGCGCGGGATTGCGGTAGCTGTTGAGGAAGCAGACGGCGAAGGAGAAGATGCCCGCGTCGACCAGCTCCTGCGCGGCTTCGAGCACGGCTGCCTCATCCAGCGGCACGAGGATGGTGCCGTCGGCCGCGATGCGCTCGGACACCTCCTTGCGATGGCGGCGGGCAACCAGCGGAACCGGCTTTTCCCACTGGAGATCGAACATGGATGGCGTGCGCAGCCGGCCGATCTCCAGCACATCGCGAAAGCCCTTGGTGGTGATGAGGCCGGTGGGGGCGCCGACCTTCTGCAGCAGGGTGTTGGAGCCCACGGTGGTGCCGTGCACCACCTCCGTCACCTCGCCGGGCGTCAGCCGGGCATCGGCGATGATGGCGGCGACGCCCTCCAGAACTGCTTGCTCGGGCGCCGCGGGGGTCGAGGCGACCTTGCGGTGGAACACTGCGCCGCGTCCATCCGCGAGCACAAGGTCCGTGAAGGTGCCGCCGATATCGACGCCGATGCGGGCGCCGGTCGAGGTGCGCTCCAGGCCGGTGAGTGTCCCCACGACATATCTCCTTCGTTATTGGACCAAATGGTTAGTTAGGATCCTCATTCGCGTCAAGAGACGAACTGCACAAACCATTTGCTGCGATTGGTGCATAAATCCTCTTGCAAGGCATATTGGACCATATAGTCTCATTTCGATGCCGAAGAGGGGATCGCAATAATGAAGATGACGTCCATCGCCGCCCGCCTCGTCCGGGCTGCCGCCGCCACCGCCCTGCTCGCCGGCCCGCTCGCCGCCGGCCCTGCCGCGGCGGAGGAGAAGATGACGATCCGTCTCGATTTCTCGCCCTGGGGCGTGCATGCGGGCATGCACCTCGCCAAGGAAAAGGGGTGGTTCAAGGATGCCGGCCTCGACGTGGATATTCAGGACGGTCGCGGCTCCGGCAACACGCTTCAGCTGGTGAATGCGGGGCAGGCGGATGTCGGCCAGATCCAGGTCGGCCTGCTGCCGCAGGCGCGGGAGAACGGCTCCACCGCCAAGGCCTTCGCCGGCTTCGACAAGCGGACCGATCTCGCGGTCCTCGTCGATCAGGATTCGCCCGTCGCCAAGGTCGCCGACTTCAAGGGCAAGAGCCTTGTGGTCTTCGCCGCGAGCCCCTGGGCGCCCTTCATCGACTACTGGCTCAAGCAGGGCGGCCTCGACCGCACCACCGTCAATGTGATGTTCGTCGATCCGTCTGCCGTGTGGGGCACCTACACCGCCAAGCGCGCCGACGGCCTGATGTCCACCGAGCCCTCCGCCATTCCCGTGGCCGCCGCCAACCGGCCCTCCAAGGCGATCCTTGCCGAAGACGTGGGCATCACCTTCCCGAGCTACGGCCTCATCGCCACCGAGAAGACCATCGACACCCGAAAGGACGCGCTGAAGAAGCTGGTCCAGGTGCAGCAGAAGGCGTGGGCCTACATCCGCGACGGCCATATCGACGAGGCGGCCGACGCCATCATCAAGCAGCGCCCCAACGCCAAGCTGGACAAGAAGGTGCTGGCCGACCAGATCAAGCTCACCTTCGACTTCTTCGACACGCCCAACACCAAGGGCAAGCCCATCGGCTACCAGTCGCCGGACGATTGGGCGAAGGCGGCGAAGTCGGCGGTGGACGCGGGCGCGATCAAGCCCGGCACGGACCCGGCCACCTACTTCACCAACGAGTTCATTCAGTGAACGCGCACGTCGCCTCGATGACGGACGCCACCATGGCCTATCTCTCCATCTCCGGCTTGCGCAAGACGTATGGCTCGCCGCGCGGCCCCGTCACCGCGCTGAGGGGCATCGATCTTGAGGTCAACGAGGGGGAGTTCGTCTCCATCCTCGGACCGAGCGGCTGCGGAAAGTCCACGCTGCTCAAATGCATCGCCGGCCTCGAAGGCACGAGCGCCGGGACGATCCGCGTGGACGGCCAGGTGCTTGCCGCCCCGCCGAAGGACATGGGCATCGTGTTCCAGCGCGACGTGCTGCTGGACTGGCGCACCATCCTGGACAACGTGCTCATCACGGCGGAGTTCGCCGGGCTCAAGGGGCCGGCGGTGCGCGAGCGCGCGCTGGCGCTGCTCGGGCGCTTCGGGCTCGGCGGATTTGAAAGCCGTCATCCCTGGGAGCTTTCCGGCGGCATGCGCCAGCGCGCCGCCATCTGCCGGGCGCTGCTGTGTGATCCCAAGCTTCTGCTGATGGACGAGCCGTTCGGCGCCCTCGATGCCATGACGCGCGACGATCTCAACCTCGAACTCGCGCGCATCTGGCAGGACACGCGCAAGACCGTGGTGTTCGTGACCCACGGCATCACCGAGGCCATCTTCCTCTCCGACCGGGTGGTCATCATGGACCGCAATCCGGGCCGGATCGTCGAGGTCATCGACATCGACCTTCCCCGGCCCCGGCATCTCGCCATGCGGGAAAGCCCGGAGTTCGGCCGCTATGTCGCCCGTGTCCGCCACCTCTTCGCCAGCCTCGGCGTGCTGAAGGACGATGCCCCATGAGCGGTTCTGGAAACAGCGCCACCCAGAATAGCGCCACCGAGACTCTCGATCCGCCCATGCCCCAGCGCCTGCCCACCTCGCTGGTGGAAGTGGGCATGGTGGTGGGCCTGCTGATTGCGGTGCTCGTCCTGTGGGAGGCGGCGGTCTACGTCTTCAAGCCGGCGCCCATCATCCTGCCGGCGCCCAGCGTCATCTGGCAGGAATTCCTGCTGTCGCCGGGCTATTTCCTCCAGATGTCCGCCTTCACGCTCTACACCACCCTCGCGGGCTTCGGCCTCGCCGTGGTGCTGGGGCTCGCGCTGGCGGTGGGCATCGTCCATTCGAAGTTCATCGAGCGCACGGTCTATACGCTGCTCGTCGCGCTCAACAGCGTGCCGAAAGTGGCGCTGGCCCCGCTGTTCGTGATCTGGATGGGCACGGGCGTGGAGCCCAAGATCGCCATCGCACTCATGCTGGCGCTGTTCTCCGTCGTCATCGACGCGGTGCTGGGCCTGAGGTCGGTGGATCCGGACATGGTGAACCTTGCCCGCGCCAGCCGGGCCTCGTCCTTCGCCATCCTGCGCAAGATCCGCTTTCCGAATGCCTTGCCGAGCATCTTCGCGGGCTTGAAGGTGGCGATCTCCTTCGCGCTGGTCGGTGCCATCGTGGGCGAGTTCGTGGCGGGGTCGGAGGGGTTGGGCTTCGCCATCCTCACTGCGCAGGGTCAGTTCGACACCCCGCGGGTGTTCGTCTGCCTCATGCTGCTCGGCCTGCTGGGCACGGCGCTGTTCTTCGTCGTCGAGGCGTGCGAGCGCCTGCTGCTGCCCTGGCATGTGTCGCAGCGCGGCGGTGGCGGCTCCGGTCACTGAGGTGGCGGTCGAGGCGAAGGCGCCCGTCTCCGCCATCCTCGCCTTGCTGGCCACGGCCCTTTTGTGGGGCAGCAACCACGCAGCGGCGCGGGCGATCCATGATGCCCTGCCGCTGCCTTCCCTCGTCTTCTGGCGCTGGGCGATCGCGCTCGTCCTGCTGTTGCCCATCGCTCTGCCCGGGCTGCTGCGCGAGCGCGCCGCGATCCGCCGCAATGCCGGGCGCATCGCGCTGCTGGGGCTGGTGGGCGTCGGCCTCTTCTCGGTGAGCCTTTACGCGGGCGCCTATCTCAGCCCGGCGCTGGAAGTCGGCCTCCTGAATGCGACGACCCCCATCTGGGTGCTGCTGATCGCCACGGTCGTCGGGCGCACAAGGCCGCGGCTCGCGCAGATCGGCGGCATCCTCATTGCCATGGCCGGGGTCACACTGGTTTTGATGAAGGGGCTCCCGACGGGCCTCGCGGTCTTCCATTTCGGCGCGGGCAATCTTTGCTCGATCACCGCCGCTGTGCTGTTCGCCTTCTACACCTACAGCCTGGGGCAGAACCCCATCGGCATCTCGGCCCTGAGCCTGACGGCGCTGACGGCGCTCGCCGGCTTCGTGCTGGTTTTCTGTCCCGTCTACGCGGTCTTTCTCCTTCTCGGCGGGCAGGATCCCTTCACGAGCGGCCTAAAGGTGGAGCCCGTCACGCTGACGGTGCTTTACATCGCGGCGGGACCGACGCTGCTCGGCAACCTCTTCTGGATCTATGGCGCCGCGCGGGTGGGCGCGGCGCGCGCCGGCCCCTTCCTCTATTTCTCGCCGCTGGCGACGGTCGCGCTCTCCGCGACGCTCCTGGGTGAGGCCATCACGCCGATGCAGATGGTGGGTGGCGCGGCCATCCTCGCTGGCCTCTGGATATCGACCCAGGCGGGGGCGGGGCCTCGCAGGCCGGCGCCCCGCCCCTCGGCTCGGCCGTCTTAGGCGAGGCCCATGAGTTGTGCGCCGTTGGAGAGCACGCGGGCGCGCACCTCCTCGCTTCGCCGGTCCAGCGCGGCGAGGGCTTTTGCGCCTTCCGCATCGCCGATCTCGAACGGGAAGTCGGTGCCGAAGACGACGCGCTCGGGTCCGACCAGCTTCAGCAGGAAATCCAGCACGGTGGGGTGAGCGACCACCGTGTCGTAATAGAGCTGGCCGAGATAATGGGATGGCGGCCGGCTGATGTGGGCACGGCACGCCGTGTTCGCCTCATAGAGCGGTGCCTCATAGGCAAGGTCGAGCCGGCCCGCGAGCATGGGCAGCGTGCCGCCGCCATGAGCCAGCACGAGCTTCAATCCGGGATGGCGCTCCAGAACGCCCGCGAAGATGAGCCGCGCCACGCACAGCGCGGTCTCGGAGGGCCAGCCCACGAGCTGTAGCATGGTGAAGCTGCCGAACGCGGGCCGGTCCACGCCGGAGGTGGGGTGCATGAAGACGATGCAGCCCTGCCGGGCGCACTCCGCCCACATGGGCTCAAACGCCGGATCATCGAGCGGACGCCCCGCCGCCGAGGTCGGGAGGGCAACCCCCATATGTCCCTCGTCCAGCGCGCGGCGGATGGCCTCCGCGCAGCGCTCCGGCTCCGCGATGGGCGGCACGGCCAGACCGCCGAGCCGCTTCCCGCCCTCCTGTGCGGCGGCGAGCGTCTGCGCATTCAGACGCCGCGCGAACGCGCCGTCCGCCGCCCAGCCGGCATGGGAGACCACGCGCGGCGGCGGCGAGACGAACTGAAGGCCGATCTCACGCCGCGTCAGGCTTTCGAGCCGACCCGCCGTGTCGAACAGCAGCGGATCGAGGGGGCCGTAGCCGGCGAAGCGGAAGCCTTCCGGGCACGTCTCGATGCCGAAGGCGCCCTCTCGCGCGAGTTCGCCGAGGAAATCGCGCGAGAGGGCATGGGCGTGGACGTCGACGATCACGGGAAGGGCTTGCGCGGATAGACCACCGGCGCCGCCGCGATGGCCGCGGGATAGACCGGCACCGCCTTGCCGCCCTGCACCTGCGCGACCACGGCGGAGGCCTTCACGTCCACGCCGGCATCGTTGTACTTTACCGGGCCGAAGAAGGTGTCGGTGTCGAGCTGGAGCATGGCCTCGCGCACCTTTACCGGGTCGATGCTGCCGGCCTTCTCGATGGCGAGCTGGAGCGAGAGCGCGCCCGCCGTGCCGGCTGCGGTGATGTAGGTGGGCACCTCGCCGCCGAACTGCTTCTTAAAGCCCTCCACGTAGGCGGCGCTATCGGCGACCACCGGGCCCTTGTAGGTCAGCGCCGGGTCCCAGATCTGCACGCCGAACAGGTCTTCCGCCGCCGGGCCGAGAGCGTTTAGGAAGTCCGGGATGCCCACCGCGAAAGCGAAGCCGATGAGCTTCGGGTTCACCTTCAGCGTCTGCAGCGTCTTGATGAGCAGGATGGAATCCTGGACGTAGCCGGTGAGGATCAGTACGTCCGGATTGCTCTCCTTCAGCGCCGTGGCGACGGAGGAGAGGTCGGCCGAACCCTTGGGATATTTGGTGGAATAGACCACCTTCAGGCCCTCGGCCTCCGCCTTCTTCTGCGCGGCGCTGGCGAACACGTTGGGGAAGAGGTCGTCGGGGCCGGCGATGGCGATGGTCTTGGGCGGGTCCTTCACCGTCTTCAGCAGCGCCAGCATGGGGTCGAGCGTGGTCGAGGCCAGCGGCGCGGGACAGAAGATGTATTTGTAGCCGCGCTGGTAGAGGCTGTCGGCCGTCGCCATGGGGGTCATGGTGATGACCTTGTACTTCTCGCTGATCGCTGCCGTGGCGGTGGCGATGCCGGAGGAATACGGGCCGAGGATGAAGCCCACGCCGTCCTCGGTGATGAGCTTCTCGGTGAGGCGGGCGGAGGTCTGCGGCTTGCTCTCGTCGTCGTAATAGATGACCTCGACGGGCATCTTCTTGTCGCCGACCTTGATGCCGCCGGCGTCATTCACCAGCTTTTCCCAATAGGCGTAGCCGTTCTTCAGCAAATGGCCTTCGCGGGCGAAGTTGCCGGTGAGGCTGACGGCGGCGCCGATCTTGATCTTCTCCTGCGCGACGGCCGCGCCTGCGCCGAAAAGGGTGGCGAGGCCGAGGGCGGCCACGCTCTTCACCAGAGTTCGTCTGTGCATCATCTCGCTCGCTCCTGCTGGTCCCGGAAGGTTTGGTTTTCTTAAGTTTCTCAGGCAGATGCCGCGGTGCCGGGCACGAAGCGCCCGAAGCCCGGCGCGCCCGTGAGCTTGCCGTCCTGCGCCACGATGGTGCCGCGCACGATGGTGTGGGTGGCCGCGCCCTTCGTGGCCATGCCCTCCCAGCTTGAGAAGCCGGTGCGCGAGAGCATGTCCTCGTTGCGGAACACGCCCTCGCGGCTCATGTCGACGATGGTGAAGTCGGCATCCGCGCCGGGCTGGATCACGCCCTTTCGCGGGAAGATGCCGAAGCGCCGCGCCGGTGCCTCGGCGGCGAGGCGGGCCACGTCGTTGAGGGTGAGGCGCCCCTCGTTGACGGCGTTCATGAGCAGCGGGATGTATTCCTGCGCGCCGGTGACGCCCAGCGGCACCGAGAACAGGTCTTTCCAGCCCGGGTCCACGTCCTCCTTGGAATGGGGGGCGTGCTCCAGCACGATCATATCGGCCGTGCCGTCCTTGATGGCGTCCCAGCCGGCCTCGGGATCATAGGCCCAGTTGTAGGTGCGCGGACCCACCTTCTCCATCTGCGCCCGGTTCATGAACATGGTGCCGAGCTCCAGCTCGCACGACACGTCCTGGCCGAGGTCGAACTTGGCATGGTGGATCATCTCGTTGGCGCCCTTGGGCATGACGCCGAGATGCAGCACGTGTAGCTTCACCCCGCAGATGCGGGCGTAATAGAGCGAGGCGGCAAGGCCGGCGACCATGCCGTGGCCGTACATGTAGCCCTTCGAGAAGCTCTCGTGATAGGCCATGGCATCGGTGCGGCCCTTGTCGATGTAATCGCGGAAGGTGAGCCGCTTGCACCACTCGGGATCGTCATGGTGCACCGAGGCGACGAGCCCCATGTCCCGCGTCGCCTCATACAGCTCGAACAGGATGCCGTGGTCGAGCACGCCGAGTTCCGAGATGTAGGGATAGACTTCCTTGATGTGGCGCGTGTTGAAGATCTTGATGCCGATGGCACCCGCCTTGGCCAGCGCCTCCACGGTGCGGGGATAGAGCCCGCCGCCATAGAGCGCGTAGTCCACATGGGCCTTGGGCGCGACCAGCGCCTTCTTCATCTCGTAGTCTTCGAGCGTGGTCGGGTGCGGCGTGTTGTTGGTCATGTCGATGCACATGGTCACGCCGCCGACCGCCGCCGCCGCAGAGCCGGTCTGGAAGTCTTCCTTGTAGGTGTGGCCCGGCTCGCGGAAGTGGCAGTGGACGTGCCACAGGCCCGGCAGCACGGCGAGCCCCTTGGCATCCACGCGCTTCGCCGCCTCCGTGAAGGGGCCGCCGATGGCGGAGATCTTGCCGTCGGTGACGGCGATGTCCGCCTTGAAGGAGGAGGTCGGGGTGTGGATCGTGCCGTTTTCGATCACGAGGTCATAGGGTCGGGACACGTCACGCTCTCCAGAAGGATCGGTTGAGGCACGTCAGTTGAGGCCGAGATAGGCGGCGCGGATGTCCTCGCGCCGCAGAAGGTCGTCCGCCGGGCCGTCGATGGTGATGCGGCCGGTGTCCAGCACGTAGCCGCGGGTGGCGATCTCCAGCGCGAGGCCCACGTCCTGCTCCACCAGCAGCACGGTGATGCCGCGCTCGCGGTTCACGAGGCGCACGGCCTCCGCGATGCGATCGACGATGACCGGGGCGAGGCCCAGCGACATCTCATCCACGAGCAGAAGGCTCGGCCGCGCCATCAGGGCCCGGCCGATGGCGCACATCTGCTGCTCGCCGCCGGACATGAGCCCGGCGAGCCGGCCTTCCAGCCGAACCAGTTCGGGGAAAAGCTTGAAGACGAAAGCGAGGTCGTCGTCCTCGCCCGTGCGGTCCGGGCGTGCGGTGGCGCCGAGCTTCAAATTCTGGCGCACGGTGAGGCCGGCGAACAGGCGACGGCCCTCCGGCACCATGGCGATGCCGCGCCGGGCGCGCTCATAGGGCTTCAGCGGATTAAGGTCCGCGCCGGCGAAGCGCATCTGGCCCGCCCTCACCGGCACGAGGCCGGTGAGGGCGCGCAGTAGGGTGGTCTTGCCCGCGCCGTTCGCGCCCACCAGGGCGACAATCTCGCCTTCCGCCATGTCGAAGCCCACGTCCCACAGGACGCGGCTGTCGCCATAGGCCACCGCGAGGCCTTCGACCGAGAGAAGGCTCATCGTGCTCCTCCCGCTGCGGCGTGCGCCTTGGCGAAGCGCTGGCCGAGATAGGCCTCCACCACCTTGGGGTCGGACACCACGTCGTCCGGCACCCCCTCGGCGAGCTTGGCGCCGAAATTCAGCACCATGATGCGGTCGCAGAGTGCCAGCACCGCCTTCATCACATGCTCAATGACGACCACGGTGAGGCCGGCCTGCTTGAGGCTCTTCACGAGGTCGATCATGCGTTCGATCTCCGTGTGGTTGAGGCCCGCCATCACCTCGTCGAACAGGATGATGCGCGGCCCCATGGCGAGCGCGCGGGCCACCTCCAGGCGCTTTCTGTCGGCAAGGGTGAGCTGCGGCGGCATGAAGGCGGCCTTGGGCGCAAGGCCGGTGCGCTCCAGCGCGGCATCGGCCGCGGCGAGCCAGGCGTCGCGGGTGCGCAGCCGCGCATGGCCGAACATGGCGCCGATGGCGACATTCTCCCGCACGCTCATGGCCTTGAACGGCTGCACGATCTGGAAGGTGCGGGCGATGCCGAGGCGGGAAAGGCGATGCGGCGGCAGGCCGGTGACATCCTCCCCGGCGAAGCGGATGGAGCCGCCATTGAGCTTGTAGACGGCGGAAATGGCGTTCAGCAGCGTGGTCTTGCCGGCACCGTTGGGGCCGATGACGCCGAACACTTCGCCCTCCTCCACGCGGAAGGAGACGCCGGCCAGCGCCTTCACGCCGCCGAAGCGGATTTCGAGGTCGTTCGCCTCAAGCAGCGCCATGGCGCGACCTCCACCGCTGGATCAGGGAGCGCCCCGCCACCAGCATCCCATTGGGGGCGACGAGGCAGATGACGACGATGAGCACGCCGAACACGATCTGGTGCGCCTGCAGGAAGCCGCCCCACACCAAAGTGGAGAGGAATTCCAGCACGAAGGCGCCCAGCACCGGCCCGATCACCGTGCCCATGCCGCCGAGGATCAGCATCATGTAGGCCTTCACGCCGATGGCGGGATCGAACGCGCTGGCCGGCTCGATGAAGGTGATCCAGTAGGCCCACACGCCGCCGGCAAAGCCGGTGATACCGGCGGAGATGGCCCAGGCCGCGACCTTGGTGGCGGTGGTGTCGATGCCCATCACCCCCGCCGCACGCTCGCCATCTCGGATGGCCCGCAGCGCGTAGCCGAAGGGGCGGGTGAGGATGAACGCCACCAGCAAAGTGGAGACGACCATGCCGGCCAGCATCACCAGATAGATGGCGCGGTAGAGCGGCCCCGGTGGCAGGTCCGAAAGCGGCAGCGGCAGGCCTTCGGCGCCGCCGGTGACGCCGCCCACCTGGATGACCAGCTGGATGGCGGCAAGGTTCAGCGCGACGGTCGCGATGGCGAAGTAATGCCCCCTCAGCCGCAGGATGGGCCAGCCAACGATGCCCGCCACCAGCGCCGAGAAGGCGACCGCCGCCACCAGCGCCACTGGAAAGGGCGCGCCCAGCGTCATGGCGACGCCGCTGGCATAGGCGCCGAAGCCGAAGAACACCGCATTGCCGAAGGCGTGATAGCCGGTGAGGCCGACGATGACGTTCAGCCCCTGCGTGACCGTGGCGTACATGAACACCGTGGTCAGCACCCGCAGCCAGTAATTGTTGAGGGCGAGGGGCGCCAGCGCGAGAACCACCGTGCCGATAGCGAAGAAGGCCCAGAAGAGAAGCGCGCGGCGCCGCGCGCCCGAGGGAGAGGCTGGCGCGCTCATGCGTGCTCCCCGAAGAAGGCGCGGCCGAACAGGCCCTGCGGACGCAGCGCCAGCACCAGAAGGAACAGGCCGAAGCCGACGATCTCCTGATAATTGGCACCGAGGAAGTAGCCGGCCCAGGCCTGCACGAGGCCGTAGATGAATCCGGCGACGATGCACCCCTCCACGGAGCCGATGCCGCCCAAAACGGTGATGACGAACACCGCGCTCAGGAAGGTGACACCCATGCCCGGCATTACAGGAAACAGCATTGAGGCGAGCGAGCCGGTCGCCCCCGCCAGCGCCGCGCCGGCACCCGCCGTCAGCGCGTAGATGCGCTCGGGATTAATGCCCATGAGGGAGGAGACCTCCCGGTCGAGCGCCGTGGCGAGGATCATCTGCCCGGCACGGGTGAAGCGCAGGAAGGCGAAGAAGGCGATGCCGAGGGTGACGGAGAAGCCCGCCGCGATGAGGCGCACCACTGGCACGAGGATGCCGAACACCTCGATGGAGCTCGCCGCATAGGACGAGTTCACCGAGCGCACGTCGGAGGTGAAGGCGATGGAGACCGCATCCACCATCACAAGCTCGATGCCGAAGGTCACCACCAGCGATAGGAGCAGGCTGGTGCGGATGATGCGGTTCAGCACCAGCACCTGCAGCGCATAGCCGAGCGCGAACATGGCGATCATGGAGACCGGAATGGAGGCGATCGGATCAAGCCCCGCGAACCGGAACAGGCCGTAGGTGATGTAGGCGCCCAGCATGATGAAGCCGGTGTGGGCCAGGTTGATGACCCCCATGACGCCCCAGACCATCGAAAATCCGATGGTGGCGATGCCATAGAGGCCGCCCAGAAGCAGCCCGTTGGCGGTGGCTTGCCAAAGCACCGTTACCCCTCCAAATCGTTGATTTTGCAATGTTATATGCTTGACGGAAGGCTTATTTATACATATTTTATGCAAAATAAATTGAGTCATGCAACAACGATGTCTGAACGAAGCGCACAAAGAAGCCGCACCCGTGCCGCCGGACGCGGCACTCTCGAGGTGCCCACCGCACCCAAGGCCGGGATCTCCAAGGGGGGATCGAGCGAGTTCGCCTATCAGGTGATCCGCGCCGAGATCGTCTCGCTGGCCCTCGCGCCCGGCTCCGACCTCGACGAGGCGGCGCTGGTGAGCCGCCTCGGCCTGTCACGCACGCCGTTGCGCGAGGCCCTCGTCCGCCTCGCCGGAGAGGGGTTGGTGCAGATCCTGCCCAACCGGGGCACGCGGGTCGCGCCCATGGGGTGGAACGACATTCGCGAGCATCTGGAGGCCTTCGACCTCTCGCAGCGCCTCGTCACCCGGTGGGCGGCGCTGCGGCGGACGGAGGCGCAGATCGCCGCCATCGACGCCCAGCGGGAGGCCTTCGAGGCGGCGACGGCGCGGCGGGATTCCGAGGCCATGCTGGAGATCAACTGGCGCTTCCATGCCGCCATCGCCGCCTGCTGCCGCAATGGCGTGGTGGAGCGCTTCTATCTCCAGCTGCTCACCACCAATCTGCGCATCTCGCGCCTCGCCATGACCTACGACTGCTTCGCGACCGAGGAGGCGTATGACGCGCACATCGGCAACATCATCCGCGAGCATCGCGAGATGGTGGAGGCGATCCGCGCCCGCGACGCCGACCGGGCGGATGCCCTCGGCAGCTCCCACGCCGGGCTCGCCCGCAAGCGCGTTTCCGAATGCCTCACCCAGAGCATGCTGTCGGACATGGAACTGCCGCTCGGCGGCGCGCCCGACAGCCTCGCCTGATCTCGAGAAGGAAAACCGCTATGTGCGAGGTGTGCGCGATCTTCGGTGCGGGAGAGCATTGGAGCGATTTCGCCCGGCAGCGCGACGATCGCTTTCCGTTCGAGGATATCCTGCACTATCGCGCGGAGCGCCGGCGGCGCATCGCCATGCTGAATGCGCTAGTTCAGCCCCTCGGCCTCGTCTGCGAGGATTGGGACGGGGAGGCGCTTGCGCTCACCGACGCGCGCGGCCGCACCAAGATCGCGCCGACGCTGGGCGATGTCTGGCCCATCGCGGAAAGCCTCTCCGGTCGCGGCATCGATCCCTTGTCCGAGGATTTCATCGCGCCCATGCGGGAGGCCCCGGCCCATGGATGAGCGCCTGCCTCTGATCGTCGTGACCGGCTTCCTTGGCTCGGGCAAGACGACGCTCATCCGCCGCTTCATCGAGACCGCGGAGGGCGGCGATTCCGGCCTCATGGTCAATGAGTTCGGCGAGGCGGGCGTCGATCATCGCCTGCTGGTGCATGCCAGCGAGGCGGTGGAGCTGATCGACGGTGGCTGCCTGTGCTGCGCGCGCCGCGCCGATGTCGCCAAGGCGATGCACGATCTGGTGCGCATGGCGAAGGACGGTTCCAGAGCCGGCGGGGGCCTGCGACGCGCCATCCTCGAAACGTCGGGGCTGGCTGATCCCGCGCCCGTCATCGCGACCCTCGCCCGCGACCCATGGCTCAAGGCGCATGTGCGCCTCGCCTCCGTCGTGGCGGTGGTGGATGCGGTGGCGGGCCTGCGCAATCTGGAGCATCGGCCCGAGGCGCGCCGGCAAGTGGCCATCGCCGATACGGTGGTCATCACCAAGGGCGACATGCGCGCTGCCGAGCCGACGGCCCGCCTCGCCGCCGCGGTGCGTGCCATCTCCCCCGACGCGCGCATCCTCGACATTCAGGACGAGACGTTCCGGCTCGGCGATGTGCTGGCCGGGCGCGAAAGCCTCCATGCTCCGCCGTCGCCGTTCCTGGCCGACGCCCCGGACCATGATTCCGAGGTCTCGTCCTTCACGCTGCCCATCGAGGGGGCGCTGGACTGGCCGGCCTTCACGCTCTGGCTGTCTGCGCTGCTCCACGCCCACGGCGACCGCATCCTGCGGGTGAAGGGGCTGCTGCGGACCACATCGTCGGACCGGCCGCTGGCCATCCACGGCGTGCAGCATGTGATGCATCCGCCGACGCATCTGAGCGCGGACGACGGCGGGCCGTCCTTCCTCGTCTTCATCGCGCGCGGCATCCGCAAGGCCGAGATTGAGCGCAGCCTCGCCCGTGCGCTCGATCTGTGCGGCAGCGGGGCCAACGTGCCCGAGCCGGTGCGGCGCGGTGCGCCCCTCCGCGAAGGCGCCGCCCCGGCGGCGTGAGCAACGGGCCGGAAGGTCAGGCACGGTTGTCGGCGACCGCGCTCCTCACCTCGTGCTCGATGAGGTGCCAGATCCGGTCCACGAGCGCGCCGAAGGCCTCGTGGCGCTTCACCTCCAATGCGCGCGGACGCGGCAGGGGGATCGGGATTTCCTCGCGCACCGAGCCGGGCCGGGCGGAAAAGACGATCACGCGGTCGGAGAGGAACACCGCCTCGTCGATCTGGTGGGTGATGAGGAGCACGGTGGTGCCGCTCTTCTGCCAGATGTTGAGCAGCTCCGTCTGCATGATCTCCCGCGTCTGGGCATCGAGGGCCGCGAACGGCTCGTCCAGCAGCAGGATCTTCGGGTTCACCGCCAGCGCGCGGGCAACGTTCACCCGCTGGCGCATGCCGCCGGAGAGCTGGTGCGGATAGTGCTGCTCGAAGCCCTTCAATCCCGCCATGTCGATGAAGCGCTGGGCGGTGGCGTGGGCATCGCGCTTGGGCGTGCCGGCGATGGTGAGGCCGTAGGCGACATTGTCGATCACCGGCTTCCACGGCAGCAGCGCATCCTGCTGGAACACCATGGCGCGGTCGGCGCCCGGCCGTGTCACCGTGTGCCCCGAGACCTTCACCACGCCGGAGGAGGCCGGGAGCAGGCCGTCGATGATGCGCAGCAGCGTCGACTTGCCCGATCCGCTCGCCCCCACGATGGAGACGAACTCGCCTTCCCGGATGGTGAGGTTGATGTCGCGCAGCGCCTCCACGGAGGGCTTGCCCGTGCGCTCGAAGACCTTGTTGATGCCTTCGATGGAGAGAGCCTGTGCCATCCGGTTCACTCCTGTCGCCACGGCGCGAGCCGGCGTTCCAGCCACTCGAAGAAGATGCTGCCCATGAGGCCGAGCATGCCGAGCATGATGACGTAGGCGAGCAGTGTCGCGGTGTCGAAGCTCTGTCCGGCGGCCAGGATGGCGAAGCCGAAGCCGGCGAAGGAGCCGAAGAATTCGGCGATGATGATGGCCACCAGCGCCCGCGCCCAGGCGACGCGGATGCCGGAGACGATGAAGGGCAGCGCGAAGGGCAGCGATACGGTGGTGAACACCTGCCAGCGCGAGGCGTTGAAGGAGCGCGCCGCCTCGATGAGATTCTTGTCGGTGGCCTTGAGGCCGGTTTCCGTCGTCACCAGCACCGGGAAGATGGTGAAGATGGTGACGAGCACGAACTTGGAGGCGAAGCCCAGCCCCAGCCACGCGATGAACAGTGGCGCCAGCGCCACCAGCGGCACCGAGTTCAGCGCCGTCAGCATGGGCCCGGCGGTGAGGGCCAGCAGCCGGCTGGACGCCAGCGCGAGGCCGATGGCGACGCCGATCAGCACCGCCACCGGGAAGGACGCCGCCACCGCGCTCACGGTGGCGAGCGCGTTGGTCCACAGCGCGCCGTTGGCGCTCTCCTTGGCGAGCGCGCGGAACACCTCCGCCGGAGGCACCAGCAGGAGCTTGTTGGTGACCACATAGGTCGCCAGCACCTGCCAGATCACCAGCACGAAGGCGAGCGAGATCAGCATCCGCAGGAGACCTGCGGCGCGCGAGCGCCCTTCGAGGAAGTCGTAGACGCTGCGCCAGAAGGGAGCGGCTGCGGTCATTCCGCCGCCGCCTTGTGCGCGTGGCGGGCGGTGGAGACGGCCTGCCTGCCGTATCCCTTCTCGCCCACCACCTTGCCGTCGAGATAGATGGTGCGGCCGCGCAGGATGGTGCGCACCGGCTTGCCCTTGAAGCGGCGGCCGGCATAGGGGCTCCAGCCGACGAGGGAGAGCACGTCCTCGTCGCGCACCTCATATTCGGTCTCGAGGTCGACCAGCACGAGGTCGGCGTCATAGCCGGGCTTGATCTCGCCCTTGCGATCGAGCCGGAACAGGCGGGCCGGGCGGGTGGAGGTGGCTTCCACCACGCGTTCCAGCGGCAGCTTGCCCTCGGTGGCGGCGGTGAGGAACATGGAGAGGTAGAACTGGGTCGAGGGCGTGCCGGTATGGGCCTTCCAGCCGTCGGTCCAGCCGATCTCCTTTTCCTCGCGGGTGTGCGGAGCGTGATCGGTGGCGATGATGTCGATGGTGCCGTCGCGCACGCCCTCCCACAGGCCGGGCACGTTCTTCTCCGGCACCCAGTAGGACAGGGCATAGGAGCCGAGGCGCTGGATCGCGGCCCATTCGCAGCCGAGGAACAGCGCCCACGGGTTCAGCTCGCACGTCACCTTCTGCCCGCGCGCCTTGGCCTCGCGGATGAGCTGGACCGAGCCGGCGGTCTGGGTGTGCAGGATGTGGAGATGGCAGCCGGCCGCCTTCTGCAGGCGCAGCAGGGTGGCGATGGCGGTCTCCCAGATCACGCCGTCATGGGCGGCGTAGGCCTTGGCGTAGGCGAGGGCGTCGCGCTCCCCGCGCGCCCAGAATTCCTGCTCGATCACGTCCATCAGCGCCTGATCGTGGGGATGGATCATGAGCGGCACGTCGTGCGCCGCCGCCGCCTGCATGATCTCCAGGATCTTGCCATGGTCATGCACGCCGATACCCGGCATGTGCGGATAGGAGCGGCCGGTGTCCACCACCATGAAGAACTTGAAGGCGGCGATGCCGGTCGCTGCCATCGCCGGCACTTCCTCCAGGATGGTGGGGGCGGGATTGAAGTTCCAGTCCACCACCGCGTCGCGCTCATAGATGGCGAACTGCTTCTCCAGCAGGTCCATGGTGTTGGGCGGCGGGGTCACGTTGGGCATGGCGACCGAGGTGGTCACACCGCCGGCGGCGCACTGGAGCGTCGAGGTATAGATGGTGTCCTTGTATTCGAAGCCCGGCAGCGAGCCCTCGCGGTGGTGCGAGTGCATGTCGATGACGCCGGGCAGGATGGCAAGGCCCTTCGCGTCGATGATCTCGGCGGCGGCCGGCTCCAGCCCCGGCTCGAAGATGCCGGCGATGGCCCCGTCCTTGATGCCGATGGAGGCCTCGAAGCGGCCGTCGGCGGTCACGACGAGGCCGTTCTTGATGATGGTATCCAAGCTACTCTCCCGAGGACGAGGCCCGCGCGGGCCGATTTGAAAGTGAAGGGCCGGCGGCGCGTCAGGACGCGAGATCGAGCGCCACGGGGCGGGTGCGGATCACGTCCAGCACCTCGGTCACGTAGGCCTGCGACAGCCCGCGCGTGATGAAGACGATGCGCGAGCCCGCCATCCCTTCCGGCCAGGCGGACAGCTCCACCGGCGGCGAGAACAGGCGCTGCACCGCCTGCACGACGACGGGCTTGCTGCGGCCGGCGATGGCGAGGATGCCCTTTACCCGCAGCAGGTCATCGCCATGGGCGATGGCCAATGCATCGAGCCACGCCGAGACGTGTTCCCAATGGAGGGGCTCCTCGAAGGCGAGGCAGAAAGAGCCGATATCCTCGCGATGCTGCACGGGGTCCGCCGCCTCGAAAGCCTCCGCCCGCAGCCAGGCGCGCACTTCGCTCGGGCGGGTGTTTGGGTCGGCGGGGTCGATGCCGTCGAGCAGGGTGGGCTGGGCGAGGTGGGTGAGCGAGGACAGATGCAGCCGCGCGCCGGGCGAAAGGCCGGCGATGCGGGCTTCCAGTGGGGCTAAGTCGGCGCCTGCGAGATCCGCCTTGGTCAGCACCACCTCATCGGCGACGCCCACCTGTTTGCGCGCCTCCGCGTGGCGGTCGAGCGTACCCATGCCCTGCACCGCATCCACCGCCGTCACCACCCGCCCGAGGCGATAGGTGCGCGCCACCGGAAAGGTGATGAGCGCCTGGATCACCGGGCCGGGATCGGCCATGCCGGTGGTCTCGATGATGACCCGTGCGAACGCTTTCACCTCGCCCCGCGCGCGCTTCTCGGTGAGGTCGCGCAGCGTCTCCACGAGGTCGCCCTTCACCGTGCAGCACAGGCAGCCGGTGGAGAGCTCGATGGTGTTGTCGGAGCTGGCGGCGATGAGCGCATGGTCGATGCCGATCTCGCCGAACTCGTTGACGATGACGGCCGCGTCGCTCAGCGCCGGGTCGCGCAGCCACCCGTTGAGCAGGGTGGTCTTGCCCGATCCGAGGAAGCCCGTGAGCAGCGTCACCGGCGTCCGCATGTCGCGAAAATGGGCCATGGTGTCGGCTCCTCTCGCTGCGCTCCGCTCACTTGCCGGCGACGTAGCTCGGGTCGTAGTAGCGCTTGAGGTCGAAGGCCTGTGACGCGGGATCGCCACCCACCGCGGCGTCGATCTTGTAGAGGTTTTCAAGGCCGGCCGCGGGGACGGAGAGATCGGCGGGGATGGCCTTCTGCTCCTTCACGATGAAGGCGTAGGAATCCTCCACCACGTCGCGCGGCGTCTTGGTGTAGGCGGCGAGCACGTCGATGGCCGCATCCTTGTTGGCCGGATTGTCGATGAAGGCGGCCGCCTCCTTCAGCGCCTGTGTCAGCGCGATGGCGGCGGGTCGCGTGGCGGGCGCTTCACCCCAGGACTTGTTCAGCACGAGGGGGGTCTGGACATAGGGCTCGCGATAGACATCAAGCAGCACGGCACCCTCGCGCCCGGCGAGGGTGTCGAACGGGGCGATGAGCAGCGCGCCGGCCACCTGACCGTTGCCCATGGCGATGATGCGGTCGCGGGAATTGGCGATGGACACCATCTGCGCGCCGGCCGGGTCCACGCCCGCCTGCTTCAGCTGATACTTCAGGAGGTTGGCGGTGCCGCCCTTGACCGCGCCCGCGGTGAGCGGCTTGCCGGCGAGATCCTTCATGGAGCCGGTGCCCTTGGCGCCGTAGAGGCGCAGGATGGTCTTGTCGAGCACCGCGCCGGCGATGATGACCGGGGCGCCCTTGTCGATGGCCCGCACCGCGAGATCGCCGAGGGCGATGCCCGCATCCGCGCTGCCGGACGCGACCGCCTGCAGCAGCGCCGGGCTGTCCGATGCGCGCAGCTCGCGCACGGCGATGTTCCGCTTGTCGTAGAAGCCCTTGTCCACGGCGATGGCGTGCAGCCACAACAGCGCACTCGGGGCCAGAACGGCGAGCTTCACTTCGGTCTTGGGCGCCTGTGCATGAGCCCCTGCGAGCGGAAGGCTGAGGGCGAGGGCGGCGGCAACGAGGCGGGGAAGGACGCGCTTCATCATCTCTCTCCGGAAGGGGGACGCGTCTTGCCGCGCGTCATCTGCCGAAAGAGTGCTCGAACTTTCCATCTCCTTCAAGCATAATTCGCAACAGGTAGGAATTTTGCGAAATTCTTACTGAATGATATAAAGTATCATTCTTCGGGAGGGCGAGGTTGGCCAGCAGGATTCTTCAGGTCATGGGACTGTTTCGCGGACGCCCCTGGCCGCTGACGGTGGAGGAGATCGCCCAGGAGACGGGCGTGTCCCAGAGTTCCGCCTATCGCGACGTGCAGGAGCTTTGCCGGGCCGGCTTCCTCGATCCCGTCATCGGCGCCGGCTATGTGCTCGGCCCCGCCTTCATCGAGTATGACCGGCTGCTGCGGCAGGGGGACACGCTGATCCCCATCGCTTCGCGGGTTATGCACGAGCTGCTCGACCAGACCACCCAGCGCGCGACGGCGATCCTGTGCCGGCGCTATCGCGACACGGTGATGTGCGTGCATCAGGAGCACGGCACCGCGCCCCATCCCATCACCACCTACGAGCGGGGCGTGGCCATGCCGCTCTTCGCCGGCGCGTCCTCGAAGGTGGTGCTAGCCCATCTTGATGACCGCTCGCTGAAGCGCATCTATCTCGACAACGAAGACACCATCCGCGCCCGTCTCGGACACGGCGACTGGAAAGCCTTCAAGGCCGAGGTGCGCGCCATCCGCCGCGACGGCGTGGTGGAGACGGTCTCGGAGGTCGCCGAGGGTCGCGCGGGCATCGCGGCGCCGGTCCTCGTCAACAAGCAGGTCATCGCCGGGGTCAGCCTCGTGCTCGCGGCCGAGGATCTCGCCGGGGCGTCGCCAGCCATCCGCGCCGCGGTCATCGAGGCGGGGCGGCGGATTTCGGAGGAGATCGCCGGCAGCGGCACGTGGGTGGCGCGGTAGATTGGGGCTCTGAAAACGAACCGCGGCGGCCCCGTCTGCCAGAGCCGCCGCGATCGAGAACGTCAGACGTCGGCGCTCAGATCGCCGCGCGCGGATCGTGCCGGGCGAGGCGGGAGAGCAGATAGTCCACTTCCGCCCGCGCGGTGGCGGAGAGCGCCGAGCCCGGCTTGCGCTGGGCGTCGGAGGCGATGAAGCCGCGCTTCATCATCACATATTTGCGCACCGCGAGGCCGACGCCCTGCTGCTGCTCGTAGCGCATGAGCGGCAGGTGCGCGTCGAACAGGTCATGCGCCTTGTCCCGCTCGCCGGCCTTCTGCAGCTTCACCACCTCGCCCAGCATCTCGGGGAAGGCGTAGCCGGTCATGGCGCCGTCCGCCCCGCGCTCCATCTCGAAATCGAGGAACAGGCCGCCATTGCCGGTGAGGATGGAGATGGGGCGCATGGAGCCTTCCTTCTGGAAGGCGCGCAGCGCCGTGATCTTCTCCAGGCCCGGCCAGTCCTCGTGCTTCAGCATCACGCAGGAGGGGTTCTCCTCAACGATCTGGCGGATGACCTTCGGCGTCATCTGCACGGTGAGGGTGAGCGGATAATCCTGGATGACGAAGGGGATATCGTCGCCGATGGCCTCGATGGCCTGCCGGTAATAGCCGGTGATCTGGTCGTCCGTGCGCAGGCTCGGCGGCGGGGCGATCATGACGCCGGCCGCACCCTTGTCCATGGCGGCGCGCGCCAGCCAGCGCATGGCGGCAAGGCCCGGCGCAGAGACGCCGACGATGACCGGCAGCCGGCCGAAGCCGGCGATGAAGCGCGCGGTGATGGCGAGGGATTCCTCCGGCTCCAGCTTGGGCGCCTCGCCCATGATGCCGAGCACCGTCACGCCGGTGGCACCGGCCGCGAGATAGCGCGCGATCAGGGTGTCGAGGGAGCCCTCGTCGATCTTCCCGTCCGGCGTGAACGGGGTGGGGGCGATGGGGAACAGGCCGGAGGCGCTGGCGTCGAGAAGCATGATGAACCCGATCAGATGCTGGCGATGAGGCCGCCATCCACGCGGATGACCGAGCCGTTGACATAGGATGAGGGCGTGCCGGCGAGGAAGGCCACCACGTTGGCATATTCCTGCGGGTCGCCGTAGCGGCCGACGGGGATGGAGGCCGTGCTTTCCGCCGCCACCTCTTCCACGGTGCGGTTCTCGCGCTCGGCCTTCTTGGCGTCGAGGAACTTGATGCGGTCGGTGGCGATGCGGCCGGGCAGGATGATGTTGGCGGTGATGCCGTCGCGCGCCACCTCGCGGGAGAGCGTCTTGGACCAGCCCACCAGCGACAGGCGCAGCGCGTTGGAGATGGCAAGGTTCGGAATGGGAGCCACCACGCCGGAGGAGGTGGAGGTGATGATGCGGCCCCACTTGCGCGCCCGCATGCCGGGCAGCACCCGGTCGGCGATGGCGATCACCGAGAGCACCATGTCGTTGAAGCTCTTGGCCCACAGCGCCGGGTCCTGCCCGGCGGCCGGGGTGGGGGGCGGGCCGCCCGTGTTGTTCACCAGCACGTCCACCGGGCCGAGCTTCGCCTCGATCTCGGCGATGCGCGCATCGATGCCGGCGAGGTCGGAAAGGTCGAACTTGAGCGCCATCGCCTCGCCGCCCACGGCTGCGATGCACTCCGCCACTGCACCGGCGGCGGCGAGGTCGATGTCGCCCAGCGCCACCTTCGCGCCTTCGGCCGCCAGCGTCGCCGCGATGGCGCTGCCGAGCCCGCCGCCTGCGCCGAGCACGAGGGCCGTCTTGCCTTTCAGTCCGAGATCCATGGTCCATCCTTCGTCATGTCGGCAGGGGGGAGGTCAGTCGGCGATCGCCAATCGACCCGAGGTCGCCGTGCCGGCGGTGCGCGCAAGGTAGTCGGCCTTGCTGTACTGCATGTGATCGACGCAGAGCTGCGCCAGCGCCCAGCTGTCCGTGCCTCCGAGCAGCTCGATCATGATATCGTGCTGGCGGCGGGAGAGCTGGAGCCCGGCGTGATCGGCGAGATTCTTGGCGCGCATGGGCAGGGTATAGCCCATGTAATCCTGCAGCGTGCGCACCAGATAGGGGTTTCCGCAGCCCGAGAACAGGGTCAGGTGGAACAGGTCATTGGTCTCGTGGATGCCGCGCAGGTTGCCGGCATCGGCATGGCGGCAATAATCGGCCTGGATCTCCTTGAGGCGGACGATCAGCTCCGGCGGGGCGGGCAGGGGGATCATCAGTGCGGCCTGCCGGGTGAGCATCTCGCGCACCGCATAGATCTGCTGTACCTCCTCGGCGGAGTAAGAGCAGACGGTGGCGCCCACATTCTTCTCGCGCCGCACGACGCCGGTGCGCTCCAGCTGCACCAGCGCCTGCCGGATGTAGTGCCGTGAGGCGCCGTAGCGCGCCATCAGCGTGTCTTCCACCAGCCGGGAGCCGGGCGCGAAACGGCCGAAGATGATGTCATCCTCCAGCCGACGCTGCACCTCGGCCTGCTCGTCGGCCCGCGATGCGGGAAGGGACGCTTCGCTCATGCGGCGCTCCTGTTCGCCGTCTCGAATCCGGAAAGCCTGTAGCAGTCTTCCACCAGCCGCAAGGTCTCCAGATTGTCCTGCGGCGACGTCTCGAAAGGCGTACCGCTCGCAAGGCACGCGACGAAATGGGCGATCGTCGCGGCATAGGAGCCGAGATAGGTCGCCTCGGGATCATAGTCCAGCCGCTCCGGCTCGGGGCCGGCGAGGGAGAGGGTGGAGCCGTCGAGCCGCAGCGTGGCGGCGTCGCCGAGAATGGTCAGCCGGTCCGCCTGCTGCGCCGGCACGCCATAGGCCGCAAAGCTCGCGAAGATGGAGACGCCGGCGCCGTGCGCGGTGGAGAGCTGGATGACGGCGCCGTCCTCGCCCGCCATGGCATTGCAGGTGCGGCTGAGGGCGGCGGCCTCCACCTTCAGCGGGCCGAGCAGCATGCGCAGGGTGTCGAGGTGATGGATCAGCACTTCCGCCACAAGCATGCGCCGTTCCTCGCGCATGAAGGGCTGGCGCTCCAGCGCCTGGAAGCGCCCCTCCGCATCCGGCACCGTGCCTGATGTGACGAGGGAGAGGTGGGCGGCCTTGACCGCGCCGATGCGCCCGGCGCGGAGCCATTCGGCCGCCTGCCGGTAATAGGCGCGGAAACGCCAGTTCTCATGCACCATCAGCCGCACCCGACCGCCGATGTCCGCCACCAGTTGCTCCGCTTCGGGCAGGGTCGGGGCGAGGGGCTTCTGGCACAGGATGGGCAGGCCGTGGCGCGCCGCGAGGCGGGCGAGCTCGGCATGAACGGCGCGGGGGGCGGCGATGTCCACCGCATCAAGGCCGCCGGCCGCCAGCATTGCCTCGGCGCCGGTGAAGACGGCGGGGATGCCGAAAGCATGCGCCCGCTCGGCCGCGCGTTCGGCCGAGGGATCGGCAATGGCCACCACCTTGGCGGCCTCGCCCAGAGCCGCCCAGCCCTTCAGGTGATGCTGGGTGACCCAGCCGGCGCCGATGAGCCCGACGCGGAGCGGCGTGGCCATCAGTGCGTCCTCCGCTGCACGGCGGCGCGAACGGCGGCGGCGCCGGTTTCCAGCGGGGCGATGGCGTCGCCCGTCTCCGCGTCGAACAGATAGGCGGCGTCGGCCCGGAAGAAGAGCACCACCTCCTGATCGGGCGTCGCGGTGACGTGGCGGGGCAGGCGGGCGGTGATCTCGCCGCCGCCGGGCAGCTCCAGCAGCAGCAGCGTCTCCGCGCCCAGCGGCTCCACCGCGATGGTGCGGCCGGTGACGCGCCCGCCCGGTGCGCCGTCGAGGGAGGCGTGATCGATCGCCATGTCTTCGGCGCGCACGCCGAGCGTCACCTTGCGGCCGTCCCGCGCCTGAAGCACGCCGTCGCTCCAGCGGGCGAGCGGCGCATCGAGCGCCGGGCTCGCGGCGCGGCGGGTGGCGGCTGCGAGCGTCGCGTCCATGAGGTTCATGGGCGGCGAGCCGAGGAATCGGGCGACGAAGGTGTTGGCCGGCTGCCAATACACGTCCAGTGGCGCGCCGATCTGCGCCACCTTGCCGGCGTTCATCACGCAGATGCGGGTGCCCATGGTCATCGCCTCCACCTGATCGTGGGTGACGTAGATCATGGTGGAGCCGAGGCGGTGGTGCTGCTTGATGATCTCGCTGCGGGTGTTGACGCGCAGCGCCGCGTCAAGGTTCGAGAGGGGCTCGTCGAACAGGAACACCTGCGGTTCGCGCACCATGGCCCGACCCAGCGCCACGCGCTGGCGCTGGCCGCCGGAGAGGGCGCTGGGTTTGCGCGTCAGCAGCGGTGCGAGGCCGAGGAGCGCCGCCACCTCCTTCACCCGCCGCTCGATCTCGGCATTGGGAATAGAACGGCGGCGCAGGCCGAAGGCGAGGTTGTCGGCAACGCTCATGTGCGGATAGAGCGCGTAGGACTGGAACACCATGGCGATGTCCCGGTCCTTGGCCGGCACGTCGTTCACCACCCGCCCGTCGATGGAGAGGGTGCCGCCGGAGATGGTCTCCAGCCCCGCAATCATGCGCAGGGTGGTGGACTTGCCGCAGCCCGAGGGGCCGAGCAGCACCATGAACTCGCCGTCGTCGATGGTGAGGTCCACGTCTTCCACCACGACGGGCCCGCCGCCGCCGTAGCGCTTCACGATCTTGTCGAGTTTCACCACTGCCATGGCAGCCTCACTGGATTCAGCCTCACTTGATCGCGCCGGCGGTCATGCCGCGGATCAGCTTTTCGGAGAAGAAGACGTAGACGATGATGACCGGGATGACCGAGATCATGACGCCGGTGGCGATCATGCCGATGTCCTGGAAATGATCGCCCATGAAGGCGCGGATGCCGATGGGCAGGGTGCGCTTCTCGGGATCGGTGATGAGCACCACGGCGAACAGGAACTCGTTCCAGAGCTGGATGAAGTTCAGGATCAGCGTGGTGGCGATGGCCGGCATGCCCACCGGCAGAACGATGCGCCAGAAGATTTCGAGGTCGCCATATCCGTCCATCTTGGCGGCGTCGAACAAATCCTGCGGGATGCGGGCGAAGAAGCCTTCCAAGAGATACACGGTCAACGGCAGCTGGAGCGAGATATAGACCAGCGCCAGCCCGAACAGGCTGTTGTAGAGATTGTAGTCCACCAGGATCTGGTACAGCGAGATCAGGGTGATCTGCGGTGGGAAGATGATGGACGAGAACAGGATGCCGTAGATGATCCGGTTGCCGCGGAAGCGATAGCGCGCGAGGGCATGGGCAGCCGCCGCACCGATGAAGGTGAGCACCGCCACCGCGCCCACCACCACCAGGGTGGAGTTCCAGAAGTAGGTAGCGAAATCGGAATCCACCCAGGCGGTGCGGAACTGGTCGAGGTGCAGGGGGCTCGGCCAGGCATAGGGATCGGCGCTGATCTCCGCCGTGGTGCGCACCGACATGGTGGCGAGCCACAGGAACGGGCCGAGCTGGTAGATGGTGTAGACGCCCAGCACCAGCGCGAGGATGCCCCGCGAGAACAGGCGCGGCAGCGGCGCGCGGCCGGAGGCGGCGGCGAGGGTTGCGGCCATCTCAATACTCCAGCCGCTCGCGCGAGCCGAGCACGCGGTTGAGGATGATGACCGCGGCGCACACCACCAGGAACCACACGGTGGCGATGGTGGAGGGATAGCCGAGGTCGAAAGTGTTCCAGTTGAAGGCGCGCTTGTAGACGTAGGTGGAGACCGTCTCCGTCGCCCACAGAGGCCCGCCCTGGGTCATGATCCAGACGAGGTCGAACACCTTCATCTTGCCGATGAACGACAGGATGTAGAGCGACAGCAGCGTCGGCCGCAGCATGGGGATGATGATGTAGCGCAGCTTCGCGCCCCAGCCGCAATTGTCGAGGTCGGAGGCTTCCAGCACTTCCTTCGGCAGCGAATGGATGGCGGCGAGGCACACCACCATGTTGAAGCCGGCCCACTTCCACGCATGGGTGACGATGACGGCGGCGAGGGCGAGGTTGGGATCGCCGAGCCAGGAGGAGGCGAGATCGCCGAGGCCCACGGCCCGCAGCATCACGTTCAGCACACCCCAGTCGTAATTGTAGATCCACATCCACAGGATCGCGACGACCACGTAAGAGAGCAGCACCGGCGTGAACCAGGCGACGCGCAGGAAGCGCGCGAATGGCACGCCGGCATAGAGCGCGAGGGCGAGGAGGAGGCCGGTGGCCACATCGATGACGGGTGCGACGAAGGACCAGATGAAGGTGTTGCGCACGGCGACCCAGAAGGTCTCGTCGCCCATCAGCTCGCGATAGTTCGCGAGGCCGACGAAGGTCGCGTCCATCCCCTCGATGGTGAAGAAGCTGTCAAAGATGGTGCGGAAGGCCGGATAGGCCGTGAGCCCGCAATAGACCAGCAAAGCCGGCCCGAGAAAGATGGCGAGGACCAGCCGCGTGGCGCGCCTGGGGTCGGCGAGGGTGGCCCGCGAGGAGGCTTTCGCCTCCCCGCTCTTGGCCGCGGTTCGAAGGGAAATGGCGTCGGGCATCGCTCACTTCTTCAGGCAGGCGGCGTCCATCTTCTCCGCCGCATCCGCAACGCTGATGAGGCCGGCGGGGAAGGCGTTGTTCATGACCTGGATATAGGTCTCGGCGCACTTGGCCCGGTAGTAGAGCAGGGGCGTGCCGAAGAAGTAGGTCACGTCCTTGTTGCGGGCGTTCAGCTCGTCGAAATAGGCCTTGTGCGGGCTGACGATCTTCGCCGGATCGGACTTGAGCCCGCTCTGCAGCGACACCTCGCTGATCCACTTGGTGCCGTTCTCGGCATTGGCCATGGATTTCAGCAGCGCGCCGGCACAATCCTTGTTCTTGCCCTTGGAATACATGACGAAGCTGCCAGCCACCGCCAGCGTCTTGCAGTTCGGGCAGGCGCCCTTGTCCATGGCGGGGAACTTCATAATGCCGAGCGGGAAGTTCGCCGGCATGCCGCCTTTCTCCGGCGCGGCGAAGGCGCGGCCGGTGAACCAGCTGGGGTCGGGGAAGGTGAGGGAGCCCGGAGAATTGTAGAAGTAGAAGTGGGATTCGCCGAGCTTCAGGGTGGAGAAGCTCTTGGGATAAGCGCCGGCATCCACCAGCTCCTTCACCCAGGTCATCACCTCCTGCACGCGCGGATCCTTGAAGGAGAGTTCGCCGTTCAGAAGCTTCTTGTAGTCGTCCGGGCCGAGCTTGCGCAGCAGCGATTCAAACAGCAGCTGGCCGCCGGGGAAGGGCCGGTCGCCCACGCCCTGCGACACCGGCGTGATGCCGGCGGCGACGCCCTTCTTCACCAGATCGGTGAACTGCGCCTGCGTGAGCTGGAAGGAGGCCGGCACGTCCACGCCCACCTTCTTCACCAGATCCTTGTTGTAGTAGAGCTCGACCGTATAGGCCTCCACCGGCACGCCATAGACCTTGCCCTTGGAGGTCCAGGCGGGCTTGGCCCAGTCTTCGAGGCCGTTGAGGTCGATGTAGCCGTCGAGGGGCTCGAGGAAGCCGCCGGCGAGGAATTCCGGCTGGTCGGGCTCCATGTAGAAGATGTCCGGGGCCTGCCCGGTGCGCACGGCGGACTTCGCCTGGGTGTATATGTCGGCCTTCGGGATGAAGCTGAGCTTCACCGTGCACTGCTTGTTGGCGGCCTCGAAGTCCTTCACCCGGGCCGTCACCCATTCCTTCTTGGCGGGCTCGTCGGGCCAGTTGCTCCACATGGTGATTTCGGTCTGCGCGAAGGCGTGGCCCCCGCCCATCGCCGCGGCAACGGCAACCGCCGCGCACAGGCCTCGCCCCAATCCCCACCCCGAAGCTTTTCCAACGCCTCGAATGCTCGTCATCCGCGTTCCTCCCGCTTAGTCCCGTTATGCCCGGGGTTTGCGGGGAGACTGGGCGGAGGTTGGATTATTGTCAATAATGATTCCGAATGACGGCGCATTTTTCGTCTTATGTCGCGTCTGTGGGCATATATTATTGACAATCAGATCAGGTGGGGAAATTCTCCGCCTTCAGGTCGGCGATGATCGGCACGGGGAAGGCGAGGATGGCGCGGGGACTGCGAAAAGGATTGACGAGCTACGGTGACGACGGGTTCGCGCTGTTCCTGCGCAAGGCCTTCATCAAGGCCATGGGCTATTCGGACGACGCGCTGGACCGGCCCATCGTCGGCATCACCAACACCTACAGCGATTACAACCCCTGCCACGGCAACGCGCCCCAGCTTATCGAGGCGGTGAAGCGCGGGGTGATGCTGGCCGGGGCCATGCCCATGGTGTTTCCCACCATCTCCATCCACGAGAGCTTCGCCCACCCCACCTCCATGTTCCTGCGCAACCTGATGGCCATGGACACGGAGGAGATGATCCGCGCCCAGCCCATGGACGCGGTGGTGGTGATCGGCGGCTGCGACAAGACCCTGCCGGCGCAGATCATGGCCGCGGCGAGCGTGGATTTGCCCACCGTTGTGGTCCCGGTCGGCCCCATGGTGGTCGGCCATCATCGTGGCGAGGTGCTGGGCGCCTGCACCGATTGCCGGCGACTGTGGAGCGCGCACCGCGCCGGTGAGATCGACGAGGTCGAGATCGATACGGTGAACGGTCGCCTCGCGCCTTCGGTGGGTACTTGCATGGTCATGGGCACCGCCTCGACCATGGCCTGCATCACCGAAACGCTCGGCCTCTCTTTGCCCATGAGCGCATCCATCCCCGCGCCCCATGCCGAGCGGGTGCGGCTGGCGGAACAGAGCGGCAAGGTCGCCGCGCGCCTCGCGGTGGAGGGCGGGCCGAAGCCGAGCGAACTGCTCACCCCCGCCGCCTTCCACAATGCGCTGGTGGTGATGCAGGCCATCGGCGGCTCGACCAACGGCATCATCCACCTCACCGCCATCGCCAACCGCGCCGGCGTGCGGCTGGAGCTGGAGACGCTGGATGCCATCGGCCGCGACGTGCCGGTGCTGGTGGATCTCAAGCCCTCCGGCGCCCACTACATGGAGCACTTCCACCACGCCGGCGGCGTGCCCAAGCTGCTGAAGCAGCTCGGCGACCTCGTTGACCTCGATGCACCGACCGTGGGCGGCCGCACCCTGCGCGAGGTGGTCGCGAACGCCGAGGAGGTGCCCGGACAGGATGTCATCCGGCCGCGCTCCCATCCCATCAAGGCGCAGGGCTCCATGGTCGTGCTGCGGGGAAATCTCGCGCCAGGCGGCGCCGTGCTCAAGCAGGCGGCCGCAAGCGATCGATTGTTGCAGCACACCGGCCGCGCGGTGGTGTTCGATTCGGTGGCCGACATGGCCGCGCGCATCGACGATCCCGACCTCGACGTCACCGCCGACGACGTGCTGGTGCTGCGCAACACCGGCCCCAAGGGCGCGCCCGGCATGCCGGAGGCGGGCTATCTGCCCATCCCGAAGAAGCTCGGGCGGCAGGGCGTGAAGGACATGGTGCGCATCTCCGATGCCCGCATGAGCGGTACGGCCTTCGGCACCATCGTGCTACACATCACGCCGGAATCGGCGGTGGGCGGGCCGCTGGCGCTGGTTGAGAGCGGCGACATGATCCGCCTCGACGTGGAAGGCCGGCGCATCGACCTTCTGGTGGCGGAAGACGAACTCGCCCGCCGCCGCGCCATCCTCGCGGACGTGCCCGAACGGCCGCTGCCGGAGCGCGGCTATGCCCGGCTGTTCCAGCAGACCGTGCTGCAGGCCGACGAGGGCTGCGATTTCGACTTCATGGTCCCGCGCTGAGGGGGAGCGCATGAGTGCCGACGCCCCGCTCTGCCTGCCGCCGCGCCCCTTCACGGAGGCGCCGGCCGCGCGCGTGCTGCCGCCCGGCACGTGCGACACGCACATGCACGTGTTTGGCCCGCCCGCGCGCTATCCGCTGGTCGCCGGGCGCAACTACACGCCGCAGCCGGTGACGTTCGATGCCTACCGGCCGGTGATGGCGGCGCTGGGTATCGATCGCGCTGTGCTGGTGCAGCCGAGCGTCTACGGTACGGACAATTCGGCCCTGTTGGATACGCTGCGGCGTGACCCCGAACACCTGCGCGGCGTGGTCGTGGCGGCGCCGGAGGTGAGCGATGCCGAGCTTGCGGGGCTCCACGGTCTGGGCGTGCGCGGCATCCGCATCAACCGACGCAACCCTGGCGGGCTGTCGCTGGAAGATCTGGCGTGCCTCGCCGCGCGGATCGGGGCGTTCGGCTGGCATATCCAGCTTCAGGCGGTGATCGGCGAAGGCTTCCGCCTCGCGCCCATCGTGCGGGCCTGCCCGGTGCCGGTGGTGCTGGACCACATGGGCTTCCTCGCCCCCGGCCTGCCGCTGGAGGGGGGCCCTTTCGGCGAGCTGCTGGAGCTTGTTGCCGAAGGCAATCTCTGGGTGAAGTTTTCCGCGCCCTACCGCCTGTGCCATCGGGGGCCGGATGGCTATGCGGCGCTCGCGCCCTATGTGGCGGCCCTCCTCGCCTGTCGCACCGACCGGCTGCTCTGGGCCAGCGATTGGCCGCACACGGAGCTGTTCGAGGCAATGCCCGACGACCGCGATCCCGCTCTCCTGCTCGGCCTCGACCGCGCCGATGCGGACACCCGCCGCCGCATCTTCATCGACAATCCCGCCGCGCTCTACGGCTTCGACTGAAATCAGGACCCGGCGAGGATTTCGCCCATGAACTTCTCGAAGCGCGGATCGTCCGCATAGGCCACGTTGATCCGCAGCGACGGCCTGCGGGGCTCGCTATCGGGATGAAACACCGCGCCCGGTGCCAGCAGGATACCGCGCTCGGCGGCGCGGCGGGAGAGGGCGCTGTCGTCCAGCCCCTCCGGCAATTCACACCAGAGATAGAAGCCGCCGCCCGGTGGGCCGAAGATGGGCAGGCCGAGGCGGCCTAGCGTCGCCTGCGCCTGATCGGTCGCCGCCGAGACGCGGCCGCGCAAGCGCTTGAGATGGCGGCGATACTGGCCGGATGTGATGAGATCGTGGACGATGCGCTCCACATAGCCGGAGGAGTTCACGCTCGTCACCATCTTGAGCGCCCCGAGCCGCTCGATGAGATCGGCGGAGGCCACCACATAGCCGCAGCGCAGGCTTGCCGAGAGGGTCTTTGCGAAGGTGCCCACATGGATCACCCGCTCCAGCTGGTCCAGCGAGGCGAGGCGCGGGTGGGAGGCGGGCAGGATGTCCGCGAACGGGTCGCTCTCCACCACCAGCAGGCCATAGCGGGTGGCCACCTGTAACAGCCGGTAGGCCACCGCCGGCGTCAGGGACGAGCCGGTGGGGTTGTGAGCCAGCGACTGGGTGAAGAACAGCTTGGCGCCGGACTGCGCCGCCTTCTCGGCGAGGTCCGCCACGTCCGGCCCCTCGGCCGTGCGACGGACGCCGAGGGTGCGCGCCTTGGCGAGGCGCAGCTTGCCGAAGAGGGGATAATAGCCGGGCGAATCCACCAGCACCGTCTCGCCCGGTTCCACCAGCATGCGCACGATCAGGTCCAGCGCGTGGTTGGCGCCCTGCGTCAGCAGCACCCGCGCGGGATCGGCGGCGATGGCCCGCTCGGCGAGGAGGGCGGCGATGGCCTCGCGCAACAGGGGGAAGCCGAAGGGGCTGCCATAGCTCGCCGGAAAGGGGCGGCGGCCGGGGCGGTTGATGGGCTTGAGATAGCGCCCCACCTCCGAGCCTTCCATCCATGAAGGGGGCGGGCGCCCGTCGCCCACGCGCACGTCGTAATGCTGCTCCAGCTGCTCGCGCAGCAGCCACACGCTGTCCACCGCCTCGATGACGGCGGGCGGGGCGGGCGGACGCACCGGCGCGGCGCGGGTGCGCATCACATAGAAGCCGGAGCCCGGCCGCGCCTCGATGCGGCCGGAGGCGGCGAGCCGCTCATAGGCCTCCACCAGCGTGTTGCGCGAGACGCCATAGGCCGCGAACGCGGCGCGGATGGAGGGGAGCTTCTCCCCCGGCCGCAACTGGCCGGCATCGATGCGGCGCGACAGGAGGCGGACCACCGCGTCCACCCGCGTCAGGCTCTCGTCGTCCTCAATAAGCTGCTCGATCGTACCCATAAATTGAAGGGTACGGCTGCATCGTTTCCAACGCAAAGTGTTCCTTGCCGTACCCCTCCCCGCAGCGGAAAGTCCGCCCCAACAGGCACGCCACGCGCGGCTGACAAGAGACAGGGACGGAACGCCGGAACCGCGCCACCCGAAAAGGGTGCGGCGGGCTTGCCTTCGCGCCTGCCTCGCGTCCGCCACCCGGCGATGTCGCGCGACCACAGGAAGGCCCCAAGATGACCAGCGCCGCCGGCTCCAACCGCTCCTCCCGCATTGCCGGCTTCCACAAGCTGAGCCCGCGCGACCGGCTCGATCTCGTCGCCGGCTTCGCCGGGCTGGACGAGGCGCAGGTCGCGCACCTCGCCAACATGGGCAATCTCGATCCGGTGCTCGCCGACAAGCTGATCGAGAACGTCATCGGCACCATGAACATTCCGGTGGGCGTCGCCACCAACATGAAGATCGATGGCGAGGACGTGCTGGTCCCCATGGCGACGGAGGAATCCTCCGTGGTCGCCGCCGTCTGCAATGCGGCGAAGCAGGTTTACGAAACGGGCTTCTTCACCTCGGTCTCCGGCAATCTGATGATCGCGCAGGTGCAGGCGGTGGACGTGGCGGACCCGGCCGGCGCGCGCATCCGCATCTTGGAGAAGCGCGACGAGATCAAGGCCGCGTGCGATGCCTGCGACCCGGTGCTGGTGTCGCTGGGCGGCGGCTTCCGCGATCTTGAGGTGCGCCTCCTCGACACGCCGTCGGGCACCATGGTCGTCACCCATCTCATCGTCGACACGCGCGACGCCATGGGCGCCAACGCGGTGAACACCATGGCGGAGAAGCTCGCGCCGTCCATCGCGGCGTGGAGCGGCGGGCGGGTCTATCTGCGCATCCTCTCCAACCTCGCCGACCGTCGCCTTGCCCGCGCCCGGGCGGTGTGGAAGGCGGCCGACATCGGTGGCGAGGCGGTGCGCGACGGCATTGTTTCCGCCTATGAGTTCGCGGCCGCCGATCCCTACCGCGCCGCCACCCACAACAAGGGCATCATGAACGGCATCTCCGCCGTGGTGCTCGCCACCGGCAACGACACCCGCGCGGTGGAGGCAGGCGCCCATGCCTACGCCGCCCGCTCGGGCCGCTATTCGTCGCTCACCACCTATGAGGTGGACAAGGACGGCAACCTTTCCGCCTCCATCGAGTTGCCGCTGGCGGTGGGTCTCATCGGCGGCGCGACGAAGGTGCATCCCACGGCACGCGCGTGCCTCGCCATCCTCGGCGTCTCCACCGCCGAGCGGCTGGCGCGCATCATAGCGGCGGTGGGGCTGGCGCAGAATTTCTCGGCGCTCAAGGCGCTCGCCACCACCGGCATCCAGAAGGGCCACATGGCCCTTCATGCCCAGAACATTGCCATGATGGCCGGTGCCGTGGGCGAGGAGATCGACCGCGTGGCCCGCCTGCTCGTGGAGCGGGCCAGCGTGCGCATGGACGTGGCGCAGAAGGTGCTCGAAGAGGTGCGCGGCAACTGACCGCGCGGGTTTCAAGAACAGCCAGAAGAACACACAGGGAGAAAACCATGCTCAGGAAAACCCGGCTCGCGCTCGTCGCGGGCGCCGCATTCCTCGCCGCGGCGCATTTCGCCGCGCCGACGCCCGCCCGCGCGGAAATCCCCGGCAACAAGATCCGCCTCGGCGTGCTCACCGACCTGAACGGAAACGGCGCCGATTCCACCGGTACCGGCTCCGTCGTGTCGGCGCGCCTGGCCGCGGAGGATTTCAAGAAGGCTCATCCCGGCATCGAGGTGGAGGTGATATCCCTCGATCACCAGAACAAGCCGGATGTCGGCTCCGCCGCCGCCCGCAAGTGGGTAGCGGACGGCACCGTGGATGCCATCCTCGACGTGCCCTTCTCCTCGGTGGCGCTGGCGGTGCAGGAGGTGGTGCGCGGCACCAACGTCGCCTTCATCGCCTCCGGCCCCGGCACGGCGCTGCTCACCGGCGAGAAGTGCTCGCCCAACACCGTCCACTGGACCTACGATACCTGGGCGCTCGCCCACGGCACGGCCGCCGCGCTCTTGAAGGCAAAGAAGGACACCTGGTTCTTCGTGACCGCCGACTATGCCTTCGGCCATGCGCTGGAGGCCGACGCCATGGCCGTGGTGAAGGCGTCGCCCGACGGCAAGGTGCTCGGCTCCGTCCGCCATCCGCCGAATGCGTCGGACTTCTCCTCCTTCATCCTGCAGGCGCAGGCCAGCGGCGCGCAGGTGGTGGCCCTCGCTAATGCGGTGGGCGACACCATCAATTCGGTGAAGGCGGCGGCCGAGTTCGGCCTCACCCAGAAGCAGAGCCTCGCCGCGCTGCTGATGCAGGTCACCGACGTGCATTCCCTCGGCCTGCCGGTGGCCAAGGGCCTGTTCCTCACCGAAGGCTTCTACTGGAACATGAATGACGGCACCCGCGCCTATGCCGACCGCTTCGCGGCGCAGATGAACGGCCGTCGCCCGACTGCCAACCAGGCGGGCGTCTATTCCGGCGCGCTCCACTATCTGCGCGCCGCCGCTGCGGCCAACACCACCGAGGGCCAGAAGGTGGTGGCCAAGATGAAGGAGATGCCCTCCGACGATCCGCTGTTCGGCAAGGGCGAGGTGCGTGCCGACGGCCGGCACATCCACAACATGTACCTGTTCCAGGTGAAGACGCCGGACCAGTCCAAGGGGCCGTGGGACTATTACAACCTCGTCGAGACCATCCCTGCCAAGGACGCCTTCCGCCCCATGGCCGATGGCAAGTGCCCGATGGTGAAGGGCTGACGCCCTAGAGCGCGATCCGATCAAATTGAATCAATTTGATCGGCGCGTGCTCGCCTCTCATGAAAACCGGCCGGATCGCCCTGCGATCCGGCCGGTTTGCGTTTGGGGTGTTGGTGGCTCAGCCCGTCTGGTCACAGGAAGCCGGTGGAGATCCACGGCACGGCGGCGACGATGATGAGGCCGATGAGCAGCGCGATCATGTAGCCCACGATGGGCTTCATGCCTGCGTCCGGGCTGATGCGGCTGATGGCGCAGGCGGCGTAATAGCCGACGCCGAAGGGCGGCGCGAACAGGCCCATGCCCATGGCGAGGATGACCACCATGGAATAGTGCACCTCGTTCACCCCCACCTGCTTGGCGATGGGGAAGAGCAGGGGGCCGAACAGCACGATGGCGGGAATGCCCTCCAGCACCGAGCCCAGCACCACGAAGGCGACGATGGACACCGCCAGGAAGCTCGCCGACCCGCCCGGCAGGGCGCGCATGGCCTCCGCCAAGGCGTTGGAAAAGCCGGACTGGGTGAGCGCCCAGGCCATGCCGGTGGCGGCGCCGATGATGAACAGGATGGCGCCGGAGAGCGCCGCCGTGTCCACCAGCATGGGGAACAGGCGGCGGAAATCGAACCGGCGATAGATGAGCAGGCCCGCCACCACCGAATAGACGATGCCGATGGTGGACACCTCGGTGGCGGTGGCGACGCCCTCGATCACCGCCGCCCGGATGACGAAGGGCAAGGCGATGGCCGGCACGGAGATGATGAAGGCGCGCCCGACCTCGCCCCAGCTCGCCTTGGTGACGCCGCTCAGATCCTCGTGGCGATAGCGCCACCACACCACCGAGCACAAGGCGATGGCGAGCACCAGCGCCGGCAGCAGGCCGCCGGTGAACAAAGCGGCGATGGACACGCCCGTGACCGAGCCGATGGTGATGAGCACGATGGAGGGCGGGATCGTCTCGGTCTGCGCGCCGGTGGCCGAGAGCAGCGCCACGAGGTCGCCGGGCTTGGCGCCCCGCTTGGTCATTTCCGGAAACAGCACCGGGGCCACGGCCGCCATGTCCGCCGCCTTCGAGCCGGAGATGCCGGAGACGAGGTACATGGCGCCCACCAGCACATAATGCAGGCCGCCACGCACATGGCCGAGCAGGCTCGCGAGGAAGGCGACCATGGCCTTCGCCATGCCGGTCATCTCGATGAGCTGGCCGAGGAACACGAACAGCGGCACCGCGAGCAGGATCAGGTGGCCCATGCCCTCGTCGAAGCGGCCGATCACCACCATGCTCGGCGTGTGGGTGGAGAGGGAGATGTAGGCGAAGGTGGCAAGGCCGAAGGAGAAGGCGATGGGCACCGCCATCAGCACCATCACGCCCACGCCGAACAGGAAGAAGATCAAGAGATTGTAGTTGCCCAGCGTCCGGAACACCGGGCCGAGCGCATAGAAGCCGCCGACGATGGTGGCGACCACGAGGATGGCGATGACCGCGTCGCGGCCGGTGGCGTGCTGGGCGAGCTTCAGCAGCCCCACCATCAGCATCAGCGCCGTGCCCACCGGAATGGCGGCGGCGCGCCAGGTGTTGGGAATCTCCAGCGCCGGCATCACCACATAGGCTTCCTCCTGCGCATATTCGATGGCCGGGTGGAGGATCATCAGCAGGAAGGCCACGGCGGCGGCGATGGCGATCATGTCGAAGAAGGCGCGGGCGCGAGGCTTCATCATGCCGACGATGGCCGTCATGCGCATGTGCTCGCCGCGATTGAGCGCGATCACCGAGCCGAACAGGGACAGCCACAGGAAGAGCATGGAGGCGAGCTCATCCGACCAGATGAGCGGCTTGTGCAGGGCATAGCGGAAGATGACGCCCGCCAGCAGCACGAGGATTTCGGCCACCACCAGCACCGCGGCCGGAATCTCCGTCAGCCATCCGAGGACGGCGCTGGCCTTGACCGCCCAGGCGCGTCCGATCACGTCCGAAGGGTCATGGGTGTGTAGTGACATGGAGACCTCTTGCCCTGATGCAGGCCAGCGCGTCGACTCGCTGGCGCGCTGAACGGTCTGCGAAACTCGCTCCGGGCTCAAGGGGAAAGGCAACCGATGGGGCGCGATCAGGCCCGCCGCGCGGGGCTTGCCCACGGCATTTTCGCTTTCGGGCGCGCCGCACCATCGGGTCGGGGCGATTTGTGCAGCGCATCAAGTGGTTCTGACCCTGCGCCTCGGGTCAGTAGCGGTGCGCTCTCGACGGCTGTCGCAGCACCACCCGGTGGCGGGTGATGATCTCGTCCATCTCCGTCCGCAGGATCGACATGGTTTCGGACAGCCGCATGGCGATTTCCTGGATGGCCGCCTGGGCGGCATCCTCAAGCACCAGCTTCTTCGCCTTCTCGATGCAGTAGCCGGTAAACAGCGCATCCTGCTCCGGGCCGAGGGCGAGGCCGGATTTGAGCGTGAGGACTTCCGCAGCGTCGCTGCGATGGGAATTCACCTTCGGCGAATAGAGCGAGGCGTGCCGCCGCCAGTATTCCGCCTCCGCGACCTGCCCGGCCATGAGCACGACGATGGCGTCGGCCACCCGGCGCCGGTCGGCTTCCTGCGAGAGGTCGAGCGGGGCGCTTTCCCCGTGGGCGAACCGCGTTTCCCCGCTCAACCCGTCCGGCGGGCGCAGCAGCGCTTCGGTCACGTCCCGCTTGAGCAGGATGGCCACCAAAGCGTGTCCGGCCTCGTGGACCGCGATGGCCTTGCGGCGGATGCCAAGGGGAATCTCATGGGCGGGCGTGACGGTCATGGTCGGCGTGACGATCTTGGGCGGGTTCGCGACAGCGGGGCGTGAGCGAAGCATTTCCCGTACCAGTCGCGGCCCGCCCCGCCGTCTCCCTAGCGACCGGTCGTCACCACCTCGCCGTCCTCCTTGGTGAAGCTCTCCGGCGGCGTCTCCAGCAGGTCGAGCACGACCTCCGAAGGCCGGCACAGGCGGGTGCCCTTGGGCGTCACCACGATGGGCCGGTTCACCAGGATGGGGTGCTCGACCATGGCGTCGAGCAATTGCGCATCCGTCACGCCCGGCTCGGCCAGTTTCAGCTCGGCGAGGAGCGGCTCCTTGGCGCGCAGGAGATCGCGCAGGGGCGCGCCGGTGGCGGCGGCGAGGTCCGTGAGCTGCGCCTTGGTCCATCCGGTCTTCAGATACTCGACCACGGTGGGCTCGACGCCTGCGGCGCGGATCATCGCCAGGGTGTTGCGCGACGTGCCGCAACGCGGGTTGTGGTAGATGGTGACGGGAAAATCGCTCATGGGCGGGATCTCTCGCGGAAAAGCCAGCCGCACAGGGCTGCGGCGGCGAGGGCGCCCGCCGATTGGGCGAGCAGGAACAGGGGAACGGACTGGGGCGCGATGCCGGTGAAGGTATCGCTGAGGCTCCGCGCCAGCGTCACCGCCGGGTTGGCGAACGAGGTGGAGGCCGTGAACCAGTAGGCCGAGGTGATATAGAGGCCGACCACGGCCGGCACCATCTGCGGGCGCACGCGCACGGTGGCGAGGATCGCCGTGACGAGGCCGAAGGTCGCCACCGCTTCCGAAAAGCCCTGTGCCGGCCCGTCCCGGAGCTTGCCGGAAATCTGCACCATGGGCTCGGCGAACATGGCATGGGCGGCGAGGACGCCCGCGACGGCCCCGGCAAGCTGGGCGGCCACATAGGCGCCGGCCGTACGCCAGCCGATCTCCCGCCGCAGCGCGAACACCAGCGTCACCGCCGGATTGAAGTGTGCCCCGGACACCGGGCCGAAGGCGGCGATCAGCACGACCAGCCCTGCGCCGGTGGCCAGCGTGTTGCCCAGCAGGGCGATCGCCGTGTTTCCGCCCGCCAGCCGCTCGCCCATGATGCCCGAGCCGATGACGATGGCGAGCAACAGCGCGGTTCCCAGGGTTTCGGCGGCGAGCCGCCGGGACAGATCGAAGGCGGGAGACGCCGCGATCGGCCGGGTCTCCCCGCCAACGGGCCGGGCCTCCGCGAGCGCGGCGGCGGGCGGGCTGATCTGGTTCATGACGGCTGCCGTTCCTGCGCGGTCTTCGGGGCGCACGTGCCGGCTTCCGGCCCCGCCGGAGCGCACAGCTCGGGCTGGCCCCCGCAGCACTTGTCGGTGAGAAAGGCGATGAGATCGCTCACCGTCTCGTACAGCGCGGCATAGATGATGGAGCGGCCATCGCGGCGCGATGTCACAAGCCCGGCGTGGGCGAGCACGGAGAGGCTGGCCGACAGCGTATTCGGGGGAATGCCGAGCCGCCGCGCCATCTCCCCGGCCGCAAGCCCGTCCGGCCCTGCTTCGACCAGAAGGCGCAGCGCACTGAGGCGCCCCTCATGGGCGAGGGCGGAGAAGACGGGGACGGCCTGATTCAATTCCATATTTCGTGAATAATGGAAATATAGCCCTGCCGCAACAGCCGGATTAAAAGAATGCGCATGGGAGATCGGCGTCAGCTCTGCCTAGCGTTTAATCAGCGCTCATATGTCGGGCTTTGCAGTCGCCGCCTCTCGTGCGAATCAGAAGATGATTTCAAATCATTCCAGCCCGGCCTCCGCGCCTGCCCCAGATGCGCGTCGCCCGGCCGGGGAGTTGAGTGACATGATGAGCCACACGGCCGAGCTTTCCGAGGACACCGTCCGTTCCACGCTCGCGAAGGTGCGCACGCCCGAAGGCGTGGCGCTTTCCGTCTCGCCGGCCTTGTCCGGCGTCGTGGTCACGTCGGGCAAGGTCTATCTCTCCATCAACATCGATCCGGCCCAGGCACGGGCGTGGGAGGATGTGCGCATCGCCGCTGAGAACGCGGTGAAGGCGCTGCCGGGCGTCGCCTCGGCCCTCGTCACCCTTACCGCCGAGCGCAAGCAGGCGCCTGCCGCCCCGGCCGCGCATAGTCATGGCCACGGCCATGCCCATGGCGGTGCGCATGGAGGAGCCCCTGCGCCGCGCGGCATCGCCGTGCCGGGCGTCGCCTCCATCATCGCGGTGGCCTCGGGCAAGGGCGGCGTGGGCAAGTCCACCACCTCCATCAACCTCGCCATCGCGCTTCGGGATCTCGGCCTGAAGGTCGGCCTGCTCGATGCCGACATCTACGGCCCCTCGGTGCCGCGCCTCACCGGCGTCGCCCAGAAGCCGGAGACCACGGCGGACGGCAAGACCATGCTGCCGCTGGAGAATTTCGGCCTGCAGCTGATGTCCATCGGCTTCCTCGTGGAGGAAGACACGCCGATGATCTGGCGCGGGCCGATGGTGATGTCCGCCATCTCGCAGATGCTGAAGGACGTGAAGTGGGGTCCGCTCGACGTGCTGGTGGTGGACATGCCCCCCGGCACGGGCGATGCCCAGCTCACCATGGCGCAGCAGGTGAACCTTGCCGGCGCGGTCATCGTCTCCACCCCGCAGGATCTGGCCCTCATCGATGCCCGGCGCGGCGTCGCCATGTTCGAGCGGGTGAACGTGCCGATCCTCGGCGTTGTGGAGAACATGTCCCACTTCATCTGCCCGCACTGCGGCGGCCGGTCCGACATCTTCGGCCACGGCGGCGCCCATGCGGAGGCGGACAAGCTGGGCGTGCCGTTCCTCGGCGAGATCCCGCTGCACATGCGCATCCGGGAGATGTCGGACGCCGGCCTGCCGATCCTGATCTCCGATCCCGACAGCCCGCAGGCGGCGGCCTACCGGCATGTGGCGACCGGTGTGAAGGCGGCCCTCGACAAGGCCACCGCCCAGACCCGGCAGGCGCCGCGCATCGTCATCGAGTGACGCACCGGCGGCCCCGGCCGATCCGGTGCCGCGAATTTGAGCCGCCGGGGCATTTTTTCCCCGGCGCGCGGCGATTCATACCTTCCTCCGCGTTGAGCCCGAACGGCGCGTGCTCTAAAAGCGGTACGACGGCCCGCCCATAGAAGCGGCGCTGCGATGTGAAAGAGCCCCAGGGAGTTCTCCATGAAACGCCGTGAGTTCCTCACCGCCGCCAGCGCGGGTGTCGCCGCTTCCGCAGCCGTGGCCATGCCGGCGATCGCCCAGACGGCGCCGGAAGTGAAGTGGCGCTGCACGTCGTCCTTCCCCAAGTCCCTCGACACCATCTACGGCGCCGCCGAGCTGATGGCGAAGCAGGTGGCCGACGCGACCGACGGCAAGTTCCAGATCCAGGTGTTCGCGGCGGGTGAAATCGTCCCCGGCCTGCAGGCGCTTGACGCCACCACCAACAAGACCGTCGAGATGTGCCACTCGGCGTCGTATTATTACGTGGGCAAGGATCCGACCTTCGGCCTCGGCACCGCCGTGCCGTTCGGCCTCAACGCCCGCCAGATCAACGCGTGGTTCCTGTTCGGCAACGGCATGAACCTGCTCAACGAATTTTACAAGAAGTACGGCGTCGTGATGTTCCCCGGTGGCAACACCGGCGGCCAGATGGGCGGCTGGTTCCGCAAGGAAATCAAGACCGTCGAGGACCTCAAGGGCCTCAAGATGCGCATCGCCGGCATCGGTGGCCAGGTGCTCGCCAAGCTCGGCGTGGTGCCGCAGCAGCTCGCCGGCGGCGACATCTATCCCGCGCTGGAGAAGGGCACCATCGACGCGGCCGAGTGGGTCGGCCCGTATGACGACGAGAAGCTCGGCCTCTACAAGGTCGCCCAGTATTATTACTTCCCGGGCTGGTGGGAGGGCTCCGCCGCCCTCAACTTCTTCGTCAACCAGGACAAGCTCGCCGAGCTGCCGAAGAACTACAAGTCCATCCTCACCGCCGCCATGGCGCAGGCCAACGAGAGCATGCTCGCAAGCTACGACGCCAAGAACCCGGTGTCGGTGCAGAGCCTCGTGAAGGCCGGCACCCAGCTGCGCCGCTATCCCAGCGACGTGATGGACGCCGCCTACAAGGCCTCGCAGCAGCTCTATGAGGAAATCGGCGGCAAGAACGAGGACTTCAAGAAGATCTACGAGGACATGAAGACGTTCCGCAACAACGCCTATCTGTGGTGGCAGATCGTCGAGTTCACCTACGACGACTTCATGGTCCGCGCCCGCAGCCGCGGCTGATCGAAGCCGCCGCGCGTCAAGTCAAAGCCCCGGAGCATGGCTCCGGGGCTTTTTCTTTGTTCAGTACGCTCAGCGCGTGCCGCCGGGGGTCGCCTGGGTGCGGCCGCCTTCCTGCGCCGGACCCTTGTGCGTGTCCTGGCCCGGGGTGGTGCCGGACCGCGGCGTCACCGTGCCGGTGGTGTCCATGGCCGGCGCGTTGCCACTGGCCGAGCCGCCGGGGGTCGCCTGGGTGCGGCCGGCCTCCTGCGCCGGTCCCTTGTGGGTATCCTGGCCCGCGGACATGCCGGAATGCGGAGTGGACGGCACGCCGGGGCCGGGCGCGGTCATGCCGCTGCCGCTGGGGCCGGGGGTGGCCTGGGTGCGTCCGCCTTCCTGCGCGGGGCCGCGCTGAGGGTTCTGGCCGGGCGCGGTGCCGGACTGGGCGCTGGCGGCGCCGGTCATGGCGATGAGGGCGGCGGCGGCGACGGGAATGGCATACTTCGCGATGTTCATGCGGGGTCTCCCTCCAATTGACTGCACGGCAGGACAACCGCGGAGACCGCATTTCGGTTCAGTGCCGATTTTCAGCCGGCCAAAGCGAAGTTGCCCCGCCCACGTTGCAATCGCCCCAGCCACTGCCTAGTGTCCGCGCGCCTGAGGCCCCCCGTCCCGCGCTGCCGGGGAGGGCGCGCCGGGGTCACGTTGCTGCGAGCTGTTCCGAAATGATCGACGAGAGCCTTCCCGCCCATATGCGCCCCGACCGCTCGTTCCAGGCGCTGCTCCTGACCCTTCAGCGATTCTGGGCGGACCAGGGCTGCGTGGTGCTCCAGCCCTACGACATGGAAGTGGGCGCCGGCACCTTCCACCCGGCGACGACCCTGCGTGCGCTCGGCCCGAAGCACTGGAAGGCAGCCTATGTGCAGCCCTCGCGCCGCCCCAAGGACGGCCGCTATGGCGAGAACCCCAACCGGCTCCAGCATTATTACCAGTTCCAGGTCATCCTGAAGCCCTCGCCGGAGAACCTGCAGGAGCTGTACCTGCAATCGTTAGCGGCCATCGGCGTGGACCTGAAGCTGCACGACGTGCGCTTCGTGGAAGACGACTGGGAGAGCCCGACGCTGGGCGCCTGGGGCCTCGGCTGGGAATGCTGGTGCGACGGCATGGAGGTGTCGCAGTTCACCTACTTCCAGCAGGTGGCGGGCTTCGAGTGCTCCCCGGTTTCGGGTGAGCTCACCTACGGCCTCGAACGCCTCGCCATGTATGTGCAGGGCGTGGAGAACGTCTACGATCTCAATTTCAACGGCCGCGAGGGCGCCGAGAAGACCACCTACGGCGACGTCTTCCTTCAGGCCGAGCGGGAATATTCCCGGCACAATTTCGAGGCCGCCGACACGGACATGCTGTTCGAGCAGTTCCGCATGGCCGAGACCGCCTGCCACAAGTATCTGGCCTTCGGCGACAAGGGCGAAAAGCACGACATGGCCCTGCCGGCCTATGACCAGTGCATCAAGGCCTCCCACGTCTTCAACCTCTTGGACGCGCGCGGCGTGATCTCCGTCACCGAGCGGCAGAGCTACATCCTGCGGGTGCGGGAACTCGCCAAGGCCTGCGGCGCCGCATGGCTGAAGACGGCCGGCGGCGGCGCAGCCGCCTGAGGGTCAGCGGTAAGGGATTGCCCCGACCTCCATTCGGGTGGTAGCTGAAACGGAGCCGCACCCGCCCGCCGTCCGGACCCGCCATGACCGCCACCGATGTCGGCCCCCGTGACCTGTCCGGCATCCGGCCGCCGGACGCGTCCCATCCGGGCGGCGCGTCGCCGCGCCTGCTCGCGGCCGGTGCCATCGGCAATCTCTTGGAGTGGTACGACTTCGCCTCCTACGGCTTCCTCGCGCCCATCTTCGCCCGCACCTTCTTTCCGGCCGAGGATGCGCTGGTGGGGCTCATCTCCGCCTTCGGCCTGTTCGGCGCGGCCTTCCTGATGCGGCCTTTGGGGGCGATCCTGTTCGGCCATGTGGGCGACCGGTTCGGCCCCCGCATCGCCCTCATCGCCTCGGTCTCGGTCATGAGCTGCGCCACGGTGGGCATCGGCCTGTTGCCCACCTATGCGACCGTCGGCGTCCTCGCCCCCTTGCTGCTCCTCATCCTGCGACTGTTGCAGGGGCTGTCCATCGGTGGGGAATACACCACCTCCTCCATCTATCTCGCCGAGCACGCGGTGCCCCGCCATCGCGGGCTCACGGCGGCCTTCTCCACGGCGGGCGGGCAGACCGGCACGCTCATCGGCTCCGGCGTGTGCGCGCTGCTGAGCGCGCTCCTGTCGGCGGAGGCGATGCAGGCCTTCGGCTGGCGGGTGCCGTTCCTGCTCGGCGCGGTGCTGGGCATCACCGCGCTGGTGCTGCGCCGGCCCCGGCCCGGCGATCGCGGGGGCAGCAAGGCCAGGGGCCTGCCGCTGAGGCGGGCCTTCCGGGAGGCGGGCGGCTCCATCGTCGCCGCGATGCTGGTGACCGTATTCGTCGGCGCCGACACCTATCTCCTGTTCGTCTACCTGCCGACCTATATGGAGCAGGAGGCCGGCCTTGCCCCCGCGACCGCCCTTGGCTTCACCACCCTTGCGCTGATCGTGTCGGTGATCTGCTGCCTGCTGTTCGGCGCGCTGTCGGACCGCATCGGCCGGCGCCGGATCGTGGCGGCGGGGCTTTCCGGCTTCGTCCTTCTCTCCTGGCCGCTGTTCCTGCTGCTGCGCGGCGGCAGCCCGGCGGAAGTGCTGGCGGCGCAGCTCGTCTTCTCGGTGATGGCCGCGGCGGTCACGAGCCCGCTGCCGGCGCTGCTGGTGGAACTGTTCGAGACGCCGGTGCGGTGCAGCGCCATGGGCTTTGCGTGGAATCTCGGTATCGGCGTCTCCGGCGGCTTCGCGCCCATGCTCGCCACCTATTTCGTGACCGGCCTCGGCCTCACCATGGCGCCGGCGGTCCACCTGATGGGGCTGGCGGCCGTCGCTCTGGTGGGCGTCGCGGCCCTCGCCGAACGCCGGGGCCGGGTGCTGGACGCACCTTCCCATTGGCCCTAACGCTTGAGCGGAGCAGGAACGGGATTGATGAGCAGCATTGCGCACAACGAGGCCGAAGACGTCTCCGGCGGGATGGCGCCCGACGGCGCGCCCGTCCTCTCGCGCCGGCTGATGGCTGCCGGCATGCTCGGCAACGTGCTGGAATGGTACGATTTCGCCGTCTACGGGTTCCTCGCCAGCATCTTCGCCCGCAACTTCTTCCCCGAGTCGAGCCCGACAGCGGCCATGCTCTCGGTGTTCGGCGTGTTCGCGGCCTCCTTCCTCATGCGGCCTTTGGGCTCGGTGCTGTTCGGCCATATCGGCGACCGGCTGGGCCGGCGCGCGGCGCTCATGTCCTCCGCGGCGCTCATGAGCATCTCAACCTTCTGCGTCGGCCTCCTGCCCACCTATGAGACGGCCGGGGTTCTCTCCGCCGTGCTGCTGCTGGTGCTGCGCCTCGCGCAGGGGCTGTCGGTGGGCGGGGAATACATGACCTCCGCCGTCTTCCTGGCGGAGAATGCGCAGGTGCGCTGGCGGGGGGCGGTGACCTCGCTGGTCATCGTCGGCTGCAACGGCGGGATGCTGCTGGGCTCGGCGGTGGGGGCGCTCGTCTCCGGCCTCATGTCGGCGGACGACCTCGCCTCCTGGGGCTGGCGCATTCCCTTCCTGCTCGGCTGCCTGCTCGGCGGCTTCGCCCTCATCCTGCGCCGGACGGTGGCGCGCGACGTGAAGCCGGTGCACCGGCCGACGCTGCCGGTGGTGGAGGCCTTCCGCGAGAGTGGCGGCGGCATCCTCAGGGCGACGCTCATCAACATCGTGCTGGGCATCGCCTATTACCTCTCCTTCGTCTATCTCGCCACCTGGCTGCAGCAGCAGGACCATTTCACTCCCCATGTGGCGCTGGAGCTGAACGCCGTGAGCATGGCGGTGGTGATGGCGGGGTGCTTCGGCTTCGCCGCGCTGTCCGATCGCATCGGCCGCAAGCCGCTCATCGTCGGCGGCTTCCTGTGCCTTGCCGTGTTCACCTGGCCGCTGTTCCTGCTGCTGGGTTCCGGCTCGGCCGGGCTGGCGCTGCTGGGGCAGCTGGGTTTTGCGGTGATCGTTTCCATCTATGGTGGACCCATGGCGGTGGCGCTGGTGGAGATGTTTCCCCGCCACACCCGCTGCACGGCGGTAGGGCTGAGCTGGAATCTCGGCCTCGGCCTCGGCGGCGGCACGGCGCCCATGGTGGCGGTCTTGCTGGTGAGTCTCACCGGCGATGCCATGGCCCCGGCCTTCTTCATGATCGCCGGCGGCGTGGTGGCCTTCCTCGCCGCGCTGGGGCTCACGGAGATGCGCGGCCGCTCCCTCGACTGAGCCCGCCCCCTCGACGCGGCGGCCGAAAGGCACTAGCACAGGCCGCGAAATTCACCCGCCGCGCGCAAGCGCCAGCCTCCCCGCATGGGGAGGACGAGCCCGAACCGATGCCCGATCTTCTGCTCGAACTCTTCTCCGAAGAAATCCCCGCCCGCATGCAGGCCCAGGCGGCCGACGCGCTGAAGAAGCTCGTCACCGACGCTTTGGTGGAGCGCGGCCTGCTCTATGAGGGCGCGAAAGCCTTCGTGACGCCGCGCCGCCTCGCCCTCGCCGTGCACGGCCTGCCGGGCCGGCAGGCCGACCAGCGGGAAGAGAAGAAGGGGCCGCGCGTGGGGGCCCCCGAGCAGGCGGTGGCCGGCTTCCTGAAGGCGGCGGGCCTCGCCTCCCTCGATCAGGCGACCATCCAGTCCGACCCCAAGAAGGGCGATTTCTACGTGGCCGTGGTGGAAAAGCCCGGCCGCGCCACCACCGAGGTGGTGGCCGAGATCGTGCCGGACATCATCCGCAAGTTCCCCTGGCCGAAATCCATGCGCTGGGGGTCCGGCACGCTGCGCTGGGTGCGCCCGCTGCATTCCATCGTCGCCACCTTCGGCGCCGAGGGGGATGAGCCGGAGGTGGTGCATTTCTCGGTGGATGGCATCGAGGCCTCCAACGTCACCCGCGGCCACCGCTTCATGGCGCCCGAGCCTTTCACCGTGAAGCGGCTGGACGACTGGATGGCGAAGCTGGAGGCCGCCAGGGTGGTGGCCGACCGCGATCGTCGCAAGGAAATCATCCTCAACGACGCCAAGGATCTCGCCCTCGCCGCCGGCCTTGAGCTGGTGGAGGACGAGGGCCTGCTGGACGAGGTGTGCGGGCTGGTGGAATGGCCCGTGGTTCTCATGGGATCGTTCGAGGAACGCTTCCTCGACATCCCGGACGAGGTGATCCGCGCCACCATCCGCGCCAACCAGAAGTGCTTCGTGCTGAAGGACCCCAAGACCGGGCGCCTCGCCAACCGCTTCATCCTCATCTCGAACCTCGTCGCCTCGGACGGCGGCGCGGCCATCGTCGCCGGCAACGAGCGCGTCATCCGCGCCCGGCTGTCGGACGCGAAATTCTTCTGGGACACGGACCGGCTGAACGGCCTCGCCAGCCGCATGCCCAAGTTCCAGTCCATCACCTTCCACGAGAAGCTGGGCTCCCAGGCCGAGCGCATCGAGCGCATCGAGAATTTGGCTGTTCTCATCGCCGAGCTTATGGAGCGGACCGGACAGGTCAGTACCAAGTTCTTCGAGGGCAGCTATGGGCGGTTTGTAAGTGAGGTCAAACTCGCCGCTAATGTTGCCAAGGCAGACCTTCTCACTGAGGTGGTTGGAGAGTTTCCCGAGCTTCAGGGCCTCATGGGCCGCTATTATGCCGAGGGCGAGAACCTGCCCCCGGATGTCGCCGCCGCATGCGAGGAGCACTACAAGCCGCAGGGTCCGAACGACCGTGTGCCCACGGCGCCTGTCTCGGTGGCTGTGGCATTGGCGGACAAGATCGACACGCTTGAAGGCTTCTGGGATGCAAAGGAAATTCCGACCGGCAGCAAAGATCCCTATGCGCTTCGTCGGGCGGCTCTTGGCGTCATTCGTATCATTCTCGAAAATGAGCTGAGGCTTCGGCTGGTAGCGATCCTGGACGAAGCGTCTGATTACAGAGTTAGTCGAGTTAAGTTCCGTGAGGAGCAGCCCTCCCAGTCCGGAGAAGCACCCGATACGTTCCGAGGCACCGCGAAAGTATCGGCTCCGTTTGCTGGGCGTTTGGTCGCCGCCCACACCATCGACCTCCTCGCTTTCTTCGCTGATCGCCTGAAAGTCTACCTCCGCGACCGCGGTGCCCGTCACGACCTCGTCGATGCCGTCTTCGCCCTCGAAGGGCAGGACGACCTCCTCCTCGTCGTCCGCCGCGTGGAGGCGCTGGCCGCCTTCCTCGCCACCGAGGATGGCAGGAACCTGCTCGCCGGCTATCGCCGCGCGGTGAACATCCTGCGCATCGAGGAGAAGAAGGACGGCCGCGCCTTCGCCGGCCCCACCGTCGCCGCGTTGCTGAAGGAGCCGGCCGAGGAGCGCCTCGCCGACGCCATTGAAACCGTGAAGGCCCGCGTCTCCCAGGCCGTCGCGGCCGAGGATTTCGAGGCCGCCATGACCGCGCTGTCGGACCTGCGCCAGCCGGTGGACGCCTTCTTCGACGCCGTGACGGTGAATGACCCCGATCCCGCGCTGCGCGAGAACCGCCTGAAGCTCCTCGACGAAATCCGCGCCGCCACCCGCGGCATTGCCGATTTCGACCGCATCGAGGGGTAGGGGCGGGGGCGTATTGCGCGCTGTCTCGCCCCCTCACCGTCATGCCCGGCCTTGTGCCGGGCATCCACGTGGTGGGGCTGGGAACATCTTTCAGGCGATGGTCCTGTCTGCCCGACGTGGATGGCCGGGACAAGCCCGGCCATGACGGGTTGTATCCGAGCCGTCGAACGCGGTTCCACGCCCTCATTTGACAATCCCGCCCGCCACTGCCTTTAGTGGCGGCGTCGAAGGTCCCGTGGTCCCACACGGGCGTAAAAGGGAATGCGGTGCGGGGAGACCCCCAATGCCGCGGCTGCCCCCGCAACTGTCGGCGGTGAGCCCCTGCCAGACGCCACTGGAGTGATCCGGGAAGGCGGCGGGGGCGGTGAACCGCGAGCCAGGAGACCTGCCTTCGACGAGGTCCGCGCCGGGCGGGGTGCTCCGGTATTGCGTCCCTTCGAGCCCGTGCGCGCGGGCGCTCGCACCCGTGGACGTTTCGGTGGAGCGCGGCGCGATTCCCGACAGCACAGCACCCGAGCCGGGCGGCGAAAGCCCGGAGGTCGGCTGCGCGTCCCAGGCTGCGCCAGAAGCCGCGCGCGAAACCGCTCCCGCCGTCACCCTCCTCATCTGCACCACCTGCCGCGCCCCCGGCAGCGAAGCCCCACAGGAAACTCAGCAGTTGGCCGAGCGCGACGGCGCGCGCCTCCTCGCCTCCGCCTGCGCCGCGTCCCTCCCCGAAGGCGTCGCGGTCGAAGGCGTTTCTTGCCTCGCCAATTGCAAGCGCGCGCTCTCCGCCGCCATGGTCCGCCGCGACGGCTGGACCTATGTGTTCGGGGACCTCTCCCCCGACAGCGCCCCCGACCTTCTCACCGGCGCGGCCCTGCTCGCCGGCTCGCCGGACGGCCTGATGCCCTGGCGCGGCCGGCCGGACGTGCTCAAGCGCGGCATGGTCGCGCGCATTCCCCCGCTCACCCTCAAGGAGACCCGATGACCTCCCTCGCCCGCGTGCCCTGCACCATCGTCACCGGCTTCCTCGGCGCCGGAAAGACGACGCTGATCCGCCATGTGCTGGAGAATGCCGGCGGCAAGCGCCTCGCGGTCATCGTCAACGAGTTCGGCGACGTGGGCATCGACGGCGAGATCCTGAAGGGCTGCGGCATCGAGAGCTGCGACGAGGGCTCCATCGTGGAGCTGGCCAACGGCTGCCTGTGCTGCACCGTGGCGGATGATTTCGTGCCGGCGCTGGACCAGATCCTCGCCCGCGCGCCGAAGGTGGACCACATCCTCATCGAGACCTCCGGCCTCGCGCTGCCCAAGCCCCTGGTGCAGGCCTTCCAGTGGCCGGCCATCAAGGGCCGGGTGACGGTGGACGGCGTGATCGCGGTGGTGGACGGCCCGGCCCTCGCCGAAGGCCGCGTCGCCCCCGATCTTGCCGCGCTGGACGCGCAGCGGGCCGGGGACGAGAGCCTCGACCATGACGATCCCGTCGAAGAAGTGTTCGAGGACCAGATCGCCTGCGCCGACCTCGTCATCCTCTCCAAGTCCGATCTGCTCGATGCGGCCGGATTCATCGCCGCCGAGAAGGCGGTGGCCGGTGCTCTGCCGCGCGCTGTGAAGCTGGTGCGGTCATCCGGCGGCAAGGTGGATCTGGCCGTGCTGCTCGGCCTCGGCGTCGGCGCGGAAGACCTGATCGACACCCGCCGCACCCATCACGACGACGAGGAAGACCACGACCACGACGAGTTCGAGAGCATCGTCCTGGCCTTGCCCGAGATCGCCGATCCCGCCGCGCTCGCCGCGCGCGTGGTGAAGGCGGCGGAGACGCCGGACGTGCTGCGCGTGAAGGGCTTCGCCGCCGTGGAAGGCAAGCCGCTGCGCCTGCTGGTGCAGGGCGTCGGCCCGCGCGTGTCGCACCATTTCGATCGCGCGTGGGGTGCGGAAGAGGCCCGGCGCGGGGCGCTGGTGGTCATCGGCCTCAAGGGCTTCGACCGCGCGGCGGTGGAACAGGCCATCCTCGGCTAGGCCATGCACATCCTCGCCACCACATCGACGAGCCTGGAGGAGTTGGCCGAGCCGGTCGACCTCGCCCAGCTGCCCGGCGACATGGTGGCCCTCTCCTTCACCGATAGCGATCTCATCGCCCTCGCCGCCGCCTGGCGGGCGCGCGGCGGTGCGGTGCCCAGCCTGCGCCTCGCGCGGCTGAAGGATCTGCGCCACCCCATGTCGGTGGACCTGTGGGTGGAGAAGGTCGCGGCCAAGGCGAAGGTGGTGCTGGTGCGCCAGCTCGGCGGGCTGGATTGGTGGCGTTACGGGGCCGAGCAATTGGCCGCCACGGCCCGCGCCCGTGGCATCGCCCTCGCGCTGCTGCCGGGCGAGGACCAGGACGACCCACGCCTCGCCGCTCTCTCCACGCTGCCGCAGGATACGCTCGCCCGCTGGCTCGGCTATTTCCGCGCGGGCGGGCCGGCGAACATGGCGGCCCTGCTCGCCGATATGGGCGAGGCGGCGGGCTTTCGCGCGCCCCATGCCATCCCCGCGCCGCACCCCGTGCCGGCCACCGCCTTCCACCGCCCCGGCGCCGGACTCGCGACGCTGGAGGACGTGCGCGGGCGGGACAAGGGCAGGGAAGGGCAGGGGCGGCCGAACGCGCTCATTCTCTTCTACCGCTCCCAGTGGCTCGCCGCAGACACCGCCGCCGTGGATGCGCTGGCGGCAGCGCTGGAGGCACGGGGCATCGCCGCCCATTGCCTGTTCGTCCCCAGCCTGAAGGCGCCGGACGCCCGCGCCGCCGTGCGGGCGGCGACGGCGGCGCTGGACCCCGCCATCCTCCTCACCACCACCGCCTTCGCGGCCGGCGATGCGGCGGAGCTGTTCCCGGAAGGCGGCCCGCCCGTGCTACAGGCGGCGCCCGCCACCACGGCGCGGGAGGCGTGGGCGGGGAGCCCGCGCGGCTTCTCGGCGGCAGACCTCGCCATGCACGTCGTGCTGCCGGAGCTGGACGGGCGGGTGCTGGCCGGCGCCCTCTCCTTCAAGGATTTCGCCCCGCCCGACGCCGACCTCGCCTTCACCGCCGCGGTGAACCGGCCGGAGCCGGAGGCGGTGGCCCATGTGGCGGACCGCGCGGCGGCTCTGGTGCGCCTCGCCGCCACGCCCCGCGCGGAGCGGCGGATTGCGCTGATCCTGCCGGATTATCCCGGCGCGGAGGGGCGCTCCGGCTATGCGGTGGGCCTCGATGTGCCCGAGAGCGCGCGGCGGATGCTCGGAACGCTCGCGGCGGCCGGCTACGGCGCCGGCCCCGTCCCTGACGATGCGAAGGCGCTCCTCGCCGCGTTCCATCCCGAGCCCGCGTTGGCGCTCGCCACCTACCGCCGCCTCTTCGCCGCTCTGCCGGAGGCCGCACGCGCCGCCGTCACCGCCGCCTGGGGCGCGGCGGAGGACGATGCGGACGTCACCGACGACGCCTTCCGCTTCCGCCTCGCCCGTTCCGGCAATATCACGCTGGCCTTCGCCCCTGATCGCGGAGCGAGCCTCGACCGGCGGGCGGACTATCACGACGCCAGCCTGCCGCCCCGCCATGGGCTCCTCGCCTTCGGCCTGTGGCTGCGGGAAGGGCTGGATGCCCATGCGGTGGTCCACCTCGGCGCCCATGGCACGCTGGAATGGTTGCCGGGCAAGGCGGTGGCGCTGACCCCGGCCTGTTTCCCGCAGGTGGTGATGGGGGCGCTGCCGGTGGTCTATCCCTTCATCGTCTCCAATCCCGGCGAGGCGGCGCAGGCGAAGCGCCGGCTCGCCGCCGTCACCATCGGCCACCTGCCACCGCCGCTCGCCGCCGCTGGCCTCAGCGAGGCCGAGCAAAGGCTGGAGCGGCTGGTGGATGAATATGCGCAGGCGGACGGCCTCGACCGCCGCCGCCGCGAGCGCCTCGCCGCCCTCATCGTCGAGACCGCCGCCGAGACCGGCCTTGCTGCGACAGCCGGCGTTGCCGCCGGCGCCGACCCGGACGAGGCGCTGCGCCGCATCGATGCGTGGCTGTGCGACCTGAAGGATCTGGCGGTGAAGGATGGCCTCCACATCTTCGGCGCCATGGCTGAGGGCGAGGCCGACCCGCTGCGCGCCGCCTCGGCGGAGGCGGAAACCCGCGCGCTGCTGACCGCCCTCGATGGCCGCTTCGTACCCGCCGGCCCGGCCGGTGCTCCGGCGCGGGGGCGGCGGGATGTGCTGCCCACCGGGCGCAATCTCTTCACCGCCGATCCGCGCACGCTGCCCACCCCCACCGCCTGCGACCTCGCCCGCAAGGCGGCGGACGAGGCGGTGCGCCTCATCCTTCAGGAACAGGGCGACTGGCCCCGTGCGCTGGTGCTGGACCTGTGGGGTAGCGCCAGCCTGCGGACCGGGGGCGAGGAGATCGCCCAGGGCCTCGCCTTCCTCGGCTGCCGGCCGGTGTGGGAGGCCGCGACCGGCCGCGTCACGGGCGTGGAGGTGCTGCCGCCCGCCGTGCTCGGCCGCCCGCGCATCGACGTGACCTTCCGCATCTCCGGCCTGTTCCGCGACATCTTCCCCGCCCAGATCGCGCTGCTCGATGCCGCCGTGCGCGCGGTGGCCAACCGCGACGAGGAGGGAACTGAAAACCCCCTCGCCGAGGCCCGCCTCAAGGGCGAGGACCTGTCCCGCCTGTTCGGCTCCGCTCCCGGCGCCTATGGCGCGGGCATCGAGGCGACCTTGCAGCGCGGGGCGTTCGAGACGCGGGAAGAGCTGGGCCACGCCTATCTCGCCGCCGCCTCCCACGCTTATGGTGGAGCGGACGGGCTGGCGCGCCCGGCGCCCGGCCTGTTCGCGGCCCGGCTCGCGGAAGCGGATGCGCTGGTGCATGGCGCGGACGATGCCGCCCGCGACCTCCTCGACGGCAGCGAGGATGCGGCCTTCATGGGCGGCTTCGCGGCGGCCGGCGCGGCGCTGGGCCGCGCGGCCCATCTCGTCGTGCTCGACACCACCGATCCCGACCGCCCCCGCGCCCGGCCGCTGAAGGAGGCGCTGACGCGGCTGGTGCACGGGCGCGTCTCCGCCCGCTTCATCGCCGGGCAGATGCGCCATGGCCCCCGCGGCGCATCGGAGCTGGCGGAGACGGTGGACCGCCTCGTCGCCTTCGCCGAGACCACGGAGCAGGTGCCCGCCGCGCTGCTCGACCGCCTCCACGCTGCTTATGTGATGGACCCTGAGGTGCGCGCCTTCCTGCTCGCGCAGAACCCCGCCGCCGCCCGCGCCATCGCCCGCCGCTTCGCCGATGCCCGGCGGCGCGGCCTGTGGCATGCGCGGCGCAACGATCTCGACAGTGATCTCGACGCCCTCCGCGCCGAAGCCGGCCGGGAGGCCGCGGAATGACGCCCATTCCTCCCACCCGTCGCGGCGCCTGCCCGGCCTTCCTTGCGCCCATGGAGACCGGCGACGGCCTCATCCTGCGCCTCGTTCCCTCTGATGGCCGGCTCTCCCCGGCGCAATTGCGCGGGCTGGCCGACGCTGCCCGCCGCCTCGGCAACGGGATGATGGAGGTGACGGCGCGCGGCAGCCTTCAGGTGCGCGGGCTGACGCAAGAGTCCGTGCCGATGCTTCAGGATGCGGTGGTCGCGCTCGGCATCACGCCGCGCCTCGGCCTCGCGGTGGATGTCTCGCCGCTGGGCGGGATGGACCCGACCGAGATCGCGGACGGGCATCCGCTCGCCGCCGCGATCATCGCCGGGGCGCAGCCGCTGGTGGGGAAGCTGGGGCCGAAGGTGTCGGTGGTGGTGGAGGGCGGCGGCGCGGTCAGCCTCGCCGGGCAGAAGGCGGATGTGCGCCTCGTCGCAGCTTGGCCGGGACACTGGGCGCTCACCATCGGCCATGGACCGGCCCGCGTGCTGTCCGAGGGCGACGCAGCGGCCGAGGCATTGGCCGCGCTCGCGTCCATCGCCGCCTTGGGTCGCGCCGCCCGCGCCACCGATCTGCCGGGATGTGGCGGGCGGGCGCGCGTGGCCGAAGCCGCGCCGCCGCTGGGGCGCATTCCGCTGGCCGATGGCACATTGGCCTTCGGCTTTGGCCTGCCCTTCGGGGCGGGTGATGCCGCGCAGTTCGAGGCCCTTGCCGAAGCGGCGGAAGCGACCGGCGCGCGGGACCTGCGCCCGGCACCCGAGCGCACGCTCCTCGCCACCGGGCTTTCGCCAGCCGGTGTCGATGCCTTCGCCGCGCGCATCGCCGCCCTCGGCTGCATCACCGCCGCGAACGATTCCCGCGCCGCCGTCGCCGCCTGTGCCGGGGCGCCGGCCTGCGCCTCCGCCCACATCCCGGCCCGTGCGCTCGCGCCGGTGCTGGCGCAGGCATTCGCGCCGCTGCTGGATGGGACGGTGTCTCTGCACCTCTCCGCCTGTACCAAGGGCTGCGCCCACCCCGCGCCGACGACCCTCGCCTTCGTGGGCATGGACGGCGGCGCCGCACTGGTGCATGACGGCCCTGCCTCCGGCGCGGCGCGCCCGGTGCGGCCGGCGGCGGACCTTCCCGCCGCTGTCGCATCCCTCGCCGCGACGCTGGCGGCCCGGCGAAATCCGGGTGAAACGACACGTGCGCTCCTTGCCCGCCTGGATCTGGCGGGCCTGTGGGCGGGCACGGCGACAACAGACGGGCCGGAAAAGACGACGTGACGAGCCGCGCAGAATGACCCTTCCCCTCGATTACGTGCGCGACGGCACGGCCATCTACGAGCGATCCTTCGCCATCATCCGCGCGGAAGCCGACCTCTCCCGCTTCTCGGCGGAGGAGGAGGACGTGGCGGTGCGGATGATCCACGCCTGCGGCCTCGTGGAGGCGGCGCGGGACTTCGTGTTCGGCCCCGGCTCGGTTGCCGCCGCGCGCGCGGCGCTCCAGGCCGGCGCACCCATCCTGTGCGATGCGCAGATGGTGGCCCACGGCATCACCCGCGCGCGGCTTCCGGCTGGCAATGACGTCATCTGCACCCTGCGCGATCCGGCGGTGCCGGCGCTGGCGGAAAAGCTCGGCACCACCCGTTCCGCCGCCGCGCTGGAACTGTGGGGCGAACACCTCGCCGGGTCGGTGGTCGCCATCGGCAATGCGCCCACCGCGCTCTTCCACCTTCTGGAAATGCTGGATCGCGGTGCGCCCAAGCCGGCGGCCATCCTCGGCATGCCGGTGGGCTTCGTGGGCGCGGCGGAATCCAAGGATGCGCTGGCGGACGATCCGCGCGGCGTGCCCTTCGCCATCGTGCGCGGGCGGCTGGGCGGCAGCGCCATCACGTCGGCCGCTGTGAACGCGCTTGCGAGGGCCGGGCTGTGAAGGGACATCTCATCGGCGTGGGCGTCGGCCCGGGCGATCCCGATCTTCTCACCCTCAAGGCGGTGAAGGCGCTGCAAAGCACTGATGTGGTGGGCTATTTCGCCAAGGCCGGCAATGTCAGCCACGCCCGCACGGTGGCCGCCGCGCACTTCCCGCCGGGCGCGGTGGAGCTGCCGCTGCTCTATCCCGTCACCACCGAAATCCACCGGCACGACGAGGCCTATCGCACGGCCATCGGCGCCTTCTACGACGCCTCCGCCGCCGCGGTGGCCGAGCATCTCATGGCCGGCCGCACGGTGGCGGTGCTGAGCGAGGGCGATCCGCTCTTCTACGGCTCCTACATGCACATCCATGTGCGCCTCGCCGGACGGTTCCAGACCCAGGTGATCCCCGGCGTCACCGGCATGTCCGGCTGCTGGTCGGAAGCCGGCGCCCCCATCGCGCAGGGCGACGATGTGCTCATGGTGCTGCCCGGCACGCTGGATGAGGCCGAACTCGCCCGCCGCCTCGCCGAGGCGGATGCGGCGGTCATCATGAAGGTGGGGCGCAACCTGCCGAAAATCCGGCGCGCGCTGGCCGCTGCCGGCCGGCTCGATCGGGCCGTCTATGTGGAGCGCGGCACCATGGCCGATTGCGCGCTCATTCCCCTCGCCGAGCGGGCCGACGAGCGCGCGCCCTATTTCGCCATCGTGCTGGTGCCCGGCTGGGAGCGCGCGGCGTGAGCGGGCGGCTGACGGTGGTCGGCCTCGGCCCCGGCGCGGCGCGGCAGATGACGCCGGAAGCCGCAGAGGCAGTGGCGGCGGCGGACATCCTTTTCGGCTACGTGCCCTATCTCGCCCGCCTGCCGGAACGGCCGGGGCAGGAGCGGCGGCCTTCGGACAATCGCGAGGAGATCGCCCGCGCCTCTGCCGCCCTTGAGGCGGCCGTGGCCGGGGCGAAGGTGGTGATGGTGTCGGGCGGCGATCCCGGCGTGTTTGCCATGGCGGCGGCGGTGTGCGAGGCCATCGAGCACGGCCCGGCGGAATGGCGGGCGCTGGACGTGGAGATCGTGCCCGGCGTCACCGCCATGCTCGCGGTGGCCGCCCGCTGCGGCGCGCCGCTGGGCCACGATTTCTGCGCCATCTCCCTCTCGGACAATCTCAAGCCCTGGCCGCTGGTGGAAAAGCGCCTCGCGCTCGCCGCCGAGGCCGGCTTCGTGATCGCCCTCTACAATCCCATCAGCAAGGCGCGGCCCTGGCAGCTCGGCCGCGCGTTCGAGCTGCTGCGGGAAAAGCTGCCGGGCTCCGTGCCGGTGGTGTTCGGCCGTGCGGCGGGGCGGGACGACGAGCGCATCGCGCTTGCGACGCTGGCCGAGGCCGATCCCGCGCGGGCGGACATGGCCACCTGCGTCCTCATCGGCACCGCCGAGACTCGCATCGTGGCGCGCGAGGGGAAGTCGCCCCTCGTCTATGCGCCGCGCTCGGCCCCCGCGCCGTGAGCGAGGATGCCGTCGAGCCAGGCCTCGGCCTCGGCCGGGCGCTCCACGGCGGGCACGTCCGGCACCGGCGGGCGGGCGATCAGGATCACCTCGATGCCCAAGGCCCGCGCCGCCGCCATCTTGCCATAGGTGGCGCTGCCGCCACTGTTCTTGGCAACGATGGTGTCGATGCCGTGGGCCTTGAGCAGCGCATGATCCTCCGCTTCACCGAACGGCCCGCGTCCGAGCACGTATTCGGCCTGCGGCACGTTGAGCGGCGGCGTGACGGGATCGACGCTGCGCACCAGATAGACATGCTGCGGCGCCGCTTCGAAGGCGCGCACCTCATTGCGGCCGAGGGCGAGGAACACCCGGCGGGGCACCTCCCCCAGCGCCCCCACGGCGGCCGGCACATCCGCCACCTCGCGCCAGCGGTCGCCTGGCTGGGGCTGCCATGGCGCCCGGCGCAGCGCGAGCAGGGGCACGCCCGCAGCCGCACAGGCGAGCGCGGTGTTGAAGGACATGCGCGCCGCATAGGGATGCGTCGCATCGATGACGGCGGCGATGCCCTCCGCCTTGAGATAATCTTCCAGCCCGGCCGGCCCGCCGAAGCCGCCGACGCGCACCGGCACCGGCTGGGGCGCCGGATTTTCGGTGCGGCCGGCAAGCGAGAGCGTGACGCGGATGTCCGTGCGGGGCGCGAGCCGGGTTGCCAGGGCGCGGGCATCGCCGGTGCCGCCGAGGAGAAGGATGTGGGGTGTCATGGCTGAGGCAGGGGTTTCCATCGCCACCGACACTGCCCCGGCCGGGCGCTGGCTGTCCATCGTCGGCATCGGCGAGGATGGGGCGCAGGGCCTTTCCCCCGCCGCCCGCGCCGCCATCTCGTCCGCCGCCATCGTGTTCGGCGGGGCGCGCCATCTCGCGCTGGCCGGGGATCTGGTGACAGGCGAGGCGCGGGTGTGGCCGAGCCCCTTCAGCCTCGATGGGGTCTTGGCGGCGCGCGGGCAGCGGGTGTGCGTGCTCGCCTCGGGCGATCCGTTTCTCTACGGCGTCGGTGCGAGCCTTGCCCGCCATGTGCCGGCGCGGGAGATGGCCGCCTTTCCCGCCCCCTCCGCCTTCGCGCTGGCCGCCGCGCGGCTCGGCTGGGCGCAGCAGGAGGTGGACATGGTTTCCCTCCACGGGCGCCCGCTGGCCCGGCTCAGGTCCTTCCTGCAGGACGGCGCGCGGCTGCTGCTGCTGACCTCGGACGGTGACGGACCGGCGCAGGTGGCGGCTTTCGCCACCGCCCACGGCTGCGGCGCCTCCCGCCTGACCGTGCTGGAGGCGCTGGGCGGGCCGGCGGAGCGCATCCGCAGCGCCACGGCCCAGGGGTTTGATCTCGGCGACGTGGCCGCCCTCAATGTGGTGGCGCTGGAGGTGCGGGCCACGCCCGATGCGCCCGTCCTGCCGCTCGCTGCCGGCCTCGCGGACGATCTGTTCGAGCATGACGGGCAGATCACCAAGCGCGAGGTGCGGGCGCTCACCCTCTCCTCTCTCGCGCCCCGGCGGGGGGAATTGCTGTGGGATATCGGCGCCGGGGCGGGCTCCATCGCCATCGAATGGCTGCTGGCGCATCCCTCGCTCGCGGCCATCGCCATCGAGGGCAATGCCGAGCGCGCGGCCCGCATCGGCCGCAATGCACATAAGCTCGGCGTGCCCCACCTGAAGGTGGTGGAGGGTGCGGCACCGGGCGCCCTTGCCGGATTGCCCACGCCGGATGTGATCTTCATCGGCGGTGGCGCCAGCGAGCCCGGCGTGTTCGATACGGCTCTGGCGGCACTGAAGCCCGGCGGGCGGATGGTGGCCAATGCGGTGACGCTGGAGACCGAGGCGCTGCTGATCGCCGCTCATGCCCGCCTCGGCGGGACGCTCACGCGCATCTCGCTGGCGCGATCGGTGGCGGTGAAGGGCATGACCGGCTGGCGCCCCGCCATGCCGGTGACGCAATGGCGCTGGGAGAAACCCCGGCCGGGAGAGGGCGCATGATCGTGGCCGGGATCGGCTCGAAGCGGGGCGTGTCGGTGGAGGAGGTGATCGCCGCCTTTGACGCCGCCCTGGCGCGCGCCGAGCTTGGGCGGGACGATGTGTCCCTCGTCGCCACCCCGGCGGTGAAGGGTGGGGAGGCCGGCATCAGCGAGGCGGCGGCGCTGCTCGGCCTGCCCTTGGTGCTGGTGCCGCAGAGCCAGCTGGAAGCCGCCTCCAGCCGGGCCAAGACCCATTCGGAGCGGGTGGTGGCGCTGCTGCGCGTGCCTTCCGCCGCAGAGACGGCCGCGCTCGCAGCCGCAGGGGCCCACGGCCGCCTGCTCGGTCCGCGCCTCGCGCTGGGCCCGGTCACCTGCGCACTGGCGCGGCGGGAGGGTGTGGTTTGACCGTCCATTTCATCGGCGCCGGCCCCGGCGCGGCGGATCTCATCACCGTGCGCGGCCGCGATCTCATCGCCCGCTGCCCGGTGTGCCTCTATGCCGGCTCCATCGTGCCGGCGGAGATGCTCGGCTGGTGCCCGCCGGGCGCGCGCATCGTCGATACGGCGCCGCTCGACCTCGACCGGATCGAAGCGGAATATGTCCGCGCCTTTGAGGCGGGCGAGGACGTGGCGCGGCTGCATTCGGGCGATCTCTCCGTCTACAGCGCGGTGGCCGAGCAGATCCGCCGGCTGGAGCGGCGGGGCATTCCCTACACGCTCACGCCCGGCGTGCCGGCCTTCGCGGCGGCGGCTTCCGTGCTCGGGCGTGAGCTGACCGTGCCGGAGGTGGCGCAGAGCCTCGTCATCACCCGCGTCTCCGGCCGAGCCTCGGCCATGCCGGAGGCGGAGAAGCTCGCGACCTTCGCGCAGACGGGTGCGATGCTCGCCATCCATCTCGCCATCCATGCGCTGGAGCAGGTGGTGGCGGAGCTTGTGCCGGTGCTGGGCGCGGACTGCCCGGTGGCGGTGGTGGCGCGGGCGACGTGGCCCAACGAGCGGGTGGTGCGGGGCACGCTCGGCGATATCGCGGACAAGCTCGCCGAAGATCCCATCCCGCGTACGGCGCTGATCCTCGTGGGGCGGGCGCTGGCTGCGGAGGATTTCCGCGAGAGTGCGCTCTATGACACCGCCTATGTCCGCCGCTTTCGCGGGGGTGGTGAATGATCCGCCGCTCAGCGCCTTGCGGGTCCTTTGGCGGACAGGAGCGGCGCGCGGCCCATGAGGGCGCCGTCGCGGTCGAAGACGGTGATTTCCAGCAGCACATCCGCCCGGTCGAGGGCGCGGGCGGCGGTGCCCCAGGCGGCGCGGGCGACGCAATCCCCCAGCGGGAAGCCGGCGGCCGCCGCGATCTGGAAGGCCTCCGCCACCATGTTCGCCCCGGCGATGCGGGCGCACAGATCGGCATCCGCACCGGCCTCGGCGGCGAGGCGGGCGAGGGCGGGAAGGTCGGCGCTGCCGCGCTTGGAGTGCAGGTCGAGGAAGCCCTGCGCGAGCTTCGTCATCTTGGCGACGCCACCGGCCACTGTCACTTTGGGCACGGGGTGGGTGTGAACATATTTCAGCATTCCGCCGACGAAATCGCCCATGTCGATGAGCGCCACCTCGTCGAGCCCGTGCAGCTTCGCCACCGCCGCCTCGGAAGCGGAGCCGGTGGCGCCGGCCACATGATCGAGCCCCATGGCGCGGGCCACATCGATGCCGCGATGGATGGAGTGGATCCACGCCGCGCAGGAATAGGGCACGACGATGCCCGTGGTGCCCAGCACCGACAGGCCGCCGACGATGCCGAGGCGCGGGTTGAGCGTCTTCAGCGCCAGCGTCGCGCCATCCTCGATGGAAATCTCCACCTCCGCATCGCCCGCGACGCCGTGGGCGGCGGCCACTTCTGCGATGCCGGCGGCGATCATGCGGCGGGGCACGGGATTGATGGCCGGCTCGCCGGGCGGAATGGGCAGGCCCGGCCGCGTGACCGTGCCGACACCCGCGCCCGCCTTGAAGGTGATGCCCGCGCCCGCCGCGCCGCGCCGCACGGTGGCGCGGACGAGGGCGCCGTGGGTCACGTCCGGATCATCGCCCGCATCCTTCACGATGCCGGCAGTGGCGCTTTGCGCGTCGCGATCATGCATGGCGAGGGCGAAGGCCGGGCGGGCGCCGGAGGGCAGCTCCACCTCTACGGGATCGGGAAAGTCGCCCGTGACCAGCGCCGCGAACGCCGCCTTGGCCGCGCCGGCCGCGCAGGTGCCGGTGGTCCAGCCGCGCTTCAGCGGCCTGTCGGGTGCGTCGTCGGCGGTGTCGCCCGTGTTCATGGGCTCCGTGATAGCCGGCCGGGTGCCAGCAAGGAAGGGCTAGCGGGATGAGCGGTACGGCGCCCCGCGGCCTGCTCATCGCCGCCCCGCGCTCCGGCTCGGGCAAGACGACCGTGACCCTCGCCTTGCTGGCGGCGCTGCGGCGCCGGGGCAAGGCGGTGCGGGCCATCAAGTCCGGGCCGGATTATATCGACCCCGCCTTCCACGCCGCCGCCACCGGTCGGCCGGGGCTGAACCTCGACAGCTGGGCCATGCCCCCGGCGCTGCTCGATCATCTCGCCGGGCTGGCGGGGGAGGGGGCTCAGATCGTCATCGGCGAGGGGGCCATGGGCCTGTTCGACGGGGTGGCGGTGGAAAAAGGCCGCACCGGCGCGGGGGCGGATGTGGCGGCACGGCTCGGCCTGCCGGTGCTGCTGGTGCTGGATGTCTCCGGCCAGTCGCAGACGGCGGCGGCGGTGCTGCGCGGCTTCATCGGGCATGATCCGGCCGTGCGCATCGCCGGGGTGGTGCTGAACAAATTGGGCAGCGAGCGGCACGAGCGGATGATCCGCGAGGCCGTCGCGCCCCTCGGCGTGCCCGTGCTGGGCACGGTGCCGCGTTCCACCGACATCGTGCTGCCCGAGCGCCATCTCGGCCTCGTGCAGGCGGGCGAGACGGAGGATCTGCCGGCCCGCCTCGCGGCGCTGGCCGATCTTGCCGAGGCCCATCTGGACCTCGACGGCATCCTCGCCGCCGCCGCGCCATTTCGGGCGGTTGAAGGGGCGGGGCAGGGAAACAACGCCGCGCTGCTGCCGCCGCCCGGCCAGAGGATCGCGCTGGCGCAGGATGCCGCCTTCGGCTTCGTCTATGCCCACATGCTCGCCGGCTGGCGCGGGCAGGGGGCGGAGATCGTGCCGTTCTCGCCGCTGGCGGACGAGGCGCCGGACGCAGGCTGCGATGCGCTTTGGCTGCCCGGCGGCTATCCCGAGCTGCATGCCGGACGGCTGGCGGCGGCGGAGCGCTTCCGCGCCGGCGTCCATGCCTTCGCGGCGGCGGGGAAGCCGGTGCATGGGGAGTGCGGGGGCTACATGGCGCTGGGCGCCGGCCTCGTCGATGCGGAGGGCGTGCGCCATGCCATGCTCGGCCTCATCGATTTGGAAACCAGCTTCGCCAAGCGCCGCATGAATCTGGGCTACCGGCAGGCGCGCCTCATCGCCCCCTCGCCGTTGGGGCCGGAGGGGGCGTGGGTGCGCGGCCACGAATTCCATTACGCAACCATACTCTCGCGCGGAGAGGACCAACCCCTCGCCGACCTCTCGGACGCCGAAGGCCGCCCCCTCGGGCCGGCCGGCAGCCGCCGGGGCAGCGTCACCGGCAGCTTCTTCCACGCCATCGCGCGGGGGTGAGGCTCAGGAATTGCCGCTGCGCACGGCCACGGTGGCGATGCCCGCGCCGATGAGCAGGGAGCCGCCCGCCTTGTTGATGGCGCCGAGCACCCGCGGGCTGCGCACCGCGCGGCGGGCGCGGGAGGCGGCGAGCGCATAGGCGAGCGCGTTCAGGAAGGCGAGGGTCAGGAAGGTCGCCTGGAACACCAGCAACTGCGGCAGGAAGGCCGCGTGCGGGTCGAGGAACTGGGGCAGGAAGGCCACGAAGAAGGTGATGCTCTTGGGGTTCAGCGCCGTCACCAGCCAGGCATGGGCCATCATCTTCAGCGGCGCGGAGCGTTCCGTGCGTGGCGCCGCATCGAGCGTCCCGCCCGCGCGCCAGAGCTTGATGCCGAGATAGACGAGATAGGCCGCACCCGCCCATTTCACCGCGAGGAACACGCTCGCCGAGGCGGACAGCAGCGCGCCCACGCCGAGCATGGACAGGGTCATGGCCGTGAAATCGCCGAGCGCGACACCCACCGCCATGGGCAGCGCCGTCCGCCACCCCTGCCCGAGGGCATAGGACACCACCAGCAGCACGGTGGGGCCGGGAATGACGAGGAGGACGGCCGAGGCCCCGGCGAACGCCGCCCAGGTCTCAAGCGTCATCGATCCCAACACGACATCAAAACCCACGGCCGTTTCCTTTGCGCCCCTCACGGAAACGCAAAGGATGGCCGCGGCCGAAGGGGGCGGTCAACTGCCGCCTCCGCGGTGTGAAACGTCGCCCGGCGCCGCTCAGGCCTTTGTCGCCGTCAGCGCCAGGATGCGCTTGGCGATGATGAGCGCGAACGGAATGGCCACGACCGCGCCGACACCGGCAGCGATGGGGATGAGGCGCATGTCCTGCCCGGCCAGCGAAGGGATGGACAGGACGGCCAGCACCGCAGCACCCGCAAAAGTGGTGGCAAGCACGAGCCAGACGAGAATCGCGATCTTGAGCATGACAAAGCTCCCGCGGGCAGACGCTCAACTTCTAGCCCCTTCCCCAACGGCGCCCTTGACGCGGATCAACGGGAGATGGCCGCCGCATGTCGCATGCGTTTAGAGCATGACCGGATCGGCCGAAGCGGCGTTATAGTTCCCAGAGGCGCGCCGGTCCGCCGGGCCGGAAGAGCGCGATCCGATCAAGTTGAAACAACTTGATCGGTGAATCGCCCTCTTACTCCAAGGAAGAGAGCGCCCGGTTCCCCACGGGAGGGACGCGATGCAGTGCCAGAACAAGGAAGACGATTTCCGCCAGGCCGTGCTCGACATCGTCGGCCACAAGGAAGGTCAGGCCATCATCATCCAGGTGGTCGGCGGCAACACCATCACCGGCTTTGCCCCTTTGAGCGTCGGCAAGGATTATCTGCGCTGCCAGGTGGCGGTGGGGATCGGGCAGAAGGAGCAGATCGTGCCCTTCCACTCCATCACCTGCGTGCGCTGAACATCTGCGTGCGCTGATACCGACCCACTGGTCCGGTCCCGGCTGATCGTATATCCCACGGGCGCCGCCGCGCCCGGTACGAGCGCGCGCCCTCCGGCATGCCACGGCCGGAGGCAGCAAGACCCAAGGAGCATGTCCATGGCCGCCACCCAGCCCGCCTTCACGTCCGAGCCCCACCATTTCACCCTGCTGCGCGACAAGATGCTGATCGGCGGGGCGTGGGTGGATGCCGATGGCGGCGAGACCATCGAGGTCAACAATCCGGCCACGGGCGCGATCATCGGCACCATTCCGAAGGCCGGCGCCGCCGAGACGCGCCGCGCCATCGCGGCCGCAGCCGAGGCCTTCAAGACCTGGCGCGCCACCACCGCCGCCGAGCGCGCGGCCAAGCTGCACAAGCTCGCCGACCTCATCACACAGAATGCCGACGAGCTGGCGCTCATCCTCACCACCGAGCAGGGCAAGCCGCTGGCCGAGGCCAAGGGCGAGGTCGGTGGCTCCGCCGCCTATGTGCGCTGGTTCGCCGAGGAGGCCCGCCGCCTCTATGGCGACGTCATCCCCTCGCCGTGGCCCAACCGCCGCATCCTCGTGACCAAGGAGCCGGTGGGCGTGTGCGCGGCGGTGACGCCGTGGAATTTCCCCTCCTCCATGCTCTCGCGCAAGATCGGCGCGGCGCTGGCGGCGGGCTGCACCGTGGTGTGCAAGCCCTCCGAACTGACCCCCTATTCGGGCCTCGCCTGGGGCGTACTGGCGGAGATGGCCGGCATTCCGGCCGGCGTGGTCAACATCGTGGTGGGCGATGCCCCGGCCATCGGCGGCGAGATGACCTCCAACCCGGCGGTCAAGAAGGTCACGTTCACCGGCTCGACCCCCGTGGGCAAGCTGCTGATGAAGCAGTCCGCCGAGACCATGAAGAAGGTGTCGCTGGAGCTGGGCGGCAACGCGCCCTTCCTCGTGTTCGACGACGCCGACCTCGACCTCGCGGTGGAGCAGGCCATCGCCTCCAAGTATCGCAACGTGGGCCAGACCTGCGTCTGCGCCAACCGCTTCTATGTGCAGGCGGGCATCTATGACGCCTTCGCCGCGAAGTTCGCCGAGGCCTCGAAGCAGCTGAAGGTGGGCAATGGCGTGGACGCGGGCGTGGTGGCCGGCCCGCTGATCGACACGCGGGCGCTGGCCAAGGTGGAGCGGCTGCTGAAGGATGCCCTCGACAAGGGCGCCACCGTGCTCACCGGCGGCAAGCAGCCGGCGCTGGGCGGCACCTTCTTCGAGCCCACCGTGCTCGCCAACGCCACGCAGGACATGGCCTTCGCCCGCGACGAGATCTTCGGCCCGCTGGCGCCGCTGTTCAAGTTCGAGACGGAGGAACAGGCCGTCTCCTACGCCAACGACACCGAATACGGCCTCGCCTGCTACTTCTTCACCAAGGACCTCGGCCGCGCCTTCCGCGTCTCCGAGCAGTTGCAGTATGGGCAGGTGGGCGTGAATGCCGGCGTCATCACCACCGAGGTGGCGCCCTTCGGCGGCGTGAAGGAGAGCGGCGTCGGCCGCGAGGGCTCCAAGTACGGCTGCGACGACTACCTGAACATCAAGTACGTCTGCATGGGCGGGATGTGAGGCGGTAGAGCTTCTGAACAGCGCTCACGGCCCCAACAAGCGTCATGCCCGGCCTCGTGCCGGGCATCCACGTGGTCCGGCCGGAAGTGAATCGCTGACTTGGTCCCCTGCGGCCCGACGTGGATGGCCGGGACAAGCCCGGCCATGACGGAAGTGAGGGTATCGACCGGCGCTCTGTCAGCCCTGGCAGATTCTTCCCCTCACGCCTCGAAATTGAAGGCGATGCCGATCCGGTTCCAGGCGTTGATGGTGGCGATCGCGACGGTGAGGAACATCGCCTCGTCCGCCGAGAATTCCTCCAGCACCGCCTCCCAGGCGTCCTGTGAGGCCGCGCCGGTGCCGAGCAGCGTCAGCTCCTCGGTCCAGGCCAGCGCGGCCTTTTCGCGCTCGGAGAACGCCGTCGCCTCCTCCCAGGCCGCCAGCAGGTCCAGCTTCTCCTGCGCGACGCCGGCCTTGCGGGCGACCCCGAGATGGAACTTCAGGCAGAAGGCGCAGCCGTTGAGCTGCGAGGCGCGCACCTTCACCAGCTCGGTCAGGCCCTTGTCGAGGCCGGTGGCGTCCACGCCCTTGGTGAGGGCGGCGAGGCCGGCATAGATATCCGGCGCGCGCTCGGTGAACGCCTTGTAGGTGGGGCGGGCAAAGTCTTCGGACATGGGGGGCCTCTTGGGGATCAGCTCTTCAGCCGGTAGCCGGTGCGGAACATCCAGCGCACGATGAGGAGGCAGGCGATGAGGAAGGCGAGGGTCATGGCCGCGCTCACCTCCACCCGCACGTCGGACGTGCCGAAGAAGCTCCAGCGGAAGCCCGCGACCAGATAGACGACCGGGTTGAACAAGGTGATGGTGCGCCACACCGGCGGCAGCATCTCCAGCGAATAGAAGGTGCCGCCGAGGAAGGTGAGGGGCGTGATGACCAGCATGGGGATGAGCTGCAAGCGCTCGAACCCGTCCGCCCAGATGCCGATGATGAAGCCGAACAGCGAGAAGGTGACGGCGGTGAGCACCAGGAAGGTCAGCATCCAGAACGGATGCCGCACCTCCATGGGCACGAACAACGCGGCCGTGGCGAGGATGATGAGCCCGAGCAGCACGGATTTCGTCGCCGCCGCGCCCACATAGCCCGCGACGATCTCGAACGGCGAGACCGGGGCGGAGAGCAGCTCGTAGATGGTGCCGGTGAAGCGCGGGAAGTAGATGGCGAAGGCCGCGTTGCTGATGGATTGGGTCAGCAGCGTCAGCATCATCAGGCCGGGCACGATGAAGGCGCCGTAGGGCACGCCCCCCACCTCCGACATGCGCGAGCCGATGGCCGAGCCGAACACCACGAAATAGAGCGAGGTGGAGAGCACGGGCGAGACGATGCTCTGGCCGATGGTGCGGCGCGTGCGGTTCATCTCGTAGGTGTAGATGGCGCGGATGGCTTGAAGATTCACGAGCGCCTCACCAGGCTGACGAAGATGTCCTCGAGCGAGCTTTGCTGCGTGTGGAGATCGCGGAAGGCGATGCCCTCGGCGGCCAGCGCCTCCAGCACGTCGGCGATGCCGTGGTCGCGGCCCTCGGCGCCGTCGGGGGTCGTGGCATAGGTGTAGGTCAGGCAGCCGCCGCCATCGGAGAGCGTCAGGTTGAACGGGGCAAGGCGCGCCGGGATGGTGGCCAGCGGCGCGGAGAGTTCCACGGAGAGCTTCTTCTTGCCCAGCGTCTTCATCAGCGCGGCCTTTTCCTCCACGAGGATCAGCTCGCCGCGATTGATGACGCCCACCCGGTCGGCCATCTCCTCGGCCTCTTCCAGATAGTGGGTGGTGAGGATGATGGTGACGCCGGAATCGCGCAGCTCGCGCACGAGGCGCCACATGTCGCGCCTGAGTTCCACATCCACGCCAGCGGAGGGCTCGTCGAGGAACAGCACCTCCGGCTCATGGGCCAGCGCCTTGGCGATGAGCACGCGCCGCTTCATGCCGCCCGAGAGGGTCATGATGCGGGAGTCGCGCTTCTCCCAGAGGGAGAGGCTGCGGATGACCTTCTCCACATAGGCGGGGTCGGGCTTCTTGCCGAACAGGCCGCGGGAGAAGCTCACTGTCGCGAACACGCTCTCGAAGGCTTCGGCGGTCAGCTCCTGCGGCACGAGGCCGATGCGCGAGCGGGTCTCGCGATACTGGGAGACGATGTCGAAGCCGGACACCGTGACGGTGCCGGCGGTGGGCTTCACGAGGCCGCAGACGATGGAGATGAGGGTGGTCTTGCCCGCGCCGTTGGGGCCGAGAAGGGCGAAGATCTCGCCGCGCCGGATGTCCAGCGAGACATTGTTCAGGGCCGTGTGACCCGTGGCGTAGGTCTTACTGAGGCCTGAGACGGTGATGACGTTCGGCATGGGCGCCTTATAGCGCGTTCCGCCCGGGGGTGGACCCGGGCGGATGTAAATTCTGAATTCGCGGGGAGGGCGAAAGCGGCTCCGTTGAAGCGGCTCGGCTCAGGTTTCCTGAACGGCGCTGAGCAGCCACGGGCCGGCGCCGAAGGGACCGCGCTCGCGCACGAAGGTCCAGATTTCCGTGGTCTCGCCGACGCCGGGATTGCCGGAGACGACGCGGCCGGTGGCGCGATCCACCATCTGGTCCTTGATGGCGTAGCGCATGGCCACGGTGGCGTAGTCGCGCATGCCCTCGCGCCAGGCCTCGGCCACGTCGCCCTGCAGGAGCTTCACGTCGGAGACCTGATTGCGCAGGCCCTTCTCCGCATTGGCGCGCAGCTCGTCGCCCAGGAAGCCGAACATTTCCGGCGTGGTGTTGGCCTTCAGCTCGCCCTGGTCCTCGCGGGAAAAGGCGGTCTGGATGGTGGCGAGCAGGCGCTCGAACGTGTCGAGGTCAGCCGGTTGCACGCCGATCTCGTCGGTCTTGCCGCCACGGGCCGCGGGCGCGGCGTTGGGCTGGGGCGGCACGGAGCCCCCGGCCATTCCTCCGCCCATTCCGCCACCCACGCCGTAGCCGGCCGTGGGTTGACCGGACAAAGGCCCGCCGGGCATCGGTCCGCCCGCCATGGAGCGGCCGTAGCCGGCGGCGGCGGGGGTGGGGTTCCGGCTGCGCAGGAAGCGCATCACGAGATAGATGGCGCCGCCGATGAGGGCCACCTGCAGCAGCAGGCCCAGAATGCCGGCCATGCCGCCGAGGCCGCCGCCGAACAGCATGCCCACGAGGCCGCCGATGAGCAGGCCGCGCATCAGCGCGCCGCCGAAGCCGTTGCCGAACATGGAGGGGCGCGCCGCCGTCTGCGGCCGGGCACCGGGATTGGTGGCCTGCGGGCCGGGCTGGGGCGTGGTGGAGCGCTGGATGGGCGCCGCGGTGCTCGGCGCGGTCTGGGTCGGGGCCGGCGTCGTGTAGGTCCGGGTGCCGCGGCTGCCGAAGGAGCCGCCCTGCCGGGCGTCTGCCTGATCGGCGACGACGAGGCTCAGCCCCAGCGCCACGGCCACCGCCACCATCCCGGAAGCCTTGCGCGAACCCATCCACGAACCCTTGCGAAATCTAGACATCTGTCCTCGATCCTCCCGCGCGGTGACTTACGCACCGCTGCGTGTGCCGACGGACATATGGGAGGGGCGGCGGGATTTGCGAGGGGTGGGCGCTATAGAATTTCCCTTACGTCATCTCGCGCCTGCGCCGCCGGCCAGAATGCTGCCGCGGGGAGAGGTCGCGCTTTCCCGCCGGTGGATCGCGCTGCTAAGGTCCGCGCAACCCCGGCCGACCGAGTTGCGGAGAACGTGATGCCTGCCTTCGATCCCAGCGTTTCGCGCGGCACCTCCATGCCCGCCCGCGCCAAGCTGGCCGCTGCGCTTCTTGCCGGCTTCGCCGCCACCGTTCTGGCGGTCGCATCGGCAGGCGCGGAACCCCTCGGCGTCACGGTGCGCAACGAGAGTGTGAATGCCACCTGCGCCGAGACCGACAATGTGACGCTGAAGCTGGTGTCGGACGACGTGCAGAAGTTCAACATCAGCGTCCGGCACCCCGCCTATGTGGGCATGCTCCTGGCCGACAACACCGCGCCGGACTGGGAAACCTGCGACATGTCCGGCGACCCGGTGGTGCCGGCCGATGCGAAGGCGCCGCTGCCGCCCTCCGCCGCCGCCAAGCCGGGTGCCAATCCCGCCGCCGCCTCCCCCGCCGCGCCGAAGCGAATCACCATCTTCGAAACGCCGGACATGTGGCTGACCGGCTTCATCTTTCCCTCCTTCTGGCGCGCCGCTACGGTGCCCGTCCGCATCGGCGGAGACGTGACGCAGGGCCTGCACATGGTGCAGCTCTGGATGCGCGTGGACGGCAAGGCCGAGGAGGTGCTGGTGATCTACCCGCCGGACGGCTACATGCGCGCCCGCCCCATGTCGCCGGCCCACATGCGCGATACCGCCTATGGCTCCTCCTTCCTCGTCGGGCCGGTGGAGCAGGCGGAACGGCCCATCGTGCGGCTGAAGGAGGTCGGCTTTACCCCGCAGACCCGCACCTTCACGCTCCATTACGCGGCCGGCGGCAAGGCGCGGATGCAGGTGGTCAAGGTGGGCTCGGATGAGCTGCGCCTCGAGGTCCAGCTCGACGGCACCCCGCCCGGCACCTTCGCCGCCCTGCGCTCCATGTACGTGACGGAAGGGAATGCGGATGTCGCCCGCGTCGCGTGGCGCAGCCTCGGCACCGGCAAGGGCGGAGCCGGCGGCCTCATGGGCGAGGCGCCGGTGCTCTCCTTCGCCGACGGGCAGAACGTCTCCATGCTGTGGGCCGGCCGCCTCGTGCCCTCGCGTCACAACACCAGCGCGCCGGATTTCATCTTCGACGGCTTCTCGGGCCGTTGAACCTACCGCATGATACCGCGGTTTGTTGCATTTTGCGATTCGTGCGAAACCCATAAGCCACGATGTCACTTGAAACGCAGAGTGGCCGACGCGTAAGTCGTGCACGCGACGGGGAGAGGAGGGATCCTCCGCCGTGATCCAGCGCCGGCTCGAAAGGCCGGCAGCCCTCATCAGGGTGAGATGCGCCCGTACATCATGCAGCCTGTGGGGCCGCCGACGATGAAGCCGCCGGTCCCCGAGGCCAAGGACAGCCCCACCGGAGCGGACGGCCTGCCGTCACCGCCGCAGGAAACGGCTGCCCCCCTGCATGCGGCGGCGCCCAACGGCCCGCCTGAGCCGCGCGGCTCCGTCGTCGATCTTCTCACCGACCTCGTCCTGTTCGCCCTGTTCTATGGTGGTCTCGTCATCGCCTTCACCGAGCTGGGGCGCCGGCTCGGCGTCTATCCGGCGGTCTGGCCCACCAATGCGCTCGCGGTGGGTGTCTATTTCCTCATGTTCCGGGATGCGGTGGGGCGGCTCGCGACGGTGGTCGCCCTCGTCTCCATGGTCGTCCACCTGTCGATGCAGGGGCAGGACATCGGCTCGGCGCTGGCCACCGGCTGCGCCAACGCGCTGACCTTCGCCCTGGTGGGCTGGGGCTGCGTGCGCGCGGGCATGGAGCGCGGCGCGCTGCGCAGCGTGCCCATGGTGGTGAGCCTCGGCGTGGTCGCCGTGGCCGGCACGCTGCCGGGCGCCATCATCACCGCCTTCGTCGAATTCCTCGAGACCAACGGCACGTTCGGACCGCTGCTGCTGCGCTGGTGGATTCCCGAGATGGCGAGCGTGCTGCTGTTGCTGCCGCCCTTCCTGCTGTGGCACGGCCGCGCCGAGGACGAGGGCCTGCGCGGCTCCGAGGGCAATCGCCCGAAATTCTCCCGCGAGGAGGAACTGGCCTTCGCCAGCCTCACGCTGGCCGCGACGCTGGCCGCGAGCGCCTATTATGGCGAGTCGCTGCTGCGCGACCTCGGCGGCGCCATCCTCCTGTGGTTCGCCTTCCGCCTCGGCCTGTTCGCCACCGCGGTCGCCTCCAGCGCCTATGCCCTCGCGGTGCTGGGGCTGGGCATGGCCCAGGTGTGGCCGCAGCCGGTCTCGCCGCCGCAGGCCTCGGCCGATCTCGTTGTCACCATGCTGCGCCTGCAGGCGCGGCTCGTGCTGGTGATGCTGCCGGCGCTGCTGATCGCCGCCATCATGGCCCAGCGCAGCCGCCAGCAGCGCGAGGTGCAGGAGGATCGCCGCCGCCTCGCCTATGCGCTGGAAGGCGCCAATGACGGCATCTGGGACTGGCACCTGCCGTCCGACGCCGCGTTCTTCAGCGCCCGCGCCCACCGGATGCTCGGCCTCGAGCCCGACCACGTGACGACGCGGCTCTCGGACTACAGCCAGATGGTCCATCCGGAGGACCTGCCCGCCGTCGCCAAGTCGCTGAAGGACCATGCCGAGGGCCGACACCTCCTGTTCCAGGCGGAGATGCGCGCACGGCACCGCAACGGCAGCTGGCTGTGGGTGCTGGTGCGCGGCAAGATCGTCGAGCGTGATCCGGCGGGACGGCCGACGCGGGCGGTGGGCACCGTCACCGACATCTCCCAGCGCAAGCATCTGGAAGCCGCGCTGGAGCACGCCGCCTCCCACGATCCGCTCACCGGCCTCTCCAACCGCGCCGGCTTCGACCGGGCGCTGGAGCAGGCGCGCCGCCGCCTCGTGCGCGACGGCGCGCTGTTCGCCGTGGTTCTCATCGACATCGATTATTTCAAGTCGGTCAACGACCAGCACGGCCACATGGCCGGCGACCTGCTGCTGACCACTGCGGCGCGGCGGCTGCAATCGGCCATTCGCGCCGGCGACCTCGTGGCCCGCTATGGCGGCGACGAGTTCGCCATCATCGCCGCGGGCAAGAGCCGGGAAGAGTTCGCCGCCATGGCGGACCGCCTCCACAAGCACCTCTCGCGCCCGGTGGAGGTGGAAGGGCTGGTGCTGCCCGCGTCCTTCTCCCTCGGCATGGCGGTGGCGGACGACCGCACGCTGGATGCTGCCGCCCTCATCGCCGAGGCCGACACGGCCCTCTATGCGGCGAAGGACGCGGGACGCGGCACCTGGCGCGCGGTGGGCATTGCCCCCCGCAATGCCGAGGACGTCGCCCATGAGACCCCACGCCGCCAGATGCTGCCGCGCTCGGGCCTGCGCTCCGACAGCCGCCCGCCGGAGTAGAGACCGGGCTCAGCCGATCGCCAGAACCGCTTCCGCGTCCAGCACGCCGCCGGCGCCGCCGGTGACGGCCTCTTCCAGCCCCTTCGCCTCCACCGCGAGGTTCTCCGCGAAGAAGCGCGCCACCGCGATGCGGGCGGCGAGGCGGGGATCGGTGGCGCCGCCCGCGCGCTCGGCATAGGCGGCGAGGGCGGTGCGGGCGAGGAAGGCGCCGCCGGCCGCGCGGGCATAGAGCCTGAGATAGGGGGTCGCGGCGGCCAGCGCCTTGGCCGGCTCGTCGGCGACGCGATCCAGCATCACCCGCGTCGCCCGGCCGAGCGCATCCACCGCCTCGGCGAGGCGGGGGCCGGCATGGCCGAAGTCAGGCGCGTTGAGGGCGGAGACCTCCTCCGCCGTCTCGCGATAGTCGGCGATGAGCGCGTTCACCACGTCGCCGCCTTCCTGGGTCAGCTTGCGGGTGACGAGATCGATGGCCTGGATGCCGTTGGTGCCCTCGTAGATGGCGAAGATGCGGGCATCGCGCAGGTGCTGGGCGGCGCCCGTCTCCTCCACATAGCCCATGCCGCCATGCACCTGGATGCCCAGCGACGACACCTCGATGCCGGCATCGGTGGAGAAGGCCTTGGCCACCGGGGTCAGCAGGCTCGCCTCGGCCAGCGCGGCGGCGCGGGCGATGGGGTCGGGCAGCAGGCGCGAGCGGTCCAGCGCGTCGGCGGTCTTCAGGCACAGCGCGCGGGCGGCGTCGGTCTCGGCGCGCATGGTGAGCAGCATGCGCTTCACGTCCGGATGGGCGATGATGGGGGCGGAGCCCTCCACGCCCGGCGCCTTGCCCTGCTTGCGATCCTTCGCATAGGCAAAGGCGCGCTGGGTGGCGCGCTCGGCCACCGCCACGCCCTGCACGCCCACCGCGAGGCGGGCGTTGTTCATCATGGTGAACATGCAGGCGAGGCCCCGGTTCTCCTCGCCCACGAGGTAGCCGATGGCGCCCTCGCCCTTCTCGCCGAAGGTCATGGTGCAGGTGGGCGAGCCGTGCAGGCCCAGCTTGTGCTCGATGCCGGCGCAGACCACGTCGTTGTGCGCGCCCAGGCTGCCGTCTTCGTTCACCAGGAACTTCGGCACCACGAACAGGGAGATGCCCCGGGTGCCGGCCGGCGCGTCCGGCAGGCGGGCGAGCACGAGGTGGACGATGTTCTCGGCGATGTCGTGCTCGCCGTAGGTGATGAAAATCTTGGTGCCGAAGATGCGGTAGGTGCCGTCCGCCTGCTTCACCGCCTTGCTGCGCAACGCGGCAAGGTCCGAGCCCGCCTGCGGCTCGGTGAGGTTCATGGTGCCGGTCCAGGTGCCGGCCACCATCTTCGGCAGGAAGATGTGCTGAAGCTGCGGCGCGCCGTGGGCGGTGAGCGCCTCGATGGCGCCGAGGGTGAGCACCCCGCAGATGCCGAAGGCGGGGGAGGCGGCATTCCAGAATTCGGTGAGCGCGGAGGTGACGGAGGTGGGCAGGTTCTGGCCGCCGAATTCCTCCTCGGCCGCGACGCCGCACCAGCCGGCCTCGGTCCAGGCCTCATAGGCGGCGCGCATGCCTTCCGGCGTCGTCACGGCACCGTCCTTGATGGTGCAACCCTGCTTGTCCGCCACGCGGTCGAAGGGGGCGACGACGGAGCCGGCGAACTTGCCGGCCTCGTCGAGCACGGCGTCCACCACGTCGAAGGAGAGGTCGACGACCCCCTGGGCCATCAGCTCGGGGAGCGAGGTGGAGGTCTTGAGGAAATAGGAGATCTCTTCCACCGGCGCGCGATAGCTCACGGAACCCTCCCTTGAGGTTTTGGGGCGCCGGCTTGACCGCTCCCGGCGGGCGCGCTCTAAGCACGGCGATTGCCGGTCTCCCACATCGCGGCGCCGGCCTCTTACGTCAAGAGGCGTGCCCTGACCCATTGGTCGGGGGGCGCGGGTTTCAAGCCATGGCCGTGACCGCTCCCGAAGGCTCCACCCGGCTCCTCGACGCCCATATGCCGGGCGACGTGGAGGCGGCCGCGCGGCTTTTGGCGGCGGGCGGGCTGGTGGCCTTCCCCACCGAGACGGTCTACGGCCTCGGCGCCGATGCCGCGAACCCGGATGCGGTGGCCGCCCTCTATGCCGCCAAGGGCCGCCCGGCCTTCAACCCGCTCATCGCCCACACCGCGGACGCCGAAGCCGCCCGCCGCCTCGGCGCCTTCAACGCGGACGCGGCGCTTCTGGCCGCGCGCTTCTGGCCCGGACCGCTGACTCTGGTGGTGCCGTTCGCCGGCCGGGCCGGCGTGTGCGACCTCGCCCGCGCCGGGCTCGACACGGTGGCGCTCCGGGTGCCGTCCCATCCTGATGCGCGGGCGCTGCTCGCGGCCTTCGGCGGTGCGGTGGTGGCCCCCAGCGCCAACCGCTCCGGCCATGTCTCCCCCACCGAGGCCGGCCATGTGATGGACGACCTCTCCGGCCGCATTCATGCGGTGCTGGATGGCGGGCCGACGCCGGTGGGCGTCGAATCGACCATCGTGGACTGCACCGGCGCCGATCCCGTGCTGCTGCGTCCCGGCGGGCTTGCGCGGGAGGAGATCGAGGCGGCGCTGGGCCGGCCGTTGCTGGTCCCCGTCTCGCACAGCGATGCCGCGCCTTCGGCCCCCGGCCGCCTCGCCTCCCATTACGCCCCGCGCGCCGCCCTGCGGCTCGACGCCGGCGAGGTGATGCCCGGTGAGGCGCTCCTCACCTTCGCCGGCGCCCGTCCGCCGGGCATCGCGCGCGCGGCTGTTGTCCTCGACCTCAGCCCTTCGGGCAGCCTCACCGAGGCAGCCGCCCGGCTCTATGGCGCCCTGCGCGGCCTCGATGCGGCGGGCGTCGCCGCCATCGCCGTCGTTCCCCTGCCGCGGGACGGGCTCGGCGAAGCCATCGCCGACCGCCTCGCCCGCGCCGCCGCACCCCGACCCTCCCAGAGCGAGTTGCCGCAATGACCACCCAGACGATTGATATCGACGGCCTCGCCATCGCCATCGGCCATGCCTCCGACGCCGACACCGAGGCGCTGGCCGCGCTGTGGGAGCGGGCGGGCCTGACCCGGCCGTGGAACGATCCCCATGCCGACATCGCGCTCGCCCGGCGCGGGCCGCATTCCACCATCCTGGTGGCGCGGGACGGCGGTCGCATTCTTGGCTCCGCCATGGTGGGCCACGACGGGCACCGAGGCTGGGTCTATTACCTCGCGGTGGAGCCGGACCTGCAGGGCCGGGGCCTCGGCCGGGCGCTGCTGCGCGCGGTGGAGGATTGGCTGCGCGCCCGCGCCGTCCCCAAGCTCATGCTCCTCGTGCGCCCGGACAACGAGAAGGTGCGCGGCTTCTATGCCGCCGAAGGCTATGTGGAGGAGCCGCGCATCGTCTTTTCTCGCCGCCTCGACGGGAATTGAGTTTTTCGCTGCTTTCGCTCAGGCGCCGCGCGGGGTTTTGCGCTGTCTTCGCTCAAGCGCCGCGCGGGCTTAAGAGCGCGCGCCTGGCCCGCGCCGCACCCAAAGGGATGAGGCCATTGGGGCGCGGCGCGGCAATAGTCTTGATCCGGCGCAACATCCTCCCGGTGCTGCTGGAATATGGTATGGCAAAATAAAGAACGTAAAGATTGCGCCAAGGGAGGGCGTTCCCATCCATGTCCACGCTGCTCGTCACCCATCCTGCTGGTCTCAGCCACGCAACGCCTGCCGGTCACCCCGAGCGCGCTGACCGGCTCCGCGTGCTGGATCGCATCTTCGAGCAGGAAAAGTTCGCCCATCTCGTGCGCGATCTCGCGCCGCGCGGCGAGCGGGAGGACATCATCCGCGTGCATCCGGCCGACTTCGTGGACGCCATGGGCGAGGCCGTGCCGCAGGACGGGCTGGTGCGCATCGATTCCGACACCATCCTCTCGCCCGGCAGCTGGGAAGCGGCCCTGCGTGCGGTGGGCGGCGCCTGCTTCGCGGTGGACGAGGTGATGGAAGGCAAGGTCACCAACGCCTTCGTCGCCATGCGCCCGCCCGGCCACCATTGCGAGACGCGCAAGCCCATGGGCTTCTGCCTGATGAACCAGGTGGCCATCGCGGCGCGGCATGCGCAGGCGAAATATGGCCTCCAGCGCGTCGCCATCGTGGATTTTGACGTCCATCACGGCAACGGCACGCAGGAGATCTTCTGGGCCGACGACAGCGTGCTCTACTGCTCCACCCACGAGATGCCGCTCTATCCCGGCACCGGGGCGCAGGGCGAGACGGGCGCGGTGAACACCATCGTCAATGCCCCGCTGCGCTCGGGCGACGACGGCGCGGTGTTCAAGGAGGCGATGGAGACGCGCATCCTGCCGCGCATCACCTCGTTCGCGCCGGACCTGATCCTGATCTCGGCCGGCTTCGACGCGCACGTGCGCGATCCGCTCGCCTCGCTGCGCCTCGTGGACACCGATTTCGGCTGGATCACGCGCCGGCTGATGGAGATCGCCGACAAGAAGTGCGAGGGCCGCGTGGTCTCGCTGCTAGAAGGCGGCTACGACCTCGAAGGCCTCGCCACCTCCGCCGCCGCCCACGTCACCGCGCTGATGCACGGCTGAGGCGGGGCGTTCCTGTCGCGGGAGCGCGCGCAACAAAGGCCCGGGAGCCGCGCTCACGGGCCTGTGGTCAAAGCGGGCAACTACTGCCGGTAGTGCTGGATGCGCGTGGTGCGCAGGCCGGGCAGGCCGTGGCGGTCGATGGAGGCCTGCCACGAGAGGAATTCGTCCACGGTGAGGGTGTAGCGCTTGCAGGCTTCCTCGAGAGAGAGAAGCCCGCCGCGCACGGCGGCCACCACCTCCGCCTTGCGGCGGATGACCCAGCGCCGCGTATCCGGCGGCGGCAGGTCGGCGATGGTCAGGGGTCCCCCGTCCGGCCCGATCACATATTTGACCCTCGGCCGATAGGCATCGGTCATATCTACGCACCTGCTACTCAAACCAACTTCGATGAAGATGGCAGGTGCCGATGAAGACTTTGCTAAAGCACGGAAATAAAAGGATTTTTACTTGTCTTAATGGGGGCTGAACAAGACGTTCCCGAAGCGTAAACATGCGGCCACGCTTTCGCAATTTGCGAGGCGGGCCGGTTTTCGGGGCATGATGTTGAAAAGAAAGGCGGCTCGGGCGTGGCCGCAGTGCCGTGCCGGTGTGGGGAGACGCCGGAGATTCAGCACTTGTTCAGCTGTCTTAATGGATCACGAAGTAATGATTGGGCGTCGGCGGGGGCCGTCCGTGCGCCGCAATATGCGTTTTGTCATGCCGGGGCTCGTGGAGGAGGGGCCGTCGGTTCCCCGGACAAGCGACGGCGGAGCCGGAGCGCTGATCCGGGGGCCAGAGCAAGACTCCCGCCTAGCGGGCAATGCCTGGGAGCGGTCAGGTTCGGAAGCGCCTTCGGCGGACCCTTGCGCTGGGCCCCTGTGTGTTGGGGATGTGTCAGGATGGGAGCGGGCGGGAGATCGTTGGGCCCCAGGTCTTGAAGACCGTGAGCCGGCACGGATCCCCGCCCGCTTGAACACACCCAGCCTGAAC
>NZ_JAMJXC010000074.1 GCF_023571765.1 Xanthobacter aminoxidans | reverse complement strand
CGCTCTCCTGCGCCGCGCCGAAGATCAGGGCGAAGAAGCCGGCGACAGCCGAATAGACCTTGTTGAGGAAGCTCGCCTTCGCAACCGGGTCGCCGGCCTTGCGGAGGTCGCTGGCGGTCGTCTTGGCCCGCTCCTCCCCCACTTCCGACTGCGGCGCCGTCGCAAGCGCGGCGATGGTGGTCTTGTCCACCCAAGCGCGGTCGACGGTGACCGTAACCGGCAGTCCGGCGGCCGACTGGAAGGCCGCCAGCGCGCCAACGGTGTCCTTGCCCCACTTGCCGTCGATCAGGCCAACCCGGTGAATGCCCTTGGATCGCAGCAGCGTCTGGATGGCCTTGATCTCATCCTCCGACAGACCGTCGTCGGGGTCGATTTCCTCGGCGGTGAGCACGCGGTCATCGGACGCGTGTTCGATGACATCCGCCTCATCAACGAAGCGCACGCTGTCGTCGAGTTCCATGAGACGCTTGACGATGGCGACCACGCCGAGCTGCTTGTCCCAGACCGACCGGTCGAAGACGCCATCTTCAACGAACTTGCCGCCCCGATACAGTTTGGTGCCGGCGTACAGGTAGGCGCTGGGGAGGCCGCGCATCCGGTACCCCATGCCGTTGAACCGCTCCGACTGGAACTGGAACATCGCCGGGGTCCAAACCGGCGAGCCGGGGTTCAGGCCCTTGA
>NZ_JAMJXC010000073.1 GCF_023571765.1 Xanthobacter aminoxidans | reverse complement strand
TGAACCGCCCCTAGATTCCTGGACGCCTTCTTCCCTAAATTTTTAGGCAAGGAGGCCCCGATGGGCAAAGCGAACTTCACCGAGGACTTCAAGCGCGACGCGGTCGTTCAGATCACCGAACGGGGCTATCCGGTTGCGGAGGTGGCGGCCCGGCTGGGGATCAGCAAGTACTCGCTCTACGAGTGGAGGAAACGGTACGGCAAGCCTGCTGCCGTGGCCCGCGATGACGATCAGGCCGCTGAGGTCCGCAGGCTGAAGCGCGAGTTGCAGCGCGTGACGGAGGAGCGCGACATCCTAAAAAAAGCGGCCGCGTACTTCGCCAAGGATGCAAAGTGAAGTACGCGTTCATCGCCGAGCATCGCCTTCTGTTTTCGATCCGTGCCATGTGTCGGTGCCTGCGTGTCCAGCCGAGCGGCTTCTACGCCTGGCTGAAGGACCCGCTGAGCAAGCGCGCGCAGGAAGACCAGCGACAGACCGAGCTGATCCGCGCGGCATGGAGCGAGAGCGGCAAGGTCTATGGCTATCGCAAGCTTCACGACGATCTGGCGGACATGGGCGAGAGCTGCTGCCCCAACCGGGTTGCGCGGCTGACGCGGCTTGCCGGCATCCGGGCGCAGATCGGCTACAGGCGGCGCCCCGGCCAATATGGAGGCAAGCCATCCCTGGCGGTCGACAACACGCTCGATCGC
>NZ_JAMJXC010000007.1 GCF_023571765.1 Xanthobacter aminoxidans | reverse complement strand
CGATTACATCGAGATGTTCTACAACCCCACCCGCAAACACGCACGCAACGGGATGCTGTCGCCCATCGAGTTCGAACGGCAGCACAAAGCGACCCCCGAAGGCGTCTAGAAAACTAGGGGCGGTTCAAGGGTCCGCTTCTTCAGCTCCTTCTCCGCCTCAGGGCTCACGGGCTCTACGCGGTCAGGATAGCCGGCCACAACCTCCGGCTCCCGGCGCACGAGGTCGGCGGGATTGAGCCAGTTCTCCCTCAGCTCATTGAGCCGGGCCGCCGCCTTGGCGATGGCGATTGCGCGGGGGTCGTCCGCATAGGCGGCGGCAGGGATGTTGGGCGCAAGGCCTTCGGGGAAGGGAAAGGTCTCGAAAGTTTTTGTGTGCACATACTCTGGATCATTGCCGACGCCATGCTTTGCTCCGTAACGTAGCGCCCACATGGTGTGGTGACGTGACTGCAATATGCCAAATGTACAATCGCTGTCGCTGGCAATTATTACGAGCCGAGTATCGGGAACGATATTGCGTTGCAAGAAGCGGAATGCCCGAAATTTACCAACTCTCGGCGTTGCAATGTATCTGTGCATATTCGACTTCGCTTTCGCGAGTGCGGGCCGCGACCGCTGTAGAAGCCACCATGTCTCTCGCGAACGAGGCTCGCCAGCCCTTAGCGGTTTTTCTCCCTCACGTTCGCGTTTGGTATTTTCGGCCTCCCAAGCGCTCAACAGATATTCATACGGCTCTTCGTAGAGCGATGCCTCAGTTTCTGTCATGTCGTCCGGGAACACGATAATCCAAGTGTCTGAAATGGCTGCGATCAAGTCGTCGGCATTCCTCCACGGGAACAAAATGTCGGAATTGGGCCGTCCGTTAGGGTTTCCGGATGAAGAAATCCACTTCCTCGCGATCTCTCCTGAAATCTCGAATGGGCCACCGCTGATGGTTCCTTGAAACCCTGTTCCAATATTCTCAGACAGCCTATATGGCTCAATAATTTGCTCGGTCGCAAACAAATCTGAGGCAATACGCACAACCTGTCTGCCGTCGAGGTGCGCTGGCCCCTCTTTGGTGCGATCGAAGCAAACCAAAGAAACGCGTACCGCAGCCCCGTCAATTGCCCAGCGCTGGTCCGACCACGCATCGAAAATTCGTCCAGAATTGACGATTTTATCCAGGGTCTTGCGACTTGCACCTCTGCGAATTGCTTGTGTCCCAACAAACCCAGCAGTTTCGACGCTACCACATGATATGAGTTCGTGGGCTTTATAGAACCAGTATATAACCAAATCAGAGCTTGGAGGGACATCATTGGCATAAGCGCTCCTTAGAGCGGCAACATAATCCTCCTTAAGGACACGGTTCAGCTTCGCCCGCCCCAAAAAAGGAGGATTGCCCACGATGACGTTAGCCTCTGGCCACTCCGCTCGCGTCCCATCCTCGTTCAGCAACGCATCCCGGCGCTCGATGTTCTCCAGCGGCTTCAGCACCGGGTTCTGCGCGGCCTCGAAGCCGTTCTTAAGCATCCACTGGATTTCACCGATCCATACCGAGACCCGCGCCAGCTCGGCCGCATAGGGGTTGATCTCGATGCCACGCACCACCTCTGGCCCGATGGCTGGGAAGCGGCGCGGGAGGCCGAGGGCTTCCGCCTCCACCTGGGCACGGTGCTCCAGATCCTTCAGTGCTCGCAATGCCAGATACAGGAAATTGCCAGAGCCGCATGCAGGGTCGAGCACCCGAAAGTCGGCAAGGCGCTTCAGATAGCGGTCCAGCACCGCCTGGGCGGAATTGAGCGCCGTGGTGGCCTGCCCCTTGGCTGTGGAGCCGGCCTTGCCACGCTGGGTCTTTGCGGTAGCGTCGAGGGCTGCTGCCTTCTCCATCAGTGCAGCAATCTCCGCCTTCGCCTCCGCCCATTCGGCTGCGAGGGGAGCGATGATGACCGGCTCAATGATCATCATGATCTTGTCGCGGTCGGTGTAATGCGCCCCGAGTTGGCTGCGCTTGTCCGGGTCCAGTCCGCGCTCGAAGAGGGTGCCGAGGATGGATGGGTCGATATCTCCCCAAAAGCGCTGCGCAGCCTCGTGCACGAGGCGGATTTCGGCCGGCGTCAGGGGGAACACGCGGTCGCTGTCGAACAGGCCGCCGTTGAACCACGCCACCGTCTCGAAACCGATAGTCCCGCCCTTGCTCATGGCGCGGAATAGCTTGCGGGCAAAATCTTCGAACTTGCTTGGGTTCAGGAGGGCCTGATCCAGCATTCGGGAGAACATTCCGTCTTTCAGCAACTTCACGTCTTCCGCGAACATGCAGAAGACGAGGCGGTTAATGAAGTGCGCGACCTCCTCCGGCTCGTCGTATCGCGCCCGGAGCGAGCGGGCGAGTTCCGCGAACTTGCCGGCCACTTCCTCGGTGAGCTGCTGGCGGGTCTTGGTAGGCCGCAGCGCCTCCGGGTCCGCAAAGGCGGCCTTTAGCCACTGACGCTTCTCCGCATCCTCCAGCTCGGCAATGGGGATGTCGTAGATTTTGGAGACCGAATTGGTCCAGTTGGTGTGGATGCGGATGGTGGTTCCGATGTCCGACACGATGAGCAGCGGCGGATTGTCGAGGGCCACCGCATAGCGCTGGAGCTGGAGCAAGGCCGCATCCAGATTGGCGCGGGTGCCCTTGTATTCCCAGCCGAAATGGCCGCGCTTGAACACGTCGGCGAAGCCGTGGCCGCCGCCGGTCTTGGTGGCGCCCACCTCGAAGCCGTAATCGAGGCCGCCGGCATCCACCTCAGCCGGCGTCTTCTCGCCAAGCAGCCGGCACAGATCGAGGAAATGCTATTGCGCCGCCGCCCGCTCCTTCAGCTTCGAGTTCTGCCACTTCGTGATGAACTCGTGCGGCGTCATGGTGCGGACCGTCCCCAACTCGGCGTGTTGTCCCGTTCTAGCGCAATCGTGGATGGACGCCAGCGTGACCCGCCACCTTCATTGGACCCCGAACGCCGGCAGCTTCGCCACCTCCCGCAGCAACGCCGCTGCCGACGCCTCGCCATAGCTCTGCCCTGTGTCGCGCCTGGTGTGGCCTACGATGAAATACCGAGCCTCTTCCGCCACCCCATGCTCGCGGCACAGCGTCATGAACAAGTGTCGCCAGCCGTGGTTCGGCTGCACGTTCGGGTCGTTCACACCAATGTCGCGCACCCAACCGGCGAGGCGCCCCGCCACCGTCTTTGCGGGATGGGCCTTGGTCGGGTCCTTCCGGCGGGTGGGGGCCTCCTTGTAGAACAGCGGCCCATCCCCGCGCTCCTTCACGAACTGCGGGAGCCCCTGCCGGATCAGGTCGGGATGGATGGGGACCGTCCTTGGCTTGTCCGTCTTCACGGCGCCGGCCTCCGGCGAGATGCGGAAGACCCACACCCCCTGGACCTCCTGAAAGTCCTGCCCCCGGAGTTGGGTGATCTCGGCGACGCGGGCGCCGGAGTAGGCGCAGAGCCAAGGCACCCATCGTCGCGCCGCCAGCATCTCGAAGGCGTTCCTGCCGGGCGCATTGTGGGCACGGAGCGCCGCCTTCAAGATGGTGGTGGCTTCCTCGGAGGTGAAGGAGCGTTCCCGTGTGCGCGGTGGGGCCTTCCCGCTCGACCGGATACCCTGCGCCGGATTGCCGGCAATCTTGCGGTTCGCCTTGCCCCAGTTGAGGACGGTGCCCAGGGGCGTGAGGTACTTGGCATTGATGGTCTTGGCGGCAAGGCGCCCTTCGGCGACGAGGGCATCCTTCCAGGCGACCACGTCCTCAGGGGTGATCGCTTCGGCGTCGTCGTGCTTCACGAACGCCACGAACGCCTTCACCACCCGAAGGTGCTCTTCCAGCGTCTTCGCCCGCGGTTGACGCTCTCGGCCCCACGCCTTGGCGAGGCCGGTCAGTGTCGCGCCTGCGCCTGTGGCCGATGCGGGCACCTGAAGGGCATCGCCCGTTGCAGGGGAGGGGAGGGCCCCGACTGAGGGGAAGCGCTCGGCAACAGTGTCCGGCCCATAGTCGCCGCGTGCTCGTCGCAACAGCGTTCCGGCGGCATCGCGAATAGCGTCCCGCATGGCGACCATGAGGGCGTCTCGGCTGTCATCGTCCACCGTGAGGGCGTGGGCTGCGAGCACTTCGTCTGCAAACGGTCCCATCTCTGAGCGCAGCTTCGCGGGATCGTCGAGGGCGTCCGAAACCGACTGCCGCAACTTCTCGAACACAAAGGGCTTGCCGGGATCGTCTTCAAGGTGGGCGACGAAGCCGCGATACCACACCCCCGCCAATGCCACGACCTGCTTGTGGGTGAGGCGCACCGGCCCGCTCCGCAGCCCTGCGAAGAGGCGCTGGAGGTGGTCCTCGGCGATGCCGGAGCGGGCGGTGGCAACACGTGGGTCGCGGGTGTGGAGGGAAAACTTGACCTCCGACACGCCAAGGGTGGCGACCACGGTGCACTCGGGTTCGTGCCCGTGGGCTGGGAATGGAATGCGGACCTCTCGTCCTGTGACTTTACCGCGTAGGTCGGCGGGGATGCGCTTGCGGAAAGCAGGAACGGAGGTGTGTGGCAGGCGGACCGGGCGTGACATGCGAAGGGCCATCGTGGACCAGCTCTGTGTACCAGGGGAGCTGTCCGAAGTCCTTCTATCTCAAAGAAGCTTGGCCGATCAACGCCATAGGATGGTGCTGCGAGAGAGGATTGAACTCTCGACCTCTCCCTTACCAAGGGAGTGCTCTACCACTGAGCTACCGCAGCGTGCCGGCGGCCGCACCAGGAGGGGACCGCGGAGACGGGTGTGCCGTCGTCAGGAGCGCTCCTCTAGTACATGCGGCGCTGCGGTGCAAGGGGCTCGGCGCCGATGGCAGTGGATGACATGCCGGGCTGACACGGTTGGGCGCTCGGCAGGCTACGGGCGCTGAAAAAATGCGCCTGCTTGCGGCTTGAGCGTTTCCTTCTGCGCAGCTAGCCTCCAGCTACGAGGCCTGGATGGGGGAAGTCATGGCAGCGGACAAGGCGCGCAAGGAAACCATCGGCGCCGTCCGGCGCACGTTTGCCCCATGGAAGGATCCAACCCAGACGCCGCTCATCCGCTTCGAGAATGTCGTCAAGCGGTTCGGCGATTTCACTGCGGTCAACAATGTCAGCCTCGACATCTATGAGCGGGAGTTCTTCGCTCTGCTCGGCCCTTCGGGCTGCGGCAAGACCACCCTCATGCGGATGCTCGCCGGCTTCGAGGAACCGACCTCCGGCCGCCTGACGCTCGCGGGTGAAGATCTCGCGGGGGTGCCGCCTTACCGGCGGCCGGTGAACATGATGTTCCAGTCCTACGCGCTGTTCCCGCACATGAACGTGGCGGACAACATCGCCTTCGGCCTGAAGCAGGACAAGATGCCGAAGGCCGACATCGACGCCCGCGTTACCGAGATGCTGGAACTGGTGAAGCTTGAGCAGTTCGCCAAACGCAAGCCGCACCAGCTTTCCGGCGGCCAGCGCCAGCGCGTCGCGCTCGCCCGTTCGCTCGCCAAGCGCCCCAAGGTGCTGCTGCTGGACGAGCCGCTCGGCGCTCTCGACAAGAAGCTGCGCGAGGAGACCCAGTTCGAGCTGATGGACCTGCAGATGTCCCTCGGCATGACCTTTCTGATCGTGACCCACGACCAGGAAGAGGCCATGACCGTGGCCGATCGCATCGCGGTGATGAATCACGGCGTGCTGGTGCAGGTGGCCCCCCCGGCGGAAATCTATGAGCAGCCGGCCACGCGCTACATCGCCGACTTCATCGGCGAGGTGAACCTGATCGAATCGACCGTGACCGCCTGCGAGGGCGAGACCACACGCCTCACCTCGGAGGTGACGCCGTCGCCGCTGACCGTGGCGCATCCCTGCGAGGCCGGGCCCGGCGGCAAGGCCTGCATCGCCATTCGGCCGGAGAAGCTGCGCATTTCGCTCGATCCGCCGCCTGAGGGGACGGAGAACGTCTTCGCCGGGGAAATCTGGGACATCGGCTATCTGGGCGATCTCTCCATCTATCACGTGGAGCTCGCCTGCGGTCAGCGCCTCAAGGTGTCCCAGCCGAACCTGTCGCGCCGGGTGGCGCGGCCCATTTCCTGGGAGGACAAGGTGTGGGTCACGTTTGATCCCGACGCCGGCGTCCTTCTGACCCGTTAGGAGGCAGTCATGGCCATGGCGGGAGAAAAGGGACGGGGCCGCTGGTTCGTGATCGCGGTTCCCTATCTGTGGCTTCTGGCGCTGTTTCTGGCGCCCTTCCTCATCGTCTTCAAGATCTCGCTGTCGCAGGACGTGGTGGCCCAGCCGCCCTATGCGCCGCAACTCGATCTCTCCAACGGCCTTTCGGGCCTGACCGACTTCCTGTCGCAGCTCTCCCTGGCCAATTACGGCTACGTGCTGGATTTTTCGAACGAATTCCTCGCCGCCTACGGCTCCAGCCTGATCATCGCGTCCATCTCGACGATCCTGCTGCTGCTGGTTGGATATCCCATCGCCTACGCCATGGCGCGGGCGCCGCGCTCCATTCAGCCGACGCTGCTGATGCTGGTGATCCTGCCCTTCTGGACCTCGTTCCTCATCCGCGTCTACGCCTGGATCGGCATCCTCTCGCCGGAGGGTCTGCTCAATCAGGGGCTGATGGCGCTTGGGGTTATCGACACACCGCTGGAGATCCTGAATACCAATCTCGCGGTCTATATCGGCATCGTCTATTCCTACCTGCCGTTCATGGTGCTGCCGCTTTATTCGGCGCTGGAGAAGCTCGACCTCACGCTTCTCGAAGCCGCGGCCGATCTCGGCTGCCCGCCCGTGAAGGCCTTCTGGAAGATCACCTTCCCACTCTCGCTCCCCGGCGTCGCCGCGGGAGCTCTGCTGTGCTTCATCCCGGCGGTGGGCGAGTTCGTGATCCCCGATCTGCTCGGCGGCTCCGACACGCTGATGATCGGCAAGTCGCTCTGGACCGAGTTCACCGTGAACCGCTCCTGGACGGTCTCTTCGGCGGTGGCGGTGCTGCTGCTGCTCGTGCTGGTGATCCCCATCGTGATCTACCAGAACATCCAGCAGCGCGAACTGGAGGCAGGCAAATGAGAAAAGGCCTCACCTGGTTCAACGTCACGTCCATCGTGCTGGGCTTCGCCTTCCTCTACATCCCGATCATTCTGTTGGTGATCTACTCTTTCAACGCGTCAAGACTTGTCACCGTATGGGCCGGTTTTTCCACCCAATGGTACTGGTCTTTGCTGGAGAACGAGCAGCTCATCGATGCTGCCTGGGTGACGTTGCGCATCGCCTTCTTCTCCTCGCTGGCGGCCACCGTGCTCGGCACCATGGCGGCGTTGGCGCTCACCCGCTATGGGCGATTCGGCGGGCGCACGCTGTTTTCTGGCATGATCTACGCGCCCCTCGTCATGCCCGAGGTCATCACCGGCCTGTCGCTGCTGCTGCTGTTCGTGGCGGTGAATTTCGACCGCGGCTTCTGGACCGTGCTGCTCGCCCACATCACCTTCACCATGTGCTTCGTGGCCGTGGTGGTGCAGTCGCGCCTCGTCACCTTCGATCGCACGCTGGAGGAGGCGGCGCTGGATCTCGGCTGCCCGCCGTTCCAGACCTTCTTCAAGATCACCCTGCCGCTCATCCTGCCGGCGGTGGTGTCCGGCTTCATGCTGGCCTTCACCCTGTCGCTGGATGATCTGGTGATTGCGAGCTTCACCACCGGACCCGGCGCCACCACGCTGCCCATGCGCATCTATTCGCAGGTGCGCCTCGGCGTGACGCCGGAGATCAACGCGGTCTGCACCATCCTCATCGCCATCGTGACGGTGGTGGTCATCATTGCCTCCATCGTCACCAAGCGGGCCGAGAGCCAGCGTGAGGCCGAGGAGCGGGCGGCGCTGCAATAGGGGGCATCGCGAGGGCGCGCAGCGCGCCCATTCCCGGTGCTGTCCCTTCAGACGGAGGCAAAGGCGCTGAAAGCGGTCACGATCTGGACCATGAGCAGCAGGCCGCCAGCCAGCATCGCTCCGCCCATCAGCAGCGCGATCCCACGGTTGCGGTCGGCGGATACGGAGGCGGCGGACGCCATGCAACATGCTCCCGGTGTGCGAGTTTCCGGGAGCGTGGCAGCAAATCGTTAACCATAACCTTAAGTTTCGGCATCCCGCGCCCGGAGGGCCGCCTCAGCGGCCCTCGCGCACCCAGGCGGCGGTGATGACGCCGAGCAGCAGGAGCAGGCCTGAGAGACCCGCGAACATCGGGAACAGGCCGATGCCGCGCACCACCGAGACGTCCCGCGTCTTCAGCCCCATCCAGTCCTCGCCGGCCAGCCGGTCCGAGGCGGAGACCTGCACGAGGCGCGGCACCTGGCCGTTGAGATCGGCGAGCCGCCACACGCCGCCGCCCGTGGCCGCCGCGATGGGGGCGAGCACGTCGCGGGTGCTCGTTACCTCGGCGAATTCCTTGGGGTTCAGGGGGCCGATATTGGCGAGGGCGTTCAGCGTGCCGTTCTGTGCCCGCCACAGGCCCAGTTCGTCCGCCGGCGTCTTGGCCTGCCACAGGCCGGGCTCGACCTGGGCGAGGGTGAGGGTGCGCAGCGCGCCCGAGGGCGTGGTGACGGTGGCGGGCGGCACCTGGTCCGCCATGGTCTGGCGCTCCACCACCAGATCGCGGCCGGAGACGGTGAGCTTGAGGCGCTCCTCCTCCAGGTCCGGCTCCTTCATCAGCCAGTGGGAGAGACGGCGGAGCAGGTCGATGTGCGGGCCGCCGCCCTCGTAGCCGCGCGCCCACAGCCAGATGTGGTCGGAGAGGAGGAGTGCGACGCGGCCCTCGCCCACCCGGTCCACCAGCAGCACCGGCTTGTCGCCGGGCGCGGACATGAGGCTGGTGCCGGAGCGCGCCTGCGCGTCGATCACGCGGAAGAAGCGGCTCCAGTGGGGCGGGTCACTCTCCGATCCTGGCAGGTTGCGGGTGACAGGATGGCGCTTGCCGGGGTCCGTGAGCTTGGCGTGGTAGGGGGCGTCAGTGGCCTCGCCGCGCGGTATGCCGGGAAGGATTTCCTCCAGCGGCGTGTTGTAGAGCGAGCCAGTGTCGAGGAAGTCCGTGCCCGCGGCCACCAGCACGGCGCCGCCGGCGCGCACGTAGCGCACGATGTTGTCGAAATAGATCTGCGGCAGCACGCCCTGCTGGGCATAACGGTCGAAGATGATGAGGTCGAAATCCTTGATCTTGGTCTGGAACAGCTCGCGGGTCGGGAAGGCGATCAGCGAGAGTTCGTTGATGGGCGTGCCGTCCTGCTTCTCCGGCGGGCGCAGGATGGTGAAGTGGACGAGGTCCACATTGGCATCGCTCTTCAACAGGTTGCGCCAGGTGCGCTCGCCCACGTTCGGCTCGCCGGAGACGAGCAGCACGCGCAGCTTATCGCGCACGCCATCGATGGCGACGGCGGTGCGGTTGTTCACCCGCGTCAGCTCGCCCTCGAGCGGGGGCACCTCGAACTCGACGATGTTGGGGCCGGCGTGGGTGATGTCCACATCGATGCTGGCGCTGCGGCCGGTGGTGACGGTGGGGCGGCCGATCACCTCGCCGTCGCGGCGGATGGTGACGGGCACGCGGGCGCCGGCCGGCGCGCCTTCGTCCGTCACCTTGAAGGTGATGGTCTGCTTCTGGCCGACGATGCCGAAGCGCGGCGTCTTCTCCAGCGCCACGCGGCGGTCCCGCTCGCCGGCGCGGCCGGTGATGAGGGCGTGGACGGGGGCGGAAAAGCCCAGCGCGCCGGCATTCTCCGGCGTGTCGTGGACCCGCCCATCGGTGATCATGATGGCACCGGCCACCCGCTCCGGCGGCACGTCGGCAAGGCCGGCCGAGAGGGCCGAGAACAGGCGCGTACCGTCCACCGAGCCGTCGCCCGCATCGGCCTCGATGGTCCGCACCTCGACGCCGGAGAGCTTGCCCAGGCGCTCGGCGAGCTGGGCGCGGGCGGCTTCGGTCTGCTGGGTGCGTTCGCCGAAGGATTGGGACTGGCTCTTGTCCACCACCACCGCCACAACGGAGGACAGCGGCTCGCGCTCCTCACGGGTGAAGGAGGGGTTGGCGAGGGCGAGCAGGCCCACCGCCAGCGCCAGCGCCCGGAACACCGAGCCGCGCGTGCGGGAATAGACCAGCAGCCCCGCCAGCACAGCGGCCGCGATCGCCACCGCGATCAGGGCCGGCAGCGGCAGGAAGGGGGAGAAGGTGAGGCCGTAGCTCATCGGATGGATGTCTTCCTCACTGCCCCAGCCGTTCCAGAAGCGCCGGCACGTGCACCTGGTCCGCCTTGTAGTTGCCGGTCAGCACGTACATCACCATGTTGGCGCCGGCTCGGAAGGCGATCTCGCGCTGGCGCGGCTCGCCGGGGGTGAGCGGCAGCATGGGTTCGCCCGAGCGCGAGACGGCCCAGGCGCCGGCAAGGTCGTTGGAGGTGATGATGACGGGGGACACGCCGTCGCCGGCGCGGGCGGGGCGGTCGGCATCGTCGCGGGCGGCGGGGAGCGCCTCCACCCAGGTGGTGCCGCCGGTGAAGCGGCCGGGGAAATCCTTCAGCAGATAGAAGGCCTTCGTGAGCACGTGGTCGCGCGGCACCGGCTCCAGCTCGGGAATGTCGAGGCGGGAGAGGATCTCCTTCAGCCGCGCCTGCGCCGGGGTGAGCGGCGCGCCTGGCCCGCCGGGGGATTCGATCGCGTCGCGCGTGTCGAAGATCACCGTGCCGCCCTGCTTCATGTAGGCGTCGATGCGCGCCAGCACCGGCTGCGCCGGGACCGGCGTGTTGGCGAGGATGGGCCAATAGAGGACGGGGAAGAAGGCGAGTTCATCCTTCCCGATGTCCACCCCCATGGCCTCGCCGGCCTGCAGCGCCGTGCGCTGGGCGAGGAAGGTGGCGAGGCCGTCGAGGCCGGCGCGGGAGATGTCGTCCACCTCGCTGTCGCCCGTCACCACATAGGCGAAGCGGGTCTGCGTGGTGGCCTTCAGCGCGAAGCTGTCGTCGGCCCGGGCAGGTCCGGGCAGGAAGGCGCCTCCGGCGGCGCCCAGCATCACGGCGGCGAGCAGGATGGCGGCGGCCCCTGGGCGCGGCCGCGTTCCGCCCATGCGGGAGAGCCCGCCGGCGAGGAACAGAACCGCCAGAGCGTCGAGCAGCAGCAGCAGCATGGCGCCGATGAGGATCGGCCCGCGCATGTCGCGCGGCGCGCTCTCCTGCAACGGCTCCGTGCGTCCGCCCAGCGCCGCGAGGTCGAGGGCCTTGGGCCGGTCGGCGGGGAGCAGCGTGTTGACCGCCACGAGGCCGTCCGGCGGGCCGTAGAAGCCGGGCGGATGATCGGCGGTGGAACGGCCGCGATAGTCGGCGGGCAAAGCGCGGGCGGTGGGGCCGGCGGGGCGGAAGGCGCCGAAGCCGTCGAGAACGCGGGCGGGGGGCAGCGCCGCCACATCCGGCCGGCCGGCGGGATGAATGGCAGTGTCCGCCGGCGCCGTCTCGGGCGGGGGCGGGGCATCGGACAGGGCAACCACGTGGCGCAGCATCTCAACGAATGTGCCGGAAAGGGGGAGGTTCGACCAGGATGTGTCGCCGGTGACATGGAACAGCACCAGCGCGCCCTTGCCCCGACGGGTGCCGGTGACGAGGGGTGTGCCGTCGGCGAGCGTCGCCCAGGTGCGGTCGCCCAGCGTGCCGTCCGGCTCGGCGAGCACCTGCCGGTTCACTGTCACGTCGTCGGCAGGCTTGATGTCGCGGAAGGGGCCTTCCGGCGTCAGGGAGCCGAGCTTCTGCGGCGTTTCCCACGAGAGGGAGCCGCCGAGCACACGGCCGCCGCGGCGCAGGCGCACCGGCAGGAGATCGTCCTGCGCATTGGCGAGGCGCGGCCCGGCGAAGCGGATCAGCACGCCGCCGTCTTCCACGAACTTGGCGAGGCGGTTGCGGGTGGCAGGCGGGATGGTGCCCACATCCGTCAGCGCCAGCACGGGCAGGCGCTGGTCGAGGAAGCGGTTGATGTTCTCGGTGGCCGATCCCGTCTCCGCCACGCGCAGGTCGGCGAACGGGCCGAGGGCGCGGGAGAGGTAATAGGTCGGCGCCAGCAGGGGCTGTCCGGTGTCGGTGGAGGTGCCGGAGACGACGCCCACGGAGCGCCGCCGCCAGCGCTTGTCGAGAAGCTGCACGGCGCCGGCCGAGTGTTCGCCGGCAATCTCCAGCCGCGCCACCTCGTTGCGCAATTCCACCGGCAGGTCGAAGCGGGCATCCACCTCGCTCGCGCCCTCTGGCAGGGTGAAGGGGGCTTCGGCGAGCACGAGGCCGCGCATGTCGCGGGCCGTCACCCGGCCGGAGCGCGGGGCGCCGGAGGTCGGCCGCAGTACCTTCACCGTGAGCGCTTCCGCGGCATTCTCGGCGCCAGCAAGGGCGAGCGGCGCGGCGACGCCGCCGCCCACCACCAGCAGGCGTGCGCCGGTGCCGAGATCGGCGAAGGCGCGGGCGGTGTCGGGATCGGCACCAAGGTCCACGCCATCGGAAATGTAGACGATGCCGGCGCTGGGCTCCGTGCCGAGGAGGCGCCCGGCCAGCGCCAGCGCGTCCCTGCGGGCGGGCGCATAGGGCACCGGCTCCAGCGAGCGCAGGTGGTCACGCGCGGCTGCGGGAGTGGAGAGGGTCGCCTCGCGCGGCACGTCGCCGGTGGGAATGAGGGCGACGCCGCGCCCGTTGGTCTCCGCCTCGTCGATGAGGGCGGCCGCAGCGCTGCGGCGGGCCTCCCAGCTCGCGGCGGCGGGCCAGCCCTGGTCTATGACGATGAGAAGCGGCCCCGAGCCGGTCGGCGCCGTCGCGGGCGGGTTCCAGATGGGGCCGGCGGCGGCGAGGATGACGAGGGCCGCCAGCAGCATCCGCAGCGCGGTGAGCCACCACGGCGTACGCGCCGCGCTCTCCTCCTTGGGCGTGATGCCCAGGAGCAGGCGCAGCGGGGGAAAGCTAACCTCGCGCGGCTTCGGCGGCACTACGCGCAGCAGGAACCACAGCAGCGGCAGCGCCAGGAAGGCGGTGAGCAGCAGCGGCGCGGAAAAGGCGAGGGGAAGACCGAACATCAGGCCGGTCCTCCAGAGACGAAGGCATGGCCGCCGTCCTTCGGGAAGGCGGACGGGCCGCCCCCCACACTCATGCGCTGGTGCAGGGCGAGCAGCATTTCGCTCGCCGGCCGGTCGGTGCGGTGGATGGCGAAGCTCCAGCCGAGCCGTTCCGCGGCGGCACGGAGACGGGCGCGGTGGTCCGCCAGCTTCACGTCATAGTCGGCCTTCCAGCTCTCGGCCCGGCCGACAGTGAGGCGGTCGCCGCCCTCCGGTTCGCGGAATTCGATGCGGCCGGAGAAGGGAAACGTCTCCTCCGCCGGGTCCACGATCTGCACCAGATGGCCGTGGGCGCCCGAGGCGGCCAGCATGTGAAGCCGGGCCGAGACCTCTTCGGCCGGGCTCCAGAAATCGCTCAGCAGAACGATCTCGGAGAGCGGCGAGGGGCCGAACTCAGGCGGCAGGCTCGCCGGCAGGCGCGGCGCCAGCACCACCGCCTCGGCCATCCGCTCGACGATGCGGCGGTTGGCGGAGGGGCGCATCAATTCGGGAATGCCCACGCGCTCGCCGCCCTTCACCAGAAGCTCCGCGAGGGCGAAAGCCACTACAAGCGCCCGCTCGCGCTTCGGCGGCTGCCCGCGGGAGGCATAGTCCATGGACGCCGAGAGATCGGGCCAGATCCACACCGTGTGGCTCGCCTCCCACTCGCGCTCGCGGACATAAAGATGATCGTCGCGGGCGGAGCGGCGCCAGTCCACGCGATTGGCCGGCTCGCCGTCCACGAAACGGCGGTATTGCCAGAAATTCTCACCCGTGCCCGAGCGCCGACGCCCGTGCAGGCCGTGCTGCACGCTCATGGCGATGCGGCGCGCCTCCAGGACGAGGCGCGGCATGGCTGCCGCAAGGTCTGCGGCGGCGAGGGCGGACGTCTCAACGGCGTGACGCTGCGCGTCCTCGGGCGCGCCTTTTTGTGGGGCGTTGGCCATGGGAGCGGCCATGGGCGCGGGCCGGTCCGCGCTCACCCGAGCCGCTCGGTGAGGCGGCGGATGATGCCGGTGACGCTCTGGCGCTCGGCGCGGGCGGCGAAGGTCAGCGCCATGCGGTGCTTCAGCACCGGCTCGGCGAGGGCCACCACATCGTCGAGGGAGGGGGCATAGCGCCCGTCCAGCAGGGCGCGGGCGCGCACCGCCAGCATCAGCGCCTGGCTGGCGCGCGGGCCGGGGCCCCAGGCAATATAGGCCTGCTCCGGCCCTTCGGCGCCGGGACGCGCCGAGCGGACGAGGGTGAGGATGGCTTCCACCACCGATGCGCCCACCGGCAGGCGGCGGACGAGGCGCTGGGCGGCCACCAGATCGTCCACCGTCATGGCGGCGCGGGGCTTCTGCTCCTCCGCCGAGGTGGTCTCGAACAGGATGCGCCGCTCGGCGTCGCGATCGGGATAATCGACGTCGATTTCCATCAGGAAGCGGTCGAGCTGCGCCTCGGGGAGGGGATAGGTGCCTTCCTGCTCCAGCGGGTTTTGGGTCGCGAGCACATGGAAGGGCTTGGGCAGATCGTGCCGCTCGCCGGCGACGGTGACATGGTATTCCTGCATGGCCTGCAGCAGGGCCGACTGGGTGCGCGGCGAGGCGCGGTTGATCTCGTCCGCCATCAGGAGCTGGGCGAAGATCGGGCCCTTGATGAAGCGGAAGGCGCGGCGGCCGCCGGCTGATTCCTCCAGCACCTCGGCGCCGAGGATGTCTGAGGGCATAAGGTCCGGCGTGAACTGCACGCGGCGGGCATCGAGGCCGAGCACGGTGCCCATGGTGTCCACGAGCTTGGTCTTGGCGAGGCCCGGCACGCCGACGAGCAGCGCATGGCCGCCGGCGAGGATGGTAATGAGCGCGCGCTCCACCACCGTTTCCTGGCCGAAGATGACGTTGGATATGGCCGCGCGGGCAGCCTTCACATGGGCGGCGGCGGCTTCCGCATTGCGGATGATCATCTGGTCGAGGTCAAAGGTCTCGCCGGCAGCCGACATATGCTCATCTCCTACACGCCAAGTACGAACCGCACGCCAAACACGAACCGCACGCCATAATTGCCTGCACGCCGGACACGCACCGCAAGCTTGCTGCCAAAAGCGGCAACAAAACGCCTCCGGCTCCCATCCGCCAGTCTGATCCACCCTTTGCCTGTTTAACGGGCATCGGGCGGGCCGGTCCACGCGCCGGTCTGGGACGGAGCGGAACACGCCCGTCTCGCGAAGTCTTGCAAACGTCGCGCCACCCGGACAGAGAGCTTACGATATGATGCGCGCCCGTCGAGCCCCCGCGGAGGTGGTGCGGGTGCGGCGCACTCACGTCATCGCGAGGCTTCCGCCTTTTGCGGCGTGACCGGGTCCAAGGAGACCAGATGCCTGCCCCAACGCCAGACACGCCAGCTCTCACGCCCTCCACTTCCGATGCGCCATCTGCGCCGGGCCGGCTGGAGGCGCTGATGGCGGCCGCGCGCGCCGGCGGCGGGAAAGGTCCGGCCCCGGTGGAGCTGTGGAATCCGCCCGATTGCGGCGACATGGACATGGTGATCCGCGCCGATGGAAGCTGGACCTACATGGGCACCCCCATCACCCGCCCGGCGTTGGTGAAGCTGTTCGCCTCCGTGCTGGCACGGGAGGGCGAGCGCTTCGTGCTGAAGACGCCGGTGGAGAAGGTGGGCATTCGGGTTGAGGATGCTCCGTTTCTTGCCGTGGATCTGGCCGTGGAATCCGCGTCTGAGCCGGATGCGGCCGGGCGCAGCGACCCGAATCGCACCCTCGTCTTCCGCACCAATCTGGACGACGTGGTGCGCTGTGGCCCGGGCCACGAGCTGCGGTTCGCCCGCGGCGACGGGGTGGGCGAGGTGGTCCCCTACCTGCATGTCCGGCGGGGGCTGGAGGCGCGGCTGTCGCGCGCCGTCCATCTCGACCTCATGGATCTCGGGGAGGTGCGGGAGGAGGGCGGCGTCCCCATGTTCGGCGTGGCGTCGGGCGGGCTCTTCTTCCCCATTCTTCCGGCAGCCGAACTGGGACTGGACTGATGCGGGTGTCCGATGATGCATTTTCCGAGGCCAACAGCGCCGGTGACAGCCTCGCCGATTTCCTGCGCCGTGCGGGTGAGCGCCTGTCGCGGGATCCGCCTCCCTTCTATTCGGAAAGCGACTTTCTCGCGCTGAACGGCGACCATGCCTTGCAGCCGGAGAAGGTGAGCCTCATCCCGCAGGATCGCCCGCGCCACGCCGCCGTCCTCGTGCCGGTCATCGCCCGGCCGGAGCCGACCATTTTGCTCACGCTCAGATCGTCGCACCTCTCACAGCATGCGGGGCAGGTGGCCTTTCCCGGCGGGCGCATCGATCCCGGTGACAAGGACGAGATCGATGCGGCCCTGCGGGAGGCGCGCGAGGAGGTGGGGCTTGATTCGGCGCTGGTGCGGCCCCTGGGATTTCTGGACGGCTACCTCTCCGGTACCGGCTTCTGGATCGTTCCGGTGGTGGGGCTGGTGGACCCGGCCTATACGCTCACCCTCAATCCCGCCGAGGTGGACGAGGCGTTCGAGGTGCCGCTCGGCTTTCTCATGAGCCCACGCAACCATGAGCGCCAGTCGCGGGAATGGAAGGGCACGCTGCGGCACTTCTATGTGATGCCGTTCGAGGGGCATAACATCTGGGGCGCAACCGCGGGCATGCTGCGCAATCTCTACGAGAAGGTCTACGCCTGATGGCGCGCAGCCTGCTCATCGAACTCGCTCTCTTTCTCACGCCGTTCCTGCTCTACGGCGCCCTGCTGCTCGCGACCAAAGGGTCGGTCGTGCCGGCCAACTGGTCGCCGCGCGCCCTCGCGGTGGCCTCGGTAGCGGCCGTCGGGCTGGTGGCGCTGGGCCTGTTCCTGTTCGAGCATGATCGCGTGGCCCCGCCGGGCGCTCACTACGTTCCCGCCCAGACCAAGGATGGCGCGTTCGTGCCGGGGCATTTCGAATGACTGTCAGCGTTGCCGGCGCGCCGTTCTGGACCACACCGGGCCTTTCGCCCCTGCTCGCCGTGCTGAATGGCGGCGGGGAGGAGGCGCGGGTGGTTGGAGGTGCGGTGCGCAACGCCCTCCTCGGCCTGCCCGTGATCGACGTGGACATCGCGACCACCGCCCTGCCACAGGAGGTCGCCGCCCGCGCCGCCCGCGCCGGCCTCAAGGCGGTGCCGACCGGCATCGAGCATGGCACTGTCACCGTGGTGTCCGGCCATCACGGCTATGAGGTCACCACCCTGCGCGAGGACGTGGAGACGGATGGCAGGCGGGCGGTGGTGCGCTTCGGCCGGAGCTGGCAGCACGATGCCGAGCGGCGCGATTTCACCCTGAACGCGCTCTATGCGGCGCCGGACGGCACGGTGGTGGACCTCGTGGGCGGCCTTGCGGACCTTGAGGCGCGGAAAATCCGCTTCATCGGTTCGCCGGACGCGCGCATTCGCGAAGATTACCTGCGCATCCTGCGTCTGTTCCGCTTTCACGCGGCCTATGGGGCCGGCCCGGTGGACAAGGCAGCATTCTCCGGTGCCGTGCGCCTGCGGCAGGGCCTGCTCGCCTTGTCCCACGAGCGGGTGCGCGCCGAATTGCTGAAGCTGCTCCTCGCCCCCGGAGCGGCGACGACCCTTGCCGTCATGAGCGACGCGGGCCTGATCCAGCCGCTGATCGGCGGCATCGCCGATGCCCGGGCGTTCGCGCGGCTGGTGGAGATCGAGGCGTTGTGGCGCGGGGAGGGCTGGGACGTGCCGGCCGATGCCATCCGCCGTCTCGCCGTCCTTGCGGTGCGGGTGCCGGACGATGCCGAGCGGCTGCGCGGAAAGCTGCGCCTGTCCAATGCCGAGGGGCGGCGCCTCGCCCTCATGGCCGGCCCTGTGCCGGACATGGCCGACGACGCGGCGGCGCAGGCCTTCATCTACCGGACGGGGGCGGAAGCGGCGCGCGAGCGCGCCCTGCTGGCGGCGGCGCACGGGCGGCCGGGCATGGAGCGGATCGGCCGGCTGGCCGCTCAATGGGCGGTGCCGCGTGCCCCGTTCCGCGCCGATGATCTGATCGCGCTGGGCCTCAAGCCGGGACGGGCGCTCGGGGCCGCCCTGCGGCGGGCGGAGGCGGACTGGATCGACGCCGGCTTCCCCGAGGAGCCCGGCCACATCGCCGCCCTGCTGCGGGCGGCGATCGCCGCGGACGAAGGGCCTTTGTAAGGCTCAGTCCTCGTCGTCTTCTTCCTCGTCCTCTTCCTCGAAATCGGCGATCTCGAGCTTCTCCACCGCGATGGCGGGAAGGGTGTCCTTGCGGAACTCGCTCACGTCCTCGGCGAACCACACCACCGAAATCTCCGTCTCGGAGGCGGTGACGACGGTAAGGGCGGGGCTGCCGGACTTGAGCTGGACGATGTCTCCGGGGGCGAACGCCATGGCTGTGTGTCTCCGGGCCAGCCGCGAAGGGGCCGGCGCAGCAGCAGCCTTAATGCGCATTCATGACGGGCGGATCACGGCCACTTCACCACCGGGGGCATGGAGGAGAGGATCGAATCCACATTGCCGCCCGTCCGCAGGCCGAAGATGGTGCCCCGGTCGTACAGCAGGTTGAATTCCACGTAGCGCCCGCGGCGGATGAGCTGCTCCTCCCGGTCCTCCTCAGTCCACGGTGTCGCCATGTTGGCGCGCACGAGGCGGGGATAGACGTCGAGGAAGGCGAGACCCACGTCGCGGGTGAAGGCAAGATCGTCCTCCCAGCGGCCGGTGCCGGCGGCGGCGGAATCGAGATAATCGTAGAAGATGCCGCCGATGCCCCGCATCTCGTTGCGATGCTTGAGGAAGAAATAGTCGTCACACCACGCCTTGTAGCGGGCATAGTCCGCCACCTTGTGGGCGGTACAGGCCGCTTCCAAGGCCTTGTGGAAGGCGATGGTGTCTGCATCCTCCTGCGTACGCCGGCGGGCGAGCACCGGGGTCAGGTCCGCCCCGCCGCCGAACCACGCCTTGGTGGTGACGACGAAGCGCGTGTTCATGTGCACGGCCGGCACGTGCGGGTTCGCCATGTGGGCGATGAGCGAAATGCCCGAGGCCCAGAAGCGCGGGTCCTCCGCCGCGCCGGGGATCTGGGCGCGGAACTCGGGGGCGAACTCCCCGAATACGGTGGAGGTATGCACGCCCACCTTCTCGAAAAGCCGGCCGCGCATGAGGGCCATGGTGCCGCCGCCGCCCGGCGCGCCGGTGTGATCGGTGCGCACCCAGGGGGTACGGACGAAGCGGGCAGGGGAGGGGCCGTAGAGCGCGGGATCGGCGGCGTCCTCCAGCGCCTCGAAGGCGGCGATGATGCGGCCCTGCAAGTCCTCGAACCAGGCGCGGGCCTCGGCACGGCGGGCATCGAGCAGCGCGTCGCCGGCCTCGGCGGGGGCGGAAACGGGGGGCACGGGGTTTTCCATGGGCGTTCCGCCTCCGATGTTCTTCTGGCTGGCGGCGCTTCTATCGCCTCCCCGCGGCGGAAGAAAGCTCAGCCGGGCACGCCACCGGTCTGCCTGAGCGCTTCGGCGAGGACGATGCCGGCGCTGACAGCGACATTGAGCGAGCGCACGCCCGGCCGCATGGGAATGCGCACGCGCGCATCCGCCGCGGCATGAACCTCGGGCGGCACGCCGGCGGACTCACGGCCGAACAGGATCACGTCGTCGGGCTGGAAGGAAAAGCCGAACAGCGGCTCGGCGCCGGTGGTGGTGAGGAGGACGAAGCGCCGGCCCTCGGCGCGCCGCTCCGCATCGAAGGCGGTGAAGGAGGCGTGCCGCCGCCAGACCACCTGGTCGATATAGTCCATCCCCGCACGGCGGAAGCCGGCGTCGCCCACCGGGAAGCCTGCGGGCTCGATGATGTGCACCTCTGCCCCGAGGCAGGCGCCGGTGCGCAGGATGGCACCGGCATTCTGCGCGATGTCCGGGCAATAGAGGGCGATGCGCAGGGTCAAGGAAAGGCTCCGGCGGGGACGCCGCCGGAGCGGGGCGTCAGGTCAGTTGCTGCAGGTCATCTTGTTCCACGTCGAATTGAGCGGGAACAGGGTGAGCGTCAGCTTGGTCGGCGCGGGGACCGAGTTGTAGCTGCTCTGCTCGCACACATCGTCATAAGGGAAGGTATAGGCCTTTCCGTTGAGCGATGCGGCGTGGATGGTCTGGGAATAGAGGTTCTGCGGCAGCCCCTGGTACGGCTTCACAGAGCAGTTCGAGATGCTGTTGGTGCTGTTGATGAAGGTCGAGCGGAGGAACGCCGCCTGCATCCACCGCTGCAGGCTCGGAACCGGCCCCGCATCGCCGCTGGCGAATGTGGGACCATTCTGCCAGAGATCCTTGGACGTCGGCTTGTTGAAGACCGTCTTGTTGGCGCCCCCCGTGGGCGTCAGCGTGATCTGGGTGGCGGAGGTCGTTCCAGTGTACGGGGTCGTGACGCTCCCGATCTGGTTGTTCAGGGTGAAGCTCTTCCCGGCCTTGGAATAGGTGGCGAGGACCAGGTTGACGTAGCTGTCCCAGTAATTGGTGGGGAATTTGTACCCTGCTTCCATGCCATGGTTGGGGCTGAGCACCTGGGTCGGGCGCCCCTTGCTGTCCGTGATGAGAAGCGTGCTCCATGGCGGCGTGGCGACGAGCGTCTTGACGACCGTTTGCGACGAGTTGGCATCCGTGAAGCCGGCCGTCACCGTCTGCGACGCGTTCTGCAGGACCATCTTCATGGGGATGCCCAGCGAGTCCACCTGCGTCGTGTTGACGTTGAAATTGTTGTCAGGCCCCCAGGTGTATTCGGCGAAGTCGATCACCGAGGTGTGGTTCTTGCTCGACGTGTTCCAGGGCGCTGGCGAATTGGGCGCCAGAGGGCCGCTGCCGTTGCCCGTCGGAGTGATCGTGAGATAGGAGGGCTGGCAGAAGGAAATATAGATCCGCCCGGAATTCAGGCGCGGAACGTTGAACGTATATGTGCTGGTCGACGCAGTATTGAAGCCATAGTCGGTCGGCGTGTTGTTCTGGGTGTTCAGCGGCTTGGTCTTTCCGGTCGCGTCGCTGACCAGATAGGAGGTCGGGTTGGCCGGGTCCTGGCCATAGACCGTGATGTACATCTTGCCGGTAATGCCGGTGTTGTTGACGATCGTCACCGGGACCGTCTGGGCATGGGCGGCCCCCGCCGCGCCGATGCCGGCCACTGCCGCGAGGCAAGCCAGAATACGTTTCGTCATGAGTTTCTCCCCCGGATCATATGGTTGTGCGGTGCGCAGGGCACACTCGCCTTCGCGGTCCGGGCGGGTGGGGCCGACGCGGGCGGGACGAGGCAGAGTGCGCAAACGGAAAGCACTGCCAAGCTACCGGTCGGCCGAACGTCGCGCAATGCTTGATCTTAGCCATAAGTCGGGTGCTGGGGCCGCTTTATATCCGCCGGCCGACCCCCGAGCGCGACCGGCCGGCGGGCTGCCCGGCGTCGTTCCCCACGTGACCTTGCGCAACGACATGGATCTGTCGCAGTGCAGGACCGCGTGCCGCATCGCCATGATCTGGACAAGATGGGGCTAGGGTGCAATTAGAGGCGCTTGAAATTGGCGGCTCGCAGGTCCGTGCGGCCGCAGCATTGCGCGCGGCCGGCGGTTGCGGGACGTGCGTCGGGACGACAACACTATCGGGGACTGCGCCGTGGCACATACGGAGACGTCGGACACGACGACGCGTCGGGACTTCCTCTACATCGCAACCGGTGCCGTGGGCGCCGTCGGTGCCGCCGCCATGGCGTGGCCCTTCATTTCCCAGCTCCAGCCCGATGCGTCCGTGCTCGCGCTGTCCACCACCGAGGTGGACCTCTCCCCCATCGCTGAAGGCCAGATCGTCACTGTGCAGTGGCGCGGCAAGCCGATCTTCATTTCCCACCGCACGCCGGCGGAGATCAAGTCGGCGGTGGACACCCCCCTGTCTGACCTGAAAGACCCGCAGCCCGATTCGGCGCGTGTGAAGGCCGGCAAGGACCAGTGGCTGGTGGTGATCGGCATCTGCACCCACCTCGGCTGCGTGCCGCTCGGCCACCAGGGCCAGTACAACGGCTGGTTCTGCCCCTGCCACGGCTCGGTGTACGACACCTCCGGCCGCATCCGGCAGGGACCGGCGCCGCTCAATCTCGAATTGCCGCCCTACGCCTTCACCACCGACACCAAGATCGTGATCGGCTGACGCGCGCATCGTCGCCGCTTTCAAAAAGGTTGGACTCATGGAAGGACATTCCACCTACCAGCCCAAGGGGAAGGTCGCGCAGTGGTTCGAGAGCCGCTTGCCGATCGTCGGGCTGATCCATTCCTCGGCCATCGCTTACCCGGTGCCGAAGAATCTCAATTACATGTGGACCTTCGGCGCGATCCTGAGCTTCATGCTCGTCTGCCAGATCGTCTCCGGCGTGGTGCTGGCCATGCACTACGTGGCCTATGCCCCGGTCTCGTTCGCCCGCGTCGAGCACATCATGCGCGACGTGAACTACGGCTGGCTGATCCGCTACATCCACGCCAACGGCGCCTCGATGTTCTTCATCGCGGTGTACATCCACATCTTCCGCGGCATGTACTACGGGTCCTACAAGGCCCCCCGCGAGGTGTTGTGGATCCTCGGCGTCATCATCTACCTCCTCATGATGGCCACCGCCTTCATGGGCTATGTGCTCCCCTGGGGCCAGATGTCGTTCTGGGGCGCCACCGTCATCACGAACCTGTTCTCGGCCATTCCGTGGGTCGGCAACACCATCGTGCAGTGGCTGTGGGGCGGCTATTCGGTGGGTGATCCCACGCTGAACCGCTTCTTCTCGCTGCACTACCTGCTGCCCTTCATGATCGCCGGCGTGGTCGGCCTCCACATCTGGGCGCTCCACCACGTGGGCCAGAACAACCCGGACGGCGTGGACATCAAGAGCGTGGCGAAGGATACGGTGCCCTTCACCCCCTACGCGACGATCAAGGACACGTTCGCGATGGTGGTGTTCCTGATCTTCTTCTCCTGGTTCATCTTCTACATCCCGAACTATCTCGGCCACTCGGACAACTACATCCCGGCCAACCCGCTCTCCACGCCGGCGCATATCGTGCCCGAATGGTACTTCCTGCCCTTCTACGCGATCCTGCGCTCCATCCCGGACAAGCTCGGCGGCGTGCTCGCCATGTTCGCGGCGATCGCGGTGCTGGCCTTCCTGCCCTGGCTCGACACCTCCAAGGTGCGCTCGGCGAAGTATCGTCCGCTGTTCCGCCAGTTCTTCTGGGTGTTCGCGGTGGTGGCGGTTCTCCTCGGCTACATGGGCTCCCAGCCCGCCGAGGGCGGCGCGCTCATCGTCTCGCGCATCCTGACGGCCTACTATTTCATCCACTTCCTCGTCATCCTGCCACTGCTCGGCCTGTTCGAGCGCCCCAAGCCCGTGCCGGCCTCCATCGCGGATGCCGTGCTCGCGAAGTCGAAGGGCGGAGCGGTGGTGGTCGCCGGGGCGGCCGGTCCCGAGACCAAGTGATCGGCGCGGAGAGAACAGCAATGACCATTCGTAGCTCTCTCTTCGGTGCCGTCGCGGCGGCACTGCTCCTGACAGCGGGCGCCTCCGGCGCCCGTGCCGAGGATGCGCACGCCCAGCCGCGTCCGCATCGCATGTCGTGGTCCTTCGCGGGTCCCTTCGGCATGTATGATCCGGCGCAGCTGCAGCGCGGCTTCAAGGTGTTCAAGGAAGTCTGCGCCGCCTGCCACTCGGCCAACTACCTGTACTTCCGCAACCTCGCCCAGGAGGGCGGCCCGCACTTCACTGAAGCGCAGGCCAAGCAGGTCGCGGGCGAGTACCAGATCACCGACGGCCCCAACGACGCCGGCGACATGTTCCAGCGTCCGGGTCGTCTGTCCGATCACTGGCCGGCGCCGTTCCCGAACGACAACGCCGCCCGCGCCGCCAACGGCGGCGCCCTGCCGCCGGACTTCTCGGTGCTGGCCAAGGCCCGCTCCTACCACGTCGGCTTCCCCGGCTTCATCACCGACGCCTTCATCCAGTACCAGGAGCACGGCGTGGACTACATCCACGCTCTGCTCACGGGCTATGAGGATGCCCCCGCCGGTGTCCATGTGCAGCCGGGTCTGAACTACAACGAGTATTTCCCCGGTCACCAGATCGCCATGCCGAAGCCCCTCAGCGACGGCCAGGTGGAATACACGGACGGCTCGCCCCAGACCGTCGACCAGTATTCCCAGGATGTGGCGGCCTTCATGATGTGGGTGGCAGAGCCGCACCTCGACCAGCGCAAGCGCATCGGGTTTCAGGTCATGATCTTCCTGATCGTGCTCAGCGGCCTTCTCTACTTCACCAAGAAGAAGGTCTGGTCGAACGTGGCGCACTGATCAGGTGCGCTGACCGTAAGTCCGCAGAACGATCAAGGGCCCCGTCAGGGGCCCTTTTTCATGTGGGCGCCCCGCCGATCACGACTGCGCGGCATCGGCGCTTTTGGCCGCTGTGCTGCTTTCCCCCGCGCTGCCGCCGCCTTAGCTTCTCCGCTAAACCGGAGCCTGTCATGACCCCTGCCGATTTCGCCGCCTCCATCCGTACCATCGAGAATTACCCCAAGCCCGGCATCCTGTTTCGCGACATCACCACCCTGCTCGGCGACGCCCGCGCCTTCCGCCGGGCGGTGGATGAGCTGGTGCAGCCCTGGGCCGGCGCGAAGATCGACAAGGTGGCCGGCATCGAGGCGCGGGGCTTCATCCTCGGCGGCGCGGTGGCGCATCAGCTTTCCGCCGGCTTCGTGCCCATCCGCAAGAAGGGCAAGCTGCCCCACCAGACGGTGCGCATGGCCTACGCCCTCGAATATGGCGAGGACGAGATCGAGATGCATGTGGACGCCATCACCCCCGGCCAAAGGGTGCTTCTGGTGGATGACTTGATCGCCACAGGCGGCACCGCCACTGGCGCGGTGAAGCTCCTTCAGACCTGCGGCGCCGTGGTGGAGGCGGCCTGCTTCATCGTCGACCTGCCGGACCTCGGGGGCTCCGAGAAGCTGCGGGGGATGGGCGTGGCGGTCCGTACGCTGGTGGCCTTCGAGGGCCACTGATCCGGGCGCTTGTCCCGGAAGCCTTCAGATCAGCCGAAGGCCCTTCAGGCTCGCGTGGCCGTCCTTGCCGACGATGATGTGGTCGTGGACCTCGATGCCCAGCGGCTTCGCCACATCGATGATGCGGCGGGTCATGTCGATGTCGGCGCGCGAGGGGGTTGGGTCGCCCGAGGGGTGATTGTGGCAGAGGATGAGCGCGGAGGCGGACACCTCCAGCGCCCGTTTCACCACCTCGCGGGGATAGACCGGCGCGTGGTCCACGGTACCCGTCTGCAGCACCTCGTCGGCGATCAGCTGGTTGCGCTTGTCGAGGAACAGCACCCGCACCTGCTCGCGGTCGGCATAGGCCATGGCGGTGCGGCAATAGTCGATCACCGCGCTCCAAGACGACAGCGCCGGCCGCCGCTTCACCTGCCCCTTGGCGAGGCGCTGGGCGGCCGCCTCGACCACCTTCAGCTCGGTGATGATGGCGTCCTTCACGCCGGGCACCTCGGCCAGCAACTGCACCGGCGCAGCCACCACCTCGGCGAAGGAGCCGAAGCGGTCTACGAGGGCCTTGGCGAGCGGCTTCACATCCCGCCGCGGCACGGCGCGGAACAGCACCAGCTCCAGCAGCTCGTAGTCGGCCAGCGCCTGCGACCCGGCCGAGCGGAAGCGCGCGCGAAGCCGGTCGCGATGCCCGTGGAAGTGGGGCGCCTCGTTCAGGCCGTCTTCCGGCGCTTCGGCCATCCGGCTCCCTCAGGCGGTGATGTAAGGCGGCTTGTGATAGCCCTTGGGGCTCAGGGTGAAGATCTCCACGCCGGTTTCCGTCACGCCAACGGCATGCTCGAACTGCGCGGAGAGCGAGCGGTCCCGCGTCACCGCCGTCCAGCCATCGGAGAGCACCTTCACGTGCGGGCGGCCGAGGTTGATCATCGGCTCCACGGTGAAGATCATGCCCGGCACCAGCTTCGGCCCCTCGCCGCGCCGGCCCACATGCACGATGTTCGGCTCGTCGTGGAACACTTGCCCGACGCCGTGGCCGCAGAAATCGCGCACCACGCTCATGTGCTGCGGCTCCACGAACTCCTGGATGGCGGCGCCGATGTCGCCCACATGCGCGCCCGGACGAATGGCGCGGATGCCCCGCATCATCGACTCATAGGTCACGTCCAGCAGCCGCTCCGCCCGGCGCGGAATGGCGCCCACCGGAAACATGCGGCTCGAATCGCCATACCAGCCGTCGAGCACCAGGGTGACATCTACGTTCACGATGTCGCCATCGCGCAGAGGGCGGGCGTTTGGCATGCCGTGGCACACCACGTGGTTCACCGAAGTACAGACCGAGTAGCGGTAGCCGCGGTACATCAGCGTGGCGGGGTAGGCGCCATGGTCCATGGCGAAGTCAAAGATGAGCTGGTCGATGGCGGTGGTGGTCACCCCCGGCCCGATCATTTCCGCCACGGCGTCGAGCGCCTTGGCGGTCAGCGCGCCGGCCCGCCGCATGCCCTCGAAGCCTTCCGGCCCGTAGAGCTTGATATGGCCGGTCTTGCGCAGCGGCGCGTTTGCCGCCTCAACATAGTTCATGACGCTGCCTTCACGGACGACGCGCGGAGCCGTCCTCAATCTCGGAATTCAATCTACACAATTAGTCCTTGCCGGCGTCAAAGCAAGCTTGGTCGTCATCCCGGCCTCGTAGAAGCGCGGCCTTGGGCGGGTTTGCGGCGATTTCGTGCGGCTGGCGGGAGCCGATAAGATCGCCCCATCCGAATCGCGATGAGTGCCATGTCCATCCGCCGCCTACCGCCCGTGCTCATCGACCGCATCGCCGCCGGCGAGGTGGTGGAGCGGCCGGCTGCCGTGGTGAAGGAGCTGGTGGAGAACGCGCTGGACGCCGGCGCGCGCTCCATCGAGGTGGTGATTCAGGGCGGCGGCCGGCGCCTCGTGCGCGTGAGCGACGACGGCTCGGGCATGGGGCCGGACGATCTTGCCTTGTGCGTGGAGCGCCACGCCACGTCCAAGTTGTCCGGCGAGGACCTGCTCGCCATCGCCACCCTCGGCTTTCGCGGCGAGGCGCTGCCCTCCATCGGCGCGGTGGCGCACCTTGCCATCGCCAGCCGTCCGCCGGAGGCCGCCCATGCCTTCGAGGTGCGTGTGGATGGCGGCGTGGTGACGCCGCCCCGGCCGGCGGCGCTCGGGCGCGGAACGCGGGTGGAGGTGCGCGATCTCTTCTACGCGACGCCCGCGCGCCTCAAGTTCCTGAAGTCCGATCGGGCGGAGGGCACGGCCGCGGCGGACGTGGTGCGCCGTCTGGCGCTCGCCCGCCCGGACGTGGCCTTCACCCTCGCCACCGACGAGCGCGCGCCGGTCACGTTTCCCGCGCGAGCGGACGATGAGGCCGGCCGGGCGCAGCGGCTCGCGGATGTGCTGGGCGCCGATGCGGGGCGTAACGTCATCGCCGTCTCCGGCATCCGGGAAGGCGTTCGGCTCGATGGCCTTGCCGGCCTGCCGACCTTCTCCAAGGCCAATTCGCTGAGCCAGTACCTGTTCGTGAACGGCCGCCCGGTGCGCGACAAGCTGCTGATGGGGGCGGTGCGCGCAGCCTATGCGGACCTTCTGCCGTCCGATCGCTATCCCGTGCTGGCGCTGTTCTTCACCCTCGATCCCCGCGACGTGGACGTGAACGTCCATCCCGCCAAGACCGAGGTGCGCTTCCGCGACGGGGGCAATGTGCGGGCGCTCATCGTGCGCACGCTTTCCGATGCCTTGGCCGCCCGCATCCCGTCCACTGCCGCCAGCATGGCGGATCGCCTCGTGGCACTGGCGCAGACGCCCAGCCTTCCGTCCCGCACCTCTTCGGGCCTTGGGGAGCCCGAGCGCGGGGGCGCCTTCGCCGGCTTCCGCCCGGCGCCACGGCTCGATTACGACTGGCGGCAGTCGCCTACGCGCCCCGAGCCCTTCCGGTCGGGCGAGGAGCAGGTGCGTCTCGAGATCGCCGAGCCCTCGGCCGATGCCCGCGCCGACGCAGCGCCCGTCTCTGCCGTCGATCTCGACCGGCCTCTGGGGGCGGCCCGCGCGCAGCTGCACGAGACCTATATCGTCGCCCAGACCCGCGAGGGGCTGGTCCTCATCGACCAGCACGCGGCCCATGAGCGGCTGGTCTACGAGAAGCTCAAGGCGGCCATGGAGCGGGACGGGGTGGCGCGGCAGGGGCTGCTGATCCCGGCCGTGGTGGATCTCGATCCGGCGGATGCGGATCGACTCACCGAGCGGGCGTCCGACCTCGCCGCTCTGGGGCTTGTTCTGGAGCCCTTCGGACCCGGCGCGGTGCTGGTGCGCGAGGTGCCGGCCCTGCTGAAGGACGCGGACGTGACCCGCCTCGTCACCGACCTCGCCGAGCATGCGGCCGAATGGGACGATGCGCTGCCGCTGGAGCGGCGCCTGCTGCACGTCGCCGCCACCATGGCCTGCCACGGCTCTGTGCGGGCCGGACGACGGCTCAGGGTGGAGGAGATGAACGCCCTGCTGCGGGAGATGGAGCAGACGCCCAACGCCGGCGAGTGCAACCACGGCCGGCCGACCTTCGTCACGCTCTCATTGAAGGACGTGGAGAAGCTGTTCGCGCGGCGGTAAGGTGCCGCCGTCATCCCCCGGCTCGTCCGGGGGATCCACGCATCCGCAGGTCCTGTTCTGACAGGATGGACACCGCACCCAGCCCAACCGTGGATCGCCCGCACAAGGCGGGCGATGACAGCGGGTGAGCCAGCCCTATTGGCGACTGAAGGCCCGCCCGCCTCAGGCCTTCTTCAGCAGCTTCTGCAGGTCGCGGCGGATCAGTTCGTTGCCGGCCATGATGTGGCCGCGCTCCAGCATCTTCTCGCCGTCGTCCATGTCGGAGACATAGCCTCCCGCCTCGCGCACGAGGACGATGCCGGCCGCCATGTCCCAGGGCGAGAGGTTGCGCTCCCAGAAGGCGTCGAAGCGTCCGGCGGCGGTCCAGGCGAGGTCGATGGCGGCGGAGCCGGTGCGGCGGATGCCCGAGACCTGCGGCTGGACGAGTTCAAGCTCGCGGTTGAACTGGGCATGGTCGCCGCGGCCCATGTGGGGCACGCCGCAGCACACCACGCATTCGGCGAGCTTGCGCCGTGCGGCGACACGGATGCGCCGCTCGTTGAGATAGGCGCCCTGGCCGCTCTCGGCCACATAGAGCTCGTCGCTCACCGGATTGTAGACGACGCCCGCCACCGGCACGCCGTTGCGCACCAGCGCCAGCGAGATGGAGAAGATCGGGATGCCGTGCAGGAAGTTGGTGGTGCCGTCGAGGGGGTCCACCACCCAGGTGTTGGCGGGGTCGGTGCCTTCCACCGCGCCGCGCTCCTCCATGAGGAAGCCGTAGTTCGGCCGGGCGCGGGACAGCTCGGCGAAGAGGGTGTCCTCGGCCTTGCGGTCGGCGGCGGAGACGAAGTCTCCGGGGCCCTTCATGGAGACCTGAAGCTGCTCCACCTCGCCGAAATCGCGGGCGAGCGTGCGCCCAGCCTTGCGGACAGCCTGGACCATGACGGTGATGAGGGGCGAGCGGATCATGAAGTACCTGACGTGAGGCCGAAAGCCGGCGCGCCCGGCGCCGGGGCAGCGGGCAGGGAAAGCGATTGAACCTGCGTTTGCCTGCCTTGGCTGCCCCCGTCAAGGCGCGTTCAGCCGCGCCCCAACAGAAATGGGAGGTAGCCAGCTAAGCTCAGGACCGCAGCGGAGACCAGGCCGGGTCCGAGCCGTAGCTCGGGGTCGGCAGGCGCTGCTCGTTGTAGCCCGTCACGTCCACGGTATAGAGGGAGGGGCCGGAGGCGCCGCCCGGATCGCGGAAGAACATGAGCACGCGGCCATTGGGGCAGAAGGTCGGCCCCTCGTTGTGATAACCCTCTGTCAGCACACGCTCTCCCGAGCCATCGGTGCGCATGACGCCGATGGCGAAGCGCCCTTCGGCCTGCCGGGTGTAGGCGATCCAGTCGCCCTTGGGCGACCACACCGGCGTCGAGTAGCGGGCATTGCCGAAGGAGATGCGCTTGGCGCCGGAGCCGTCCGCATTCATCACATAGATCTGCGAGGTACCGCCACGGTCGCTCTCGAAGCAGATCTGCCGCCCGTCGGGCGAATAGCAGGGGGCGGTATCAATGGCCGCCGTGTCGGTGAGGCGGGTGGTGGCGCGCGAGCGCAGGTCCATGACGAAGATGTTCGAGTTGCCGCCCTGCTGGAGGCTCATGATGACCTTCTGGCCGTCCGGCGCGAAACGGGGCGCGAAGCTCATGCCGGGGAAATTGCCGACGATCTCCCGCTGGCCGGTCTCGATGTTGAGCAGGAACACCTTGGGATCACCCTGCCCGTAGGACATGTAGGTGATTTCCTGGCTGGTGGGCGAGAAGCGCGGGGTCAGCACCAGGCTGTCGCCGCGGGTGAGATAGCTCACGTTGGCGCCGTCCTGGTCCATGATGGCGAGGCGCTTGATGCGGCGCTCCTTCGGCCCGCTCTCGTCCACGAAGACGATGCGGGTGTCGAAATAGCCCTTCTCGCCGGTCATCTTCTCATAGATGGCGTCGGCGACGATGTGGGCGATGCGCCGCCAGTTCTCCGGCTGCGCCACGAACTGCTGGGCGGCGAGCTGCTGGCCGGCGAACACGTCCCACAGGCGGAACACCACCTGCACCCGCCCGTCCGCCTGCCGCGTCACGCGGCCGGTGAGCAGCGCCTGGGCGTTGATGACGCGCCAGTCCTGGAAGCGCGGGGTGTCGGGATTTGTGATCTGCTCGACGAACGCCTTCGGATCGATGGGCGCGAACAGGCCGCAGCGGCGCAGGTCCGAGGTGATGACCCCGGAGATGTTGCGCCCGAGTTCCGGCTCGCCCAGGAGGTCGGTGATGGCGATGGGGATCGGCTTGAAGGCGCCGGGGGTGATCTCGATGCGCGCGGCCTGGGCTTGGGCCGCGCCGAGGCCGCCATGGAGGATCCCCGCGGCGCCGGCGGCCATGCCCGTCATCAGGAAGGCGCGACGGCCAAGGCCCTGCGCGGGCCCGCCCGCCGGGGAGCCGGCGTGACCATCATCGTGTGGGCGCTGGAAGGCTTCCGGGCGTCCGGACCGCGTCATTTTCGTCCTCGTTCTTTCGGGTCACGCCGCGCCCGAGGGGCCGGCGGCGCGTGCCGCCGGGGGCGCCGGCCTGCTATTGGGTGAAGAGCTTGTCGCTGAGGGTGATGCCGAGCGTCTTCCACGAAGAGGCGTATTTCTCGGGTTGGAACATCGTGTAGGGCTGGCACTGGATGATGGCCCGGATGCCGATGCTCGCCACCGCCTGGAAGGCCGGGTTGCCGGCGTTCGCCTGTCCGGGAACGATCCGCGGCTGCGCCGAAAGGGTGCCGTCCTTGTTGAAGAAGATGTCCACGTCGACGGGCGGCGGCGCGGTGAGGTTGCCCGGCATGGTGCCCCAGCAGGTCTTCAGGCGGCGCTTGAAGGCGTCGATCTCGTTCACGCTCAGGGTCGCCGCCTGACCGCTCGGCGCGCCGATGGAGGAGGTGTTCGAAATCTCGCCCGCGCTCGCCACCTGCCGGGTGGGGGTGCGCTTGTCGATCAGTTCCTTGATCTGGTCGGTGTTGAACTCGCGCGAGGGCGCATTGGCCTCTATGGGCTTGGGCTGCTCACGCGGCGGCGCCGGCTTGCGCGGCGGCAGGGGCGGGGCGGCCTCGGCCTTGGCCTGTTCCTGCGGCTGCTCCTGCTTCTTCGGCTCGTTCTTCAGCGCGACTTCCGCCGTTTCCTTGGGCGGCGGCGCAGGCTCGGCCTTCTGCTGGGTCGGCTGCTCGGCCTTCTGCGGCGGCGGGGGAGGCGGCGGCGGGGGAGGGGTGGTCGCCTCCACCGGCGGCTTCTCGCTGGCCTTGAGCTTGGGATCCTCGATGGGGGTGGGGTCGGCGACCTTCTCGGCCACCTGCTTCGGCTTTTCGGTCTTCTTGCCCGTCAGCGCCCCCCGGGTGAGCTTGGTGTACTCGGACGAGGTAATGACGTCGACGGGGATGTCCTGCAACGTCGGGTCAAGCGGCTTCGCCCCGGAGAAACTCACCAGGGTCAGGACGAGAACGCCCACATGGAGCGCCGTCGATGCCGCGAGGCTGCTGCGCATGGGATTGATGGCTCAGCCTCCCTGCTCGACCTCGGTGACCAGCGCCACCTTCTTGAAGCCCGCCCCGGAGAGGCGGCCCATGACCCGCATGATCTGCCCGTAATTGGCGTTCTTGTCGCCGCGGACGAAGATACGCTCCTCGAAACCGCCGCGCGCCTGCGTCACCGCCTGCAACTTCGAGACCAGATCCTCGTACTTGATCTCGCTGTCGCCGAGATAGATCTGGCCGTTGGGCCGCACCGAGAGGGTGATCGGCTCCTTGTTGTCCTGGTTCACCGCGCTCGCCTGCGTCTGCGGCAGGTCGATGGGCACGCCCACCGTCAGCAGCGGCGCCGCCACCATGAAGATGATGAGCAGCACCAGCATGACGTCCACCATGGGCGTCACGTTGATTTCGGCCATGACCGGGGCGGCGCGCCGGCGCGAGCGCCGGCTCTGCCATCCTGCCGCCCCTCCGCCCGACATGCCCATGGTTCAGCCCCGCTCGTCGATCTGGCGCGAGAGGATGGCGGAGAACTCGTCCGCGAAACCCTCCAGCCGCTGGGCCTGACGCCCGGTCTGGGAAATGAACTTGTTGTAGAAAATCGTCGCGGGGATGGCGGCAATGAGGCCCATCGCGGTCGCGAACAGCGCCTCCGCAATGCCCGGCGCTACCACGGCGAGCGATGTGTTCTTGGATGCGGCGATGGACTGGAACGAGGTCATGATGCCCCAGACCGTGCCGAACAGGCCGACGAAGGGGCCGGCCGAGCCCACGGTCGCCAGCACCAGCAGCCCCGTCTCCAGCCGCTCCACCTCGCGGGCGATGGTGACGTTCATCACCTTGTCGATCCGCTGGTTGAGGCCGGCCAGGGAGCGCGCGCCCCCCTCATAGGTGCGCTTCCACTCGCGCATGGCGGCAACGAAGATGGCGGCCATGCCGTGGTTGGAGCGGCCCGCGAGGGTGCGGTAGAGGTCTTCGAGGCTCTGACCGGACCAGAACACCTGCTCGAAGCGGTCCATCTCGCGCTTGTTGCGGGAGAACAGCATCCATTTGTTGATGATGATGGCCCAGACCCAGATCGAGGACACGATCAGGCCGATCATCACCAGCTTGACGACGATGTGGGCCTGCAGGAACAGGCCGAGGAAGGAAAAGTCCGCGGCGGGCGGCGCAACGGCGCTGCCGATCGGATCCTGGGCGAGCGCGGGCAGGGTGCCAATAAGGAGGAGGCCCGCCGCCGTGGCGATCGCCGGCGTCAGGCGGGAAACGGTGCCGGTGCGGCTCGTCACATCAATCATCCTCGGCTCCGCGGTGCGCTCCTTGAGGAGGGACCGCTTCTGCGCTCGGGAGGGGGCGTGCCCGCCCGGAGCATCCGGCTCCCGCCCCGGCTTGAGGCCGCGCGGGTTTCGAGCGCCGGACGTCGCATTCAAAGTTTGGCGGCCCTTTGACCGGGCGAAACTGTCCAAACTTTGACGGGCGTGCCGGTCTGCGCTGCGGTGCGAAAGCGCCGCAGCCGGATGAAGCTGTGCATGAACACGCTTAATGCTGCGTTAGCGCAGCGCCGTGACGGTAACGAAAGTCGTGCCTTCCCAAGCGTCAGCGGCGGATTTCGCCGAGCGCCTCCGCCTCACGCGCATCCGCGAGGGTCGCCTGCCGCAAGGAATCAGGGATGCGCTTGGCGCGACCCTCGGAGACGAAGGCCACCCGCACGGTGGCGGACACCAGCAACTCGTCGCCGCGCTTCACCTGCTGAAGCAGGGTGATGGAGGCACCGGCCACATCCTTGGAGAGGGTGACGATCTGGAGCACGTCGTCGATGCGCGCGGGCTTCAGGAAGTCGATCTGCATGGCGCGGACGACGAAATGGAAGCCGGGCGCTTCCTCCGCGGCCTGCGCGAAGAGCTCGCCCTGCACCACGCCCAGAAGCCGCATGTAGTCGGAACGGCCGCGCTCCATGAAGCGCAGATAGTTGGCGTGATAGACGATGCCGGAGAAATCCGTGTCCTCGTAATAGACGCGCACGTCCAGCGCATGGCCGCCGGGAATGAGGTGGCCGGCGAGGTGGAGGTTCTTGTCGGACGGGGAGGGAGTCGGACGCTCGATCATGGCGCCTTCCCATAAACGAGACCGCGCCCCTTGTGAACAAAGGGCGCGGTTCGGCCGGTACGGAACCTGGGGGGCGTTGGCGACCGTACCGACGTTCTTGACCGACAGTCCTGCCGGTCGGGCGGTCAGCCGTTGCCGGAGGCGTCCGGCTGCGGCTCGTCGGCGCGGCGGCGGCGCTCGGCCATGAACTGGTCGAACTCGGCCTTGTCCTTGGCCTGACGCAGGCGATCAAGGAAGTCGCGGAACTCCTTCTGCTCCTCCTCGAGGCGGCGCAGGGTGTCCTGGCGATATTCGTCGAAGGCGCGATTGCCGCTGGAGGGAGCCGAACGAGTCCAGCATCCGAAGCCCTTCATCGTCTCTCCTCCCTGTTCCTGCCAGCGGGCGAAGCTGCGCTTGCCGCATCCGAACCGTCCGCTGCCAATGGCGAAGGCGAGGATGGCGAGGCCCAGCGGCCACCAGGCCATGAAGCCCAGTACCGTGAGCGCGATCCACGCCGGTTTACCGTAGCTGTCGAGCTTGTAAGCGAGCTCCATGGCTGTCGTTCCCGGTTAATGTAAATAACATTTACATAGATAGGTCGCAGGACGCTCCTTGTCAATGGGCGCCTGCCGACGCCTCACTCGGAGGGGGCGCCGAGGCCCTTCAGATAGACGAGGAATCCGGCCTCAAGAAGGTCGTCCGGGTCCATGGGCAGCTTGCGCCGTCCGCCATCGGCGCGGCCAAACAACGAGGCAACGCCGTGGGCAAGGGACCAGGTGTGCAGCGCCACCATCAGAGCGGGCGGGCGGCCGGGGCCGGGAATGTGAGAGACCAGAACTTCGGCGGCCTCGCGCAGTGCGCCGAAAGCCTTGTCTCCCGCCTGCTTCAAACCTTCGTGACGATCGGGAGAAAGGCCGGATTCAAACATCGCCACATATTCCGCCGGCCGGCTGCGGGCGAAGGCGAGGTAGGCGCGGCCGACCCGCTCGAAGGCTTCGGAGGCCTTGGGCCGTCCGCCTTGCCAAGCGGCCTGCAAGGTCTCGGTCAGTCGGTCGAACCCTGCGGTGGCAACGGCTGCGAGCAGTTCGTCCCGGTCGCGGAAATGCCGGTAGGGAGCGGCAGGGCTCACCCCGGCCCGGCGGGCCGCCTCGGCGAAGGTGAAGCCGGCGACACCTTTCTCGGCCACGAGGTCGAGCGCGGCCTGCATCAGGGCTTCCCGCAGGTTGCCGTGATGATAGGAGCGCGTTTCGCCGTTCCGGGTCCAGCTCATGTCAATGTGCTTTACATTCCGCGCGGGCTGCCGTCGAGGGCGTCAGTCGCGCCTCTCAATCGCCCTCGTCGAACAGCGGCATCTGCTTGACGGAGGGCGGCTCCGCAAGCCCCAGGTGGCGGAAGGCGGCGCCGGTCAGCATCCGCCCGCGTGGCGTGCGCTGGATGAAGCCCTGCTGCACGAGGAAAGGCTCGACGATCTCCTCGATGGCATCGCGCGGCTCGGACAGGGCAGCGGCCAGCGTGTCCACGCCCACCGGTCCGCCGCCGTAGAATTCGGCGATCACCGTGAGATAGCGCCGGTCCATGGCGTCGAGGCCGGCGGCGTCCACCTCCAGCGCGAGGAGGGCGCGGTCGGCGATCTTGCGATCGATCCGTTCCGCCTCCGCCACCAGCGCGAAATCGCGCACCCGCCGCAACAGCCGGCCGGCGATGCGCGGGGTGCCGCGCGCGCGGCGGGCGATCTCGGTGGCGCCGTCCGGGGCGATGGCGATGCCCATCACCCGCGCCCCGCGCACCACGATCTTCTCCAGTTCCTCCACCGTGTAGAACTGGAGGCGCACGGGGATGCCGAAGCGGTCGCGCAGTGGCGTGGTGAGGAGGCCGGAGCGGGTGGTGGCGCCCACCAGCGTGAATTTTGGCAGCGAGATCTTCACCGAGCGTGCGGCCGGGCCCTCGCCGATCACGAGATCCAGCTCGTAATCCTCCATGGCCGGATAGAGGATTTCCTCCACGGCGGGGGAGAGACGGTGGATCTCGTCGATGAAGAGCACGTCGCGCTCTTCGAGATTGGTGAGGATGGCGGCAAGGTCGCCGGCCTTGGCGATGACAGGCCCGGAGGTGGAGCGGAAGCCCACCCCCATCTCGCGCGACATGATCTGCGCCAGCGTCGTCTTGCCGAGGCCGGGCGGCCCCACGAACAGAACGTGGTCCAGCGCCTCGCCGCGCGCCCGCGCCGCCTTGATGAAGATTTCCAGATTGGCGCGCGCCTGCGCCTGACCGACGAACTCCGAGAGGAGCTGCGGGCGCAGGGTGGAATCTGCGGCATCATCGCCGCGCTTTTCGCCCGAGAGGAGGCGGGTGTTCATGACGAGAGCCTTGCGCGCCTCGGGACCAGCGACTCGCGCGACTGTAGTGCCTGCCGGCCGGGTACGGAAGGGGAACGGACCTCCCGGGCGTGATCTGGATTAATGCGGGCGCGGGCCGCATGTGGAAACCTGCCACCTCCACCTCAGGAGGTCGCCATGGGCCGTGCCATGAAGGAGCTTCCGCTCGCGGAGGTCTACAAGCTGATCGAGCCGGGGCCGGTGGTCCTGCTCACGACGGCGGCGCGGGGGCGGGCCAACGTCATGGCCATGTCCTGGCACATGATGGTGGAATTCACCCCGCCGCTCATCGCCTGCATCGTCTCCTCCGCCGATTTCAGCTTCAGGGCGCTGCGCGCCACGAAGGAATGCGTCATCGCCATTCCCGCCGTGGCGCTGGCGGAGAAGGTGGTGGCCGTGGGCAATTGCTCCGGCGAAGAGGTGGACAAGTTCTCCACGGTCGGGCTCACGCCCGTTCCGGCGGCGCTGGTTCAGGCGCCGCTGGTGGCGGAGTGCTTCGCCAACCTCGAATGCCGCGTGGTGGAGACGCGCCTCGTCAACCGCTTCAACCTGTTCGTGCTGGAGGTGGTGAAGGCGTGGCGCGACCCGGCGCAGAAGGCACCGCGCACCATCCACCATCGCGGCTACGGCACCTTCTCGGTCGATGGTGAGGAACTGAAGATCGCCTCGCGGATGCCGTGAGCGTCCTACTTGGCCAGCTCCTTCAGCCCAAGGCGGATCAGCGTTTCGGTCTTGGCGTCCTCACCGGCCGAGCGCAAGGCGGCGGCAATAGCGGCGTTGGCCTGGGGTGCGCCATAGCCGAGATTGACGAGGGCGGACATCGCATCCGCTGCCGCGCCACCGGCGACCGGGGCCGCCGCCGGGGCGCCGCCGATGTCGGCGAGGGAAACCGAGCCTGCGCCGAAGCCCGGCATCTTGTCCTTCAGCTCGGTCACGATACGGGTGGCCACCCGTGGGCCGACGCCTGGGGCGCGCGCCACCGTCGTCTTGTCGCCCAACGCGATGGCCTGGGTCAGCTCCGAGGCGGTGAGGGTGGAGAGCACCGCCAGCGCCGTCTTGGTGCCGATGCCCTGCACGCCCTGCAGCAGGCGGAACCAGTCCCGCTCCGCCGCCGAGGCGAAGCCGAACAGGCGGATCGCGTCCTCCCGCACATGGGTCTCGATGAACAGCGCCGTCGCCTCGCCCGTCCGTGGCAGGGCGGAGAGGGTGCGACCGGAGCAATGGACGAGATAGCCCACGCCATGCACGTCGATGATGGCGTGGTCCTCGTTGAGTTCGTCCACCACGCCCTTGAGCTTCCCGATCATGTGCGACCCTTCAGCCCGTGGCTGCGGTGAAAAAGACGAAGGTGGCGAGGGCGCCGAGGCCGGTGCGGACCATGTGCAGTTGCCCCCAGTTAGCGATAAGCCGGCGCGTGTGCGGCCCGGCTTCCTCTTCCCGCGCGCCCATGAGCGCACGGTTGGTGGGCATGATGCCGACCAGCGTGAACGGCCAGTTGGCGAGCATCAGCACCGCGCCGGCGAGCCAGCGCCAATCATTGTCCGTGGCGAAGGCGGCGGCGCCCAGCAGGGCGCCGGCCAGAGCCAGCGTCGCCTGCATGGCGAAGCCGCGCCGATAGGCCGGCTTCCACTGGGCGAGCGCCGCGCCATCCGGCAGCATGAGCCGGGCCGGCTGCTCCACCGCATTGATATAGAAGGCGGCGCCAGTGAAGACGGCCGCCGTGACGAGCGCGAGCTGTCCATAGATCATGGCGAATATCCCCCGGGGGCGCGGGGGAGTTTACAGCGCCGCGCGCGCACGCGCAGCCGCGCCACGATGATGCGCATGGGTAATGGCGATGGCGAGGGCATCGGAGGCGTCGTCGGTCTCGGGCGTCGCCTTCGGCAGGAGAATGCCGATCATCATGCGCACCTGCGCTTTTTCCGCCCGCCCGGCGCCCACGACGCTCTTTTTCACCAGCAGCGGCGCATATTCGGCGACGGGCAGCCCCATCTGCGCCGGGGCGAGCATGACGACGCCGCGGGCCTGGCCGAGCTTCAGGGTTGATGACGGGTTCATGTTCACGAAGGTCTCCTCCACCGCCGCCTCGGCCGGGGCGAAGCGCAGGAGAACGTCCACCAGGCCGCGATGCAGGAAGGCCAGCCGCTCGGCCATCTCGCCCGCCTCGGGGGGGAGGATGGTGCCGCAGGCGACGAAGGAGAGCCGCGAGCCGAGCACGTCGATGACGCCCCAGCCCGTGCGGCGAAGGCCCGGGTCGAGGCCGAGGATGCGAATCGCGTTCAGGTCCATGGGGCCAAGGTGCGCCAGCGGGCGGACCGGGGAAAGGGGATGCCGCAGACCGGCATCCCATACCTCAGTGCGCGGTGCCGGCGGAGCTTGCGACCCGCGTCGCGGCCTTGGCCGGGGCCGCGCTGGCCACCACGTCGGGGGCCTGTTCCTGCCATTCCGGCTTGATGGTCACCGTATTGGCGGCGGCGACCGGCGTCGCGGGCACGAAGGCGGCGGAGGCCTGCTGGGCCTTGGCCAGCACGGCGGGATCGGCGTCGCGGCTCAGGATGTCGCGCTTGCGGGCGCTGTCCTCGTCGCCCTGCCGGGCGGCGAGATCGAGCCACTTCCAGGCTTCCGCAGCGTCGGCGCTCACGCCGAGGCCGCGGGCATAGATGACGCCGAGATTGTACTGGCTGTCGCGATGGCCGAGATCGGCGGCAGTGCGGAACCACTTGAGCGCGCCGGCCCAGTCGGGCTTGCCGTTGAGGTCGGGCAGGGTGCCCTCGGACAGGAGCATGGCGAGGGCGTGCATTGCGCGCACGTTCCCCTGCTCTGCGGCCCAGGTGTAGAACCGCCGCGCCTCGCCCATGTCCTTGCCGGCCGACTCATAGAGTGCACCGAGCCTGAGCGCGGCCGGGGCGGACCCGCGCTGCACCGCATAGCCGAGCCATTTGGTGGCGGCATCGAGATTGACGTCCGTGCCGCGGCCTTCCGCATAGCGGCCGGCCACGAGGAAGGCGGCGGCGGGATCGCCGTCGCGGGCGGCGGTCTGCAAGGCGGACGGGCCGATGGCCGGCGGCAGTTCTGTCGGAGCCACCCCGGCGATGGCAGGTGCGGCGAGCCGGCGCAGGGCTTCGGTCAGCCCGGTGACGATCTCCGGTCCGTTGCGCACGGCCATGCCCACGCTGAGGCCAGTAAAGACAGTGGTCGCCCCCGCAATCAGGGCCACCATGGCAATGTGACGGCGCCGCGCGAACAGGCCGGCGAACACGCCCGGCGCGTGTGGGCGGCGTTCGCGGGCCTTCTCCGCCTTGCGGGCGCGCTTTTCGAGGCGCGGACGCTCCTCCTCCGCTTCCTTTGCGTGCGCGGGGGGCGTGCCCCAGTCGACGCGGCGGTTCGGGCGGGGCCACGGCACGTCGGTCGCGGCGGCGCGCAGCGCGCTTTCGAGGGCGTCGGCCTCGGTGGCGTCACCCGCGGCGCGGCGCTGCGGCTGGGGCGCGGCATCCTCGGCGCGGATCTCGGGAGCTGGCTGGAATTCCGGCTCCTGATAGGTGGCGTGGGGTTGGGGCGCCTCCTCGTAGGACGGCTCCGGATAATACCCCGCGTCCTGGTACGCAGCCTCCTGATAGGCGGCCTCCTCATAGGGCGCTTCATGGACCGCGTCTTGGGCCGGCGCCCGTCCCGCGGCGGACCGGGGGGCGTAGGTGCCGTCTCCCTCCTGGGCGAGGGCAACGGAAATGCTGTCCAGCTGCTGCTCCAGCTCGGCGGCCATTAGCTCGCCGGCCCGGCGCTCCATCTCGTCCTGACGGGCTTCGAGGGCGGCCAGGCCGCGCTTCAAGCCGAGCACGGCGGCGCCGTCGGGATTGTCGGACACCTTGGCCGCCACGGCCGCGGCGGCCTCGTTGGCGACCGAGCGGGTATCCTCGCGGACGTTGCGGACTTCCTCGCTCAGGCGCCGCAGGCCCGTCTCGATCTCGTCGAGGCGGCCGAGCCGGTCGTGAGTCTGGCGCAGCTGGTCCGACAGGCCGGACAGGTGCCGCTCCATCGCATCGACGACGGAGCTGCCCGACCGGCCACTTTCCTCCGCCGCGGCAAGGCGCGCCGCGATGGCTCCGAGCCGCTGCGAGATTTCAAGGCCGAGCGCGGGCGAGACGCTCGCCGCCTGATCGGCGATCTGCCCGGACATGCGATCGAGCCGGGCATGAACGCCGTTGACCGATTCGAGCAGCGAGGCGCGCAGGCGGTCTGTTGCCTCCGCATCGCCAGCGCGGCCGCGGGCTTCCAGATCCGCGAAGCGGCGCAGCAGGGCATCGGCATTGCGCTCGAAATCGCCGGCCGCGTCGGTCAGGCGCTGTGCTGCCTGCTCGCCGGCCAAGGCAACGCTCTCGGCGCAGGCGCCGAGCCGCTGGGCCAGCTTCGCCATGGCGTCCTGTCCCTGCGGACCGGTGACGAGGCGCTGCACGAGATCGCGCATTTCGCCCATCTGGCTCTGCAGGCGGGCGACCTCCACCGGGTCCACGGCACGGGCGCCCAGAAGATCGATCTTGCGGCCGAGGGCATCGATGCCTGATTCGACCACCTTGAAGCGCTCGGCAAAGCGCTCGTTGCGCCCCACCTCGCCAAGGCTGCCACGAATGGAGGCGAGTTCGTCGAGGATGGCCTGGTCCGATCCCTCACGGGTCGCACCAGCCTCGCGCAAATCGTCGACGCGGCGAGACAGAAGCGTGATCGCGCGGTCCATCTCGGTGACGGCCCGCTTGGGGGCGGCCGTCGCCAGACGTTCGCGCAGAATGCCGATTTCCCCCCGGAGAGCTTCGATTGCCGAAGCGGGAAGATCGAAGACGTCCCATGCGGGGACGTCCGGCTGTTCGGCCTGCGCATAGGGATCGAAGCCGTGATGGCCCTCGAAGCCCTTGCGTGTCCGGGCCGTGCGCTCAAAACGCTCCATTCCGGCCTCCCGCGGGGCGAACGGATGACCTTGAGGTGTCAAAGTACCATGCCCCGATTCGGTGATGTCCTCAGCACAGAATTTCGGATCAAGGTAAATCGCCGGTTAATCACCACCGCTGCGGCGCGGCGGTGGAAATCGCGGGGAAAGGCAGCCACGCGAGGTCGTCCAGCTTGTCGTGGCAGGAGCGCCTATCCCTGGAGCAGGCTGCGCAGGGCTCCACCTCGGTCAGGTAGCACGCCCTAACGTCCCCCATACGTCTGCCGCACCCTCCGCAGCGGCAACCTCGCGAAGCGTGACCTTCGCCATTACCGCATTTGGTGTGGCCGCATAAGTATATGATTTGATTGAGTTGTAACTGTTACTTTCCCCTACGGTATCCCTCAGAACCTCCCCAGTCCGTCATCACGACGGTAGGCATAGTGGCGCAGCGGCACCTCCGGTCCGGTCTGGTTCATTCCAGCCTGCCCGAGACAGCCGGTTCCGCTCCTGGGGAAGCGCACGCTGCGTGCGTGGGGGGCGCTGCAACCACGACAGGTCGCCACAGGCCATCCGTCCGTGCCACGGACAGGATCGCGATAAGGGGAATTGAGGCATGGACGCCAACACGTTCGAGAAGACTTTCGACCACGGACTGGGATCCGTCGTTCCTTCGCAGGCTCATGTGGCTGCTGAGGCCTACCGCGAGGGCGTGGTCTTCACCATCGGCGACCTCTCCCGTGAGTTCGGGATCACCCTGCGCGCCCTGCGCTTCTATGAGGACAAGGGCCTCATCTCGCCCCGCCGCGACGGCATGACCCGGCTCTATTCCGAATCCGATCGCAAGCGTCTGGCGGTCATCCTGAAGGGCAAGCACCTCGGCTTCACCCTGGCGGAGATCCGGGCGCTGGTGGCGGCCCATGAGGGTGGTGAGAGCGAGCTGTCCCTGTCGCGCGATCGCTGCCTGTCGCAGATCGCCCAGCTTGAGCGTCAGCGCGGCGAGATCGACACCGCCATTGCCGAGCTGAAGTCCATGGCCACGGCGTTCGCCGCCTGAGGCCTGAGGAGAGGCGGCTGTGCCGCCTCTCAGGGTACTTGAATGCGAGCGGCCCGGCCTTGCCGGGCGCTCATTTTCCTAAAAACTGGCGCCGGATCAGGCGCTCAGCTTCGCCAGCAGGGCGTCGGACAGCTCGAAATTGGCGGTGACGGTCTGCACGTCGTCATTGTCCTCGAGGGTCTCGACGAGGCGCATCAGCTTCTCGCCGGTCTCATCGTCCACCGCGACGGTGTTCTGCGGCCGCCAGACGAGGGCCGCCTTGTTCGGCTCGCCGAACTTCTGCTCCAGCGCCCGCTGCACTTCCGCAAGGTTCTCGGCGGCGCAGATCACTTCATGACCGTCCTCGCTGGAGGTCACGTCGTCCGCCCCGGCGTCGATGGCCGCTTCCATCATGGTGTCGGCATCGGCCTTGCCGGGGGCATACTCGATGCGCCCCACCCGGTCGAACATGAACGACACCGCGCCGGTCTCGGCAAGGTTGCCGCCCGACTTGGTGAAATAGGAGCGCACTTCCGAGGCGGTGCGGTTGCGGTTGTCGGTGAGCGCCTCGACGATCACGGCGACGCCACCCGGGCCGTAGCCCTCATAGCGGATCTCGTCGTAATTCTCGGTGTCTGCCCCGGCCGCCTTCTTGATGGCGCGGTCGATATTGTCCTTGGGCATGTTCTCGGCGCGGGCCGCGAGGATGGCGGCGCGCAGGCGCGCGTTCATGTTGGGGTCCGGCAGGCCCATCTTGGCCGAGACCGTGATTTCGCGCGCCAGCTTGGAGAACAGCTTGGAACGCATCGCGTCCTGCCGCCCCTTGCGGTGCATGATGTTCTTGAATTGTGAATGCCCGGCCATGGCCACCGTCCCGTTGTGCGGACCCGCCCCGCGCGCCGCGCAAGCGGCGCCGCCCGGACCGATCCTGTTGACTGGAGCCGGCCTTATAGGCGGGCCGACGGGAAAAGGGCAAGGAAGCGGGTGCAGCATGGCGCTGCCGGGCTTTTCCTGCCGCTGGGGCAGAGGGGGCGTCAGTCCCAGAAGGTTGGACGGGATGGCTCCAGCCCGGCGCCGAGGCGCACGGCCGAGACCTTCACCGCAAGGCCGGTCCGGTCGTCCGTCTCCACCGCGACGCCCGACAGCGCAGCAGGGCCGGACGCCGGCTCGAACCGGCCGGAGGCGAGCTTGCGGGTGAAGCGCCGCAGCGGCTCTTCCTTGTCCATGCCGATCACGCCGTCATAAGCACCGCACATGCCCGCGTCGGTCATGTAGGCGGTGCCGCCGGAGAGAATGCGGTAGTCGGCGGTGGGGACATGGGTGTGGGTGCCCACCACGAGGGAGGCGCGGCCGTCACAGAAATGGCCGATGGCCTGCTTCTCGCTGGTGGTCTCGGCGTGAACGTCCACCACGATGGCATCCACCATCTCGCCCAGCGTGGCGCCGTCCAGCGCGCGGTCGAGGCCGGCGAAGGGATCGTCGAGCGGGTCCATGAAGATGCGGCCCATGACATTCAGCACCAGCACCCGCGCGCCGTTGCGTGCTTCGACCAGAGCCGCGCCGCGGCCGGGCGTGCCGGGCGGATAGTTCAGCGGCCGCACCAGAGCGGGGGCGCGCTCGATGAAGACGAGCGCTTCGCGCTGGTCAAAGGAGTGGTTGCCGAGGGTGATGGCGTCGGCGCCGGCGGCGCGCAGCTCATCATAGATCGCCTCGGTGATGCCGAAGCCGCCGGCGGCATTCTCGCCGTTCACCACAACGAGGTCGAGGGACCATTGGGCGACGAGGCCCGGCAGGTGCGACACGACACATTCGCGGCCCGAGCGGCCGACGACGTCGCCAAGAAACAGAATGCGCATGAACTTTTCCGGCAGGCACGATCGAAGGGCAGCGGGCGGGCGTCAGGGGCGCGCCGTCACGCTGAAAGATTCCCTTTCCGTTATCATCATGTCCACCGGCTCGTCATGGGGTTCGGCGGGAACCTCTTCGACCTCCTGGCACGCAAATGCATACCCCAGAGCCCGGACTGGGCGCCGCGCGCGCAGAAGCGCAAGGGTACGGTCATAGAAGCCAGCACCGTAGCCGATGCGGAAGCCGCGCCGGTCGAAGGCGGCGAGGGGCACCATCAGCACGTCCGGCACCACCTCCTCGGCATGGGCGGGCGGCTCGGGGATGCGGAAGGCTCCTGCGGGGATCAGCGCGTCTTCGGCGCGCCACAGTCGGAACAGCAGCGGTCGGTCGCGGCCGAGGATGACAGGCAAGGCGAGTCGGGCGCGCCGGGCGCGCAGCTCAGCCGCAAGCGGGGCGGTGTCGATCTCATCGCGGAAGGCGCAGAAGAGCGAGACGGTCAGGCCGGAGATGTCGCCCAGAGCGGCGGCGGCATGGCGAGCCGCGGCTTCGGATGCAGCGGCGCGGGCCTGAGGCCCCAGGGCCGCGCGCCGTCCGAGGGCGAGGAGGCGCAGGCGCTTCTTCTCGGCAGCCAGACTTTCGCCGGCCGCATCTTCACAGGCCATGTCGTTTGAAGCGTGTGGATGAAGGGGAGACGTGCGGAGCCACAAAAGCCGTCGGAGGTCGATCCCGGGAAACCTACAACGTAGGTGGGCGCCATATGTCCAAGCCCGGAGGCAAGGTCAGGGACAGCTCCCTTAAGGATCGATAAGGCCCCGGGGAAATGTCTCCTAACGAGCCCCGCAGCCCCGCATTGCCAATGTAGGGACGAAAAGGACGCGGCGCCAGTCCCTTCGGCCTGAAGCTTCAGCCCATCCCCACCGTTCCGCGCTCCTTCGGGGCGAGTTCCGCCACGAGGCGTTCGATGCGCTCGGCCACGGCGTCGATGGTGCGTGCCACCTCTTCCTCGCTGGCCTCGATGCGGGCCATGGCGGAGGCGCGGGCGTCCCGCTGGCTCTCGATATCGCTCTCCAGCGCCCGGATGCGGCCGCGCGCCGAGGCCAGCTCGTCCGCGATGGTGATGGCGGCCATGACGACGAGGCGCTGGTCGCCGATCTCGCCGAACGCGCCGCGCAATTGCGTGATGCGGTCGTCGATGTCCCGTGCGAGGCGGATGAGGTGCTCTTCCTGCCCCTCGTCGCAGGCCATCCTGTATTGCCGGCCTGCAATGGTGACGGAGACGTGCGGCATCGCCTCAGCCGCCGTGGGTCGCGAGCACGTCGCGAATGGTGCTCATGGCCACGTCGAGGCGGCGGATGATTTCGCGCCCCGCCTCTTCCACCTCGCCGGCCTCCGCCTGGGCCACGTCCAGCTCGGCGGCGAGCCGGGCGCGGTCATTGCCGAGGGCGTGGAGCTGGGCCAGCAGAGCCTCCTGATGGCGATCGGCGTCGCGCCGGCGATCGATGGCGTCGGTCAGCGCATCAAGCGCGGCGTGGAGGCGCCGGGTCGCCGCCTCGATGGGGGCGTCCTGCAGCGGCGGGCGTTGCTTCAGCGCATACATGACGAGACTTTAGCCGAGTCGGACGGGCGGCGGAACGCCGCTCTTTCCAGTCTGTCAACATGAATGCGGCGCCCTGAGGAGGCAACCCGCAACCGAGGCGCGAGCCGGCCCGTGCGGCGCACGCACGCTCATCCCTTATGTTGCGTCGCCGCGACGATGCAGCGCGGGTGGCTCCACGCCCGTCGCCTTGACGCGAGGAGATCAGGCAGGTTTGACAGCGCAGTGAGCCTTGGTACAAGGCGGCTCAAAGGCCGGCCCCGGGTCCGGGTGGTCGTGCCAGCATTGCCGACGGACCCGGGCCGCCGGGCCCGTGAAACCCTGACTGCCTCTAGCCGGCCGGCTGCCATGAGCGCCGGCACCGGAGATACGGGAACATGTCCAGCCGCACGAGCGACAGCGTCACGAGTCACGATCGTCTGGCCAATGCCATCCGGTTCCTCGCGATCGATGCCGTCGAGGCCGCCAACAGCGGCCATCCGGGCCTGCCCATGGGCGCGGCGGACATCGCCACCGTGCTGTTCACGAAGGTGCTGAAGTACGATCCCTCGCGTCCGTTCTGGCCGGATCGCGACCGCTTCGTGCTCTCCGCCGGCCACGGCTCCATGCTGCTCTATTCGGTGCTGCACCTCGCCGGCTACGAGAAGGTGACGATCGACGAGATCAAGCGCTTCCGGCAGCTCGGCTCGCTGACGCCCGGCCACCCCGAGAATTTCGTCACCGAAGGCATCGAGACCACCACCGGCCCGCTGGGACAGGGCATCGCCACCGCCGTGGGCATGGCCATGGCCGAGCGCCTGCTCGCCGCCCGCTTCGGTTCGGATGTGGTGGACCACTACACCTACGTCCTCGCCTCCGACGGCGACCTGATGGAGGGCATCAGCCAGGAGGCGGCGGACCTCGCCGGCCACCTGAAGCTGTCCAAGCTCATCGTCATGTGGGACGACAACAAGATCTCCATCGACGGCCCCACCTCCATTTCCGGCTCCACCAACCAGCTCGCGCGCTTCGCCGCCTCCGGCTGGGCGACCGCAGCCGTGGACGGGCATGATCCCGAGGCCATCCTCGCCGCGCTCGAGGCCGCGAAGGCCTCCGACCGTCCGACCCTGATCTCCTGCCGCACCACCATCGGCTTCGGCTCTCCCAAGAAGGCCGGCTCCGAGAAGGTCCACGGCTCGCCGCTGGGCGCCGAGGAAATCGCCGCCACCCGCGCCGCCCTCGGCTGGGAAGCGCCGGCCTTCGTGGTGCCCGAGGATGCGCTCAACGGCTGGCGTGCCGCCGGTGCCGCAGGCCGTTCCGCCCGCGAGGCGTGGGAAGCCCGCTTCGCCACCCGCCCGGCCGAGGAGCGTACCGAATTCGAGCGCCGGGTCGCCGGCACGCTGCCCGCGGCGCTGGAAGGCGCCATCGTCGCCGTCAAGGAAAAGGCGGTGAAGGACGGCGGCGCGATCGCCACTCGCAAGTCGTCCGAGATGGTGCTGGACTTCATCACCCCGGTGGTGCCCGAGATGGTGGGCGGCTCGGCCGACCTCACCGGCTCGAACAACACCAAGGCCAAGGGCGCGAAGTCCGTGACGCCGGACGACTTCTCCGGCTCCTTCATCCATTACGGCGTGCGCGAGCACGGCATGGCTGCCGCCATGAACGGCATGGCGCTGCACAAGGGGCTTATCCCCTTCTCCGGCGGCTTCATGGTGTTCTCGGACTATTGCCGCCCGGCCATCCGCCTCGCGGCCCTCATGGGCGAGCGGGTGATCCACGTGCTCACCCACGATTCCATCGGCCTCGGCGAGGATGGCCCCACCCACCAGCCGGTGGAGCACCTCGCGGCGCTGCGCGCCATTCCCAACCTCCTCGTGATGCGCCCCTGCGACACGGTGGAGACGGCGGAATGCTGGCAGATTGCGCTACAGTCCACCGACAGGCCCTCGGCGCTCATCCTGTCGCGCCAGAACCTGCCGCTCCTGCGCACCGACGCCACGGCCGTGAACCGGTCGGCGGAAGGCGCTTACGAAATCCTCGCTGCGTCCGGGCCGGCGCAGGCGGGCCTGTTCGCCACCGGCTCGGAAGTGTCCTTGGCGGTTGAAGCCGCCAAGCTGTTGGAGGCGCAGGGTGTTCCCACCCGCGTCGTCTCCATCCCCTCGTTCGAACTGTTCCTCGAAAGGCCCGCCGCAGAGCGGGCAAAGGTGATCGGGGACGCTCCGGCCAAGGTTGCGGTGGAAGCCGCGATCCGCATGGGGTGGGACGCTATCGTCGGTTCGAACGCCGCCTTCGTGGGAATGACATCGTTCGGCGCCAGCGCGCCCGCAAAGGAGCTTTACGCCCATTTCGGCATTACTGCCCAGCAGGTCGCGGCGCGCGCGCTCTATCAGCTCCGGCAGGCCTGAGGTTCGGCGCACGGCGGGCGCGAGAGGACCGCGCCGCGGGTGAACCGCGGGCGCGCAACGCAATTCAGGGAGGCCGGGCTTCAAGCCGGCTCAGGAGGACCCAATATGAGCGTCAAGGTGGCCATCAACGGTTTCGGTCGCATCGGTCGCAATGTGCTGCGCGCCATCATCGAATCGGGCCGCACCGACATCGAGGTGGTGGCGATCAACGACCTCGGCCCGGTGGAGACGAACGCCCACCTCTTCCGCTTCGACAGCGTGCACGGCCGCTTCCCCGGCGAGGTCAAGGTCGCCGGAGATACCATCGACGTGGGCCGCGGCCCCATCAAGGTCACCGCAGTGCGCAACCCCGCCGAGCTGCCCCACAAGGAGCTGGGCGTGGACATCGCGCTGGAATGCACCGGCATCTTCACCTCGCGTGACAAGGCTGCGGCGCACCTCGCCGCCGGTGCCAAGCGCGTGCTGGTCTCGGCCCCGGCCGATGGCGCGGACCTCACCGTGGTCTACGGCGTGAACCACGAGAAGCTCACGAACGAGCACCTCGTCGTCTCCAACGCCTCCTGCACCACCAACTGCCTCGCCCCGGTGGCCAAGGTCCTCAACGATGCCGTCGGCATCGAGAAGGGCTTTATGACCACCATCCACGCCTACACCGGCGACCAGCCGACGCTGGATACCATGCACAAGGACCTCTACCGCGCCCGCGCGGCGGCCATGTCCATGATCCCCACCTCGACCGGCGCCGCCAAGGCGGTGGGCCTCGTGCTCCCTGAGCTGGCCGGCAAGCTGGACGGAACCTCCATCCGCGTGCCGACCCCGAACGTCTCGGTGATCGACCTGAAGTTCGTCGCGAAGCGCGCGACCAGCAAGGAAGAGATCAACGAGGCGATCATCGCGGCTGCCTCGCAGCAGCTGAAGGGCATCCTCGGCTTCACCGACCAGCCCAACGTCTCCATCGATTTCAACCACAATCCCAACTCCTCCACCTTCCACCTCGACCAGACCAAGGTCATGGAAGGCACGCTGGTGCGGGTGCTGTCGTGGTACGACAACGAGTGGGGCTTCTCGAACCGCATGAGCGACACGGCTGTCGCCATGGGCAAGCTGGGCTGACCGGGAAAAGGGGGCGCCATCATGATCGCCTTCCGCACCCTCGATGACGCCGTGGACCTCGCCGACAAGCGGGTCCTCGTGCGTGTCGACCTCAACGTTCCCATGGAGAGCGGGCGCGTCACCGACGCCACCCGTCTCAAGGCCATCCTGCCCACCATTCGGGACATCACCGGCAAGGGCGGCAAGGCCGTCCTGCTGGCGCACTTCGGGCGGCCCAAGGGCCGCGACGAAAGCCAGTCGCTCGCCCCCGTCGCCAAGGCCCTCGAGGGCGAACTCGGCCGCAAGGTCGCGTTCGCCTCCGATTGCATCGGCGACGAGGCGAAGAGCGCCGTCTCCCGCCTCGCCTCCGGCGAGGTGATCGTGCTGGAGAACACCCGCTTCCATGCGGGCGAGGAGAAGAACGCGCCGGACTTCATCGAAGCCCTCGCGAGCCTCGGCGACATCTATGTCAACGATGCCTTCTCCACCGCCCACCGCGCGCATGCCTCCACCGAGGGGCTGGCCCGCAAGCTGCCGGCCTATGCCGGCCGCTCCATGGAGAGCGAGATCGAGGCGCTGACCAAGGCCCTCGAGGCGCCCCAGCGCCCCGTGCTCGCCGTGGTCGGCGGCTCCAAGGTGTCCAGCAAGCTCGAACTGCTCGGCAACCTCGTGAAGAAGGTGGACATCCTCGTCATCGGCGGTGGCATGGCCAACACCTTCCTCGCCGCCCTCGGCAAGAAGGTGGGCAAGTCGCTCTGCGAGCACGACCTGGCCAACACCGCGCGGGACATCCTGAAGAAGGCCGAGGCGGCCGGATGCGAGATCGTCCTGCCGGTGGACGCGGTGGTCGCCACCGAGTTCAAGGCCAATGCCGCGCACCGCGTCACCAGCGTCGATGACGTGAAGGACGACGAGATGATGCTGGACGCCGGTCCGGAGACGGTCGGCATCGTCAAGCAGAAGCTCGACGGGGCGAAGACGGTGGTCTGGAACGGGCCGTTCGGCGCGTTCGAGCTGACGCCGTTCGATGCGGCGACGGTGGCCGTGGCCCGCTATGTCGGCGACCTCACCCACAACGGGCGGTTGCTGTCGGTTGCGGGTGGCGGCGACACGGTGGCCGCGCTGAACCATGCAGGGACGGCGGAGCGCTTCTCCTACGTCTCGACGGCCGGTGGTGCCTTCCTCGAGTGGCTCGAGGGCAAGGCGCTTCCGGGCGTGGAGGCCCTGCGGCGCTGATATTGCGCTGCGGGATAAAATGACGAAGATTGCGCCCGCCCGGCCCTCCGCGGCGGGCGCTTTTCGGGTAGGGCATCGGTCGGGAACCCGGTGCCGGCTCCGGGACTTCGAGGCGCGCAGACAGATGCGCCGCGGTTCGGGCGCGCAAACGACAATCAATCTGCCGGAGTGCCACGCTCCGGCGTCCATGCCCGCCGAGGGGCGGCAACAAGGCAGGTGAAGAACATGACGGCGGAGCTCGACGCGATCGCGCAGAAAATGGTGGCCGACGGCAAGGGCATCCTCGCGGCAGACGAGAGCGGCGGTACCATCAAGAAGCGGTTCGATGCCATCGGGGTCGAATCCACCGAGGAGAACCGTCGCGACTACCGCGAGCTGATGTTCCGCTCGCAGGGCATGGACTACATCTCCGGCGTCATCCTCTATGACGAGACCATCCGGCAGAAGGCGAAGGACGGCACGCCGCTCGTCTCCGTCATCGAGAAGGCCGGCGCCATCCCCGGCATCAAGGTCGACGCCGGCGCCAAGCCGCAGCCCTTCTGCCCCGGTGAGACCATCACCGAGGGTCTCGACGGCCTCGCCGGTCGTCTCAAGGAGTATTACGACCTCGGCGCCCGCTTCGCGAAGTGGCGCGCGGTGATCGACATCGACACCACCAAGCACATCCCGTCCTACACCTCGCTCCGCGCCAACGCCCACGCGCTCGCCCGCTATGCGGCGCTGTGCCAGGAAGCGAAGATCGTCCCGATCGTCGAGCCGGAAGTGCTGATGGACGGCGCCCACGATATCGACGCCTGCTACCGCGTCACCGAATGGGCGCTGAAGACGGTGTTCGAGGAGCTGTACTACCAGCGCGTCCGCCTGGAAGGCATGGTGCTCAAGCCCAACATGATCGTGCCTGGCAAGAAGAGCCCGGTGCAGGCCTCGGTGGCCGAGGTGGCGGAGAAGACCGTGCGCGTGCTGAAGGCCTGCGTGCCCACCGCCGTGCCCGGCATCGCCTTCCTCTCCGGCGGCCAGTCCGACGAGGACGCCACCGCCCATCTCGATGCCATGGTGAAGCTGGGCGGCCTGCCCTGGAAGCTCACCTATTCCTACGGCCGCGCCCTGCAGGCCGCGCCGCAGAAGGCGTGGTCCGGCAAGCCGGAGAACGTGGCCAAGGCGCAGGCCGCCTTCGCCCACCGCGCGCACATGAACTCCCTCGCGGCCCTCGGCAAGTGGTCGGCCGAGGAGGAGCGCAAGGCCGCCTGAGCATCGGGCGCATCACGTTCAGGAAGGGCCGGCTTGCGCCGGCCCTTTTCTTATGGTCTGGCGAAAGCCGACGACATTCCGCGTCCGTGCCCCCAATTCGCCGATTTCTTGGCAGACCGATCAGACCCATGGCCAATCCTCCGCCCGCCACCGGCGCCCGCCTCATGCTCGTCTTCACCGTCACGCCTGCGCTCGACCCGCGCATGGTGGAGGCCGCGGTGCGCGCGGGCGATGTGGCCTGCGTGGTGCTGCGCACCCCTGCCGGCGAGAAGCTCGATCCGGCGCGGCTCGCCGAGATCGCGGGAGCGGCACAGCGGCATGATGCAGCCGTACTCCTCGAAGGCTCCGAGGGGCTCGTCGCCAGCGCCGGTCTCGACGGCGTGCACGTTGCGGCCGGACCGGCGCTCGATTCGGCTCTGAGGCTGCTGAAGCCTGCGGCCATTGTCGGTGCCGCCGGGCTTGCCACGCGCCATGAAGCCATGATCGCAGGGGAGAGCGGGGCCGATTACGTCGCCTTCGGCGCGCTTGCGCCGGAGCCGGGCGAGTTCTTCCGTGTGCGCGATCTTGTGGAATGGTGGGCCGAACTGTTCGAGGTGCCCTGCGTCGGCGTCGCCTCTTCCCTCGACGAGGTGACGGCGCTGGCCGAAGCCGGAGCTGATTTCATCGCCCTGTCGGAGGCGCTGCTGGCGTCGGCCGGCGAAGCACCGAAGGTGGTGGCGGCCGCGCAGGCGCGCCTTGTATCGGGTGACGACGCGCAATGATGTCGGCCGTCCGCGCGCCATTCAGCAGGCTAAGGTTCGCTGTTTCAGGCAGCGCCGTGCTGCTCGCCCTCGCGGTGGCTGTGGCGCCGTCCCTGGCGTATGCGCAGGCCCAGCAGCCCGGCGGGGCTGCGTCTTCCACTCAGCCCGCGGCCAAACCTGCGACCAAGCCGGCCAAGCCCGATGGGAAGGCCGGCAACAAGCCGTCCGCAAAGCCGGATCCAAAGGCCGCCCAGCGTCCGCGCGAACCCGCGCCCATGCCACTCCTGGGCCTGCAGATCTCCTATCCCAGCCTCGATACGCCGGGCGGCTCGGGGGATCTCGCCTATGGCGCGTACCAGCGCGGCTATTACGTTTCCGCCTTCAACGAGGCCCTGAAGCGCGCCCGCGCCGGAACAGATCCGGCGGCCATGACGCTGCTTGGCGAGCTCTATTCCGAAGGCCTCGGCGTTCCCCTCGACCCCAAAAAGGCGATCGAGTGGTATCGCAAGGCGGCGGATGCCGGCTCGAGCGGAGCGCTTTTCGCGCTCGGCAACATGACCCTCGCCGGCCGCGGCGTTCCCATGGACGAGGTCGCGGCGGCACAGCTGTTCCGGCAGGCGGCGGAGAAGGGGAATGCCGGCGCCGCGTACAATCTCGGCCTGCTCTATCTCCAGGGTAGAAAGGTCCCCAAGGAGCCTTCGGAGGCCGCGCGCTGGTTCGAGATCGCCGCGGCCAAGGACGTGGAAGATGCCCAGTATGCCCTCGGCGTGCTGCTGAAGGAGGGCAATGGCGTCGACAAGGATGTCGCCGCGGCCGCCCGCATGATGGGCGCCGCCGCCCGACTCGGTCACGTCACGGCGCAGGTGGAATTCGCCATCATGCAGTTCAACGGCACCGGCGTGCCCAAGGACGAGGCCGCCGCGGCCGCCATGTTCCGCAAGGCGGCGCTGGCCGGCAATGCCATCGCCCAGAACCGCTATGCGCGGCTGCTCGCGGTTGGACGCGGCGTGCCGGAGGACAAGACGAAGGCGGCTGCCTGGCACCTCCTCGCCAAGAGCCGTGGGCTCGGTGATCCGATGCTGGACGACGTGGTGGCCAAGCTGCCCGAGGCAGACCGCAAGAAGGCGCAGGCGCAGGCCGCCCGCTGGGAATCCGGCCGCTCCTGAAGGCGAAGCGATGAGGGGCGGTGCCGAGCAAGGGCTCGGTTGTGGCTCTTTTGCAACGCCCGCCACCGCCGTTGCGCTGCCTTCACCCCTGCACCTCCGCGCCATGATGACGCCACGTCCCGGCATCAGTGAAGGACGCGTCGGACGAGGGGCGTCGTCGCCTCTCCCGGCCTTTCGGGCAAACACCTCATTCACCTGCCGTGCGGGTTTCTGCACGCGGGAGAGGGAGGCGCGTACCCGCCCGAAGGGCGATGATAACGGCCCGGAAACCATGGCGAGCGGGAGTGGTCCGCATCCTCCGGTTTTCGGCTCTCGGAGCGGCCAGGAGGCCGCGTACGGAACGTTCGCTTAACCGGACGGCTTTAGACCCGAAGCCTCCGGTGCAGCGTTGAGAAGGGAGTTACCGGATGCGTTTCCTCAGCCTTGCTCGCGGCTTCCGGTTCGCGGCTCTGTTTGGCTTCGCGCTGGCGCTTGCCGCGTGCGCCAACAATCCCAACCAGAATGCCGGCGTCGGCGGCGCGGGTGGCCCTCCCGGTTCCCCTCAGGAGTTCGTGGTCGCTGTTGGCGATCGCGTGTTCTTCGAGAGCGACCAGACCGATCTCACCCCGCAGGCCCGCGCCACCCTGGACCGTCAGGCCCAGTGGCTCCAGCAGTACAACCGCTACACCTTCACCATCGAAGGTCATGCGGACGAGCGCGGAACCCGCGAATACAACATCGCGCTGGGGGCCAAGCGCGCCCAGAGCGTGCGTGACTACCTCGCCTCCCGCGGGATCGACCCGGCCCGGATGCGCACCATCTCCTATGGCAAGGAGCGCCCGGTGGCGGTGTGCAACGACATCTCGTGCTGGTCTCAGAACCGCCGCGCGGTGACGGTGCTGAACGGCGGCGGCGCCTGATCCTGCTTCCGAATGTCTCGCGAAGGCCGGCGCCCACGGGTGCCGGCCTTCGTGCGTCCAGCGCCCACGGGTGCCGGCCTTCGTGCGTCCAGCGCCCTCAGAACCTCGATCGGTCCACGGCAAGTCGTTGCCGGGTCACACTTTGGACGCGATCGGCGGGGTAAAGTCGCATGGCTCGAACCGGCACTGTTCCGGACGTGCTCCTCGCCACCAGCCCCAAGCAAAAGTCACATGAAGATGCGCCTGCGCCCGGTCGGTGTTCTTGTTCGCACCTATGCCGTCCTCTTCGGCCTTGCCTTTGCTGCGGCCCTCGGCACGGCAGCGCCCGCGGCTGCTCAGAACGACGGGAACCTCTTCGGCAATCTGTTCAAGCCGCCCCAGCCCGCGCAGGAAGCTCCGCGCGAGGATCCGGAGCTGATGGAGCGGATGGAGCGGCTGGAATCGACCCTGCGTCAGCTCACCGGCCAGGTCGAGCAACTGCAGTATCGCAACCAGCAGCTTGAGGCGCAGGTGCGCCGGCTGGAGGAGGCCGGCGGCGGCCGTCCGTCCGGCGGCCCGTCCGCGGCGCCCGTGGCCGCGCCGGTCCAGGCGCCGGCGGTGCTTCCCTCCGGCCGTCCGGCGGCAGCGCCCGCCGCTCCGGTGCGCCGCTCCGACGCCTTCGATCCCAACATGGACCCGGCCGCGCCGGGTGCGCCCCAGCCGCTCGGCTCTCCCGCGAGCGCCACGCCCGCGCCCCGCGCGGTGGACGTGGCGCCCATCCGCCCGGCCGCCGGGCAGCAGGTGGCCGCGCTGCCGTCCGCCGGGGCCACGGTGCGCGAGCTGTACGATGCCGGCCAGTCCCAGCTTCAGCGACAGGACTATGCCGGCGCCGAGCAGACCTTCCGCCAGATCATCCAGTCTTCTCCCAACGACCGGCTCATCGCCGACGCGACCTTCATGCTCGGAGAGAGTCTGTTCCTGCGGCAGAACTACTCCGATGCGGCAGCCTCGTTTCTCGAGGTGTCCACCAAGTACCAGAATTCCGCCCGCGCGCCTGAGGCGCTGCTGCGGCTCGGGCAGTCACTCGCCGGCCTCGGCGAAAAGGAGACGGCCTGTGCCACCTTCCAGGAGGTGGACCGGAAATATCCTCGCACCGCCTCCTCCGTCCGGCAGGCCGTTGAGCGCGAGCAGAAGCGCGTCGGTTGCTGAGGCCGATGGCGGCGGATTCCGCAAGCCTGCCTCCCGACTCCTGCTCGGCGGTCGCCGACAGCGAACTCGACGCCCTCTTTTCCAGCTTTGCCGGCCGCCCGGCCGTTCTCCTCGCCGTTTCCGGCGGGCCTGATTCCACCGCGCTGCTCCATCTCGCCGCCCGCTGGCGGGCGCAGTCCCCGGGTGGACCGCGGCTGTTTGCGGCGACGGTCGATCATGGATTGAGGCCCGCGGCAGCCGAGGAGGCGGCCGATGTGGCGCGTCTGGCCGCTCGATTGAACGTGCCTCATCGCACGCTTCGCTGGCAGAGCAAAAAGCCCGATCGCGGCCTGCAGGAGGCGGCGCGGGACGCCCGCTATGCGCTGCTCACGGCCGAGGCGGATCGGGTCGGCGCGCCGGCGCTTGCTTTGGCCCATACCTGCGACGACCAAGCCGAGACCGTGCTGTTCCGCATGGCGCGGGGCTCGGGCCTTGCCGGCCTCGCGGCAATGAGCGCCGAGACGGCACGGGGTGAGCTCATCCTTCTGCGCCCCTTCCTCGGTCTGCCGAAGGCGCGCCTGGTGGCGACGCTTGATGCCGCCAACATCGCCTATGCGAGCGACCCCTCCAATCTCGATGCCCGTTTCGCACGTCCGCGCCTGAGGGCACTCGCTCCCGCTTTGGCGCAGGAGGGCCTCGACGCGCGCGGCCTCGCCCGCCTCGCCCGCCGGCTCGCCCGTGCCGACTCGGCCCTGGAGGCGATGACGGACAGGGTGGAGGCGGAACTTGTTACCGCCGACAAGTCGGGCGTCGCCATCGAGGCCGCTCGGTTTGCCGAACTGCCGGAGGAAATCGCCCTGCGTCTTCTCGGCCGCTGCGTGACGGCGCAGGGGCGGGAAGGCCCGGTCGAGTTGGCCAAGCTTGAGGTTCTTCTGGCCGCACTTTTGGCCGCGCTCGCTTTGCCGGCTGCTCCATTTCGCCGCACCCTAGCAGGTGCCAGTGTGGCCGTCCGGAAGGGGCGGGTGCTCGTATCCAGCGCACCACCCCGGCGCCCGACCGAGGGCATCGCGACGAATTCAAGTGCGGAAAAGGCGCCTCTCCTTGGCAAGACGGGGCCTCGCTCCTAAATTAGGCGCTGGACGGTGCGGGAGGTTCCACCGGCGGCGGTGCTGTGCGGAGGTATCCTTTCCGTATGGTGAGGCGTCGAAGCGGAACCGACCTTCTGTCCCCACGAGGGTTCAATGAACGCCAATCTACGTAATTTCGCCCTTTGGGTGATCATCGTCCTGCTGCTGCTGGCCTTGTTCTCGCTGTTCAACAGCCCGGGCCAGCGCACCAACGCGAACGAAATCTCCTTCTCGCAGCTCCTCACCGACGTGGACGCCGGCAAGGTGCGCGAGGTCGTGATCGAGGGGCCGAACATCACCGGCACCTATTCCGACCGTTCGGGCTCGTTCCAGACCTACGCGCCGAACGACCCCTCGCTCGTGCAGCGCCTGTACGGCAAGGGCGTGCAGATCACTGCGCGCGCGCCGTCGGACAACGTGCCGTGGTTCGTGAGCCTGCTGCTCTCCTGGCTGCCGTTCCTGGCGCTGATCGGCGTGTGGATCTTCCTGTCGCGCCAGATGCAGGGCGCCGGCGGCAAGGCCATGGGCTTCGGCAAGAGCCGCGCCAAGCTCCTCACCGAGGCGCACGGCCGCGTGACCTTCGACGACGTGGCCGGCATCGACGAGGCGAAGAGCGACCTCACCGAGATCGTGGAATTCCTGCGCGACCCGCAGAAGTTCCAGCGCCTCGGCGGCCGCATCCCGCGCGGCGTGCTGCTTGTCGGCCCCCCCGGCACCGGCAAGACGCTGCTCGCCCGCGCCATCGCGGGTGAGGCCAACGTGCCGTTCTTCACCATCTCGGGCTCGGACTTCGTGGAAATGTTCGTGGGCGTCGGCGCGAGCCGCGTGCGCGACATGTTCGAGCAGGCGAAGAAGAATGCGCCGTGCATCATCTTCATCGACGAGATCGACGCGGTGGGTCGCCACCGCGGTGCCGGCCTCGGCGGCGGCAATGACGAGCGCGAGCAGACCCTCAACCAGCTGCTGGTGGAGATGGACGGCTTCGAGGCGAACGAGGGCATCATCCTCATCGCCGCGACCAACCGTCCGGACGTGCTCGATCCCGCGCTGCTGCGTCCCGGCCGCTTCGACCGTCAGGTCATTGTCCCGAACCCGGACGTGGTTGGCCGCGAGCAGATCCTGAAAGTGCACGCCCGCAAGATCCCCGTCGCCCCCGACGTGAATCTCAAGACCATCGCCCGCGGCACGCCCGGCTTCTCCGGCGCGGACCTCGCGAACCTCTGCAACGAGGCGGCGCTGATGGCGGCCCGGCGCAACAAGCGCATGGTCACCATGGCCGAGTTCGAGGACGCCAAGGACAAGGTGATGATGGGCGCCGAGCGTCGCTCCCTCGTGATGACCGAGGAAGAGAAGATGCTCACCGCCTATCACGAGGGCGGCCATGCCATCGTCGCCCTCAATGTTCCGGCGACCGACCCGGTGCACAAGGCCACCATCATCCCGCGCGGCCGGGCACTCGGCATGGTCATGCAGCTTCCGGAGCGCGACAAGCTCTCCATGAGCTACGAGCAGATGACCTCGCGCCTCGCCATCATGATGGGCGGCCGCGTGGCGGAGGAACTCGTGTTCGGCCACGACAAGGTGACGTCCGGTGCCGCCTCCGACATCGAGCAGGCGACCCGCCTCGCCAAGATGATGGTGACGCGCTGGGGCTTCTCCGACCTGCTCGGCCAGGTGGCCTATGGCGAGAACAACGAGGACGTGTTCCTCGGCATGTCGATGCAGCGCCACCAGAACGTGTCTGAAGCCACGGCCCAGACCATCGACAAGGAGGTCCGGCGGCTCGTGGACGAGGGCTATACCGAGGCAAAGCGCATCCTCACCGAGAAGTACGACGACCTCGAAGCTCTTGCTCGCGGCCTGCTCGAGTACGAGACGCTTTCGGGCGACGAGATCGTGGACCTCCTCGAGGGTAAGACGCCGAACCGGGAGAGCGTGCTCGAGCCGTCCAACCCGCGCGGCTCGGCCATCCCCACCACCAAGCGCCCCCGCCCCGGCGGTGCCGGCGGCTCCATCGAGCCTCAGCCCCAGGCCTGAGACGCATGATCGACCGGAAGACGCCCGCGCAAGCGGGCGTTTTTCGTTTGTGACGGTCATTCTCCGCCGCGGCTTGCGCCCTGGGCAGGGCTTGGAGGGACGTTCTGCGCAGAGCCCATCGACACAACCGGCCGCGCGAGTCATAGGCAGGGCTCATGTCCCTCCTCGCCCGAACCTCCATCGTCTCGGCGGCAACCCTCGCGTCCCGCGTTATGGGCTTTGCGCGGGATGCGGCCACGGCAGCTGTGCTCGGCGTCGGGCCGGTGGCGGATGCGCTGGCGGCTGCCATGGCGCTGCCATTGCTGGCGCGCCGGCTGCTGGCCGAGGGCGCGTTCAACCTCGCCTTCATTCCAGCGCTCGCCCGGACGACGAACGAAGCCGCGGGAACAGACGATGAGGCGGCTGGCCGGCTCGCGGGCGCGACCCTGCTGCTGCTCTGCGGTCTCCTCCTCGTGTTCGCGGCTATCGTAGCGCTCTTCATGCCGCAGGTGATCGGCCTGATGGCGCCGGGCTTCGAGGCGGGCGGGCAGCGGGCGGATGTCGCCATCCTTTGCGGTCGGGTGGTGGTGCTCTACATCCCGCTCGCCGGGCTTGCAGCCATCTTCGGCGGCATCGCCAATGCCACCCATCGCGTGCTGCTGCCGGCATTGGCTCCCGCAGCGGCCAATGTCACGGTGCTTGCGGTCATCGGCGTTTTGCTCGCCAAGGGGCTGATGGAAAGCGACACCGCCGCCTTCGCCATCGCGGCAGCGCAGGTGGGGGCGGGCTGCGCTCAATTTGCCATCATGAGGCTGGCTGCAAGGGGCTGTCCGGCGCAGCCGTTGTTCCGCGTTCTGACGGCTCGCGATCTCCGGGCGGCGCTCGGTGTGCTTCGGGCGGCGTCGCCCGCCTTGCTGTTTGCCGGATTGAGCCAGCTTCGCTTCATCATCGTGGTCGCAGCCGTGTCCGCCAGCCCTGGCGCCGCCGCCGCCCTGAACTACGCCCAGCGGCTGATGGACCTCCCCCTGGGCCTCGTCGGTGCGAGCGCGGGGGCGGTCCTCGTGCCGGCCTTGCTCCGGCGCGGGAGAGCCGAGGCCGCGGACGATGCCGGACGGGCGGTGCTGGCGGCGCTTGCCTTCGCCTTGCCGGCGGCGGTCGGGCTTGCGGTCCTGGCCGAGCCCATCGTCGTCACACTCTTCCAGCGGGGGAGCTTCGACAGCGAAGACGCCCGCTTGACGGCCGCGCTGCTGGCCGTCCTCTCGTTCTCGCTGCCGGCGCAGGGGCTGGAGCGCATCCTCTCGGCCGCCGCCTCCACGTCCGGACAGATCAAGGCGGCGGAGCGAATCGCGCTCGGCTCGCTGCTGCTGTGCATCGTCGCCGCTGCCGGGCTGGGAAGGGTCGGCGGCCCCCTGATCGCGGCGGGGGCTGTGGCGCTGTCCGCGGCGGCATCCATTCTGGCCTTGGGGGGCATCCTCATCGCCCGTGGCGCGTTGCGCTTCTCGACGCCGGTGCTGCTCTCGGCCGCCGGCCTCGCGGCGGCGAGCCTCGCCATGGGGGCCGGGGTCGGCGCGCTCGCAGCAACGTGGCCCGTGCCGGAGGGGACGCTGGCGGGCATCCTGCGTCTGGTCGGGCTCGTCTTCTGCGGCGGTGCCATCTACGGCGCCGGCGCGCTCGTGGTGAAGACGGCCGTCTCGAAGGCCTGGACGGGCCGCATCTGAGCCGGGCAGCAGCGTTGCGGGCTGTGCCCTTGCGCCGTGCCGCCCCAGGTGGCATGACGCGCCGCATTCACTTTTGCGGGCCGTTGCCCGTATTCAGGTCGAGCGGCGCGCCGCTCTTTGGGGAGTTCGCCATGGCGGCGGTCGCAGAACGCGTATTTTCCGGCGTGCAGCCCACGGGCAACCTGCATCTCGGCAATTATCTCGGCGCCATCAAGCGCTTCGTGGAACTGCAGAAGAGCCACGAGTGCATCTATTGCGTGGTTGACCTCCACGCCATCACCGTCTGGCAGGACCCGGAAGAGCTGAAGCGCCACACCCGCGAGGTGACGGCTGCGTTCATCGCCTGCGGCATCGATCCCAAGGCCCACATCGTGTTCAACCAGAGCCAGGTGTCCGGCCACGCCGAACTCGCCTGGGTGTTCAACTGCGTCGCGCGCATGGGCTGGCTGAACCGCATGACGCAGTTCAAGGAGAAGGCCGGCAAGGACCGCGAGAACGCCTCCGTGGGCCTCTTCGCCTATCCGACCCTGATGGCTGCCGACATCCTGCTCTATCGCGCCACTCACGTGCCGGTCGGCGACGACCAGAAGCAGCATCTGGAACTGACGCGCGACATCGCCCAGAAGTTCAACACGGACTTCGCCCCCTCCATCGCCTCCAATGGCCATGGCGAGGGCTACTTCCCCATCACCGAGCCGCTCATCGCCGGCCCGGCGACGCGGGTGATGAGCCTGCGCGACGGCTCCAAGAAGATGTCGAAGTCGGAGGCCTCGGACTTCTCCCGCATCAACCTCACCGACGATGCCGACGCCATCGCCGGCAAGGTGCGCAGGGCGAAGACCGATCCGGAGCCGTTGCCCTCGGAGGAAGAGGGGCTGAAGGGGCGCCCGGAAGCGGACAACCTCGTCGGCATCTTCGCGGCCCTGTCCGATACCACCAAGGCGCAGGTGCTGGCGGATTACGGCAACGCCCAGTTCTCGGCCTTCAAGGCCGCGCTGGTGGATCTGGCCGTGGCGAAGCTCGGCCCCATCGGCACCGAGATGCAGCGTCTGATGGCCGATCCGACTGCGATCGATGCCATTCTCATCGACGGAGCCGACCGCGCCCGGGTGATCGCCGACCAGACCATCCGCGACGTGAAGGACATCGTCGGCATGGTGCGCTGACAGGGCATCCCGCGCGGCCTTGCCCGCGCCGGATGCGGCGCCTAAGTGTGGGGAATGTTGCCCGCCGACGAGGAGGCCGTGATGCCGCAGATGAACGCCACGGTCGATCCGGAAGAGGTCTCCCGCTTCGAGGCGCTCGGCGCCCAATGGTGGGACGTGAAGGGCAAGATGGCGCCCCTGCACGCCATGAATCCGGCGCGCCTCGCTTTCCTGCGTGACACGCTGGTGCGGCATTTCTCCCGTGATGCCCGCGCGCTGCGCCCGCTGAAGGGCCTTTCCCTCCTCGACATCGGCTGCGGCGGGGGCCTGCTCAGCGAGCCCTTGTCCCGCATGGGCGCCGATGTGACGGGCATCGACCCGGCTCCCGGCAATGTGGACATCGCCCGCGCCCACGCCACGCAATCGGGCCTCACCGTGACCTACGAGGCCGAGACCGCCGAGGCACTGGCCGAGCGCGGCGCCCGCTTCGATGTGGTGGTGGCGCTGGAGGTGGTGGAGCATGTGGCCGATGTCGGCCTGTTCGTGCGCACCGCCGGGCGTCTGGTGGCGGATGGCGGCGTGCTGGTGCTGTCCACCTTGAACCGCACGCCCAAGAGCTTCGCCCTCGCCATCGTCGGTGCCGAATACGTCCTGCGCTGGCTGGCGCCCGGCACCCATCGCTGGGAGAAGTTCGTGACGCCGGAAGAGCTGGAGGCGACGCTCGCTTCAGCCGGCTTTGCCGCTCGGGAGAAGGTGGGCCTCGCCTACGAGCCCTTCTCCGGCGATTTCCGCCTGACCGAGGATCTCTCGGTGAACTATTTCATGGTGGCGGAGCGCGAGGTCTAGGCCTCAGTTCCGATCTTCCGGCAGCACCGGGAGGGGGAACACCTCCACCTCGTCCTCGCGCAGGGCCTTCACCTCTTCCACCGTCGCCTCGCCACGGATGGGACGATGCTCGATCTCTCCGTCATGCATTTTGCGGGCGAGGTCGGCGAAGCTGTCACCGACATCATCCGAGTTGGCGACGATGTGATCGCGCAGCTGGCGGATCAGCGTGCGCAACTCGCTGTCGGGCCGCGCCATCATCGCCACGGGCGTCGCCTCGGCGGAAGGCGCTTCGGCAGCCGCACCAGCGTCGGGCCCGCTCGCGGGCGCGCCCACAGGCTCCCTGTCCGGCATCCCCTTGTCGGTGCGCGCGACGGACGGGGCCATCACGGCCTTCTCTACCTTGGCTGAATTGCAGGTGGGGCAGGTGACGAGGCCGCGTGCATGCTGGGTGTCGTAGCTGGTGGAGGAGGGAAACCAGCTCTCGAATTCGTGGCCGTCGTCGCACTTGAGGGTGTAGCGGATCATGAGGAGGCACGCACCACGTGGAGGTGGCCGATCTGCCCCGGCTCGGCGATCTCGAACCGGCGGCCGTTGGTGAGAGACGGCACGCGCGCCCGTGCCGCGGCGACTTCCGCCATGTCGATCTCGGCGAGGATGACGCCCGGGTCGGTCCCGCCCTCGGCGATGACGCGGCCCCAAGGGTCGACCACCAGCGAGTGACCATAGGTGTCGCGGCCATTCTCGTGCCGTCCACCTTGTGCGGCGGCGAGGACATAGGCGCCGTTCTCGATGGCGCGGGCGCGCAGCAGAATGTGCCAGTGGGCCTCACCGGTTGGCCGGGTGAAGGCCGACGGCACGGTGAGCACCTTGGCGCCGCCTTCGGCGAGCGCCCGGTAGAGCGAGGGGAAGCGCAGGTCGTAGCAGATGGTCATGCCGAGGCGGATACCGTCCACGTCGGTCAGCACGGCACGCTCGCCCGGCCGGTAGGCGTTCGACTCGCGGTAGCTCTCGCCATTGCCGAGGTCCACGTCGAACATGTGGATCTTGTCGTAGCGGCCGGTGATCTCGCCATCGGGGTCGATGACGAAGCCGCGATTCACGGCCTTGGCGTCGGAAACCTTCAGGGCGAGGGAGCCGATATGGAGCGTGATGCCCAGTTCGCGCGCCAGCTGGCGCAGGGCGGCGAGGGTGGCGTCGTTGCCTTCTTCCTGGAGCTTCTCGAACAGGACCTTGCGATCCAGCTCCATGATGTTGGTCACTTCCGGCGTCTGGACATAGCGCGCGCCGTCCCGGGCCGCCTCGCGGATGAGGGCGGCGGCGGCATCGAGGTTCGCCGCCGGTTCGCGGCCGCTTCGCAGCTGGATCAGGCCCACGCGGAGGGTCTTGCCGGTGCGCGCTTCGGGCGCGGATTTGGCCGGGGTCGGTTCCGAGGTGGTCATGGGGCTTGCTCTTTCGCTGCCGCCGGAGCCTGGATCGCCGTTTCGCGCCCGGCGCGGCGCGATCTCCGACAGATAGGCTCTTCCCGGCGGGAATGCACGGGGCCTGCCGTTCGCACGCCCCGTGCAGGGTCAGGCTGCGAGGGCGTCCAGCCGGCCGGCGTCCTCCAGAGCGTAGAGGTCGTCGCAGCCGCCCACATGGGTCTCGCCAATGAAGATCTGCGGTACGGACGTGCGGCCATTGGCGCGGCGGATCATCTCCTGCTGGCCTTCGGCGTCGGTGGTCACGTCGATCTCGGTGAAGGTCAAGCCTTTGCGCCGCAGCAATTCCTTGGCGGAATGGCAATAGGGGCACCAGCTCTTGGTATAGATTTCGATGGGCTTCATGATGTCACGACAGGTGGGACGGCGCGGGGGCGTGCCGTCACGAAAGCGTCGCATCATAAGGGGTCAGCCGAATTCGACAACCCGCGCAAACGTGAGCGCATCGACACCGGCGGCGCCGGCGCGGCGGAGCACCTGCGCACAGGCGTCGAGCGTCGCACCGGTCGTGTACACGTCATCCACCAGAAGCACGCGACGGCCCTCGATGCGATGCGCCGCACCATGCGGCACTGCAAAAGCGCCGGCGACATTCGCGCGCCGCGCATTGCGCCCCAGCGCAGTCTGCGAGGGAGTCCGACGGCGCCGCACCAGCGCGCGGGCCTCGACGGGCAGGGCCGTGGCAGCCGCCACATGCCGGGCGAGGAGCGCCGCCTGGTTGAACTTGCGCCGCCACAGCCGGATCGGATGGAGCGGCACCGGCACGATGATCTCGGCTGAGCCTGTAAGATCGGTGCCGGCCTGCAGCATCAGCCGCGCCATGGGCGCTGCGAGATCGAGGCGGTCGGCATATTTCAGCTTGTGCACGAGGCCGCGGGCGACGTCATCGAAGGTGACGGCCGCACGGGCACGATCATAGGCCGGAGGATCGGCGAGCGCCTCGGCCGAGAGCCAGCCGTCGCCGAACACGCGGTCTGGATCGTGGCTGAACGGTGCGCCGGTCCGCTCGCAATAGGGCCGGCTGATAAAGGAGAGCTTGCCCCAGCACGGCCCGCACAATCCTCCCGCCGCGCCGGTGATGCTGCCGCAGGCGATGCAGGTGGGCGGCAATGCGAGGCCAAGAAGAGCGGAGCCGAAGCCGCGCGCCACGGCGCCGGCCCGGCCGATCCGCTCCGAAATGCCCGCTGCCGAAAGCCCCATGGCCGCCCCCCGGATCGATCTTCCGTCCGGGGGCGAGGCCTGTAAAGGCGCGTTGCCGCTCAGCGCGGCGTGAAGGCTCGCAGCAGCAGGGCGTTGGCGATGACGCTGACGGACGAGAGCGCCATGGCCGCAGCCGCCACCATGGGCGACAGGAGCAGGCCGAGGCTGGGATAGAGCACGCCGGCCGCAATGGGCACGCCGGCCGCATTGTAGAGGAAGGCGAACAGCAGGTTGCGCCGGATGTTCGCCATGGTGGCGCGCGACAGGGCACGGGCGTGGGCGATGCCGGCCAGGTCGCCCTTGAGCAGGGTGATGCCCGCGCTCTCCATGGCGATATCGGTGCCCGTGCCCATGGCGATGCCCACGTCCGCGACGGCAAGAGCCGGGGCGTCGTTCACGCCGTCGCCGGCCATGGCCACCACGTGCCCTTCCTTACGCAGGCGCTCGACCACCTCGGCCTTGCGGGCAGGCAGAACTTCGGCCTCGACTTCGACGATGCCGAGGCGCTTGGCCACGGCGAGGGCCGTGGTGCGGTTGTCGCCGGTGAGCATGACCACGCGCACGCCGTCCTGCTGCAGCCGCTTCAGCGCGGCCTCGGTCGTGTCCTTCACCGGATCGGCGATGGCCACGAGGCCGGCCGCCTTGCCGTCGATGGCCACGAACACCGCCGTCGCCCCCTCGCGGCGGAAGCTCTCGGCCATGGCCGTCTGATGGTCGGTGTGGACGCTGATTTCGCTCATGAAGGCGGCATGGCCCACGGCGATCGTGTGGCCTTCCACCTGTCCGACGATGCCTTTGCCCGCCGGGCTGTCAACACCGGACGGTTCGGATGTGACCAGCTCGCGCGCCGCAGCCTCATGCACGATGGCAGCGCCGAGGGGATGCTCGCTCGCCCGCTCCAGCGCGGCGGCGAGGCGCAGCACTTCATCCTCGCTGCGGCCGTTGAAGGCACGCACGGCGATGACCTTGGGCTTGCCGACGGTAAGGGTGCCGGTCTTGTCCACCACCACCACGTCCACCTTCTCCATGCGCTCCAGCGCCTCGGCGTTGCGCACCAGCACGCCGAGCTGGGCGCCGCGGCCGACGCCGACCATCACCGACATGGGCGTGGCGAGGCCGAGGGCGCAGGGGCAGGCGATGATGAGCACGCTCACCGCAGCCATCAGCGCGAAGGTGAGCCGGGGCTCGGGGCCGACCGCCATCCACACCACGAAGGCGACGACGGCGGCGGCGAACACCAGCGGCACGAACCAGCCGGAGACCTGATCCGCCAGCCGCTGGATGGGCGCGCGCGAGCGCTGGGCCTGCGCCACCATCTGCACGATCTGGGAGAGGAGGGTTTCGCGGCCGACCTTCTCCGCCTTCATGGTGAAGACGCCGGAGGCGTTGACCGTGCCGCCGATGACCTTCTCGCCGGGCTCCCGGGAAACGGGCAGCGACTCGCCGGTGACGAGGCTTTCGTCCACCACGGCGCGGCCATCCGCCACCGTGCCGTCCACCGGCACCTTCTCGCCGGGGCGCACGCGGAGCAGGTCACCGGGCGCGACGAGGCCGAGGTCGATGGTCTCGTCCGTGCCGTCGGCGCGGATGCGCAGGGCGGTCTTGGGGGCGAGGGAGAGCAGGGCCTTGATGGCGCTCGAGGTCTGCTCGCGGGCGCGCAGCTCCAGCACCTGCCCGAGGGCCACGAGCACGGTGATGACCGCCGCCGCCTCGAAATAGACGGGCACGCCGCCGCCATGGGCATGGAAATCGTGCGGGAACAGTCTCGGCGCGAAGGTGCCCACCAGCGAATAGAGATAGGCCACCCCCGTGCCCATGGCGATGAGGGTGAACATGTTGAGATGCCGCGTTTTCAGCGACTGCCAGCCGCGCTGGAGGAACGGCCATCCCACCCAGAGCACCACGGGCGTGGCGAGGGCGAACTGGACGTAGTTCGAGATCTGTTGCGGCAGCGGCGACCAGCCGAAAAGGTGGCTCCCCATTTCCAGCACGAAGACGGGCAGGGTGAGGGCGAGGCCGATCCAGAAACGGCGGGTCATGTCCACCAGTTCGTGGTTCGGCCCCTCGTCGAGGGTGACGACCTCCGGCTCCAGCGCCATGCCGCAGATGGGGCAGATGCCGGGGCCGATTTGCCGGATCTCCGGGTCCATGGGGCAGGTGTAGATGGTGCCGGCCGGGACTTCGGCGGGCGGCGGCGGCGCGCTGCCGCCCACGTAGCGTACGGGGTCGGCCTTGAACTTGGTCTCGCAGGAGGACGAGCAGAAGAAATAGGGCTTCTTCTCGTGCCGGGCCGAGTATTTGGCCGTGCCGGGCGACACCATCATGCCGCACACCGGGTCCTTCACCGGCGCGAGATAGGTCTCCGGCGCCGCCTCGAACTTCGTCTTGCAGCCGTTGCAGCAGAAGAAATAGGTGCGCCCCTCATGCTCGGTCGTGGGCTTGCCGGCGGCCGGGTCGGTCTTCACGTCCATGCCGCAGACAGGATCCTTCACCGTCTCGGGCAAGGCCGGCTTGGCCACCGCCGACAAGTCGAGCGGGGGCGGTGCCTTGCCACCGCAGCAATCGCCGCCGTGCGAGGAGTGGTCGTGTGACGAGTGGTCCTGTGCCATGGCGGCTCCGCAAATCCGGCTGCCAGCGTTAGGCCGCATCGGGGCAGGTGGCCTTGCGCTGGCTCATGTTCAAGGCGTCAATAAACCCCCGGGGGGTATCCTCTCTTGTCCAATATACCCATAGGGGGTATATGGCAAGCCATGCGCAGCCCGACTAAAGAGCAAGTCCAGAAGCGCCTGAGCCGCATCGAGGGCCAGGTGCGCGGCCTCTCCCGCATGGTGGAGGAGGACCGCTACTGCATCGACATCATCACCCAGCTCTCGGCGGTCCGCGCCGCCTTGCGGCGGGTGGAGGAGGAGGTGCTGAAGGATCATGTGGGGCATTGCGTCGAGCATGCCATCCGCTCGGGCGACGCGGAGGACCAGCGTCGCAAGGTGGCGGAGCTGATGGAGGTTATCGTCCGCAGCGAGCGGTGAGGGGAGGGGCTCAGGCCCGCTCGATAAACGTCAGCTCGCTCTCGTCATAGGCGCGCCGCTCGATTTCGCGGAAGCCGTCCGGTGTGACGAACAGGCCGGTGCGCTCCTCGATGATCAGCAGCGCGTCGGGGGTGAGCCAGCCGCCATCAACCGCCGCGGCGATCGCCTGCTCGGCGAGGCCCTTGCCGTAGGGCGGATCGCAGAAGACGAGGCCGTAGGGCTCGCCCGGTCCCATTTCGCCGAGCCGGATGGCGTCGCGGCGGAACACCTTGGTGACGCCAGTAAGGCCAAGCGCTTCGACATTGTCGCGGATGAGCCCGCGCGCCTCCGCGGCCTCCTCCACGAACAAAGCGAAACGCGCGCCGCGCGACAGGGCCTCGATTCCGAGCGCCCCGGTGCCGGCGAACAGGTCGAGCACCCGCGCGCCGTCGCACGGATCGCCATAGGCGTGGGCGAGCATGTTGAACAGGCTCTCGCGCAGCCGGTCGGAGGTGGGGCGCGTGAGGCTGGAGGACGGGCCTTTCAGAGCCCGTCCCTTGAGGCGGCCACCCACGATGCGCATGGGTCAGACGTTCCCGTCAGCGCTTGCCGCGCGGACCGCCCGGCTTGCCGGGGCCGGAGCGCCCCGCGCCGGGCTTGCCAGCGGGTTTGCCACCCGCAGGACGACCGCCGGGCTTCCCAAATCCCTTGCCGGGACCCTTTGCGCCGAAGCCGCCGGGCTTGCTCCCCGGCCGGCCCGCCGGCTTTCCGCCGCCCGGACGATCCTCGAACGAACGGGTGCGGCCGGCCGGCTTGTCGCCATAGCTGCGCTCGCGCGGCGGCCTGTCGCCGAAATCGCCGCGACCTTCCGGCCGAGGCCGGGCACGGGCGGGGCGCTCGCCCTCTGTCCGCTCGCCGCTGAAGCTGCGGCTGCGCGCGGGCTTGTCGGCATAGTCGCCGCGTCCCTCCGGGCGGGGCCGGGCACGGGCGGGACGCTCGCCCTCTGTCCGCTCTCCGCCGAAACTGCGGCCGCGGGCGGGCTTGTCGCCGTAGTCGCCGCCGCGTCCTTCCGGCCGGGGCCGGGCGCGGGCCGGGCGCTCGCCCTCGGGCCGGTCGCCACCAAAGCTGCGGCTGCGGGTGGGCCTGTCACCGAAATCGCCGCCACGTCCCTCAGGGCGGGAGCGAAACGGGCGGTCGCCCTGGGGGCGGTCGCCTTCGCGGCGGGGGCCGGAGCGCTTGAAGCCGCCGTCATCCTCGTAACGGCGCGGCCGCTCGTCGCCGCCCCCGGAGCGGGTGGGGCGGCGGCGGAAATCTTCCTTTTCCTCGCGCGGGCCGCGTCCGCGCGGCGCGTCATCGCGGAAGGAGGGGCGACCCTCGCGGCGCGGACGCTCGGCGGCTCCTTCGTCCCGGCTGCGACGGAAGGGACGTCCCTCGCCTTCGCCTGCCGCCGGACGGGCGCGACGCGGCGCCTCGTCCTTGGGCGCCCGTACACGCTCGACCTTCACGGAGCGGCCCTTGCGGTCTGCGACGGTGCCCACGCGCTCGGTGCCGTGCTCCTCGCTGGCGCGACGGCGCACGCGCGGCGCGGCGGGGCGGATGACATCCTCAACCGGCGCGTCAAACTCCTCCCGCTCGCGGCTGGCGCGGCGAGATGGCACTTTCAGCCCGCCGGCCTTGTCGGCCTCGGCCTGCCGGCGTCCCGCGGGACGGTAGGCGGGACGCACGGGGATTTCTTCAATCTCCCGCTCCACCAGCAGACCGGTGAAATCCGCACCGGCGGCAGTGGCAAGGTCAGCTCCGATCTGGTCGCGCAGCACGCGGGTGCGCACTTCCTCGACGCTGCCCTCGGGGATCTCGCCCAGCTGGAACGGACCGTAGGAGACGCGGATCAGTCGGTTCACCGCGAGGCCGAGCGCGCCGAGCACGTTGCGGATCTCGCGGTTCTTGCCCTCGCGGAGCGAGACCGTGATCCAGGCGTTGGCGCCCTGCACACGGTCGAGCTCAGCTTCGATGGGGCCGTACTCGACGCCATCCACGGTGATGCCCTTGATGAGCGTGTCGAGCTTGGCCTGATCGATCTCGCCGTTGGCGCGCACGCGGTAGCGGCGGAGCCATCCGGTCTCGGGCAATTCCAGCACGCGGGCGAGACCGCCGTCATTGGTGAGCAGCAGCAGGCCCTCGGAATTGAGGTCCAGCCGGCCCACGCTGACGAGGCGCGGCAGGCCCTTGGGCAGGATCTCGAACAGCGTCGTGCGGCCTTCCGGGTCGCGGTTGGTGGTCACGACGCCCTTGGGCTTGTGGTAAAGGAAGAGGCGGGTGCGCTCCCGCTCGGGGAGTGGATCCCCGTCGATGGTGATGGCGTCAGCGGGCGTGACGGTGACGGCAGGGCTGGTGAGCACCTCGCCGTTGACCGCCACGCGGCCGGCCTCGATCCATTCCTCGATCTCGCGGCGCGAGCCGAGGCCGGCGCGGGCGACGACCTTGGCGACGCGCTCTGCCTCCTTCTGAGGGGCGGCGGGGAGTTCGCGCTTCTGGCGCGGAACGCGGTTCTTGTCCTTGCGGGGCGGTGATGTGCGCGGCATGAGGGGGAGTTAGCACAGCGCAGGCTGCGCGGCGAGCGCGGCGATGGGCTGGGCGAGATCAGGGGCGGTTAAAGGCACCATGTCGGGAACCTTCATGCAGATGGCGCTCAACGAAGCGCGCGCGGCAGCCGAGCGGGGCGAGGTTCCGGTCGGCGCGGTTCTCGTGCGCGGGTCGGAGGTTGTCGCCCGCAACGGCAACCGCACGCGCGAGCTGAACGATCCCACCGCCCATGCGGAAATGCTGGTGGTCCGCGCGGCGGGCGCGCAGCTCAAGACCGAACGTCTGATGAACTGCGACCTCTACGTGACGCTGGAACCCTGCGCCATGTGCGCGGCGGCGCTATCGTTTGCCCGCATCCGCCGGCTCTATTTCGGCGCACCCGACCCCAAGGGGGGCGCCGTGGAGCACGGCCCCCGCTTTTTCTCCCAGCCCACCTGCCACCACGCGCCGGAGGTCTATGGCGGCATCGCCGAGCGGCAGGCGGCCGACGTGTTGCGGGCGTTCTTCCAGGAACGCCGGTAGTCGGTCTACGGCCGTCCCTGCGCCAGGAACGGCATCGTCACATCGAGCATCGCCTTCGGGGCTTCCTCCGCCACGAAGTGGCCGGCCTCGATGGCCTGTCCTTCCACCTGCGGCGCAAACGCCTTCCAGGCCTCCAGCGGGCTCGCGCCACGGCTCGGGATGCCGGCGGCGCCCCACAGCGCGAGCGTCGGGCAGGAGAGGGTTCGACCGGCGGCGATGTCCGCCTCGTCATGGGCGAGGTCGATGGTGGCCCCGGCCCGGTAATCCTCGCACATGGCGTGCAGCCGGTCGGGCGAGGAAATGGCCGCGCGATAGGCGGATATTGCGCGCGGATCGAAGGCCGAAAGGTCCTTGTGCGCCGTCCAGCTCGCCATGGTCCAGTCGAGGAACCATGCGGGATTGGCGCCCACCAGCTTCTCCGGGAGGGGCTTGGGCTGGGCCAGCATCGCCCAGTGATAGACCTGCAGCGCCCGCGCCCGGTCCATGCGATGCCACATCACGTAGGTGGGCACGATATCGAGCAGCACCAGCCGGTCGAGGCGGCCGGGATGGTCCAGCCCCAGCCGGTAGGCGGCCCGCGCGCCGCGGTCATGGCCCATGACAGAGAAATGGGCGAAGCCGAGGCTTTCCATCACCTCCACCATGGCGGCCGCCATGGCGCGCTTGGAATAGGGAAAATGATCGGCCCCGCCCTCCGGCGCCGCGCTCCAGCCGTAGCCGGGCAAATCGGGGATGATGAGGGTGTGCTGCTCGGCCAGCTTCGGCGCCACGCGGTGCCACATCACGTGGCTCTGGGGGAAACCGTGGAGCAGGAGCAGGGGAGCACCCGTTCCCCCCTGCCGCAGGAAGATGCGGCCGGCCTTCGTATCCACGTAGTGCGAGGCAAATCCGGGAAAAAGATCAGACAGATCGGACACATGAACCTCCCTCTCGCCGTCCCGTGGGCCGGGGCGGCCGGAATTGCGGACAGCTCTTCAAGACGGGACTAAGGCGGCGGGTTCCGGGATCAGTCGAACACCTTGTCGGCCGCCGTGATGAGACCGAGGCTCGGCGAGGACGCGCAGAAGCCGGCAAGTTTTTCGGCATTCTTCACGAACTTGTCCGTGTCGATCACCGGAGGCGCGTCGTCGTCCTTGTAGTAGGCATCGAGCCACGTGAGGATAATGGTGATCGTATCCTTGTCCGCCTGCAGGAACTGCTGGCAGGTCATGGTCGAAAGATCCCATTTCTCGGCCGCCGCCGGGCTCAGGCCCGCAAACAGGACGATTGCACCAACACCAAGACGTTTCAGCATTGCGCCCTCCCATGATGCTGCGGCCGTTTCGGCCTGCACCGGTATGATGCGCCGGGGAGCGGAGCGGCACCAGCCGGAGGCCGGCTCCCCGGCTGAGCACGTTCGCGCGAGGCCGGCCGTCGTCAGCGCGCGTCGAGCACGGCGGCGCAGGCGTCGGGCAGATCGGCGAGGGTGAGGGGCGGCTTGGGCTTGGACGGTTCCTTCTCCGGCTTGGGGTGCAGCACCGCGTCGGTGAACCACCAGTCCAGCTCCGATCCGCAGCCATCCCCGGTCGGCGGGGCTTCCTGCGGACGGCAGTCGGGGCTGGAGGCCGGGCAGGTGAGGCGGATGTGCATGTGGTAGTCGTGGCCCCAATAGGGGCGCACCTTGGCGAGGAAGGACCGGTCGCCCGTCGCCTCCCGGCACAGCGCCTTCTTGATGGCGGCGTTGACGAAAATGCGCTCCACCCGCGGCTCGACGGCGGCGGCGCGGATCACCTTCCAGGTGTCCGGCCGCCAGTTGGCGGGATCGATGTCCTTGCGGTCGGCGCGGACCATCATGGAGGCGGAGAGCTTTTCCCGTTCCTCTCGGGTGAGTTCGCGTCCGGGGCTGGGGGTGAGCCAGATGTCGGCATCAAGGCCGATCTGGTGGGAGGCGTGGCCGGTGAGCATGGGGCCGCCGCGTGGCTGGGCCATATCGCCGACGAGAATGCCTTGCCAGCCAGACACTTGCGGCACCTTCGCCGAGAAGCGTTCGAGGAAGTCGACGAGGTCCGGGTGGCCCCAGTTGCGGTTGCGGGACAGGCGCATGACCTGCCAGTTCGGACCGTTGACGGGCAAGGCCTGGGCGCCGGCGAGACAGCCCTTGGAATAGAATCCGATGCTGCGCGCGGCCATGGGGGCGGGCTGGGCGGCGCGGCCGAACAGCTCCTTGGCCGGCACCGGGGCTGCGGGTTTGTTCTGGGCGTACGCGGCGGTGCCGAGGAGGGCGAGGATTGCCGCGGCGGCGAGCCGACGCATCAGCTCGTAACCTTCTGGGCCATCACGACGAATCCGCCGTCGCTCCGGGTGCCGGGGTGGGCGGGCAGGTCGGTGAGGAACAAGGTCGTGCCCGGCGTCACCAGCGCGGCCACCTGCTTGTTGATGGAGGGATCGACGCTGATCCGGGCCAGCGCATCCTGCGCCAGACCGGCCACGACGCCGTTCCCCTCATAGGAAACGGCGCTCCAGCGGGGCGCGGTTCCGTCCTTGCTCATGAGCACATAGACGAGGTTTCCCAAGGGGTTCTGCGGATCGCGGATGCTCACCGGACCCTGCACGGCGGTCTGTGCGCCCTTGAGGACGGTGATGGAGCTGTCGGCCCGGCTCACCACCATGGAGACGGGCTCCGGGGCGGTGGTGGCATCCTGGGGGGCGCCTTCGCCGGTGGCCGAGGTGGCGAGCTGCTGCTCCAGACCCTCGCTCATGATAAGTCCCGGATGCAAAACATCTTCTGGCGCCGAATGGCGGTCGGCGATGATGACCGGGGTGCCCAGGTGGGTGATGCCGAAGACCAGCTTGGAGAAGGCCAGCGGCAGGTGCACGCAGCCGTGGGAGGAGGGGTATCCAGGGAGGCCGCCCGCGTGCAGCGCCACGCCCGACCACGTCAGACGCTCCGTGTAAGGCATTGATGCGTCGTTATAAAGCGAGGAATGGTGGTCCACGTCCTTGCCCAGGATTGTGAATACCCCGGTAGGGGTTTCGTGCCCGTCCTTGCCGGTGGAGACCGTGGAGGCCCCTATTCGGACACCGTTTCGGTAGACGAAGCAGAGCTGGTCCGACAAATTCACCACGATGGCCACGAAGCCGTCCGGCGAACGCTCGGGATACCAGACGTAAGTGCCTGGTTTCAGGGCCTTAATTTCCGCAAGGTCAGGATCGTCGGCGGCGGTGGCGGGCAGCAGGGAGTCCGCCACAAGGGCGCCGGCGAGGGTCGCGGCGAGCTTCAGGGTTCCGCGGCGGGAGAGGCTGAACGGGACGGCCATCGGCGATTCACCCCAGGTTTCCGAATCGGGTTTCACCACGTTTTCGCCCGGGGTTCGGGGCCTGTCCAATGGTGTCAGCTCTCGAATCGACACCTCATCCCAGCATGGGCACGGTTCGCTCTACGTTAATACCATTCGCCGTGATCCGGCAGGCGAGGCCGATCGCCTCCACCCCGGCGTCCCGCGCCCGGTCGAAGGCGCGCCCATAGCCGGGGTCGAGATCGCGGGCGAGGGCGATGGAGCCGGCCGAGCCGATCTGGCTGATATAGACCATCACCGCCCGCCGCCCGGCCGCCACCTCGCCGGCCAGTTCATCGAGGTGCTTGGCGCCGCGGGCGGTCACGCAATCCGGGAACTCGGCCTTGCCGGGGGCGCGCATGAGGTGGACGTTCTTCACTTCCACGAAGCAGTCGGGGCGGGCGTCGTCTTCCAGCTTGATGTCCACGCGGCTGGCCTTGCCGTATTTCACCTCCCGCCGCATCCGGGCGTAGCCGGCGAGGGCGGGTACCTGGCCGGCGGCGATGGCCTCGGCCACCAGCAGGTTGGGGTGCATGGTGTTCACCCCCACCCATTCCGGCCCGGCGCCGAAATCGGCCTCCACCAGCTCCCAGCTCAGGGCCAGCTTGCGGGCGGGGTTGAGGGAGCGGGAGAGGAGGACGCGGCTGCCGGGGGCATCGAGCCCCAGCATGGCGCCGGAGTTGGCCACATGCGCCGTGGTCTCGGTGCCGTCGTCCAGCACCACGTCGGCGAGGAAGCGCTTGTAGCGCCGGACCAGACGGCCCGGCAGCAGGGGGGCGGCGAACAGCATCAGGCCGTCGCGCCGCCGGAAGGGGCGCGGGTCGGGGCCGCATCGCGATCGTCGCTGCGGCCGGCGAGGCACATGAGGGTCTGGGTGGCGGTGGCGCAGTGGGTGCGGGTGCCGCCGGCCTCGGCATAGACCTCCACCTTCGCCACGGTGAGGGTGCGCCCCGCCCGCGTCACCTCGCCCACGGCCACCAGTCGTTCCCCCTTGCCGGGGGCCATGATGTTGATCTTGTACTCCACCGTCAGCACGGTCGAATCCGGTGGGAACAGGCTGTAGGCGGCATAGCCGCCGGCGGTGTCGGCGATGGCGCCGATGGAGCCGCCGTGGAAATAGCCGTGCTGCTGCGTCACCTTCTCCGCATGGGGCAGCACGATCTCCACCCGTCCCGGCGCCACCGCGCCGAGGGTGGCGCCGATGAGCGTCATGAAGGGCTGGCGGGCGAAGCTGTCGCGCACCTTGGTCTCATAGGCGGGATCGCGGGGGGTGAAAGGCTCGGTCACGGTGGCCGTCATGCTGGGAGGGGAAGGAGGAGGGAGGATAGCCGGGCGATGACGGCACCTCCAACGGAAAGGCTGGCCGGCGGGCGCTGCGGAATTTCCCCGCGTTGACAGCAGCCGGGCCGGCGCCTCTTCTGCGCATGGGGCTGCGGGCGACCGCGGCGGGGGGCAGGGTCACATGAGCTACGTCTATCTTCTCATCGCCATCGTTGCCGAGGTCATCGCCACCTCGGCGCTGAAGCAGGCGGAAGGCTTCACCAAGTTCGGCCCCTCGGTGATCGTGGTGGTGGGCTATTGCATCGCCTTCTTCTGCCTGTCGCTCACCCTGCGCACGCTGCCGGTGGGCATCGCCTATGCCATCTGGTCCGGCGTCGGCATCGTGCTCGTCACCGGATTCGCCTGGGTCTACTACGGCCAGAAGCTGGACCTGCCGGCGCTCATCGGCCTCGGGCTCATCATCGCCGGCGTCATCGTCATCAACCTGATGTCCAAGAGCGTCGCGCAGTGAGGCCTACAGCTCCTCGGCGCCCTCTTTGGCGCGGGCGAGGAGCGTCTTCGCCGCGATGAGCGCGTCCTTCTCCGGGTCGTGCACCACGGCGCCGAATGAGCCGGCGAGGGCGGCGAGCACCGCCATGGCGCTCACCTCCTCGCGGATGTCGCCGGTCCACTTGATGTCGGCGGCCACGTCCCGCGCGCCCAGCACCGGAGCGAGGGCGGGAGATTTGCCGCCATCCTCCCCCACGTCGCGAAACCGCAGGGTGAAGCCGGCATCCTCGCCCTGGAGGGTGCAGGGCAGGTAGCCGGAGGTTCCCAGCGGCACATAGCCGTCATCCAGCACCAGCTTGATCTTGAAGGCATCAATCGCCGCCTGAAGCGCGGCACGGTCGGGCACATCGGCCCGGTTGAGATAGGCGGTACGGGCGCGCGCCATGGCGGGCAGCTCCAAGGATTGAAATATGGGGGCCGGTCGGGCCGGCGGCGATGAAACGGTGGGAGTTTAGAGGATTCCTGCGGGAGACGGAATCCGCCGTTCCCCGGACAAGCGACGGCGCAGCCGGAGCGCTGATCCGGGGGCCAGCGCAAGACTCCCGCGCAGCGGGGCAAAGCCGGGAAGCATTGGGGGCAGGAAGCGCCTTCGGCGGTCTCTTGCGCTGGGTCCCGGCTCGCATTCCGCTTTCGCTGCATGCGTCCGGGACGCGAGGGCGGAACCCGGAAACGAAAACGGCGCCCCGGCGGTGAGGCCGGGACGCCGTGTTCAAAGCTTGCAACCGGCGCCGGGGTGCCGGCGCCGCAGGCCTCAGGCCAGAATCAGGCTTCCTCGCCTTCCTCGGCGGCGATTTCGGCGGCCACGGCGGCGCGCTCGATGGCGAGCTCGGCCTCGATCTCGGCGTCCTCGTCACGGGCGGTGCGCACGTCCTCGCCGCGGGCCTGGCGCTCGGCCTCTTCCGCGTTGCGGGCGACGTTGACCTGCACGGTCACCTCGACCTCGGGGTGCAGGCTCACCGGCACCACATGCAGGCCCAGGGTCTTGATGGGGTGGTTCATCACGATCTGGCCGCGGTCGAGGCTGAAGCCGTTGGCGGTGAAGCCCTCGGCGATGTCGCGGGTGGAGACCGAGCCGTAGAGCTGACCGCTCTCGCCCGCCTGACGGATCATGATGACGGCCTGGCCGGCGAGCTTCTCGGCCACCGCCTCGGCGTCCTTGCGGCGCTCCAGGTTGCGGGCCTCGAGCTCGATCTTCATGGTCTCGAACCGCTCCTTGTTCGCCTTGGTGGCGCGCAGGGCCTTGCCGTTCGGCAGCAGGTAGTTGCGGCCGAAGCCGTCCTTCACCTTCACCACTTCGCCCATCTGGCCGAGCTTGGCGACGCGCTCGAGAAGAATGACGTCCATTTTGGTTCTCCTGTCTCTGATCGTTGGATTTACGGTGTTTTTCAGCGGTCGTTCGCGGCGGGCGGGCTTTGCCCGGAGCCCATGCGCGAGCGGAAGTCGAACATGGCGTCGACAAAGCCGAGCATCGCCATGGCGATGACCGGCCAGCCGAGCACGGCCGTGGTGAGCCACAGCCCGGCGAGGATGAGAAAGCGGGCCGAGTGGCCGATGGTCACGGCATGGACCACGGCGAAGCCCGCGAGCGCATAGGCGCACACCAAGGTCGCGGCCGCGGCGGAGGCGGACAGCCCCACCATCGCCCCGGCCATGGACAAGGCGATCGCCACCGCCAGCACCAGCGAGGTGACGGGCGGCAGGCGGACGGCCGACAGGGTCGGCCACGGACGCCTGAGGCGGCCGGAGATTCGCGCGGCGCGGGCCGCGAGATAGAGGCAGACGAGCTGCGAGACCATGGACATCACCGCCGCCATGCCCGGCAGCAGGCGCGCCACGATGGCCCCCACGGCGGCGGGATCGGTCGGCTCCGCCCCCGGCAGCACCTGGCCCGAGAGCAGCGTCTCGAACGCGGCGATCACCGCCTTGCGGTAGCTCTCGTAATCGCCGGCGACGGTGAACAGGGCGATGATGACCGCCAGCGTCGAGACGGCAGCGGAGAGCAGCACCAGCCCGCCCACCGGGAACCACACCAGCCCGTCCCGTCCGGCTGGATCCGGCCGTGCCAGCATCGCCGCATAGGACAAGGCGAAGGCCGGTCCGCCGAGGCTGACCATGTATGTCAGGAGGAGGGTTCCGCCGAAGCCGAGGCCGAGCCCCGCAGCGCCCACGGCAAGCGCCACCAGCGCCGAGAGCGGCGAGAAGGCGAGGCCGGCGATCATCACCGGCAAAGGCGAGAGATAGAACAGGGGCACGGCCAGCGCCGATCCCGCCGCGGCTCCGGCGGCAAGAAGGGCGGATGCGAGGCCGGCAGCCACGCCTGTGAGAAGAAGGTACACCATCTCGACAAGCTGTCCCGCGGGTGCGGTTAGAGGCGGATTTTCCGCCCCAGCAGACGCTCCGGGGGTCATTCCCCGAAGCGCGTCGCTAAAGGAAGGGCGCCCTCCCGAAGGGGGCGCCCCAATCAGCGGATCAGGCGATCAGCGGATCACGAAGGGCAGCAGGCCCAGGAACCGCGCGCGCTTGATGGCGGCGGAGAGCTCGCGCTGCTTCTTGGCGGAGACCGCCGTGATGCGCGAGGGCACGATCTTGCCGCGCTCGGAGATGTAGCGCTGCAGGAGACGCACATCCTTGTAGTCGATCTTCGGCGCGTTCGGGCCGGAGAAGGGGCAGGTCTTGCGACGGCGGAAGAAGGGACGGCGCTGACCGCCGCCGGCGCCGGCACCACCGGACGATGCGAAAGCCATCAGTTGCCCTCCTCGGCCTGCACTTCATCGGTCGGACGCGGACGGCGCGGCCGATCCTCACGGCCGCCGAAGCGGTCGCCACGATCACCGCGGTCGCCACGCTCTCCGCGCTCGCCACGGTCGTCCCGGTCACGCTTCTGGAGCATGGCGGAGGGACCCTCCTCGTGCTCCTCGACGCGCAGGGTGAGGATGCGCAGGACGTCCTCGTCGATGCGCTGCTGGCGCTCCAGCTCCTGCACCGCCGCCGCGGGGGCGTCGATGTTCAGAAGGGTGAAGTGGGCCTTGCGGTTCTTGTTGATGCGATAGGTGAGGGACTTCACGCCCCAGTACTCGGTCTTACCGACCGAGCCGCCATTCGCCTCGATGACACCCTTGAACCGGGTGGTGAGTTCCTCGACCTGCTGCGCCGTGACGTCCTGGCGCGCGAGGAACACGTGCTCGTAGAGCGGCATGTGTTCACTGCCTTTCGGTTTCACTCTTCCGTCCACCGGCGCCAAGCCCTTCTTGCCTTTCGGAAAGGCGCGAAGCTCGGAAGGCGGGGACACGGGACGACGGACTTTCGCCCTGTCTTCCGACGCCTTGGCCAAACCCGTGGGATGGGCCGCGGCAAAAGAAGACCGTCCGTTCAGCCCCCGGCCGGGTGCGACGGAAGCGGGGCGTATAGCAGGTTTCGAAGGAAAGGCAAGGCGGGAGGGGGCCGCCCAGGCTCTCTCTCCTACGGCCCGATCCAGGTTTGCCCACCCGCGCCTTCCAGGCGGATGCGGGCGAAATCGGCGAGGCCCGTGCCGCGCTGGAAGGCGCTCAGAGCGATGATCCACACACCCACCACCCGCGCCGGATCGGCGCCGCCCACGCAGCGCCGGTAGTCGGACAGCAGCGGCTGCCGCTCGCCGAGCCACTGGCCGAGGCCCGCGGCGCCGGAGCGCACGGCCATATGGGTCTCCACCTGGTCCCACCAGGGCAGCGGGCAGCGGAAGGTGGTGCCCACCGGCAGGGAGGAGCTCCAGAAATAGGTCAGGTCCTGCCCGGTGTCGAACTCCACCGCGAGGGAGAGATAGTCGTGGGTCGGCGCGATGTCCTCGGCGACCGTGGAGGGCAGGCGCTGGATGCGCCAGTCCCAGGCGATGGCAAGGTCGTCGGTCAGCTCCAGGCTGAGCGGATATTTGATGATGCCGGCATCCTCGACGCAGCGGCAGGCGATGCGCGGGGGCGCGTCCGTGTCGACCGCCTCGCAGAAGATGGAGGTGGCGCCCACCCGCCACAGGGGCGCCCAGCCGGGCGGCAGCGGGCGAAAGGCCGCGATCCGCGCGACCTCGCGGGCCGCAAGGCCAGTGGAATCGACCGCCGCGAAGGCGGCAAGGCCCGCGTCCCGGTCGCCGCGCCAGACCAGAGCCGCGACGCAAAGGCCACCGTCCTCCAGGGTCGAGGCGGGATCGAAGCGCCCGCTTTCGTCGATCCACTGCCCCGCCAGGTGGCAGATCAGCTCAAGCGGCCCGTCCCGCTCGGCGGTGAAGCTGAAGGTGTCGTCTCCCACCTTGCCGATGGGGCCCCCGCCGATGCGGTACCAGAGCGACAGACCGCCGGTGACGAACAGGTCGAAAGCGCGGGAGAGCCAGGCGATGCCCGAAGACAGGAGTGTGACCGTCTCGCCCCGCGTGACGGATATTCCAGTCGCCATCCATTGGGCGTCATGGGCCGGCAGGTGGAGCACCGCGCCCGCCCGTACCTCCGCATGCACCGCGCCAACGGCTGTGCGAAGGGCAGCCTGAACCGCTTCCGGCGCCTCGATTTCAGAAGATTTGCTCATGTTGCGTTCCATCCCTGAAGCTGCGCGGGCGGTTGTGCCGCCCGTCAGCCGCGAGGATGGCGCGGGGCCGGCGGCGGTTCTTGCCATTTCGCGACAGGACGAGACGCGGATGACCGGATGGGGCCTCACCAAGGCCCGCTCCATGGGGCGGGTCGCAGAGGTGGTGGAGCGCGCGGGCGGCTCACCCGCGAAGGTGTTCCGCGCCGCCGAACTCCCGCTGCGGCTGGTGGACCATCCCGAGCGGCTGATCCTCCTGCGCGACCAGTTGCGCCTCATCGCCTGCGCGGCGCGGGAGATCGGCGATCCGGCGCTGGGGGCGCGGCTGTCGGTGGAAGCCGGCATCCTCGGCCTCGGCGCCCTCGCCGACCACGTACTCGGCGCCGACCGGCTCGACGTGGCCATCGCCCGCGCCAACAGCATGATGGGCACCCTGCTGCAATCCTCGACGCGAATCGAACTCTGGGCCGAAGACGGGATCGCCCACTGGACCTATGGCGTCACCGACCGCTCCGACGAAGGGCGCCAGTTCAACGAATGCCTCGCCCTCGGCTACATGCTCGATCTGCTGCGCCGGTTCATCGGCCCGCGCTTCACCCCATTGCGGGCGGCGGTGGCCGGGCCGCCCCTCCCTGGCCGGACGGCGGTCGAGGATGTGCTGCGCACGGATCTTGGCCGCAGCGCCCGCGCCCTTGTGAGCTTTCCCGAGGCGCATCTCCTTGCGGAAAACCCCGCACCGAGGCCGCAGCGGGTGGAGCCCACGGGACGGGAGGCAATCCCCGATGATCTGGTGGGTCTGGTGGAGCACCTGATCCTGCTGGAGCTTCTGGCGGGGCGGCCGGCGCTGGCGCCGGTGGCGCGGCGGCTCGGCATGTCGGCGCGCACGCTGCAGCGCCGGCTTGTGCTTCGCGGCATCACGTTCGAGCAGGTCGCCCGGTCGGTCCTCAGGGCCGAGGCGGAGAGCCTGTTGCGGCAGCGCCGAGTTTCCATCGCCGCCGTCGCTCTGGACCTCGGCTATTCGGAACCGGCCCATTTCACCCGGGCGTTCCGCGGCTGGACCGGCCTCTCCCCCCGCGCCTGGCAGCGCCGGAGCGCCTGAGCCGGGGCGGAAAACGAACTGCCCTCAGTACAGCCCGACGCTCGCCGGCGGGCGGGGCGCGGTCGGCTTGGCGCTGACGGGCTTGGGCGCGGTCGTCGCCGGCTTCGTGCCGGTGGAGCCGGTGGTGTTGGCGGCGGCGGCCGCGCCCTGGGGCTTCGGCTTCTTCTTCGGCGCCGGGTTCAGGGAGGCGACCTTGGGCTCCGGCATCGCCTTGTTCATGGCGATGAGCTGGGAGACGGTGACGAACTTGTAGCCCTTGGCGATGAGGTCATCGAGCGTCTTCGGCATGGCGTCCACCGTGGTGGGGTGGATGTCATGGGCGAGGATGATGGCGCCCGGATGCACATTCTTCAGGATGCGGTCGTGGATGACCTGCGCGTTGCGGTCCTTCCAGTCCAGCGGGTCCACGGACCAGTAGATGAAGGTGGAGCCGAACTTCTCGCGCAGATGCGCGCGCAGCGCCGGGGTCATCGCGCCGTAGGGCGGGCGCAGATTGTGGATCTTGAGGCCGGTGATCTGCTCGATGGCGGCGTTGGTGTCGCCGATCTGCTTGTCGGCGGCGGCCACCGGGATCTTGGGCAGCTGGGGGTGATCCCAGGAATGGTTCGCGACCTCGTGCCCCTGCGCGACCATCTGCTTGATGATGTTGGGCGAGGCGACGGCGCGGCTGCCGAGCACGAAGAAGGTGGCCTTGATGCCCCGCTGCTCCAGCATCTTCAAAAGGCGCGGCGTGGTCTCGGGGTTGGGGCCGTCGTCGAAGGTCATGGCGATGTAGGGGCCATCCACCGTCGCCGAGGAATAGGCGATGAGATTGTGCGGGTTGGTGCCCGTCGCCTCGGCCGCGGGCGCAGCCATGCCGGTGCTCGAGGGCAGGTTGGGCGGCGGCGGCTCCATCATGGAGGAGGGCACGGGCCCGGTCATCAGCGCGGGGTGCGGCGCGGTGAAGGTCGACGTGGGCGGCGCGGAAGGCGCGGTTCCGGACGGCGTCAGAGTCTGCGCGCAGGCGGGGACGATGACGGTGGCGGAGAGGAGAGCGGCGGCAAGAAGCGCCGGAAATCCCCGGATGGCCTTCACTTCAGGCTTCACGGCGGAACCACTTTCTGATGCGGACGTGCAGAGCTGCGCCCAATGTCCATCGCTCGTTATGGATAAATTGTGAAGCGGGCGTGGCCAACCCCCAGTTTCCTTATCGTAAGGTTGGCTTGACACGCGATTCGAGAATCGCCCTGACGCGGCTCTTGCCACCCCCTTGCCTTGACTCGCCCACAATCCCGGTGTCTCTCCGCTCGCCAATTTCCAGCCGGAGGCCGCCCATGACCGAAGGGTCGCGCACAACACCCCAGACTGCCTTCATTTTTCCCGGTCAGGGCAGCCAGGCCGTGGGCATGGGCAAGGCCCTCGCCGACAATTTCCCGGCCGCCAAGGCCGTGTTCGAGGAAGTGGATGCCGCCCTCGGCGACAGCCTGACGCGGGTGATGTGGGAAGGCCCTTCCGACGAACTGACCCTCACCGCCAACGCCCAGCCGGCGCTGATGGCGGTATCCATTGCCGCGCTGCGGGTTCTCGAATCGGAAGCGGGGCTTGATCTTGCCCGCGAGGCGGCCTTCGTCGCCGGCCATTCGCTGGGCGAATATTCGGCGCTGGCCGCCGCCGGCGCCCTCACCGTCACCGAGGCGGCGCGGCTCCTGCGCATCCGCGGCCGCGCCATGCAGGATGCGGTGCCGGTGGGCGAGGGCGCCATGGCTGCCCTGCTCGGCCTCGACTACGACCAGGCCGTCGCGGTGGCGGCGGAAGCCGCCGGCGACGACGTGTGCGAGGCGGCCAACGACAACGCCCCCGGGCAGGTGGTGGTCTCCGGCACCAAGGCCGCCGTGGAACGCGCCATCCTCATCGCCAAGGAGCGCGGCGCGCTGAAGGCGGTGCTGCTGCCGGTGTCCGCCCCCTTCCATTGCCGCCTCATGGGTCCGGCCGCCGAGGCCATGGAAGTGGCCCTCTCCGGCTCCACCGTGATGACGCCCCGCGTGCCGCTGGTGGCCAACGTGCGCGCCTCCCCCGTCACCGATCCGGCCGAGATCGTCCGCCTGCTGGTGGAGCAGGTGACGGGCACCGTGCGCTGGCGCGAAAGCGTGATCTACATGGCCGGCGCGGGCGTGAACCGCGTGGTCGAGGTGGGCGCCGGCAAGGTGCTCTGCGGCCTCGTGAAGCGCATCGACAAGCAGATCGCGGCGAGCGCCGTGGGCACGCCCGACGACGTGGCGGCCTTCATCGCCGCCCGCAACGCGGCCGCTTCCGCCGCCTGACATCTTCTCACCGACGGGCGCCCTCCCCGGAAAAATCCGGGCGAGGGCGCCCTTGTGTCGGGACACCACCCGACCAAGCCGATACAACCGGCGGCGCAAAAGCCGCGACACCCGAAAGAAACTGGGGGCTGACATGTTCGATTTGACCGGCAAGACCGCGCTCGTGACCGGCGCCACCGGCGGCATCGGCGGCGCCATCGCCAAGGCGCTGCACGCCCAGGGCGCCACCGTCGCCGTCTCCGGCACCCGCCGCGAGGCGCTCGACGCCATCGCCGCCGAGATGGGCGGCGAGCGCGTGTTCGTGCTGCCGTGCAACCTCGGCAACACCGAAGAGGTGGAGAAGCTCATTCCCGCCGCCGAGGAGGCGCTGGGCGGGCATGTGGACATCCTCGTCAACAATGCCGGCATCACCCGCGACAACATCTTCATGCGCCTGTCGGACGAGGCGTGGGATCAGGTGATCGCGGTGAACCTCACCGCTGCCTTCCGCCTGTCGCGCGCCGCCGTGCGCACCATGATGCGCCGCCGCTCCGGCCGCATCATCTCCATCACCTCCATCGTCGGCGTCACCGGCAATGCGGGGCAGGGCAACTACGCTGCCGCCAAGGCCGGCATGATCGGCATGTCCAAGTCGCTGGCGCAGGAAGTCGCCTCGCGCGGGGTGACGGTGAACTGCATCGCCCCCGGCTTCATCGCCACCCCCATGACCGACGCGCTCAACGAGAAGCAGCGCGAGGGCATCCTCAAGGCCGTGCCCGCCGCCAAGCTCGGCACGCCCGAGGACATCGCCGCCGCCTGCGTCTATCTCGCGTCGAATGAAGCCGCCTACGTCACCGGCCAGACGCTGCACGTCAACGGCGGCATGGCGATGATCTGAGGCCCTTCGATCCCGCATCCCGACGTCCGCCCGCTACCTTCAACCGGGCGTAAGTTGTAAGCGGGATCGGAACACTTCTATCCTAGAGATGCGTGCGGGGGATGGGAGGCACGCATGAGGATAGAGCGTGTGCGTGCGGGCTCTCGGCCGGCAAGCGTCTCCTTGCGGCAGAAGCCCAGGGGCATTGTTTCGCATTTCTGGCGCCGCATCCTCGATCTCACCCTCGTGCTGTGGGTGGTCCGGGTTCCGCTGCTGAGCGTCCTCCTCGGCCTCGCGCTGATGGCGGGGGTGACGCAGGCGCAGGACGTGACCCTCGACGTAGCCATGGCCGGCGCCCCGGCGGGCGCTGCGGCCGGCCTCTCCCGCGCCATTGTCTCCCTCGTCGCCGCGGTCTTCCTGCTGTGGGCCATGCCGGTGCACTACGCCGCGCGCCTGCTGGTGGAGACGGACGACGGCCTCGCGGTGCTGGTCGCCCGGCGCGATGCCTCGGCCGGCCACCGCGGCGTCGTCGGGCGTGACCGGCTGATGGCGGCGACGGTGCGCGAGGTGCCCCGCCTCATCGGCCTTGCGCCCTTCCTCGCCTTCGCCATGGGCGCCAACGCGGCCATCGGCAATCTGCCGACGCTGGCCGACCGCCCCGCCATCGCCGCCGCCCACCACCAGTTGGTGCTGCTCGTCTGGGCTATGCTGGCGGCGGTGCCGCTCTTCTATCTCTATTGCGTGCTGCGCGGACGGTTGACGCAGGTGACAGCCCTCGCCGCGCTGGACCGCGTGCTCGGGCGGTGGCTGAAGCCGGTGTTCGGCCTGCTGGCCATCGCGCCGCGGCGGGACGATGCGGCAGGCCAGCTCCACGCCTCCGGCCGCCTCGCGCTCCTCTTCTACGCCTTGCTGGTGGTGGCGGTGCTGGTGGCGAGCCCGCACTGGCTCGCCGCGCGCCTGCCGCTCGCCTTTGCCGTGCCGCTGATCTTCGGCGGCTGGGTGCCGATCCTCGCCTATCTGTCCTCGGTGGGGCGGCGCTTCCATGTGCCGATCCTGACCGGCCTGTTCATCGCCGGGGCGGTCGGCGTCTATGTGTTCGGCGACAACCACGCGGTGCGCACCGTGACCGCCGACGAGCCGGCCTATCGCCGCACCAGCCTCGTGCAGGCCGTCCATCTGTGGATGCGGGCCAATGGCTGCGCGGAGCAGCCCTCATCCTGTCCGCGCCCGATCATCGTGGCCGCCGCGGGCGGGGCGAGCCGGGCGGGCTTCTTCACCGCCAGCGTGATCGGCCATTTCCTCGACTACGACCGGCAGAAGCAGGCCTTCGGCTTCACCCGCGCCGATGGCTCGAAGGTGAGCCGCGCGGCGCGGGACGACGGGCGCTTCTCGGCGGCCATCCAGAGCGTGCTCGACGGCCAGGAACGCCAGGGGAAGAACGTCGCAACCCACCTCTTCGCCCTCTCCGGCGTCTCGGGCGGCTCCTACGGCGCGGCGGTGGTGGCCGCCGCCTTGTCCGCCCGCACCGGGACTGCGCCGCCGTGCCCCACCGAAGCGCCGGCCCACTGGTTCGGCGGCGCCATCCACGGCTGGCGCGACTGCCTGGAGAGCATGACGGCGGACGACTTCCTCACCGCCACCTTCTTCGGCCTCGCCTTCCACGATCAGGTGCAGCTCTTCCTGCGCGATCGCGCCGCGCTGCTGGAGGAGGCCTGGGAAGCGAGCTTCGCCCGCCATGTGGCGGCGGCGGGCGCCAATGCCGGCCCCGGCGCCGCGCGCCGCCTCTCCGAGCCCTTCCTCGGCGCCCCGCGCGATCCCGAGCACTGGGTGCCCTATCTCGTGCTCAACGGCACGTCGGTGGAGACCGGCCAGCGCATCATCACCACCGACATCCTGCCGACCTACGCGGCCTCCAGCCGCTGCCCGAGCGGCGGCCCCACCGCCGAATGCCCCATCTTCACCCACGCCATCGACTTCCACAGCCTCGTGCGCTCGGACCTCGACGTGCGGCTCTCCACGGCGGCCACCAACTCTGCCCGCTTCCCGGTGATCTCGCCTCCCGGCTCCATCTACCAGGTGGACACGGACGTGGTGGATCGCATCGTCGACGGCGGCTATTTCGAGAATTTCGGCGCCGAGAGCGCGCTGGAGCTGGCGCAGGCCATGGTGGACGTGGAGCCGGCTCTCGCGCCCTTCGTCCTGGTCGTCTCCAACGATCCCCAGAGCGTGCTCACCGAGGAGCGCACCGCCCGCGGCGTGGTGGTGCCGGACGCGGCGGAGCACAGCTTCCTGCCCGAGGTGGTCGGCCCCGTCGATGCCATCGGCGCGGTGCGCAGCGGGCGCGGCCGGCTCGCCGTGGCCCATGCCGCCGCCTGGCTCGATGGACGCTTCGGCGGGCGCTGCGCGGTGAACCTCGTGCAGATCAAGGTCTGGCCGGAGGACAGCGCCGGCCATTGTCCGGTGGGCACGGCGACGCCGGAGAAGATCCGGCAGGTCTCCATGAGCTGGTGGCTCTCCAAGCCGGTGCAGATGAACCTGCACGAGCAATTGGAGCCCACCGCCGACCGCTGCAACAACCGCACCGCCGTGGAGCAGGTGTGGACTGCCCTCGCCACCCGCTCGGAAGCCTGCACCGGGCCGACGCCCTGAAGCGGGCTCATCCGGCCCGCACGCGCCCCGCGGGTCAAATCGTCGCGTGCCGTATTGCGGTGCGGCACGGTTGGTGTTTTCATTTCGAGGTTGCGGCGCTTCAGGCCGGGAACTTCGGGGCGCAGGGGGTGGCCCGAACCCTCCGGTGCCGGGAAGCGGGAAAGGATCGAGCGGACGAAACCGGAGGCGGCCGATGGAACGGTTGCTGGAGACACTTCTGCGTCGTGTCGTCGTCGATGGCGCGCTGAAGGTGACGACGGCCTCGGGCCGCACCTTCACCGTGAAAGGCTCCCCCCGCGCCGGACCGATCCCCGAGCCGCTCGCCGTGCGCTTCACCACCGCCGAGGCCGAGCGGGGCATCGTGCTTGATCCCGAGCTGAAGCTCGGCGAGGCCTATATGGACGGCACGCTGGTGCTGGACGCCGGCAGCATCGCCGACCTCCTCGCGCTGCTCATGTCCCAGCCCGCATCCTTCAATCCCAGCGTGCCGGCCAAGGCGTTCCATGTGCTGCGGCGGCTCGGGCGGCGCATCGCCCAGTTCAATCCGCCCGAGCGGTCGCGGCGCAACGTGGCGCACCACTACGACATCGACGGCCGGCTCTATTCCCTCTTCCTCGATCACGACCGGCAGTACAGCTGCGCCTATTTCGAGCATAAGGGGCAGAGCCTCGACGACGCTCAGCTCGCCAAGAAGCGCCACATCGCGGCGAAGCTGGTGCTGGACCGGCCGGGCCTCAAGGTGCTGGACATCGGCTCCGGCTGGGGCGGGCTCGCCCTCTATCTCGCGGAGATGGCGGGGGCTGAGGTCTCCGGCGTCACCCTCTCGCAGGAGCAGCTGGCGCTCGCCACCGCCCGCGCCGACGAGCGGGGCATGGCGGCGCATGTCTCATTCTCCTTGCAGGACTATCGGGACGTGGAGGGGCCGTTCGACCGCATCGTCTCGGTGGGCATGTTCGAGCATGTGGGCGTGGACCATTACGGCGCCTTCTTCCGCAAGGCGCGGAGCCTCTTGAAGGACGACGGGGTGATGCTGCTGCACGCCATCGGCCGGTCCGACCCGCCCGGCGTCACCAACCCGTTCATCGCCAAATACATCTTCCCCGGCGGCTACATTCCGGCGCTGTCGGAGGTGACGCCGCAGATCGAGAAGAGCGGCCTCGTCGTCACCGACATCGAGCTGCTGCGCCTGCATTATGCCGAGACGCTGAAGGCGTGGCGCCAGCGCTTCCTCGCCCGCCGGGAGGAGGCGGCGCGGCTCACCGACGAGCGCTTCTGCCGCATGTGGGAATTCTATCTCGCCGCCAGCGAGATGGGCTTCCGCCACCAGGGCCTGAACGTGTTCCAGATCCAGCTCGCCCGCCGCCAGGAGGCGGTGCCGCTCACCCGCGGCTACATCGCCGAGGCCGAGGCGCGGCTCAGGCGGGCGGAAGCGGCGCAGGGTGCACCGCTTCGGCTGGCGGGGGAGTAGGGGGGCATTGACGGGCGCCGGCCACGCCGGCGGCCTGTTCCCCGGACCAGCGACGGCAAAAGCCGGAGCGCCGAGCCGGGGGCCAGCGCAAGACTCCCCGCCTAGCGGGGCAAAGCCCGAGGATCGTAAGGCCCGGAAGCGCCTGCGGCGGTCCCCTGCGCCGGGCCCCGGCTCGCATTCCGCTAACGCTGCATGCGTCCGGGGCGCGAGGGCGGTGCGTATGCCACCGGCATGCCCACCCCCTCAGACGAAATACAGCCAGGTGATCAGCGCGAAGGGCGGCAGCAGGAAGCTGAACGACCAGGCCATGTAGCCGAAGAAGCTCGGCATCTTCACGCCGCGATGGCGGGCGATGGAGAGCACCATGAAGTTGGGTGCGTTGCCGATATAGGTCAGCGCGCCCATGAACACCGCGCCGGCCGAGATCGCCTCCAGCGTCACCGCGAGCGGCCCCATGAGCTGGTGGGGATCGCCGCCGGCGAGGTTGAAGAACACGAGATAGGTCGGGGCATTGTCGAGGAAGGCGGAGAGCGCGCCCGTCAGCCAGAAGTACCAGACGTTCACCGGCTGGCCGTCCGGCGTGGTGACGAGGTTGACCAGCGGGGCGAGGGCGCCGCTGGCGCCGGCCTTCAGGATGGCGATGACCGGGATGATGGTGAGGAAGATGGCGGCGAACAGCTTCGCCACTTCCAGGATCGGCTCCCAGTCGAAGCCGTTGCGCTCGCGCACCAGCGCCGGGGTGATGGCCAGCGAGATCAGCGCGAACACCACGAGCAGCACGTCGCGCACCACCCATTGCAGCTCCAGATGGGTGCCGTAGACGTCGAAATTGATGCCCGGCTTCCACAGCGCCGAGATGAGGATGGCGCCGATGATGCCGCCGAGCAGCGGCAGGTTCTGCGCCCCGCGCAGGCCGAGGCTGTCGGTCGCCGGGGTGGGGTCCGGCGGATTGCGGATCACCTCGTCCTCGCGGGCGTAGAAGAAGCGGTCCAGCAGGTAATAGGCGACGAGCAGGATGGCCGCGATCACCGCCGTGTCGTGTAGCAGGTGGGTGGTGGTCCAGAAGAAGTTCACGCCCTTCAGGAAGCCGAGGAACAGGGGCGGGTCGCCCAGCGGCGTCAGCGAGCCGCCGATGTTCGACACCAGGAAGATGAAGAACACCACCGTGTGCACATTGTGCTGGCGGTCGTCATTGGCGCGCAGCAGCGGGCGGATGAGCACCATGGAGGCGCCGGTGGTGCCGATGAGGCTGGCGATCACCGTGCCGAAAGCCAGGATCACCGTGTTGACCAGCGGCGTGCCCTTGAGATTGCCGGTGACGAGGATGCCGCCGGACACGGTGAACAGGGCGAACAGCAGGATGATGAAGGGGATGTATTCCAAGAGTGCCGTGTGCACCACCTCGTGCGCCGTCGCCGACGGGCCGTAGGTGAGCGAGAAGGGCACCGCGAAGGCCAACCCCCAGAACAGCGCCACCTTGCCGTAATGGTGGTGCCAGAAGTGGTTCGCGAGCAGCGGGAACAGGGCGATCGACAGCAGCATGCCGGCGAAGGGGATGCCCCAGAGCAGCGGGAGCTTCGCGCCGTTGAGGGCGGGAACCCCGTCCGCCGCAAGCGCAGGCGCGGCTGATAGGGTGGTCAGGAGGAGTGTTGCTGCAATTCCCGAAGCGACTCTCATCCCGCGACCCGGCGCCGTCATCGCCACCCTCCAGATTGATGTCCCCACGGTTTGATGGACGATGGGCCGGCATGTGGCAAGGCCAAACCGGCCGCCGTCGTCCTTCAGTGGAATGGGTGGGGCGCTTGCACCGCCCTCGTGCCCCGGACGCATGCAGCGTCGACGGAAGGTGCAGGCCGTGCCCCCTCTCCCCTTGCGGGAGAGGGGTGGGGTGAGGGGTGTGGTGCCGCGAGAACCGGCATCGCGACGCATGATGAGGCCGCCGCCCCCTCACCCCCGACCCCTCTCCCGCAAGGGGAGAGGGGAGGGATGGCCCCGCTGCGCGGGAGTCCTGCGCTGGCCCCCGGCTCAGCACTCCACCTTCGGTGTCGCTTGTCCGGGGCACCTTCGGCGGTGCGGGACGGTTGACCGCAGGGTTTGTTTCTGTCCTAGTCCCGGCCGTTTCGACGCCTGACGGACCCATGACCCAAGATCGTATGCCGGACAACGCCGCCGAGCGCGCGCAAGACCGCACTCAAGACCGCTACAACGCCCGCGAAGCCGAGCCGAAGTGGCAGAAGACCTGGGCCGAGCGCGGCATCTTCCGCACGCGCAACGACGACCCGCGTCCGAAATTCTTCGTCATGGAGATGTTCCCCTATCCGTCGGGGCGCATCCATATCGGCCACGGCCGCAACTATGTGATGGGCGACGTGCTCGCGCGCTACAAGCGCATGCAGGGCTTCAACGTGCTCCATCCCATGGGCTGGGACGCCTTCGGCCTGCCGGCGGAGAATGCGGCCATCGAGCGCGGCATCCACCCCAAGAGCTGGACCTACGAGAACATCGCCTCCATGCGCGAGCAGCTCCAGCTGCTCGGCCTGTCGCTCGACTGGAACCGCGAGATCGCCACCTGCGACCCGTCCTATTACGTGGAGCAGCAGCGCATCTTCCTCGACTTCCTGGACAACGGCCTCGCCTATCGCAAGGAGAGCGAGGTCAATTGGGACCCGGTGGACAACACCGTGCTCGCCAACGAGCAGGTGATCGACGGCCGCGGCTGGCGCTCCGGCGCCATCGTGGAGCGGCGCAAGCTGTCGCAGTGGTTCCTGCGCATCACCCAGTTCGCCCAGGAACTGCTCGACGCCATCGACACGCTCGACCGCTGGCCGGACAAGGTGCGCCTCATGCAGCGCAACTGGATCGGCCGCTCGGAAGGGCTCGAAGTGCTGTTCGAGTTCGCCAAGGCGGGTGTGGAGAAGCTGCCCGCCGGCACCAAGGCGGTGAAGGTCTACACCACCCGCCCGGACACCCTGTTCGGCGCCTCCTTCCTCGCGCTCTCGCCCGATCATCCGCTGGCCAAGCACCTCGCCGGCACGGACGGGCAGCTCTCCGCCTTCATCGCCGAGTGCAAGCGCGGCGGCACCTCGGCGGAAGAGATCGAGACGCAGGAGAAGAAGGGCTACGCCACCGGCCTCAGTGTCGTCCATCCGCTGGACGCCACGCGCACCGTGCCGGTCTATGTCGCCAACTTCGTGCTGATGGACTACGGCACCGGCGCCATCTTCGGCTGCCCGGCCCACGACCAACGCGACTTCGACTTCGCCACCAAATACGACCTCGCCATCACCCCCGTGGTGCTGCCCGAGGGCGCGGACCCCGCCACCTTCTCGGTGGCCGATGGGCCCTATGACGGCGACGGCACCCTGTTCAACTCCGCCTTCCTCGATGGCATGAGCGTGCCCGAGGCCAAGGAGGCGGTGGCCCGCCAGCTCGAGCGCTTCCGCGTCGCGGGCGAGCCGCAGGGCACGCGGCGGGTGAACTTCCGCCTGCGCGACTGGGGCATCTCGCGCCAGCGCTACTGGGGCTGCCCCATCCCGGTCATCCATTGCGACGACTGCGGCCCGGTGGGCGTACCCCGCGACCAGCTTCCGGTGGAATTGCCGGACGATGTGACGTTCGACCGTCCCGGCAATCCGCTGGACCGCGCCAAGGCGTGGCGCGACGTGCCGTGCCCCAAGTGCGGCAAGCCGGCCCGGCGCGAGACGGACACCATGGACACCTTCGTGGATTCGTCCTGGTACTTCCTGCGCTACGCCTCCGACAACGTGGAGAAGCCGCTGGATAAGGCGGCGGTGAGCCACTGGCTGCCGGTGGACCAGTATATCGGCGGCATCGAGCACGCGATCCTGCACCTGCTCTATTCCCGCTTCTTCACCCGCGCGCTGAAGCATTGCGGCCGGGTGGACCTGGAAGAGCCGTTCGCCGGCCTCTTCACCCAGGGCATGATCGTCCACGAGACGTACAAGGATACCGAGGGCAAGTGGCTCTTCCCCGAGGAGGTGAAGCTCCTCGGCAACGGCAAGGCGGTGCGGATCTCGGACGGCACGCCCGTCACCGTCTCCCCGCCGGAGAAGATGTCCAAGTCCAAGCGCAACGTGGTGGCGCCCGAGGTGGTGGCGGATACCTACGGCGTGGACTGCGCCCGCTGGTTCATGCTCTCCGACACCCCGCCCGAGCGCGACAGCGAGTGGACGCAGGGCGGCATCGAGGGCGCCTGGCGCTTCGTGCAGCGCGTGTGGCGTCTGGTGAACGAGGCGGTGGAGCTGGGTGCCAAGCCGGGCGCCGCGCGCCCCGAAACGTTCGGCGAGCAGGCCCTCGGCCTGCGCCGCGCCGCCCATGGGCTCGTTGCGACGGTGGCCGAGGACATCGAGCGGCTGCGCTTCAACGTGGCCGTAGCGCATGTCCACGAGTTCGCCAACGTGTTCGGCTCGGCCGTCGCTGCCGCCCGTTCGGCGCCTGAGGTGCCGGAAGACCTTGCCTTCGCGCTGCGCGAAGCCGCCGAGATGCTCACCGGCGTGGTCGCTCCCATGACGCCGCACCTCGCCGAGGAGTGCTGGGTCGCGCTCGGCCACGGGTCGCAGGAGAGCACGCTGGTGGCGGAGACCTCCTGGCCGGCCACCGAGGCCGATCTGCTGCGCCGCGACACGGTCACACTTCCGATCCAGATCAATGGCAAGAAGCGCGACGATATCGTCGTCCCGCGCGAGGCGACCCCGGCCGAGGTCGAGGCCGCCGTGCTCGCGCTGGAAAGCGTCCAGCGGGCACTCGACGGACGCGCGCCGAAGCGTATCATCGTGGTGCCGCAGAGGATCGTGAATGTCGTCGCCTGATCCGTCCTTCCGCATGCGCCCCGCCGCCCTTCTGGGGCGGCTGATGCTGGTGTGCGCCCTCTCCGGGGCGCTCGCGGGCTGCTTCCAGCCGCTCTATGCCGAGAACTCGACCACCGGCGGCCCGGCGCTGCTCGACAAGATGCGGGATGTGGAGATCGTGCAGATCCAGGGCCGGCTCGGCAATGATCTGCGCAACGACCTGATCTTCGCCCTCACCGGCGGCGAGGGGAACCCCAAGGGCGCGCCGCTGCAGATGATCATCACGGTGGATTCGTCCGTCTCCACCGCGCTCATCAATTCGGCCTCCGGCCTGCCCGAGAACCAGATCATCCGCGTCACCGCTAACTGGCGCATCATCAAGGCGGACGACAAGAAGAAGATCACTCAGGTGGAAGGCGCCGCCACCGGCTCCGCCACCATCGACACCAGCGACCAGCGCTTCGCCAACTACAGCGCCCAGATCGACGCCGAGAAGCGGGCCGCCCGTTCCGTGGCGGACCAGATCAAGGCGCAGCTTGCCGCGTGGTTCATCCGCACCGGCAACGCGCCGCCGGCCCGTTCGGCGAGCTGAGCGGATGGTCGCGGTCCGGCCCGGCGACGCCGACGCGGCGCTCGCCCGGCGCGACCGGTCCAAGAGCGTCATCCTCATCTACGGCCCCGACACCGGCCTCGTGCGCGAGCGCGCCGAGGGACTGGTGCGCCGCGCCGTGCCCGATGCCCACGATCCCTTCGCGCTGGTGCGGCTGGAGGGCGACGAGATCGCCTCCGATCCCCGCCGGCTGATCGACGAGACCTCCACCATCGGCCTGTTCGGCGGCGAGCGGGTGGTGTGGGTGCGCGCCGGCTCCAAGAACATCGTGCCCGCGATCCAGCCGGTGCTCTCCAACCCCTGCGATGCGCTGGTGGTGGTGGAGGCCGGCGACCTGAAGAAGGGCGCCCCGCTCCGCACCCTGTGCGAGAACGCCCAGAACGCCCTGGCCATCGCCTGCTACGCCGACAGCGAGCGCGACCTCGCCCGCCTCGTGGATCAGATGATGGCGGAGGCCGGCCTCTCCATCGATCGCGACGCGCGCGAGCTGCTCGTCTCCCTCATCGGCGGCGACCGGCTGGCCTCGCGCGGGGAGATCGCCAAGCTCATCCTCTATGGCATGGGCACCGAGCGCGTGACGCTGGAGGACGTGCGCCTCATCGTCGGCGACGCCTCGGCGCTGGCGCTGGACGACGTGGTGGATTCGGCGCTGGCCGGCGAGACGCGGGATGCGCTGGCGGCCCTCTCCAAGGCCTTCGGCGCGGCAACGCGGCCGGATGCCGTGCTGGGCGGCCTGCTGCGCGCGCTCACCGCTTTGCACCCCATGACGCTGGCCGTGGCCGGGGGATCGAGCCCCGAGAGCGTGGTGGGCTCCGCGCGCCCGCCGGTGCATTTCTCGCGCAAGCCCAAGCTGGAAAAGGCCCTGCGCGGCCTCGACCCCGACCGCTGCATGAAGGCGCTCCTCGCCGTCGACGACGCGGTCCTCGCCGCCCGCCGCAACGCGACGCTCGCCCCCGCCATCTGCGAGCGGGTGGTGTTGCAGGTCGCCCAGCAGGCGGGGCGGCGGCGGTAGCAGCCGCCCGTCGCAGCGGTCGTTCGGGGGTTGTCCTGGCTATTCTCCCCTGAACCGCCGTCATGGCCGGGCTTGTCCCGGCCATCCACGTGGGTCGGCCGGGAACAGTTCTGGGACACCCGCTCGATCGGCCCGACGTGGATGGCCGGGACAAGCCCGGGCATGACGGCGAGAGGGCCGTGGGAGCCGGCCCGAGACAGACAATGACGGCCACCCTTCGGGCCATTTTCCGCCATCGGGTCCGGGCGCCAAGCGATGCCATAAGTCCGGGCGGCGGCTTCGTCTCGCGTGCCGCCTCTGTTTCTGCCCGGAGCGCCCCATGAACTGGATCCTGCCGGACCGCATCGACAACCACTTCCCCGGCCACCGTGCGGTGGTGGCGGTGTTCGCGGCGATCACCGCCATGACCATCGGGCGCAGCCTGTTCCACATGCTGGCGCCGGATGGCGGGGCGCAGTCGGTGGCGCACATTCCGCTCGATACCTTCTCGCCGGTCCAGGCAGGGCAGGCGGTGATCTTCGTCTTCGCGCTCTGGGGCCTGTCGCAGCTCATCATGGGGCTGCTCTATGTGGTCGCCCTGGCGCGCTATCGGGCGCTGATCCCGCTGCTGCTGGTGTTCATCGTGGTGGAATATGCGGGCCGCTACCTGCTCGGCCACATGCGCCCGCTGGATGTCACCCACGCCCCGCCGGGCAAGATCCTGGATCACATCATGATCCCGCTCGCCCTGGTGCTGCTGTTCTTCAGCCGGCCCGCCTTCGGCCGGCGCTGAGGGGGGCCGGTCAGGCCCTGTCGCGGGCCAGTTCGGCGAAGTGCCCCTTCATCTGGAGCCATCCGAGGGCGGCGAGGCCCGGCAGGCCGGCGACGGCGGTGAGGACGAAGAACAGCGGCCAGCCCGACGCCTCGGCGATGGCGCCGCTGGAGGAACCGAGCAGGGTGCGGCCCACCGCGGTCAGCGCCGTCAGCAGCGCGTACTGGGTGGCGGTATGCTCCCGCGCGCCGCACAGGGCCGAGAGATAGGCCACGAAGATCACCGTGCCGATGGCGCTGGTGAAGTTCTCGATGAGGATGACGCCCGTCAGCACCGCCTCGTTCGGGCCCACATAGGCCTGGAGCGTGAAGCCGAGGTTGGAGGTGATCTGGAGGACGCCGGAGATCCACAGGCACGTCACCAGCGGACGCTCGCGGGCGATCCACGCGCCCACGAAGCTGCCGGCGATGGTGCCGCCGAAGCCCACCACCTTCACGATCTCCACGTAGGTGGCCTTCGAGAAGCCGATGTCCAGCACGAACGGCCCGGTGAGCACGCCGGCGAAGGCATCGCAGAATTTGAACAGCATCACGAACAGCAGGATCATCACCGCCTGGTTGCGGCGCAGGAACTCGCCGAACGCGCCCACGGTGGTGGCCACCAGCCGGTGTCCGGTGCCTTCATCCGGCGCGCGCACCGGCGCCCTGGGCTCGCGGGCGAACAGGGTGGCGACGAGGCCGATGGCGACGCATCCGGCGGCGATCATGTAGCCCCAGAACCAGCTGGTGCCGCGCGGCAGGCCCAGCGCCGTTTCCAGATAGGCGACCAGCGCGATGACGCCGGCGCCGGTGGCCAGCATGGCGATGCGGTAGCCGGTGACGTATCCGGCCATGCCGGCGGCCTGTTCGCTCGCGCTCTCCAGCCGTTCCACGCGGAAGGCATCCACCGCGATGTCCTGCGTCGCCGAGGCGATGGCGACGGCCAGCGCGCAGGCGGCGACGCCGAAGGGGGCGCTGATGGGGTCCTGAAGCGCGAGCGCCGCGATGGCGGCGATGAGCACAACCTGGCAGGCCAGAAGCCAGCCGCGCCGCCGGCCGAGCAGGCGGGACAGGATCGGCACGTCCACCGCGTCCAGCACCGGCGCCCACAGGAACTTCAGCGTGTAGGGCAGGCCCACGAGGCTGAACAGGCCGATGGCGGTGAGCGTCACCCCCACGTCCTTCATCCACAGCGAGAGCGTGCCGCCGGTGAGCGCCAGCGGCAGGCCGGAGGAGAAGCCGAGCAGGCTGACGGAGAGCACGTCGCGCTGGGTATAGAGCGCGACGGCCTCCTTCAGGGTGCGCCGCCGGGGGGCTTCGGAGCCGGTCGGGCTGAGGCTTTGCTCGGTCATCTCGATCCTTCCGCCATTCCCGGAACGCCGGTGGCGTGCCGCTGCGGGATGCTGCGCGCGGCATCCCGGTCCTCGCCCTGCTTTATGAGCGTGACCGGTGAAGAGGTTCCTACCGTGGCAGAACGGGCCGGTCCGTGCTCACGCCTGCGGATGGCTCCACAGGCCCTGTTCCACCTTGGACACCGCGATCACGGCCTGGGTACGGCTTTCCACGCCCAGCTTCTGAAGGATGGCGGAGACGTGCGCCTTCACCGTCGCCTCGGAGACGGACAGCTCATAGGCGATCTGCTTGTTGAGCCGGCCCTCGGCCAGCATCATCAGCACCCGCACCTGCTGGGGCGTGAGGGTGGAGAGGCGGGCGATGATGGCGTCGGTCTCGGCGTCGGCCTTGGTGGTCACGTTGATGTCGGGCGGCAGGAAGGTCTCGCCCTTCAGCACCTGCGCCACCGCATCGCGCATGTTGCCGACGCTCATGCTCTTGGGGATGAAGCCGGAGGCACCGAGATCGAGGCAGCGGCGGATCACCGCCGGCTCCTCATTGCCCGAGACCACCACCACCGGGATCGCCATGTACTGGGCGCGCAGATAGATGAGGCCGGAAAAGCCCCGCGCGCCGGGCATGGTGAGGTCGAGCAGGATCAGGTCGAACTCGGGGTCGCGCTCCAAGAGCGCCGTCAGGTCGTCGAAGGTGCCGACCTCCTCGATCCTGGCATCGGCGCTGCGGCCGAGCACCGCTTCCCGCAAGGCACCGCGGAACAGGGGATGGTCGTCGGCGATGACGAGGCGCAGTCCGTTCCCGGCATCTTCCACCATGCTTCCTCCCCCGCAAGGCTTCAGCTTCTTGTCGCGCGGTCGCCACAACGTTAGCGCGAATCGATTCTGCGATCATCAATCCGTGGCGAAGCGGTGACAAGCCGATCAGGGAAATTGACCAAGCGTTCCGGTGAAAGTCAAAACCACCTCGCGCCGATGGGGCCGCTCGCGATGCTCCACGAGGTAGATGCCCTGCCACGTGCCGAGCCCCGGCCGTCCGCCGCGCACGGGGATGGAGAGGCTGGCGTCGCTGAGCATGGTGCGCACATGGGCCGGCATGTCGTCCGGCCCCTCGGTGTCGTGCACCCAGCGGAAATTGCGCGGTGCGAGGGTGCGCAGGGCGGTGAGAAGATCGGTCTGCACGTCCGGGTCGGCATTCTCCTGGATGGTGAGGGACGCCGAGGTGTGGCGGCAGAAGACGGTGAGCACGCCGTCGCCGGCGGCGATCTCGGTGAGGAAGGCGGTGGCCTCGCGGGTGATGTCGGTGAAGCCCTCGCCGGGCGTCTCCACCTGAAGCGTCGCCTCGGCGTGGCGCACGGCCCCGCTCAGTCGCGCCGGGGTGCGGCTGGTGCGCGCCATGGTGATGTCTCCTCCTGCTTGCGCGGTGTTCGCTTCTTGCGCGGTGTTCGCCCGCCACGTACCAGTTCACGGCCTGCCGCGCCGCCTTTTCGGGCGGCGACGCCCAACGATCAGGGTTCTTCCATGTCGAAGCTGGTTCTCGATCCCGCCGTGTTCGCCGATGCGGCCATCGCGCCCGACACGCGCATGGTCAACGATGCCATCGTGAAGGTCCTGTCCGCCATCCCCGACCGGTGGGCCACCCCGCTGCCCGAGATTCGCGCCGCCCGCCTCGCCGGCAAGGGCGTGTTTCCGCTGGCGCCGGAAAGCCCGCGCGCCACGGCCGAGACCATTCCCGGCCCGCGCGGCCCGGTGCCGGTGCGCATCTACAGGCCGGACGGCGCGCCCAGGGGCGTCTATTTCCACATCCATGGCGGCGGCTGGACGCTGGGTTCGGCGCGCGAGAACGAGGCGCTGCTGGACCGCATCGCCGCCAATTGCGGGCTGGCGGTGGTCTCGGTGGATTATGCGCTGGCGCCGGAAGTGCCCTATCCCGCCGGCCCGGACGATTGCGAAGCGGCCGCCCTCTGGCTGGTGAAGGAGGCGAAGGCCCGCTTCGGCACCGAGCGCTTCGCCATCGGCGGGGAATCGGGCGGCGCGACGCTGGCGGTCGCGACCCTCGTGCGGCTGCGTGACCGCCACGGCCTCACGCCCTTCTCCGTCGCCGTGCTCACCGCCGGTTGCTACGACCTGCGCCTGACCCCCTCCGTCCGCAACTGGGGCGACCTGCCGCTGGTGCTGAACACGCGGGACATCCAGTTCTTCGTCGACAACTACCTGCGGCTTGAAGGCAAGGCCGACGACCCGGACGTGTCGCCGCTGCTGGCGCGCCTCAAGGGCCTGCCCAAGGCGCTGTTCATCGTCGGCGGCCGCGACCCTCTGGTGGACGACACGCTCTTCATGGCCAATGCGTGGGCGGCGGCGGGGAATGGCACCGAGCTGGAGGTCTATCCCGGCGGCTGCCACGTCTTCATCGCCTTCCCCGGCACCATCGCCGACCAGGCGCTGAAGCGGATCGACGGGTATCTGGCGGAGTTCTGAGGGAGGGGGCGTCAGCGGCCAGCCCCCTGTTTTTCCCGCCGTCATGGCCGGGCTTGTCCCGGCCATCCACGTGGCTCGGCCGGGACTACGACTCAGGTGAGCGCGAAACGGCTCGACGTGGATGCCCGGGACAAGCCCGGGCATGACGGGCGGGGCCAATGGCGAAGCCCCCACCCCTCGGCCTTTCGCGCTCTCAGAGCTTCTCCTGCCCGTTGGGCGCGCGGAATTCGTCGATGAGGCCGCGCAGGCGCTTGTAGAAGCGCTCGGCATAGTCGAGGGCGCGGTCCATGTCTGAGGTGTCGGGGCTGGCGTTCGGCCCCTGTGTCGGCGGCAGGGGCGGGAGCGGTGGAAGCTGGGCCGAGCGGCGCAGGGTGTCCACCTCCCCCTGAAGGCGGGCGATCTCCGCCTCATAGGCATCGCGCGTGTCAGGCACCGCCTCGCAGGTGAAGCCCGTGCCGCGCTTGGCGCACAGGGAGACGCGGCCGGTCTCCCGGTCGAGCTTCAGCGCGCCGCCCTCCACCGGGGCGAAGGAGAAGCGCGGCGCCGTGGTGTCGCCGGGCGGCACGGGCGGAACTTGCGCCTGCGCGAGGGCAGGGGCCGCCAGAAGGCTCGCGGCGAGGACCGCCGCGAGACCGGCCGAATGCGCCGGATGAGCCGGGAAGACCATGCGCGCCTCCAAATCCCGCCGTCACGTCCGCGGCCCGTTCCGCCGCGTCATTCCCGCTAGATAATCACGCCGATCGGGGCCGGAAGGGGGCAGGGGACTTCAGGCCACGTCCGGCCGATAGGGCGCGCGGCCGGAGGTGAGGGCGTCGTCCAGCAGGTCGATGCGGTCCTGGCCCCAGAACACCTCGCCATCCAGCACATAGGACGGCGCGCCGAACACGTCGGCGGCGAGCGCCTTGGCGCGGTTCTCCAGATAGAGCGCGGCGATCTTCTCCTCGCCCGCCGCCGCCACCAGCTCGGCGCCGGGCAGGCCCACCGCGTCGGCGCAGGCGGCGATGACCTCGGGCAGGCCGAGATTTTCCTGCCGGACCCAGACGCCGGAGAAGATCCGCTCCATCAGCGCGCCGGGCGCGTGCCCGGCCTCGATGGCGGCGAGGATGGTCTGGTCGGCCAGCGTGCCGTCGAACGGCCAGTGGGCGGGGTGGACGTTGAGGTCCACGCCGCGCTTCTGCCGCCAGCGCTGAAGCTCGAGAATGCGGTAGCGCTGGCGCGGCGGGGCGCGCTTGGCGAGCGGCAGGCCGCCGGTTTCCGCGAAGACGGGGCCGAGGGCCACCGGATGGAAGCGCACATTGACGCCATGGCGCGCGGCGAGCGCCATCACCGGGCCGTGGCCCAGGAAGGTCCAGGGGCTCACGCTGGAGAAGAAATAGTCGAGGGTGCGCGGCGCGGCGGGGGTCGGGCTCATTGGGGGCAGGCCTTCTCTTGGGATCGTCCTTGGGCGGGAGGGCGATGCTAGAGCCTCTTTCCGTCGCCTTGAAGCCCGGGCGCGGGGATCAATCGACCGATCCGGAAGTTGTCCTTGCGCAGGGCGGCTTGACAGGGCGGCGCACGGTGCTTCCCTCTCAGGCGGCCCGGAGACGTTCCGGGAGGCGGTATGGGCGACGAACGGGAATCCGAGCTGGTCGAGCTCAAGAGCGAGCTGGCAGGGGTGGCGCTGAAGGCGGCCATGGCCAAGGGACCGCCGAGCGGACCTGAGGCGGCGGGCGGCGCGAAGGCGCGGCGGGCCGTGCGGATGAACCCCCTGGCGTGGATGGCCGTGTCGTTTCTGGCGGGGGCGGTGGCAGGCTCGCTGCTCCGGCCGGTCAGGGTTGTGCGCAGAGGAAGGGACGCGGGATGAATTTCGACCAGCTGATGCGGAATCTGAAGATTCTGCTGCGCACCAACACCATCATTGCCGAAATCCACCTGCGCCACATCGCGGCCCGCGCCGGCCTGTTCGCCTTCGCCGCTCTGGTGGCGAGCTTCGGCGTGGTGATGCTGGGCGTCGCGCTGTTCCTGGCGCTGGAGCAATCCATGGGGCCGATCTGGGCGGCCGTGGTGGTGGGCGGCGGAGGGCTCTTCCTCGCGCTCATCGTGGCCATCATCGGCGCCATGCTGAAGCCCTCGCGCGAGCTGGCGCTGGCCAATCAGGTGAGCCAGTCGGCCATGGATGCGGTGGCCGCGGACCTGCGCGCCACCCAGGCCAACGTCGCCTCCTACGCCTCGCTCGCCGCCGTGCCGGGGCTGATCCTGCCGGTGCTGACGCTGCTCACCCGCCTGTTCCGCCGCAGTCCGCGGGCGTAGGGGCAGGCAGAGCCTTATGCGTGCGGGAGGAATGCCTCCCTTCATGAGCGCCGTCATCGCCCGGCGTGTCCGGGCGATCCACCTGCCGCTTGAGCCATGTTCGAAGGTGTGGACCCGGCCCCACCGTGGATCGCCCGCACAAGGCGGGCGATGACGGACGACGGGGTGATTCTTCCTGCAGTAACGCAGGGCAATTCTCACGCCTTGCGCACCCAGCGCCCGTTCTCGTCCTGCTGCCAGTAGGTGAGTTCGTTGCCGGCCACCGCCTTGGCCTCGCGCCAGCGCTCGCGGGCCTTGGCCACCTGCTCGTCGTCCCGCCCGTCGAAGAGGTGGACGACGCGCGCATAGGGCGAGGCATCGGCGAGCGGCACCGCATCCACCAGAAAACGCACCTGCGCGCCGTTGGGGTTCGCCTCGGAGGTGGCGATGAGCACCGGCTGGCGCTCGGGCAGCGGCTGCGCCTCCGTGCCGTGGGGCAGGAAGGAGGCCTCGCTGTAGGTCCACAGATGGGAATCGAGCGCGTCCCGCCGCTCCGCCGACCCGCACTGCACCACGCACCGCCAGCCGCGCTCCAGCGACTTCTCCAGCAGCATCGGCAGCACCTGCTCCAGAGGGCGGCGCTCAAGGTGGTAGAAGAGGATTTCGGTCATTGCGGGGAGGCTAGCACGCGGCGCCGCGTGATGTCCTGCGCCGCCGCCGTCTGGCTTGACCGGCGCGGGGGCGGCATCCATATGCGGCCCATGAGCCTCATCCAGAACGAGCGCACCAAGCTGACGGCCAATGCTCTCGACCGGGCCTCGACCGCCTGTCTCACGGTCGGTGCGCTGGGGCCGGCCGTTGCATCGCTTTACGGTCTGGGAGGGGCGGCCGCAGGGTCCCCGTCCCATGGCCCACTCATTGCCCTGGGTAGCGTATTTTGGCTGGCCGCGGCAGGTGTGCTACATTTCATGGCAAGAAGCGTGCTTGGACGACTGATATGACCGGCCTCTGGCTTTATGCTTATGTGGTCATGCCCCTCGTGGTGATCGCGATGGGCTATGCCGCCGTGCGCCTGACCGAGCCGAAGCATCCGCCCCACGCTGGGCCCGCGGAATAACGCCTTCCTGTCTCATCTGCCGTCGTCCTCTGGCTTGACCGGAGGACCCATGGCGCCATTTGCCTCTCCCTCCCCGCCTCGGCTCAAGCGGGGAGATGGGCCCTCCGGTCAAGCCGGAGGGCGACGGTTGTGAGAGAGGCGACGGCCGTGAAAGAGGCGAGCCTCAGCCCTCGTAGTGGTCCTTCACCAGCTGGTCGAGCAGGCGCACGCCCCAGCCCGAGCCCCAGCTCTTGTTGATGTCGCTCGCGGGGGAGGACATGGCCGTGCCGGCCACGTCGAGATGCGCCCACGGGGTCTTGTCCACGAAGCGGTGCAGGAACTGGGCGGCGGTGATGGAGCCGGCGTTGCGGCCGCCGGTGTTCTTCATGTCGGCGAACTTCGAGTCGATCAGCTTGTCGTATTCCGGGCCGAGCGGCATGCGCCACACCCGCTCGCCGGTCTCCTGACCGGCCTGGGTGAGGCGCTGGGATAGTTCGTCGTCGTTGGAGAAGAGGCCGGCATATTCCGAGCCCAGCGCCACCAGGATCGCGCCCGTGAGGGTCGCGAGGTCGATCATGAACTTGGGCTTGAAGCGCTCCTTGGCGTACCAGAGCACGTCGCACAGCACGAGCCGGCCCTCGGCGTCGGTGTTGATGATCTCGATGGTCTGGCCGGAGAGCGAGGTGACGATGTCGCCGGGGCGCTGGGCAGCACCGTCGGGCATGTTCTCCACGAGGCCGATGAGGCCCACTGCGTTCACCTTCGCCTTGCGGGCGGCGAGCGCATACATGAGGCCGGTGACGCAGGCGGCGCCGCCCATGTCGCCCTTCATGTCCTCCATGCCGGCGGCCGGCTTGATGGAGATGCCGCCGGTGTCGAAGGTGACGCCCTTGCCGATGAAGGCGACCGGCGCCTCGTCCTTGGGGCCGCCGTTCCAGCGCATCACCACGACGCGGCTTTCCTTGATGGAGCCCTGGCCGACGCCGAGCAGCGCCTTGAGGCCGGCTTCCGCGAGGGCGGCATCGTCCAGCACCTCGATCTCGACGCCCACGCCGGAAAGATGCTCCTCGGCGCGGCGGGCGAATTCCGGCGGGTCGAGCACGTTGGCGGGCTCGTTCACGAGGTCGCGGGCGAACAGCACGCCGTCGCCCACCGCCTGCCGGGCGGCATAGGCGCGCTTGGTGCCGGCCTCGTCGGAGACGAGGAGGGTCACGGCGCGGGCGGTCGGCTCGGCATCGTCCTTCTTCTTGGTCTTGTAGCGGTCGAAGCTGTAGCTGCGCAGCGAGATGCCCAGCGCCACCTCGGCGGCGGAATCGGCGGAGATCTTGGTGCCGGGCAGGTCGAGCACCACGCTCGCCTCGCGGGCGGAGGCGGGCAGCTTGCCGGCGATGAGGCCGCCGAGCTTCAGGAAGTCCTTGGGCTTCAGGTCCGCCGCCTTGCCCACCGAGATGATGATGAGGCGCGGCGCCTCGATGCCGGCGGGGGCGAGCAGGTCCAGCGCGCTCCAGGCCTTGCCCTTGAACTTCTCGGCGTCGAACGCGCGGGTCAGCGCCTTGTCGGCCCCCTTCACCAGCTTCTGCGCCTGCGTGCCGAAGGCGAGGCTTTCGTCGGTGAGCACCACGAGGACGCCCTTGGCGGCGGCGGTGAGCCGGGCGAACGAGACGGTGACGGGATCGGACATCAGGCGCTCCAGAAGCAGCGGGAGGGGCAGAATGGATTCAGAATATGCGTCGCCCTTCTCTAGCCCGGTCGGCGGACAGGGGGAACCGCCCTCAGCGTCACGGTGGTGCCGCCGCGCCCGAGCTTTCGGGACTGGGGCTTAGATAGGTGCCGGGGCGCGGTTGTGAACCGTTGCCGCAAAAGAAAAGGGGGCGCCAGGCGCCCCCATTCCTCATCTTCCCGAAAGGAAAGCCTCACTCGGCGGCTTCGCCACCCGCGGCCGCGGCGGCCTTGTCGGCCTTCTCCTTGGCGCGCTCCTGGGCCTTCTGGCCGGGCTCGGCCTTCTTCGGGTTGTTCTTGGCTTCGCGCTTCAGCAGGCCGGCGGCGTCGAGGAAGCGGGCCACGCGGTCGGTGGGCTGGGCGCCCTTCTCGAGCCACGCCTTCGCCTTCTCGGTGTCGAGCACCACGCGGGTCTCGGAATCCTTGGCCAGCAGCGGGTTGAAGGTGCCGATCTTCTCGATGAAGCGGCCATCGCGCGGGGCGCGGGCGTCGGCGACGACGATGCGGTAGTAGGGACGCTTCTTGGCGCCGCCGCGGGCGAGACGGATCTTGAGGGACATGGTCTTCTTCCTTTGGGTCGTTCGATTGGTGGATGTGAGTGTCTGAGGCCGTCATGCCCGGGCTTGTCCCGGGCATCCACGTCGTCCCGCCGTCACGCTTCTCGCAGGAATGCGCCAGGCCGCTGGACGTGGATGGCCGGGACAAGCCCGGCCATGACGGGAGAGAGCGGAATTACTTCTTCTTGCCGGGCCCTCCCACTCCAGGAAAGCCCTTCGGCAGGCCGGGGAGCCCGCCGGGGAATTTGGACGGCAGGCCGCCGCCGGGCAGGCCGGGGAAGTTCGGCGGCAGGCCGCCGGGCGCGCCGGGCATTCCGCCGGGGCCGCCCTTGCCCATCTTTTCCGCCATTTCCTGCAGCATCTCGGGGGAGGGGCCGCCGCCGCCGAAGCCCATCATGCCGGCGAGACCCGCGAGCGGGCCGCGCTTGCCGGCGGCGCCGCCCATGGCCTTCATCACGTCGGCCATCTGGCGATGCATCTTCAGGAGGCGGTTGATCTCCTCCACCTTGGTGCCGGAGCCGGCGGCGATGCGGCGCTTGCGGGAAGCGTCGAGCAGCTTGGGCGCGCGGCGCTCCTTGGGGGTCATCGAATTGATGATGGCCACCTGCCGCTTGAACACCTTGTCGTCGAGGTTCGCGGCGGCGATCTGGTTCTTCACCTTGGCGACGCCGGGCATCAGGCCCATGAGCCCGCCGAGGCCGCCCATCTTGGACATCTGCTCCAGCTGGCCGCGCAGATCGTCAAGGTCGAAGGTGCCCTTGCGCATGCGCTCGGCAGTGATCTTCGCCTTCTCGATGTCGATATTCTCGGCGGCCCGCTCCACGAGGGCGACCACGTCGCCCATGCCGAGGATGCGGCCAGCCACGCGATGGGGATCGAAATCCTCCAGCGCGTCCATCTTTTCGCCGGTGCCGAGCAGCTTGATGGGCTTGCCGGTGACGGCGCGCATGGAAAGAGCCGCACCACCGCGACCATCGCCATCCGCGCGGGTCAGCACGATGCCGGTGAGGCCCACGCGGCCGTCGAAGGCCTTGGCGGTGTTCACCGCGTCCTGGCCGGTGAGGCTGTCGGCGACCAGCAGCACTTCATGCGGCTTGGTGACGGCCTTCACCTCGGCCACCTCGGCCATCAACCCCTCATCGAGGGTGACGCGGCCGGCGGTGTCGAGCATCACCACGTCGTAGCCGCCGAGCTTCGCCGCCTCGATGGCGCGCCTGGCGATCTGCACGGCCGATTGCCCGGCGACGATGGGAAGGGTCGCGACCTCCACCTGCTTGCCCAGCGTGGCCAGCTGCTCCATGGCCGCCGGACGGCGGGTGTCGAGCGAGGCCATCAGCACCTTGCGCTTGCCGCGTTCGGTGAGGCGCTTGGCGATCTTGGCGGTGGAGGTGGTCTTGCCCGAGCCCTGCAGGCCGACCATCAGGATCGGCACCGGGGCGGGGGCGTTCAGGTCGATGGGGTCGGCGTCGGAGCCGAGAGTCGCCACGAGCTCGTCGTGGACGATCTTCACCACCATCTGGCCGGGGGTGACGGACTTGATGACCTCCACGCCCACGGCGCGCTGGCGCACCCGGTCGGTGAAGGAGCGCACCACGTCCAGCGCCACGTCCGCCTCGATCAGCGCGCGGCGCACCTCGCGCATGGCCTCGCCGACGTCGGCCTCGGTGAGAGCGCCGCGCCGCTTCAGCTTGTCGAGTATGCCGCCGAGGCGGTCGGAAAGGGTATCGAACATGGGCACCCGGGTGTTGCAGCTTCACACCGGACGGCGATGATCTCCCGCGCTGCGCGGGCCGGATGAGGGAGCATCCAGGGGACGCCACATCAAGCCAACGCAAAGCACGCCCGAGGGCGCATCGCGCTGTCGGGCGGGGGCCTCCGGGCTCTCGGCCCGGTCGGCGGGATCGGCATGGCCGTCCGTGTGAAGCTGGGGCTGTTAGCAGGTTTGTGCCGGAGAGGCAAATTCGCCGCCGTCGGGGCAGGGCGCGCGGCCGCTGTACCTACCTATTCTGCGCCCGCCATCACGATGCGGCAAGGTTCGCCGCGCAAGCGAAGTTTGCGCGCAGCACCACTACTGGTCGTCATCGGAACAGACCATACTTTCCCTTAGCGCATCTCGCGCATCCGCCGGCCAGCGGCGGGGAGGAAACCATGCCCCAGACGCCTTCGACTGCTGCCCCCGAAGCGAGCCAGATCGTTCCCTTTCCCGCCGATTTCCGCATCGCGGAGATCGAGACCAACGGCACCACCCTCCATGTCCGCACGGGCGGGCAAGGGCCGGCGGTGCTGCTCATCCACGGCTATGGCGAGACCGGCGACATGTGGGGCGCCCTCGCCCAGGCGCTGGCGCCCACCCACACCGTGGTGGTGCCGGACCTGCGCGGCATGGGCCTCTCGGCCAAGCCGCCCGGCGGCTACGACAAGAAGACCCAGGGCGCCGACATGGCCGGCCTGCTCGATGCCCTCGGAATCGACAAGGTTGCGCTCGTCACCCACGACATCGGCAACATGGTGGGCTTCGCCTTCGCCGCGCTCCACCGCGACCGGGTGACGAAATTCGCCCTCATCGATGCGCCGCTGCCCGGCGTCGGACCGTGGGACGAGATCCTGAAGAACCCGCTGCTCTGGCATTTCCGCTTCGGCGGGCCGGACATGGAGCGCCTCGTCGCCGGGCGCGAGCGCATCTATCTCGATCGCTTCTGGAACGAATTCTCCGCCGATCCCAGCCACTTCTCGGAGGCCGCGCGGGAACATTACGCCGCGCTCTACGCCCAGCCCGGCGCCATGCACGCGGGCTTCGCCCAGTTCGCCGCCTTCGACCAGGACGCCCTCGACAACGTGGAATTCCTCAAGGCGGGCAAGCTCGCCATGCCGGTGCTGGCGCTGGGCGGCGAGCATTCGTTCGGCCTCGGGATGGCCGAGGTGATGCGCTTCGCCGCCAGCGACGTGACGGGTGATGTGGTGCCCGGCAGCGGCCACTGGATCATGGAGGAGAACCCCGCCGCCACCGTCGCGCTGGTCACGGACTTCCTGCGGGCGGGCTGAGGCAGGCTCCGTCTCCCCCCTGCGCGACGGTCGTGCTAAACCACGGCCGTCACAGGAGCCCCGCCCATGTCCGAGAACAACGATCTCACGCGCTTCTTCGGCGGGTCGCCTGCCTGGGTGCTGGTGCGGCTCGTGCTGCTCTCGGTGGTGGTGGGCGTGATCCTCGCTGCCCTCGGGCTCGACCCGATGAACATCCTCACCAGCCTCCAGCGCCTGCTGCGCAACCTGTTCAGCTTCAGCTTCGAGGCGGTGGAGCGCATGTGGCGCTATTTCCTGCTCGGCGCCGTCATCGTCATTCCGCTCTGGCTGCTCATGCGCGTGTTCGGCCGGCGCTGAGGCCGTGTCCCTCGCCGCCGTCTCGGGGGGCGTGACGCACCGGCGCGTGCTCGCCATCGCGCTGCCGATGACGCTGGCGCACCTCACCACGCCGATGCTGGGCGTGGTGGATGCGGCGGTGGTGGGTCGGCTCGGCAGCGCGTCGCTGCTCGGCGGCGTGGCGCTCGCCGCCATCATCTTCGACATGCTGTTCTGGGTGTTCGGCTTCCTGCGCATGGGCACGGTGGGCCTCGCCGCGCAGGCGGTGGGGCGACGTGATGCGGTGGAGGAGCGGGCGGTTCTGGCGCGCGGCCTGCTGGTCGCCGGCGCGCTCGGTCTCCTGATCGTGCTCCTGCGCACACCCATCGAGAGCGCGGCCCTGTCGCTGGCGGGGGCGAGCGAGGAGGTGAACGCGGCGGTGCGCGACTATTACGCCATCCGCATCTTCGCCGCGCCCTTCACCCTGGCCAATTACGTGGTGCTGGGCTGGCTGGTGGGCCTCGGCCGCACCGGGCGGGCGCTGGTGCTCCAGCTGGGAATCAATGTCCTCAACATGGTGCTCTCGGCCGCGCTCGTGCTTGGCGCCGGATGGGGCGTCGCCGGCTCGGCGGCGGGAACCCTCGTCGCCGAAATCGTCGGAGCGGCGGCCGGGCTCGTCCTGTGCGCCGTGCTGCTGGGCGGGCGGCTCGGGGTGGCGAAGGCGGTGCTGCTCGACAAGGCGCGGCTCATCCAGACCGTCATGCTCAACCGCGACATCATGATCCGCACCGCGGCGCTGATGTTCGCCTTCTCCTTCTTCGCCGCGCAGGGCGCACGGGCGGGCGACGTGACCCTCGCCGCCAATGCCGTTCTCCAGAACATGGTGATGGTGGCCGCCTATTTCCTCGATGGTTTCGCCACCGCCGCCGAGCAGATCTGCGGCTCGGCCGTGGGTGCGCGGCGCCGGGCGGATTTTTCCGCCGGGGTGCGGCTGTCCATCGTGTGGGGATTTGCCTTCGCGGTGCTGGCGGGGGCGGTCTACCTCGTCACCGGCCCGGCCATCGTGGACGCCATGAGCACCAGCCCGGAGGTGCGGGCCGAAGCGCGAATCTATCTTCTCTACGCCGCGCTGCTGCCGGTGGCGGGGGTGACGGCCTATGCTTTCGACGGCGTCTATATCGGCGCGCTGTGGTCGCGCGACATGCGCAACCTGATGCTCGCCTCGCTGGGCGTCTATCTCGGCGTGTTCCTCGCCTTGCGGCCGCTGGGCAATCACGGCCTTTGGCTGGCGATGCTGGCCTTCCTCCTCGCGCGCGGCGGCTTCCAGGCCCTGCGCCTGCCGGCGCTGGAGCGGCGGACCTTCGGCTGAGTTTCAGTCCAGCGTGGGGAAGACGTGGGCCCCGTCCGCGCCGAGCGGCAGGTCGCGCACCCATCTCACAGCGGTGAGCGGCAGCGGCGCGTAGAGATGGGGGAAGAGGGCGCCACCGCGTGAGGGTTCCCACTTCAGCGCCGCGCCCAGCGCCGCCGCCTCGATAGCCACCAGCTTCAGGTCGGCTTGCCCGGCGAAGTGCTTCGCCGCCGTCTCGCGCGCCTGCGCGGCGGTGGAGAAATGGATGTAGCCGTCCGCCACGTCCACCGGCGCCCCGGTGAACACGCCCGCTTGCTCGGCGGCGGCCCACAAGGCGGCGGGGGCGATCTTGTAGATGAGGGGGGCGGCAGTCACGGGCGATGCTCCTCAATGGATCGGCGACGCACATAGGCCGGCACGAACGAAAGGGCAACTGTGTTCGCCTTATGGTTGCATGCGGACTGAAGTCCTGTACAAATGGGGAACAAATTCATATCTTCCACGCATCGGGGGGCGTGGTGTCGCGCGGGTGGCCCCGGTCCGCATCCGGATTCGCTGTCGAGGCCAAGGATCTTCGAGGCAAGGAACGTCTTTCCCATGCTGACCCACGGTAAGATCTGGCGTGCCGTCGATGAACTCGCCGAGCAGCACGGGCTGTCCACCTCCGGCCTCGCCCGGCGGGCGGGGCTCGACCCCACCACCTTCAACCGCTCCAAGCGCGTGACCATCGACGGCCGGCCGCGCTGGCCCTCCACCGAGAGCATCGCCAAGGCGCTGGCCGCCACCGGCACCAGCCCGGAGCACTTCTTCTCCTTGCTGGACGGCTCAGACCGCACAGCCGCCCATGGCGGCGGCGCGGGCTTCGCCGAAGACGCGTCGCCGCCCCCGACGCGGCCGCTCCATGCCATTCCGCAGATCGGCTTCGCCCAGGCCGGCTCCGGCGGCTTCTTCGACGATGCGGGCTTCCCGGTGGGCGCCGGCTGGGACGAGATCGTCTTTCCCGACGTCCACGACGCCCACGCCTATGCGCTGGAGATCGCCGGCGATTCCATGGAGCCGGTCTATCGCGACGGCGACATCGTGGTGGTCTCCCCCGCCTCCGAGCCGCGCCGCGGCGACCGGGTGGTGCTGAAGACCAAGGAGGGCGAGGTGCTGGCCAAGGAACTGGTGCGCAAGACCGCCCGCCACATCGAGCTGCGCTCCCTCAACCCCGCCCACGAGGACCGGCAGATCCCGCTGGATCAGGTGGACTGGATCGCGCGGATCGTGTGGGCGAGCCAGTAGGGGCGGGTGCCGACGCGGGCGGGAAGGTCCCTGCCGTTTCCTGTTTCTCCGCCGTCATGGCCGGGACAAGGCCGGGCATGACGGTGTTGTGGGGGCAGGCCGCACGCCACCTCGAGCCGCACGACCTCGCCATTCAATCCTTCGCGCACCTCACCCCAGCAACGCCTCCAGCGTCTCCAGCCGGTCCGCCTCGCCCGGCGGCTTGTCCCATCTCAGGCGGGCGATGCGGGGGAAGCGCATGGCGATGCCGGAGCGGTGGCGGGTGGAGCGGGCGAGGCCCTCGAAGGCCACTTCCAGCACCAGCCCCTCGTCCTTCTCGTGCACCACCTCGCGCACCGGGCCGAAGCGGTTGATGGTGGCGCGGCGCACGAAGGCGTCGATCTGCTTCAGTTCCTCGTCGGTGAAGCCGAAATAGGCCTTGCCCACCGGCACCAGCACATCCTCTCCCTCATCGCCGATCGTCCACACCCCGAAGGTGTAGTCCGAATAGAAGGACGAGCGCTTGCCGTGCCCGCGCTGGGCATACATGAGCACCGCATCCACCGTGTGCGGATCGCGCTTCCACTTCCACCACGGCCCCTTCGGCCGGCCGGGCAGATAGAGGCTGTCCGCCCGCTTGATCATGACCCCTTCCACCGCCCCGGCGTCCGCCCCCGCGCCGGCGGAGGCGGGGTCGCGGCGGGCGGTGGTCAGCGCCTCCCAGGTCGAGAAGGGCACCATGGGGGACAGGTCGATGCGTGGGGTGTGGAGGCGCGCCACGAGCGCCTCCAGCCGGGCGCGGCGGGTGGCGAAGGGTTCGCCGCGCAAATCGTCCGCGCCGTCCACCAGCAGGTCATAGGCGCGGATGTGGGCGGGGAATTCCGCCAGCATCTTCACGGTCACCGTTTTGCGGTTCAGCCGCTGCTGGAGCACGTTGAACGGCTCCACCCGGCCGTCGCGGACGATGAGCAATTCGCCGTCCATGGCGCCGTCGAAGGCGATGGCCTCCGCCATGTCCGGGAAGGCGTCGGAGATGTCCTCGCCGGTGCGGGAATAGAGCCGCACCACGCGCGCGCCGTCCGGCCCGGTGCCCGCGACCGCCTGCACGCGGATGCCGTCCCATTTCCATTCGGCGCGGAAATCGGCCGGATCGAGGGCGGTGAAATCCGTTTCCTCGATGGCGTGGGCCAGCATCACCGGGCGGAATGGGGCGGGATTGGAGGTCTCCGGCCGCGGCCCGCGCCCCTCCACCCAGGCGAACAGCTCCTCGTAGGGCGGCTCAAGGCCGGGCCAGACCAGCTCCACCTCGTCCGGCGTCACCTCCGTGAGCCCTTGCCCCAGGCTCGCCACGGCGGTCTTGGCGAGGCGCGCCGAGGCGCCCACCCGCATGGACCCGGTGATGAGCTTCAAGAGCGCCCAGCGGCCGGTCTCGTCGAGGCCGTCCAGCCAGTCGGCCAGATGCCGGGGCAGGGACACCTTGGAGAAGGTGGAGAGGCCGTGGACGATCTCGGACAGCAGCGGCGCGTGCGGCCGCGCGCCCTCCGGCCGGGGCCACATGAGGGCGACGGTCTCCGAGAGGTCGCCCACATAATCATAGGACATCTCGAACAGCACCGGGTCCGCCCGTTCGGCGATCAGCGTGCGCACCACGCCGGGCTTGGCATTGGCGAACGACAGCGCCCCGGTGAGCGCCGCCAGGGCGAGCCCCCGCTCCGGGTCCGGCGTCGAGCGGAAATAGTCCGCCATGAGCCGGATCTTGGCATTGCGCCCGGCCTCGTAGGACATGCGATCCAGCAGCGCGGCGAAGCGGTTCATGGGGGAGGGGCCTCCCCCTCCGGCGCGACCACCACCGCCTCCTCGTCCTCCTCGCCGTAGCCGACCATATGGAGGGGGCGGGCGCGCAATTGCCGGGTGTGGGCCCAGTGGACGAGGGCGTCCTCGGCGCCGTGCGTCACCCACAACTCCTCGCAGCCGGTGGCGCGGATGGAGGCGCAGAGGCCGTCCCAGTCGGCATGGTCGGAGACGACGAGCGGCAGCTCCACCCCCCGCTGCCGGGCGCGGGCGCGCACGCGCATCCAGCCGGAGGCGAAGCAGGTGATGGGGTCGGCGAAGCGCCGCGCCCACAGGTCCGTCATGGAGGAGGGCGGGGCGATGACGATGGCCCCGGCGAAAGCGGATTTCGGCGCGCCCTTCACCGGCAGGATCTCGCCGAAATCCATGCCGCAGCTTTCATAATAGTCGGTGATGTTGGTGAGCGCGCCGTGCACGTAGATGGGCGCGTCGTGCCCCGCGCGGCGGATCAGCGCCATCATCCGCTGCGCCTTGCCCAGCGAATAGGCGCCGACGATGTGGGTGCGCTCGGGGAAGATGCGCACCGAGGCGAGCAGCTTGTCCACCTCCCCCGCCGCGGGGGGATGGCGGAAAACCGGCAGGCCGAACGTCGCCTCGCTGACGAAGACGTGGCAGCGGATGGGCTCGAACGGGGCGCAGGTGGGGTCGGCGGCGTCCTTGTAGTCGCCGGAGACGACGATCACGAGCCCGTCCTTCTCCAGCCGCACCTGCGCCGAGCCGAGCACATGGCCGGCGGGATGAAGGCTCACCTTCACCCCGTTGAGGATGATCTCCGCGCCATAGGCCAGCGCCTGCGTCGCCCCCGCGAAGCCCGGCCCCATGCGCAGGGCCATGATGTCCAGCGTCTCGCGGGTGGCGAGCACGTGGGCATGGCCGGCGCGGGCATGGTCGGAATGGCCGTGCGTGATCACCGCCCGCGGCACGGCGCGGGTGGGGTCCACGTAGAAATCGCCGGCGGGGCTGTAGAGTCCCTTGGGCGAGGGGCAGAGGAGGTCTTCCGGGCGCATCACTTTATCGGGCGGGTTCACCACTATATGGGGAGACTTGCGCGCCTGCGCGAGGTTCCCTCGAACTGCGAGATCGAGCTTGTCCGCTGCTGCCTTCGACACATCAGGCGATCCCGTCCTCGACCGGCGGCTCGACTGGGCGCGCGCCTTCCTCGCCGAGGGGGATTTCGCCGCCGCCGCAGAGCTCCTCGCCGAGACGGTGGAGGCGGCGCCCGCTTTCGCCGCCGCCTGGTTCCTGCTGGGCGAGGCGCGGGAAGGGCAGGGGGAAAGCGAGGCGGCGCGGGAGGCCTATGGCCGGGCGCTGGCGCTCGATCCCGCCGACCGGCTGGGCGCGGGGCTGCGCCGGGCGCGGCTCGGGGGCGAGGCGGCGGACGGCGTGATGTCGGCGGCCTATGTGCGCACCCTGTTCGACCAATATGCCGGCCGCTTCGATACCGCTTTGCGCGAAAAGCTCGCCTATCGCGGCCCCGAGCTGCTGCTGGAGGCGGTGCGGGCCGCCTGTGCCACCCAGGGGCGCGACGTCCGCTTTGGTGCGGCGCTGGACCTCGGCTGCGGCACGGGCCTCGCCGGCGTGCTCTTCGCGCCGCTGGTCGAGCGGCTCGACGGGGTGGACCTTTCCCCCGCCATGCTGGAAAAGGCCCGCGCGCTCGGCCTCTACGCCGCCCTCGAAGCCGGCGAGATGGGGGCGGCGCTGGGGGCGATGCCGGCCGGCGGCCTCGATCTCGTCCTCGCCGCCGACGCACTCTGCTATGTGGGTGACCTCGCCCCGATCTTCCACGCCGCGCGGGCGGCGCTGGCGCCGGGCGGCCTCTTCGCCTTCACGCTGGAGACGCACGAGGGCGAAGGCGTGCTGCTGCGCGAGACGCTGCGCTATGCCCATGGAGAGGACTATGTCCGCGCGTTGGCGGCGGAGGCGGGGCTTACCGTCGTGCTGCTGGAGCGGGCCTCCACCCGCTCGGAGAAGGGCGTGCCGGTGCCGGGGCTGGTGGGCGTGCTGGCGGCCGGCTGAGCCGTTCAGGCCCTGGCCGAGGCGCCCCGCCCGGCGACCAGCGTGATGACCAGCGCCCCCACGCACAGGATGAGCCCGGTGGCACAGACGGCGGCCCATCCGCCCCATGTCCAGGCCATCGTGGCGACAGCCGAGCCGAAGGCGCCGCCGAGGAACATGGTGCCCACGAGGATGGTGTTGAGCCGCGCCCGTGCCGCCGGCCGCAGGGCGAAGATGCGGTGCTGGTTGCCCACCAGCGCGCTCTGGATGCCGAGGTCGATCAGCACCACACCCACGGCAAGGCCCGCCAGTTGCGGCCAAAGCGAGAAGAACAGCCACGCGGCGAGCGCCAGCACGGCGCCGAGCACCACCACGCTGGACGGTCCCCGCCGGTCGGTGAAGCGGCCGAACAGCGGCGCGGCGAGCACGCCCACCAGCCCGAGGATGCCGAACAGGCCGGCGGCCTCCGAGCCGAGACCGAAGGGCGGCCCTTCCAGCCGGAAGGCGAGGATGGTCCAGAAGGCGATGAAGGAGGCGAAGATCAGCGCCTGCGTGATCGCCGCCCGCCGCAGCGTCGGGAACTCATTCCACAAGCCGAGGAGCGAGCCCATGAGGCTGGCATAGCTCAGCCCGCCCTCCGGCTTGCTGCGGGGGAGCATGGCCGCCATCAGCGCCGCGGCGGCGAGCGCCATGGGCACCGCCAGCCAGAACATGGCGCGCCAGCCCGCGTGGGCGGCGACGAAGCCGGCCAGCGTGCGGCTGAGCAGGATCCCGGCGAGGATGCCGGACAGCACGGTGCCCACCGTCGCCCCGCGCTTCTCCGGCGGCGCGAGATGGGCGGCGAACGGCACGATCTGCTGCGCCACCGTGGAGCCGAGGCCGAGCAGCAGCGAAGCCGCGAGCAGCGCCAGCGGGCCCTGCGCCAAGGCCGATAACGCGGCGGCCGCCGCCACGGCGACGAAATGCAGGACAATAAGCCGCCGCCGCTCCATCTGATCGGCCAAAGGCACCAGCAGGAACAGGCCGGCGGCATAGCCGAGCTGCGTCACGGTGGGCACCAGCGGCGTCAGCGGGCCGGGCAGGTCCGCCTCCATCACCGCCAGCATGGGCTGGTTGTAATAGATGTTCGCCACGGCGACGCCGGCAGCGGCGGCCATGGCGAAGATGCGGGCGAAGCCCAGCTGGTTCGGGCTCGGGGCGGAAGCGGGCATGGGCGGTCTCTGGCCGGGGCGGCCGGGGCAGGGCAGACGGCGCGGGCTGGCGAAGAGGCGCCCAGAGGCCCGCAGCTCAGTCTGTCGGGGATAAGTTGCGGCGCAACATAGCCAATGCCCGCCATGCTCGCGAGTGGGGCGCGCGCGCAGCCGGCACTGGTGCTGCGCGCGCGATGCAGAGCTGAGATCGCGCGCGGTCCCGCCCAGTCTGCGGCGCCACTCAGGCTACCGGCAGGGAGAAGGGCTCGCCCTCGAAGGCATCGGCGCCGCGACCGATAGAGTGAATGGCGGCAACCATCCGGCCCTCCCGCTGCAACGCTGCATCGGCGAGCGACACGATGCGCGGGTTCGGCGTCGCGGTGGGCGAGGCGTGGCGCAGGCGCTGGGCCAGCTCCATCTCGTCGCGATCCGGCAACAGCGCGCAGAGGGTGGCATAGGCTGCCGCCGTGGAGCGCGAGATGCCGGCATAGCAATGGATCACCAGCGGCGTCTGGCGCGGCCAGGCGCGCACGAACTCGAACAGTTCGAGCATGTGCGCCTCGCCCGGCGCCACCAGCCCCTCGATCTCCTCGGCGATGTCGTTGATGCCGAGGAAGAGGTGGTTGGTGGGGTCGACGTTGCTCGGCCGGGTCAGCACCGTGCCGCCATTGATGAGGGTGATGACATGCCGCGCGCCGGTCGTGGCGACCGTATCGTGCAGCTTGGCGAGGGAGCAGACATGGATCATGGCGCAAGCTCCTCGAATCTCTTGAGGAAACGGGCTTTCGCCGTTTCCGCCTCCCATGGGGTGAGATAGTCCTTTTCCACCCCAGCGTCGAGGCGGGCGGGGCGGCCGAAGAAGGCTTTCGCCTCCTCTTCCGCAAATCCCGCCAGACGCGTCGCCTCGAAATAGGCCGAGGCGCGGTCCGCCGCCTTGACGATCTTCAAAAGTTGATCGGGCCAGCCCACCGGCAGAGAGAAACGCACGCAGATGGCATTGAGGAGGCGCGCCTCCACGGTCTTGTAGTCGCCCCCCAGCACCGCCTTGAATGGGGAGATCATGTCGCCGATGACGTATTCCGGTGCGTCGTGCAGCAGCACGCACAGGCGCCAGCGGGCGTCCAGGTCCGGATGGGTGCGGCGGGAAATCTTCTCCACCAGCAGGGAATGCTGGGCCACGGAGAAGATGTTGGCGCCCGATGTCTGGCCGTTCCAGCGCGCCACGCGGGCGAGGCCGTGGGCGATGTCCTCGATCTCCACGTCGAGGGGGGAGGGGTCGAGCAGGTCGAGCCGGCGGCCGGAGAGCATGCGCTGCCATGCGCGCGGCGCGGCGCCGGCTCGACGGGAGGTCGTCTTTGCAACGGGTTTGGCAACGGGTTGGGCGGGGACGTCTGGCTCAGTCACGAATCGCGTGCTCCTCGGATCGGGGAAAGGTAAGCTCCGGCCGAAACCTCACAAGCCGCCCGTCACGGCTCCGGCTGCATCGCCTCGCCCGAGATCCTTCATGTCCGACACCCTGGAAAGCGCAACGGCCGTTCCCCCGCGGGTGGAGGTGCGCCCGACGCTCGCCGCCAGCGCCGCCGTGTTCCGCGGCCCCCTCGTGCTGCTCGCCCGCCGCGCCGCCAATCCCGGCGCCGGGTTGTGGAGCCTGCCGGGCGGACGGGTGGAGCCGGGCGAGACGGTGGCCGAGGCCGCCGTGCGCGAGTTGATGGAAGAGGTTGGGGTCGAGGCCGAGATCGTCGGCCTCGCCGCCGCCCGCGACATCATCGTGCGCAACCGGGAGGGGGAGCTGAAGGCCCATTTCGTGGTGCTCGCCCACGCCGCCCGCTGGCGCGGCGGGGAGCCGAAGCCCGGCGCGGAAGCCGCCGAGGTCGGCTGGTTCCGGCCCAACGAGGTCGCCGCCCTCACCACCACCGAGGGGCTCGCCGAGGTGGTGGCCAAGGCCGCGCTCCTGATGGGCGAGATGTGAACCGCCGGTTGGCCCCCTTGACCGCGCGCGCCGCGCGCCGCAGGAGTGGCGGCGGAACCATGATGATGCGCGCGCTCGCCCTTCTCCTGACTGCCGGCCTCGTGCTCGCCGGCCCCGCCGCGTCCCGCGCCGCCGGGCCGACGGAAGGCGCGCCCCCGCCCTATGACGGCGACCTGATGCGCCTCGCGGAAATTCTCGGCGCCCTGCATTACCTGCGGCCCTTGTGCGGAGTCACCGCCGAGGCGCAGCGCTGGCGCAACGAGATGCAGGCGCTCATCGATACCGAGCAGCCCTCGGACGCCCGCCGCTCCAAGATCATCGCCAGTTTCAACCGGGGCTATTCTAGCTATGCCGAGGTCTATCGCAGCTGCACGCCGGCGGCGCACATGGCGGTGGATCGCCAGCTCGACGAGGGCGGGCGCCTCACTCACGAAATCGTGGTGAGGTATGGGGGGAATTGACCCCTTTCGTGTTAACCTTTTGGTCAGAACTCGCCTGAATCCCCCAGCGTGAAGTGCTAGATATCCGGTGCGCCGTTCGGTTCTGCGGCGTGGAGGCAGCCAAACGTGTCCACCTTGACCAACCCCGTCATCGACCTGCCCGAAATCTCGGACATGGCCGCCGATGACCGCCACGCCGCCTTGACCTATCTGAACGATGCGTGGGTCGAGGCCGTGCGCGAAGGGCTGGACGAGGACTGCCTGGTGCAGGCCGCGCTCTTCACCGCCCTGCGCAGCCTCGTCGCCACCTATGGCGAGGCCGCCAGCTCCGAATATATGGCGCGCGTCGCCGAGCGGGTCGCCGCCGGCGAATACACCGTGGTCAGCCGCTCGCACTGAGCGGCGCGGCGAGCCCCCCTCGCCGCTTCCATGATCGTCGCATTCCTCCCGCCGGGCGTTCTCGCGAACGTCCGGTTTTTTCTTGTGCGCCAGTGCCAAAAGAAAACCGGCGCCCCGAGGGACGCCGGCTTGGTCCTGGTTTCGCTTTCACCGCCGTCATCCCCCGGTTCATCCGGGGGATCCACGGTGCGGCCGGGCTGGATCTTCGTCCGTCCCACCGCTCCATCGGCCCGGTGGATGGCCCGGACGCGCCGGGCCATGACGGAGACGATGAAGGGCGCCTGAGACGTGCCCTCAGGCCGCGTCGCGCTTGTTCTGGCGGTTGCTGATGAGGTCTTCCACCACGCCGGGATCGGCCAGCGTCGAGGTGTCGCCGAGGCTGTCGAACTGATCTTCCGCGATCTTGCGCAGGATGCGGCGCATGATCTTGCCCGAGCGGGTCTTGGGCAGGCCCGGCGCGAACTGGATCAGGTCGGGCGAGGCGATGGGGCCGATTTCCCGGCGCACCCAGGCCACCAGCTCCTTGCGCAGCTCCTCGGTGGGCTCCTCGCCGTCCATCAGGGTGACATAGGCATAGATGCCCTGGCCCTTGATGTCGTGCGGGAAGCCGACCACGGCGGCCTCGGACACCTTCGGATGGGCGACGAGGGCGCTTTCCACCTCCGCCGTGCCCATGCGGTGGCCGGAGACGTTGATGACGTCGTCCACACGGCCGGTGATCCAGTAGAAGCCGTCCGCGTCGCGGCGGCAGCCGTCGCCGGTGAAGTACTTGCCGGGATAGGTCGCGAAGTAGGTCTGCTCGAAGCGCTCATGGTCGCCATAGACCGTGCGCATCTGGCCCGGCCACGAGTCGGCGATCACGAGGTTGCCCTCGCAGGCGCCTTCCAGCACGCCGCCCGCCGCATCCACCACTTCCGGCTGCACGCCGAAGAAGGGACGGGTGGCCGAGCCGGGCTTGAGCTTCGTCGCGCCGGGCAGGGGGGTGATGAGGATGCCGCCGGTCTCGGTCTGCCACCACGTATCGACGATGGGGCAGCGCTCCTCGCCGACCACGCGGTAGTACCACTCCCAGGCCTCCGGATTGATGGGCTCGCCCACCGAGCCGAGCAGGCGCAGGGAGGCGCGGGAGGTGCGCTTCACCGGCTCCTCGCCCGCCTGCATCAGCGAGCGGATGGCGGTGGGGGCGGTGTAGAAGATCGAGACCTGATGCTTGTCGATCACGTCCCAGAAGCGGGACACGCTCGGATAGTTCGGGATGCCCTCGAACATGAGCGTGGTGGCGCCGTTCGCGAGCGGGCCATAGACGATGTAGGAATGACCCGTCACCCAGCCCACGTCAGCGGTGCACCAGTAGATGTCGCCGGGGTGATAGTCGAACACGTACTGATGCGTCATGGACGCATAGACGAGATAGCCGCCGGTGGTGTGCAGCACGCCCTTCGGCTTGCCGGTGGAGCCGGAGGTGTAGAGGATGAACAGCGGATCTTCCGCATTCATCGGCTCGGCCGGGCATTCGTCCGTCACCATGGCGGCGGCTTCGTCGTAATAGACGTCGCGGCCGGGGGTCATGTCCACCTTGCCGCCGGTGCGGCGCACCACGATCACGTGGTCCACGCCGCCGTCGATCTGGTTCACGGCCGCGTCCACATTGGCCTTCAGCGGCACCTTGCGGCCGCCGCGCAGGCCCTCGTCGGCGGTGATGACGACCTTGGAGCCGCAATCGGCGATGCGCCCGCCGAGGCTGTCCGGCGAGAAGCCGCCGAACACGATGGAGTGAATGGCGCCGAGCCGCGCGCAGGCGAGCATGGCGAACGCCGCCTCGGGGATCATCGGCAGATAGATGGTGACGCGGTCGCCCTTCTCCACGCCGCGGTTGCGCAGCACGTTGGCGAGCTTGTTCACCTCGGAGGACAGCTCACGATAGGTGATCTTGCGGCTCTCGTCGGGGCTGTCGCCTTCCCAGATGATGGCCACCTGGTCGCCGCGGGTCTCGAGGTGCCGGTCCACGCAATTGTAGGCGACGTTTGTCACGCCGTCCTCGAACCACTTGATGGAGACGTGGCCCGGGTCATACGAAGTGTTCTTCACCTTCGTGTAGGGCGTGAACCAGTCGATCCTTTTGCCGTGCTCGCCCCAGAAGGCGTTCGGGTCGTTGACCGAGGCGGCATACATGGACTTGTAGTGCGCGTCGTCCACATAGGCTTTCTGGGCCCACTGGGACGGAACGTCATAGACCTTGTCGGACATTCTTCTGCCTCCCTCGCGCGGACCGCTTCGTCCGCTGTCCATCATTCACGGCGGTACCCGCCTTGGTTGGGGCGGATTATGCTGAGCGCCTCGACGCTTCACAAGGCACCGCCGGTCAAGACTTTGGGCTCATAGCCCTTGGTTGGTCCCCGGGGTGCGCACCGCCGTGGCGGCGCGCGATGCCGCAGCCGGCGCGGCTCCCGCGATCCGCCCGCCGGGCGTATAGACAAACGCCCGCGATGCGCCCGCAAAAAACGCCCCAGGAAACGCCCCGGCAAACGCCCGACAGGATACACCCGATGGACCTCTGGACCCGTCTTCTCGTCCTTCTTGCCGGCCTGTTCGGTGCGGCCGGTGTCGCGGCTGCGGCTGCTGCGGCCCATGTGGGCGGGGGCACCAACCTTGAGACCGCGTCGCACTTCCTGCTGTTCAACGCCGCGACGCTGGCGGCGCTGGTCGCTCTTGCCCTCCAGCTCACGCACGGGGGCGTGCTGCTGAAGGTGGGGGCCAGCGCCATCGCGCTCGGCACGCTTCTCTTTTCGGGCGATCTTGCCGCGCGGGCCTTGATGGACGTCAAGCTCCTGGGCGGGAGCGCGCCATTCGGCGGCAGCCTGATGATCCTGGGCTGGCTGATGGTGGCGGCGACCGCGCTGCTCGCCCGGCGGCACTGAGCCGGTCCAGCCTTACAGCCTGCGGGCGGCGACGCGGGCCTCGGCCCAGCTGATCAGGGCGTCGAGCCGATCGCCCCCGTCCAGCGCGAGGCTGACGGGCAGGTTCGCGATCTTCGCGCTGACCGTGAACGCGAAGCCGATCCGCACGAAGTCCTTCTGCGTCGTCACCAGCCGCGCGCCGAGGCGCCGCGCCTCCGCCGCGAGGTGGGCGATCTCGTCCGTCCGGTAGGGATGGTGGTCGGGGAAGGCGTGGCGCGCGACTACGTTGAGCCCTTCCGCCTCCAGCGTGGCGAAGAACTTCTCCGGCCGTCCGATGCCGGCGAAGGCGACGAGGGGCTTGCCCTTTAGCGCCGCGACGGCCGAGGGCTCCGGCGCGAGGTGCCCGTGCAGCACGGCCAGGTCCGCCGCGCGCGCCAGCCCGGCCACCGTCTCGCCCGGCGCGCCGTCGCCGATCAGCAGCAGCGCATCGGCCTTCTCGATCTGCGGAGCCAGCGGCGCGCGCAGCGGCCCGGACGGGGTGACGCAGCCGTTGCCCACGCCGACGCCGGCATCGATCACCAGCAGCGTGCAATCCTTGTGGAGGGAGGGGTTCTGGAAGCCGTCGTCCATCACCACATGGCTCGCGCCGGCCTTCACCGCCAGCCGCGCGCCACCCAGCCGGTCCCCGCCGGCGACGATGGTGGGCGCATGAATGGCGAGCAGCAGGGCTTCGTCCCCCACGTCCGCCGCGGTGTGGGAGGCCGGATCGACCCGAAGGGGGGCCTTGGCCTTGCCGCCATGGCCGCGCAGCAGGGCGAAGGGCTGCGCCCCGCGCGCCTTGAGCCGTTCGATGAGGGCGATGGCGGTGGGGGTCTTGCCCGCGCCGCCGACCGTGGGATTGCCGATGCAGATCACCGGCACGTCCACCATGCCGCCGGCCTCCCCGAGCCGGCGCAGCGCCACGCCGCCGATGACGGCGGCGACCGGAGAGAGCAGAGCGGCGGCAAGGCCCGGCCGGTCGCGCCACCAGAAGGCGGGCGCGCGCAGCATCAGCGGGCCTGCAGGCGGATGTGGACGAGATAGGGCTCGATGGCGACCAGCGTGCGGTCCAGCGCGCCGCCCAGCGAGGTCACGGCGGCGTGGGCCGCATCGGCCATCTCGCCGTGCAGCTGCGGGTCCTTGATGAGGGCATAGGCGGCGCGGGCGATGCCCAGCGCATCGGTGACTTCCGCCGCGCCTTCGTCGGCATCGAGCCGCTCGTAGATGTTGGCGAAGTTCCAGACATGGGGGCCGTGCAGCACCACCGCGCCGAGCTTCGCCGGCTCGATGGGGTTCTGCCCGCCATGCTCCACCAGCGAGCCGCCCATGAAGACCACCGGCGCCATGCGATAGAACAGGCCCAGCTCGCCGATGGTGTCGGCGATATAGATGTCGGTTTCCCGGTCCGGCACCTCGCCGAGGCTGCGCTGGCGGGTGGCGAGGTCCGCCGCCTGGGCGAGCGCCGCCACATCCAGCCCGCGCTCGGGATGGCGCGGGGCGATCACCGTCACCAGCTCCGGGATCTTGGAGGTGAGGATCTCGTGCGCCTCGATCATCAGCGCCTCCTCACCCTCATGGGTGGAGGCGGCGAGCAGGATCGGCCGCTTGCCGAGCGCCTTGTCGAGCCGCTGGAGTTCGGCCGTGTCGGCGGAGGGGGGCGGCACGTCGAATTTCAGGTTGCCGCAGACTTCCACCCGCGGCGTACCCAGCGCCCGGAAGCGCGCGCCGTCCTCCTCGCTCTGGGCGAGGCACAGGTCCACGCGGGAGAGCAGCGCCCGCGCGCTCTTGGGGAGCTTTTTCCAGCGGGTGGCGGAGCGTTCAGACAGCCGGCCATTGACCAGCACGACGGGCGTGCCGCGACGGCCCAGCTCCGCGAGCAGGTTCGGCCACAGTTCGGATTCGGCCAGCAGCACGAGGTCCGGCGACCAGTGGTCGAGGAAGCGGGCGACGAAGGCGCGGGCGTCCAGCGGCACGAACTGGTGGATGACGCCGGGCGGCGCCCGCCGCTCGGCCACGCGGCTGGAGGTGAGCGTGCCGGAGGTGAGCAGCACGCGGAAACCGCGCTGGCTCAGCCGCTCGATCAGCGGAAGGACGGAAATGACTTCGCCGACGCTGGCGCCATGCACCCACACCAGCGGGCCCGGGGGGCGCTCGGTGCTGGCATAGCCGCGCCGCTCGGCGAGGCGCGCCGGGTCTTCCTTACCCTTGCGGACGCGATAGGAAAGCCAGGCCGGCGCCAGCAGCGCCGCTACGGAACTCGCCCGCCGGTAGGCCCGGAGGGTGAGAGGCAGCTTGCGCCCCTTCATGTCGAGGCCTTCATCGACGAGAGGTCCGTGCGGCCAGCGCCTCGGCCCGGCGGGTCACGTCCTCGAGGCTGGCCTGCACCTGATCGCGGGCGGCGAGGAGGCCGGCCTCGTCCACGTCGCGGTCGACCCAGATCGGCGCACCGGCGACGGCGGCACCCTTCCCGAACGGCAGGTTCAGGCTGGCACGGTCCCAGCTCTTCAATGTGATGCGATTATGGGTCGCCATGGCGACGGGGATGATAGGGCGTCCCGAGTAGCGTGCAATGGTAACGACGCCCATGCCCACCTTGCGGGCGATCTTGGGCACGTCGGCGGTCATCGCCACATTGATGCCTTCCGCCAGGGTGTCCAGCATCTGGTAGGTGGCGGAGACCGCGCCCTTGCGGTGGAAGTCACGCTTGGACGTGGCGCCGGAGCCGCGAATGGTTCCGACGCCCAGCTTCTCGGCGGCGATGGCGTTGATCTCCGCATCCGCATGGCGGGAGATCAGCACCTTGGCCTTGTGGTGGGGCTTCATGGCGAACGGGGTGAGGAAATGCTGCCCGTGCCAGAAGGTGACGATCACCGGCAGGTGCTCGTCGATGGTGTCGAAGACGTCCGGGGGCTCGACGACGAAATCGGTCGTATGCGCCACCAGCTTGAAATAGGACGCAAACGTCGTTCCCGCTGCCACCTTGAAGGCGCGGTTTGTCCTCAGTCGCCGCCACATCTTATGGTTTGCCCACTGTTGTTGCGTCCCGCACCGGGTGAGGGACGAGGAACCCGATCTTCACCCGCCCTGAACCTTGCCGGTTTCCGGATCGAGGAGGCGGTGGAGGTGTACCACGAAATAGCGCATCATGGCGTTGTCCACCGTCTGCTGCGCCTTGGCCTTCCAGGCCGCTGTCGCGCTGGCATAGTCGGGATAAATGCCGACGATGTCGAGCTTGCTCAGATCCTTGAACTCGGCGCTGTCGATTGCGGTGAGCTCCCCGCCGAAAACCAGGTGGGGCAACTGCTTCTTCGTCTCGGTCATGGCGTATCCAATGCGGCTTTGAAAGAAACGGGTGCGCCCATCGCCTCGAGCGCGGCCTGGTGCAGCGGCGCACCGGCGCAGACGAGGGGGGCGTGGCTGGGAATGGGCGCATTGTAGCGCAGCGCCATGCCGTCGTGGCCGGTGAGGCGGCCCTGCGCCTCGGTGACGACGAGGTCGGCGGCGGCCAGATCCCAGTCATTGGAATTGCCGCCGGCGAAGGCGACGTCGATCTCGCCGGTGGCGACCCGCGCGAGGCGCAGCGCCAGCGAGCGGATGCGCGGCAGGCGCTCGATGGGGGCGGCGCGGGCGATGCGGTCGAGATCGGCCGGCGGGCCGGCGACCCGGGCTCCTTCCAGCCGCGCGCGGGAGGCGACGGCGAGGGCGCGGCCATTGTGGAAGGCACCGGCGCCGGCAATGGCGGTGAACATCTCGTCGGTGGCCGGGGCGAACAAGGCGGCGGCCACCGGCCGTCCCGCTTCCACCAGCGCCACGGACACCGCCCAGTCGCTGCCGGCCGCCATGAAGGCGCGGGTGCCGTCGATGGGGTCCACCACCCAGAGGCGCGAGGCGGAGAGGCGTGCGGGCGTATCGGCCGATTCCTCGGACAGCCAGCCGGCGGCGGGATCAAGCGCCGTCAGGTGCTGACGCAGGAAGGCGTCCACCGCCATGTCGGCCTCGGTGACGGGGGAATTGTTGCCCTTGGTCCAGGTCTTCACGCCGGCCGCGAACATGCCACGCGCCATCTCGCCGGCTTCGGCCACCGTATGGACCATACGGCGGGCGAAGGCGTCGTCGATGGCGAAACGGGGATGATCCCCGCCGCCGGCGCGCGTCGGTTCGGTGCTCATTGCCTGCCAAATAGGGGCGCGGGCGCCGCGAGGCAAGCCATCTCATGCTGCACCGCGTCAATCGGACCGCCCCGAAGGGTGTCCTTACGGCAGGAGAGGGAGGATGGTGTTGGGCAGAAGGGTGTCGAGGGCGAGGCCCACGAACAGGATCAGCCCGGCATCGCGATTCGACTTGAAGACGGCGAGGCAGCGCTCGGGATCGTCGATGTCGAGCCGGCGCACCTGCATCCACAGGTGAATGGCGAAGCCGATCAGTCCGAGATAGGCGAACGGCCCCACCGGCACCGACATGAGCGCCGCGGCGAACAGGAACACCACCAGCGCATAGCACAGCGACACGGCAAGGCCGGTGCTGCGCCCGAACAGGAGGGCGGTGGACCGCACGCCGACGATGGCGTCGTCCTCCTTGTCCTGATGGGCATAGATGGTGTCGTAGGCGAACACCCACAGCACCGAGCCGGCGAACAGCAGCAGGGCGGGATCGGCGATGGTGCGCATCACGCTCGCCCAGCCCATCAGCGCGCCCCAGGAGAAGGCGATGCCGAGAATGAGCTGCGGCACCGAGGTCACGCGCTTCATCAGCGGGTAAACGGCGACCACGCCGAGGGAGGCGATGCCGGTGACGATGGCGAAATGCGGCAGCGAGAGCAGCACCGCGAGGCCGACCAGGGCCTGAAAAACCAGAAACGCGAAGGCGGCGGGAACGCTCACCTGTCCGGATGCGACGGGGCGGCCGCGGGTGCGCGCCACCTGCCGGTCGATCTTGCGGTCGAGGATGTCGTTCCAGGTGCAGCCCGCCCCGCGCATGGCGACGGCGCCGATGGCGAACAGCACCAGCAGCTTGGGCGAGGGATAGGGATCGTCATTGGCGATGGCGGCGAGCGCCGTGGACCACCAGCAGGGCAGGAGCAGGAGCCACGACCCGATCGGACGGTCCATCCGCGCGAGTCGCAGGTATGGCCGCACCGGGCCAGGGGCCAGGCGCTCCACCCAGTTACCGCGCGGGGCATCGGCGATCGGCGGGGCGGCAGCCCCTTCGCGGGCACTCAATCCGGCGACCTCACTTCAGTGCGTTGCCGTTGAGGGTGCCGAAGACGCCAGTGTTCTTCCCCGCATCGATATTGTAGCCGGTGGTGATTCCGAGCGCGCTGGACATGGAGCCCTGCGGCGGCGGCTTGTTCGGCCCGCCCACGCCGGACGCGCCGTTGGCTGCGGCCTCGCAGACCCGGTTGCGGATGTCTACGGTCTTCTTGTTGGAGGCGGCGGCCTGATCGACGGCCTGCTGCGGGATCTGGCACCAGTCCTTGTTGTCGGTGAGGAACTTCACCCATTTCTGCTCGGCGGCGGCGAAGGCGCGGAACGCGGGGCAGAGCACCTGCGGGTCCTTCTCCTTCTTGTTCACCACCGCCTGCAGGGCCTTGCCCTTCTCCTCCAGTTCACCGCGAACCGACGCGACATCGGTCTGGCAATCCGCGAGCGCGACGCCGGCGGACAGCGCAGTTGCGACCAGAGTGGCCGAAATCGCGAGCGTGAACGTCTTCATGAGGCAGAGCCCCTCCTCATCGGGATCCTCTCGGACCGCAGGTTTGATATACAGACCCCCAACTTTGGGCAATATCACGGCGGAACGCGCGGAAAGCTACCACGCATTCCCTAACGGAGTGCATCGGCGCTTGACGGACCCCTTGCGCGTGGGTAATTTCGCGCAACTTTTGAAAGGGACAGCGCGGCCATGCGCAAGATCGTTATTCTTCTCGTAGGGTGGTGCGCCACTTTCCGTCCGGCCTGAGGGCTGTGACGAATGAAGTGGCGCGTGACGAGGGGCCTTCGGGCCCCTTCGTCGTTTCTGAGCCGGGGCGCCGGCGCGGAATTTCAGGATCGAGCCGGGCCGCAGGCCGGGTGGAGACAAGGATAAAAGTCCGGCGAAGCGCGCCGGCCGGGACCGGACGGTTCCCGCAGGGAGTTGCACCATGAGCAAGCAGATGACCGGCGCCGAGATGGTGATCCAGGCCTTCGCCGACCAGGGCGTCGAGCACATCTTCGGCTATCCGGGCGGCGCCGTGCTGCCGATCTACGATGCGCTGTTCCACCAGAACCACATCGAGCACATCCTCGTGCGCCACGAGCAGGCGGCGGTGCATTCGGCCGAGGGCTATGCCCGCTCCTCCGGCAAGGTCGGCGTCGTGCTCGTCACCTCCGGCCCCGGCGCCACCAATGCGGTCACCGGCCTCACCGACGCGCTGATGGATTCCATCCCGATCGTTTGCATCACCGGGCAGGTGGCGACCCACCTCATCGGCAACGACGCCTTCCAGGAATGCGACACGGTCGGCATCACCCGCCCCTGCACCAAGCACAATTACCTCGTGCGGGACGTGAACGACCTCGCGCGCGTGCTGCATGAGGCCTTCTATGTCGCCCAGAACGGCCGGCCCGGCCCGGTGGTGGTCGACATTCCGAAGGACGTGCAGTTCGCCACCGGCACCTATGTCGGCCGCGAGAACATCCAGCACAAGACCTACCGTCCGAAGCTCGACGCCGAGGCGCCGCAGATCGCGGCGGCGGTGGAGATGCTGGCCGGGGCGAAGCGGCCCATCTTCTACACCGGCGGCGGCGTCATCAATTCCGGTCCCGAGGCGAGCCGCATCCTGCGCGAGCTGGCGCGCCTCACCGGCGTGCCCGTCACCTCGACCCTCATGGGTCTCGGCGCCTTCCCGGCGGCCAACCGCCAGTGGCTGGGCATGCTGGGCATGCACGGCACCTATGAAGCCAACATGGCCATGCACGGCTGCGACGTGATGGTCTGCATCGGCGCGCGCTTCGACGACCGCATCACCGGCCGCCTCGACGCCTTCGCGCCGGGCTCCAAGAAGATCCACATCGACATCGACCCCTCGTCCATCAACAAGAACGTCAAGGTCGACCTGCCCATCATCGGCGACTGCACCCGCGTGCTCGCCGACATGCTCGCCGCCTGGAAGGCCCGCGACCTGTCCATCGACAAGGCGGCGCTGGATGCGTGGTGGACACAGATCGACCGCTGGCGGGGGCGCAACTGCCTCGCCTATCGGCAGTCGGACGAGATCATCAAGCCGCAATACGCCATCGAGCGGCTCTACAATCTCACCAAGGACAAGGACGTCTACATCTCCACCGAGGTGGGCCAGCACCAGATGTGGGCGGCGCAGTTCTTCCGCTTCGAGGAGCCGAACCGCTGGATGACCTCCGGCGGCCTCGGCACCATGGGCTACGGCCTGCCCGCCGCCATCGGCGCGCAGAAGGCGCACCCCGATGCCCTGTGCATCGACATCGCCGGCGAAGCCTCCATCCTCATGAACATGCAGGAGATGTCGACCGCCGTGCAGTTCGACCTGCCGGTGAAGATCTTCATCCTGAACAACAAGTACATGGGCATGGTGCGCCAGTGGCAGGAGCTGCTGCACGGCGCGCGCTACTCGCACTCCTATTCCGAGGCGCTGCCCGACTTCGTGAAGCTCGCCGACGCCTATGGCGGCGTGGGCATCCGCTGCGACAAGCCCTCTGATCTGGACGCCGCCATCGAGGAGATGATCGCCATCAAGCGGCCGGTGATCTTCGACTGCATCGTGGACCAGCAGGAAAACTGCTTCCCCATGATCCCCTCGGGCCGCGCCCATAACGAGATGATCCTCGGCGACATGGCCGTGGACCTCGACGAGGCCATCACCGACGAGGGCAAGATGCTGGTGTGAGGCGGGCCCTTTCGCTTCCTCCCCTCTCCCCTCGCGGGAGAGGGGCTGGGGGTGAGGGGGGGAGGCCGCCGGGTCGAAACGCCCGGCGCTGGCCAAGCTGAACCATACCCCTCACCCCGACCCTCTCCCGCAAGGGGAGAGGGAGCTTCTTCCCCCGCGCCCTCACGCCATTCCATCCGAGACACCCATGCCCAACTCTTCCGAGCCCATCGAGCGCCATACCCTCTCCGTCCTGGTCGACAACGAGCCGGGCGTGCTGGCGCGCGTCATCGGCCTGTTCTCCGGCCGCGGCTACAACATCGACAGCCTCACGGTGTCGGAGGTGAGCCATGAGGGGCACCTCTCGCGCATCACCATCGTCACCACCGGCACGCCCATGGTGATCGAGCAGATCAAGAACCAGCTCGACCGCCTCGTGCCCGTGCACCGGGTGCGCGACCTGACCGTGGAGGCCTCGGCGCTGGAGCGCGAGCTGGCCATGGTGAAGGTGCGCGGCGTGGGCGAGGCCCGTGGCGAGGCGCTGCGGCTCGCCGAGGCCTTCCGCGCCCGCGTCATTGATGCGACCCGCGAGAGCTTCGTGTTCGAGATCACCGGCAAGTCGGACAAGATCGACCAGTTCGCCTGGCTGATGGAGCCGCTCGGCCTCGTGGAGGTGGCGCGCACCGGCGTGGTGGCCATCTCCCGCGGCCCGGAGGCCATGTGAAATGGGCCACGTGAGGACCGCGGTCTGACCATGTGACCAATCGGAAACAGGCGTTCACCGGCAGCGGTGCCGGGCGAAACGCCTGTTTCCATTTGCCGCGATCCGGTGCAAAGGAGCCGCGGCCATCCCCCAATTCGAGATAACGCCCATAAGGAGACCACGATGCGCGTTTATTACGACAGCGACGCCGACCTGAACCTGATCAAGGGCAAGAAGGTCGCCGTCATCGGTTATGGCAGCCAGGGCCATGCCCATGCGCTCAACATGCGCGACTCGGGCGTGAATGATGTCATCATCGGCCTGCGTCCCGGCTCCGCCTCCGCCAAGAAGGCCGAGGCCGAGGGCTTCAAGGTGATGGCGCCCGCCGAAGCCGCCAAGATCGCCGACGTGGTGATGATGCTCACCCCCGACGAGCTGCAGGGTGACATCTATCGCGAGAGCCTCGCCGACAACATGAAGCACGGCGCGGCGCTGCTGTTCGCCCACGGCCTCAACGTGCACTTCAACCTCATCGAGCCCCGCAAGGACCTCGACGTGCTGATGGTCGCCCCCAAGGGCCCCGGCCACACCGTACGGTCCGAGTACCAGCGCGGCGGCGGCGTGCCGACCCTCATCGCCATCGCCCAGGACGCCTCGGGCAACGCCCATGACCTCGGCCTCTCCTACGCCTCCGCCATCGGCGGCGGCCGCGCCGGCGTCATCGAGACTACCTTCAAGGAAGAGTGCGAGACCGACCTCTTCGGCGAGCAGGTGGTGCTCTGCGGCGGCCTCGTGGAGCTGATCCGCGCCGGCTTCGAGACGCTGGTGGAAGCCGGCTACGCCCCCGAGATGGCCTATTTCGAGTGCCTCCACGAGGTGAAGCTGATCGTCGACCTCATCTATGAGGGCGGCATCGCCAACATGAACTACTCGATCTCCAACACCGCCGAATACGGCGAGTACGTCACCGGCCCCCGCATCATCACCGCCGAGACCAAGGCCGAGATGAAGCGCGTGCTGAACGACATCCAGTCCGGCAAGTTCACCCGCGACTGGATGCTGGAGAACAAGGTCAACCAGGCCTCCTTCAAGGCCACCCGCGCCCGCGTCAACGCCCATCCCATCGAGGAAGTTGGCGAGAAGCTGCGCGCCATGATGCCCTGGATCAAGGCCAAGGCTCTGGTCGACAAGTCCAAGAACTGATCCTCACGCGCTGAGGCAGGCCCCGGAGCGGCGAAGGCTGCTCCGGGGCTTTTTTATGGGCGGGGCTTGGTGGTGGCTATTTCCCGCCCGGCGTGCTCTCGCTCTCCACCGCGAATGCCATGAACCGGGCGATGCGCCAGAGGCCGTCGGGATCGCGGCGGAAGATGTCCATGCCCTCGTCGCGCGAAAGCGCATTGCCGCCCGGGCGCTCGGTGAGCACCCAGGTGAGGCGCGCCATGGCGAGGTCGCCGGACACCAGGATTTCGTGGATCTGGCAGACATAGGCGAGCTTGCCGCCGGATTTCGCCAGCGCCTTGGCGAGACGCGCGCAGACGGCGGCCTTGTCCCCCGCAGGGGCACCCCGCACATCGGATTTCAGATCGTCGGCGAACAGCTCGCAGGTGGCCGCGGCATCGCCCCGGTTGAACGCCTCGGTCCAGGCGGCAAGGCGGGCGCGGATGGCGGCTTCGGCGGCGCGGTCCGCCGCGGAACGATCCTCGGCATGGGCGAGGGCCGGCGCGAGCAGGAGAGCGAGGACAAGGACAGCGCGGCGCAGCATCTCGCAGGTCTCCGCGCCGGCGGGCGCGGAACGACTAGAGCACCGCCGCCCGCCAGCCGGCAACCGTCAGTCCACAATGCGCGCCTGGATGGTCAGGATGTCCCAGGCCGGCGCCTCCGGCGGGTTGGCGTAGACGGTGGTGAAGCTGCCCACGGTGCCGTCCGGCCCGACCGTGCGGCGGGGCTGGTCGCCGATCTCCGCGCCATGCACCTCGATCAGGATGGCGGGAGCGGTGGACGAGCCGTTGGCAATGGCGAGCCCGTCCCCGTCCTTGGGCGCGAAGGCATCCACCGCGCCCGCGCCGAGGCATTTCGAAGCCGCCCGTGCCACCGGCGGTGCGCCGTCCGGCAGCGCGAGACTCTGGCGCACGACCTCGCCGCGCAGCACGCCGGCCAGTTCCCAGACTGTCTGCTCGCTCACCGGCAGCGCGGCGCTGGGGGCGAGCACGGTGGCGATGACGGTGAAGCGGGTCATCTGGTCCGCATAGAGCTGGTATTGCCGGAACGGTGCGCCGTCGAGCTGCGCGAACACCTCCGGCAGCCAATCGTCCTGCGCCACCAGCCGGCCCATGAGGTCGCGACCGATCATCAGTATCTCGCGCGGATCGTCCGCCAGTTCCACCATGGACTGGATGTCCCAGCAAAAGCGACGCAGTGGCTCGGGTGGGGCGGCCGTCATCGCGCGGCCATCCCGAAGCTGGGGACCGCTGCGCGTCGTCTGCTTTGCGACACGCCGGGGGTGCGCCCTTGATGTGCGCAATCTCGTTGGAAAAACAATGGCATGGCCAGACCCGTCCAAGGCACGTCGCGCGTTCGGATCGCGCGATGGCGAGCGACGCAAGAATAGGGCCGGGGACTGTCCGGGACGCGTGAATACGACGCGCCGCGCGATCGGCAAACGCATCAGTGTGCGCCTGCAATGATGCGATGCAAAAGATGTCGGGTGAAATCGTGGAGACGAGGAAAAGCTTTTTATATCAGCTATTTATATCATAAAGTTCATTTCCAATTCTCCCCGTTGACAACTCATTTCGCGACAAATAGCCTTTTGTCCGACAAAGCCTCCTTTTGAGGATTTTCCGCCCGCGATGGAACGGTTCGACCGCATCAAGGTCCCTTCCGCCTACGAGATGGTCGCCGAGGCCATCGAGGCCGAGATCGTGTCCGGCCGGCTGCGGCCGGGGGATGAGATCGGCACCGAGGCGGCGCTGGTGCGGCAGTTCGGGGTCAACCGCTCCACGGTGCGCGAGGGGATTCGCGTGCTTGAGCAGGGCGGCCTCGTGCGGCGGGAGGCGAGCCGCAAGCTATTCGTGTGCGAGCCGCGGGCCGGCGGCCTCTCCACCCGCATCAGCCGCGCGCTGGTGCTGCAGGACGTGACCTTCCGCGAATTGTTCGACACCGCCATGGTGCTGGAAGTGGGATCGGTCGAAGGCGCGGTCGTCCATGCGGATGCGGACATGCTGGCGGCGCTGGAAGATAACCAGGAGCGCCTCGAGGCGGCGGTGAACAATCCCGTCGTCGTGGCCGAGCTGGATTCTGAATTTCACGCGCTCCTCGCCCGCGCCTGCGGCAACCGCGTGCTGGAGATGGCGCGCGAGCCCGCCGCCTTGCTGTTCTTTCCCTCCACGGAGATGATCTGCCGGAGGGTGCCCGAGGGCGCCGGGCGCATGGCGCAGGCGCACCGCTTCATCATCGACGCCGTCAGGGCGCGCGACCTCCAACTCTCCCGCACCTGGATGCGCCGGCATCTGGTGGACTGGCGCAAGGGCTTCGTGCGGGCCGGCCGCGAGATTGACGAGCCAGTGGAGCGCATCTTCGCGCGCTATGCGCTGAGTAAGTCGCAGAGTTGAAGGGGGCGCTTGTTGGCCTGTCATCCCCCGCCTTGTGCGGGGGATCCACTTCGGGGCCCAGGCGGTGTTGGGATTGAAGGCGCCGGACGGTCGGCGCAGTGGATGCCCCGGACAAGCCGGGGCATGACGGTGTGGGTGGGTACAGTTGATTGTGAGCTTTGATGCTCATGGTCGCTCCTAAGTAAAGCCAAGATGATCGCCGGAAAACCGGCGGCTTTGGAGGGAATGCCTTGGAACACGTCAACTCGGTCCCTGTGGCCGGGCGGCGCCCGTGCGCCAGCCCGCGGCCGGGGGAGGGGGCATGAACGCCGCGCCAGCCTCCGCGGCAACGCCTGCGCCCATCGCCGCGCATCTGGCGGTGGATGGCCTCGGCCTGTGGTTCGGCGGGCTCAGGGCGCTCACCGACGTGTCCTTCGAGGTGAAGAAGGGCTCCATCACCGCCCTCATCGGCCCGAACGGCGCCGGCAAGACCTCGCTGTTCAACTGCATTTCCGGCTTCTACCGCCCGCGCGCCGGGGCGATCCGCCTCGACGGCGTGGACATCACCCGCACCCATCCGCCGGAGCGGGCAAAGGCGGGGCTGGCGCGCACCTTCCAGAACATCGCGCTCTTCAAGGGCATGACCGTGCTCGACAACATCAAGCTCGGCCGGCACGCCCACATGAAGACCAACCTCCTGCAGGCGCTGACCTATTGGGGCGCCGCCCGGGCCGAGGAGATGGAGCTGCGCGCCGAGGTGGAGCGGCAGATTATCGACTTCCTGGAAATCGACCACATCCGCAACAAGCCGGTCGCCTCCCTCTCCTACGGCCTCCAGAAGCGCGTGGAGCTGGCCCGCGCCCTCGCCATGCGCCCGCGCCTCCTGATGCTGGACGAGCCCGTCGCCGGCATGAACCGGGAAGAGACCGAGGACATGGCCCGCTTCATCCTCGACGTGAAGGAAGAATGGGGCATCTCCATCCTCATGGTGGAGCACGACATGGCGATGGTGATGGACATCTCCGACCATGTGGTGGTGCTGAATTTCGGCAAGGTCATCGCGCAGGGGCTGCCCGCCGAGGTGCAGGGCAATCCCGAGGTCGCCGCCGCCTATCTCGGCTCGGGCGATCCGGCCGAGCTGATGCGGCGCCTCTCCGGCGTGGGGGAGGCGGCCTGATGGATTGGCTCTTCTTCACCGAGGTGACACTGGCGGGGCTCGGCTCCGGGGCATTGCTGTCGCTCACGGCCCTGTCCTTCGTGCTGATCTACAAGGCGACCCGCGTCATCAATCTCGCGGTGGGCGAAATCTTGATGCTGGGCGGCTATCTCTTCTTCGCCTTCGTCACCGCCTTCGGTCTCGCCACATGGCTCGCCATTCCGCTCGCCATCGCCGGTGGTGCGCTGTTCGGCTTCGTGGTGGAGCGCACGCTCATCCGGCCCATGCTGGGCGAAAGCTCCATCTCCGTGCTCATGCTCACGGTGGGGCTCGGCTCGGTGCTGATCGGCGCCACGGAGCTGATCTGGAATACCGATCCCCGCGCGCTGCCGGACTTCATGGGGCAGGCGCCGGTGTTCATCGGCGAGGCCTATGTCTCGCGCAAGATCGCCATAGGCTTCGTGGTGTCGGCGCTGGTGATCGCCCTGTTCCTGCTGCTGTTCCGCTTCTGGCGCGGCGGCGTCGCTTTGCGCGCCACGGCGACCGACCAGGCGGCGGCCTATTCCTGCGGCATCAACGTGCCGGCGGTGTTCTCGCTGGCCTGGATGGTGGCCTGCGCCACCGCCGCGGGGGCGGGGCTGCTGGTGGGGGCCATCGGCGGTATCTCGCCCACCATGGGCGTGTTCGGCCTCTCGGCGCTGGTGGTGGTCATCATCGGCGGGCTGGACAGCGTGCTCGGCGCGCTCGTCGGCGGCATCCTCATCGGCCTCGTGGAAGCCTGGGCCGGCACCTTCCTCGGCGGCGAGTACAAGCTCGTCACCACCTTCTCCATCCTCATCGCGGCGCTGATGATCCGGCCCTACGGCCTGTTTGGCACCGTGGAGATCGAGCGGCTCTGATGCGCATCGCAACCGCCAAGGAAACCTACATCGCCGACGAGGGGCTGCTCGTCACCTCGACGCAACGGGCGTGGATGGGCGTGCTCCTCGCCATGCTGGTGCTCGCGCCCTTCGTGCTCAACCAATACTGGCTTTATCTCGCCTGCCTCGTCGCCATCAACGTGGCGAGCGCGACGGGGCTCAACATCCTCACCGGCTTTACTGGCCTCGTCAGCCTCGGGCAGGCGGCCTTCATGGCGGTGGGGGCCTATACGGTCGCCTTCTTCGAGGGGCAGGTGGGGACGCCCTTCCTCCTCAACATCCTCGCCGCCGGCCTCGTGTCCGCTTTGGTGGGTGTGCTGGTGGGCATTCCGAGCCTCAGGGTGAAGGGGCTCTATCTCGCCATCGCCACCATCGCGGCCTCGGTGATCCTGCATTTCGTCTTCACCCACTGGGTTTCGGTGACGGGCGGTGTGCGCGGCATCAATGTCGCGCCGGCGCGTTTGTTCGGGCTGGAGCTGGCGAGCCCGTTCGCGCTCTATTTCGTCATCGTGCCCATCACCTGCCTGATGGTTCTGGGCGCGGCGAACCTCTTCCGCACCCGCATCGGCCGCGCCTTCATCGCCATCCGCGACCGGGACATCTCGGCCGAGGTGCTGGGCATCCCGCTGCTCAAGTACAAGCTGATGAGCTTCGCTCTCTCCTCGTTCTACGCGGGCGTGGCGGGCGGCATGTGGGCCTATTTCTTCCGCGTGGTGACGCCGGAAAGCTTCCCCTTCGCCACCTCCATCTTCTTCCTTGCGGCGGTCATCGTGGGCGGGCTCGGCACCATCATCGGCTCGGTGCTGGGCGCGGCCTTCATGACGCTGGTGCCGGAGCTGCTGAAGTACGTGGTGGACTGGCTCGCGCCCATTTTCCCCAATGCCGGCGCGGCGCTCTCGCCGGTGCGCACCATCGTGTTCGGGGCGCTCATCATCCTGTTCCTCGTCTTCGAGCCGCATGGACTGGCGGAAATGGTGCGCCGCGCGCGCCGCTTCTTCCATCTGTGGCCGTTCCGCACATGACGCAAGAAAAGACCAAGTAAAAAGATCCAAGGGAGAAAACGCCAATGACCAGTCTCAACAGACGCCAGATCATGGGCCTCGCCGCCGGCGCCGGCCTTGCCTCCGCCTTTCCCGGCTTCACCGCTTATGCGCAGGAGAAGGAGATCGTCATCGGCGGGTCCATCCCGCTCACCGGCGTATTCGCCTTCGCCGGCGTGGCCATCGAGGCGGGGATGTCCGACTATGTGAAGCTCACCAACGAGGCCGGCGGCATCGCCGGGCGCAAGCTGCGCCTCGCCTATGAGGACACCGCCTACAAGGTGGATACCTCGGTAGCGGTGTTCAACAAGCTGACCACCCAGAACGACATCCATCTCTACTATGGCGACAGCACCGGCTTCGCCAAGACCATCAACGAGGAGCTGAACCGCCGCGGCACCATCCTCATGGCCGGCGCGTCCTTCGGCAGCGAGCTGAACAATCCCGAGAAGTATCCGTTCCAGTTCATGGCCGGGCCGGACTATGTGGAGATGTTCGCCATTTTGCTCGAATACATCGCCAAGGCGCAGCCGGGGGCGAAGCTCGTCTTCGTGAATTCGGACACCGAGTTCGGCCGTGACCCCATCGAGGCGAGCGTGAAGCGGGCGAAGGAGATGGGCCTCGACGTGGTGGCGCAGATCGTCACCCCGCCCACCGCGGTGGACGTTTCCACCGAAGTGCTGAAGCTGCGCCGCGCCAATCCGGACTTCACCATCTTCCACGGCTATGTGCTGGCGCCGCTGCCGGAATTCATGTCGCAGGCCAAGCAGCTCGGGCTGAAGACCAAGTTCATGGGCACCTTCTGGTCCATGGACAACTCGCTCTGGGCCAATGTGGGCGCCCCGGCGGACGGCTTCATGGGCGTGATGCCGTATCGCTACTATTACGACACCTCGCCCGACGCGCCGATCCTCGAAAAGATCCGCAAGCTCCGCCCCACCTATCAGGCGACGGGCTACATGCAGGGCTTTCTCACCGCCATGCTTATGGGCGAGGCGGCCAAGCGCACGCTGGAGGCCGGCAAGGAGCTGAACGGCAAGACGCTGAAGGCCGCGCTCAATTCCATCAAGGACTTCGACACCGGCGGCATCATCGGCGTGCCGATCTCGGTACCCGGCAATTCCGTCCCCGTCGGCCGCATCTACCAGTTCAACGCCGCCGACAAGCAGATGAAGCCGGCATCCGACTGGATCAGCCTGAAGAAGTGATTGATATGACCGCGCACGCCATACTCGACATCTCCAACATCGAGGTCGTCTACAACAAGACGATCCAGGTGCTGCGCGGCCTGTCGCTGAAGGTGGAGGCCGGGAAGGTGGTGGCGCTGCTGGGCTCCAACGGCGCCGGCAAGTCCACCACCCTCAAGGCGGTGTCTGGCCTTCTCGCGCTGGAGGACGGCGACGTCACCTCCGGCGCCATCACCTTCGACGGCGCCCCGAGCGGCGCGCTGAAGCCGCACGACCTCGTGCGCCGCGGCCTGTTCCACGTGATGGAGGGGCGGCGCATCTTCGAGGATCTCACGGTGGAGGAGAACCTCGTCGCCGCCACCTATGCGCTCACCGGGCGCAAGGCCAGCTCCGGCAAGACGAGGCCCACGAACTTTGAGGCGGTCTACGAGTATTTCCCCCGCCTGCACGAGCGCCGCAACGGCCGTGCGGGCTATCTCTCCGGCGGCGAGCAGCAGATGCTCGCCATCGGCCGCGCGCTGGTGGCGGAGCCGAAGCTGATCCTGCTGGACGAGCCCTCCCTCGGGCTTTCGCCCAAGCTGGTGGAGGAGATCTTCACCATCATCGCCCGCATCAATCGCGAGCGGGGCGTCTCCATGCTGCTGGTGGAGCAGAATGCGGCGGTGGCGCTCGCGGTCTCGCACTACGGCTACATCATGGAGACCGGCAAGATCGTTCTGGATGGCCCCACCGAGCGGCTGATGGCGGACGAGGACGTGCGCGAATTCTACCTCGGCATGGCCGGGGAGGCGGGGGCGAAGAGCTACCGCGATATCAAGCATTACAAGCGCCGCAAGCGCTGGCTTTCGTGAGCGCGCGACCATGACCGCACCCGTTTTCCCGGACCTAACCCTGCCGCAGATGCTGCGCCTCAATGCGCAGCGCATCGGTGCCCGCACCGCCATCCGCCAGAAGGATTTCGGCATCTGGAATCCGGTGTCGTGGCAGGCCTATTTCGAGCGCGCGGCCCTCGCCGGCCACGGGCTGCGCGCCCTCGGCTTGCCCGAGGGCGGGCATGTGGCGGTGCTCTCGGAAAACCGCATCGAATGGGTGCTCACCCAGCTCGGCGCCGGCCTTCTCGGGGCGGTCACGGTGGGCGTCTACCCCACCAGCCCGGCCAATGAGGTGGCCTATGTGCTCGGCCATGCGGAGGCGGAAATCGTCGTCTGCGAGGACCAGGAGCAGGTGGACAAGGTGCTGGAGCGCCGGGCCGAACTGCCCAAGCTCCGGCGCATCGTGGTGGTGGAGAAGAAGGGCCTGCGCACCTACGCGGGCGGCGAGGTGATCGCCTTCGACACGATGATCGAGATGGGCGCCGCCCATCGCGCGGCCCAGCCCGGGATCATCGAGGACGCGCTGGCGCGTCAGTCGCTCTCCGATGTGGCGCTGATGATCTATACTTCGGGCTCCACCGGAAAGCCCAAGGGCGCGATGCTCACCTATCGCAACCTGCGCGCCGAGGCGATCGCGCTGTCCGAGCGGCTGGGGCTCGACGAGACCACCACCCACGTCTCCTACTTGCCGCTCTGCCATGTGGCCGAGCAGATGCTCACCACCATGGCGCCCATCTACCTGGGCTCACAGGTCAATTTCGGCGAGAGCATCCGCACCATCCAGGAAGATCTGCGGGAGGTCGCGCCCTCCATGTTCCTTGGCGTGCCGCGCATCTGGGAGAAGCTGGCGGCGTCCATCACCATCAAGATGATGGAGGCGGGTGGCGTGCGCCGTGCGCTCTACGAGCGCCTCGTGAAGGCGTGCGAGCCGTTCGCCGAGAAGCACCCGTCGAAGCGCTCGCTGAAGGAGCGGGCGCTCTTCTTCGTGGCCTACCTGCTTTTCTTCCGCGCGCTGCAGAACTTCATCGGCCTCAGGCGCGCGAAGGTGGCGATGACCGGCGCGGCGCCCATCTCGCCCAACATCGTGCGTTTCTTCCGCACCCTCGGCGTGCCTCTGGTGGAGGTCTACGGCGCCACCGAGACCACCGGCATGTGCACCGGCCAGCGCCTCACCGATCTCCGCCCCGGCTGCGTCGGCCCGGCTGCGGAGGGCGTGGAGGTGAAGCTCGGCCCGCACAATGAACTCATGGTGAAGGGCGACCTCGTCTTCGCCGGCTACTACCGCAACGAGGAGGCGACGGCCGCTGCGCTCCGCGACGGCTGGCTGCACACCGGCGATGTGGTGGAGATGGTGGGCGATCAGGTGAAGATCGTCGATCGCCTCAAGGACATCATGATTACCGCGGGCGGCAAGAATTTGAGCCCGTCGGAGATCGAGAACGTCGCGAAGTCCAGCGTCTTCATCAAGGAATGCATCGTCATCGGCGAGGCGCGCAAATATGTCTCCGCCCTCATCCAGATCGATTTCGAGACGGTGGGCAAGTGGGCGGAAGAGAAGTCGCTGGCCTACACCAATTTCCGCAATCTCGTCGAAAACCCGCAGGTTCGCGCGCTGATCGAGGGCGAGGTCGCCAAGGCCAATGCGGAGCTCGCGCAGGTGTCCCACATCCGCCGTTTCCACCTCCTCACCAAGGAGCTGGACCACGACGACGACGAGGTGACGGCGACCATGAAGATCCGCCGTTCCAACATCCAGAAGAAATACGCCACCGAGATCGAAGGCCTCTACGCCTGAGCGGCGCGGCTGCAAGGACCCTCCATGCCAGACGCCTATATCTTCGACCACGTGCGCACCCCGCGCGGCCGCGGCAAGCCGGATGGCGCGCTGCATGCGGCGACGCCCGTGCATCTCGCCACGACCGTGCTTTCCGCCCTGCGCGACCGCAGCGCCCTCGATACGGCGGTTGTGAGCGACATCGTGATGGGTGTCGTCATGCCCATCGGCGAGCAGGGCCAGTGCCTGCCGCGCATCGCCGCGCTGCGCGCGGGCTATGACGATGAGGTGGCGGGCGTTCAGATCAATCGCTTCTGCGGCTCCGGGCTGGAGGCGGTCAACATGGCCTCCGCCAAGGTGATGGCCGGGCAGGCGGACATGGTGATCGGCGCTGGTTGTGAAAGCATGTCGCGCATTCCCATCCTCTCGGACGGCGGGGCGTGGAGCCAGGACCCGGACGTGGCTTTCGCCACCCGCTTCGTGCCGCAGGGCATCAGCGCCGATCTCATCGCCACCAAATGGGGCTATGACCGCGCCGCCGTGGATGCCTTCGCCGTGGAGAGCCATCACCGCGCCGCGCGGGCGTGGGCGGAAGGCCGCTTTGCCCGCTCCATCGTGCCCGTCACCGACGCTATCGGCGAGGTGATGCTGGATCGCGACGAAACGGTGCGCGGCAATTCCAGCGTTGACGACCTCGCCCGCCTCAAGCCCGCCTTCGCGGCCATGGGGGCGGACCCCGGCTTCGACGCCATCGCGCGCCTACGCTATCCCGAAGTCGGCGAGATCGCCCATGTCCACCACGCCGGCAACTCCTCCGGCATCGTGGACGGCGCGGCCGCCGTGCTCATTGGCACGCGGGAGGCCGGGGACGCGGCGGGCTTGAAGCCGCGCGCGCGCATCCGCGCTTTCGCGGAGATCGGCTCGGAACCCACCATCATGCTCACCGCCCCGTCCTTCGCCGCCGAGAAGGCGTTGAAGCGGGCGGGCATGAGCGCCGCCGACATCGATCTCTACGAGATCAACGAGGCCTTCGCCGCCGTGGCGCTGCGCTTCATCGACGCTTTGAGGCTGGACCCCGCACAGGTGAACGTGAACGGCGGGGCCATCGCCATGGGCCACCCGCTCGGCGCCACCGGAGCCATGATCCTCGGCACCGTGCTCGACGAGCTGGAGCGGACGGGGAAGGCCACGGCGCTCGCCACCCTGTGCATCGGCGCCGGCATGGGCGTCGCCACCATCATCGAGCGGGTCTGAGCCATGCTGCGCACGGAGATCGACGGCGACGGCATCGCCATTCTCATCCTCGATCAGCCCGGCCGATCGGTGAACACGCTGGGCTGGGCGCTCGTCGATGCGCTGGAGGCCGAGGTGGAACGGCTGGCGGCGGATGGTGCCGTCTCAGGCATCATCGTCACCTCGGGCAAGTCCTCCTTCCTTGCGGGGGCGGATCTCGCGATCATGAACGGCCTCGCGGCACCGGACGTGACGTTGCCGGAGGCGGCGCGCCGCATCGGTCGCATGGGGGCGCTATTCCGCCGGCTGGAGACGTGCGGCAAGCCGGTGGTGGCTGCTGCGCCCGGCACGGCGCTCGGGGCGGGGCTGGAGCTGATGCTCGCCTGCCATCACCGGCTCGTCGCGGACAATCCCAAGGGCCTGTTCGGCCTGCCGGAGGTGACGCTCGGCATATTGCCCGGCGCCGGCGGCACCCAGCGCGTGCTTCGCCGCCTGGGCATCGCCGCCGCCTTGCCGATCCTGGTGGACGGCAGGCCCATGACCGCGGCCGAGGCGCAGGCGGCGGGGCTGATCGATGTGATCGTGGCGTCGGACGATCTCCTTCCCGCCGCCAAGGCCGCCTTGCGCGAGGGGCGGGTCAGCCCAGTCGCGCCATGGGATGTGAAGGGCTTTCGCCTGCCCGGCCTCGCGCCGACCAGCACCGCCGCGGGCGACCTGTTCGCGGTCTGGAACGCCCGCGTGCTGGCGCGAACCAAGGGGGAAGACCCCGCGCCGCGCGCCATCCTCTCCTGCGTGTTCGAGGGGGCGCGCCTGCCCATGGACAAGGCGCTGAAGGTGGAGCGCGACTATTGTGCCGCCCTCATTCAGAGCCCGCAGGCGCAGGACAAGATCGCCGCTTTCTTTGCCCGTCAGGCCGCCAAGGCGGGCGGAGCGGCATCGTAAGCGCTTGTCATCCCGTGCCTCGAGCCGGGGTATGACGGTTCGAAATTTACAAACGAGACGGCGGCCCCGCCGCACGAGAACAAGGACCATCCCATGCCGCTTCCCGCCGCCTTCGAGGGCCGCCTGAAAATCCCCGCCGTGGCCGCGCCCATGTTCCTCACCTCCGGTCCCGATCTCGTGGTGGAGGTCTCGCGTTCGGGCATGGTGGGCACCTTCCCGGCGCTCAACGCCCGCACCAGCGACGGCTTCCGCGACTGGGTGCGGGAGATCAAGGCGCGCCTTGCCGAGGTGGAAGACGCGGCGCCGTTCGGCGTCAACCTCATCGTCCACAAGTCCAACCCGCGCGTGGAGGCGGACCTCGCCATCTGTGTCGAGGAGAAGGTGCCGCTCGTCATCACCTCGCTCGGGGCGGTGCCCGATCTCGTGAAGGCGGTGCATTCCTATGGCGGCGTCGTCTTCCACGATGTCATCAGCCGCCGTCATGCGGAGAAGGCGGCGGAAGCCGGCGTGGACGGCATCATCGCCGTCTCGGCCGGTGCCGGCGGCCATGCGGGGCAGCTCAGCCCCTTCGCTCTTGTCACCGAGATCAGGCAGGTGTTCGCCGGCACCATCCTCATGGCCGGTGCCATCAACACCGGCGCGCAGATCCTCGCGGCGCGCGCTGCGGGGGCGGACCTCGCCTACATGGGCACGCGCTTCATCGCCACGCGCGAGGCCATGGTGCCGCAGGAATTCAAGGACATGATCCTGTCCTCCTCGGCGGCGGACATCCTCTACACGCCCGCCATCAGCGGCGTGAACGCCAACTTCATGAAGCCCAGCATCCGCGCCGCCGGGCTCGACCCGGACAATCTCCAGGGCCACGCCAAGCTCGACATGTCGAACGAGGCGAAGGCGTGGAAGAATGTCTGGTCGGCAGGGCAGGGGGTGGGCGGCATCTCCGATCTGCCCGGCGCGGCCGAGCTTTGCGCGCGGCTTCGGGAGGAGTATCGCGCGGCGCTGAGGTCGCTGTCGTCGGATGCGTTTGGGGGCGCCTGACAGCGCTACGCCGCCGGCTCCCCGTTACGCCGTCGGCCTCCGGCCTGACCGGAAGGCTCATGCGTCGGCGGGAGCAGGCAGCGGGATGGGTGCCCGGGTTAGTCCGGTGCCCGGCGGCGGGGGTGATGGACCCGCGTCCCCGGCGGGGCTACGGTCCGGCTCCCGCTTGCTGCCCCGATGCCTGCCTGATGCCTGTTTCCGAAACGCACCTCATCGAGCCTCCCCTCGGCCGCGTCACCAGCCTCGATGGCTTGCGCGGCTTCGCCTCCTGCACGGTGGCGATCTTCCATTTCTTCTACGCCTTCACGCCCGGCCCCTTCCGCTCCTGGGGCCGCACCGGCTTCTCTGTCTCCGACACGCCGCTGGCGGTGCTGTGGAACGGGCATTTCTCCGTGGCCGTCTTCTTCGCCCTGAGCGGCTTCGTGCTGGCCGCCTCGGCGCCACGGACGCTGAAGGAAGCGCCGCTGCTGATCGGCCTCAGATATTTCCGCCTCGCCCTGCCGGCGCTGGCCGCCTCGCTCATCGCATGGGTCTGGATCGCCGGCTTTCCCGATGCCGGAAACGCGGCGCAGGCGCTCTCCGGCAGTACGTGGTTTCGCTGGACCCACCAGCCGCCCATTCCGCCCCTATGGCAGGCGGCGTGGGAAGGGGCGGTGCAGGTGTTCGTGGAGACGGGCAAGCCGCTGTTCAATAACCCGCTCTGGACCATGCGCATCGAGCTGATGGGCTCGATCCTCATCTATGGCGGCTATGCCCTCGTGCGGGGGCGGGCGCGGGTGCCGGCGCTGGTGGCGGGGGGCCTTGGCCTCGGGATTGCTGTCGATTTCTCGCTCGCGGCCTTCTGCGGCGGGGCGCTGCTGTTCGAGCTGCGCGGCTGGCTGAAGCCGATGCCGATGCGGGGCACGCTTCTCGCGCTCCTCGGTCTCGTCCTCGGCGCCACCTATCCCGGCCATGCGGACGGGCCGGGCCTTGCCGATGCCGTGCTGTCCCGCCTCGGCGGCGACGGCTGGCGGGAGGCCGGGGCGCTGCTCGTCATCGTCTCGTTCCTCACCACGCCGTGGCTGCGGGACCTGTTCGAGCGACCGGCGCTGCAGCATCTCGGCGCGCTCTCGTTTCCGCTCTATCTGGTGCATGTGCCGCTGATCGTGGGGCCGGCCGCCTGGGCCTTCGTGCATTTCGCGCCCGTGGGCGTCGGAGGGCTCGCGCTGCTCTTCGCGGTTACAGCCCTCGCCGCCTTCGCCTGCGCCAGCCTGTTCCTCGTCGCGGTGGAACGCCCGGTATTGGATGGGCTGCGCTTCATTCGCAAACGCGGACGGGAGCGACTGGCCGAGGCGTGAGCGGCGCTAAACCGCCACCGCCATCGGAGGAATGGCGATGATCTCTTCGTCGTCCGTCGCGTGGTTGCGCCACATGAGGAATGCGAACGGGGCGGGGGCATCGAGCACCGTCAACGGCGCGTGCCAGGTGCCCGGCGCCAGCGTGATGCCCTGTCCCGGCGTGGGCAGGAAGGCCTCCGCCGCCGCCAGGTCCGGCCCGTCCCCGGCGGCGCCCGGCGCCACCACAATCACCCAGCGGGCTGTCGCCATCGGCACGATGCTCTGGGAGGTGAAGACATGCCGCTCGATCACCTCGATCCTCACCGGCTGAGGAACCGGCGCGGCGAGGATGAGGGAGAGGCAGGCCGGAACATCGGGCCGCAGGTTCGCGAGGACGGTGTTGAACGACGTGCGCATACCCACCGTCTGCGGCACCGCCAGCACCTCGCCATAGGGCGCGAAGGCCTCCCCCGTCAGCGAACGTGGGACGAGAGGCCTCACGCGCCGCCGCCCGCCACCGCGAGCACCGCGTGCAGCAGCACGTTGGCGCCAGCGGCGCACTCCTCCGGCTTGGCGGATTCCAGCTCGTTGTGGCTCACGCCGTCCTTGCACGGCACGAAGACCATGGCGGTGGGCACCACGGTGGCGAGGTGGAAGCTGTCATGCCCCGCCCCCGACACGATGGGCCGGTGCGGCAGGCCCAGCCGGTCGGCGGCGGCGGCGATGGCGCCGGTCATGGCCGGGTCGAAATGGGTGGGCTCCTTGCGCCAGATGGTGTCGAGGCGGATGTCCACCTTCCGCCGCGCGGCGATCTCCTTCACCTGCTCCTGAAGCGCCTTGTCGAGGGCAGCGAGAATGCCGGCGTCGGGGGTGCGGAATTCGCCGGAAAAGGCGATCTCGCCGGGGATCACATTGCGCGAGGGCCGCGCGATCACCGCCTCGCCGACACTGCCCACCGCGTTCGGCCCGTGCGCCTTGGCGAGGGCTTCGATGGCCAGCACGATCTCGGACAAAGCGGCGAGCGCATCCTTGCGCAGATGCATGGGTGTGGAGCCCGTATGGCTCTCGAAGCCGGAGATGCGGCCATCGTACCAGATGATGCCCTGGCCGTGCTCCACCACGCCGATGGGGAGGCCTTCCGCCTCCAGGATCGGCCCCTGCTCGATGTGGAGTTCGAGGAAGCCCGAGAATTTCTGCGCGCCCACCTCTTCCGGCCCACGATAGCCGATGGCGTCCAGCGCCGCGCCGACGCAGATCCCGTCCGCATCGGTGCGGGCGAGGATGTCGGAAACCGGCAGGTCCGCCACGTAGCCCGCCGAGCCCATCATGGCCGGGGCAAAGCGGGAGCCTTCCTCGTTGGTCCAGTTGCAGACGCAGAGGGGCGTCTCGGTCTCGATGCCGGCGTCGTTGAGAGTACGCACCACCTCCAGCGCCGCCATCACGCCCAGCACGCCGTCGAACTTGCCGCCAGTGGGCTGGGTGTCGAGGTGGGAGCCGATGCCGAGCGGTGGCTTGGTCATGTCCTTCCCCGGCCGCAAAGCGAACATGTTGCCGAGGCCGTCCACGGTGACGGTGCAGCCGGCGGCCTCGCAGGCGGCGCGGAACCAGTCGCGCACCTGCCGGTCCTCCTCCGACAGAGTGAGACGGCGCACGCCGCCCTTCTCCGTGCCGCCGAAGCGGGCGGTTTCGATGATCGTGCTCCAGAGGCGGTCGGCATTGATCGTGAGGTTGGAGGCGTAGGCGGTCATCAGTTCACCGGGACGGGGGTTTCAGCCAGAACACAGCGCACGTCGCGGCCGGGGCCGAGATGGACGAGCGGCGGCGGCGCGACGGTGCAGCGCGGCTGCGCGAAGGCACAGCGCGGCGCAAAGGAGCAGGCGACAGGCGCCTTGTCGAGGGAGGGCGGCGTGCCGGGGATGGTCTCCAGCCGCGACCCGCGCGCCGCGCCGTGAACGGTAGAGGCGAGCAGCCCGCGCGGATAGGGATGCTGCGGCGTGCGGACGATCTCGCCCAGCGTGCCCGTCTCCACCATCTGGCCGGCATACATCACCGCCACCTTGTCGCAGATCTCGATGGCGACACCGATGTCGTGGGTCACGAAGATCACCGACATGCCCATCTCCCGCTGCAACTCGCGCAGCAGCAGCAGGATCTGGATCTGAACCGTGGCATCGAGCGCGGTGGTGGGCTCGTCCGCCAGCAGGATCTTGGGGCGGCAGGCGAGGGCGAGGGCGATCATGGCGCGCTGGCGCATGCCGCCGCTCATCTCGTGGGGATAGGCATCCAGCCGGCGCTTCGCCGAGGGGATGCGCACCAGCTCCAGCATCTCCAGCGCGCGGGCGGTGGCGTCGCGCTGGCTCGCGCCCTCGTGGCGCATCACCGATTCCGAGATCTGCCGGCCGATGGTGTAGACCGGGTCCAGCGCCAGCGCCGGCTCCTGGAAGATCATGGAGACGGTGCGGCCGCGGAAGTCGGAGAGGGTGGCGTCGTCCATGGCGAGCACATCCTGCCCCGCCACATGCACGCTGCCGGAGATCACCGAGCGCCGTTTGGGCAGGAGGCGCATGAGCGCACGCATGGTGACGCTCTTGCCCGAGCCGGACTCGCCCAGCAGGCCCAGCACCTCGCCCTCGCCGAGGGAGAGGGACACCCCATTCACCGCATGGACGGTGCGTTCGCCGGTGAAGCGGATGGTGAGGTCGCGGATGTCGACGAGGGGCCTTGCGGCTTCAGCCATGGTTTTCGTGCCGTTCGCTTCGCTCATGGCTCCTCCGGCATCTGTTCATGGAAATCGGTCTCGCGTTGGAAGGCGGCGCCGATGCGGATCAATGTCGCCTCGGCGAACGGCCGGCCGATCACCTGCAAGCCGACGGGAAGTCCGGTGCGGGTGAAGCCGCAGGGCAGGCTCACCGTGGGCAGGCCCAGATAGTTCACCGGGCGGGTGAAGCGGGTGATGCGCTGGATCATCGCCTCCGCGCCCGGCCCGCCGTCCGTGTCGGTCTCGGCGATGGTGGGGGCGGGCATGGGCGCGGTGGGGGCGAGCACGGCATCCACTTCGGCGACCGCCGCCAGATGCGCGGCCAGCGCCGGCCCACGCCAGCGCAGCGCCTCCAGATAGGTTACGGCGGGGATGGCGAAGCCGTTCTCCAGCCGGGAGCGGATCTGCGGGCCATAGTCCTGCGGGCGCTCAAGGAGCCATGGCTTGTGGCTAGCGGAGGCCTCGCAGTTCAGCACCACCTGCGAGGCCCCGGAGAGCTTCATCTGGTCGGGCAGCGAGACGCTGACGATGCGCGCGCCGCCGCGCTTCAGGGTCGCGATGGTCTCGTCCAGCACGCGGGCGACCTCGGGGTCGAGATCGTCCACATAGAAGGCATCGGGAATGCCGATGGTGAGGCCCTTGAGGCGGCCTTCGGCGGCGGCGAGATAGTCCGGCACCGGAGCGGTGGCGGTGGTGGGATCGAGCGGATCGGCGCCGGCCATGAGGCCGAGCAGAATGGCGCAATCCTCCACGGTGCGGGCCAGCGGGCCGATGGTGTCGAGGGAGAAGGACAGCGGCATGGCGCCGTAGCGGCTGACGAGCCCGACCGTGGTCTTCAGCCCCGTGACGCCGCAGAAATGCGCCGGCATGCGGATGGAGCCGCCGGTGTCCGAGCCCAGCGCGCCATAGGTGAGCCGCGCCGCCACCGCCGCTCCTGAGCCGGAGGAGGAGCCCCCGGTGACATGGGCGGTGTTCCACGGGTTCCGCGCCGCGCCGAAATGGGCGTTGTGGCCGGTGGGGCCATAGGCGAATTCCACCATGTGCAGCGCGCCGAGCCGCACCGTGCCCGCCGCCTTGATGCGGGCGAGGGCCGTGGAGTTCGTCGTCGCCACGGTGTCCCGCAGGATCTTCGAGCCGCAGGTGGAGACGCGGCCCTGTTCGTAGAACATGTCCTTGTGGGCGAGGGGCAGGCCGTGCAGCAGGCCCTTCACCTCGCCCTGCGCCAGCGCGGCATCGGCCGCATCGGCGGCGGCGAGGGCCGCTTCGGGCTCGATGGCGATGAAGGCGTTGAGCGCCGGCTGGAGCCGCGCGATGCGGGCGAGGCACGCCTCCGTCGCCTCGCGGGAGGAGAGCACGCCGGCGCGGATGGCCATGGCGGCTTCCGCGAGCGTCATCAGCGCCGGATCGGCCGGCGCGCCGGCGGAGGGGCGGAGCGACAGGCTCATTGGCCGCCCTCCTTCGGCTCCGCGCAGGGCCGCTGCACCGCGAGGAAGGTCGCCGGCTCCAGATCGAACGGCAGGGTGCCGGCCACGGCGGAGAAGGCGGCAAGGCCGGGCGAGATGCCGGAGGCGATGCGCGCGGCATCGCTGGCGGGAAGATCGAGGCCGGCGGCGCGGATGATGGCGGCGGCGTCTTCAGACGAAAGATGCTGGCTCATGCGGCGACCTCCGTCGCGGCGGGCGCGCGGCTGTGGCCGGAGCCCGGAATGACCATGTGGCAGGCGGCGAGATGGGCGTCGGGCGCCGTATCGCCCGGCGTCGCCGGGGAGAGGGCGGGGCACACCCGTCCGCACACCTCTTCCGCGAAGGTGCAGCGGGTGTGGAAGCGGCAGCCGGCGGGCGGATCGATGGGGTTGGGCGGATCGCCCGAGAGCGGCGGCGTCTCGGTGCGCTTGTCCGGGTCGAGGGCCGGCATGGCGGCGAGCAGAGCGCGCGTGTAGGGGTGGGCAGGGGCCTCCCACACCTGATCCACCGGCCCCACCTCCACCACCTGCCCGAGATACATCACCAGCACCCGGTCAGAGATGTAGCGGACCACGTTGAGGTCGTGGCTGATGAACACGTAGGTGAGGCCGAACTCGCGCTTGAGGTCGGTGAGCAGGTTCAGCACCTGCGCCTCCACCGACTTGTCCAGCGCCGAGACTGCCTCGTCCAGGATAACGAGCCGTGGCTTCAGGGCGAGGGCACGGGCGATGTTGACGCGCTGGCGCTGGCCGCCGGACACCTCGTGCGGATAGCGGTTGGCGAAGACTTCCGGGCGCAGGCCCACCTTGCCCATCAGCTCGCGGGCGAGCGCCCGCGCCTCCTTGTCGGGGATGCCGTGGACCTTCGGCCCGAAGGCGATGCTGTCCTCGATGGTGAGGCGCGGATTCAGGGACGCGTAGCTGTCCTGGAACACCATCTGCATGCCACGCCGGAACTCGCGCATGGAGAGGCTGTAGCCGACGACCTGGCCGTCGAACAGGATCTCGCCGGAGGTGCGCGGCATGAGGTGCATGAGCAGGCGCGCGGTGGTGGACTTGCCGCAGCCGCTCTCACCCACGATGCCGAGCGTCTCGCCCTTGGCGACAGCGAAGGACACGTCGTCCACCGCCCGCACGGTCTTCTTTTCGGCGAACAGGCCGCCGCCGATGGGGAAGTGCTTGGTGAGGCTGTTGACGGCGAGCAGCGGCTGGGCCGGTCCGCCGAGGTCCTCAAGAGGTTCGATGGTGCTCAATTGCGGATGTCCATGGCGCTGCGCAGCCCGTCGCTGAGCATGTTGAAGCAGATGGAGACGGCGAAGATCATCACGCCCGGCAGAGCCGCGACGCCCGGATTGACGTAGATGGCGGTGCGCAGGGTGTTCAGCATCAGGCCCCATTCGGGCTCCGGCGGCCGCGTGCCGAGGCCGAGGAAGGAGAGGCCCGCCGCGAGGATCATGGAGACGGAGATGAGGCCCGTCGCATAGACGAAGATCGGCCCCAGCACGTTGCCCAGCATGTGCACGCGCATGATGGTGAGCGCCGAGGCGCCCGACGCCCGCGCCGCATCCACGAAGTCGAGCGAGCGCACCGAGGTGGTGACACTCTCCGCCACGCGGGTGATCTGCGGCACGAACACCACGGTGAGCGAGACGATGGAATTGACGATGCCCGCCCCGAGCACGCCCGAGATGGCGATGGCGAGCAGCACCGAGGGGAAGGCGTAGAACACGTCGATCGTGCGCATGATGATCGTGTTGACCTTGCCGCCGAGATAGCCGGCCAGCAGCCCGAGGCTGGTGCCGATGCCGAAGGCGAGGATCACCGGCAATATGCCGATGAGCAGCGAGAGCCGCCCGCCATAGACAAGGCGGGAGAGCATGTCGCGGCCGAGCTCGTCGGTGCCGAGCGGATAGTTCGGCGTGCCGATGGGGCGCAGCCGGCGGATCATGGAGCCCTGGTAGGGATCGGCGAGGCCGAGCCAGGGCGCGAAGATCGCCGCCAGCACGATGAGGATGAGGATGGCCGCGCAGGCCATGCTCACCTTGTCGCGGGAGATGCGGCGGGCCACCGTCGCCCAATAGCCGCGGGCCTTCTCGACGGGGGCCGCCTCAAGGGCGGCATCGCTGGTCATCGCCACGATCAGGCCCTCTTGATGCGCGGGTCGATCGCCGCCTGGGCGATGTCCACCACGAGGTTGAGGAAGACGAAGAACAGCGCCAGCACGAGGATCGTGCCCTGCAATAGCGGCAGGTCGCGCTGGAAGATGGCGGAGTTCAAAAGGAAGCCCGTGCCCGGCCAGGAGAACACCGTCTCGATGAGGATCGAGCCGCCGAGCAGGTAGCCGAGCTGGAGGCCCATGACGGCGATGGCGGTGGGCAAGGCGTTCTTCACCACGTGGCGGAACACCTGGGTCTCGCGCAGGCCCTTGGAGCGCAGCGCCTCCACGAAATCCTGCGAGAGGATGTCGCCGGTGAGCGCGCGCACCGTGCGCGTGACGATGCCCATGGGGATGACCGACATGGTGACGGCGGGCAGGATGAGGAAGCGCATGTGCTCCCAGTCCCACGACCATCCGCCCGGCCCCATGCCCACGGCGGGCAGCCAGTTGAGCCACACCGAGAAGATGATGACCAGCACCATGCCCAGCCAGTAATGGGGCACGGAGACGCCGGCCACCGCGATGGAGGTGGCGAGCTTGTCCACCCAGGTGTTACGGAAATAGCCGGCGATGAGGCCGAAGAAGGCCCCCAGCGCGAAGCCGATGATGGCGGCCGAAACCGCCAGGATGAAGGTGTTGCCGACCGCCGCCGTCACCTCGGCCAGCACCGGGCGGCCGGTGGCGATGGAGGTGCCGAGATTGCCATGCAGCGCATGCCAGACCCACAGGCCGAACTGCACCGGAAGCGGCTGGTCAAATCCGTAGGCCGCGCGCAGCTGCGCCGCGAGTTCCGCCGAGGCGTCCGGCGGCAGCACCGCCACCAGCGGGTCGCCGGGGGTGATGTGCACCAGAAGGAAGCACACCAGCGCCACCGAGACGACGATGGGGATCACATAGACGATGCGCCTGAGGACATAGACCAGCACGGGGCGATCCTGCTTGTGTTGGAAGGGCGCGGGGCCGGCGGCTCCGCGCTTGGATGCGCATCTGCCGACCGTCATGGCCGGGCTTGTCCCGGCCATCCACGTGGTGCGGCCGGGTTCAGCGTCAGAGGTCACTCAGGCGGCCCGACGTGGATGCCCGGGACAAGCCCGGGCATGACGGCCGTCAGGGGAACGGAAGCGCGCGCCGTTACCCTGCGTGCCTCACTGGCTGATGGACACCGGCGAGAAGTCCACGAACCAGCTCTTGGGCTGCACGAAGCCGGTGATCTTCGGGCTCAGCGCGCGCGGGCCCACATCGTGGGCGACCCAGAGGAAGGCGGCATCGTCCACCGAGGCGGCGTGCAGCTCGGCGAGGGCGGCATCACGTGCGGCGGGATCGAAGGAGTTGCGCGCCTTCTTCACCAGCTCGTCGAACTTGGGGTTGTTGATGTAGCCCCAGTTGTTGGACACCGGCGGCGCCATGCCGGACTGGAGAAAGCGCACCATGGCGAAGAACGGGTCCATGGCCGCATAGGTGATGTTCACCGCGTTGGAGCCGTTGGCGGACGGGTCCTTCGCGCCCTTGCGCCAGTTGGTGAACAGCGTGTTCCACTCGATCACATCGAGCTTCACGTCGAAATAGCATTCGGCCAGCGCCTGCTGCAGGTATTCGTTCATGGGAAGCGGCAGCATCTGGCCGGATCCCGAGGCCGAGGTCTGCGTCGTCACCTTCAGCTTCTTGTCGGGGCCGAACCCGGCCTCCTTCATCAGCTTCTGGCCTTCCTTCACATCATACTTGATCTGGAAGGTGGGGTTGCCGCGCCAGGGATGGCCGGGCTCCACGGTGCCGGTGGCGGGAGCCATGAGGCCGCCGAGCAGGCCCTCCTTCATCCCTTCGCGGTCGATGCACAGGTTCGCCGCCTTGCGCACCCGGATGTCGTTCCACGGCGAGCCCTCGATGCGGGAGAACTGCCAGGGCCAGACGTGGGGCTGCTCGTTCGCCTCGATCTTGAAGCCGCGAGACTTCAGCTGGGGCAGGGCGTCGGGCGCGGGGGCCTCGATCCAGTCCACCTGCCCGGCGAGGAGGGCGGCGGTGCGGGCGTTGGCCTCGGGCATGGGCAGGAGCACCATGCGGTCGGTCTTCGGGATGCGGTTCTTGTCCCAGTAGGCGGCGTTCTTCACCAGCTCCAGCCGCTCGCGCGGCACGAAGGCGGCCATCTTCCATGGGCCGGTGCCGGAGGCACTGCGGGCGAAGATGGTCCAGGCCGCGGCGGCCTTCGCCTTGGCGTCGGCGCCCTCCGCCGTCTCATAGAGCTTCTGCCAGTGGGCAGGGCTCGCCATGAACAGGTTGGTGAGGTTGTAGGGCAGGAAGGAGTCGGGCTCGGCGGTGGTCAGCTCCACCGTCAAATCGTCGATCTTCTTCGCCGAGCGCAGGGTTGGCATGCGCGAGGCGGTGACGCCCACCTGGCTGGCATCGAACTGGGGTGCCTCCTTGTTGAGCACCTTGTCCACGTTCCACACCACGGCATCGGCGTTGAACGGCGAGCCGTCATGGAAGGTCACGCCGGGGCGCAGCTTGAAGATCCACTTGGTCTTGTCCTGATCGTCCACCTTCCACTCGGTGGCGAGGCCGGGGACGAGGACGCTGGGCTTGGTGGCCGAGGACAGGTCCCACAGCACCAGCGCGTCATACATGGTGAGGCCGGTGAAGCGGTTGCCCTCGAAACCCTGGTCGGGCTGGCCGAGGGTGCGCGGAATATCGGCTGCCGTCATGCCGATGCGCAGGGTGGTCTCCGCAGCGGCAAAGCCCGGTGCCAGAAGGGCCGGGACGGCGATGGCGCCCCCCGTGGCCACGAGAAAGGCGGCCGTCCTCAGGAGGCGGCTGGCCGGGCTGTTGCGCAGGTCTTTCTTGAGCATCGTCGAGTCCTCTTCGGCGCGATGCCCATGCTGGCTAGCAACCCCTGTGCCACGGCGCAGAAGCCGTCCCGATCCTTTGTGCCGCTACGGAATGCTTGAAACAGTTCGTCGTCAAATCATCGACAAATTGCATGATTGCCTATCAATTGGGCAAATGCGGTTCATCGCATGCATTTTGGGTCGAGAGGCGTGCGGGACGCTTTTCAGGCCGGCCCCCGGATGCTTCCTTTGGGGCGGGTAGGGGGAGGGCGCTTTGAAGATTCTGGTCCTGAACGCGAATACCAGCGAGGCCGTGACCGATCGCATGGTGGCGGCGCTGAACCGTCGTGCGCCCGCAGGCGTCGAACTTGCCGGCGTCACGGCCAGCTTCGGCCAGCCCTATGTCACCACGCGCCAGTCGGCGGCGGTGGCGGGCCATGCGGCGCTGGAGGCGGTGGCTGCGGCCGTGGCGAAGGAGCAGGAGGAAGGGCGTCCCCCCTTCGATGCCGCCCTCTATGCCTGCTTCGGCGAGCCGGGCCTGGAGGCGCTGCGCGGCACCTTCGCCTTTCCCTTCGCCGGCATGGCCGAGGCGAGCATCCTCGCCGCGCTCCAATTGGGCGAACGCTTCTCCATCGTGGTGCCGGACGGCGAATGGCCCGCCATGCTGCGCGAGCTGATGCGCCGCACCCATCTGGACGGACGCTGCGCCGGCATCGCCATGGTGCCCGGCGACGCCCTCGCTCTGTCCGCCCGCCATGCGGACGGCTCGTCGGACAAGACCTGGGCGGTGGCGCGGGTGGTGGAGGAGACCATCGCCGCACAGGCGCCGGACGTGCTCATCCTCGGCGGCGCGGCGCTGGCCGGCTACGCCGCCGAGATCGAGGTCGCCGCGCCCCTGCCCATCATCGATTCCCTCGAAGCCGGATTCGAGCAGGCGCTGGCCCTCGCCCGGCTCGGCTCATGCCGCAGGGAGAGGCGCTGAGCGGCGGACTGGGGCTTGGCCTTGCAGGGGATTTTCTGTCGTGCCGCGCCGGGCGGGCTGCTATAGGCGGCAGGCCGGCGCCTCCGCGCGACCGGTGCCCGTCCCCGCGTGAGGGGCGGCTGCCGCAGCGAGTTCCCCTTGATCGTCGATCCCCTCTTCTATGCCGCCGCCGTGCCGGCCACCATTGTGGTGGGCCTCTCCAAGGGCGGCTTCACCGGCCTTTCGGTGCTGGGCCAGCCCATTCTGGCGCTGGTGATGTCGCCCATCCAGGCGGCCGCCATCATCCTGCCGGTGCTGATCGTCCAGGACGTGGTGAGCCTCTACGCCTACTGGCGCCGCTGGAGCCGGAAGGAGCTGCTGCGCACCCTTCCGGGCGCCCTCGCCGGCATCGTGCTCGGCTATCTGCTTGCGGCCTCCGTGTCCGACGCGGCGGTGGCCTTCGGCATCGGCGTGCTCTCGGTGGTGGAAGCGGTGCGCGCCTTCCTGTCGCGGCGGCTGAAGCGAACGCCGGGGGAGTCGGGCCCCATCGCCGCCGCGGTGTGGAGCGCCGTCTCCGGCTTCACCAGCATGATCGCCAATGCGGGTGGTCCGCCGCTGATGATCTATCTGCTGCGGCGCCCGCTCCCCGTGCAGCAGTTCGCGGCGACGGCCACCGCCTTCTTCGCGGTGGTGAACTGGGTGAAGCTGCCGTTCTTCCTCGCGCTGGGCCAGATCTCATTCGAGAATCTCGCCACCTCGGCCGCGCTGATCCCCATTGCCGTGGTGTCGACCATGGCCGGCGTCTGGCTGGTGCGCCGCGTCTCACCGGCGCGCTTCTTCGGCCTCGTCTACACCATCCTCGCGGTGGTCGGCGTGAAGCTGATCTACGATGGGGTGACGCACTTCTGAAGGCGCATCACCTGCGCCTCAGGTCAGCGGCGTCGGCATCAGTCCCGCAACCGCCGGCCGCGCCTTCAGCCGTCCGTACCAGGCGGCAAGGTTGGGCAGATCGGGCCGTTCCAGCCCGGTGCCCTCCAGCGGCATGTTGAACCAGCGGTGGGCGCAGCAGGCGAGCGGAATGTCGGCGACGGTGAGGCCCTCGCCCACCAGATAAGTGCGACCGGCGAGCCCCGCCTCCACGATCGCCAGCGCCGCGCCGAGATTGGCGAAGGCCGGTGCGAGGGCCTTCGGATCGCGCTTTTCCGGCGCGGTGCGCACGATGCCCCATGTCAGCGCGCTCAGCGGCGCGGCGACGGTGCCGAGCTGGAAATCCATCCAACGCCCGGCTTCGGCCTGCGCGCGCAGGTCGGCGGGCATCAGCGCGCCGAGCCCGTGGCGGGTGGCGAGGTAGCGTACGATGGCGTTGGATTCCCACAGCACGAAGCCGTCATCGTCGATCACCGGCACCCGGCCCACCGGGTTCCTGGCCCGGAACTCCGGGGTATCCACCACGCCGAAGGCGCCACCGGCCTCGATCCGCTCGAAGGGCAAGCCAAGCTCCTGCGCGGTCCAGATCACCTTCTCGACGTTCACCGAATTGATGCGGCCCCAGACCTTCAGCATGGTCATATCCCGTCCTCTTTCGGCGCCCTTGTAGTCCCGTTCGCCTATCGGCGCGAGGCCGTCATCGCTCCGTGAAGGCGCGGGCCATGGCATCGGCGAGGGGGCGCAGCAGATAGCTCAGCACCGTGCGCGAGCCGGTGTGGAAGGCGACTTCCGCATCCATGCCCGGCTGGAGCCGGCTGCGCAGGTCGGCCGGCACGTCCGTCTCGTCCACGCCGACGCGGGCGAGGAAATAGGGCTGGTGGGTGGTCTCGTCCACCAGCCGATCGCGCGACACCGACGCGAGATGGCCGAGCACCATCGGCGTGGTCCGGCCGTGGAAAGCGGGAAAGCGCACTTCCACCGCCTCATGGAGGTCGAGGCGGTCGATGTCCTGCACGGGCACGCGGGCTTCCACCACCAGCGGCGCGTCCAGAGGCACGATCTCCAGCAGCGTATCGCCGGGGCGCACCACGGCGCCCACCGTGTAGATGCGCGGGTTGATGTTCTGCACGATCCCGCTGCTGGGAGCGCGGATCTCGATGCGCTCCAGCACGCTGCGGGTGACCTGAACTTTCTCCTTCAGCTCCGCCAGCTTCTCGCGGATATCGAGCAACTGGGAGCCGACATCTTCCGCCCGCTGCTGCGTGAGCTGGACGATCTGCATCTTCTGCTCGCCGATGGAGCCGCGCGCCTTGGCCTCGTCGGCAATGTTGCGGCCCACGAGCCCGTCCAGCCGCGCCTTTTCCCGCTCGAGCGAGGAGACGCGCGACTTGTTGACGAGGTGCTTGCGCTCCAGCTCGCGCACGGCGGTCAGTTCGTCTTCGACGAAGACCAATTGCTGCCGGGCCGAAGCGCGTTCCTGGGCAAGTCCCTCCAGCTCATGGCCGAGCTGGAGGATGCGGCCGTTCAGGATGTCGATCTGGCTCTGGAAGGCGGCGCGGCGGTCGCGGAACTGGGCGATCTGGTCGGCCATGGCCTCCCGGACGGCGGGCACGCGGGCGAGTTCCAGAAGCTCGGGCGGGAAGGTGATGGCGGGAGCATCGTCCCGTTCGGCGACGAGGCGGGCTTCCAGGGCCAGAGCGGCGCGTCGCTGGGCGAGGGCGGCCTCGTCATTGGCCCGCGACTGGGTGGGATCGAGCCGGAACAGGGTTTCGTCCCGTCCCACCTTCTGCCCCTCCTGCACCAGGATGGCGGCGACGATGCCGCCTTCCAGATGCTGCACCACCTGCCGCTTGCTCTCCACGCCGATCACGCCCGGTGCGACCACCGCACCGTCGACGCGGGCCATCGCCGCCCACCCGCCCAAGCCGAGGAAGGTGACGGCGATCAGAGCGTAGCCCGCGAGCGCGACGCTGCGATAGCCCGAGGGCGTCCGGGGCGAGGCGCCGGCGAAGGGACGGTCGGGAAAGGCGGGCGAGGTCATGCGCGCCTCACGGCTGGTTCGCCGGACCGGCCGACGAGGCCGGCGCGGTGCCGAGGCCGGCGACGGATTTGCGGACGCGAACAGTCGGTGCGCTACCCCCGGCAGAGGCTGCGGGCTGGGGCATCTGCGTGGGCGCCGAACCCTGGGCGACGCGCTTCATCACCTCGTCGCGTGGGCCGAAGGCGAGGGCAGTGCCATCCTTGAGCGCGAGCACGAGATCGCATTGGGCCAAAGCGGCCGGCCTGTGGGTGATGAGTACCACCGTCCGGCGCGCCGCCTTCAACTGCTTCAGCGCCTCGGTGAGCGCGGCTTCGCCGGCCGGATCGAGACTGGCATTGGGCTCATCCAGCACGATCAGCGCCGGCAGGCCGAACACCGCGCGGGCAAGGCCGATGCGTTGGCGCTGCCCGCCGGACAAGGCGAGGCCGCCGTCGCCGATCTCGGTATTGTAGCCCTGCGGCAGCTGCTGGATCATCTCATGGACCCCGGCGAGCTGCGCCGCCGCCACCACGGCCTCCGGCTCGGCGGCGGTGAAGCGGGCGATATTCTCGGCGATGGTGCCGGCGAACAGCTCCACGTCCTGCGGCAGGTAGCCGACATGGCGGCCGAGCTGCTCCTCGTCCCAATGGGCAAGGTCCGATCCGTCGAGCCGCAGTGCGCCTGACGCGGCCGGCCACACGCCGACCAGCGCTCGCGCGAGGGTGGACTTGCCGGCCGCCGTCGGGCCGATGACGCCGAGGGCGCTGCCGGCGTCGAGCCGGAACGACAGCTGCCGCAGCACCGCCGTCTCGCGGCCCGGCGCCCGCACGAACAGGTTCTCCACGCTCACCGCCCCCGTGGGTTCCGGCAGGCGCAGCCGCTCGGGCGGGGGAGGGGCGGCGCGCAGCAGCAGCTGGATGCGGCCATAGGCGGTGCGCATGTTCACCACCGATTTCCAGTTGCTCACTGCCTGCTCGATGGGCTGGATGCAGCGGCCCACCAGGATGGAGCCGGCGATGATCATGCCGGGCGAAATCTGCTTCTGGATGGCGAGCCAGGCGCCGAGCCCGAGCACGATGCTCTGCACCAGCGCCCGGTTGAACTTGGTGATGCCGATGAGAAGCGCGCCTCGGTCGCCGGCCCGGCTCTGCCAGCCCATGGCGCCCTCGTGCGCCTCGCTCCAGCGCGCGCGCAGGGCCTTCGACATGCCCATGGCCTTGAGCACTTCCGCATTGCGCAGGGTGGCCGTGGCGAGGGCATTGGCCTTGATGCCGGCGCGGCCCGCTTCGGCGAGGCTCTCGCGGGTGGCGCGGTTGTTCAGCACCGCGAGGAAGCCGGAGATCAGGCAGCTCGCCACCGCCAGCACGCCGTAATAGGGGTGCAGCAGCGTCGCGCAGATCATGTAGATGGGCACCCACGGCACATCGCACAAAGCGGCGAGGCCGGCGCCGGCATAGAAGTCGCGCACGGTGTCGAGGTCGCGCAGCGCCTGCGCCTGTCCATTGCCCGGCGCGCGCAGCGCCATGCGGCGCACGGCATCGAAGACGTCCGCCGCCACCTTGGTGTCGAAGGCGATGCCGGCCCGCTCCAGCAGGCGGGACCTCAACCCTTCCAGCGCCGCCCACACCAGATAGAGGAAGGCGGTGATGAGGGTGAGCAGCACCAGCGTCTCGATGCTGCGGCTGCCGAGCACCCGGTCATAGACCTGCATCATGTAGATGGAGGCGTTGAGGCCGAGGAGGTTGATGAAGAAGCTGAACACCACGACGCTGACGAAAGCCGGCCGGATCGTCCGCAGAGCACGGTCCAGCGCCGTCGGTGCGCCCGAGGCGGCTGGCTCTCTCGATCCCGTTACGCTCATGCCCCGGCGTCTCCGGCCCGGCTGGGGCCAATGCTCGCATGGCGCGCAAGGGCGCCAAGCCTTCCTTTTATGCGGCGGGAGCGGCCGGCGGAAGCGGTGGAAGGGGCAGCCGCGGCTCAAATTGCATTGCCGTTAGGGGAGGCTGATCCGGCCGCGAACGCCTTCGACTTCGCCACAATGGGATGCGAGGATGACGGCACGGAAAGACCATGGCCCGCATCTTCGCCTTCCTCGTCGTCTTCATCTCGCTGCTGGGCGCGGCGCCCTGGCTCGTGCCCGTGGCGAAGGAGAGCGCGAAGCTGATCGCCGCCCGCGACGATCCCGCCGCCCTCGCCGATCTCGGTCTTCGCGCCTTCACGGGGGAGGACGCGGCGCGCGCCATCGCGGCGGCGCTGGCGGAGGACGATACCGCCCTCGCCACCTCCTATCTCGCTTTGGCCGATGCCCGGCACCTCGCCGTTCCCCCGGAGCTGCGCAAGCAGGTGGAGGCGGCCAATGGCACGACGGCGCAGGCGCTGCATTCCGCCAAGGCGTTCGGCATGGGCTTCATCACCGGCCAGCCCAATGATCTCGCCGGCCTCGCGGGGGCGGCGACGAGCGACCTAATGGTCTGGGGCGACATCCGCGACGCCGGCCGCGAGGGCCTGAAGATGGCCCGCGGGGAGGAACCGGATCAGCTCATTCTCGGCCTGTCGGCAGTAGGCATCGCCGTCACCGCGGGAACTTACGCCACCGTGGGCGCGAGCCTGCCGGTGCGTATGGGCATCTCGCTGGTGAAGGTGGCGAAGCGCACCGGCCGCCTCTCCGCCGGCCTGCTGCGCAGCTTCACCCGGGCAGCCCGGGAAAGCGTGGACTTCGTGGCTCTGCGCCGTCTCCTCTCCGGCTCGGCAGCGGTGGACGGGGCGGCGGTGAAGAGCGTGGTGCGCACCGATCGCCTCGCCACCCTCACCCGGATGCTGGACGACACCGCCCGCATCGAGGCCAAGGCCGGCACCCGCGCCGCGCTGGAAGGCCTGAAGGTGGCCGAGGGCGGCCGCGACCTCTCCCGCGTCGCCCGGCTCGCCGACGCCAAGGGCGCGCAAACGCTCGCCATCCTGAAGACGCTGGGGCGCGGCGCCATCGCCATCACCAGCCTGCTGTTCCACCTCATCTGGTGGGGCTTCCTCGCGGTCTTCTATCTCTTCGCGCTGGTGTCCAGCTTCAATTCCTTCTGCGTCGCCTGCGCCCGCCGGACGTGGCGGCACAAGCGGCGCCGGCGGGAGGCGCCTCGGGGCGCTGCGCGCGGAAAGCTGTTCGTGCGGCGCGCGCCGGTTGTTGCGCCCATGGCGGAGGTCGCGGTGCCGGCAACCGCCGCCGCCGATGTCATCGCTGAGGCAACCCGCGACGTCCTCGCCGCCACGGAGGCGGTGCGCGCGCTGGGACAGGAGGAGACCGGCGGGGAGTTGGCAGGCGGGGAGGGACCTTCTAGTTTCCCGGCCCGCGCGCCCGAGCGGCGCGCGGCTCCCCTGCTCGCCGTTCCCCGCGAAGGTCCCTCATGCCCCATTTCTCCTCCGACGGTGTCGATATCGCCTATCTCGATCAGGGTGCCGGCGAGCCGGTCCTCCTGATCCACGGCTTCGCCTCCACCAAGGAGATCAACTGGGTCGGCCCCTCCTGGACCAAGACGCTCACCGAGGCGGGCTATCGCGTCATCGCCTTCGACCATCGCGGCCATGGGGAATCCGAAAAGCTCTACGATCCCGCCCTCTACGACACCCGCCTGATGGCGGAGGACGCCCACAACCTGCTCCGGCATCTCGGCCTCGAGCGGGCGGACGTGATCGGCTATTCCATGGGCGCGCGGGTCGCCGCCCAGATGGCGCTGCATTTTCCCCATGCGGTGCGCTCGGCCATCTTCGGCGGTCTCGGCATCCACCTCGTGGAAGGCGCGGGCCTGCCGCAGACGGTGGCAGACGCGCTGGAGGCGCCGAGCCTCGACGACGTCGCGGACCCCATGGGCCGCATGTTCCGCGCCTTCGCCGATGCCAACAAGGCGGACCTGAAGGCACTCGCCGCCTGCATCCGCGGCTCGCGGCAGGTGCTGACGCGCGAGGAGGTGGGGCGCATCTTCCAGCCGGTGATGGTCGCCATCGGCACCCGCGATGCGGTGGCCGGCGCCGCTGCGCCGCTGGTGGCGCTGCTGCCGGACGGCACCCAGCTCGACATTCCCAACCGCGACCACAATCCCGCCGTGGGTGACAAGGTGTTCAAGCAGGGCGCTCTCGACTTCCTGAAGGCGCGCCCTTGACGCTGGCCGGCGGGAACCTCTCGCCTCGCCGCAGCATGTGCTAGAACAGGGGCAAGTCTGATCCCCGAGGAGGCAGAGATGCCGCAATTGCCGATGGTGTCGCAGGTACCGGTTTCACAGGTGCCGGAGACTGCCGTGCCGCGCGTGACGCGCCTTGGCACCGAGCGCTGGCACGATGTGGTGGACCCCGTATGGGCGCGCCTGCGCAACGAGGCCGAGGAGGCCGCCGAGCGCGAGCCGCTGCTCGCCGGATTCTTCACCAGCGCCATCCTCGGCCAGCCCAGCCTCGAAGCCGTGATCGGCGAGCGCATCGCCGCCCGTCTCGGCGACACCGACCTGCCGGGCTCCGCCATCCGCGCCGCCTGGCTCGATGCGGTGGCCCGGGACAAGGACATCTCCCAGGCCCTGCGCGCCGACGTGATGGCCGTGGTGGACCGCGACCCCGCCGCCGACCGCACGCTGGATCCGGTGCTCTATTTCAAGGGCTTCCACGCCATCCAGTCGCACCGGCTCGCCCACTTTCTGTGGAACAACGGGCACAAGGATTTCGCGCTCTACCTCCAGAGCCGCGCGTCGTCCGTCTTCGCCGTGGACATCCATCCCCAGGTGCCCATGGGCCGCGGCGTGTTCTTCGACCATGCCACCGGCATCGTCATCGGCGCGACGGCGGTGATCGAGGATGACGTTTCCATCCTCCAGGGCGTGACGCTGGGCGGCACCGGCAAGGAAAGCGGCGACCGCCATCCCAAGATCCGCCGCGGCGTGCTCATCGGCGCCGGCGCCAAGGTGCTCGGCAATATCGAGGTGGGCCGCTGCGCCCGTGTCGCCGCCGGCTCCGTGGTGCTGAAGCCGGTGCCGCGCAATTCGACCGTCGCCGGCATCCCGGCCAAGGTGGTGGGCGAGGCCGGCTGCGCCGAGCCTTCGCGCTCCATGGACCAGATGTTCGAGGACAACATCTGGTCCGGTGCGGACATCTGACCCCGCCGGCTTGAACGCGCACCCGATGGCGGCCATAAGGCGGCCATCCGCTCTCAGGAGGACACCCCTTGGACAAGACCGAGATCGAGCAGGTGCAGCGTTATATGCGGAACCTCTTCAACAATCCGCAGATCAACGTGGCAGCCCGCGCGAAGCCGAAGGGCAGCGCCGAGGTGTTCCTCGGCGAGGAAGCGATCGGCACTCTGGACAAGGACGAGGAGGACGGCGAGCTTTCCTATCATTTCCGCATGCCGGTTCTGGACAAGGACGCTCCCAGCTACCTCCGCACCAAGTTCGGCAACCCGAAGTTCAAGGTGGTCGCCTTCGCCAAGTCCAAGGACACCGCCGAGGTCTATCTCGGCGATGATGCCATCGGCACTCTCACCAAGGACGAGGAAAAGGGGAAGGCCACGCAGAACTTCCGCATGGCTATCTTCGAGACCGACCTCGAGTGAGCCTGCGACAGGCGCGGGCGTCCAGCGGGACGCTTGCGCCCGGCCCTGAACGCGCTACACCTCTGGCATATTGAATCCAGAGGGGAGGGCGCCGTGGCGCTGCTGGAGGTCTCCGGGGAGCGGTTCAGGGTGGAGGTGACGGGGCCGGAGGGCGCGCCGCCGCTCATCCTCTCCCATTCCCTCGGCTGCACGCTCGGCATGTGGGACGAGGTGGTGCCGCTGTTCGCGGGCCGCCGCGTCATCCGCTACGACGCCCGCGGCCATGGCGAGAGCGCCGCGCCCGACCAGGTCTATTCCATGGGCGACCTCGGCCGCGACGTGCTGGCGATCATGGACCGGCTGAACCTCGCCGCCGCTGATTTCTGCGGCCTGTCGCTGGGCGGCATGGTGGGCCAGTGGCTGGCACTGAACGCGCCCCAGCGCCTCACCCGGCTCATCCTGTCCAACACCACCGCCCATGCCGGCCCAGCGCGCTTCTGGGATCACCGCATCAAGGCGGTGCGCAAGGACGGCACCGGCCCCATCGCCGATTCCGTCATCGACAGCTGGTTCACGTCCGAGTTCAAGGCGCAGCGCCCCGCCCGCGTGGTGGAGGTCCGTGCGATGGTCACGGGCACGAAGCCTTCCGGCTACATGGGCACCAGCGCCGCCATGCGCGACATGGATTTCCGCACCGACGTGGCGCGCATCGCCACCCAGACGCTGGTCATCGTCTCCGACGGCGATCGCTCGACGCCACCGGCCTGGGGCGAGGCCATCGCCGCGGCCATTCCCGGCGCGAAGCTGGCGCGCCTGCCGGGCGGGCACCTCTCCGCCATCGAGCAGCCGGAGGCATTTGTGCGGACCGTCTCGGCGTTCCTCGCATAGGCGCGCGCTCGCGTCGCGCCGGCCGGGCGTGACATCGCCCGGCGCTTGTGGAAGATGCCGCGAATGCGTGGAGGCGCGGCATGGCATCCCATCAGAGCGGTCACGGCCACGATCACGACGACCACGATAGCCAAGACCAAGACCAAGACCACGCCGGCCATTCGCACGGCCACGGCGGGCACGGCCATTCCCACGCCCCGCCGGATTCGCTGCGGGCCTTCGCCATCGGTGCCGGGCTGAACCTCGGCTTCGTCGTCATCGAGGCAGGGTTCGGCTTCATGTCCGGCTCGCTCGCCCTTCTGGCGGATGCGGGCCACAATCTCTCCGACGTGCTCGGCCTGCTGCTCGCCTGGGGTGCCGCATGGCTGTCGCGCCGGGCGCCGACGGCGAAGCACACCTACGGCTACGGTCGTTCCTCCATCCTCGCCGCGCTCGCCAATGCGACGCTGCTGCTGGTCGCCACCGGCGGCATCATCCTGGAAGCCTTCGGCCGGATCGCCGATCCCGAGCCGATCCAGACCGGAATCGTGATGGTGGTGGCGCTGGTGGGCGTCGGCGTGAACATCGGCACGGCGCTTTTGTTCATGGCGGGGCGCAAGGGCGATCTGAACGTCCGGGGCGCGTTCGTGCACATGGTGGCGGACGGCGCGATCTCGCTGGGCGTGGTGATCGCCGGTGCGGTGATCGCGCTCACCGGGTGGCTGTGGCTGGACCCGGTGGTGTCGCTGGCGATCTCCGTCGCCATCATCGCCGGCACATGGGGCCTGCTGCGGGACAGCGTGAACCTCGCCATGGACATGGTGCCGGAGGGCGTCGACGCCGCGGAGGTGGAGGCCTATCTCGCCGCGCGGCCGGGCGTGAGCGAGGTGCACGACCTGCACATCTGGGGCCTAAGCACCACCTCGGTGGCGCTCAGCGCCCATCTGGTGCGGCCCGGCGCGACGCTGGACGATGATTTTCTGTCGGAGACGTGCGCGGAGCTGAAAGCCCGCTTCGGCATCGTCCACCCGGTGCTGCAGGTGGAGGAGGGGCGCATGGAATGCGCCCTCGCGCCGAGGGACGTGGTGTAAAGCCGATCGCCCGCACGCGGCGGGCGACGGGCGAAATCAGGCCGCCTTCGGCGCCTGCAACCCTTCCAGTGCCTCGCGGGCGATGGGCTGAAGTCCCTCGCCGCCGTGCGCCACATGCTCGGCGATCTTGGAGCGCATGCGCGGGTCCCAGAACTTCTTGATGTGCGTGCGCGTCGCCTCCACAGCCGCCTCGTGCTTCTGCGCGGCGAAGGCGGTGGCGATCTGGTTGGCCATATAGACCAGCTTCTCGGTGGAGTTATGCGACATGGTCCCGTTCCGATGAAGCGGGCGCGATGCGCCCGGGATGGGTGAAAATCTCAAAGCCGTCATCGCGCACGATGGCGGCAAGGGTGATGCCAGCAGCCTCTGCCGTGCGGATGGCGAGCGAAGTCGGGGCGGACACCGCGGCGATGACGCCCACGCCCAGCACCGCCGCCTTCTGCACCATCTCGATGGAGACGCGGCTGGTGAGCAGCAGCAGCCCCCGCGCGGTGTCGAAGCCGGCGTCGGCGGCCATGCCGACGAGCTTGTCCAAGGCGTTGTGGCGGCCCACATCCTCCGCCAGCGCTAGGATGCCCCGGCCGGGTTCGAAATAGGCGGCGGCGTGCACCGCGCGGGTCTCGCGGTTCAGCGCCTGAAGCGGGCCGAGGGTCGCCATGGCGCCCAGCACCACGTCCGGCGCGAAGACGGCCGTGGCGGTGATATGGGCGGCGGGCTTCACTGCCTCGGCGAGGCTTTCCACCCCGCACAGGCCGCAGCCGGTGGGGCCGGCGAGCGCCCGGCGCCGGGCGGAGAGATGCTTCATCTTCTCCTCGGCGATCCACATGCGCGCCTCGATGCCCTCATCGACGACGATCACATCGCGGGAGAGGATCTCCTCCTTCGCCGCGACGATGCCCTCGGTGAGGGCAAAGCCCAGCGCGAAGGCGGCGATGTCGGTGGGGCTCGCCATCATCACTGCATGGGTGGTGCCATTGAAGGTGAGGGCGACCGGCACTTCCTCGGGCACCGCCCGGGTGCCGGAGGAGACCTGCCCGTCCCGCAGCTGCACGCGCTCCACCCGCCGCGCCGGAGGGGGCGCGGGGAGGTCTGAGGGGAGCGGGCAGGCGGGGGTGTCGGTCATGGCATTCTTCAGATGGGGGCACCCGAGGGCAGCTGGAAGGGGGCGGCTCCGCCTAGGCTCCCCTCTCCCCTTGCGGGAGAGGGGCTGGGGGTGAGGGGGGAGGGCCTTTCCGTCCGGCACCGTACCAGGCCGGTAGAAACCCCTCACCCCGGCCCTCTCCCGCAAGGGGAGAGGGAGCGCGAAGGGAGGGGCTGGCACCTGTCTCCGCCGGGGGGCAGCCGGGAGGAGCCTATGCTTGTCGCCGCCTCACTCTGCCGCGATGCGGCGGCTGGTGCGGCTGAGGTTCTCGTACTCCTCCTGCCACTGGGTCGGGCCGTTGGAGGGCGAGACCTGCACCGCCGTCACCTTGTATTCGGGGCAGTTGGTGGCCCAGTCCGAATAGTCGGTGGTCACCACGTTGGCCTGCGTCACCGGGTGATGGAAGGTGGTGTAGACCACGCCCGGGGCGACGCGATCGGAGATCACAGCGCGCAGCGAGGTGGAGCCGGCGCGGCTGTCCAGCTTCACGAAGTCGCCGTCGCGGATGCCGCGGACCTCGGCGTCGTGGGCATGGATCTCCAGCACGTCCTCCGGGTGCCAGACCACGTTCTCGGTGCGCCGGGTCTGGGCGCCCACGTTGTACTGGCTGAGGATGCGGCCGGTGGTGAGCAGCAGCGGGAAGCGCGGCCCGGTCTTCTCGTCGGTGGGCACGTACTCGGTGAGCATGAACTTGCCCTTGCCGCGCACGAAGCCGCCGATGTGCATGATCGGGGTGCCTTCCGGCGCCTTCTCGTTGCAGGGCCACTGCACCGAGCCCATCTCGTCGAGCAGCTTGTAGTTCACGCCGGCGAACGAGGGCGTCAGCGCCGCGATCTCGTCCATGATCTCGCCGGGGTGGCTGTAGGTCATGGGGAAGCCCAGGGCGTTCGACAGCATCTGGGTGACTTCCCAGTCCGCATAGCCGTTCTTCGGCGCCATGACCTTGCGGATGCGCTGGATGCGGCGCTCGGCATTGGTGAAGGTGCCGTCCTTCTCAAGGAAGGAGCAGCCCGGCAGGAAGACGTGGGCGTAGTTGGCGGTCTCGTTCAGGAACAGGTCCTGCACCACCAGGCACTCCAGCGCGGCAAGGCCGGCCGAGACATGCTTGGTGTCGGGGTCGGACTGGAGGATGTCCTCGCCCTGCACGTACATGCCCTTGTAGGTGCCCTCGACCGCCGCATCGAACATGTTGGGGATGCGCAGGCCCGGCTCGTCGTCGAGCCCGACGCCCCACAGGGCTTCGAAGGACGCGCGGGTGGCGTCGTCCGAGATGTGGCGGTAGCCCGGCAGCTCGTGTGGGAACGAGCCCATGTCGCACGAGCCCTGCACGTTGTTCTGGCCACGCAGCGGGTTCACGCCCACGCCGTTGCGGCCGATGTTGCCGGTGGCCATGGCGAGGTTGGCAATGGCGATGACGGTGGTCGAGCCCTGCGAATGCTCGGTCACGCCCAGGCCGTAATAGATCGCACCGTTGCCGCCGGTGGCATAGAGCCGGGCGGCGCCGCGCACCGCGTCAGCCGGAACACCGGTGTACTTCTCCACCGCCTCGGGGGAGTGGCGCTCCTCGGCGACGAAGGCGGCCCATTCCTGGAACTCCTCCCAGTCGCAGCGCTCGCGCACGAACTGCTCGTTGACGAGACCCTCGGTGACGATGACGTGGGCCATGGCCGTCACGATCGCCACGTTGGTGCCGGGGCGCAGCGGCAGGTGGTAGGCCGCCTCGATGTGGGGCGAGCGCACCACGTCGGTGCGGCGGGGGTCCACCACGATGAGCTTGGCGCCCTGGCGCAGCCGCTTCTTGAGGCGCGAGCCGAACACCGGGTGGCCGTCGGTCGGGTTGGCGCCGATGATGAGCACAACGTCGGACTCTTCGATGCTGTCAAAGTCCTGCGTGCCGGCCGAGGTGCCGTAGGTCACGGACAGGCCGTAGCCGGTGGGCGAGTGGCAGACGCGGGCGCAGGTGTCCACGTTGTTGTTGCCGAAGCCGCCGCGGATCAGCTTCTGGACGAGGTAGGTCTCCTCGTTGGTGCAGCGCGAGGAGGTGATGCCACCCACCGAGCGCTTGCCGTACTTCTCCTGGATGCGCTTGAACTCGGAGGCGGCGTAGGCGATGGCCTCCTCATAGCTCACTTCCTTCCACGGCTCGTGGATGGAGGAGCGGATCATGGGCTTCAGGATGCGGTCCTGGTGGACGGCATAGCCATAGGCGAAGCGGCCCTTGACGCAGGAATGGCCCCGGTTCGCCTTGCCGTCCTTGTAGGGCACCATGCGCACCAGCTCGTCGCCGCGCATCTCGGCCTTGAACGTGCAGCCGACGCCGCAATAGGCGCAGGTCGTCACCACCGAATGCTCGGGGGTGCCGATGTTGTACATGGCCTTCTCGTTCAGCGTCGCGGTCGGGCAGGACTGCACGCAGGCGCCGCAGGAGACGCACTCCGAGGTGAGGAAGCTCTCGTCCATGCCGGGCGAGACGCGGCTGTCGAAGCCACGGCCGGAGATGGTGAGCGCGAACGTGCCCTGCACTTCCTCGCAGGCGCGGACGCAGCGATTGCAGACGATGCACTTCGACTTTTCATAGGTGAAATAGGGGTTGGACTCGTCCTTCCCGAGCTTCGTGTGGTTCTCGCCCTCGTAGCCGTAGCGCACGTCGCGCAGGCCGACGACGCCGGCCATGTCCTGCAGCTCGCAATCGCCGTTGGCGGAGCAGGTCAGGCAGTCCAGCGGGTGGTCGGAGATGTAGAGCTCCATCACCCCCTTGCGGATCTTCTTGAGCCGCTCGGTCTGGGTCTTCACCACGATGCCGTCCGCCACGGGGGTGGTGCAGGAGGCGGGGGTGCCGTTGCGGCCCTCGATCTCGACGAGGCACAGACGGCAGGAGCCGAAGGCGTCGAGCATGTCGGTGGCGCAGAGCTTGGGGATCTGGTTCCCCACCTCCATCGCGGCGCGCATGATGGAAGTGCCTTCCGGCACCTGCACGGTCATGCCGTCGATGGTGAGCGTGACCAGCTTCTCCGACTTGGAAGCCGGCGTGCCGTAGTCGATTTCATGGACGAGGGACATGTCGTTCCTCCAATTATTCTGCGGCGGCCGGCAGCTTCGGCGTGGCGCCGAAGTCTTCCGGGAAATGGGTGAGGGCGCTGACGACGGGGTAGGGCGTGAATCCGCCGAGCGCGCAGAGCGAGCCGAGCTTCATGGTGTGGCAGAGGTCTTCCAGCAGCGCGAGGTTCTGCTCACGCTTCTCGCCGGCGACGATCTTGTCGATGGTCTCGACGCCACGGGTGGAGCCGATTCGGCAGGGCGTGCACTTGCCGCAGCTCTCGTGGGCGCAGAACTCCATGGCGAACTTGGCCATGTGAGCCATGTCCACCGTGTCGTCGAACACCACGATGCCGCCATGGCCGATGAGCGCGTCCTTGGCCGCGAAGGCCTCGTAGTCGAACGGCGTGTCGAACTGGTGCACCGGCAGGTAGGCACCCAGCGGCCCGCCTGCCTGCACCGCCTTCACGGGACGGCCGGAGGCCGTGCCGCCGCCGATCTCGTTGACAAGCTCGCCCAGCGAGATGCCGAACGCCGTCTCGAACAGGCCGCCATGCTTGATGTTGCCGGCGAGCTGGATGGGCATGGTGCCGCGTGAGCGGCCCATGCCGAAGTCGCGATAGAACTTGCCGCCCTTGTCGAGGATGATCGGCACGGTGGCGAGGGAGACGAGGTTGTTGATGACGGTGGGCTTGCCGAACAGGCCCACATGCGCCGGCAGCGGCGGCTTGGCGCGCACGAGGCCGCGCTTGCCTTCCAGGCTTTCGAGCAGCGAGGTTTCCTCGCCGCACACATAGGCGCCGGCGCCCATGCGCATTTCCATGTCGAAGGAGACGCCGGAGCCGAGGATGTTGTCGCCGAGCAGCCCCGCCATGCGGGCCTTCTCGATGGCCTTCTCCATCACCACGAAGGCGAGGGGATATTCCGAGCGGCAATAGACGAAGCCCTTGGTCGCGCCCACGGCGAGGCCGGCGATGGTCATGCCCTCGATGAGGCAGTAGGGGTCCGCCTCCATGATGAGGCGGTCGGCGAACGTGCCCGAGTCGCCCTCGTCGGCGTTGCAGACGATGTACTTCTGGTCGGCCGGGGCGGCGGCGACGGTGCGCCACTTGATGCCGGTCGGGAAGCCTGCGCCGCCGCGGCCGCGCAGGCCGCTCTCGAACACCTCTTCCACCGTCCCGGACGGTCCCAGCTCCAGCGCGCGCTTCAGGCCGCGATAGCCGCCGTGGGCCTCGTACTCGGTGAGGGAGAGCGGGTCGATGATGCCGATGCGGGCGAAGGTGAGCCGCGTCTGCTTCTTCAGCCAGGGCAGCTCGTCCACCACGCCGATGCATTTGGGATGGTCGGCGCCATGCAGGAAGCCGGCGTGCAGAAGCTCGTCCACCTCGGCGGGCGTGACGGGGCCGTAGCCGATGCGGCCGCGCTCGGTCTCGATCTCCACCAGCGGCTCCAGCCAGAACATGCCGCGCGAGCCGTTGCGGGTGATGTCGGCGGTGATGCCACGGGCGAGAAGGCCGGCTTCAAGCCGCTTGGCGACGCGGTCGGCGCCGCAGGCGATGGCAGTGGCGTCGTTGGGAACGAAGATGCGGGGGGACTTCATCACACCTCTCCGAAGTGCTTGCCGGCGGCGACGCACTCGGCGATTTCGTCGACCGTAGCGCGGTCGAGGCGGCCGACCAGCTGCCCGTCCACGAGGGCGGAGGGGGCACAGGCGCACAGGCCGAGGCAGTAGATGGGTTCGAGCGTCACGCGGCCATCGGCCGAGGTCTCGCCCATGGAGACGCCCAGCTTCGCCTCCGCGTAGGCGGTGAGGGCTGTGCTGCCCATGGACTGGCACGCCTCGGCGGCACAGAGCTTCACCACCGTGCGGCCCGGCGGCTCGCGGCGGAAGTCGTGATAGAAGGTAAGGACGCCGTAGACCTCGGCGCGGGAGAGATTGAGCGTCTCCGCGATCATCGGCACCACGGGATCGGGCACGAAGCCGAACGTCTCCTGCATGGCGTGCAGGATCGGCATGGTCGCCCCGTCGAGATGCTTGTGCTCCGCGATCACCTGCGCTGCGCGCTCGGTGCTCCAATCCTCATAGACCGCCATGGACGTCTCACTTTCCCCAACTGACCGAGGCCGCGTTGCCGCTGCTTCGTGTTGCTTGGGGGAAAGTGTGTCATACGCGGCCCTTCAATCAAGGCAGCTGTGGGATGTTGCGATAGAACATCTCTATCAAGCGGCGCCCGTTCGAGGCGCGCCGGAACCGGAAATCAAGGCGCTGGCCTGCGTCATTCCGGTCAGTCTGGGATGGTTCTTGGTATATTGATCGTGTTTTTCTATGCGGACACGGTTTTGGGAGCGGCCATGGCCGCCCCAAATTATTGCATTGCAGCAATTGCCGGATCGGTCACCGTGGCCTGCTCCAGCTTCGGAGCGATACGTCGTGCTTCCGCTACGAGAGCTGCCGTGATCGGCGTGGTCGGCTCCCGATGGGGCACCACGAGGCCGATGGAGTGGGAGATGTCCGGCTCCAGGATCGGAATCGACCGCACGGTGGAGGTGAGCCCCAGCGAATCCGCGAGCATGGCCGGCATCACGCTGGACCAAAGCCCCGTGCGCACATGGGTGAACAGCACGATCATGGAATTGGATTCGAGCGTCGGCTTGTGGCTGGCACCGGCGGCGGCGAGGAGGTTGTCCACGATGCGCCGGTTCTGCATGTCCGGGGTGAGGAGGGCGAGCTGCAACTCCGCCACCTCCGCCCAGGTCACGCTCTCGCGGTCGCCATACTTGGCATCGGCCGCCGTCACGAGGCGGTAGCGCTCGCGATAGAGCGGCACCGTGTTCACCCGGCCGAGCGGCTCGTTGTCGAGATAGGTGAGGCCCGCGTCGATCTCCAGATTTTCCAGGTGGTTCAGGATTTCGATGGAGGTGCGCGAGATCACCGTGAAGCGCACGTCCGGATGGCGGGCGCGGAACGGGGTCGTCAGCGCCGCCACCATGGGCAGGGCCGTGGGAATGGCGGCGATGCGCAGGGGGCCGGCGAGGCCGCGCTTCAGCGCGTCGATGTCCTGCCGCATGGCGCGGCTGTCGGCCACGATGCGCCGCGCCCATTCCAGCGTCCGCTCGCCCTCGGGGGTGAAGCCCATGAAGCGGGAGCCGCGCTGCACCAGCAGCACCCCCAGCGTGTCCTCCAGCTGCTTGATGCCGGCGGAGAGGGTGGGCTGGGTGACGCCGCAGGCTTCGGCGGCCCGGCCGAAATGGCGTTCACGGGCAAGAGCGATCAGGTATTCGAGCTTGTCTATCATGCCGCCATATCAGTGCGGCGGGCGGTGGCGCGCAAGGCGGCTTCGTTGCCGCACCGCAGCGCTGGCGGAGGTCATCCACTGCCGCAGCGCGACACGGGAAACATCGCTGCCGTCGGTTGCGGTAAGCCGAAGGTGTATTTGCTGATTCGCGCAATCCCACTCTCGCGAACGTGACCTTGAGCACGGGAACCGTCCACCGGCAATTAAGGTTATATTAGGGATGGCGATGGTGCGGCGGACCATCAGCCGGAATCGGGGAGAGGGAGTCCCGCGATGCTCCGCGTAGCCAATGGGTCTGTTCTGATTTCTGTGGTCGTGATGCTGTTCGCCACCCTGCTGGTCGCGACGCCCACCCTTGCCTTCCTTATGCAGCCGCACGAGCACCCGGCCGAAACGCCTAGGCCGCCTGTTCGCAGCGTATCCGCATTCGCCTGAGATCATATCGCGATGGAGCTTGTCCGTGGCTTGCGCGGACAGGCTACCGGGCGATATCGCACGTCCTGAGCCCCATGCCCCGGGGCATCTTCACGCGCGGGCAACCGCGCCAAATTCGATGCCAGCGCCTTCGGCCCGAACGTCCGCTGCCCTGACCGGCATCGAACGTCGGGCGGAATGATCGGAGCGCCGCACACGTCTTCGGCCTGAGCGGGCATCTCGCCAGCCATGGCCTCGAAACGGCGTGTGGCCGCGGTGAGACGCGGTGACGCCCTGGGATGCGAAGAGCCTGGGATGGGGTGGAAAATGGCAGATCAAGCTGGGCAAGGTGCACCACAGGCCGAAAATACTGGCGAGCGTGCGCTTCCATCGGCACGCGGCCGGGAAGACGGGCTGCTGGCGCTGATGGTGGCCTTCGCCTTGGGCCTTGCGCTGGCGCTCGTGCCCTTCGGCAGCGATGCGAGAGCGCAGTCGCGGGGGATGTTCCCCTCGCATGGCGGGTCGCCCCTGACGGACTTTTTCTCTGCCCTGTTCGGCGCTCGCCCGACCTATCGGTCCAGCGAGCAGCCCCGCATCATCGTCACCCCGCGCATGCTTGATGCGGCGCCGAGTTCCAGCGGCGGTGGCCACGGCTACTGCGTGCGCACCTGCGACGGGCGGTATTTCCCGCTCGCCGGCCGCGCCGGGGTGGAGAAGAGTGATCTCGCCCAATGCGCCGCCTTCTGTCCGGCCGCGAAGATGACCGTGGTGAGCACCTCGGATCCCGCGCGCGGGATCGAGGGAGCCGTCACCCGCGAGGGCAAGCCCTATTCGGAACTGCCCAATGCCTATGTCTACCGTCAGCGCCTCGTCGAGGGCTGCACCTGCAACGGCAAGGTCGGCGGCCTCACCCATGTGGATGTCATGGAAGACCCCACGCTGAAGCGCGGCGATGTGGTGATGACCGCCGAGGGCACCCGGGTCTTCACCGGCAAGACCAAGGGGCCACCCTATCGCGCGGCGGACTTCGTCGAGCCGTCCCGTTTCCCCGAGCTGCCGCGATCCATGCGCGCGCGCCTCGACGAACTCACGGTAGCCTCGCGATAGGCGTTACCGGCGCTTCGACGCCTGCCGGGCGGTGTTGAGGGCCACGGCGGCCCGAATCAGGGCCTTGAACGCCTCGGGCTCCACCTCTTTCCCTTCATGAATGTCGATGGCCCGGCGGGTGCCGCCGCCGAGGCCCGCATTGAAAAGCCCGCTCGGATCATTCAGCGCCGCGCCGTGGGCGAAGGTCAGCTTCACATAGGTCTTGTAGACCTCCCCGGTGCAGAGGATGCCGTCATGATCCCATGTGGGCACGCCGGACGGATTGGTGGGCTTCACCCACTTCACTGCCTCGGTCACCTCAGGATCGGCTTCGTGGATCAGGGCGCGCACGCGGGCGAGGGCGTCGCCGCGCCAGTCCTTCAGTCCCGCAATCCTGGCGTCAATGCGGGCCGCAGGGGCATCGAGGTCGCTCATTCATCCTGTTCGGCTGTGCGAGAGGCGGCGCGCGTCCGACCGGATGACTTATACGGCCGCCCGGCTGCGCGCGGATTTGCGGCTACGACGGACGGTGCCATCGGACGGAGCGGCATTGGCTTCGATCGCCGGAGCGTCGCCGGTGGATGCCTCTTCTTCGGCATTGCCGTCGGCCGGACCGAGCAGGGCGCGGATGCGGGACGCGAGATCGCCGCCGGCGCCATCCGCCACGGCCTGACGGATGGGCGAGCCGTTGCCCTCCAGCCGGGCGGTGAGGGCGGCGAGGCGCGCCGCGAGGTCGGTCATGCTTTCGCGCAGGATCGCGTTGTCGGCACCGTCCGCAGCAGGGACTTCGCTCGCGAGCGGGGCGGGCGCCGTATTGCCGTCGTCCCGGCGGCGCTGCACTGCCTCTTCCATGAGGGCGTGGTCGGCCTTGAGCATGCGCAGGGCATCCTCAAGCCGCCGGTTCTCGGCCTCGGCCGCGCCGAACTCGCTGGCGCGCCGCTGCTCGAAGGCGTGGACGACGGCGCGGTTGGCGTCAAGGTCGGCCTCCGCCATGGCGAGCGTCTGGGCGAGCCGGTCGCGCTCGGCCTCCAGAACGGCGATGGTCTGCGCCCGCGCCTCGCTCTCGACCACCTTGAGGGCAAGGGCTTCCTGCGCCTCGGTGAGATCGGTGGAAAGCTCGGTCGCGGCTTGGGCCGCGATGGCACGGGCCTCAAGGGTGGCGGCGCGCTCGGCTTCAAGGGTGGCGGACGTTTCCTCGAGCCGGCGGGCGGTGTCGGTGAGGCGCGCGCTCAGGCTCTCCACGTCCGCTTCGAGGGCAGTAACGCGGGTGCGGGCGGCGGCAAGCGCCTCCTCGCGGGCCTTCAAGGCCTCGGCCTGGGCGCGGGCATCCCCGGTGAGGGTGCCGTGGGCGGCTTCCAGCGCGGCGAGGGCGGCAACCCGATCGGCCAGCGCCTCTTCCAGGCGGGCGACGGTGGCGGTGCGGTCGGCGAGCTGGTCCTGCGTTTCGCCCAAAAGCACATCGCGCTCGGCGCTGGTGGCTTGCAGGAATGTGTGCTGGGCCTGGAGGGTCTTCAGTTCGCCCTCCAGCTCGAAGGTGCGCTGGCGCTGGGTCTCGATGGTGGCGGCGTTGGCGACGATGGTGTCGCGCATGGCGTCGGATTGCAGCTCCAGCCGCCGCTGGTTGAGGGCGAAGAATGCGCGTTGCTGGTCCTTGTCGGCCTGCACCTCGAAGATGGAGATGGGCACCGCCGCCTCCACCCTTTTGGTGGTGAGCCGGACGGCCCGGTGCCAGACCGCGGGCAGCACGAGCAAAGCCACGAGCGTTGCGATCAGCACGCCCAGCATGAAGTACATGATCTGCTCGATCACGCGCGCACTCGCCCTTTGCCTAGAGGCCACATCGGCGACGCCGCCCTGCGACCGAGCCTTCCGCCCGCCGTCGCAGGCGGGCGCCAGCGCCATTCATGCCATGGCCCGTGCGCGCGTGCCAGCGCCGTCAGGCCCCCAATGCGATCAGAAGGGGTTCCAGGTGGGATTGGGGGTGAACTTGAGGTAGCCGAGATTGGCCCCGAGGCGCACGCCCACGCCCGAACGGATCGGAACCACCACGATCCCGTCGGCGCCAAGCGCGGTCATGCCGAATCCCGCGACGAGATAGGCCGAGCCGGAAATGCCGCCGAAGCGGCGGAAGATGTCGTCCACGCTCTTGAGGTTGTAGACGAGGATCATGGTGCGAGCGCCGTCGCCGCCGAAGTCCCAGCCTACCGAGGGGCCCTGCCAGTAGACCTTCAGGTCGCCGGCGTTGCGGGTGTAGAGCACGCCCTCGCCGTAGCGCAGGCCGCCGATGAAGGCGCCGGCGCCCTCCTGGCCGAGGATATAGCCGTTGGGCTGGCCCCACTGGCCCACCGCCTTTTCGATGGACAGCGCCAGCCCGCGGGAAACGCTGCCGAAGAAGGAATGGCCCTTGCTCACCAGTTCGTTGGTTGAATAGTTCTGCGGCGCCGGCCCCTGTTGTGCGGCGGCCGGGGTGAGCCCGGCGGCGAGCGGCAGGCCAGAGACAACGCCCATGGCGACCGCGAGCGCGCGGGCGGTCTTCAGGAGGCTCCGGGGGAAGCGGACAGAAGAGAAGCGCACGGAAGCAAAGCGCATGGGGTCTCTCGCGGTGGGCTTCGGCCGGAGGGCTTCAGCGGGCGGGCGGTGAAATTCGCAAACAGCGGGACGAATCGGTTCGATTATGGCGACCAGTGTGACCGCGCAAAGGCGCGCCGTCGCTTGTCCCGAGCCGTTGCATCACAATCACCATGGTGATTGCGTGTTATCGGAGCGTTAATCGGCGGTGCGCCCGCGGGCCGGGCCGCCGGCACCCCAGGCGATGAAACCGTGCACCTTGTAGCTGGCGTCCGCATGCCCATAGGTGAGCGGGCTGCCGTCCGGACGGGTGACGCTGCCGCCCGCCGCAGCGACGAGGGCATGGCCGGCGGCGCTGTCCCACTCCATCACGGTCCCGAGCCGGGGATAAAGGTCCACCTTGCCCTCGGCGAGCAGGCCGAACTTGAGCGCCGAACCGGCGGGTATGCGCTCTGCCACCTGATAGCGGCCGATCAGCGCGTCCGTGGCGGGATCACCATGGGAGCGGCTGGCCGCCACCACGATCGGCCCCTCGGGCACCTGGCGGCAGGCGATGGGTGTCCAGTCCTGCGCATCCACCGCCGCGCCGGGCGCGCGGATGGCGCGGAAGGCGGCGCCGGGCCGGCCGGCGAACAGCAGCGCCCGCGCCGGGGCATAGACGATGCCGAGCACCGGCGTGCCGTCCTCCACCAGCGCGATATTCACCGTGTACTCGCCGTTGCCGGAGATGAACTCCTTGGTGCCGTCGAGGGGATCGACCAGCACGAAGCGGTTACCGCAATCGACCTGCGCGCCCAGCGCCATGGCCTCTTCCGCCACCACCGGCACGCCGGGCAAGAGGTGGGCGAGGGCGGCGCAGATGATCTCTTCCGCCGCATGGTCGGCCGCCGTCACCGGGCTGAGGTCCGCCTTGTGGCGGGCGTCGATGCCCTCCGCCTCGATGCGCCGGATGGCGACGCCGGCCGCCAGCGCCGCCTCGGCCAGCCCCGCGAGGATGGCGGCATCGGTAGGCGCGGGGGAGCGGGGAGGGCGCTGGGTCATGGTCGGATCTCGATGGGCTCGTTTCGGCCGTCTCTAGACGGGCGCGGACCGCATGTCGATGCGGCGCAGGGGGGCGCTGCTTGTGGCCCTTCCCGGCGGCGGTGTATCAGGGCCGGCCGTCCTTCGAGACGGATTCGCCATTTCGAGACGCATGCGGTGCCCGGCGCCGTCTCCGTCGCCGCCCCGGGAAACGTCATGTCCGCCGACGCCCCCCGCATCCCGCTTGCCGTTTCCGCGCTCGATCTCGGCGCGCTCCTGTGCTCGCGGGTCTGCCACGACGTGATCAGCCCGGTGGGCGCCATCGTCAACGGTCTCGAGGTTCTCGAGGACGAGAACGCCGCCGACATGCGCGACGTGGCCCTCGACCTCATCGCCAAGAGCGCCCGGCAGGCCTCGGCCCGGCTCCAGTTCACCCGCCTCGCCTTCGGGGCGGCGGGTTCGGCCGGCGCCCGCCTCGACACGGGGGATGCCGAGCAGGTGGTGCGCGGCGTGGTCGAGGATCAGCGCACGTCGCTGGAATGGACGCTGCCGCGTGTGCTGCTGCCCAAGAACCGGGTGAAGCTGCTGCTCAACCTCGTCCTGCTCGCCGGCACCACCGTGCCGCGGGGTGGCGTCATCCGCGTCACCGGGGCGGGGGAGGGGGACGACGTGACCTTCGCTCTCGTCTCCACCGGCCAGAGCGCCCGTATTCCGCAGGGCATCGAGGCGCTGGCGACGGGCACCCTTCCCGAGGGTGGGCTCGATGCCCATTCCGTCCAGCCCTTCTATGCCGGGCTTCTCGCCCGCGACTGCGGCCTTTCGATCGGCTTCACCCAGGACGGTGATACGGTTACGCTCTCTGCCGCCTGACCGTCGCCCGAGGAAAGCCCCCATGCGTCTGGCCGCACGCCTGCTTCTGCGTCTCGCGCTGCTCTGCGGCGTGCTGGCGCTTGCAGGTGCGGCCGGTGCCCACGCGAGCTGTCCCCATGAGATGGCGCCGGGCGCGCAGGCGGAGGTGAGCCCGCACGAGGTGACGGCGCATGTTGCGCCAGTCACTTCGACCGCGCCCGAGAAGCGTCCTTCTACCCACAGCCCTGCGGGCCCCCGGGCGACGGCCCAGCCCGTGGTGCCGGCGCATCTGGGTCATGCCGGCGGCGCCTCCATGCCGGCGGGACCGTCCTGCTGCTCCGGCTGGGGATGCCTGATGACCTGCCACTGGGTCGCGCCGGCGCTCGACCTCGCGACTGGGCCGAACGGACCCGGCCAGCGTCTCGCCTTTTCGTCCGCAAGCGACAGGCCGGCCCACGGACCCGAGGTCCAACTCCCGCCGCCCAGACCGCGCGCCTGACGGCTACGGCGCCGGCCGAGGGCGCCGGAACGGACATTTCATCATTCAGGAGAGACCCCATGCGGTCCCGCACTTTCGCGGCGCGCTCTCGCGCGGCCGTGCCCTTGACCTTTGCTGCCGTCGTTGTCGCCGGCCTTGTGTCCATCAACCCGGCGGCGGCCCAGTCGGCCGTGCCCGGCGGACCGATGATGCACGACATGCAGAATATGCCCCACGCCATGGGCGGGCCGGCCTCGACTGCGGCCGACACCCCCTCCACGGCCGCGTTCAAGGCCGCCGGGGTGCAGATGCACAAGGACATGGACATCGCCTATTCCGGCGACACCGACATCGACTTCGTGCGCGGCATGATCCCCCACCACGAAGGCGCCGTCGCCATGGCCAAGGTGGAACTCGCCTTCGGCAAGGACCCCGAGATCCGCAAGCTCGCGGAGGGGATCATCAAGGCGCAGGAGGAGGAGATCGCCTTCATGAAGGCCTGGCTCGCCCGCGCCGAGGCCCGCGCGAAGGCGAAGTAGCCGGAGCCCCAAAACGCAAGAGGTTCCGAAACGCAAGAGGTTCCAAAACGCAAGAGGCCCCGCTGGAGCGGGGCCTCTTGACGAGAAGGAAAGGGAAAGGGCAGTCGGGTCAGACGGCGATGCGCTCGGCACCATGCATGGGCTCGCGCAGGACGTAGCCGCGGCCCCAGACCGTCTCGATGTAGTTCTTGCCGGCGGACGCGTTTGCCAGCTTCTTGCGCAGCTTGCAGATGAACACGTCGATGATCTTGAGCTCGGGCTCGTCCATGCCGCCGTAGAGATGGTTCAGGAACATCTCCTTGGTGAGGGTGGTGCCCTTGCGGAGCGAGAGCAGCTCCAGCATCTGATATTCCTTGCCGGTGAGGTGGACGCGGTTGCCCTCCACCTCGACGGTCTTGGTGTCCAGGTTGACGATCAGGTCGCCGGTCTGGATCACCGACTGGGCATGGCCCTTGGAGCGGCGCACGATCGCGTGGATGCGGGCGACCATCTCGTCCTTGTGGAAGGGCTTGGTGAGGTAATCGTCGGCACCGAAGCCGAAGCCCTTCACCTTGTCTTCCGTATTGGCGAGACCCGAGAGGATGAGGATCGGCGTCTTCACCTTCGCCACGCGAAGGGAGCGCAAGACCTCGAACCCGGACATGTCGGGCAAATTCAGGTCAAGAAGGATGATGTCGTACTCGTAGACCTTACCGAGGTCCACGCCTTCCTCACCGAGGTTGGTCGTATAGACGTTGAAGCTCTCGGTCTTCAGCATCAATTCGATGCCTCGGGCCGTAGCACTGTCGTCCTCGATGAGCAAGACGCGCATGGCTATCCCTTTCCTCGCAACTAGCCGAAAGGCGGCGGCGCCGACTTTCGTTGCTCGGCCATCGGGGTGATTCGCGTTACGTGTGTAGAATCGTTAACAGAACTCGATTCCTACCCACAAGAGTCTGCGGAAAAATCTTTGTGCATGAGAGTCAAGACTGACTCTGTTTCAGGCACTTAAGGTTTTTCCACAGCCCTCACGCAAACCGCCCGACCACCCCTCGCCCGAGCCCCTTGATCCGGCGTCCGGCTGAGCGCGCGGCGGCGCATCACCCGAACCGTAGCGTCATCATTAACGAAGGCGGTAAACGATTGGTTGCCGACGGCGTGATCCGTACGATTTTCCTGCCATGGCGACGCCGAAGGTAAGGAAAGGGCAACCAGCACAGGACATTCTCATTCCCGGAGGCCTCAGGCGCACACGGGCGGGCGTTGAGGGGCTGCGTCATTTGTACCGGAGTAGACGCCGATGAAGTCGCGTGACCCCCTGATCCGTGCCAAGCGGTTCCAGATCGACGATGCGCGCCGGCGCCTCGCGCAGATCGACACGATGATCGCCGAGTTCGAGCGCATGGCCCAGGAACTCGACCGCGACATCGCCGCCGAGGAGGCGCGCTCCGGCATCACCGATCCGCGCCATTTCGCCTATCCGCCGCTGGCGCTCGCCGCGCGCAACCGCCGGGACAATCTCCGCCGCTCCGCGGACGACCTTAAGGTGCAGCAGGACGAGGCCAAGGCCACGCTCACCGAAGCGGAAGCCGATCTCGCGCTGGTGGAGGCGGCCGGAGAGATGGACCGTTCCGCGCGTGTGGACAACGCAACCCGCCGTCCGCCGCTCAGGCCCGCCGCGCCGGTGCGCTTCTGAACGCGGTATGGCTTGAGTTTCAAGGGGGTAGGCAGGTAGCCTTTGCTGCGGTGCGGCAGACGATTTTTCTCGTCCACGGGCGGTTCCTGCAACCTTGAGGCTTCCATTCGGGTCTACCGCTCCGGTACCTTCTGCTCGGCCAAACCCCGAGCACGAGTGTTCCGTGACTCCCCACCGCAAGGTCCATGCCCTCGTCGACGCGGTTGCCGCGGGCGACCTGCGCGCGTTCGAAGAGCTTTACCGGCTGACCAGCCCGAAGCTCTACGGCATCGTGCTGCGCCTGCTGCGCCGGCCCGAGCTTGCCTCGGAGGCCATGCGGCAGGCCTACCGGCGGGTGCGGTCCGAGGCGCATACCCTTCGTCAGAATGAAGACCCGGTGTGCTGGATGGTCTCCATCGCCCGCGGCTGCGCCCTCGACATGGCCTGGCAGCGGCCGGTGGGCGACGCCTTCGAGCCGTTCGACGTCGCCCAGCGCGGCCATGATCCGATCGCCTCGCCGCACCGCAGCCCGGCTTTGACGCGCCTCCTGACCTGCCTCGGACGACTGCCCGAGGAGCGGCGCCGGATGCTGCTGCTCGCCTTCTATGACGGCTGGAGCTACGAGGCGCTCTCGGTCTATTTCGACGCGCCCGCGCCGGCCATCCGCGCCTGGATGGCCCGCAGCATCCACCAGTTGGGCGAGTTCTTGGGGCGGCGGTCATGAGGTTCACCCCATGAGCCGGGCCTCTCCCGATCGCCTGCCCGAGCGTGTGGCGCCGCCTGATGCGGACCGCATCCTCGCCGCCGAGTACGTGCTCGGCACCCTCGACAATGAGGACCGTCGCCGGGTGCGTGCCCGCTGCGCCGCCGAGCCGCAGTTTGCCGCTCTGGTCCGCCTGTGGGAGCGCCGGCTGGCGCCGCTGCATGAACTGGCCGTGCCGGTCATTCCCTCGCCGGAGATCTGGCGGGCCATCGCCTCGGATCTGAGGAGCGCCCCGCCCGCCCTGCGCGGGGCCACCCTGCCGCGCGGCATGTCGCCCTCGCCCGATCCGCCCCGCCGGCCGGCCATGCCGGAAGGCCGGCCTCTGCGTTCGGCGGCAGGGACGGGGGAGGGGGCAGTCGCACGGGTGCGCCGGCTGTTCGGCATTGGCCGGGGCGCCGAGCCGGGGCGTGTCGAGCCTTCGCGTGGGGCGGAACGGCCGTCCCGCCGCCGGGCCTTCCCGCCGCTCGAAGCCGGTCTAGGGCCGCCCCAGCCGATGGAGACCCCACGGGTGCCGGCCGGGCCGATCCGCGACACGAGGTCGGCGGGCCTGTTGCCTCAGGTGACGTCCCAGTTGTCCCGTCCCCCGTCGCCAGGACCAGGGACTGTGCCGACGGCTGCGCGGTTGCCGGAGGCGTCCGCGCCCCTGCAACTGGTCGCGCCTCCACCCCGCCCCCGCCCGTCGCCCGAGCCGCTCACGCCGCCGCCAGCCTTCATGTTCCTGGAGCCCGATCCGCAGCCGGAGCCGGAGCCCGTCGCGGAGGCGTCGCCCACGCCGGTCGGGGGCAGCACGCCTGCGGAAGCGTCACCGGCCGCGGAGAGCCTTCCGCCGTCCGGATCCGTGGCTGAGCCGGACGCCGTCGTTCCGGAGCCGCCCGTGGTGGAGCCGACGGCCCCAGCGGTTTCCGAGGGCGCGCCCGATGCGGCCGAGCCCGCGCCCGTCGCCCCCGCTCCTGCGCCGACGCCGGTTGAAACGGAGCCGGCCACTATGGAGGCCGCTCTGTCGCCCGTCGCTGAAGGGGTACCTGAACCTGTCGCTGCGCCCATGGCGTTGGACGTGACCGAGGCCACGGAGCAGAAGCCGGACGAAGAGGCGGAGGCTGTCGCGCCGCCTGCCGTGCTCGCAGATGCCGCCGAGGTGTCTTCCCTTGAGCCCGCCCCTCAGGACGCGCCGTCGAGCGAGGCCCCGTCGGCTGATCCTGCCGCCGGGGAGAAGGCAGAGGAGGCGCCGCTGCCCGGATGGGCAACCGAGGTCGCTTCCGGTGAGGTGTCGGCGCTGCCGGACGAGCCGAGCGCGCCCACGCGCGTCGTCGTGCGTCATGGTCCCTGGCGCGGGATTTCGCTTCTGCTCGCGCTGCTCTGCCTGGGGCTGGGCGGTGTGGCAGCCTATCGCGAGTGGGTCTGGCCCGGTGAGGGCTATTGGGTCGCTGTGATGCAGGCGGAGCCGCTGCCCGCGGTGTCGGTGCGGATCGACCCCGATAGCGGCGCCGTGCATGTGCGGTCGTTCGCCCCGGCACCACCGGACGGCGAGACCTATCGCCTGTGGCTGGTCTCTCCCACCGCCGGCGCGCGGCTGATCGGCGCCTTCTCGTCAGGCTTGTCCGAACGCGTGCCCGAACTCGCGCGGCTTGGCCGGAAGGGGCTTTCGGGCACCGAGCTGGTGGTGACGCGTGAGCCGGCCGACCGGCCGGATACGACAAAGGGGCCTGAGGCAACCGTGGTCTATCGCGGCCGGCTGGTGCCGGAATGAGCGTCCTCTAGCGCGAGGGCTCCGCGGCGATCGCGCCGTGACCCGGCGTCTCCCGCGGCGCGCTCGGGACCTCACCCGATGGCAACTGCGCCATGGCGGTGCGGTTGCGGCCCAGCGCCTTGCCGGAATAGAGCGCGCCATCGGCCGCAATGATGAGGTCGGCGATGGTGTCCGGCCCGCTGCTCCCCGGCAGATAGGTCGCCGCCCCGACGGTGAGCGTGACGCCGATGTCGTGGGAAGCCACCTCGCGGAGCTGCGCTTCCACCAGCAGGCGCAATCGCTCGGCTATGGCATGGGCGCCTTTCGCATCGGCTCCTGGCAGAAGGATGCAGAATTCTTCGCCGCCATAGCGCCCCGCGACGTCATTGGAGCGGATGCTCTGCGGCACGACGGCCGCAAAGCGCTTCAGCGCGAGGTCGCCCACGTCGTGGCCGAAGCGGTCGTTGACCGACTTGAAGTGGTCGAGGTCGGCGAGCAGCAGCGAGAAGGGCATGCGCCGGGCACGCGCGGACCGCAACAACTCCTCCCCGCGCTGCAGGATCGAGCGGCGATTGAGCAGGCCGGTGAGGTCGTCGAGGGAGGCGACCTTCTCGAGCACCATGTAAAGACTGCCGAAGGTCCAGCAGATGGCAAGGCCAAGGCCGACGATGGCGATCAGCACTTCCACGGGGCCATCGCCCGGCAGCGGAACGATGCCGAACTGCACCCCCAAGCCCCGCAGCGTGTAGCCGATGGCCAGAACCATCAACACCAAGGCCGATGCGACGCGGGAAATGATCGGTCCCCCGCCGGGCGTCTGCAGCAGGGCGCGTCCCGCTGTCGCAGTCCAGCAACCGACCAGGACCGAAGTGATGGTCACGCGATCGGCGAGGTTGTTGCCGCTCCACAGCGACAGGCCGAGGAGGCCGGTTCCCAGCGCTGTCACCACCGCCACCGCGGCCAGCCTCGGCGTGCGCTCATCAAGCGTGCGAATTCCGCTGTAGATGAGCCCCATGCCGATGAGGATGCAGCCATTGCCGATCAGCACGCTCGCCGGAAGGCCGATGTCGATGCGCGCGGCAAGGAAAACGCAGCCGGTAGTGAGGAACAGGTTGGCGAGCGACCAGACGAACAGGCAGGACTGCCGCAATCGCCATCCCGCCAGAAGTTGAAGGCCTGCCAGAAGCAGGCCCACCACGGCCGAGACCGACAGCACAGTCTGGACCTGAAAATCCATGTCTGGGGCCGCTCCGGGGGGCGTTGAACCACACGCGGGGAGAAAAATAGGTTGTATGCGCCAATAGCGTGTAGTCGACGTGCGCACAAGTCGGTCGTCCTACTATTGTACGGCGTAATTTTGTTTCCGATGGCTGACTTTGTTTCCACAGATTGCCGAGGAGTGCCCGCGGCCGGTGAATACGGCACAGGCGTCTCTTGGCCGTGCTTTCGGGGCGCCCGGCCTTCGCTATGATGCGACCGCGCATGGGCCGGCGGCGCTGTGCCGTGCGCGAAAAGTGCCAGCGAGGACAATATGGCCGATCCGACCCTTCCCCGCCCTGTCGACCGCGCGCTGGATCCGGGCTTCCGCCACGGCCAGTCCACCGAGCCAAACTATTCGGGTGTCACGTCCTTCCTGCGCCGTCGCTATGCCCGTGACGGCGGGGGAGCAGAGGTGGTGGTGTGGGGCGTGCCGCTCGATGTGGCGGTGTCGAACCGGCCCGGCACCCGCTTCGGGCCGCGCGCCCTCCGCGCCGCGTCCTCCATCCTCGACGGCGATCCCTTCTATCCCTTCGGCTTCGACCCGTTCGAGACGCTGGACGTCGCGGATGGCGGCGACTGCGTGTTCGACTACGGCCTGCCGGCGGGCATCCCCGGCGCCATCGCCGCTCAAGCTGCCGCCCACTACGCCCGCGGCAGCCACCTCGTAACCCTCGGCGGCGACCATTTCCTGACCTACCCCATCCTGCGGGCGCTGACGGCGCGGCTCGGGCAGCCGGTGGCGCTGGTGCAGTTCGATGCCCATCAGGACACATGGGACGACAACGGGGACCGCGTGGACCACGGCACCATGATCACCCGCGCCGTGAAGGACGGACTGATCCGGGTGGACCGCTCGATTCAGGTGGGCATCCGGACCCATGCGCCCCGCAGCTACGGCATCGAGATCGTGCATGGCAACGTGGCCGGCGAAATGGGCCCCGCTGCTTTGGCCCGGCATATCTGCGATCGGGTGGGTGACGCGCCGGTCTATGTCAGCTTCGACATCGATGCCCTCGACCCCGCCTTTGCGCCCGGCACCGGGACGCCGGTGTGTGGCGGTCTCTCCACCCGTGAGGTGATGGCCTGCCTCAGGCGCCTCGGTGCGCTCGACCTCAAGGGGTTCGACGTGGTGGAGGTATCCCCGCCTTACGACCATGCGGAGATCACGGCGCTCGCCGGTGCGACGCTGGCCTCGCTCTATCTGTGCCTGCTGGCCGAGCGCAAGGAGGGGGGGCGCTCGCCCGCGCTGTAGCTCCGTCCCGCGGGGGGGCTTGTACCCTTTTGCGGGCGGACGGGATAAGGGAGGGCGCTCAGCGCACACAGGCTGGATTCGGGAAGGCAAGAGATGGGAAAGCGGCCAGGCATCTCGGCCTATATTCTCCCCGCCCTGGGGTTGCTGCTCGCTCTCGTCTTCCTGCTGTGGCCCGACGTTGGACCGGGGACACCGGGCGTGCTCGCGGCTGGCTCGGTCGCGCTCCTGTGCGGCTCCGCCTTCTCGGCGGTCGGGCACGCCGACGTCGTGGCGGCCCGGCTGGGGCAGCCATGGGGCACGCTGCTCCTCACCCTGTCCGTGACCATCATCGAGGTGTCGGTGATGGCATCCATGATGCTCAACGGCGAAAACAACCCGACGCTTGCCCGCGAGTCCGTGCTGTCGGTGCTGATGATCGTGAACGCCGGAATCGTCGGCCTGTGCCTCCTGCTCGGCAGCATCCGGCACCGCGAGCAGACGATCCAGCAACAGGGCGCGTCGGGCTATCTGTCTGCCATCATCGCGCTCGGTGTGATGCTGCTGATCCTGCCCAACGAGACGCACGCAGGGGCGACAGGCGCCTTCTCGCTGTTTCAGCTCGTCTACATGTCGCTGATCGCTATCGCGCTCTATGCCGCCTTTCTCTACATGCAGACGGTGCGCTATCGCGAGCATTTCGCCGGGCAGGCGGAAGGCCACGGCGAACCGGTGCCGGGCCTCTCCGCCTTCCTGCTCGCCATCGGCATGCTGCTGGCGAGTCTCGCCGCGGTGGTGGCGCTCTCCGGCCAGGTCGCCGCGACCTTCGAGGATTTCCTGGCCCAGTTCTCGCTGGAAGATCCTGACGCCGTGACCGGCGCGCTGGTCGCGACGCTCATCCTCCTTCCGGAATGCATCAGCGCGGTGCGCGCCGCCGCCCGCAATCATCTGCAGCACTCGCTCAACATCGCGCTGGGCTCGGCGCTCGCCACGGTGTCGCTGACCATCCCGGCCATGGCGTTCATCAGCGTCATGATCGGACGCTCCATGGTGCTCGGCCTCGACAACGAGGACCGCACCATGCTGCTGCTCACCTTCGTCCTTTCCGTGCTCTCCTTCGGCACCGGAAAGACCAATGCGCTCAACGGGGTGATCCACCTCATCGTGTTCTGCGTCTATGTGATGCTGCTGTTCGCCCCCTAAAGAGCCGGTCGGTGGCTGTCCGGCGGTGGACATCGGGCGGGGCGAGTGGCATGTTCCGCGCGACTTGAACGAGGCGCGGGCCGTGAAGAATTTTCTGCTCTACATCTTCACCTGGTGGAACAAGCAGACCGTCGGCACCATGTGGTGGACGAAGCGCTTCGGCGAGCTCGTGGGCGAGGACGAGTTCGGCAATCGCTACTATCGCACCAAGGGCGGCAAGATCGATCCGACGCTGGGTTTCGAGCGCCGCTGGGTCATCTATCCCGGCTATGCCGAGGCCTCGACGATTCCTCCGGGCTGGTGGGGCTGGATGCACCATCGTGTGGATACGCCGCCGGTGGATGAGACCTATACCGCCCGCTCCTGGCAGAAGCCGCATCGCCGCAACATGACCGGCACGCCCGGCGCCTACCGTCCCAAGGGCTCGGTGCTGGCCGGTGGCCTGCGTCCCCGCGTCACCGGCGATTACAAGGCCTGGACGCCCGGCGAATAGGCCGGCGCCTCGGCGTCCCGCGGTACTTCTGCACGGTCTCCTTTCTGTGAAGCCTCCTCCGGGCGCCGCCTTGCCACCGCCCGATTCAGGCGGTCAGAAGGGGAGAAGGGCCGGCCCGCTTCCCGGCGTTGCCGCCTTCATTCCACGGGTTCACAGACTGATGCGCTTCCTCTGCTCCGTTTCGCTGTTGGCCGCCGGCCTGATCGCCGCCGCGATGCCTCAGGCGCTGGCGCAGAGCCGCGGCACCATCGAGCAGACCCCGCTGCCGCCGCCCGGAACCATTCCCAACCAGCGTCCGCTGCCCCAGGTGCCCAACAGCGTTCCGGTGATCGCGGCCCCGCCCGCGGCGCCCGCGCAGCGACCGGCGGCCCCCGCCGCAATCCAGCGCGGTCCGGCGCCCCCGCCGCCTCCGGCCGCTGCCCAGCAGCCCCCCGCAGGCATGCAGCCCGCGCCTCCTGGGGATGAGGGTGACGTGGTGGTGGTGCAGCCGCCGACTCAGAAGATCGCCAACGCCTATGCGGTCTATGCCGGCCTCGACAAGATCACCGGGCGCATCACCTCGTTCGATATCGCCATCGGCGAGACGGCCCAGTTCGGCGCTCTGCAGGTGACGCCGCGCGTCTGCTACACGCGTCCCGCCACCGAGACGCAGAACACCACCTCCTTCACCGAGGTGAACGAGGTGACATTGCAGGGGCAGGCCAAGCGCATCTTCACCGGCTGGATGTTCGCGGCGAGCCCGGGCCTGCACGCGGTGGAGCACCCGATCTATGACGTGTGGCTGATCGGCTGCAAGGCGGCCTCGCCCGTTACCGCCCGGGGCCAGCAGTAGAAATCGCCCTCCACCTCAAGGGCGTTCTCCAGCAGCTTGTGATAGTGCCGCCGCGACACCTCGATCGCCCCGAAGGTCTTGAGGTGGCTGGTGACGAATTGCGTATCGAGCAGCCGGAAGCCGCCGGCGATCAGCCGCCCCACCAGATGCACCAGCGCCACCTTGGAGGCGTCCCGCTCGCGGTGGAACATGCTCTCGCCGAAGAACGCGCCGCCCAGCCGCACGCCGTAAAGGCCGCCTACGAGCTTCCCGTCGTGCCATGCTTCCACCGTGTGGCAGCGCCCGCGGGCGAACAATTCGCCATAGAGGCGGCGAATGGGATCGTTGATCCAGGTCTTGTCGCGGCCTTCCTGCGGCTCGGCGCAGCCGTCGATGACCGCCTCGAAATCGCTGTCCACGCGCACCTCGAACTTGTCCGCGCGCACCGTTCGGGCGAGCCGGGAGGAGACGTGGAAGGCGTCGAGGGGGATGATGCCGCGCCGCTCGGGCTCGATCCAGTAGAGGCCGGGATCATCGGCGCTCTCGGCCATCGGGAAGATGCCGCAGGCATAGGCCTTCAGCAGCACATCGGGCGTGATCTCGACGATCTGGTCGTTCGGCCGGCTCATGACGGGTCATCCTACCAGCAAATCGAGCGGCCGTGTGGCGCGGCGGCGTGCCGGCGGTCTCCCCGGGCCAACCGCGACCCATTGACACGCGCGGCGCGCAAACGGGTCGCCGACGTCAGCCCCGCTTGAGGAAGTCGCCGATGCGCCGCACCGCCTCCGCCATGTCCGGCCCCGAGCCGGCATAGGAGAAGCGCAGGAACTGGCGGCCGTGGAACGGGTCGAAATCCACGCCGGGCGTCGCCGCCACATGGGCGGCATCGAGCAGGCTGCGGGCAAAGACCGCCGAATCGTCGGTGAAGTCGGAGACGTCGGCATAGAGGTAGAAGGCGCCATCCGCTGGCAGGAAGCGGCCGAGACCGGCAGCGGGCAGCCCCTCGGTGAGGATGCGGCGGTTCTCCAAGTAGGTCGCCTTCACCTGATCCATCTCGGCGCGGCCCTCGAAGGCGGCGTCGGCGGCGATCTGCGACAGGGTCGGCACGGAAATGGAGAAGTTCTGCTGCAGCCGTTCCATGGTGCGCGAGACGCCGGGTGGCACCACCATCCAGCCGACGCGCCAGCCGGTCATGCAGAAGTATTTGGAGAAGGAGTTGATGACGGTGACGTCCTCGCCGATCTCCACCGCGCTCACGGCCGGGAAGGCATAGTCGAGGCCGTGGTAGATCTCGTCGGAGACGAAGGCGAGGCCGAGGTCGCGGGCGCAGGCATGGAGCGCCGTCAGGGCAGCCCGGTCCATCATGGTGCCGGTGGGATTGGCGGGGCTCGCCACCAGAACGCCCTTGAGCGGCGCGGCGCGATGCGCTTCCAGGAGGCGCTCGGGGGTGAGGGCGTGGCGGTCCTCCGCGCGGGTCTCGATCAGCACCGGCTCGCAGCCGAGCGCGGACAGGACGTGACGATAGGGCGGGTAACCCGGTGCGGCGATGGCGACGCGATCCCCCGGCTCGAACAGCGCGAGAAAGGCGAGGATGAAGCCGCCGGACGACCCGTTGGTCACGACGATCCGCTCCGGATCGACCGAGACGCCGTGCTGCTCCGCGTAGTGGCGGGCGATGCGCGCGCGAAGGGCAGGGATGCCGAGGGCGGCGGTATAGCCCACCTGTCCGGCCGCAAGCGCCGCCGCCGCCGCCTGCCGGGCCACGAGCGGGGCGGGGGCCGCCGGCTGGCCCACCTCCAGATGGATGACATGCCCGCCCTGCGCCTCGATCCGGGCGGCGTGCTCCATCACGTCCATGACGATGAAGGGCTCGACGGCGCTGCGCCGGGAGAGAAGAGGGAGACCGTTCGGCATAGTCGAATTTCCGTTGCGCTCGGGCGGCGTGCGCCGCGCAGATGCCCGCGTTGCCGTGCTGCCGCCTTATTCTGCCTGTCCCTGAGGCGGGTTCGCCCCAACGTGAAGGCCAGCGGATTGACCTTGGCATCTGCCAAAGCCAGTGTCCGGCAGTCTCGTAGCCTGTGCCCCGGAGCGAGCCAAGGCGGATATTGCTGTGGTCCCTGCGTGAATGGCGGCTTGCGTGGTGGTTGACGGAATGGATCGAACCCGAGCGGATATGCGGATCGGAACTGGAAAGCGTGCCCGGCACGGGCTTCGTGCCGCCGGACGCATGCTTTGCCTCGCCGCCGCGACCGCTCTACCGTTCCAGGCGACATGGATGGGCGCTGCCCAGGCACAGGAGCAGGCGCCCCGCTCGGCGCCGCAGACCATCCAGGACACCGAGATCGAGGCCCTGCTGAAGGACTACACCCGTCCGATCCTGAAGGCCGCAGGCCTCGCGCAGCAGAATGTGGAGGTGGTGCTCATCTCCAGCCGCGCCTTCAATGCCTTCGTGGCGGACGGCCGGCGCATTTTCGTGAACACGGGCGCCCTCGTCGATTCGGTGACGCCCAACCAGATCATCGGCGTGCTCGCCCACGAGACCGGCCATATCGCCGGCGGCCACCTCGCCCGCATGCGCGAGCAACTGGCCGGCGCCCAGACCATGGCCATCGTCGCCATGCTTCTGGCGGCGGGCGGTGTCGCGGCCGGCGCAGCGAGCGGCATGAACGGCCGGGACGTGGGCAATGTGGGCGCAGCCGCGATATCAGCACCGCAGGAGATGATCCGCCGCTCGCTGCTCTCCTACCAGCGCGGCGAGGAGGCGGCTGCCGATCGGTCGGCGGTGAAGTATCTCAACGCCACCGGTCAGTCGTCCAAGGGCATGCTGGAGACGTTCGAGCGCTTCCAGAACGACCAGCTCTTCATCAGCCAGCGGATCGATCCCTACGTCCTGAGCCACCCGATGGCGCGCGAGCGTATTGGCGCGCTGGAACAGCTCGCCAAGTCCAGCCCCTACTACAACGTCAAGGACCCGCCGGCCCTGCAGGCGCGCCACGACATGATGCGGGCGAAGCTCATCGGCTTCATGGAGCGGCCGGAGGCCGTGGCGCGGCGCTACCCGCCGTCAGATACCTCCATGGCAGCGCAGTATGCGCGCGCCATCTCGGCCTACCGTTTTGGCAACGTCGATTCGTCCATCCGTCAGATCGATGCGCTGATCGCCAAGGAGCCCTCGAACCCCTACTTTCAGGAGCTGAAAGGTCAGGCGCTGCTGGAGGCGGGGCGGGCGGGCGATGCGGTCGGTCCGCTGCGCAAGGCCGTTCAGATGACCAACGGCGCGCCGCTCATCCGGGCGATGCTGGGGCAGGCGCTCGTGCAGTCGGGCAATCAGGCGAACACCCAGGAGGCGATCCGGGAGCTGATACAGGCGACGCAGCGCGATCCCAATTCGCCTTCGGCCTGGCGGTCCCTCGCGCTCGCCTACGGTCGCACCGGCGACATTGCCAATGCAGACCTGGCCTCGGCGCAGTCCTATTTCGCGTCCGGTGACTTCAAGCTCGGCCGGGAACTCGCGGCCCGCGCCCGGACGAAGTTTCCGCAGGGGTCGCCCGGCTGGCTCAAGGCCGACGATCTCGTGAATTTCAAACCGCCCGCATCTGCCGCAAACCAGCGCTGATGCCCAAAGACAGCTTTTCACCCAAGGAGCCCCGCATGTTCTCCCCCACGGGCCTGGCCCGCACCGGTTTCCGGCACCTCGCCGCCCGCCTCTCTGCGCTGGCGTTGGCTGCCGTGCCGGCCTTCTTCCTCGCCGCCAGCCCGGCCGCGGCCTTCACGGACGAGGAGAAGAAGGAACTCGGCGGCATCATCCGCGAGTATCTGATCCAGAATCCGGAAGTCCTCCAGGAGGCCATCTCCGTGCTGGAAAGCCGTCAGATGGTGGCCGATGCGACCCAGCGCAGCAAGGCGGTCGCGGAACTGAAGCCGCTCCTCCTGTCCAGCCCGCGCGGCATCGTCGCCGGCAACCCGCAGGGCGACGTCACGCTGGTTGAGTTCTTCGACTACAATTGCGGCTATTGCAAAAAGGCGCTGTCGGACCTTCAGGACCTCATCAAGCAGGATCCGAAGCTGCGCGTGGTGCTGAAGGAATTCCCGGTCCTCGGCCAGGGCTCGGTCGAGGCGGCGCAGGTGGCCGTGGCCGTGCGTATGGTTGCCCCCGAGAAGTACATGGCCTTCCATCAGGCCCTGCTCGGCGGCCGTGGCCAGGCCGATCGCGCCAAGGCGCTGGCGGCGGCCAAGGAGGTCGGCATCGACCCCGCGCTGATCCAGAAGCAGTCCACCTCGCCCGAGCTGAACGCGACCCTCGACGAGAGCATGAAGATCGCCGAGGCGCTGTCGCTGAACGGCACGCCGTCCTACGTGGTCGGCGATCAGGTGGTGATCGGTGCCGTCGGCTTCGACAAGCTGAAGGCCGCCATCGCCAACGCCCGCAGCAAGCAGCCGGCGGCGAAATAAGAGGGGCAACCCGCCCGATGCCCGCGGACTCGGTCTAGCCTTCACATGGCAGACCGTCCCGCGGGCGCTCTTTCCATCGGGCGCGCGCACCCCTATAAGGCTGCGACCCGGCCGACAGGAGGCCGGTGGCAGATCACGCACGGATGACAGACACTGTCCACGTCCTGAACGGGCCCAACCTCAACCTGCTCGGAACCCGCGAGCCCGGCATCTATGGCGCGGCGACGCTTGCCGATGTCGAGGCGCTGTGCCGGGCCGAGGGCGAGGCGCTGGGCTTCGACATCGTCTTCCGCCAGACCAATTCGGAAGGCGCGCTGGTGGATTTCATCCAGGCGGCCCGTGGAGCGCGGGGGATTGTCCTCAATGCCGCTGCCTACACCCACACCTCCGTCGCGCTGCGCGACGCGGTGTCCGCGGTGGCGGTGCCGACCATTGAGGTCCATCTGTCCAACGTGTTCGCGCGGGAAGACTTCCGCCACCATTCCTACCTGTCGCCCGTCGTCCGCGGAGTGATCTGCGGCTTCGGACCCCAGAGCTATGTGCTGGGCCTGCGCGCCATCGCCGGCCTGCCGCAGACCCCTTAGATCCCCCAACGCCCTCGCGCGGCCCGACGGCCAGCCAGAGCCAGGAACATCATGAAGCCCTCCAACCCTCCCATCGACACCGCCATCGTCAAGGAGATCGCCGATCTCCTCTCGGGCAGCGACCTGACCGAGATCGAGGTGGAGCACGAGGGCCTGCGCATCCGCGTGGTGCGCGCGCCCGCCTCGGTTACCATCGCCCAGGGTGCACCCTACGCCGCTCCCTATCCGGCTGGCGCGCCCGTCGCGGCGGTTGCCCCGGCTGTCGCGGCCGAGGCTCCGGCGGACCTCTCCAAGCATCCCGGCGTCGTTGCCTCCCCCATGGTGGGCACCGCCTATCTCGCCGCCGAGCCCGGTGCGCCCCCCTTCATCGAGGTGGGCACCAGCGTGCGCGAGGGGCAGACCGTGCTCATCGTCGAGGCGATGAAGACCATGAACGCCATTCCCGCGCCGCGGTCCGGTACCGTCACGCGCATCCTCGTGGGCAACGCGCAGCCGGTGGAATACGGCGAGCCCCTGCTCATCATCGAATGAGCGCGCCCGCGAGGCACGCACACACCGGCAGGCACCCACGAGGCAGGCACCCAAAAGGTACGCACCGCTGATGTTCAGAAAAATCCTCATCGCCAACCGCGGCGAGATCGCGCTGCGCATCCTGCGCGCCTGCAAGGAGCTGGGCATTGCGACGGTGGCGGTGCACTCCACCGCCGACGCCGACGCCATGCATGTGCGCCTCGCGGATGAGAGCGTGTGCATCGGCCCGCCGCCGGCCCGCGAGAGCTATCTCAACATCCCCTCGCTGCTCGCCGCCTGCGAGATCACCGGGGCGGATGCGGTGCATCCGGGTTACGGCTTCCTCGCCGAGAACGCCCGCTTCGCCGAGATCCTTGCCGATCACAACATCCACTTCATCGGCCCCAAGGCGGAGCACATCCGCATCATGGGCGACAAGATCGAGGCCAAGAAGACGGCCCAGGCCCTCGGCATCCCCGTGGTGCCCGGCTCCGATGGCGGCATCCATTCGGACGAGGAAGCCCACCGCGTCGCGGCCGAGATCGGCTTCCCGGTTCTGGTGAAGGCGGCTGCCGGCGGCGGCGGGCGCGGCATGAAGGTGGCGATGACCGCCGACGACCTGTCGCAGGCCCTCTCCACGGCCCGCACGGAGGCTAAGGCGGCCTTTGGCGACGATGCCGTTTATCTTGAGAAGTATCTCTCCACCCCGCGCCACATCGAGGTGCAGGTGCTGGGCGACGGCAAGGGCCACGCCATCCATCTCGGCGAGCGCGACTGCTCGCTCCAGCGCCGCCATCAGAAGGTGTGGGAAGAAGCGCCGTCCCCGGTCATCACCGCCGCCCAGCGGGCCGAGATCGGCGAGACCTGCGCCGCGGCCATGCGCAAGCTCGGCTATATCGGCGTCGGCACCATCGAGTTCCTGTACGAGAACGGGAACTTCTACTTCATCGAGATGAACACCCGCATCCAGGTGGAGCATCCGGTGACGGAGATGGTCACGGGCATCGATCTCATCAACGAGCAGATCCGCGTCGCCGCGGGCGAGCCGCTGACCCTGACGCAGAAGGATGTGGTGATCGAGGGCCATGCCATCGAGTGCCGCGTGAATGCGGAGCACCCGACCACCTTCCGCCCGTCGCCCGGCAAGATCACGCACTATCACGTGCCCGGCGGCCTCGGCATCCGCGTCGATTCCAACGCCTATCAGGGCTACGTCATTCCCCCCACCTACGACAGCCTCGTGGGCAAGCTCATCGTTCACGGCAAGACGCGGGACGAGTGCCTGCGCCGCCTGCGCCGTGCGCTGGACGAGTTCGTGGTGGACGGCATCGACACGACGCTGCCGCTGTTCCGCACGCTGGTGCGCACCCGCGACGTCGCCGAGGGCCAGTACGACATCCACTGGCTGGAGCACTTCCTTGCCGAGGGCGAAGGCAAGAACATCGTCTGAGGCAAGGCGAACTGAGCACCAGCAGACGAAAAAGCCCGGCCAAGTGCCGGGCTTTTGCTTTTAGACAGGTGCGTGCCCCTCAGCCGAACTTGGCCGCCCGCTTGAGCTGGGAAGCTGCCGTCGCGAGTTCCCGCACCCTGTCGAAGTTGCCGGCGCGGATGGCGTCGGTCGGCACCACCCAGGAGCCGCCCACCGCCACCACGTTGGGCAGGGCCAGATAGTCGCCCGCATTGGCCGGGCCGATACCACCGGTCGGGCAGAAGCGCAGGTGGGGCAGGGGGCCGGCGATGGACTTGAGGAAGGCCGCGCCGCCCGAGGCCTCCGCCGGGAAAAACTTCAGCACCTCGAAGCCCAATTCCGCCAGCCGCATGGCCTCGGAGGCCGTGGCGCAGCCGGCCATGACCGGGATTGGCGCCTCGGTGAAGGCGGCGGCAAGTTCCGGCGTCGTGCCGGGGCTGACGAGGAAGGTGGCGCCGGCCTTGATTGTCGCCTCGATCTGCGCGCGATTGGTGACGGTTCCGGCGCCGGCGATGGCGCCTTCCACCTCGGCCGCGATCAGACGCAGGGCTTCCATCGCCACCGGCGTGCGCAGCGTCACTTCGATCAGCGGCAGGCCGCCTTCCACCAGCGCGCGGGCGAGGGGAACGGCGTCTTCCAGGCGTTCGATGACCACGACCGGCACCACCGGGGCCTTGGCGACGAAGGGAAGGGGGCTCGGAAGGCTCATGAGGTATCTCCGTTAAATCGTTTGAAGCGCAGTCCTGCCGTCGTGTCGAGCCCCAATCGCTCCGGTCATCCCACGTCGAAGGTCACGCCTTGGGCCAGCGGCAGGCGGTTGCCGTAATTGATGGTGTTGGTGGCGCGGCGCATGTAGCCCTTCCAGCTGTCGGAGCCCGCCTCGCGCCCGCCGCCGGTCTCCTTCTCGCCGCCGAACGCGCCACCGATCTCGGCACCGGAGGGGCCGATGTTCACATTGGCGATGCCGCAATCCGAGCCTGCCGCCGAGAGGAACCGCTCCGCCTCGCGCAGGTCGGTGGTGAAGATGGCGGAGGCAAGGCCCTGCGGCACCTCGTTGTTGAGGCGGATTGCGTCGGCGAGGTCCGAATAGCGCAGCACGTAGAGGATGGGCGCGAAGGTCTCTGCCGCCACACTGTCCGTCTGGGCGGGCATCTCCACCAGCGCCGGACGGACATAATAGGCATCGAGGGCGAACTCGGCCCCAAGCCGCTCGCCGCCAATCACGGTGCCGCCGGCGGCGCGCGCCGCCTCCAGCGCCACCTGCATGGCCTCGAACGCGCCGGCATCGATGAGCGGACCCACCAGCGTGCCCTCCTCGCGCGGATCGCCGACGCTCACGGAGGCGTAGGCCGACTTCAGGCGGGGCAGGAGCGCGTCATAGACGCTCTCGTGCACCATCAGCCGACGCAGGGTGGTGCAGCGCTGGCCGGCCGTACCCATGGCTGCGAACGCGACGGCGCGCAGGGTCAGATCAAGGTCGGCCGAGGGGCAGACGATGGCGGCATTGTTGCCACCCAGCTCCAGGATCGACCGCCCGAAGCGCTGCGCTACCCGTGGTCCAACATGGCGGCCCATGGCGGTGGAGCCGGTGGCGGAGATGACCGGCACCCGCCCGTCGTCCACCAGCGCCTCGCCGGCGGCGCGGCCGCCCAGCACCAGCGTCGAAAGTCCTTCCGGCACGCCGCCGAAGCGGGCGGCGGCACGGGCGAAGATGGCGTCCACAGCGAGGGCGGTGAGCGGCGTCTTCTCAGACGGCTTCCACACGACGGAATTGCCGCACACGAGGGCCAGCGCGGCATTCCACGCCCACACCGCGACCGGAAAGTTGAAGGCGGAGATGACGCCGACCACCCCCATGGGGTGCCACGTCTCCATCATCCGGTGATCCGGCCGCTCGGTGGCGATGGTGAGGCCGTGGAGCTGGCGGGAGAGGCCGACGGCGAAATCGCAGATGTCGATCATCTCCTGCACCTCGCCGAGGCCCTCGGAGGTGATCTTGCCGGCCTCCAGCGTCACCAGCGCCGCAAGGTCGGCCTTGGCGGCGCGCAGCTCCTCGCCGAACAGGCGCACGAGTTCACCCCGACGCGGTGCCGGCACCATGCGCCATTGGAGGAAGGCTTCATGGGCGCGGCCGATGGCGTCCTGAACAGCTGGGGCGTCCATCTCCGTGATGCGGGCGATGACTTCCCCGGTCAGCGGCGTCACCGCCGCGCGCCCGCCCTTGAGGCGGTCGTCCGGGATGCCGAGGCGCGCTAGCAGGGCATCTGCATCCGCTTCGATCTCGCCGGTGCCGGGAAAGCGCGCCACGGTCGTCTCCTCGTTCTGATTTGCCCTGTTCTAGCCGTCCTCTCGGCCGGCGGGAACCATTGGGCGCGGCCGGAGGTTTCAGCCGAGGGGGCGAGGCGCGCGTCGAGGCGCGCCCTTCAACTTGCGCGGAGGAACCAAAATGCCCCACGCCACCAACCCCGAATCCATCGGCACCGATCCCGCTCATGCGGCCAACGCGCTGCAGGGCCTCTCCGACACCGAACGCGACCGCATCCGCTGGCGCGCCCATGCGCTTTGGCGGGAGGACGGCTGCCCCCAGGGCCGCGACCGGGAATACTGGGAGCGCGCGGAGCTGGAAATCCTGAAAGGCCGGCGTTCTTACTGACGGAGGCTTTTTATGCCTGCAAAATCAAAGGCCCAGCAGATGGCGGCTGGCGCCGCCCTCTCCGCCAAGCGGGGCGAGCGCAAGAAATCCTCGCTCAAGGGCGCCTCCCGCGAGATGGTGGACTCCATGAGCGAGAAGGAGCTTCATGACCTCGCCGCGACTAAGCAGAAGGGCAAGCACGCTCATGTCTCCCATGATTGAGCGATGAGCCGGCCATGGCGCCGCGGGCCTTCTGGAAGGGCTATCTGAAGCTCTCCCTCGTCACCTGCCGGGTGGCCATGACTCCGGCCACCTCCGAGCGTGAGAAGGTGCGCTTCCACACCCTGAACCGGGAGACGGGCAACCGCATCGTCTCCCGCTATGTGGACGAGGTCTCCGGCGAGCCGGTTTCTGAAGACGACGAAGCGCGCGGCTACCAGACCGGCGACGACAGCTATGTCCTTGTCGAGGATGAAGAACTCGACGATGTCGCGCTGGAGTCCACCCGCACCATCGACATCGAGAGCTTCGTGCCGCGAGACAGCATCGGCTGGGTCTATCTGGACAAGCCGCACTATCTCGTGCCCGACGACGAAGTGGGCACGGAAGCCTTCGCGGTGATCCGATCCGCCATGGAAGAGACGAAGACGGCCGCGCTCTCGCGCCTTGTCATGTATCGCCGCGAGCGGGGCGTGATGCTGGAGCCGCGGGGGCGCGGGCTTATTCTGTGGACCCTGCGCTACGGCGACGAGGTGCGCCATTTCGATGGTGCACCGGAGGCCGCGGAGGCGCCGGACAAGGCGGCGCTGGGTTTGGTCAAGAAGCTGATTTCTGAGCGTGCGCAAGCGTTTGAGCCCGAGATGGTGCACGATCCCGTGCAGGAAGGGCTCATCGATCTCATCGCTTCCAAGCGCAAGAAGCGCCCGGCGAAGAAGGCGACCAAGCCCGCCGCGGAGGAGCCAACGGGGGGCGATGTGGTCAGCATCATGGATGCGCTGCGCCGGAGCCTTTCGGCGCAGAAGGGCAAGCGCAAATAGGGCGCGCCCGCCTCACGCGCCCGGCAGCGGCACCGCTGCGGCGCGGAAGTCTCCCCACGGGTCGCGGACGAGATTGATCAACCGTGCCAAGGCATTGCCCACGTTGAAATGCTGCGGGCCGATGGCCTCGCCCAGCTCGTCCCACGCCAGCGGCATGGACACCGGCGCCCCCGGCCGAGCCCGTGTGGAATAAGGCGCCACCGCGGTCGCACCGCGCTGGTTGCGCAAATAATCGATAAGAATCCGGCCCTTGCGCTTCGCCTTGCTGATGGTGGCGACGAAACGCTCCGGGCTGTCCGCCGCCATCTCCTCCGCCATCTGCTTCGTGAAGGCCTTCAGCCGGGGCCACTCCGCCTTGGGCGAGAGCGGTGCGCAGACGTGCAGGCCCTTGCCGCCGGAGGTTTTCACGAAGGCGGAAAGCCCTTTTGTCTCAAGTCTTTGCCTCACCTCCTCGGCGGCGGAAATCACGTCCCGCCACGGCACGTCATCCCCCGGATCAAGATCCATGGTGAGGAGGTCGGGCCGCTCCCAGTCCGCCAGTGTGGCGCCGAAGGGGTGGATCTCCAGGGCCGCACCCTGGACCAGGGCGGTCAGGCCGTCGAGGTCGCGGATGGCGAGGTAGGGGGCTTCGTCCTTCGCCTTGGGATCGGCGACCTGAAGGATGTTCTTGTCCAGTCCCTTCCACGGGTGCTTCTGGAAAAAGCGTTGACCGTCAATGGCTTCCGGGCAGCGCACCAGCGCGAGAGGGCGGCCGGTGACGAAGGGGGCCATATGGCGCCAGACCTGCGCATAATAGTCCGCCAGTCCCTCCTTGGTGAGGCCGACATCGGGCCAATAGACCCGGTCCGGATGGGTAAGGCGCACCCGGCGTTTCGGCGGAGGTGGATCGGAAGCCTTTGTTTCAGACTGACTTTCCCGTACGATCTCGGTGGCCGGCTTGTCCTCCCGCAAGCCGCGGAAGGCGGCGTGGCGCAGGTGGCCGTCGCCGGTCCAGGCGCCGAACTCCACCTCCGCCACATGGAGCGGCTGAACAAAGGTGACGCCCCGCGCCTCGTCGGCGGTGAGCTTGCCGGAAAAGGGGGAAATTTCAGTCTTTTCAGAGGCTAAGAGCTTGTGGAGATCGGCTGCGACCCGCTGTGTGAAGCCGGTTCCGACCCGCCCCACGTAGCGCAGCTTGCCGTCCTCGAACACCCCCAGCACCAGCGAGCCGATGGCGGTGCGCGAGGTGGTGGAGGGGACGAAGCCACCCACCACAAACTCCTGTCGTTCCAGACACTTGGACTTGATCCAGTCGCGCGTCCGGCCGCTGTGGTAGGGGGCGTTCTTGAGCTTGGAGACCACCCCTTCCAGGCTCAGGCGGCAGGCGTGGGAGAGGACGAGGGCGCCGTCGTCCTCGAAATGGGCGCTGTAGCGCACCTTGTCCCCGGTTTCGCCCACCAGTTTTTCCAGTAAGTCCTTGCGATCCCTAAGGGGAAGGGGCGTCAGATCGTGGCCGTCGAGGTGGAGAAGATCGAAGACGTAATAGACGAAGCGGTCGCTCCGCCCCTCCGAAAGATCGGCCTGAAGGGCGGAGAAATCGCTCGCGCCATTACCGGATTCCACGACGATTTCACCGTCGAAAAGCGCGGTTCGGATGGGGAATCGGTGGAGTTCGGCAGGGATGCCGGTGCCGAATCTGTCAGTCCAGTCGAGTCCGGTGCGCGTCAGCAGGCGCACCTTCCCGTTTTCGACCCGCGCCTGGATGCGGTAGCCGTCGAACTTGATCTCGTGGAGGTAGCGCGTGCCGGCCGGCGCCTTCGTCGCCAGAGTGGCGAGGGCGGGGGGCACGAAGGTGGGGAGGGGGGCGGCCTTCGCCCCCTTGGGCAGGGGGAGGGGGGTGCCGCTGGTGCCCTTCGCACCATCGGGCGGGGGATCGTCGGCGGGCTGCGCGGGGGACTTCGCCGCGGTGGGTTTTCGCGCGGCTTTCTTCGCACTCATCCCGGACTTCGCGGCCCGCTTCTTTTGCGGCGGGTCATCGGCCGAAAGCGCGTCCACGTCGCGGCCGGAGACGACCGACAGCGGCTCTTCCTCCAATATGTCCGGCGCGCCGTCCGGCCGGGCGTATTCGTCCTCGGCCTTGATCAGCAGCCAGTTCTCCTTCTTCTCCCCCTTGCGGGGCGCCATGCGCACCAGATGCCAGCGGCCGTGGAGCTTTTCGCCGTCGAGGGTGAATTCCATGTGGCCCTTGGCATAGGCCTTGAGCGGGTCGCCGATGGGGGTCCAGGTGCCGCGATCCCAGATGATGACGTTGCCGCCGCCATACTGGCCCTTGGGGATGGTGCCCTCGAAGCCGCCATAGTCGAGAGGGTGGTCCTCCACATGCACGGCGAGGCGCTTCTCGCCGGGCACGAGGCTGGGGCCGCGGGTGACGGCCCAGCTCTTCAGCGCGCCGTCCATCTCCAGCCGGAAATCATAGTGCAGCCGCCGCGCCGCATGTTTCTGGATGACGAACGAGCCTTCCGGCCGCGCGGCCTCGCCCTTCGCTTTCCGGCGACCGGTGCCGGAGGGCTCGGGGGTGGCGGCGAAGTCGCGCTTGGCGCGGTAGCGGTCGAGGTCGGCCATGGCTCAGCCCGCCTTGCGGGTGGATTTGCGGGCCGGCGCTCGCTTTTCGATGGACGCCTTCGCAGACTTGCCCTTGGCCGGCGCCGTCTTGCCGCTCCCACCCGTCGCTTTCGCGCTCGCGCGCAGGGCGGCGAGCAGGTCCACCACCTTCTCTTCCTTGCGCGGCGCCGCCTTGGGCAAGGGCTTGCCCTCCATCTTGGCGCGCACCAGCTCGGCGAGAGCGGTTTCGTAGCGGTCCTGATAGGCGTCGGGATCGAATTTGCCCGCCTTGGTCTTGATGATGTGGGTGGCCAGCTCCCGCATCTCGGCGGTGATCTTCACGTCAGGCACATCGGCGAAGGCTTCTTCCGCCGGGCGCACCTCGTAGTCGAAGGACAGGGTGGAGGCGAGGAGCGCGCCGCCTTCCCCGGCGGGGCGGATGAGCAGCTTGCGCACGCGGCGGAACAGCAGCGCCTCGCCCAGCGCCGCCACCTTCTGCGCCGCCATTCCGCGCCTCAAAAGGTCGAACACCTCGGCGGCGGCCTCATCCACGGGGGCGAGGAAATAGGGGCGGTCCAGATACACCGTGTCGATGCCGTCGCACGGCAGGAAGGCATCGATGGAGATGGTCTTGTCGTTGTCCGGCAGCACGGCCGCCGCCTCTTCCGGCGCGATGGTCACGTATTCGCCCTTGGAGACCTCGTAGCCACGCACCTGATCGTCGGTCTCGACCGGCTGGCCGGTCTCCTCGTCAACATATTGCCGGCGTAGGCGATGGCCGCTCTTGCGGCTCACCATGTGCAGGCTGATGCGCTCGGAGGTGGAGGCGGCCGCATAGAGGCCGACGGCGCAGCTTAGCGCGCCGACTGTGAGAAACCCTTTCCAGCTCGCCCGTGGCGCCATCTCGCCCCTCGTTGCAGGCTTTCTCTCAACGCCGCTCAGAGCACACCCGCGCGGGGGCGCGGGCAAGGGAAAATGCGCTCGGTGCTCGGGTCTCCCCTCTCCCCTTGCGGGAGAGGGGCCGGGGGTGAGGGGGACAGCCTGTCCCTTTGTCCCGTCCGCCGCTCTCGTGGCGCCATACCCCTCACCCCAACCCTCTCCCGCAAGGGGAGAGGGGGCGCTGCGGGCCATCCCCGACATCACCCATGCAGCCGCCGCGCGTAGAAGCGCGCCAGCAGCCGCGCCTCGGCCTCGGACCCCGCGCGGATGGGGGCGGAGGCGTCGTCCAGCACGCGCCACGTCCAGCGGCGGTCGTGGCAGTCGAGGCGGGCGACGGGCATGCCGTCGCAGACCAGCACCTCGGTGCCCGGCGCCTGCGCGCGCCATTCGAGGATGGGCTCGGAGCCGGGCGGCGCGTGGAAGAAGCTGCCGGCTTCGTGGAAAAAATGGCGGACGGGTCCGCGGTTCGCGCCATCGTGGTGCATGGTCAAGTCTCCTTTGCAGAACCAAGTGGCCGCGCGGCCCTTTGGTTCCGCGCCGGTGCGGCGGAGGCCTTTGATTTGGCGCCGTTGCGGCAGTGCCCTTTGGTCTTGCGCCGTTGCGGCAGTGCCCTTTGGTTTGGCGCCGTTGCGGCGCTTGGCAGCCCATGCTGTAGAAGAGGTTTCCGGAAGGAGATGCGGGATGGTCGCGTTCTACGATGCAAGCGAGGTCGAGGCGGCGCTGACCTATGAGCGTCTGGTGCCGGCGCTGCGGGCGGCCTTCGCGGCGGCCGAGGTGGAATCGCCGGTGCGCGGCGTCCACCATGTGGGCAATGACGAGACGCCCGGCCGGCTGCTCACCATGCCGGCGTGGCGGCCGGGGGCGGTGTTCGGCGTGAAGCTCGTGAACGTGTTCCCCACCAACGGCGCGCGCGGGCTGGGCGCGGTGCACGGCGTCTATGCCCTGTTCGATGGCTCCACCGGCATCCCCACCGCCATCATCGAGGCCGATGCGCTCACCAACCGGCGCACGGCGGCGACCTCGGCGCTGGCCTCCACCTTCCTCTCGCGCATGGACAGCGAGACGCTCACCGTGGTGGGCACCGGCAATCTCGCCTTCCAGCTGGCGCAGGGCCATTGCGCCGTGCGGCCCATCCGCCGCGTTCTGGTGTGGGGCCGCGCGCCCGCCCGCGCCGCCGCCATGGCGGCCGATCTCGCGGCGCTGGGCCTGCCGGCGGAGCCGGTGAGCGACCTGTCCGCCGCCGTCGCCGCCGCCGATATCGTCACCAGCGCCACCACCTCCGACGATCCGCTGGTGCTGGGGCAGGACGTGAAGCCCGGCACCCATGTGGACCTCGTGGGCGCCTTCACCCCCACCATGCGCGAGAGCGACGACGCCCTCATCCGCGCCAGCGACGTCTATGTGGACACCTATGCCGGCGCCCTCGGCGAGGCCGGCGACCTGCTGCTGCCGGCGGCGGCGGGGGTGTGGTCCACCGATCAGGTGAAGGCCGACCTCTACGAGCTGTGCGGCGGCACGAAGGAGGGGCGCACGGACCCCAAGGCCATCACGCTGTTCAAGTCCGTGGGCGCGGCCATCGAGGATCTCGTAGCGGCGGAGCTGGTGGCGGGACGGCGGGGGTAGCGGCGCCTGGCTCCCCCGCTCGTTGCGCCGGGCTGGCGTTCAGGCGGTGGCCGACAGCGCGGCGTCGAGCGCCTCAATGACGCGCTTATCGTCGGGTGCCACGTTTGGCGCGAAGCGGGCGATGACGCTGCCGTCGCGGCCCACCACGAACTTCTCGAAGTTCCAGATCACGTCGGACGTGGCGGGTGCGGAGCGGCCGCGGCTCGACAGGAGCGCGCGCATGGCCTCCGCGCCCTCGGCCTCGGGCTCGGCCGCCACCAGCGCGTCATAGAGCGGGTGACGGTTGGCGCCCGTCACCGAGATTTTTTCGAACATGGGGAAGGTGACGCCATAGGTCAGGCTGCAGAAGCTGGCGATCTCGCTTTCGGTGCCGGGCTCCTGCCCGGCGAAATCGTTGGCGGGGAAGCCGAGAATTTCGAGCCCCTCGCCGTGGCGCGCCTCATACAGCTTTTCCAGCGCCGCATATTGCGGGGTGAGCCCGCATTTGGAGGCGACGTTGACCACCAGGAGCACCTCGCCCCTGAAATCGCCGAGCGTCGCCGGCGTGCCGTCGATGCGTTTCAGGGGGATGTCGAACAGCGTTTGGGACATGGGAGCCTGCCGGGATGCGTTGCGTCGATGTGTTGCGTCGGCGCGCAGGCTAGCACGCCCTCCGTTACCTGCGCAGATCCCCCGGCGTCAGGTGGTCAGGCGTCGCGCTCCAGCGCGGCAAGGCGCATGTAGAGCGTCGAGCGGGCGATGCCGAGGCGGCGGGCGGCGCGGGTGAGGTTGCCGCCGCAGGCGTCCACGGCAGCGCGGATGGCGGCTTCCTCCACGGTGCGAAGGTCCGTCGCGGGGGGGCGTGGCCGCAGCGGCGGTGGCGATTTCCGGCGGCAGATCGGCGACATCGATGGGCGTATCGGCGCTGCCCATGGCGATGAGCATTTCCACCACATTGCGCAGCTCTCGCACATTGCCCGGCCAGGCATAGGCCGCGAGCGCCGCGCGGGCGGCGTCCGTGAAGCGCGGGGCGGGAAGGCCGGCGCGGGCGGCGGCGCTGCGGCCGATGTGATCGAGCAGCAGCAGCACGTCGTCGCCCCGCTCGCGCAGCGGCGGGATGCGCAGGCGGAGGGCGGCGATGCGATAGAACAGGTCCTTGCGGAACCGCCCGGCCGCAACCTCGCCGGTGAGGTCGCGGTTGGTCATGGAGACGAGGCGCAGATCCACCCGCCGCCCGGTGTGGCCGCCGACGCGGTAGACCACGCCGTCCTCCAGCACGCGCAGCAGGTAGGATTGCAGCTCCAGCGGCATCTCGCCGATCTCGTCGAGGCAGAGGAGGCCGCCGTCCGCCGCCTCCACCTTGCCCTGCTTGCCGGCGGCGTCGGCGCCGGTGAAGGCGCCCTTCTCGTAGCCGAACAGCTCGCTGGCGATGAGATCGCGCGGCAGGCCGCCGCAATTGAGCGGCACGAAAGGGCCAACGGGTGCGCGCACGCCGTGGATGGCGCGGGCGAACACCTCCTTGCCCACCCCGGTCTCTCCTTCCAGCAGGATGGGCAGGCCGCTCTCCGCCATGCGGCGGGCCTTGGCCTTCACCTCCTCGATGATCGCGCTCTCGCCGATGATGGCGTCGAACGACAGCGGCTCCAGCTCCCGTTGCGGATCACGCGGTGAAGGCTTGGGGCGGCGTGCGGCGTGGAGCACCACCACGCCGCCGATCTCCTCGCCGTCCTCGCGCACGATCTCGACGCTGGCGCCGGGCAGGAGCTGGGCGATGCGGGCGGCCCAGGCGTCGGGCGTCACGTCCTTCAGGGCAGTGAGGCGGCCGTCAGCGATGAGGCGATCCGAGCGGCGCGCGGCCTCCTTCAGCGCGCGGTCGGTGGAATAGATGAGCGCGCCGGAGCGGCCGAAGGCGAGGATTTCCTCGGTGAGCCAGAGCGAGCGCTTGGAGAGGAAATGGCGCAGCACCTGCTCGTGCTCCATCTCCATGCGCCGGCCCAGCACCGCCTCGATCTGGTGGGCGAGGGCCACCGCATGGGCGAGGTTCTGCGGGTTGAAGGTGTCGGTGGAGCCGGAAATGTCCACCGCGCCGATGATCTCCCGGTCGAAGGGATGGCGCACCGGGGCCGCCGCGCAGGTCCAGCGCTGGACCGGGGCGCAGAAATGCTCGGCGGCGTGGATCTGCACCGGCCGCCCGCAGGCAAGCGCGGTGCCGATGGCGTTGGTGCCGATCTCGGCCTCGCACCACAGGCCGCCCTGCTGGAGCTTCACCTCCTGCCCGGTGTCGAGGGCGCGCGCATCCCCCTCCGCCTCCAGGATGGTGCCGTCGGGGTCGGAGAGGATGAGCATGGAGTGGGCGTCGGAGAGCAGGTGGCGCGCCTCTTCCATGGCGAGGCGCGCGGCGGTGACGAGGCGGTTGTTCTGGTGGCGGCGGCGGAACAGCTCCGCCTCGCTGACCACGGGGGCGGCCGCGCGGTCGGCGGCGATGAGATGAAGGCGGGAGCGCTGCCACGACGCCATCACCGCCGGGCGGATGACGGCGGAGGCGGCGCCGTCCTGGTGAAACTGTTCCCAGGCACGCGCGATCTCGCGATGTGGCACCAGCTCTGCCCTCCGGGCCGGGCGGCGCGGCGTTCCCGTGGTCGCGCCGCCTGAGCCATTGGCCGGCAGGCCGCCTTGGCCGGTGGCCGAGGTGCCCGCAGGCGGGTTCACTCCCTGAAATGCCGCGTTCTGACCGCCGGCATCGAGGCCGGCGGCGGCGGCTTTGGCGGGAGAATACGCGCACTTTCATGCCGCTCGCAAGTCCGGCCGGCCGCCCCGCGGCAGTCGTCGTCTGAAACGATCCGGCGGCGGACAACAAGTGTCCGGAAATCGGACAGTCGAAGACTTCCAGATTACATGACGCATTGCACAAAGATCAGGAGAATCCTCGCATTTATACAGTCGAGCGCGGATGGCACGCATCCTGCCCCTCATGCTGCGAGCCGGCACCGAAAAGCCAACGCCGGCACGACAGGGAGGAAACCAGCGTGAACGTTCCCGTGGGAAACCTGCGCAGCGTCCAGGTGCTCGGCATCGATGCCGGCGGCACCATGACGGACACCTTCTTCGTGGACCAGGACGGCGACTTCGTCGTCGGCAAGGCCCAGTCCACGCCGCAGAACGAGGCCCTCGGCCTCATCGCCTCCTCTGAAGACGGGCTCGCCAACTGGGGCATGTCGCTCCACGACGCGCTCGCCCAGCTTCAGACCGGCGTCTATTCCGGCACCGCGATGCTCAATCGCGTGGTCCAGCGCAAGGGGCTCAAATGCGGCCTCATCGTCAATCGCGGCATGGAGGATTTCCACCGCATGGGCCGCGCGGTGCAGAGCCATCTCGGCTATGCCTATGAGGACCGCATCCACCTCAACACCCATCGCTACGACCCGCCGCTCGTGCCCCGCCAGCTCACCCGCGGCGTCATCGAGCGCACCGACATGATGGGCAGTGAGGTGATCCCCCTGCGCGAGGCGAGCGCCCGCGAGGCGGCGCGCGAGCTGATCGCGGAGGATGTGGAAGGCATCGTCATTTCCCTGATGCACTCCTACAAGAACCCGGTGAACGAGCGCCGCGTGCGCGACATCGTGATCGAGGAAGTGGAGAAGAGCGGCAAGAAGATCCCGGTCTTCGCTTCCGCCGATTACTATCCGGTGCGCAAGGAAACCCACCGCACCAACACCACCATCCTCGAAGGCTACGCCGCCGAGCCCTCGCGCCAGACGCTCTCCAAGATCTCCAACGCCTTCAAGGAGCGCGGCACCAAGTTCGACTTCCGCGTGATGGCGACCCATGGCGGCACCATCTCCTGGAAGGCGAAGGAGCTGGCCCGCACCATCGTCTCCGGCCCCATCGGCGGCGTGATCGGCGCGAAATATCTCGGCGAAGTGCTGGGCTACAAGAACATCGCCTGCTCGGACATCGGCGGCACCTCGTTCGACGTGGCGCTCATCACCCAGGGCGAGATGACCATCAAGAACGACCCGGACATGGCCCGGCTCGTGCTCTCGCTGCCGCTGGTGGCGATGGACTCGGTGGGCGCCGGCGCCGGCTCCTTCATCCGGCTCGATCCCTACACCCGCGCCATCAAGCTCGGCCCGGATTCGGCCGGCTACCGGGTGGGCGTGTGCTGGAAGGAGAGCGGCATCGAGACCGTCACCATCTCCGACTGCCACATGGTGCTCGGCTATCTGAACCCCGACAACTTCCTCGGCGGCGCGGTGAAGCTCGACCGGCAGCGCTCGGTGGATGCCATCAAGGTGCAGATCGCCGACAAGCTCGGCCTCTCGGTGGAAGATGCGGCGGCCGGCATCATCGAGCTGCTGGACTCCGATCTGCGCGATTACCTGCGCTCCATGATCTCGGGCAAGGGCTATTCGCCCCAGAGCTTCGTCTGCTTCTCCTACGGCGGCGCCGGGCCGGTGCACACCTATGGCTATACGGAAGGCCTCGGCTTCGAGGACGTGATCGTGCCCGCCTGGGCGGCCGGTTTCTCCGCCTTCGGCTGCGCGGCGGCGGACTTCGAGTATCGCTACGACAAGTCCCTCGACATCAACATGCCGCCGGACGCCCCCGAGGCGGACAAGGTGAAGGCGGCTGAAACCCTTCAGGCGGCGTGGGAGGAGCTGACCCGCAACGTGCTGGAGGAGTTCAAGCTGAACGGCTATTCGGCCGATCAGGTGACGCTCCAGCCCGGCTACCGCATGCAGTATCGCGGGCAGCTGAACGACCTGGAGATCGAGAGCCCCATCGCCACCGCCGGCACTGCCGCCGACTGGGACCAGCTCACCGACGCCTTCAACGCCACTTACGGCCGCGTCTATGCGGCCTCCGCCCGCTCGCCGGAGCTGGGCTACTCGGTCACCGGCGCCATCATGCGCGGCATGGTGCCGATCCCGAAGCCCCGCATCCCCAAGGAGCCGGAAGAGGGCGAGACCCCGCCGGACGAAGCAAAGATCGGCACCCGCAAGTTCTATCGCAAGAAGAAGTGGGTGGATGCGCAGCTCTACAAGATGGAATCCCTGCGCCCCGGCAACCGCGTCATGGGCCCCGCCATCATCGAGTCCGACGCCACCACGTTCGTGGTGCCCGACGGTTTCGAGACCTGGCTCGACGGGCATCGCCTCTTCCACCTGAAGGAGGTGTGAGGGCAGGACTCCGTCATGCCCCCTCTCCCGCACCGGGAGAGGGGAGCAAACCCAAACAATCTCAAGAGGAAACGAACCCATGAACGTCAACGTCAACCAGACCAGCCTTCAGGGCGCCACCCGCGGCATCGTCCGTGGCGGCGAGACGCTCAAAGAGCATCGCGACCGGCTGATGACGGCCACCAAGGCCACCGGCCACTATGCCGGCCTCAAGAAGCTGGAGCTGCGCGAGAGCGAGCCCATCCTCTACAACAAGCTGTTCTCGCGCCTGCGCGCCGGCGTGGTGGATGCGCGCGAGACCGCCAAGAAGATCGCGGCCTCTCCCATCGTCGAGCAGGAGGGCGAGCTGTGCTTCACCCTCTATAATGCGGCGGGCGACAGCCTTCTCACCTCCACCGGCATCATCATCCATGTGGGAACCATGGGTGCGGCCATCAAATACATGATCGAGAACGAATGGGAGGCCAATCCCGGCGTCCAGGACAAGGACATCTTCTGCAACAACGACTGCCTCATCGGTAACGTCCACCCCTGCGACATCCACACCATCGTTCCCATCTTCTGGGAGGGCGAGCTGATCGGCTGGGTGGGCGGCGTCACCCACGTCATCGACACCGGCGCGGTGGGGCCGGGCTCCATGGCCACCGGGCAGGTGCAGCGCTTCGGCGACGGCTACCAGATCACCTGCCGCAAGGTGGGCGCCAACGACGAACTGTTCCGCGACTGGCTGCACGAGAGCCAGCGCATGGTGCGCACCACCCGCTACTGGATGCTGGACGAGCGCACCCGCATCGCCGGTTGCCACATGATCCGCAAGCTGGTGGAAGAGGTGGTCGCGGAAGAGGGCATCGAGGCCTACTGGAAGTTCGCCTACGAGGCGGTGGAGCACGGCCGCCTCGGCCTTCAGGCCCGCATCAAGGCCATGACCATCCCCGGCACCTACCGGCAGGTGGGCTTCGTGGACGTGCCCTACGCCCATGAGGACGTGCGGGTGCCCTCCGACTTCGCCAAGCTCGACACCATCATGCACGCCCCCTGCGAGATGACCATCCGCAAGGACGGCTCCTGGCGGCTGGATTTCGAGGGGTCGAGCCGCTGGGGCTGGCACACCTACAATGCCCATCAGGTGAGCTTCACCTCGGGCATCTGGGTGATGATGACCCAGACCCTCATCCCCTCCGAGATGATCAACGACGGCGCCGCCTACGGCACCGAGTTCCGCCTGCCCAAGGGCACCTGGATGAACCCGGACGACCGCCGCGTCGCCTTCTCCTATTCCTGGCACTTCCTGGTGTCCGCCTGGACGGCCCTGTGGCGCGGCCTGTCGCGCTCCTATTTCGGCCGCGGCTATCTCGAGGAGGTGAACGCGGGCAACGCCAACACCTCCAACTGGCTGCAGGGCGGCGGCTTCAACCAGTATGACGAGATCCACGCCGTGAACTCGTTCGAGTGCGCCGCCAACGGCACCGGGGCGACCGCGGTGCAGGACGGCCTCTCCCACGCCGCCGCCATCTGGAACCCGGAAGGCGACATGGGCGACATGGAGATCTGGGAACTGGCCGAGCCGCTGATCTATCTCGGCCGGCAGATCAAGGCGTCCTCGGGCGGCTCCGGCAAGTATCGCGGCGGCTGCGGCTTCGAGAGCCTGCGCATGGTCTGGAACGCCAAGGACTGGACCATGTTCTTCATGGGCAACGGCCACATCTCGTCCGACTGGGGCCTGATGGGCGGCTATCCCGCCGCCTCCGGCTATCGCTTCGCTGCCCACCAGACCGGGCTGAAGGAGCTGATCGCCTCCGGCGCCGACATCCCGCTCGGCGGCGACACCGACCCGGAGAACCCCACCTGGGACGCGATGCTGCCCAAGGCGCAGATCAAGCGCGACAAGCAGGCCATCACCACCGAGGAGATGTTCTCCGACTACGACCTCTACCTCAACTACATGCGCGGCGGCCCCGGCTTCGGTGATCCGCTCGACCGCGAGCCGCAGGCGGTGGCCGACGACATCAACGGCGGCTACGTGCTGGAGCGCCTCGCCGGCGATGTCTACGGCGTGGTGGTGAAGAAGGGGGCCGGCGGCCTCGTGGTGGTGGACGAGGCGGCGACCAAGGCCGCCCGTGCGGACATCCGCAAGGCGCGCATCGCCAAGTCCGTCCCCACCCGCGAGTGGATGAAGGGCGAGCGCGAGAAGATCCTCGCCAAGGATGCGGGCACCCAGGTGCAGCAGATGTTCGCCGCCTCCTTCAAGCTGGGCCCGAAGTTCGAGCGCGAGTTCCGGGCCTTCTGGGACCTGCCGGAGAGCTGGGTGCTGAACGAGGAAGACATCGGCATCCCCACCTACGGCTCGCGCTACTCCATGGACATCTCCGAGCTGCCGGACGTGCGCACCGTGCAGTTCGTGGAGGAGTGATCCCTCCACTGGGCGGCGGTCCGCGCCGCCGCCCGCTTTTTCTTACGGCCGTCATGGCCGGGCTTGTCCCGGCCATCCACGTCGGCGGGCCGGGTGCAACGCTTCGCAAGGGTGATCAGGCGGCACGACGTGGATGCCCGGGACAAGCCCGGGCATGACGAAATCCAGAGAGCCCTCTCCGCGCGGAGAGGCGAGGAAACCCAGAAATATTCAGGAGGAAACCATGTCCTATACCCGCGCCAAGATCGTCGATCTCGTGGAAGGCAAGATCGATCCCGATACGCTGCACCAGATGCTCTCCACCCCGAAGGACCCCGAGCGGTTCGTGACCTATGTGGAGATCCTGCAGGAGCGCGTTCCGTGGGATGAGAAGATCATCCTGCCGCTCGGCCCGAAGCTCTACATCGTGCAGCAGAAGGTCTCCAAGAAATGGACCGTGCGCTGCGAGTGCGGCCACGATTTCTGCGACTGGAAGGACAATTGGAAGCTGCATGCCCGCGTGCATGTCCGCGATACGCCGCAGAAGATGGAGGAAATCTATCCCCGTCTCATGGCCCCGACGCCCTCGTGGCAGGTGATCCGGGAATATTTCTGCCCCGAGTGCGGCACGCTCCATGACGTGGAGGCGCCGACCCCCTGGTATCCGGTGATCCACGACTTCCAGCCCGACATCGACGCCTTCTACACCGAATGGCTCGGCCTGCCGGTGCCGGAACGCGCCGCGGCGTGAGGGCGGTCTCCTCTGTTCCCCGGACCAGCGACGGCGAAGCCGGAGCGCCGATCCGGGGTCCAGGGGAAACACCCGCGCAGCGGGGCCAAGCCTGAGAGCGCCGGGGCAGGAAGCGCCTTCGGCGGTCTGTTGCGCTGGACCCCGGCTCGCATTCCACTTCGTTGCATGCGTCCGGGGCGCGAGACGGGTTCAGCCCGGCGCCACGCGGGAGGAAGGGGGCTCAGGGCACCCCTTCCTTTCGCCGTTTCAGGCGCCGGCGCCTTCCGTATTTCCGGTCATCGCGTTGCCGGTCGTCGTCTTGCCGGTCATCGCCGCGCGGCGGCCGACGGCACGGGGGGCGGGCGGGTTGATGGCGGCCAGCGCCGCCACGCAGAGGCCGATGACGAGCACCCACACGGCCGGGCGGGGGCCGAGGTCGAGGGTGAAATTGGCATCCAGCACCAGAAACGGATCCACCCGCGTCGCCAGCGCATACCAGAGCATTTCCACGCCCGCCGTGAGCGCTGCCCCGACCACGGACAAGCCCGCCATGGCGAGGGGCGTCACGGCCTTCCCGCCGCGCCCGGCGACGCGGAAAGCGAAGAGCAGCAGGAAGATGCCGGCCATCAGCACCGGCTCGGTGACATCAAGCTTCGACTGCATGAAGAAATGCACCGTCCCCAGCACGGCGATGGCATAGACCGCCATGTGCAGCCGGTTCCAGCGCGTTGCGCCGAGCCGCCGAATGGCGCCATCGGTGGAGGTGGCGCCCAGCGCCACGAGCAGCGCCACCGCCACCGCGCCGATGGTGAGGTAGATGCGCAGCACGATCTCGCTCAGCGCCCGGCCGAAGCCCTGATCGATGATGTAGAGCGTGAGGTGGAGCGCCGCATAGCCGAGCGCGGCGAGGCCGAAGATGCGCCGGCCGAAATAGAGCTTCGGCATGTTGAACAGCCGCCGCAGCGGCGTCACCGCCAGTGTCACCGCGAGGAAGCGGATGGCCCACAGGCCGGTGAAATGGATCGCCTCGGTCCACGGCCGCGCGCCGAGCTGGCCGTTGGCGGCAAGGCCCACGAGCCACACCGCCGGCAGGATGCTGGAAACGAGGAACAGGGTCTTCTCGGAGCTGAACCGGCCGGACCGCTCGTGAAACAGGGGCATCGGGACCTTTCGGCAAAGCTGTGCAGGCGCCCGCCCGGCGCCTGCTTCCCCTTACGCCGCTCCCTGCGGCAGCGTTACGGCCGCGGCCTGCACGATGGCGTGAAGTTGGACGTGAGCGTATCTCAGGCGTTCAGCTCGCCCTCGATCTGCGCCTTGAGGCCGGGCTCGATGCCCAGCGCGCCGGCGAGCCAGTCCAGATAGGCGTGCTCGGCGTCGTTGTCCGGGCGGATGGCGAGGGCCGAGGCCGCGTAGATTTGCAGCGCCGCCTCCGGCGTCGTCGCGGCGGCGACCACCTCGTTGGGGTCCACCGGCGTGGTGAGGATGGCGATGAGGGCATCCCGCTGGGGAGAGCCGGCGCCCATGCGCTCCAGCCCGCCGCCGATGCGCGAGACCTCCTCCTCGTCGATCTCCCCGTCGGCCTGCGCGGCGGCGGCCATGGCCGAGAGCAGCACGCCGGAGAAGGCTTCCGGCCCACCCGGCGCGGCGGCGGGGGAGAAGGCGGCTTCCGGCGTGCCGGAGGTGAAGGCCGCGCGTCCGCCGGCCCCCGCCTGCCACTTGCGGTACGCCTTCCAGGCCAGCATCCCCATGATGGCGAGGCCGCCATATCGCATCAGGTCGCTGCCGCCCGAGGCGGAGGGTTGATGGCCGGGCTGGGGCGAGGGCTGCGGCTGGCGATAGTCGGAAGGCGGGACCGGCTCCGGCTGGGGATAGCCGCCGGCCGTGGACGAGCCGCCGCGGCCGAGGGCCTCCGAGGCGAGATCGCCGAGACCTCCGCCCGCGCCGCCCGACATGCCGCCCCCCTGCGTGGAGCCGCCGGACGGCCCGCCCGCGCCACCGCCGAGAATCTGGCCGAGAATGTCCTCCAGTCCGCCGGAGGAACCGCCCGCCGCGCCGCCGGACGGACCACCCTGCGGCGCCCCGCGTCCGCCGCCGAGCACTTGCCCCAAGATGTCGCCGAGGCCGCCGGGTAGTCCCGACGGCGCTCCGCCCGATCCGCCCCGCTGACCGCCGCCGCCGAGCACCTGTCCGAGGATGTCGCCCAGCCCGCCCGGCAGGCCGCCGCCGCCCTGCGCGCCACCGCCCGCGCCACTGCCGCCCGCGCCGCCGCCGAGCACCTGGCCGAGAATGTCGCCGAGCCCGCCCGGCAGGCCGCCTCCGCTTTGCTGCGCGCCGCCGCCCCGCACGCTGCCCGAGCCGAGCGCCGCGCCGATGAGCTGTCCCAGAAGATCACCCGTTCCGGCCATGGCTTCCTCCCTCAAGGTGCCGCTGCGCGGGGCAAGGCCCGGCCGCGATCGGGCTGCTACAGCCCTGTTGAGTCCAAATGCGGGCATGATCTTGCTTATGGGGCCGCCCGAGCCCGCGCGTGAGCTAAGGACGAAGTCCGCACCCGGACAAGCCCGAAGATGCTCCGCCCCGGGTCAATAGGCTTACGAAGTCGCGATCAGATGACGCCGGATCTCGTCCGCTACCGCCGCCGCGTGGGTCTGCGCCAGATCATGTCCCGCCCCCGGCAGGATGCACAGGCGCGAATTGGGCAGCAGGCGCGCCAGCCTTTCCCCGACCGCCACCGGGCTGATGGGATCGGCATCGCCCCAGAGCAGCAGCGCCGGCGCGCGGACCGAAGGCAACCGGTCGGAGAGATCCTCGACGGGATCGGCGATCCACCGCGCCGCGTGCGGGAAGGCGCCGAAATAGTCCGGGCGCCAGTCTTCTCCGCCGAGATCAGCCACCGGAACCCCGCCGGAGGTCACGCACAGGACCAGCGTCCGGACGAGGTGGGGGAAGGCGAGCGCCAGCTTCAGCGCGATATAGCCGCCCATGGACTGGGCGACGATGGCCACCGGCTGGCGCATCCGGTCCGCGACCCGCCCGACGAGATCATCGATGCTGTTCACGTCCGCGCTGGCCGGCTGGCTGCCCAGTCCGGGCCAGGAGAAGAACGTGCCGTCCCATGCGGCCCGGGCCGCGACGGGCTTCCAGAACCCGGCGTCTCCCGTCGCGCCGGGCAGGAACAGCGTCTCGATCATGGCTTGGCGGGCCGGATGGCTGCGGGCGGCTAGACCGCCACCGGGGCCTTGATGGCCGGGTGGGGATCGTAGTTCACGATCTCGATGTCCTCGTAGCGGAAGGCGAAGAGGTCCGTTACCGCCGGGTTCAGCCGCAGGGAGGGCAGGGCGCGCGGGGTGCGGGAGAGCTGCTCGCGGGCCTGATCGAGGTGGTTCACATAGAGGTGCGCATCGCCCAGCGTATGGACGAAATCGCCGACGCCCAGCCCCGTCACCTGCGCCACCATGTGGGTGAGCAGCGCATAGGAGGCGATGTTGAACGGCACGCCGAGGAACACGTCCGCCGAGCGCTGGTAGAGCTGGCAGGAGAGCTTGCCCTCCAGCACATAGAACTGGAACAGGCAGTGGCAGGGCGGCAGGGCCATCTTCGCCACGTCCGCCGGATTCCAGGCGGTGACGATGAGGCGGCGCGAATCAGGGTTGCGGCGGATGTCGGAGACCACCTGCGCGATCTGGTCGATCACGCCGCCCTCCGGCGTCGGCCAGGAGCGCCACTGGTGGCCGTAGACCGGGCCGAGATCGCCCTTGGCGTCGGCCCACTCGTCCCAGATGGAGACGCCGTTTTCCTTGAGGTAGCGGATGTTGGTGTCGCCGGCGAGGAACCACAGAAGCTCGTGGACGATGGATTTCAGGTGCAGCTTCTTGGTGGTCACGAGAGGGAAGCCGCGCGCCAGATCGAATCGCATCTGGTGCCCGAACACCGAGAGGGTGCCGGTGCCGGTCCGGTCGTCCTTGCGCACGCCCTCATCGAGAATGCGGCGCAGGAGCTGCTGGTAAGCTTCCATTAGGTATGTCCGGCCAAGATCAAGCGCCATAGGGCTTTCGCCGTCCGACTTTAGCCCGCCCGCCCGGATGCGGCCAGCACCCGCCGGCCGCCATCCACATGCCGGCGGGAACATGGTTGCCGGCTTCTTATGGCAAGGCTGACGCTGGGACAGGTGTGGCACGGCGGGGGCAGATGGCGAAAAAGTGAGGGATTTCCGCAGCGTATGACCCTTGGAGACCCCCTTTTTCGCCACGACCCGGCCGTATTAGACCAGCAAGAGCACGCACCAAGACTCGTGACGATCAAGGGCAAGACACATGAGCTCCCAAACCAACCTCACGGCAGCGCTGCTCGAGGTTCGCGCCTATCTGGCGCAGGAAGCGCAGGCCGAGGACTTCCGCAACGAGGCCGCCTGGGAGGCGGGATCGAGCCGCGAGGAGCACGCCGCCAGCGATGCCCTCACCCGGCTCGACGAGGTGCTGCGCCAGATCAAGGCCCAGCAGCGCCCGAACAAGGAAGACCGCGCCCAGTCGCGCAACCACGACCGGGTGCGCCTGCACCACGCTCACCTCGCGGCGTGACTCGCGTAATGATCGGCCTGTCGTCCCCCGGCTTGTCCGGGGGACCCACCCCGCCGCCGCTGCGGTGTGCGTACTGCGAGCAGCCCGCTCGCTGAGCCGTGGATCCCCCGGACAAGCCGGGGGATGACGCCATCCCAAGGGCCGCGGGCCTTTTCCGCGCCCGGCGTTCAACCCTCCGCGCCCCTCAGGCGCCGCCGATGGCCTCGAACAGCGCGGCATCGGCGCCGAGGCCGGCATTGGGGGTGGTGAGCAGCGTGTCCCCGTAGAACACCGAATTCGCCCCCGCGAGGAAGCACAGGATCTGCGCCTCGCGGCTCAGGGCGGCGCGTCCGGCCGAAAGGCGCACCCGCGAGGCGGGCATGACGAGGCGGGCGGTGGCGACCATGCGCACGATCTCCAGCGGGTCCACCGGCGGGCGGTCGGCCAGCGGCGTGCCCTCCACCGCCACCAGCGCATTCACCGGCACGCTCTCGGGATGCGGATCGAACCCCGCCAGCACCTGCAGCATGGCCGCGCGGTCGCGCATGGTCTCTCCCATGCCGATGATGCCGCCCGAGCACAATTCGATGCCCGCCGCGCGCACGCAGGTGAGGGTGTCGATGCGGTCCGCATAGGTGCGGGTGGTGACGATCTCGCCGTAGAAATCCGGTCCCGTATCGAGATTGTGGTTGTAGGCGGTGAGCCCGGCCTCGGCGAGGCGCTGGGCCTGATGCGGCTCCAGCATGCCGAGCGTCACGCAGGCTTCCATGCCGAGCCCGCGCACGCCGCGCACCATCTCCAGCACGGCGTCGAACTCGCGCCCTTCCTTCACCCGCCGCCACGCCGCGCCCATGCAGAAGCGCTCGGCCCCATTGGCCTGCGCCTGCTCGGCGAGGGCGATGACGGAGGCGGGATCGAGGAACTTCTCGCGCGTCAGGTCCACTTCCGCATGGCGTGCGGACTGGGAGCAATAGGCGCAGTCCTCCGGGCAGCCGCCGGTCTTGATGGAGAGCAGGCTCGCCCGCTGCACTTCGTTGGGATCATGGTTGGCGCGGTGGACGGCATTGGCCCGGCCCACCAGCTCCAGCAAGGGCAGGTCCATGAGGGCCGCGATCTCGTCAACGGTCCAGTCGTGGCGGATCGTGCCGTCTTCAGCCATGCCCATATGCCCATGCTCCTTGCGATGTGGGAGGGCTGGTCTAGTCGGCTTCGCGGCGCGTTCCAATACCGCAGGCATTCCCAATTGGGTGACTTGACCTATGCGTGTGCTGCAGTGCAGCGTTGACATTGGGCTTTCGTATACATCACAGTGTCACTGTTCCAAGGGGGGTCCCGGAAGGGGCTGAGATATCGCAAGTTCGCGGGGGTTATGCTCCGCGGCGCCGCGATGACCCTTCGAACCTGATCCGGGTCATACCGGCGAAGGGATCGGAACTTGTGCTTCCCGGCGCTCAGCGTCGCTCCGCACCCGTCTCCTAGCTCAACACCCCGGTTCTCGTTGAAAGCGCAAGCTGAACGGAGATCCGCAATGCTGGACGAAGCCTCGACGTCCTCCCTGAAAGTCACCACCGGGCCGCTGCCCCATTCGCGCAAGGTGTTTGTTTCCGCCACCCGGCCGGACGTGCGCGTCGCCATGCGCGAGATCGCGCTGACCGATCCGTCCGAGCCGCCGGTGAAGGTGTACGACACCTCCGGCCCCTATACCGACCTCGATGCCGTCATCGACCTCACCAAGGGCCTGCCGCAGCTGCGCGCCCAGTGGATTCGCGAGCGCGGAGACGTGGAAGAGGTGGAGGCCCGCGCCGTCCGCCCCGAGGACAACGGCCTGAAGGAGGGCCAGTCCTCCACCCTGCCGCAGTTCGATCTCTCCGGCCGCAGGCCGCTGCGCGCCAAGGCGGGCAAGCGCCCGACCCAGATGGCCTATGCCCGCGCCGGCATCATCACGCCCGAGATGGAATATGTCGCCGCCCGCGAGAACCTCGCCAAGGTGAACGGCGGCGCCCATCCGCACCATCAGGCCATGGGCCTCGGCGCGGCCATTCCCGCCGAGATCACGCCGGAATTCGTGCGGCAGGAAGTGGCGCGCGGCCGCGCCATCATCCCCAACAACATCAACCACCCCGAAACCGAGCCGATGGCCATCGGCCGGAACTTCCTCGTGAAGATCAACGCCAACATCGGCAATTCGGCCGTGACCTCGGGCGTGGCGGAAGAGGTGGACAAGCTGGTGTGGGCCACCCGCTGGGGCGCCGACACGGTGATGGACCTCTCCACGGGCAAGAACATCCACACCATCCGCGAATGGATCATGCGCAACTCGCCGGTGCCCATCGGCACCGTGCCGCTCTATCAGGCGCTGGAGAAGGTGAACGGCGTCGCCGAGGACCTGACCTGGGAGATCTTCCGCGACACGGTGATCGAGCAGGCCGAGCAGGGCGTGGACTACATGACGGTGCACGCCGGCGTGCGCCTGCCCTTCGTGCCGCTCACCGCCAACCGCGTCACCGGCATCGTCTCGCGCGGCGGCTCCATCATGGCCAAGTGGTGCCTCGCGCATCACAAGGAGAGCTTCCTCTACGAGCATTTCGAAGAGCTGTGCGAGATCCTCGCCCAGTATGACGTGGCCTTCTCCCTCGGCGACGGCCTGCGCCCCGGCTCCATCGCCGACGCCAACGATGCCGCGCAGTTCGCCGAGCTGGAGACGCTCGGCCAGCTCACCGAGATCGCCTGGAAGTACGATTGCCAGGTGATGATCGAGGGTCCCGGCCATGTGCCGCTCCACCTCATCCGCGAGAATGTGGAGAAGCAGCTCAAGGTCTGCCACGAAGCGCCGTTCTATACCCTCGGCCCGCTGGTGACGGACATCTCCCCCGGCTACGATCACATCTCCTCCGCCATCGGCGCGGCGATGATCGGCTGGTTCGGCACGGCGATGCTCTGCTACGTCACGCCGAAGGAGCATCTCGGCCTGCCCGACCGCGACGACGTGAAGACCGGCGTCATCTCCTACAAGATCGCCGCCCACGCCGCCGACCTCGCCAAGGGCCACCCGGCCGCGCGCATCCGCGACGATGCGCTCTCCCGGGCCCGCTTCTCCTTCCGCTGGCGCGACCAGTTCGCGCTCTCGCTCGACCCGGAGACGGCCGAGCGCTTCCACGACGAGACGCTCCCCGCCGAGGGGGCCAAGGTGGCGCACTTCTGCTCCATGTGCGGGCCGAAGTTCTGCTCCATGAAGATCTCGCAGGAGCTGAAGCTGGAAGCCGGCGACATCGCCCGCGCCCAGGCCGACAACCTCGCCTCCTCGGGCATGGCCGAAATGGCCCAGAAGTTCCGCGACGGCGGCGGCCTGATCTACACGCCCGCCCCGGAAGTCGCGCCCCCTCCGCCCGCCGCGGCGGAGTGAGGGCAGGGCGCTGACGGCTCCAGCGCAGGACTGAAAAAAGAAAAGGCCGGGCCTTCGCAGCCCGGCCTTTTTCACATTCCGGCTCGCGAGCCCGTCAGGCCGGCGCGCCTTCCTTCAGCAGCTTCCAGGTGATGGAATCCAGGAGCGCCTCGAAGGAGGCGTCGATGATGTTGGGGGAGACGCCCACCGTGGTCCAGCGATCGCCGGTCTCGTCCGCGCTCTCGATCAGCACCCGCGTCACCGCCTCCGTGCCGCCGTTGAGCACGCGCACGCGATAGTCGGTGAGGTGGAGGCCCGAGATGAAGGGCTGGTACTTACCGAGATCCTTGCGCAGGGCCACGTCCAGCGCGTTCACCGGGCCGTTGCCCTCGGCGGCGGAGATCATGGTCTCGTCGTCCACCTTCACCTTCACGATGGCTTCCGCCACGGTGACAAGCTCGCCCTGCGCGTTGTAGCGCCGCTCCACGTTCACCTTGAAGCGCTCCACCGCGAAATAGTCCGGCACCGAGCCCAGCATCCGCCGCGCCAGCAGGGCGAAGGAGGCGTCCGCCGCCTCGTAGGAATAGCCCAGCGCCTCGCGCTCCTTCACCTCTTCCAGAAGGCGGGAAATGCGCGGGTCCTTCTTGTCCACCGGCACGCCGAGGCGCTCCAGCTCGGACAATACGTTGGAGCGGCCGGCCTGGTCGGAGACCATCACCCGGCGGCGGTTGCCCACCTTTTCCGGGGCGACGTGCTCGTAGGTGGCGGGGTCCTTCAGGATGGCCGAGGCGTGGATGCCGGCCTTGGTGGCGAAGGCGCTTTCGCCCACATAAGGCGCGTGCCGGTCGGGGGCGCGGTTCAGCATCTCGTCCAGCGTGCGGGAGACGTGGACCAGCTCGCCCAGCGCCTCCTCGCCCACGCCGATGTCGAAGCGCGCCGCATAGTCGGTCTTGAGCAAAAGGGTGGGGATGAGTGAGCAGAGATTGGCGTTGCCGCAGCGCTCGCCGAGGCCGTTCAGCGTGCCCTGGATCTGCCGCGCGCCGGCGCGGACGGCGGCCAGCGAATTGGCCACCGCCTGCTCGGTGTCGTTGTGGGCGTGGATGCCCACATTGGTGCCCGGCACCACCTTCACCACCTCGGCGACGATGGCCTCCACCTCGTGGGGCAGGGTGCCGCCATTGGTGTCGCAGAGCACCACCCAGCGCGCGCCGGCCTCATAGGCGGTGCGGGCGCAGGCGAGGGCGAAGTCGCGGTCTTCCTTGAAGCCGTCGAAGAAATGCTCGCAATCCACCAGCGCCTCGCGCCCGGCGGCAATCGCCGCCTCCACGCTCTCGCGGATGGAGGCGAGGTTCTCCTCCTTCGTGGTTTCCAGCGCCACCCGCACCTGATAGGCGGAGGACTTGGCGACGAAGCAGATGGCATCGGAATGGGCCGCCAGCAGCGCCGCCACGCCGGGGTCGTTGGAGGCGGAGCGGCCGGGGCGCTTGGTCATGCCGAAGGCGGTGAGGCGGGCCTTCGCCTCGTGCTTCTCGGCAAAAAGCTGCGTGTCCGTGGGATTGGCGCCGGGATAGCCGGCCTCCACATAGTCCACGCCCAGCCGGTCCAGCAGGGAAAGAACCCGCAGTTTGTCGGCCACGGTGAAATCGACACCGTTCGTCTGCGCTCCGTCGCGCAGGGTGGTGTCGAAGAGGTAGAGGCGTTCACGCCCCTCGGCAGCTGCGCCCGTCATTGCCCGGCCCCTTCCCCCAGCGTCTTCGTCATCGCTGTGTTGGCGAGCCAGGTGTCGGCCAGCGGCACCATGTTGCGGCGCTGGGGCTCGTAGCCCCGCTTCTGGAAGAAGCCGAGGGCGGTGTCGCTGGCGTCCACGGTGAGCTTGCGGGTGCCGCGCGCCTTGGCCAGCGTCTCGGCGGCGTCGCACAGGGCCTTTGCGACGCCGGTGCCGGCGGCGTCGGGCGCCACATAGAGCATGTCGATGTGGGCATTGTCCTTCAGCGAGACGAAGCCGGCCACCGTCTTGCCGCGCAGGGCGACGAGGGTGAGGCTGGCGGCGAGGCGGGCGGCGAAGGCCTCCGCGTCGTCGGCCCTGGCGGCCCAGGCGTCCTGCTGCTCGGTGTCGTAATCCTCGCCGGTCAGCTCGGCGATGGCGGCGCGGAACAGGTCGGCCAGTGCCGGCGCGTCGGCCGGGAGGTAGGGGCGCAAAGCGATGGCGCTCATCGCGACACCTCCCAGCTGGTGGTCCCGTCCTTGTTGTCCATCAGCACGATGCCCTTGGCCGCCAGCTCCTCGCGGATCTGGTCGGCGCGCTTGAAGTCCTTCGCCTTGCGGGCGGCGATGCGCTGGGCGATCAGATCGGCGATCACCCCCTCGTCGAGGGCAATGCCCTCCTTCTGCCGCGCGCGCCACCCGGTTTCGGTATCGCCTAGGAGGCCCAGCAGGTTCGCCGCGCCCTTGAAGCGGCGGCGCAGAGCGGAGGACGTGTCCTCGTGCTCCGCCACCTCGGCGAGGTGGTGCAGGTGGGCGATGACGGAGGGCGTGTTGAGGTCGTCGGACAGACGGTCGGCGATCTCGCTCTCGAACGGGTTGGCGTCGCCGGTCTCGGCCTCCACGTCGCCGATCACGCGATACCACTTGTCCAGCGTCTTGGCGGCGAAGCCGAGGCCCTGGCGGGTCCAGTTGATGGGCTGACGGTAGTGGGTGGAGAGCATGGCGAGGCGCAGCACCTCGCCGGGCCACTCGTCCAGCAGCTCGCGGATGGTGACGAAGTTGCCGAGGGACTTCGACATCTTCTCGCCTTCCAGCATCAGGAAGCCGTTGTGCATCCACATCTGCGCCATGACGCCGGAATGGAAGGCGCAGCGGGTCTGCGCGATCTCGTTCTCGTGGTGGGGGAAGACGAGGTCGATGCCGCCGCCATGGATGTCGAAGGTCTCGCCCAAATGCTTCCAGCTCATGGCCGAGCACTCGATGTGCCAGCCGGGGCGGCCGGGGGTGACGATGCCGGCGGGGGACGGCCAGCCGGGCACGCCCGCGGCGCTGGGCTTCCACAGCACGAAGTCCATGGCGTCGCGCTTGTAGGGGGCGACGTCCACGCGGGCGCCGGCCATCATCTCATCCAGCGAGCGGCGGGAGAGGCGGCCGTAGTCCGGCATGGAGGGCACGTGGAACAGCACATGCTCCTCCGCCACATAGGCATGGCCGGAGGCGACGAGCCGCTCGATGAGGATGCGCATCTCCTCGATATGCTCGGTGGCGCGGGGCTCCACGGTGGGCGGCAGGCAGTTCAGCGCCGCCGTATCCTCGCGGAACCAGCGATAGGTCTCTTCCGTCAGGTCACGGATGGAGATGGCGCGATCGGCGGCGCGGGCGTTGATCTTGTCGTCCACGTCCGTGATGTTGCGGACGTACTTGACGTGCTCCGCCCCGTAGAGGCGCCGCAGCAGGCGGAACAGCACGTCGAAGACGATGACCGGGCGGGCATTGCCGATATGGGCATGGTCGTAGACCGTCGGCCCGCACACATACATGCGCACGTTCAAGGGATCGAGCGGACGCAGCAGGTCCTTCGAGCGGGTCAGCGTGTTGTAGAGCCTGAGCTCCATGGATCGTTCCCCCGAATGGCGCACAAGCGCCAAGCCGGTCCACCGGCCGGGGCGTCCAGATCCTTGTCTAAGAAGATGAGCAAAGGACGGCCGCGGCCAGCTTTTCGGCTAACCGCAAATAATCGCCGCAATGGCGCAGATGGTGACGAGACCGCCGTTCATGGCGCGGGACAATGGTTCGGGCGCGGGCGCTCGTCAAGATGTTTCACGCCGCCCGGCGCGGCCCCGCACCTCCGGATATCGTTATCTTCCCCAGCTTGACCTGCCCCTTGGTGAGCGTCTATCCCCGGCTGAGTTGCGCCGGGCGGGGGGCGGGGCGCATCCGATGATCCCGCCCGTGACCCGAAAGCGCGCCGCCGCGTTCGGGACGCGCCTGTCAAAGAGGTGCCGACCTGTCCATGCCGCTGATCCGAACCCTCGCCGCCGTCACCGTGGCGAGCCTGTCGCTGATGGCGCCGGCCATGGCGGAGACGCGCATCTTCCTCATCGACAATTCCGACGGCTCCAACATCGATTCCTGCCTCGCCTCCGGCGCGCCCTGCGGGCGGAAGGTGGCGGAAGCCTGGTGCCGCAGCCACGCCTACACGCAGGTCATCGACTTCGGCCGCGTGGCGGTGCCCGCCTCCGCCTTCACCCCCTCCAGCGTCGCCTCGCCGGCGACGACCTGCACCGGCCCGCTCTGCCCGGAAACGGTGGCCATCACCTGCTCGCGGTAGCCCGGCTGCGCGCGATCACCCGGATGGTCCCCTCGATCCCGAAATGCCATTTCATGGCAAAGCTTTAGGTCCGCGTTTTGTGATCGCCGGGCCTGATGCTTCGTCCCCGGATCAGCTATGTTCGGCCCCGGCCTGCCCCAGCGGCACCGCTGCGGGCGGGTCCAAACATGCCTGAAACAGACTGACCGGGAGAGGATCGCCCATGTGCGAGACGTGTTCATCACCGTCCATCGGACGCCGACGCCTGCTTGCCGGCGGACTGGCGGGTGGACTGGCCCTTGCGGCCGCGCCGCTGTTCGCCGCCTCCGCCTTCGCCCAGTCGAGCGGTGGCTATGGCACGGCCACACCGGTCACTCCGGATGAAGCCATGAAGCGTCTGGTGGACGGAAATGCCCGCTACGTGGCCGGCACGCCCCAGCAGGCGGACTATTCCGCCGGCCGCCTGCAGCGCACGACGGGACAGCAGCCGTTCGCGGCCATCGTCGCCTGCTCGGATTCGCGGGTGGTCCCGGAACTGGTGTTCGACCAGGGGCCGGGCGAACTGTTCATCGTGCGTGTGGCCGGCAACTTTATCGATGAAAACGGGCTGGCGAGCCTGGAATTCGCCACCGCGGTGCTCGGCGTGAAGCTCATCGTCGTGCTCGGCCATGCCTCGTGCGGCGCGATTCAGGCGACCATCACGTCCATCAAGGACAACACCCTGCCGCCCGGCCACCTGCCGAGCCTCGTCAACGCCATCCGCCCGGCGGTCTATGAGGCTATGCGGAGCAACCCGTCCGATCTCCTCGCCGCCGCCAGCGACATGAACGTGAAGATGAACGCCAAGCTGGCGCAGACCGCGGGGCCGATCCTGTCGGAGCGGGCCGCCGCAGGGAAGCTGAAGTCGGCCGCCGCCATGTATGACATCGGCACCGGGAAGGTGAACTTCCTCTGACCTGCCTCTGACGCATGCGCCGCGCGCCCGGGGCGGAGGTGATCTCCCGCCTGTGTGCGCGGCGTTTTTCTTCCCGTTACTTCAGGAAATCCGCGCACTTCGGCACGTCGGTATTGCCGCCCCACGGCATGATCGGGACCGTGGAGGTGGAGTTCTTCGGGCTGCCGTCGATCAATTTGTCGGAATAGACGAGATAGACGAGCACGTTCCGTTTGGTGTCGCAGCCGCGCACGATCTGCATCTTCTTGAAGAAGAAGGAGCGGCTCTCGCGGAACACCACGTCGCCCTGCTCGAACTTCGACTTGAAGGAGATCGGCCCCACCTGCCGGCAGGCAAGCGAGATGTCGGAGACTTCCTCGGCGAGGCCCACCATGCCCTTCACGCCACCCTTCTCGGGGGTGGTGTAGTGGCAGGCGACGCCCTCCACCACCGGATCGTCGATGCCGTAGACGGCCAGCTTGTCGTCGGGGGTCAGGAACTTCCAGACCGTGGACTTGCGGAAGATGAGGTTCGGCTCCTGCGCCAGCGCCGGCCCGCCCGCGAGCGCCATGACACCCAGCGTGACACCCAGCGCGCCCGCGAGCGCGAGGCGGCCGAGGCGGCGGGTGGGGGTGGGACGGATGGTCGAGACAGCGTGCGTCATGGAACTCCCCGGTAAGCTGCCACAGGCGGGCCCCCGACATATGGGATGCCCCGACCGCAGCGGAAGAGCGGCGCAATATCACTCCTCCGGCGATTGCCGACATTGACGGCCGACGCGCCGCGTGACACCCCTTTCGCCCCATCGCACGGTTTTCGCCCCAACCTAGAGAGCCGATCAACCGGCCCGAGGAGCACATCCATGGAGATCAAGCGCCGCCATTTCATTGGCGCGTCCGCCACCGCGCTCGCCACCAGCGCGGTCGCCGCCCCCGCCCTCGCGCAGACCCAGCCCGAGGTGAAGTGGCGCCTCACCTCCTCCTTCCCGCGCTCCCTCGACACCATCTTCGGCACGGCGCAGATCTTCGCGAAGTATGTGGCCGAGGCCACCGACGGCCGCTTCCAGATCCAGACCTTCCCGGCCGGCGAGCTGGTGCCCGGCCTGCAGGCGCTCGATGCGGTCTCCACCGGCTCGGTGGAGTGCGCCCAGACCGCGACCTATTTCTATACCGGCAAGGACACCGCGCTGGCCTTCGGCACCGGCGTGCCGTTCGGCTTCAACTCGCGCCAGCAGCACTCCTGGTGGTTCTTCGGTGGCGGTGAGCAGATCATCAACGGCGTGCTTGCCAAGTACAATGTCACCGGCATGCCGCTCGGCAATTCCGGCTGCCAGATGGGCGGCTTCTTCCGCAAGGAGCTGAACGACGTCGCCGACCTCAAGGGCCTGAAGTTCCGCATCGGCGGCATCGGCGGGCAGGTGCTGGCGAAGCTCGGCGTGGTGCCGCAGCAGATCGCCCCCAGCGACGTCTATCCGGCGCTGGAGCGCGGCTCCATCGACGCGGCGGAGTTCGTCGGCCCCTATGACGACGAGAAGCTCGGCCTCGTGAAGGTGGCCAAGTATTACTATTACCCCGGCTGGTGGGAGGGCGGCGCCATGCTGCACCTCGTCATCAACAACGCCCAGTGGAACGCGTTGCCGAAGCACTACCAGGCCATCGTCCGCAATGCCGCCGAGGCCGCCAACAACTGGATGCTGGCCAAGTACGATTCGGTGAACCCCCCGGCGCTGCGCCGTCTGGTGCAGCAGGGCGTGGAGCTGAAGCCGTTCCCGGCGTCCATCATGGAGGCGGGCTACAAGGCGTCCTTCGAGCTCTACAACGAGTTGGCCGCCACCAACCCGGCGTTCAAGCAGGCGCTCGACTCCATGCTCGCCATCCGCGCCGACCAGCTGGTGTGGTGGCAGATCGCGGAATACGCCTACGACAGCTACAACATCCGCTCGCGCGGCCGCGGCTGAGCGCGCTGGACCGCAGACGGGTCGGCCCCTCACCTTCCGGAGAGGGGCCACAGTTTCGTCACCATTGTCCCCCGCTGTCGGTCTATAGAGGGGCGCCGGATCGGCACGGCGCCAGTGGAGAGAAGAGCTGAGGATGGAGTCCGCGCGAGGGATCGGCGCCATTCGGATGGCCCGGATTGCAGCCCGTGGAACGGCTGCGCGAGGTGCTGCGCGCCGTCTGGCGCTGGGCCTCATGGTCGCCCTCACCACCGCGGGCACCGCGCTGGCGCAGGCCGGCAGCCCCACCTGCCAGCAGCTCGAAGGCTCGCTGATGGCCCTCGACCGCAGCGCCGGCGGCGTCGCCAACCAGCAGGCGCAGGCCGCCAAGCTCCGTGGCGATCTCGACCGTCTGTCCGCCCAGGCGCGCGGCATGGGCTGCGATGCGCCGCGCGGCTTCCTCATCTTCCAGGGTCCGCCCCGTCCGCCCCAGTGCGACCAGATCGACGATCAGGTCTCGCGCCTGAGGTCGCAGATCGCCGGGCTGGAGCGCGGTGGCACCGACAATGGCGGCCAGCGCCGGGCGCTCATCATCGCCCTTGCCCAGAACAATTGCGGCCCGCAATACACCGCCGCCGTGCAGGCCGCCCGCCGCGCCGCCGAGCCGGCCAAGCCGAAGAACTTCTTCGAGGCCATCTTCGGCACCCAGCAGCCCCAGAGCGAGGAAACCTCGCCGGACCTCGACCTGATGCCGCTGGAGACGCCGAAGACCTATTCCTCGCGCACTGTGTGCGTCAGGACCTGCGACGGCTACTTCTTCCCCATGGCGAGCGCCACCAATTCCAGCCGCTACGCGCAGGACGAGCAGCTCTGCAAGCGGCTGTGCCCGGGCTCGGATGCGCAGCTCTTCACCTATAGCGGCGACATCAAGTCGGCGGTGAGCATCTCCGGCCAGTCCTACATGTCGCTGCCCAACGCCCTGCGCTACCGCAAGGAGCTGGTGCCCTCCTGCACCTGCAAGCCGGCCGGCCAGTCGTGGGCGCAGGCCCTCGCCGGGCTTGAGGACGAGACCACCCTGCGCAAGGGCGACATCCTCGTGACCGAGGAGCAGGCGCGCGAAATGTCCGCGCCGCGCCCCGCCGAGCCGACCAAGGGCGGCAAGGCGGCCGCGAAGCCGCCCGCCGGCAGCACCGCTGCGGCCGAAGCCGCCGCCGGCGGACCGGTGGCCGCCACCGTCGCCGCGCCGCTCGCGCCGGAATCCGAACAGCCGGGGCAGCGCAAGGTGCGCGTCATTCCCCTGCCGCGCTCGCAGAACGCCCAGAACCAGCAGGGCGCCGCCGCAGCAGGGCAGGGGACGGCGCAGTAAGGCGCGAGGCGGAAGGACACCGCGCGGTAAGGCACCTGCGACCTGCGCGGGAAAATCCATCCACTTTCAACGGTCGTCATCGCCCGGCTCGTCCGGGCGATCCACCCCTCCGCCTGCGCGCTGCCCGGTGAACCTCACCCGGCCAATCCGTGGATCGCCCGGACGAGCCGGGCGATGACGGCGGGACTTTAGGTCCGCACGCCGAGAAGTGCTCGTTCCGTTCTCAAGTCGTGCGGAATTCGCTGCTTCTGTAGCCCTGCATGTAGAGCAGCGCGGTAAGGTCGCCGTGGTCGATGCGGGCATGGGCCGCCGCCGCCACCGCGGGCTTGGCGTGATAGGCGACGCCGAGGCCGGCCTCTCCCAGCATGGCGAGATCGTTGGCCCCGTCGCCCACCGCCATGGTCTCGGACGGGGCGAGGTGCAGCCGGTCGCGCAATTCCACCAGCGTCGCGAGCTTGGCGTCGCGGCCGAGGATGGGCTCGGCGACCGCACCCAGCAGCGTGCCGTCTTCCACCAGCAGTTCGTTGGCGCGGTTCTCGTCGAAGCCGATGCGCGCGGCGATCTCCTGCGTGAACAAGGTGAAGCCGCCGGAGACGAGGGCGGCATAGGCGCCGTTGGCCTTCATGGTGCCCACCAGCTCCGGCCCGCCGGGGGTCAGCGTGATGCGCTCGCGCAGCACGTCGCCCACCACGCCCGCGGACAGGCCGCGCAGCAGCGCCACGCGCTCGCGCAAAGCCGGCTCGAAGGCGATCTCGCCGCGCATGGCGCGCTCGGTGATGGCGGAGACGTGCGCCTTCAGGCCCACGAGGTCGGCCAGCTCGTCGATGCACTCCTGCCCGATCATGGTCGAATCCATGTCGGCGAGGAACAGGCGCTTGCGCCGGCCGGTCTCCAGCTGCACCACCACGTCGATGGGCGCACCATTCAGCGCGCCGCGCACCGCATCCGCCAGCGCGCCCGCATCGGCGGCAAGTTCCGGGACGAAGTGGATATCGACCGCCACGCCTTCGTCCAGCACCACCGGATCCTGCGCCTGCGGCAGCACGGAAAGGGCGGCATGGATTGCCTCGTAGGTCAAAGCCGGGGCAGATGGGTTTGAAATCAGCGTCGCGACGTAGGCCATGGCATTTTCAAAGCTCGAAGGGGGAAAACCGTTGGCGGTGCTCATCGCAGGTCCGACCGCCAGCGGCAAGTCGGCGCTCGCGCTGGCCGTGGCCGAGCGGACGGGCGGCATCGTCCTCAATGCAGATTCCATGCAAGTCTATGGCGATCTTTGGGTGCTCACGGCGCGGCCGACCGTCGCGGAAATGGCGCGGGTGCCCCACGGCCTCTACGGCCATGTGGATGCGGACACGGACTATTCCGTCGGCCGCTGGCTGGAGGATGCGAAACGCGCCCTCGCCGAGGCGGAGGCGGCGGGGCGACTGCCGGTGTTCGTAGGCGGCACGGGGCTCTATTTCCGCGCATTGACGCAGGGGCTTGCCGAAATTCCCGCCATTCCCGAAGCGGTGCGCGCCGAGGTGCGCGGCGCGGCCGAGGCGCTGGACAGCGCAGCCCTCCACGCCCGCCTCGCCACGGTCGATCCCGCAAGCGCCGAGCGGCTGAAGGTGAACGACCGCCAGCGGGTGCTGCGCGCGCTGGAGGTGATCCACGCCACCGGCCGCTCGCTGACCGACTGGCAGAGGGACGCCCAGCCGCCGGTGCTCGATGCGGCGGGCTGCGCGAAGATCGTGCTGGAGGTGGGTCGGGAGACACTGCGCCAGCGCATCGACGCCCGCTTCGAGACGATGATGGCCGCCGGGGCGTTGGAGGAGGTGCGTGCGCTCGCCGCGCGCGACCTCGCCCCCGACCGCACGGTGCTGAAGGCCCACGGCGCGCCGGCCCTCACGCGCGCTCTCAAGGGGGAGATGACCCTCGCCGAGGCCATCGCCGAGGGCCAGAGCGACACCCGCCGCTACGCCAAAAGGCAGGCGACCTTCTTCCGCCACCAGATGCCCGACTGGCCCACGGCAACACCCGACGAAGGGCTCGATGTTCTGATGAAGAGCATGGAGGGGGGAGGGGGGTGACGCCCCCTCAGGCCACCAGTCCGCGCACCAGCAGATCGTGATATTCCAGCGCGACCTCTTCGGCGGATTTGCCGCCGCCGGGCTTGAACCAGCGCACCATCCAGCTCAGCAGCGAGAGCACCGCGCGCCCGGTCATGGCCGCGCCCACCTCGCGGAACGAACCGTCCGCCACGCCGTCGGCGATGATCCGGCGTAGGAGGCCCTCATGGGCATCGCGCAAGGCGAGGGCATCGCCCTTCAGCCCGGTATTGGCCATGCCGGAAAAGCCCACCAGCATGGTGACGAAGCAATCGTAATTGTCGGCGAGGAAGCGGGCGTGGGCGACCATGAACTGCTTCAGCTGCTCGGCCGGCGGGTCCTCCCGCTTCACCGCCGCGGCTGACGCGTCGTTGAGCCCGGTGAGGGTGAAGATGATGATGGCGTCGTAGATCTCCTGCTTCGAGGAGAAATAGTTGTAGATGGCGCCCTTGGAATAGTTGAGTGACCGCGCCACCTCGCTGAGCGAAGAATCCACATAGCCCTTCTGCGCGAACATTTGCGCGGCCTGCCGCAGGATTTCCGCGCGCGGGTCGGTCATCATCGGCGGGCGGCCAAGGCGCGCGCCATCGCCGTCCGCCGCGACGCGCAGGGCCGCCGATTTCGGCGGACGTCCGCGCCGCCGGGCGGGGGCCGGGCGGGCCGGCGCATCCTGTTCGTGGTCGCCTCGATCCTGCAGCGTCGTGCTCCTTGACGATTGGCTTTTATTTATATACCGACTGGTAGGAATGTAAATGCCTGCCGCCATCCGGCGGTGATTTCTAGCGCGGGAGACGCACCATGGCCGCATCCGGTAAGCCGATCTTCGACTGGGCCGACCCCTTCGATCTCAACAGCCAGCTCACCGAGGACGAGCGCCTGGTGCGCGACACCGCCCGCGACTATGCGCAGGAAAAGCTGCTGCCGCGCGTGACCTCCGCCTATCTCGACGAGCGCTTCGACCGCGAGATCATGAACGAGATGGGCGAGCTCGGCCTGCTCGGCCCCACCATCCCGGCGGAATACGGCGGCGCCGGCCTCGGCTATGTCGCCTACGGCCTCGCCGCGCGCGAGGTGGAGCGGGTGGATTCGGGCTACCGTTCGGCCATGAGCGTGCAGTCCTCCCTCGTCATGCACCCCATCTATGCCTACGGCACCGAAGAGCAGCGCAAGAAGTACCTGCCCAAGCTCGCCACCGGCGAGTGGGTCGGCTGCTTCGGCCTGACCGAGCCGGACGCGGGCTCCGATCCCGCCGGCATGCGCACCCGCGCCGAGAAGATCGACGGTGGCTATCGCCTCAACGGCGCCAAGATGTGGATCACCAACTCGCCCATCTCCGACCTCGCGGTGGTGTGGGCGAAGTCCGCGGCGCATGACAACGCCATCAAGGGCTTCGTCGTGGAGCGCGGCATGAAGGGCTTCTCCACCCCCAAGATCGAGGGCAAGCTCTCGCTGCGCGCCTCCATCACCGGCGAGGTGGTGCTGGAAGACGTGGAGATCCCGGAAGAGAACCTCCTGCCCAACGCCGCCGGCCTGCCCGGCCCCTTCGGCTGCCTCAACCGCGCCCGCTACGGCATCGGCTGGGGCGCCATGGGCGCGGCGGAGGCCTGCTACGCGGCCGCCCGCCAGTACACGCTGGACCGCAAGCAGTTCGGCAAGCCGCTGGCCGCCACCCAGCTGGTGCAGAAGAAGCTGGCGGACATGGCGACCGAGATCGCGCTGGGCCTCCAGCTCGCGCTGCGCGCGGGGCGGATGTTCGATGACGGCACGCTGCCCATCGAGGCCATCTCCTTCCTCAAGCGCAACAATTGCGGCAAGGCGCTGGACATCGCGCGGGTCGCCCGCGACATGCACGGCGGCAACGGCATCTCCGCCGAATTCCACGTCATCCGCCACGCGGCGAACCTGGAGACGGTGAACACCTACGAGGGCACGCACGACATCCACGCGCTGATCCTCGGCCGGGCGATCACCGGAATTCAGGCGTTCTTCTGAGAGCGCCCACCCGCCACAAAGGAACCGTCATGCCCCGGCTTGTCCGGGGCATCCACCGCGCCACTTGGCCGGCCGCCTGACAAACGGCACAGTGGATCCCCCGGACAAGCCGGGGGATGACAGCGGACGCTGCGGTGCCGGCATCGTCGTCCGGCTCATTCGTCAACACGAGTCCTCCCATGTCCTCCCCTGCCTCCGCTCCCCTCGCCGGCCTTCGCGTCCTCGAACTCGCCCGCATCCTCGCGGGTCCCTGGTGCGGGCAGTTGCTCGCGGATCTCGGGGCGGAGGTCATCAAGGTGGAGCGGCCGGGCGGCGGGGACGATACGCGCACCTGGGGCCCGCCCTTCCTGAAGGGGGCGGACGGGGCGGACCTCGGCGCCGCCTATTTCCATTCCACCAATCGCGGCAAGCGCTCGGTGGCGGTGGATTTCGAGACGGAAGAGGGCCAGAAGGTCATCCGCGATCTCGCCCGGCAGAGCGATGTGCTCATCGAGAATTTCAAGGTCGGCGGGCTGAAGAAGTACGGGCTCGACTATGAGAGCCTGAAGACAGAAAATCCCCGCCTCGTCTATTGCTCCGTCACCGGCTTCGGGCAAGACGGCCCCTATGCGCCGCGCGCGGGCTATGACTTCCTGGTGCAGGGCATGGGCGGCATCATGGACCTCACCGGCGCGCCGGATGGGGAGCCGCAGAAGGTGGGCGTCGCCTTCGCCGACATCTTCACCGGCCTCTATGCCACCGTGGGCATCCTCGCGGCCCTGCGCCGGCGCGACGAGACCGGCACGGGCGGCCATGTGGACATGGCGCTCTTGGACACGCAGGTGGGCGTGCTGGCCAACCAGGCCATGAACTACCTCACCTCCGGCAAGGCACCGAAGCGCATGGGCAATGCCCATCCCAACATCGTGCCCTATCAGGTCTTTCCCTGCGCAGACGGCTATTTCATCGCCGCCATCGGCAATGACGGGCAGTTCGCCCGCTTCTGCGCCGTGCTCGGCGCGCCGGAGCTGGCGCAGGCGGCCGACTACGCCACCAATCCCGCCCGCGTCGCCAACCGCGCCGCGCTGGTGCCGAAGCTCACCGCGCTGACCATGGCCTTCGCCCGCGACGACCTGCTCGCCGCGCTGGAGGCGAAGGGCGTGCCGGCCGGGCCGATCAATACGGTGTCGCAGGTGTTCGAGGACCCGCAGGTGAAGGCGCGCGGCCTGCGCGTGGACCTTGCGGAGGCGGGCGGCGGCACCATTCCCGCCGTGGCGAGCCCCATCGTGCTCGATGGCGTGCGGCAGGTGGCGAAAAGCGCCAGCCCGCGACTGGGGGCGGATACGGAACAGGTGCTTGCGGCGCTGAAGGCGCTGGCGGGGAACTGACAGGCTCTCCCGAAACCCCGCGCCGGCCGGACCGGGCGGCGCAGGGATAGAATGATGATGGGGCGCGTCGCGCCCCGATCAGACGGCCCTCACGCCACGCAGGTGAGGAAGCCCTCTTCGAGCAGGTCGCGCTTGAGCTGGCGGCCGATGAAGACGATGCGGCTGAGGCGCTTCTCGTCGTCCTTCCACGGGCGCTGGTGGTCCCCGTCGAGGATCATGTGCACGCCCTGGAACACGAAGCGGTCGGGATCGTCCTTGAACGACAGGATGCCCTTGGACCGCAGGATGTTCGGCCCCTCCACCTGCACGATGTTCTGCACCCAGGGGAAGAACTTGTCCGGGTCCAGCGGCTTGTCGGTGGAGAAGGAGACCGACTGGATCTCCTCGTCATGCACCGCCTTCAGCCCGTGGTGATGGTGGTCATGATCGTGGTCGTGATGATCGTGGCCGCAGTCCGGGCCGCACGCCTCGCCATGGGCGTGGTGGTGATGGTGGTGCTCGTCCTCCTCGAGGAAGGCGGGCTCCAGCTCCAGCACGCGCTCGAGATCGAAGGCGCCCTGGTTCAGCACCTTGGCGATGTCGATCTCGGACTTCTGGGTGCGGTAGAGCTTGGCGTAGGGATTGATGCCGCGGATGCGGGCTTCCACCGCGTCCAGCTCCGCGCCGGTCACGAGGTCGGTCTTGTTGAGGAGGATGACGTCGGCGAAGGCCACCTGATTCTTCGCCTCGGGGGCGTCCTTCAGGCGGTCGGAGAGCCACTTGGCATCGGCCACCGTGACCACCGCGTCGAGCTTGGTCTTGGCCTGCACTTCCTCGTCCACGAAGAAGGTCTGGGCCACGGGGGCGGGGTCCGCCAGCCCGGTGGTCTCGACGATGATGCCGTCGAAGCCGCCCTTGCGGCGCAAGAGGCCGTCGATGATGCGGATGAGGTCGCCGCGCACGGTGCAGCAGATGCACCCGTTGTTCATCTCGAACACTTCCTCGTCGGCGCCCACCACGAGGTCGTTGTCGATACCGATCTCGCCGAACTCGTTGACGATGACGGCGAATTTCTTGCCGTGGGGCTGCGACAGGATGCGGTTGAGCAGCGTGGTCTTGCCGGCACCCAGATAGCCGGTCAACACGGTGACGGGGATCTTCTCGGCCTGCGTTTCAGCCATGGCTTCACCTTGGTACTGCGGCGGCCGCGCGAGGCGGCCGCCGGAAGGAAACGGGCGTCCCCTCAGCTCGACAGAGCGGACGAGAGTTCGCGCACGTTGGAGTGCATCATGTCGATGTAGGTGCTCGCGGGGCCTTTGTCATCGGACAGTGCGTCGGAATAGAGCGTTCCGCCCACCTTGGCGCCGCTTTCCTTGGCGATGCGCTGGATGAGACGCGGGTCGGTGACGTTCTCGACGAACACGGCCGGGATCTTCTGCGCCTTGATCTGGCGGATGATGCGGCCGACGTCCTTGGCCGAGGCCTCGCTCTCGGTGGAGACACCCTCGGGGGCGACCAGCACCAGGCCGTAGGCCTCGCCGAAATAGCCGAAGGCGTCGTGGGAAGTGATGATGCGGCGCTGGTCGGCCGGGATCTTGGCCATGGCGGACTTCACTTCCGTCTCCAGCGCATCAAGCTTGGCGGTGTAGGCCGCGGCATTGGCGGTGTAGACGTCGCGGCCGTCCGGATCGGCGGCGATCAGGCCGTCACGCACGTTGGCCACATAGACCTTGGCGTTGGCGATGGACTGCCAGGCGTGGGGGTCGATGCCGCCGTGGTCATGGCCGCCTTCCTTGGCGTGGTCGTGCTTGTCCTTGCCCTTGGCCTTCGGCTTCTCGTCGTCGTCATGATCGACGAAGCCGGTGCGGGGCGTGATGCCCTTGGTGGCGACGACGATGGGCGCCTTGGTGCCGGACGCCTTGATGAGGCGGTCCATCCAGCCTTCGAAGCCGAGGCCGTTGACGAACACCACCTTGGCCGCGGCCACCGCCTTCGCGTCGGCGGGGGTGGGCTGGTAGACGTGGGCATCGCCGTTGGGGCCGACGATGGTGGTGACGGCCACGCGGTCGCCGCCCACCTGCTTCACGAAATCGCCGAGGATGGAGAAGGAGGCCACCACGGGCATCTTCTGGGCAGGGGCCTGCGCGAGCGCCGGCCCGGCCACGGGCAGGCCAAGGCCGGCGACCATGCCGGCGGCGAGGAGGAGACGTCTGGAGATCATGAAAGTCCTCTTCAGGCTTCAAGGTGACGGCGAGGGACGAGGCGGCCGGCAAGACCGCCGATCGGCCCGAAAAAGACGGCGCCGGCATAGGCGAGACCGGCGACCAGGATGATGGACGGGCCGGACGGCGTGCCGAGGTTGTAGGAGACGAGCAGACCCGCGACGCCCGAACCGAAGGCGATCAGCGTGGAGGTGGTGACCAGCGCCGTGAGGTCGCGCACGAAGAAGCGCGCGGTGGCGGCCGGCAGCATCATCAGCCCCACCGAGAGAAGCGTGCCGAGGGCGTGGAAGCCGCCCACGAGGTTCAGCACCACCAGCGACAGGAAGGCGATGTGGCTGACGCCGCCGCTGCGGCTCACCGAGGCGAGGAAGGTGGGGTCTACGCATTCCAGCACCAGCGGCCGCCACACCACGGCGAGGGTGAGCAGCGTGATGGTGGTGATGCCGGCGATGAGCACCAGCGTCGCGTCGTCGATGCCCAGCACCGTGCCGAACAGCACGTGCAGCAGGTCTACGTTGGAGCCGCGCAGCGAGACGATGAGCACGCCCAGCGCCAGCGAGATGAGATAAAAGGCCGCCAGCGAGGCGTCCTCCTTCATCCCCGTCGCCCGCGCCACCACGCCCGCGCCCACCGCCACCAGAAGGCCGGCCGCGAGGCCGCCGGCGGTCATGGCGTAGAGGTTGAGGCCGGCGAACAGGAAGCCGATGGCCGCGCCGGGCAGGATGGCATGGGCCATGGCATCGCCCGTCAGCGACATGCGCCGCAGCATCAGGAACGCGCCCACCGGCCCCGCGCCGAGCGACAGCGCGAACACGCCGGCCAGCGCCCGCCGCATGAACTCGAACTCCACGAAGGGAGAAATGAAGGTGTCATAGAGGCTCATCGAACCATCCCGGGCCGCGTGCCGCGCTCAAGGCGGCCGGCCGGATCTGTCATCGTCCTGCCCTTGCGCTTGGCCGGGGAGCCGATCCGGTGGGTTGGAGGAACCGGACCGGCCTTGGACGGAGCCCGTGGTCCCCGGCCAAGCGCAAAAGCAGTGATGTGCGTCCAAAAGACCGGCGTCAGCCGGTCGGTGAAAGTCGGATCAGGCCGCGTCGGAGCAGGGGACGGCGTCGTCACGCCATGACTCGCCCATGCGGCGGGCCTTGAGCAGGTTCTCGGGGTCGAGCGCTTCCGCGGTGGGGCCCCATGCGACAGGCGTGCGGGCGAGGAGCAGCGTCTGCGGGAAGGTCGCGCGCACCAGGTCGAAATCGTGCAGCACCGCGATGACGGTGCGCTGCTCGCCGTGCCAGCGGCGGACCAGTTCCACGAGGTCCGAGACCGTTTTGGCATCGAGGGCGGTGAACGGCTCGTCGAGCAGGATCACGCGGGCATCCTGCAGCAGCAGGCGGGCGAACAGGGTGCGCTGCATCTGCCCGCCGGAGAGCGTGCCGATGGGCCGGTTCTCGAACCCTTCGAGGCCGACGGCGGCGATGGCGTGCTCGATCTTCTCCCGATCGGCCCGGCCGATGCCGCCGAACAGGCCGGCACGCCGCCACAGGCCCATGGACACCATATCGTAGACATGGATGGGAAAGCTGCGGTCGATCTCGGCGCCCTGCGGCAGGTAGGCGATCTCGCGCGGGTCGAGGCCGTGGCGATCGATGGTGCCGCCGAGCGGCTTCAGCGCGCCGCCGATGGCCTTGAGGAGCGTGGACTTGCCGGCGCCGTTGGCGCCGCAGATGGCGAGCAGCGCGCCCTTCTCCACATCGCCGGAGAGGTGGTGGACGGCCGGGTGGCGCTCATAGCCGAGAGTGAGGTTGCGGAACGAAATCTGCGCGGTCATGCGCCGCCTCCCGTCACCAGCAGGACGGCGCTCCACAGCACGAGGAGGAGCACCGACACCAGCGCGAGCCGCCCGGCAAGGGACATGCGCAGCACCGATGCGCCGATGCGCACGGGCGGCCTGCGGCTTGCCGGAGAAGCGGCATGGGTGTGATGGCCGTGCCCATGATCGCCCTGGTCGTGTCCCCCCGCGGCTCCGGCGCCGACGGGCGCGGCGCGGTCCTGCCGGCCGGTCGCCTCGCGGGCCGGCGGCGTCGCTGCGGAAGGGGAAAGGGACAGGGACATGGGGGCCGGCGCGCTGGTTTCGATGGCCAGTTGATACAGTGTATCGCTCGACCTTGTCCAGTCCGCCGACACCCCACCGCACGCTTTTGTGCTGTTCCCCTCAGTCAGTCGGAGCGCCTATTCGGCGGCTGCGGCAAAGGCGCGGAAGCTGCCGAACCGGGTGATGTCCTGCGCCCCGTCGAGGGCCGCCGCCTCGGCCAGGAAGCCGGTGACGCGGCTGCCGTCGTCCAGCTCCACCTGCCCGAGGCCCAGCGGCGCCGGGATCGTTGCGAGCAGGCGGCCGACGCCCTCGAAGGGCAGGGACCACACCTCCCCTTCCACCGCCGCGCCGTCCGCAGTCACGCGCACCACGCCCGGGCGGGGCACGGCGCCGGGGAGGAGCTTCATGCGATAGGACGGCACCGTCTTCGCGGCGCGCACGAAGCGCGCGCCCATGGATTTCAGGTCGCCATTGAGCGGCATGCCGGAGAGGTGGGCGCCGAACACGCACACATCGAGCCGCCCCGGCTCCTGCGCGGCCGCCAGCGGGGGCAGGGTCGGCGCGGGCGCATGGCCGCAGCCCAGCGGCAGATTGCCCGCCGCCACATAGGCCCGGCCCAACGCCGCCATCTCCGCATCCCGCCCGGCGGGGGCGAGGAGGGTGATGCCATAGGGCACGCCGGCCGCCGTGATCTTGGTCGGCACCGCGATGCCGCACAGATCCATCAGGTTCACGAAATTGGTGTAGGTGCCATTGCGCGAATTCAGGCGGATGGGGTCCGCCAGCACCTCCTCCACCGTGTAAGCGGAGGGCGCGGTGGGCAGCAGCAGCGCGTCGATGCCGGCGAGGATGGGGGCGACGCGGGCGCGCAGCTCCTTGAGCTTGTACATGGCGCGGAAGGCATCCGCCGCGCTCGCCTTGCCGCCCGGCTCGGTGATGGCCCGTGTCACCGGATGCACCGCATCGGGATCGGTGGTCAGAAGGTGCTCGGCGGCGATCCAGCGCTCCGCCACCCACGGCCCTTCATAGAGCAGGCGCGCGGTCTCGGCGAAGGCGGAGAAATCGATCTCCTTCAGCACCGCGCCCAGCGACGCGAAGCGCGCCAGGGCTTCCTCATAGGCGGCGGCCGACTCGGCATCGCCAAAGAACTCCCGCTGCGCCTGAGGCAGGATGCCCAGCACCGGCGCGGGCGGGGCGGCGGTGAGCGGGCCGACGGGCAGGTCGCGCGAATAGGCGTCCTCAGCGTCGAAGCCGGAGATGACGTTCAGCACCGCCATGGCATCGTCCACGGTAAGGGCGAAGATCGAGATGCAGTCCAGCGTCTTGCAGGCGGGCACGAGGCCGGTGTTGGGCACGAGGCCGAGGGAGGGCTTCAGGCCCACGATGTTGTTCAGCATGGCCGGCACGCGGCCCGACCCCGCCGTGTCGGTGCCCAGCGACACCGGCACGATGCCCGCGCCCACCGCCACCGCCGAGCCGGAGGAGGAGCCGCCCGGCACCAGCTCCGGGTTCACCGAGTTGCGCGGGATGCCATAGGGCGAGCGCACGCCCACAAGGCCGGTGGCGAACTGGTCGAGATTGGTCTTGCCGATGATGAGCGCGCCCGCCGCCTTGAGCCGCGCCACGACGGTGGCGTCGCGCGCCGGCACATAGGCGAAGGCCGGGCAGGCGGCGGTGGTGGGCAGGCCGGCGACGTCGATATTGTCCTTCACCGCCACTGGGACGCCGTAGAGCGGCAGCGCCGTATTGCCGGCGGCCTCCAGCGTGGCCGCCTCGGCCAGCACATCGGCTTCGTCTCGCAGGGTGATGAACATGGCCGGGTCGTCATGCACCGCAAGCCGGGCATAGACGCCGCGCACCGTATCCGAGACGGAGCGGAGGCCGGACCTGTGGGCTTCGAGGAGGCTGGCGACGGTCTGCATGGTCTACCCTGATGACGGCGCTCCACGCGCCTGATGGCAGGGGTCTAGCAGGAAGCGCGCCACTTGTATGCAATTTCTGATAAATGCATAAATATCAGATGCTTGATGCAAATGAATTGCGCCCCGCAGCGGCTGGATTTGCCACTGCGGGGCGCAGGATGTGCACCTTATGCCCGGAAAATAGGCAGGCGCTACTGGCTCGTCCGGTTCTGCTCCGCCGGCGAAAGGGTCCGGCCGGGAGGCGCGTCGGGCGCGGTGGTCATGGGCGGGGGATTGCCGCGCGGCACGGTGATGTTCTCCGGCGCGGTCTCGCTCGGTTCGGGCGTGCCGCGGTTGGAGAACATGTTCGCCGCGACCAGCGCGAGGACCAGCACGAATGCCGCGGCGACGAGCATGCCCTGGCGTTGCATGGGGCTCTCTCCTTTTGGTGGATATCGCCCCCTCAACGCCCCGGCCCCGGGGCCGGGTTCCCCTTTTTGAGGTCAGTCCCGGAACACCACGGTGCGGGAACCGTTCAGCAGCACCCGGTCCTGCAGGTGCCAGGAGATGGCCCGCGCCAGAACCCGGCGCTCGATGTCGCGACCCTTGCGCACGAGATCCTCGGGCGAATCCTGGTGGGAGATGCGCTCCACGTCCTGCTCGATGATCGGGCCTTCATCGAGGTCCGAGGTCACGTAGTGAGCGGTGGCGCCGATGAGCTTCACGCCGCGCGCATGGGCCTGATGATAGGGCTTGGCGCCCTTGAAGCCGGGCAGGAAGGAGTGGTGGATGTTGATGCACTTGCCCGAGAGCTTGGCGGAGAGCCCATCCGACAGCACCTGCATGTAGCGCGCGAGCACGGCAAGCTCGGAGCCGGAGGACTGGAAAATCTCCCAGACCTGCGTTTCCTGCTCCAGCTTGGTGGCCTTGGTCACCGGCAGGTGGTGGAAGGGGATGCCGTCGAAATCGAGGTGGGCGTAGGTCTCGCGCGGGTGGTTGGAGACGATGCCGGAGATTTCCATGGGGATCTCGCCGATGCGCCAGCGATAGAGCAGGTCCGCGAGGCAGTGGTCGAACTTGGAGGCGAGCAGCAGCACCTTCCGCTTTTCCGACACGGGGCGGAGCGTGAAGCTCAGCGAGAAGGTCTGCGCCACCGCCGCGAAGCCGGAGCGGATTTCGGCGAGGCTGGCCTCGCCCTCGACCACGTTGAACACCACGCGCATGAAGAAGCGGCGGGTCTCGGTGTCGTCGAACTGCTGCGCCTCCAGGATGTTGCAGCCCTTCTCGAACAGGAAGGTCGAGACGCCGGCGACGATGCCGGGCCGGTTAGGGCAGGAGAAGGCGAGAATGATCGGCTCGTTGGGGCTGGTCATGATGCGTCCTTTATGGCGCCGCGCGACCGATGCAGCCGGGCGCCCTGTTCAGAAAATCGGTGCGGGAGAGGAGGCGCGCGCCGCGCTGCCGTCAACCTCGATCGGTGCCGGAGAGCGCGAAGCCGTATTCCGCCGCGCTCGCCGTCAGCCAGCGCAGGAAGGCGGGGGCGAAGGTGTTGCCCACCGCGAAGCGATAGCTGGGGCTCGCGTCCCGCTGCCAGAAGGTGACGCCCACGTGGGAGACCGGCGTCGTCGCCGCATCGCCCGGCTGGAACGCGCGGGGATCGAGGTCCACCGCCACGCCCTTCACCAGCGCCTCGCGCGCCTTCGGGCCGGAGATGTCGAGCACGAGATTGGCGTCGCTCTGGTCGGTGACGGCGCCAAGGCCGGCTGCCAGTTCTTCGAGGCGCCGGCGCAGCGCGGCGCCGTCCGATCCTTCGGCCAAAACCAGCCACTTGCCGGGGCCGGTGCCGATGGCCTCAAGGCCGGCGCCGACGCTCGCCTTCGGCGCATCCACCAGAGGCAGGCCGGAAGCGGTGGCGGCGGCGATCAGCGCTGCGGTCTTGCCCTTGCGGGCGACCAGCGTCGCGGCGGCAAGGTTCGTCACCACCTGCGCCGTGACGCCGGTGGCGCCTGCGACGCCATAGTGCCCGGCCGGAACGAGGTGGGCGGGGGAGAGGGAGTGGAAGAGGTCAGACACGCTGCTTCTCCCCTTCGGGATCGACAAAGTGGGGAGAGCACACCTCGACCTCGATGTCACCGCCGCGCACCGGGTCATAGGCGCGCAGCTTCTCGCCGATGCGCTCCGGCCCGCGCTTGAGGAGGCCGAGGCCGATGGAGTGCCCGAGGATGGGCGACCAGGCGACGGAGGTCATGTAGCCCTCGTCATTCTCAGTGGTGGGGGCCGCGCCGAGGGGCAGGAAATGCGCCCCGGCCTTGAGCCGCGCCGCCTTGTCCACCGGCCGGAAGCCGACGAATGTGGGCCGGTCTGGATCGGTGAAGGCGGGGCGGCCCGCCATCACGCGGCCGATGAAGTCCTTCTTGGTGGAGGCCATGCGGCCGAGGCCGAGATCGCGGGCGGAGGTCTGCCCGTTCAGCTCGCTGCCGGAGACATGGCCCTTCTCGATGCGCAGCACGGCCAGCGTCTCGACGCCGTAGGGCGTGATGCCGTAGGGCGCGCCCGCCGCCATGATCGCCCGCATCAGCTTGTCGCCGTGGCGGGCGGGCACCGCGATCTCGTAGCCGAGCTCGCCGGAGAAGGAGAGGCGGAACACGCGCGCTTCCACGCCGCCCATCACCGTGGTCTGGAGCGCGCCCATGAAGGGCAGGCCGGTGTTGGAGACATCCGCGCCATCCACCAGCTTCGCCAGCACGTCGCGGGAGCGCGGGCCGGAGACGGCGATCTGCGTCCACTGCTCGGTGATGGAGGCGAGGCACACGTCCAGCTCCGGCCACAGCACCTGCAGGCAGAATTCCAGATGCTGGAACACCTTGGCTGCGTTGGCGGTGGTCGTGGTCATCACATAATGGTCGTCGGCGAGGCGGGCGGTGGTGCCGTCGTCCATGACGATCCCGTCCTCGCGCAGCATAACGCCGTAGCGCGCCTTGCCGACGCCGAGGGTGGAGAACATGTTGATGTAGACGCGATCCAGCAGCCGGCCCGCGTCCGGTCCCTGAAGGTCGATCTTGCCGAAGGTGGACACGTCGATGACGCCGACGCCCTCGCGCGTCGCCTTCACCTCGCGGTTCACCGCCGCCTGCCAGTCCTCGCCCGCCTTCGGGAACCACGCGGCGCGCAGCCACTGTCCGGTCTCCACGAACACCGCGCCCTGCTCCTCCGCCCACTGGTGGGTGGGGGTGGGGCGGGTGGGCTTGAAGTCCACGCCGCGATGGTGGCCGGCGAGCACGCCGAGCGCCACGGGCGTGTAGGGCGGGCGGAACACGGTGGTGCCGGTCTCGGGAATGCCCTTGCCGGTGAGCGCCGCCATGATGGCGAGGCCCGCCATGTTGGAGGTCTTGCCCTGATCGGTGGCCATGCCCATGGTGGTGTAGCGCTTCAGCAGCTCCACCGCCCGGAAGCCTTCGCGATGGGCGAGGGCTACATCCTTGGCGGTTACGTCGTTCTGCTGGTCCACGAAGGCGGGGCCCTTGGCGTGCACCTGCCAGAAGGCCTTGAGGCCGTTGGGCGCATCGCCCGCCACGGGGGCGGGAGCCGCGACGGGCGCGAAGCCCGCATCCTCGGCCGCGGCGGCGCCCAGCGCGCTGCCATCCGCGAGGCTTTCGGCGAGCGTGAGGTGGCCGGCTGCGGCGCCCGCCACCGCCATGCCCACCGGCACGGCGCCGGGCACGAAGGCGGCGATATCCTCGCGCCAGATGGGCCTGCCGCCCTGATGGCAGGTGAGGTTCACGTTGGGCGTCGCCCCGCCGGAGACGCCGAGCGCCTCCACGGAGAGCGTGCGGACACCCTTGGGCGTGCGCACGATGACGCTGGACAGGCACTTGCCGGAGGTGGCGATGACCTCGCTCCCGGTGAGGAGATCGACGCCCAGCGCCTTCGCCCGCGCGGCGAGGGCTGGAGCGACAGCCTCCCGCACATCCGCGATGGCTTCCAGCTTCACGCCGGCCGATGCCGCATCCAGCAGCGCGGCGACGGCGTGGTCGTTGTTGGTGAAGCCGGCCGCCCGCGGCCCCGCGCCCACGCCGAAACGCGTGGCGTAGGTGGCGAGGGCCAGCGCCGACATGACGCCGGGCCGGTCATTGCCGGGGAAGACGATGGGCCGGTCGAACGCACCCGCCGCCAGCACGGAGCGCTTGGCGATGAAGCGCCACAGCCGCTGGCGGGGCTGGAAGGGGGCGGGGACGGCGAGATGGTCGCTCACCTTCTCCACCGCGCCGAATTCGCCGCCGTCATAGGCGCCGAACACGGTGGTGCGCGGCATGAGGCGGACGTTGGGCAGGCTCGCGAGTTCGGCGAGGGTGCGCGTCACGAAGTCCGCCGCGCTGCCGCCGTCGATCTCGGCCTGCTCGGAGAGCAGCCGGCCGCCGAGGCGGAAGTCCTCGTCCGCCAGCACCACCCGCGCGCCGGTGCGCCCGGCCGCCAGCGCCGCCGCAAGGCCCGCCGCGCCGGAGCCGATGACCAGCACGTCGCAGAAATGGGTGGCCTTCTCGTAATGGTCCGGGTCGGCCGTCTCGGCCGCGCGGCCGAGGCCGGCGGCACGGCGGATCATGGGCTCGTAGACCTTCTCCCAGAAGGCGGCGGGCCACATGAAGGTCTTGTAGTAGAAGCCCGCGCCGAGGAAGGGCGACACGAGCTGGTTCATGCTGAGGAGATCGACCTCCAGCGAGGGCCAGCGGTTCTGGCTGGTGGCGTCCAGCGCGTCGAACAGCTCAATGGTGGTGGCGCGGGTGTTGGGCTCGCGCCGGGCGCCGGAGCGCAGTTCCACCAGCGCGTTCGGCTCCTCGGACCCTGCGGTGACGATGCCGCGCGGCCGGTGATACTTGAAGGAGCGGCCGACCAGCCGCACGCCGTTGGCGAGCAGCGCGGAGGCGAGCGTGTCGCCGGGATGGCCGGTGTAGCTCTTGCCGTCGAAGCTGAAGGAGAGGGTGCGGCTGCGGTCGATCAGCCCCCCTGCGGAAAGCCGGGTCATTCGGCCGCCTCCGTCCGGGTAAAGCGCACTGCGGTGATGGTGTGGGTGCGGGTGTCGCGCGTGACGGTGAGCCAGCGGCGGCAGCCGCCCGCGTGGTACCACAGCTCGTCCATCACGCCGGCGACGTTGTCGCGCTCGTAGACGTAGGCGTTGAAGGCGTCCGGCGCCTCGGGATCGGCCGGGTCCGGCCGGGTGGGCGCGGCATCGCCGAGATAGGCGAATTCATGGGACGACCTCGCGCCGCAATAGGGACAGGTGATGCGCATGGGTCAGGTCCGGGTGGGAAGGTGGGGGGCGTGGGACGGTCTCGCGCCCCGGACGCATGCAGCGAAGCGGAATGCGAGCCGGCAACTGTGTTGAGGGCTGGTCAGGTTTGGAAGGTGACGTTGTCGCGTAGGAGGGCGTTTGCGGTGACGACGATGCGTCTGGCGATGGCGACGAGTGCGAGCTTTGGTGGTTTTCCTGCGGCGC
>NZ_JAMJXC010000072.1 GCF_023571765.1 Xanthobacter aminoxidans | reverse complement strand
CGATTATGCGGAGAGCGGGATTATGCAGAGCGCCGGCCTGTAAGGTCTGTGTTGCCGCCGGTTTCGGCGGGGGTTCTGCTCCGCATAATTGCGGGCTGGAAGGTGGGCGCCCCGCGGGAAGCGGAGCGCCCTTGGCCGGTCACCGCGACCAGATGAGCTTGTGCTCGCCCTTGTCGCCCTGGACCAGGGAGGCGTAGACCGGGTTCGTGAAGGACGGATCGTCGAGCTTGAGCGAGAGGTATTCGGCGCCGGTCTCGCGGGCGGTCCGGCTCCAGCCGGCGCCGAACTCGACGCCGTTGGCGGTGACGCGGTAGTCGGGCGCCTTGTCGGTGTCGCGGTCGCAGGGCTTGATGGTGGCCTTGACGTTGAGGGTGAGGGTCTTGATCGTCCCGGCATAGGCGCCGTTCTCGTCGCGGGTGAAGGTGCCGATCTGAGCCATTGTCGTATTTCCTGAGCTTTGCCCGAAGCCGCCCGATGCGGCCTCGATGGCGGTCGAGAGGCGACGGACCGGACGGCTGCACCCCTTGTGGGCCGCAGCGGCAGCGGAGGACGGCGGCAGCCGAGCTTGTTGTCCCGCGAGGAATGACCGCTTGCGGTCAGGGGAAGAAGGTCGGCGGAGCCGTTGCAGGCCAAGGCCGGACCGGCGCCAGACCAGCCCAGAAGAGAGGCCGCCTGGGGGCTTCGCCGCATGATCGGCAGAGATCGACGCTGGCGGTCGGCGCCTCATCAGCATGCTCAGCGCCGCCGGTGCATCACCCTCCCGCGGTCATGGCCACCTGCCTCCAACCCAACGACAC
>NZ_JAMJXC010000071.1 GCF_023571765.1 Xanthobacter aminoxidans | reverse complement strand
TGTCCGGCTTCACCACAGCCGCGCCGAAGTCGGGCGGCTCGGCGCCCCACCATAGGACGTTGACGTGGTAGCCCGGCAGGGGCGCGGTGACGGGGGACGGGCCAAAGGGTGTGTCGATGGTCGCACCCGTGAGCACGCGGATCTCGCCCACGAACACCAGGTCGTAGCGCGTGCCGGCGGCGAAGCCAGTGGAGGGCCACGTCTCCCCGCCTTCGGGGTCGATGGCGGGGCCATAGCCAAGCCCGGCGGCAAGCGCCGCCAGCGCCGCGGCGCGGTCGCCGAAGCGCAGATAGATCGTGTGCATGGATGTTACTCCCAGGGGCGATCCATGACACCGACAGCCGCCGCGCTGCCGGCGATGGACCAGATGTCGATCTCATCGATCGCGATGACGACGCCCTGGTCCAATCCGTACGGGCTGCCGAAATACATCGCGGAGATGGTGCCGCTGGCTGGCGTCACATTGCTGCCGGCAAACCCTCCGCCAATAGATGCTGCGCTCCCGCTGGAGCCCCAGGACATGCAGGCTGTCAGAGCCCCCTCAGGCACCGGTCGTGCCAAATAGATGCCGGTCCCCGGCGGGGAAAATGTATAGTATCCGGATGCATGTTCGAAATAGAATGACGACGATCCAAAATGCACCACCGTGCTATAGCCGCTCACCAGACCCTTATGCGAGCCCCTGAAGGCCAGCGTGCAGCCTGTCGTGTTCACCGCCCCTACCGCCTTGCCGGACCATGGTGCCAAATCGGCGGGTCTGGTGGTGGCGCTGCCGGCGGTGGCGATTAGCGACGTGGCGGCCGAGCCTG
>NZ_JAMJXC010000070.1 GCF_023571765.1 Xanthobacter aminoxidans | reverse complement strand
CCACGCCCTACGCCTATCTCGACTTTTTCAGCGTCTGCACCACGGGCCGGCCCGCCTGGGGGCCGCTGCCCTGAGGATCGCCCATGGACTTCACGAACTATTACGGGACGGGAACCATCTCGGTCTCTGCCAACGGCACTGCCGTGACCGGTGTCGGCACGCTCTGGAGCGCCTTGGTCATGCCGGGCGACACGCTGGAGGCCGGCGGCCGGGCGGTGCGCATCCTCTCGGTGACGGACTACACCCACCTGACCCTCGCCTACGGCTGGCCCGGCTCGACCCTCGCCGGGTCGGCCTACATGATCGTCTACAACTCGCCCGACCGCGCCACTGGCACCTATGTGGCCGAGCGGGTGCGCGAGCTGATCGAGCGCCAGCGCGTGCTTGACGATGCCGTCGCCACCTATGCGGCCGTCTCGGTGGGCCTCGACACGCCGCCGGGCGCGCCGATGGAAGGCGACCTCTATGTGGTGGGCACATCGCCCACGGGCGCGTGGGTCGGCTATGCCGGCTATCTCACCATCTGGAGCGGCACCGCCTGGCGCTTCACTGCGCCAAAGCAGGGCATGCAGGTGGTGGCCCTCGACACGGACATAATGTGGCGGCGCACGGCGGCCGGCTGGAGGCTGTGGGTGCTGGGCGACGGGCTCGCCCTCAACGGCCGCTTGCCCATGCTGGTGGCGGATTTCGTGCGCGACAAGTACGGGCTCAACGGCTCGGGGATCTCGGCCAGCGAGCTTTTCGCGCGCTCCGGCGTCGGCAAGCGCGTCATCGGTGTCAGCGGACTGGTGGAGGTGGTGCCGGACAATATCCTGGCATTCGACCATTCGGC
>NZ_JAMJXC010000069.1 GCF_023571765.1 Xanthobacter aminoxidans | reverse complement strand
GTCCCCATACAATCAAAGCCACACGCTGCGCAATTCGTTCGATCTCGCGCGCAACATGGGGCGGCGAGCGATTTCATAGTGCTATAGCGAAAACGTAGTGATCATCACTATCGGACGCGGCCCGCCAGTTTCTGAAAATTTCCTTTTAAAATCAGATAATTAGACCCAAGAGAGTCTGGTCATCCCACATCTCGCCCCACATTTTTGGTAGGCTGCCGTACGCGCGCGAGGCACGCCGTGAGTGGGCGCTCAAAGGCTAGCCGGTGGGTTTGCGCCTTGGAGCCCTTACACGCTTAGGAGCCTCCTCTGACGTGGGCTCTTCCGTTAGTAGAGTCGCGACCGGAACTCCTAACGCCTGTCCAGCCGACACAAGTGTTGAGAGGGTGGGATTGCGGCGTCCACGCTCAAGGCCACTCACGTACGCCCGGTCAACAGACATCCGCTCGGCGATCTCCTCCTGAGAAAGGCCTGCCTGAAGCCTATAGCGGCGCAAGTTGGACGCGAGCGTTCTCTGCAAATCCTCCATTCGCAAAGAACGTCGATGTTGTGGATTATTGTGCTACGCATTAAAGTGCACGTTAGCTATTTCTGCAGCGTCGGGGGGAGTCAGTTCATGAAGCGCAAGTGCGCTTGTTGGGGTCGTGTGTGCCGCTCAATCGCTGTCGTGACCGTGCTCTCAGCCTCGATCACCATTCCGGCCCTGGCGCCCGCCTTGGCCCAGCGCGGCGTCGAGTTCGGCTACAAGGACCGCATCTTCGAGCAGAAATATCTCCTGCCGGACGGCCTGAACGCGTTCGAGGTCCAGAACTATCTGCTCATGTCCGGCCTTCGGGCGATGGCCGTCACCGGCG
>NZ_JAMJXC010000068.1 GCF_023571765.1 Xanthobacter aminoxidans | reverse complement strand
GACCTTGTGGTGACGAAGACTGTGGTCGAGATTGTCTCCCTGCAATACGCGGTCGAGCGGCTGTCCTTGCTGCTGGCCGATGTGGATGCGGCTGGTGACCTTAACCGGCTGGAAATGAGCCGCGCCTTGGTGCAGCGGGTTGGCGCGGCAACGGCGCGCTTTTCTGAGGAAATTGCGGTTGCGACGGGGCCGGATAGCGCGCTGGTCCAGCAAATCACGGATCTGCAGGCCTCTCTGACCGCTGCGGATGTCTCCCTATCCGCGCTCATCAGCACGGAGAGCACCACCCGGGCCAGCGCCGACAGCGCTTTGGCGGTGCAGATCAGCACCGTGCAATCAAATCTGGAGACCGCCAGCGCCGGACTATCCGCATCCATCACCAGTGAGGCTGGCACCCGGGCCAGCGCCGACAGCGCCCTCAGCAGCCAAATCACCACGCTCCAATCAAGCATGGAGACGGCGAACACTGCCTTGTCGGCGTCGATCTCCTCCGAAGCCGGAACGCGGGCCAGCGCCGATACGGCACTGGCGACGCAGATCGATACTCTTGAAGCGGCGCTGGATGATGTCGGCGCGAGCCTCAACGTCCGGTATGTCGCGGTGGTGACGCCCTCCGGTGCATTGGCGGCTTACGAGTTGGAGGCAACCGCAGAGGGAGCCAGGGCTGGCTTCCGCATCATCGCGCGATCCGATGGCTCCGGCGGCGCGATCGGCGATATCGAGTTTGACGCCGACCGCTTTTTCATTACAGCACCGGACCTGCCCGGGGTGGCGGTGTTCCTGGTGGATAATACGGGGCCTGAGCCGGTCCTTTACCTCAATGGTGATCTGATCGCTGCCGGCTCAATCACGGCCTCGCATCTG
>NZ_JAMJXC010000006.1 GCF_023571765.1 Xanthobacter aminoxidans | reverse complement strand
GCTCCGCTTCCCGCGGGGCGCCCACCTTCCAGCCCGCAATTATGCGGAGCAGAACCCCCGCCGAAACCGGCGGCAACACAGACCTTACAGGCCGGCGCTCTGCATAATCCCGCTCTCCGCATAATCGATGTTATGTGGAGCTCCACATAAGATCGAGATCGGGGCGGCCTGGGCCAAGCGCTCCAACGAGGGCCGGGACTATCTGGGCCTCAAGCTCGACGACCCGAGCTTCAACGCCCCCATCTACGCCAACCTCTTCGAGGACGAGGATGCCGAGGGCTACAGCCTCATCTGGTCCCGCCCCAACGGACGCCGCAGCCCGGACTGAGGCCCCCGCGACATGCCCCGCCCGGACGGTCCGGGCGGGGCTTCCACCACCCAGCGCCGTGGCACCTGGGGATGTCAGCCGGGAAGCGCATATCGCCTGAGGATCACCGCGCCGGCCTCCTCAACAATCTCAATGGCCTCGTTGATCAAGACCTCCTCGGCCGCGAGCGCCTCCAGCAGCGCGTCGAACAGCTCGCGCTGGCGGGCCGGCACCACCTGAGGGACGATGATGACCAGCCCCGCATGAAGCTCCTGCTTCACGTAGAGCTTGCGGAAGTCGCGGGCATTGTTGGTCACGAAGGTAAAGTCCTCGGCGACGATCCGAGGCATGAGGTTCCAGTCAGTCTCGCCGCCAAGGCCGAGCCACGTCACATGCGTGGCGTCATGTCCTCGCGCCTGCGCCACGGCCACGAGGGACCTGTGCAGGCACTCGTCGATCAGAAACTTCATGCAGCCGTGCCGGACCGGCGCGACCTGGGATCGCCCTTGAGCGTCAAACGCTGCGAGGACTTCAGCCGCACTCCCTGCTCGTCCAGCGTCTTCGGCCGTCCGCGCGCCGGGTGGGCGGCAACCCAGATCGCCGCCAGCTCCAGCATGCGCGGCGCCAGTGCCGGATAGCCTTCGAGGATCTCCTCGGCACTCGCCCCCTGCGCCAGCATGGCGGCGACCATGCGCACGGGAATACGCGTGCCCTTGAACACCGGCTCGCCACCCAACGTATCCTTCCTGCGATGAACCGCGGCTTCCGCCTCATCGAGCGTCCGGATCTGCGCGTCGAGCTGCTTGCGCGCGGCTCCCACATCGACAATCAGCAGTTCGTCGGCTCTCACCGTCTTGGCGTTCGGCGTCGCCGCGATCGCCTCGAACAGCTTCTCGCGCCGCTCCGCGCTCAAGGCCGATCCGACGCCGTGCCAGAGCTTGAGGCGCAGCAGTCCCTCCTGGGTCAGCGTGCGTCGGGCCGCGCCGCTCGGCCGAGTATCGGCCTTCGTCTCGACGATCTTCTTGTCGATGGCATTGTGCACCGCCTTCACCGCCATGCCGCTCACGGCAGCAGCTTCAGTCGGGGTGTAGATGCGGTCGGCAGCCATAATCATTCTCCTCGTAGAGAATAATATAGGAGTGTTCGCCTGGACGGTAGAGGCCGCCGCCTCAATCCCCCCTCGCCGACGGGAGTCGCCTGTCAGGTTTCGTCGTCCGGCTTGACCAGCTCGACGTGGCTGACATCGAGCGCCTGCGCCAATTCGTAGAGCGTGATGACGGTCGGATTCCGCCTGCCACGCTCGAGGCCGCTGAGATATTGCTGACTGAAGCCAGAGCGCGCCTCGACCTCCTCCTGGGTCAGGCCTTTCTCCCGACGCAGGCGGGCGAAGTTCCGTCCGACCAGTTTGCGCATGTCCATGCGCAGACGGATGACAATTTACATACTTTGAGTTTATCAACTTTAATATGTAATCTCGCCATTGAAAGAGGATCAGCGTATGGTCCATGGGCGATGATCGGCGGGAATAAGCCAAGCGTGTCCCGCCATCAATCAGGGAATGGGGACCCTGGTTACATGACAAGACGAACGACCGCGGTTTCATGCCAGGGGCACCGCATTGGCCGGTCCCTCAACGACCAGATCGAGACGGTGGGTGTTGGGTCCCAACCTGCGCCGAAGCTCAATGAAGCCTTGGGACAAAAGGGATGAGCGACGCAACCTTCCTCGACGAGCCACCGGAGAGCTCGACGCTCACCGACTACGACCGCACGCACATGAAGCTCTATCTGCGCCTCCTGGACGCCGCGACAGACGGTGCGGACTGGCGCGAGGTGGTCCCGGTATTGTTCGGCCTCGACCCGGATCGTGAGCCCGAACGGGCCCGCCGCATCTATGACACCCACCTCGCCCGCGCCCGCTGGATGACCACGGACGGCTACCGCCTGCTCGTTCGCGAAGGCCATCGCGACCCGCCCTCGTGATGCGCTGACGGCAACACCTGTTGCGCAATCCGGGGCTTCCGCAGCGTCGCACACGCGAGAATTGTATCCGGCTGAGTCTGCCCAGACTGACGGTCGGAGAATGCCATGTCCCTGGACACGTCCCGCTGGCGATCACAGTCCACCTACGACTATGTCGACACGCTGACCGCCCCCGACATCGGATGGGAATGGCTGAGGCGCAACGAAGACTACCAGAGCAGCTACGCGGCGTTCAGCCAAGCCGAACATCCTGCTCCAGCGCTGACGGAAGGTGCAGCGCGAAAGTGGGGACTGCGATTTCCCGGTCGATCCGGCGCATAGGGCAACCGACGCGGACATCTTCTGGCTGCCAGAGGAAGATACCAGCAGCGTCATCCTCACCTTCGCGCCGCCAGCCTTCCGTTCCTCCAGCGATGTGCTCTCGCTGCTGAACGGCTCGGATCTTGTCCGTGCCGATGACGGGCTTCACCATCTGCGCGACCTGGCCAACGGCCAGCGCCTCCACCTCGTCTTTCCGCCCGACGCAGCACCGGGTCGGCCGCTTGCGGCCGTCGTGCCGCTCAGCCTTGACGGCTTCGATCGCCTCGAAGCCGTCGCCCGGCTCCTCGCCTCGTTGCATGGCCGCAACGTGCCTCCTGACACCCGCCTGACGCCGCAGCAATTGGCACGGGCTCGCCGCATGCTGCAGGCCGCCGATGGCCACCGCACTGGCGCGACCCAGAAGGAGATCGCCGAGGTCGTCCTCGACAGCGGCCGGCTCACCCGCGACGAATGGCAGGCCTCTTCGGCCCGTCACGCCGTCATGGGCCTGCTGCGCGGTGCGCGCGCCATGATCTCCGGCGGATATCGCAAGCTGCTTCGTCATCGTCGGCGATCTTAGCCCGACCGGGCGTCCTCGCCGGTGTGGGAATTCAGGTCCCCCCAAAATCCCACTGCATCTCGCCAGTCGCGCTTCGCCATCGTGACCGTCACCGACCGCCCTCCCCCGGCGGTCTGAGCGACCCTCACGGAGGCCCGATCCATGCGACCCGATCTCGCCATTCTCCCGCCGCGCTACCTGCGCACCAAGGAAGCCGCGGAATTTCTGAGCCTGTCCGCCCGCACCCTGGAGAAGCACCGCACCTATGGAACCGGCCCGGCCTACCGCAAGCTGGGCGGCCGCGTCGTCTATGCCGTCGACGACCTCAGGGCCTGGGCCGAGCGCGGCGCGGTGACCTCCACCTCCGATCCCCGCGGCACCGTGCTGCCGGCCAAACGCCACGCCCCTGCCCCGCCGGCTTCTGCCGGCCGCTACGCCCGCTGATCCGGCGGCGGCTTCCCAATGCCGGCGCACCACCGTCCTTCCCCCGAGCGTGGGCAGCTCGACCTGTTCCACGCCCGTCCCGGCGACTTCGCGCCCCGCGATGCACAGGATCTCATGGCCTATCCGTTCTTCTCCCTCGCCAAGTCGCACCGCATCGCGCCCATCGACTTCTCAGCCGGTGATGTCGCCATCCGGGTCGAGGCCGTGCCCGACCATGGCATGGCCACCATCTGGGATGCCGACATCCTGATCTGGGCGGCAAGCCAGATCGTCGAGGCCCGCGATGCGGGACTGCGCACCTCGCGCCTGATGGCAGCGACCCCCTACGAGATCCTGACGTTCATCCGGCGTGGGGTGTCCCTGCGGGACTACCAGCGCCTCAAGGCGGCCCTCGACCGTCTCCAGTCCACGACGGTGGTCACGTCCATCCGCCAGCCGGCCGAGGGTCGGCGCCATCGCTTCTCCTGGATCAACGAGTGGCAGGAGCGCACCGATGGCGCCGGCCGGCCCATGGGCCTCGAGCTGATCGTCCCCGACTGGTTCTATCGCGCCGTCCTCGACGATGCCCTTGTCCTCACCATCGACCGGGCCTATTTCGATCTCACCGGCGGCCTCGACCGCTGGCTCTACCGCCTGGTGCGCAAGCACGGCGGGCGGCAGCGCGACGGCTGGCGCTTCGAACTGCGCCACCTGCACCAGAAGTCCGGCAGCCTCTCGCCCTTCAAGCGCTTCGCGTTTGAGCTTCGCGACGTCATCCGCCGCCAGCCGCTGCCGGGCTACCTGCTGTTTCTCGAAGCGGAGATCGGCGGTCGCCTGCTGCTCGCCTTCGAGCCGTCGGCACCCTGTGGACAGGCTGTGGATCCCCTCGTGCTATCGGGAACCCCGGATATCGTGCCATCGGGAACCGCACAGTCGTGCTATCGGGAACCAGAATCGGGGTTAAATCGCGGGGAGAAAAAGCGAAATCGCGCCCTTAACTTAGATTCTAACGTAGACTCTAACTTTAAGACGCGCGCACGCGATGTGGACAACATCGCTACGAAGCCGGAAAGCGCCGCTCGATCTCTGACAATCAAAGATAGACGCGATACGGATTTCCGTGAAGACGGCTTTACGACTCGCGATACTTGCGGCCCTGCGCAACTGCCCCTCGACCCTCGTCGGGGAGGCCAGCGATGATCATCGCGCTGGCCAACCAAAAAGGCGGTGTCGGCAAGACCACGCTGGCCCTGCACCTCGCCGGCACGTGGGCGCGCCAGGGCAAGCGCGTCACCCTGATCGATGCCGATCCCCAGGGCTCGGCCCTCGACTGGTCGCAGCAGCGCGCCCGTGAGGGGCTGCCGCGCCTGTTCGGCGTCGTCGGGCTTGCCCGCGACACGCTGCACCGCGAGGCGCCGGAGCTTGCCCGTGATGTCGACCACGTCATCATCGATGGGCCGCCCCGCATCGCCAGTCTCATGCGCTCGGGGCTGCTGGCGTCCGACCTGGTGCTGCTGCCGGTCCAGCCGTCTCCCCTGGACGGCTGGGCCTCGGCCGAGATGCTCGCCCTGCTGCGGGAAGCACGCATCTACCGGCCGCAGCTCGCCGCGCGGTTCATCTTGAACCGGTGCGCCACCCGCACCGTCATCGCCCGCGAGACCGCCGAGACCCTGGCCGATCACGATCCGCCGGTGCTCGCCACCACCGTCGGCCAGCGCGTCGTCTTTGCCGACGCCGCGCAGACCGGCCGGCTCGCCTTCGAGATCGACGAGACGAGCCCGGCCGCGCGTGAGATCGCAGCGCTGGCCGCCGAGATCGACCGCCTGCGCATCGGGAGGATCGCGGCATGAGCCGGCGCGGCTTCGCGGCACGCCCGGGCGATGCCGAAACCTGGATCAAGACGCCCGAAGCGCGGCCTGGGCGCGAGGCGCCGGATGGCGCCTTCACGGCGCGGCTCACCATCGACGTCACCCCCGACCAACGCGCCCGCATCAAGATCGCGGCATTCCAGCGCGGCGTCACCGTCGCCGACATGCTGCGCGACCTCCTCGGGCGCGAGTTCCCGCCTGCTCCCGAAGGAGACACCCCATGACCGGCTCCGCGACGTCCCGCCGGTGCGAAGACCCTCGGCCGAGCGGTCCTCACTCCGCGATCACCTTCGTCGAGCTGACCTGGGTGGAGAAGCGGATCGAGACCTGGATTCGCTTCGGCCGCCACACCTGCGAGGAGATCATCAACCGCCACCGGCGTGTCCTCGGATTTCCGGCAAACACGGTGTTCTGCTTCGTGCGCTGGGCCGCCAACGACTATGGCACCATCCTCTCGCGCCTCGATATCATCCGCGCGGTCGACGAAGGGACACCGTTCCAGACCCTGTCCTTCGTCCGCCCCGGCGGGGAGATCCTGCTGCGCGTCAGCGGCTGGCCAAAGGTCTGGAGCGCGCTGCAGGCGATCGACGCCATCGAGACGCGCGGCATCGATCCGGCCCACGTCTCGCCGGACTACTGGCGCCACGTCCACAATCGCCTGACCGCCGACCAGGAGCCCCGCGCCTACACCATCGAGCAGCACCGCGCCTTCCTGCTGCGCCGGAGGGCGCAGCCATGACGCGCTTCGGCTACGTGATGGCGACCTACTTCGTGACCATGGGCGTCGCCGGCGCGGCGTTCGTCCCGACCTCGCTGAAGCTGGTCTGGAACGCCTCGCCGAGCGTGCCGATCGGTCTCTACACCATCGGGACCACGGAGCACCTCGAAGTCACCGACCTCGTCGCCGTCGCGACGCCGGATTGGCTCGGACGCTTCCTGGCGGCGCGTGGCTATCTGGCCGAGGGCGTGCCGCTGATGAAGCGCGTTGCCGCGCTACCGGGACAGCGTGTCTGCCGGCTGCGCGGCGAGATCACCGTCGACGGCGTCGCCATGGGACGTGCGCTCGACCGCGACCACCTCGGCCGGGACCTGCCCTCCTGGAACGGCTGCCACGTTGTCGCTGACGGCGAGCTCTTCCTCATGAACTGGCAGTCCGACGACAGCCTGGACGGCCGCTACTTCGGCCCGCTTCCGGCAAGCACCGTCATCGGCAAGGCCATGCCGCTCTACACCGACGAAGACGGCGATGGCCGTTTCGTCTGGCGCGCGCCGACCCGGTGACGCCCTGCGCCCAATCCCTTCCCACCCACCTCATAGGAGCACCCGATGTCCCTCATCGGTCAGTTCAGCCGCACCCGGAACGGCTATGCCGGACACATCCGCACCCTCTCCATCGACGCGGAGATCGTCCTCGTGCCAGCCGAGCAGTCCGACGCCGAGCATGCGCCGGACTACCGCGTTCATCTCCTGGACGACGACGGGCCGGAGATCGGCGCGGGCTGGAAGCGCATCGGGGAAAAGGCCGGGGACTACGTCTCCCTGGTGATCGATGATCCCGTTTTTCTCCAGCCCATCCGCGCCCACCTGTTCCAGTCCCTCATCGACCGAACCGCATGGGGCCTTCACTGGACCCGTCCGTCGAAGCGCAGCGAGCGGGACTGAGCAATGCTGCAACGCTGCCGACAACCCACCGCCGGGTGGCCTTCCGCCGCCCGCCGCCTGAGCCTCCTTCTCCTTTCCGGCCTGCTCGCCACCACGTCCGCACCGGTCGGCTTGCGCGCGCAGGACGCGCCCGTCGGTCGGCTGGAGGTGAGCGATCCCTTCGACGCTCCGATTGCCGAGGCTGCACAACGCTTCGGCATTCCGGCGTCCTGGATCCGGGTCGTCATGCGCGCCGAGAGCGCCGTGGACGCCACCGCCGTCTCCCCGAAGGGCGCGATGGGCCTGATGCAGATCATGCCCGAGACCTGGGCGGAGCTGCGCCGCCGCCACCGTCTCGGTGATGATCCCTTTGATCCGCGCGACAACATCCTCGCCGGCGCCGCCTATCTGCGCGAACTCAACGACCGCTACGGCGCTCCGGGCCTGCTCGCGGCCTACCATGCGGGGCCGGCGCGCTACGAGGCGTATCTCGCCGGCCGCCAGTTGCCGGCCGAGACCCGCGCCTATGTCGCCATGCTCACGCCGGCCTTCGGTGGCGGTGAGCTACCGGCGCCGATGGCCACACCTGCCGTCGATTCCCAATCCTGGCGCGCCGCGCCGCTGTTCGTCTCGCAGCCGGAGCGCGCCCCGTCCACTGATGCGACCACCACCGCCGCACCGTCCGGAAGCGATCCGCACGAACTGATGCCAGGTGCCGCGCCTGCACTCGCACCGCAGCCCTCAGGCCTTTTTGTTGCCCTCCGAGACGGAGGAAGACGGCCATGATCTCGTATACCCATGCCGTCGCCAGCGGCCATCGTGGCACGCACCTCACTGCGGACACTCCTCCTGCCGAAACGCTCCACGGACATGGCCCAGCGCAGTTCCCCTTGCCGAACAGCAGCAGGAGAGCCCCGATGGTCGCGCTCGCACCCTCGCGGCCTCACGCGCTGTCCTGGATAGGAAAGGCGGGACGGCAAGAGCAGTGGAAACACGACCGAATAGGAGGGCAAGATAAAAGCGGCTCGCCGGCCGAACCGCAAGCCATTGACACGGCTTGGGTTCCGGCGTGCCGGTCGGTCGGTGGGCGTGCCGCGCCCTTCACTTTCGGCAATGATTTCAAGGGTGTTTCTGGCACCGTTTGGCATCTGGTCTTTGCCGAGGTGCTGGCATGAGCGAGGGCGACAGCGATTTCCGTGTCCGACCTGGCCGCATCCGCTCGACCCGGGCGCCTCGGCAGAAGAGCTTCATCAACCAGGTGCTGCGCGCCGCGAAGAAGGCAGGCCATGTGGGCAACGGGGCGCACGGCTCGGGCGCAGGCCGGGGACGAGCCGGTGCACCCGGGCGCTCCACCTTCGGCCGCGGCCGCCTTGGCTTCAGCCGAAGCCGGCTGTTCTCAGGAAGCCGGCGCGTGGTGGTGGCGGCCCGCATCGCCCGGCACTCCGGCAAGGCGTTCCGCTCGGCGCCGCTCGCCGCGCACCTCTCCTACCTGAAGCGGGACGGGGTCAGCCGGGAGGGAGGGAAGGGCATCCTGTTCGATGCCGGCTCGGATCGCGCGGACGATCGCGCCTTCGCCGAGCGGTGCAAGGATGACCGGCACCATTTCCGGTTCATCGTCTCGCCGGAGGACGCGGCCGACCTCACGGACTTCAAGGCGTTCACCCGCGACCTCGTCCGGCAGATGGAGGCCGATCTCGGGACACGTCTCGACTGGGTCGCCGTCGACCACTGGAACACCGACAACCCCCACGTCCATCTGCTGGTGCGTGGGGTGGACGAGACTGGCGCCGACCTCGTCATCTCCCGCGACTATATCAGCCAGGGGCTGCGCACCCGCGCCCAGGAGCTGGTGGAGATCGAGCTCGGCCCGAAGCCCGAGCATGAGGTCCGACACGCCCTTGAGAAGGAGGTCGCCGCCGAGCGCTGGACCCGTCTCGACGCCGAGATTTGCGCCGCCGCGGATGACACAGGCCAAATCGACCTGCGTCCCGAAAACCCCGGCGCCTCCGACCCCGAGATCCGCCGGCTGATGATCGGTCGGCTCCAGCATCTGGAGAAGATGGGCCTCACCGCTCCCGCCGGACCGGGTGAGTGGATGGTCGGGCTCGAGGCGGAGCGGGCGCTGCGCGACCTCGGCATGCGCGGCGACATCATCAAGACCATGCACCGCGCCTTCACCGAACGCGGCCAGGAGCGCGGCGTCGCCGATTATGTCATCGATGGCGCGGCGAGCCCGTCCCCCATTCTGGGCCGGCTGGTCGACCGAGGCCTGCACAACGAGCTGACGGGCGAGGCCTATGCCGTGATCGACGGCATCGACGGCCGCGCCCACCATGTCCGCTTCCGCGGCATCGAGGCCTTCGCGCACGCCCCTCCCCTCGGCGGCATCGTCGAGGTCCGCCGCTTCGGAGGCGCGGACGATGCCCAGCCGACCCTGGTGCTCGCCACCCGTTCCGACTTCGATCTCGCCCATCAGGTCACGGCGACGGGCGCCACGTGGCTAGATCACCGCCTCGTCGAGCGCGAGCCCATGGCGATGGCCATGGGCGGCTTCGGCCAGAAGGCACGCGAGGCCATGCAGGCGCGGGCCGAGCATCTCGTCGAGGAAGGCCTCGCCCGCCGCCAGGGCCAGCGCATCATCCTCCAGCGCGATCTCCTCGCCACCCTCCGCCGACGCGAGCTCGATGCGGTCGGGGCGAGGCTCTCCGCTGAGACCGGCCTGCCGCAGCACGAGACTGCCGCAGGCGAGCACGTCGCCGGCCTCTACCGCCAGCGCCTGACACTGGCCTCTGGCCGCTACGCCATGATCGACAGCGGCCTTGGGTTCCAGCTCGTCCCGTGGTCGCGCGAGCTCGAGAAGAAGCTCGGCCAGCATGTCACGGGCACCGCGAAGGACGGCGGCGGCATTGAGTGGAGCCTCGGCCGCAAACGCGACCTCGGCCTCTAGGTACCCGCGAACCGCAGACAAGGAGCGCCCATGTCCGCCACCAAGATCCTCTGGGGCCAGATCATCGTCGTCTTCCTGATCGTGCTCGTCACCACCTGGGCGGCGACGCAATATGTCGCCTGGCGGCTCGGCTTCCAGGCGCAGCTCGGGCCGCCCTGGTTCAGCCTCGCTGGTGTTCCGGTCTATTTCCCGGCGGCCTTCTTCGCCTGGTGGTTCTCATACGACGCTTATGCCCCCGACATCTTCAACTGGGGCGCGGTCATCGCGGCCTCGGGAGGTTTCCTCGCCATCGCGGTCGCCATCGCCATGTCGGTCTGGCGGGCCCGCGAAGCCAAGGCCGTCTCGACCTATGGATCGGCCCGCTGGGCCGAGCCGCCCGACATCAAGGCCGCCGGCCTCCTCGGGCCGGATGGCGTCGTGCTGGGCAAGCTCGGACGAGACTACCTGCGGCATGACGGCCCCGAGCACGTGCTGTGCTTCGCCCCGACCCGAAGCGGCAAGGGTGTGGGTCTCGTGGTGCCGACGCTCCTGACCTGGCCGGGCTCGGCCATCGTCCATGACATCAAGGGCGAGAACTGGCAGCTGACCGCCGGCTTCCGGGCCCAGCACGGCAAGGTGGTGCTGTTCGACCCCACGAACCCGGAGTCCTCTCCTTACAACCCGCTCCTCGAAATCCGCCGCGGCGACTTCGAGGTGCGGGACGTCCAGAACGTGGCCGACGTCCTCGTCGACCCGGAAGGCTCGCTCGATCGGAGGAACCACTGGGAGAAGACGAGCCATTCCTTGTTGGTGGGCGCGATCCTGCACGTCCTTTATGCCGGGGACGACAAGACCCTGTCCGGCGTCGCGGCCTTCCTCTCCGATCCGCGCCGGCCCATCGAGGCGACCTTGCGGGCGATGATGACCACCCGCCATTTGGGGGAGGATGGTCCGCATCCTGTCGTCGCTTCGACAGCGCGGGAGCTGCTCAACAAGTCGGACAACGAGCGCTCCGGTGTGCTGAGCACCGCCATGTCGTTCCTCGGGCTCTACAGGGACCCCGTGGTGGCCGCAGTCACCCGCCGCTGCGACTGGCGCATCGCCGACCTCATTGCCGACGAGCGGCCGGTCTCGCTCTATCTCGTCGTGCCGCCGTCGGACATCAGTCGGACGAAGCCGCTGATTCGCCTCGTGCTGAACCAGATCGGGCGTCGCCTGACTGAGGACCTCCACGCCAGGGACCGGCGCCATCGCGTGCTGATGATGCTCGACGAATTCCCGGCCCTGGGCAGGCTCGACTTCTTCGAGAGCGCCCTGGCCTTCATGGCCGGGTACAAGATCAAGGCTTTTCTGATCGCCCAGTCGCTCAACCAGATCGAGAAGGCCTATGGCGCCAACAATTCGATCCTCGACAATTGCCACGTCCGCGTGAGCTTCGCCGCAAACGACGAGCGGACGGCCAAGCGCATCTCCGATTCCCTGGGCACCGCCACCGAGATGCGCGCCATGCGCAACTATGCGGGCCACCGCCTCAGCCCCTGGCTCGGACACCTGATGGTGTCGCGGCAGGAGACCGCACGGCCACTCCTCACCCCCGGGGAGGTCATGCAGCTTCCCCCTGCCGACGAGATCGTCATGGCGGCCGGCACGCCTCCGATCAAGGCAAAGAAAGCCCGGTACTACGAGGATCACCGTTTCACCGAGCGGGTCCTGTCGCCGCCCGCCCCCTCCCGGACCACCAGGACCAGCCGGGAAGATGGCTGGTCGACCCTGGTGCCACAGAAGCCGGATGCCGGTCTCGTCGCCGAACTGGCCAAGGCCGAGGCGGACACCGCCAACAGCGGCCTGCGCCGTGAGCCCGAACTCCCGGACCACATCGCCATCGCCAAGGAGACCACGCCGGCAGGAGCCGCGGACGAGTTCGCAATCGTCCTCGACGAAGAGCCGGACGACACGGTCCAGCAGGCACGTGTCCTGCGGCAGCAGATGCGCGGCGTCGCAAGGCAGGCGGCGCTCGACCCCCATGACGGCATCGATCTGTGAGGATGGCCATGCGTGACCGGATGAATGTGTATTTCCCGCCGCAGATGCTCAAGGAGATCACCGAGCTTGCCGAGCGCCGGAAGCTGTCTCGCTCGGCGATCGTCGAGGCGGCGGTCGCGTCCTTCCTCTCTCCTGACGGTGCTGACAAGCGCGAGGCGGCCTTTGCCCGTCGCCTCGATCGGCTCTCCCGCCAGGCTGCCCGCATCGAACGCGACCTCCGGGTCACGGCCGACACGCTGGCCCTCTTCGTGCGGTTTTGGCTCACAATCACCCCGCCGCTGCCAAGCGACGCCCAGGCAGCCGCGCAGATCAAGGGGCGAGAGCGCTACGAGGGATTCGTCGAAACGCTCGGCAAGCGACTTCAGAAAGGACAGAACTTTCTGCATGAGATCCCGGACGACGTCTCAGGACAACCTGTAGCTGACGAGCCGAACCGCACTGACGCAAGGTAGCCAGATCCCGCAGCAACCCCTCAACGCATTCCGCAATGTCCGTTCTCCGTCAGCCGAGCTCGAACGGCGAGCGATGGGCGGTCGTGACCCATAGCCAGCTTTGGGACGGTCTGCTTTAGGGCAGGTTGGTCACCTTGGCTGAACAACTGGTATAAGGACGTGAATGGACTGGCGGCTTTGCGATAGGACAGGAAGCCGGGAAGTGGACATGCGCCTGCGTTCGAAGCCGGCAATTCGCCTGGATGGTGCGCTTGTCAATCAGCTCCCGTCCTCCGCGTCGGGATCGGGAGTCAAGATTGGCCAAGGGCGCCCTGACGCAAGATCGGGATGGCGTGGTTCCGATTCCGGCGCACCGTATTCGTCCCGGAGCTTGTCAATGAGGTTGAGACAGCGGGCGGCGGGATCGTCCTTGCCGCCGCTGCCCGTCATCGCTAGCAGCTTCCGGCGCAGCTCTACGGCCGGGACAGGTACGATGTTGTAAGCACCTTCCCAGTTCTCTGCCGGAACGTGTTCTGTGACGGCGCTTTGGACTGCCTGCCATCCTATGAACGAGCGTCCGGTTCTAACCTCGAAATCGATTAGCATCAGTATGTCGTCCGTGTCAGGATCTTCGGCGACCGCGCTGGCGAGCAAGGCAAGTTGCTTTGATGTCGGCCCATCCTTCAAGAGGTCGTAGACGTATGCGCGCACCTCTGGAAACTCCGAAATCAAGCCACCCAGTTCGCGTCGCCAACGCCACTCGTCGTATGCCTTGCCGTCGAGAGCGCCGCTGACGGTCAAATCAACAAGACGGTGCGCGGCGGATACGGTATCGAGGCTCAATGCGGTCCCGCGCCACTGATGATTTTGATAAAGGCGCAGATCTTGTTCGGCGAGCGTGAAGATCACGCCTTCTGCGTCATCCGAGGACGAATTGCTGAGCCCGCTGACCATTTCTTCGAGCATTCGCGGACCGCGCTGAGCGTCCGGCATGCCACGCACGATGGCGGGCAGACTGGTGACGGGCGTGGCGAACGGCAAAAGACGCAACCAAGCACGTAGCTGATATGCGTCGCCTTCAGTTAAAATCCAAGTCTCCTTCTTGGCTGCTTCAAAGGTCTCAGCGATACCGTCGGCGACGAGCTTGATGTCGATGTCCTCGCCGGAGAGGACTAGCGACAACAGCAAGTCTGCGCGGGCTTGCCTTGGCGCGAGAGAAATGAGTTTCTGGATCGTCTCGTTACGCTGGCCGTGCGGGAGTCGCGATCCGACAACGCCGAGCGCAACCCCCAGCTTCACTTGCGCATCTGTCGCACCATCGACAATCAGCCTGTCGATTCCGTCGAAGATTGCCTCCGCCTCAACTGATGTCGCGGTCGGATCGGCGCCGCGAGCCACGTGGCATGCTTCCACGCGCGAGAAATCTACACCATGGCGGAATCTCTTTTCGTCCTTGGGTTCGTTCGCCTCGAACCACTGGACAGCCAGCACACGCGCCGCCAGCTCACCAAAATGCTCATCAGTCAGGTATTCGCCCATCAGCGCGGCAGTCTCCGGCGAATTGATTGCCAAAAACGCGCGTTGATACTCGTGCATGTGCGGGTGTTGCGCTTCATGTACAACGTCGCAATCTCTCCAGCCACTCGCGGCGGCCTTTTCGCGGAAAGCCCGATAGCGACGCAAGTTGTCGTCGAGCAGCCTCTTCAAGAGTGGAAGATGCGCGACAGACGGCGCCTGGCTCAACATGGTTGCAATAGTGGCGAATCGCCAACGCTTCTCATCTCCAGCGACGAGCATGCGCTCGCCCCAATCCTCCGCAAGAATTCCGATTGCGGCCAAGCCTTCCTCATTGAAGGGCCGGGCTCGTTCCTCGTCGCCATAGGTCTCGCGGGAAAGCAGCTCGGCCAGTTGGGCGATTTCCTCACTGTCGGCGTTTGCCGCCCGCGCCTGAACGGCGGCCACCAAACTTGCGCCCGGTGTATGGCCAATACGGGCGCGCAGATCATGATAGCGATCAGCCGCCGCCTGATCGTACTTCCCGCTCGCGTCGCGCACGATTTTATGGGCGGCAAGATACGCGTCGATCAGCCGGCCAACAGCGTTTGGCCCCAGCACTGAAGCAGCTGCCTCGGCGCGATCATCGTGGCGGCTTGTTTCTTCGAGGGCGATCCCGAGCAGCGCGCCGTCCTCAAGGGCCAACCCGGCGGCCGCAAGAATATTGTCCGCGCCGTAGAAGAGTTCGCGGCGCTCGCGCACGCGGCACAGCAGCCCGTCAGTTAGAGCCTGCGGGTAGCGCTTTCGCACTTCGTACAACAGGTGCATCTCGCCATCGCGCGTCCGGTCGATCTCCATTTCGGCGATAATCTCAGTAACTTCGGCGTCGCGTCCTCCTCCACCCGGCGGCGCATAGACGAGCGCGCGCAAGCGCTGGAAGTGCGAAATGCCAACGGCCTTGCGCCGTTCGCGCGCTCGGTGGAGTTCTTGCTGGGCGGCATCGACTCCAATGTCGTCGAGGTGACCCTTCTCGGCGAGAATATCGTAGGTCGCGTCGCCCGCGTCAGCGAGCAAGTCGGCGATGTGGCGATCCGCCCGCCGAAATGAAAGCGCCTCGACCACCGTCGCTTTCACATCCGGGTCGCTATCCTTTTTCGCAATCGCGGTCGCGAGGTCGAGGCCATCGATTGCGCCGTGCGAGGCAATTTCATGCAGCACATTCTTTCGGATTTCCGGAGGCAACGCCGCGATCCGCGCCGGGGCATCGCTGCCGAGCACGGACGGACGAAATCGCTGTGCCGCTCGGAGGGCGGGCAAGTGCACCTGAGTGTTCGCGTGCGAAATAAGCGGCCACAGAAGATCGCCGAATTCTGGCCTGCCGGACGCGATCATGAACCGCACGGCGCGATCCACCCTGCCAGGCGCGTGCCACTTTTCGGTGAGGCTACGGATCTCGGCTCCGATCGGCGCCCAAACGTCGTCGGTGGCGCGGAAGATCATTTCGCCCGCGAGGATGGGGTCGACTTCGAAGGCCGCGAGAATAGCGGCGCTGCATGCGGCCTTCTGTGCGCCGTCGCCGCGCGCGCTCCGTTCGACGGCGAAAAGGACTGCTTCTTCCCACGGGCGCCGATTGAGCACGTCGGCTTTCAGTTTATCGCGTGCTTCCGGAGCGCTGACGGCCTGTAGCATCAGTCGTTCGACGTAGTGCGAGGCGTACCATTCCTGAAATTGCTGGTGCTGGAACGAATAACCCGGCGTATCGCCGGAGCGCGTCAGAACGTGATTGCTGACAAGCGTGTCGAGCAACGTGTCGGGCTGTGTGGTGATGGTCATCTGCCCATCAGCCACCAGGCCCCGCGCGGTCTCGGCAACCGATTTGCGTGCGTTGCTGTCCGTGATCGCTGTGTTGGCTGTTGTCGTGGCGAACATGGCGAGATTGTCCAAATAGTCCCGCTGGAAGCCGAGGGCCACGGCATGAAGCGCCGCCGCAGGGCGGGCTTCCTGCTCATGCGCGGCAACGAAGCGCCGTAGCACTTCTTCCTTTGTGGTCGGAAAAGGCGCGCCCTCCGGCAGCGACAGCAGCGCCGTGAGATAGAGCGGGATGGTGACGAGTTCGCGGACGCCCGCTGTCCGCCACGCCTGCTCAACGAGCTGTGCGCCAGCCTCGCCGCGCATGGCGCGCGCAATCTCCATTTGCTGCTCGTCGTCAAGCGGCAGCAAATCGACCCGCGTCCCGGCAAAAGGAATGTCGAGGGCCTGCCTGCGCGTGGAAATGACGAGACCGAGTTCCGGCAATTCAGTCTTGAGGGCCGTGATTTGCACGCGCGCGCGTTCGCGTGCGGCGGCATCCAGCTCGTTCCAGCCGTCAAGAAGCAGCACGACGCCGGCCTTCGTCGCGACGGTGCGGAAATCCTGCTCTGAAATTCCGTTGAACGCGGGGCGTTTCAGGATGGATACGAGCAGCGCATCGCCTTCGGTGGCCCAATCCCCCAGCGGTACGATAAGCGGCGTGCCATTGCCGATCTCCAACACGCCGTCGGCGACCTGAAAAAGGGTTGTCGTCTTTCCCATTCCGGGCGCCGCGACAAGGATAAGGTCATCCAGTATGGTCACGGCGTTGGCAAGCGCGCGCGTGCTCAGCGTCTCGTCCACATGCTTCACCTTTAACGTCAGCGTGAGCGCCACGTTTGTGCCCGGCCATTTGGGCGTTCGACGGAACACGGCCAGGTCGGCTGAGGCCGCTGCTCGCAGGCGGCGCCCCAGATCGTCCGGCGTGGGCGCTTGCATGTCGGGCCCGAACGGCACGTTGTGCATCACGCTGCGCCACGAATCCTCGTTCGTCTGTCTCTTCCACCCACGCAATTCCTCGACGGTGAATTTCGAATCCTTGGCGTCGACGGCACGCCCGTGCACGTCGCAGAGCCAGATGCCGTTGTCAGCGGCCGCGCGCTCGTCGGGAGTCATTTGCGCGTCGTAGCGGGGACCGCCCGGCGCGGCCGCGCAGATGTGCGAGGCTTGACCAATATTGATTTCACCCTCGCCATCGGACGTGGCGGCGTGGGTCAAACGGCGGCATGCCGGGTTGGAGCAATGGCCGCGCGCCTGCCGCTCAATGGCCCGCTTGGTTGCGGGCGAAAACTCGTCTCTGTTCTTGTTTTTGGCCATCGATGGCTTGCCCGGATTAGGTCGCTTGGACACGTTCTGAAAGCTGCCCTTCGACTGAAATTTTGCCGATGTCGGCTGATATCAAAAGCAAAGATAAGTACCCCATCACCTCGACGATATCGCTGGAAGTTCCTCCAATCGCAGCTTGCGCTTTCGCGGCGAAGTCAGAATCGCCGGTTCGCATGTACTCAATCAATTCCGACACAGCCGGCTGCAAGCCTACGTCAAAAACATGGAGTCGCCTGGTCAGCTCATCGTGCTTTCTGGCAAAGTCTATCTCCAAAATTCGATGGGCAGAGATTTCTTCTTCGGGGCGCGTCTCAGTTCCAAGGCCTTTTTGATCCATCGCGCCAAGTTCGCTGGCCAGACTCACCACCTCCCCAAACAAGACCGCTATAGCAAACGAAGCTTGGGGCAATCCGAGTTCTTCAGCCCAGCCGACGGCGCCTTGTACGTCAGGAAGAAGGGTTTGGTAACCTGACCTCGCCAGTGCCGGAAATGCGATACCCTCAATGAAAGGCATGATTGTCAGGTGGACCGACCAGTCCACCAATGACCTTACGAGCTCCGCTTGTTCAGAGAAGGCGACCACCGCATCTGGGATGTCAGACGCAGGCAGCAACGCTAGAACATCTACCGGAGGCCATGGGAGAATACCTGTGGGATTAGCACGGAGATGGAATTCCACGACTATCCCGGCTTCCACTGCCGAACGTTCAATTTCCGCCTTACGCCGCGCCAGTCGTGTTTCCCCCGCGGCCTTGGCAGAGAGGGATACAAGCCGCACGGCGTTGCCTACTCTCGCCCCCTTGCCGCGCACCGCCCAAGTTGCCGCTGGCGGCTCCTTTCGCTCGTGCGCTTCCCCGGCCAGCAGTCGTAGCGCCTCCAAGAGCGACTTGAGTCGCATGAGCATTGGCGGAGCCCCCTCGCCAATGAGCGGCCAAGGCTCTTCGGCGACGGCAGTGTCGACATCTACGATGAGATCGCTCAACCAAGCAATGTATGCGCCAGCTTGATCGGGCAGTATCGCGAACCTCTTGACGAGATTGACGCTGGCGCTGTTTAGGAGGTTCTGAAACTTGGTGACGGCGGTGCTGGCCTCTCCGCTTCCCGCTCCTGACGCTTCCAATGGCGAAAGAGCCGGAGGTGTCAACGCCTCAGTTTCCGCATTGAGCGAATTCAGCCTGTCGGCGAGGCTGCCGAGGGCATCCTTTCCTCGAAAATGCGCATCGAAGATCTTCTCCAACGTCGGCACAAGGGCCTCGAGAATGGCCGCTCCTCTTGCAAGATAATGGCTATAGCTTGGAGCTGCGACGCGACGGGAGATCAAATCCCGCCATCGCCGGTTCCATTGAGGAACAGACGGCGGAGGGAGATTGTCACGGGGAATCCGCTTTGTCGCGAGCGGCAACTCGGCGAGGCCGGCAAGTTCACCGCTTGCGGTAATTGCGTTGGACACCGCAATGTCAGCCGACGGACACAGGGCCAAAATCAGCTCGCACAAACTCACAACCGCCCCGTGCGGATTTTCCTGTACGGAGCCGGCGACGTACCAAAGATCGCAACGAACCACTACTCCATCGTCTGCATCTTCGATTGTCACAGGACAAGCCCAAGCCGTCTCTGTCTGAACCCGTGCGAGCAGTGCGTCTTGCCCGACCTCGGCGACCCAGTGTGTAGCAATCTCACGATCTAGGGCGGCGAGAGTGCCCATTGCCGAGCCCACAAGATGTAGATCTGCGGTCAATAGGCCTTCTGGAACCTGCATTAGGCTGGTCCGTATCGCGTTAGGCAAAGGCATTCCGACCAAGGCCGCGAGAATCTCATTGAGGCTCGCCAGATCCGCTGTCTCGATCAGGACAGACAAGGCAGAAGGTGACATGCGTTCCATCAACAGGTGACGGGGATCATCTTTCGGAGAACCCTTAATCTGCGAAAGTCGGTCGACTGCGTCCTGAACCTCCGGGATGAAGTTGAGACCAGCCAGATCGGTATCGGTAATCCCGAACAGTGCGGCGCTCCCAACCTGTGTTCGTGGCAACGCACGAGCTTCCGGAGTGTCCAGCCATTCGTCCACGCCCGAGGAAACTCGGCCTGAACCTAGACCCCGGAGCGCTGAGGCCAATGCGCGCGGGTCTGGATCACCCTCCAAGCGGACAATCAAGCTATCGAGCACTGCCGCGACCGTCAGGCGTCGCGCCGATAACGTGTCGGCGACCAAGGGCTCGAGGTCGGAGGCGGTCACACTTGCAACCGTCCATTGGAAACTGGTTTCGAGCGTCGGCAATGCCGTCTCGTGCGTCAATCGCAACAATTCTTCGGATCGAAGTTGATGGAGGCCCGTAACCGCGCCCGGAGCAGGCGAACGAACCAGATGTTCCTGGATGAGGCGCTGTAGTGCGCGTGACAGATCGGCATGACTGACCGAAAGAGTTCGCGCCAGTCGCGACGCATCGACTTCAGCGTTTGCCGCGCCCGCCCAAGCGCCGGATCGCAAAATATCGAGTTCAAGGGAACGCTTCGGATCCGTAATCCTGGCCGCAACCTGATCGGCGAGGAGTTCGTGCATCCTTTGCCCGCGCGTCAGGATATGGACATATTCGAGAAGGAGACCATCGCTCATCTTCCACGGCTCGCGCCAACCCAGCCAGTTCGTCTTTTCGGCCTCGCACAGCTCTCGCCAGAGCCGCTCCGCAAGCTCATCATCGGGATCGGCGCGTATTTCGGCTGCACGGGCACGCTCGGCAATCAGCGTTACATCTTCCTCCCTGACCGAACCGAGCAGGACGACGCCGGGTACGGACATCGCTTCTTTGAGCAAGGCGCCCCAACTTTCCGGCCCGTTTCGGCCGATATCATCCATGACGAAGCCCAAAGGACTGTCTTCCGAAGCGCAGAACGTGCGGATCAATTGACGCAGAGATGGAATGTCCGCCGAACTCAGACGGCGGATTCGAAACCACCGCACGGTATGGCGCAGCGTGTTGGCGGCTTCCCACATCAAAGCGGATTTGCCGGCCCCAGATGGGCCGACGATCAACGCGGCCCGACGTTGTTCAATACCTTCTATCAACGCGGACCTGCTTCGGGGCCGCTCGGATACCAGTCCCGCCGCGATGTGGCCGGGTTCTGCATCGACCCCGAGATAGAAGTTTGGATCGTTTAGGGGGGTGAGGAAATCTACCGGTTCGCAAACGCCATCCCTGAGCGCGTGTTCGATCGCATCGACGTCGATAGCGGCCAAGACGTCGCGGATTGAGGTTTCGGTGTCAGAGAGCGAAAGGCCACGATAGTTCTCCGACGCCAACCGGCCGTTAGCGTCTGCCAAGGCACCCACCCGAATCAGCAGTTCGGCAAAGCACATCTGAGCCGCGATCGGGGCGCAGCTTAGCCGGTCCACGATCAGGCTGATTGCCCATTCCTGCGGTGAGGTCGCCACGACGATCGACGTCCTCGGGAGCAGATCTGAAGCCCCATTGAACTTTGAAAGTCTGGCGCTGATCGGACCTTCAATTGAGCGGGCAGCGGGTTGATCGTCGAGGGGACTGAGGCCAGCCACCTCCCGCTCAAGAACAAGCGCCAGTCGCTCCGGTCGCAGTGCGGAGCCGAGCGACCGACTCCACAGATCCTCGATATGTCCGGCTGTCTCGCTTTCCGTATAGTCCCCAAGGTGCTCACGCCGGCTCTTAACTTGGACAAAGCTCGTCGCGTCGCCGCGCAGCTCAATATCGTCACCGCCTTCCGGGATCACGGTGGCGGGTGCTCGTCGACCAGCCCATATTTCTACCGCCAACCAAGCGGACACGGCATCCTGATAACGAAAGCCTCGGCCGGCGTTTGATCCTGCCCTCGACGCGGCCTTGGGCAGTTTAGGAGACGGCTTTGGGTCGCGGCACTGCCCCCTATTATTTGCTCTATTCATCAAATATATCCCTCACAAATTCGGCTACCTCTACGAGATGAGGGAGCGAAGACTTACGTTCGCTATCTGACAGAGAACCAATGTCCTTTCGTGGCGCACGGCAGAGCCCCATCAAGCCGCTCCAGCTGAGCTCTCCATGCTGCCAGGAGCTATCGGATCCTGATGATCCGGCTAGCGCCGTATCACGCAGTCTAGGCCAGCGCTCCTGGTCCGGCTGCTGGGGCTACCGGGGCCGGAGGCTCACCTTCCTCAGAATTCTCGTCCTCATCGTCGCTGATGTGCATCATCATCTTGTAGTGGGCGACGTGGCCGGTCTTCTCGAAAACCTCGGCGAAGACCCGTAGATACCCTTGAACCGCATTGTCGTCGGCTGCGAGGTAGATGTCGTCGTGAGCGCTGTGCGACCCGTCATTGATCCATGAGAACAGCGAGGCGCAGATCTGGGAGTCGCGCCCTTCAAAAAGCGCGACAATGCTGTCTTGGTGCCAGCCTCCGAGAACAATGAGATAGTTCTCGACGATTCGTCGCAGCGTGTTCTGGATCGTCAAATTTGCCCGCTCTGGATTGCGGACGTCCTCCCAAAGCAGCTCGTACGAGGTCTTCACTGGGTTGAAGGTGTAGTGATGGAGCGAGGAGATGTTATCGCGCTTACGAATGATCCAGAAGCTCTCATCGCGGAGACATCCTGAGGCCGGCCGATTCCGATCATAGCTCACCTCTTTATGGAAGTAGATGTTGTGCGTGAGCACGAAGATCTGTCGGACGGAACCCCTCCCGGCGCGAACGTCGGCAATCACCCCCCGGATTAAAGCGCTCACGATGAAAAGCACGTCGGCGTCGAGGCTCGACACGGGATCGTCAAATACAACTACCTTTTCGACCGTGGTTCCAGTACCGGACGTGCTGCCAGCCAGCATGTGGTAGAAGTATAGGAAGGTGATGAACGACCGCTCGCCCTCGCTGAGGGTCTTCGCGGCGTCGGATCCGTCGAGGCGCACGATCCGGTACATGTCGTTGCGTTCGCCGGCAACCGCGAGCTTAAAGCTTGTGAAGCCAAATGAAGACAGGATGCGGTTGATCTCGTCGACTGTCGGTTTGACGCTCGTGATGCATGCCTCTTTCGCCTTCAATTGAGCCGCCAACTCCGCCCGCGTGGTCCTTTTCTCCGAGATCTTACCTTCCAGACCTTCGATCGCTTTGTTGAGGGCAGTCGCGGACGTTTCGTACGTAGCGAGGTCGGTGCGACGCTCTTCGATGATGAAGCGCCAAACCTGTGCGGTCAGTGTGCGCTTGGAGGTGGAGAGATCACGGATCGCTTCGTTGTGTTGATTAATAGCTTCGTTCGCTTGCGCCAACAGGGTTGCAATTGCATCAGCGAATCCCTTGGTGCCCTCGAGCGTAACGGCGGTGCTCGGCTCGCGTCGCTTGGATGCCAGTCGGTCCTGATTGAGCTCGAACGCCGTCCGAAGGGCGTGATAACGTTCCGTCAGGGCTTCCGCATCAAGGAACCTGCTCGGTGAGGCCAAAAGCGCATCGATTCGGTCATAAACGCCTTTCGTGACCGTCTCGTATCGGCTGATCAGCTCTCCGATCTCAGCGAGATCGGTCTCATACTGTTCGTCGAAGAACGAGTTGAGGTCCTCCATAAGGGTGGCAGGAGTTTTCTGTTGGCAGAACGGGCACGGACCGTTCGCTGCTTTCAGATAGTCGACGCCCTGCTTAACCCAGTCGCTATTCCCAAGCTTGCCGATGAGGGCAGCGACGACTACGTCGTCGCGTCCTACGACTTTCCGCGAGAGGATCGTCGACTTCTCCACGACATCCAATGCGCCGAACGTGATCGGAGCTATTGAGGGTTCCTGAGTCGTGGCCCACTGGAAGACGGTTGCCGCGCGCGCTGTGAGATCCTCTATGCTGAGGAGATCAGACTTATTCTGCCCTGCCTCCTTCAAAATTTTGTTGCAGAATGCAACTTTACTCTGGCGATGACCGGTCATAGCCTCTTCGAAGGTCGCCTTGTGGCTCTGTTGTGACTTCCAGCACGCATCATCAAGGAGAACTCGAGCTGCCTTGAGTTCTGCGCGGCGGCCGCCTTCGCCATCTTCGCCTTCGAGATTCCGGCGAAGGCCGTCGATTTCCCGGTCGAGCTTACTAATTTCGTTCTGGAGGCTTCCGATATCTTCGACAACCTTTGTCGAATCCTCACCCAACGTGAAGATTCCTTTGAGCTGATCTCCGAAATTCGTGTCGGCGAAGTCCCGGTTGTACACGAGCGTCGATATCGCTCGGCCGTCCTTCCACGTGACCGTGTAGCCTGCACGGCTGGCTGGGTCGTGGATCACGCGTGAAACAGTTGTCTTGCCGCAACCGTTATGGCCGAATAAATAATTAATCTTTTTCAGGTCGGTGAGCTTCTCACCCTTAACCGGATATGTTGCCTCACCGGCAATCTCTATGGACGTAAGCACCTGTACCCCCCAGACAGCTTTACCCCTAGAACATATCTACCCCATCGTCTCCTCTTGCTCCAGCGTGTGCCATCTTGGAGGCTTTGAGATAGCCGGGGAGCGTCCGCTCGCCGGAATTGGGCCAACTTCCGCATTTGGCGCAATTTTCGCGCTGAGCCCCGCACGTCCATGCGCGTAATGAAAGGCCGTCGAACTTCTTCCACCAACGATCAGACCGCAGGAGCCTTTCGCCGTCCCGGAGCCTTCTTGACCGGTGCCGCCGCCTTCTTTCGAACTTGGCCGAGGCCCGAGGCTTTTGCCAGTTCCGAGCGGGCAGCGGCATAGCCCGGGGCAACCATGGGGTAGTCTCGCGACAGGCCCCATTTCTCGCGATATGCCTCGGGGGTCAGGTCGTAGGCGGTGCGCAGATGGCGCTTCAGCGACTTGAATTTCTTGCCATCCTCGAGGCAGATGATGAAGTCGGCCGTCACAGACCGCTTGACGGGAACCGCCGGCTTCAGCTCTTCGATCGGTTCTGCGGCAGGCGCGGCGAGCTTGCCCAGGGCGGCATGCACGCTCTTGATCAGCGCCGGCAACTCAGCGGTTGCGACGGTGTTGTGCCCCACGAAGGCGGCCACGATGTCCGCGACGAGATCGAGATGATCCGTGTCGTTATTCTCGGTCGAAATCTCGGTCACGGCGCGCCTCGCAAGCAACAAGCAGTGTTGGTTGAACCTCACTTTTCACCAGGCTGCAAGATGCTTTGCCAGCTCCGACGCTATTTTGGATTTGCAATCACCGCCAAATTCAAATGAGCCCGGAAGGACCGCTGGATGGTTCTCGCGCTCCCGCGGGCTGGTGCTAACTGGCCCCCTCCCCTTCGGCAGCAACATCGTCGGCTCCGCGTTGGCCGGCCTCTTCGCTGATCGGCTGCATCTCCATTGCCACGACCCCGCCGTTCTCCTGTCTTTGCACGCTACGCCCCTACGACGACCGAAACCTGTTGATCCGACCTGATTCCAGGCTCTCTTAATCATCCCCGATCCGGGGATCGCTGGTGGCGTCCCCTCTCGACGCGGGGGACGGGATGGGGACCACTCACCACACTTCCGAGGCGACGCAGCGCGGCGCGCGCATGCTGCGCACAGCCCTCGGTCCGGCCATCGCGCGCTTCCTGGAAGACGGCTCCGTCGTCGAGGTCATGCTCAATCCGGACGGGCGCCTGTGGGTCGATCGGCTGGCCGAAGGGCTCGCCGATACCGGGGAACGGCTGTCGTTCGCCGATGGCGAGCGCATCGTCCGTCTCGTCGCCCATCATGTGGGCGCGGAGGTCCATCCGGGCGCACCGCGCGTCTCCGCCGAGTTGCCTGAGACCGGGGAACGGTTCGAGGGCCTCCTCCCACCGATCACGACCGGCCCCGCCTTCGCCATCCGCAAACCCGCCTCCAGCGTGTTCAGCCTCGACGACTACGTCGCCGCCGGGATCATGTCGGCCGATCAAGCGGCAGCCCTGTGCCTCGCCGTCGCCGAGCGCCGCAACATCCTTGTCGCCGGCGGGACGAGCACGGGCAAGACCACGCTGACGAATGCGCTCCTCGCCGAGGTCGCCAAGACCTCCGACCGCGTGGTGCTGATCGAAGACACCCGCGAGCTGCAATGCCTGACGCCCAACCTGGTCGCGCTACGCACCAAGGATGGCGTCGCCACCTTGTCCGAGCTCGTGCGCTCATCCCTGCGGCTGCGCCCCGACCGCGTTCCCATCGGCGAGGTGCGCGGCAGCGAGGCGCTGGATCTCATCAAGTGCTGGGGCACGGGCCATCCCGGCGGCATCGGCACCATCCATGCCGGCAGCGCCATGGGCGCCCTGCGCCGCCTGGAGCAACTGATTCAGGAAGCCGTGGTCACGGTCCCCCGCGCCCTCATCGCCGAGACCATCGACCTCATCGCCGTGCTTTCCGGCCGCGGCTCGGCGCGCCGGCTCACCGAGCTCGCCCGCGTCGAGGGGCTCGGGCCCGCCGGCGACTACCTCGTCATCCCCGTCGAAGCCTCCCAGCAAACCGGAGAACCCTGATGATCCAGCATGCCCGCCGCCTTCGCCGCTACATCGGTCCCACCGCCGTCGCCCTTCTGGCCAGCGCCATGCTGGCCCCCGCGGCCTACGCCTCGGGCTCCTCGATGCCGTGGGAGCAGCCGCTCCAGCAGATCCTGACGTCGGTCGAGGGGCCCGTCGCCAAGATCATCGCGGTGATCATCATCATCACCACCGGACTCACCCTGGCGTTCGGCGACACGAGCGGAGGATTCCGCAGGCTCATCCAGATCGTCTTCGGCCTGTCGATCGCTTTCGCCGCCAGCTCCTTCTTCCTGAGCTTCTTCTCGTTCGGCGGCGGGGTCACCCTCTGATGACCCCGCTGGCCGATCCCTCCGCTGAGTTGTCGGGCTTTTCCGTCCCGGTCCACCGGGCCCTGACCGAACCCATCCTGCTCGGCGGCGCCCCGCGTGCCATCGCCATCCTCAACGGCACGCTTGCGGCGGCGCTCGGCCTTGGCCTGCGCCTCTGGCTGGTCGGCCTCGCCCTTGGGGCCGTCGGTCACTTCGCAGCGGTGTGGGCCGCGCGGCGCGACCCGATGTTCGTCGAGGTCACCCGGCGCCACCTGCGCATCTCCAGCCATCTGTCGGTGTGAGCGGAACGATGATGAACCTTGCCGAATATCGCCGGACCGCCGCGCGCCTCGCCGACTACCTGCCCTGGGCGGCGCTGGTGGGCGACGGTGTCGTTCTCAACAAGGACGGCAGCTTCCAGAGATCGGCCCGGTTCCGCGGTCCCGACCTCGACAGCTCCGTGCCCGCCGAGCTCATCGCAGTTGCCGGCCGCCTCAATAATGCGTTTCGGCGCCTGGGCTCCGGCTGGTCCATCTTCGTCGAGGCCCAGCGCCATCCCGCCGGCCGCTATCCCTCGAGCCTGTTCACGGACGCCGCGGCCGCCCTCGTGGATGCCGAGCGCAAGGCCGATTTCGAGGAGGCGGGGCGGCATTTCGAAACGAGCTATTATCTCACCTTCGCCTTCCTGCCGCCGGCGGACGACGCCGCGCGCACCGAGAGCTGGCTCTATGAGGGACGCGACCAGGCGGGCATCGATCCCCACGACGTCCTGCGGTCGTTCATCGACCGGACCAACCGCGTCCTCCAACTCCTCGAAGGCACCATGCCGGAGTGCCGCTGGCTCGACGACGGCGAGACCCTGACCTACCTGCACGCCTGCATCTCGACGAAGCGCCATCGCGTCCGCGTTCCCGAGACACCCATGTATCTCGATGCGCTGCTCGCCGACGAGCCGCTCACCGGCGGGCTCGCGCCCATGCTCGGCAAGGCGCACTTGCGTATCCTCACCATTGTCGGCTTTCCCAGCGCCACCACCCCTGGGATCCTCGACGAACTCAACCAGCTCGCCTTTCCCTACCGATGGTCGACGCGGGCCATCCGGCTCGACAAGACCGACGCGACCCGGCTGCTGACCAAGATCCGGCGGCAGTGGTTCGCCAAGCGCAAGAGCATCGCCGCGATCCTGAAGGAGGTGCTCACCAACGAGGCCTCCGTCCTCGTCGACAGCGACGCCGCCAACAAGGCCGTGGATGCCGACCTCGCGCTGCAGGAGCTCGGCGCGGATCTCGCCGGCATTGCCTTCGTCACCGCGACCGTGACGGTCTGGGATGAGGATCCCCGCGCCGCCGACGAGAAGCTCCGCGCGGTGGACAAGGTCCTCCAGGGCCGCGACTTCACCGCCATCACCGAGACCGTCAACGCGGTCGACGCCTGGCTGGGCACCTTGCCCGGACATCTCTATGGCAATGTCCGCCAGCCGCCGGTCTCGACCCTCAATCTCGCCCACATGATCCCCCTCAGCGCCGTGTGGGCGGGGCCGGGACGGGACGAGCACTTCGGCGCTCCCCCCTTGCTGTTCGGCAAGGCCGCAGGCTCGACCCCGTTCCGGTTTTCCCTTCATGTGGGAGACGTGGGCCACACGCTGGTGGTCGGCCCGACGGGCAGCGGCAAGTCGGTGCTGCTGGCGCTGATGGCGTTGCAGTTCCGCCGCTACGCGCGTTCCCAGGTCTTCGCCTTCGACTATGGCGGCTCGATCCGGGCCGCGGCGCTGGCCATGCGCGGCAACTGGCACGACCTCGGCGGACGCCTGACGGACGGGTCGACCCTGTCCGTCTCGCTGCAGCCGCTCGCCCGCATCGAGGATGTTCCTGAGCGCGCCTGGGCCGCCGATTGGGTCGTGTCCATCCTCCAGCGCGAGGCGATCGAGGTCACGCCCGACGTCAAGGAGCACCTGTGGTCCGCCCTGACCTCACTCGCCTCCGCGCCGATCCATGAGCGGACCGTCACCGGCCTCACGGTCCTCCTTCAGTCCAACCCGCTCAAGCAGGCCCTGCGGCCCTATTGCGTCGGAGGTCCCTACGGTCGGCTGCTGGACGCCGAGAGCGAAGAGCTCGGCGATGCCGCGGTCCAGGTCTACGAGACCGAGGGCCTGCTCGAGACCGGTGCCGCGGCGCCCGTGCTCGCCTATCTCTTCCACCGCATCACGGACCGCCTCGACGGCCGACCCACCCTCATCCTCGTGGACGAGGGCTGGCTGGCGCTGAGCGATCCCGGCTTCTCCAGGCAGCTCACCGAATGGCTGGTCACGCTGCGCAAGAAGAATGCGAGCGTGATCTTCGCCACCCAGTCCCTGGCGCAAATCGAGAAGAGCCGGATCGCCGCGGAGATCATCGACAGCTGCCACACCCGGATGCTGCTGCCCAACGACCGCGCCGTCGAGCCGCAGACCGCCGCCATCTACCGGCGCTTCGGTCTCAACGACCGGCAGATCGAGCTCATCGCCCGGGCGACCCCGAAGCGGGACTATTACTGCCAGTCACGGCGCGGCAACCGCCTGTTCGCGCTCGGCCTGTCCGAGATCGCCCTCGCGCTGTGCGCGGCCTCCTCGAAATCCGACCAGGCGCTGATCAGCGAGGTGGAGGCCCGCGCCGAGCCCGGCCGCTTCCTTGAGGACTGGCTCGCCGCCCGCGGCCTCGCCTGGGCCGCCGATCTCATTCCCGATCTTGTCAATCTCGCTCCCGATCCGGAGGCCCTGCCATGAGCCGTCCTGTCCTGTCGGCGCCGAGCGCCCTGCGCATTGCGACCTTGCTCCTCGCCAGCGTCGGGGCTCTTGCCCCTGTGCTGCACCAGCCCGCCGTGGCCCAGTATGTGGTCTTCGACCCGAACAATTATGCCCAGAACCTTCTGACAGCAGCCCGTGCGCTCCAGCAGATTCAGAACCAGATCACCAGCCTGCAAAACCAGGCGCAGATGCTGATCAACCAGGCCCGCAATCTCGCGAACCTCCCATTCTCCTCGCTCCAGCAGATCCAACAATCGATCCAGCGGACCCAGCAGCTCCTGAACCAGGCGCAGCGGATCGCCTACGACGTCCAGAGCGTGGATCGGGCGTTCCAGACCACCTACGGCAATGCCTCCCTGACCGCCTCCGACCAGCAGCTCGTCGCCCAGGCCAGGGAGCGCTGGCAGACCTCGGTGGCGGGCCTTCAGGACGCCATGCGCGTCCAGGCCACCGTCGTGTCCAATATCGACACCCAGCGATCCTCCCTCGACGCCCTCGTCGGCCAGAGCCAGGGCGCGACCGGCGCGCTTCAGGCGACCCAGGCCGGCAACCAGCTCCTCGCGCTCCAGGCCCAGCAGCTCACCGACCTGACGGCCCTCCTCGCCGCCAACGGCCGCGCCCAGGCGCTGACCGAGGCCGAGCGCGCCGCGGCGGCCGACCAGGGCCGCGAACAGCGCCGGCGCTTCCTCGCGCCGGGCACGGGCTACCAGCCCGGCAATGCCCGCATGTTCAACAACTGAGGACGGGCGATGGACACCAGCATGCTCACCCGCCTCGGCGCCGTGGTCTTTGTTGCCGTCGCGATCACCGTCGCGGCGATCGAGATGGCCCGGAAGGGGGAAGAGCCGGTGCCTCCTGCCACCGTGCGGCCCGGCGGGGCGGGGCCGGATCCGCTGCGTGAGGAGTTGCACCGCTGTGCCCTGCTCGGCGAGGCCGGCGGGCGCGATCCGGGCTGCCTCGCCGCCTGGGCGCAGAGCCGCGCCCGCTTCCTGGCGCCGACGCCAGGCACCTCATCGTCGCAGGAGGCGCGCTGACATGGGCGGTACCGGCGTTATCGACCACTTCCTCGAGGTCTTCACCCGCTACATCGATTCCGGCTTCGGTCTGCTCGGCGGCGAGGTGGCGTTCATCGCCACGACCCTCATCGTCGTCGATGTGACGCTGGCCGCCTTGTTCTGGAGCTGGGGCGCCGACGATGACCTCATCGCCCGCCTCGTCAAGAAGACCCTGTTCGTCGGCGTCTTCGCCTATCTGATCTCCAACTGGAACAGCCTCGCCCGGATCATCTTCGAGAGCTTCGCCGGCCTCGGCCTCAAGGCATCGGGAACGGGTTTCAGCACGGCCGACCTGCTGCGGCCCGGCAAGGTGGCACAGACTGGCCTCGACGCAGCGCGCCCGCTGCTGGAATCCATCTCCGATTTGATGGGATGGATCTCCTTCTTCGAGAACTTCATCCAGATCGCCTGCATGCTGCTGGCCTGGGCGCTGGTGCTGCTCGCTTTCTTCATCCTCGCCGTCCAGCTGTTCGTGACGCTCATCGAGTTCAAGCTCACGACGCTCGCCGGCTTCGTCCTCATTCCCTTCGGCCTGTTCGGCAAGTCCGCCTTCATGGCCGAGCGCGTCCTCGGCAATGTCATCTCTTCCGGCATCAAGGTGCTGGTGCTCGCAATCATCATCGGCATCGGCTCGACACTTTTCTCCGAGTTCACCGCCGGTTTCGGCGGGGCGACGCCGACCATCGACCAGGCCATGGCCATCGTGCTCGCCGCCCTCTCGCTCCTCGGGCTCGGGGTCTTCGGCCCGAGCATCGCCAACGGTCTCGTGAGCGGTGGCCCGCAGCTCAGCGCGGGCGCCGCGGTCGGCACCGGCCTTGCCGCTGGCGGAGCTCTGATGGCGGCCGGTGCCGCCGGCGGGATGGCCCTGCGCGGCGGCATGGCGGCGCTGTCGGGCACCGCCGCAGCGGCCCGTGGCGGCGCGGCACTCGCCGGTGGCGCATCCACTGCCTACAGCCTCGCCTCGGCCGGGCAGTCTGGTGCCGCTGGGGTCGCGTCCGGTCTTGGCGGTGTCGCTTCTACCGGTGCAGAGGCCGCCGTCTCCCCGCTGAAGCGCGCGGTCTCCCGCGCCGGCGCGACGCTCCAGGCCAGCCATGCCGCCGGAACCCGCGCCGCGTTCGAGGCGACCGGCGGCTCCTCGACCATGGGCACGGCCGCGGGTGGCGCAGAGGGGGCCAGCGGCGGCACGTCTTCTGCCTCAGACATCCAGCGCAACGGACCGCCCGATTGGGCGCGGCGTATGAAGCGCGCCCAGCACATGACCCACGGCATCCAGACCGCCGCGCACGCCGTCCGCTCCGGCGACGGTCATGGGAGCGGTCATTCCGTCACTCTCTCCGGGAGCGAATGACATGAGCATCTTCAGGCGATCCTCCACCCACTACGGCACGTCCCCGCAGCCGGAGACGCCGTACCAGCGGGCGGGCCAGGTGTGGGACGAGCGGATCGGCTCCGCTCGCGTCCAGGCCAAGAACTGGAGGCTGATGGCGTTCGGGTGCCTCGCCCTCTCCGCCGGCTTCGCCGCGGCCCTGGTGTGGCAATCGGCGCGCGGCATCGTCGTGCCGTGGGTGGTCGAGGTCGACAAGCTCGGCCAGACACAGACCGTCGCTCCGGCCACGGCCGATTACCGGCCGAGCGATCCGCAGATCGCCTGGCACCTCGCCCGTTTCATCGAGCAGGTCCGCAGCGTGCCGGCAGATCCGGTCATCGTGCGCGAGAACTGGCTGAGGGCCTATCAGTTCACCACCGACCGCGGGGCGCAGGCCCTCAACGACTACGCGCGGTCGAACGATCCCTTCGCCAAGGTCGGCAAGCAGCAGGTCGCCGTCGACGTCTCCAGCGTCATCCGCGCCTCGGGCGATTCCTTCCGCGTCGCCTGGAGCGAGCGCCGCTATCAGGATGGGGCGCTGGCCGACACCACGCGCTGGACCGCCATCCTCACCATCGTGGTGCAGGCGCCACGCGACGCCGAGAAGCTGCGCGCCAACCCGCTCGGCATCTATGTCAACGCCATCAGCTGGTCGCGGGAGCTCGCCCAATGACGCCGCCTATCCGTAAAGCCGGAAGCCCGGATTTCCGCGGGGCCGCAGTGGCGGCCTTGCTCCTGTCCGCATCGGCGCTCGCCGGTTGCGCCACCCAGAAGCCGCCCGAAATCAGCTACGATGCCGAGGTCCCTCCCCTGCCGGCGGTTCCCGCGGTGGCCGACGGGCGGCCGCGGCCATTGCACATCCCGCCAGCCTGGACTCCGAGCCGAGGCGGCACCGCCGCCGGCGCGCCAGCCGCGCGGGTCGAGAATGCCAATGCCGCCGCTCGTGTCGAGCCGAAGAAGGAGGGCTATTACAACGCCATCCAGATCTTCCCCTTCAGCGAGGGCGCCCTCTACCAGGTCTATGCGGCGCCCGGGCAGATCACGGACATCGCCCTCGAGCCCGGCGAGAGCTTCACCGGATCTGGTCCCATCGCCGCCGGCGACACCGCCCGCTGGGTCATTGGCGACACCGAGAGCGGGTCTGGTGCGACCCGGCGCGTCCATGTGCTGGTGAAGCCCACGCGCCCGGACATCACCACCAACCTCGTCCTCACCACCGACCGCCGCACCTACATGGTCGAGCTGCGTTCCGGCGAGAAGCCCTATATGCCGGCGGTGGCCTGGGCCTATCCGCAGCCGCCGGCCTCTCAGCGGCAGGCTGTTCCCGCGGCCCCGCTCATCCCCGCGCTCGAGGCGCGCAACTATCGCTACGGCCTCACCGGCGACACGCCACCCTGGCGGCCGGACGAAATCTATGACGATGGTCGGCGGGTCTATGTGGTTTTCCCGCGCGGCATCGTGCAGGGCGAGATGCCGCCCATCTTCGTCATCGGCGCCGAGGGCGAGACCCAGATCGTCAACAGCCGCATCCACCAGAACGTCCTGATCGTCGACCGCCTGTTCGGCGCCGCCGAGCTGCGCCTCGGCAGCGGCGAGCGCCAGCAGAAGGTCCGGATCGTGCGCACCGACGGGAGGCCTGCCTGATGAGCGAGCACCCGCAATATGATCAGAACGAGCCGTCCGAACCGGCCGCCACGCCCATGCGCCTGCGCGCCGAGCCCCCGCGCGTCACCCGAATCTCACGCAAGGTTCTTGTCGGCATCGGCCTCGTCTCGGGCCTGGGTCTGAGCGGGGCGCTGATCTATGCCCTGCAGACCCGCACCGCCGGAAACGCCCCGGACGAGCTCTATTCCACCGAGAACCGCTCCACCGCCGACGGCCTCGCCGGCCTACCGCGTGACTATACCGGTCCGATCCTCGGCCCCCCGCTGCCGGGCGACCTCGGACGGCCCATCGTCAATGCGCAGAACCGGGGCCAGCCGGTCGTGCCACCGGCCATGCCGGCCGCCATCGTCGATCCGGAAGAGCAGCGCCGCCACGCCGAGCAGGAGGCTGCGAGGACCTCGCGCGTGTTCTTCCAGACCGAGGCCAGAGCGACAGCGGCTGCATCGCCGCTCGCCGGGACTGCGGGGATGGCCGGCGTGCCCGGGCTGAACGGCGTGCCTGTCCCGCCCTCGGCGCAGGAGCGGCAGCTCAACTTCCTCAACGCCACCGTCGACCGGCGGACCGTCGCGCCCGATCGGGTGATGGCGTCGGCCTCGCCCTATGTGCTTCAGGCGGGCTCCGTCATATCCGCGGCGCTCATCACCGGCATCCGTTCGGATCTGCCCGGGCAGATCACCGCCCAAGTCACCGAGCACATCTATGACAGCCCGACCGGGCGCGTTCTCCTCGTCCCCCAGGGCACGCGCATCATCGGCGAATACAGCAACGATGTCGGGTTCGGTCAGCGACGGATCCTGCTGGTCTGGAACCGGCTGATCTTCCCCAATGGACGCTCCATCGTGATCGAGCGCCAGCCGGGCGCAGACACTCAGGGCTATGCCGGCGTGGAGGATGGCGTCGATTATCATTGGTGGGATCTCGCCAAGGCTGCAGCCCTCTCTACCCTGCTCAGCGTCGGCGCCGAGCTTGCCGTCGATGACGAGGACCGCTTGCTGCGCGCCATTCGCAACGGCGCCCAGGACACCGCCAACGATGCCGGCCAGCAGATCGTCCGGCGCCAGCTCAATGTGCCGCCGACGCTGACGATCCGGCCGGGATTTCCTGTCAGGGTCATCGTCACGCGCGATCTCGTGCTCGAACCCTATGGGGGACAACAGTGACAAAGCTCAAACTCGGTCCATTGACCGACGACAAACCCGTCAAGATCACCTTGGAGCTGCCCGCAGCACTGCATCGCGATCTCGCAACCTATGCGCAGGTGCTGGCGCGCGAGATAGGCCAGCCGGTTGGCGATCCCTCGCGACTGATTGTTCCCATGCTGGAGCGCTTCATTGCCACCGACAGAGGGTTCTCCAAGGCAAAGCGCGAGCGGGGCACTCAATCCGGTGACATGGACGGAGCCGTGTCGGAATAGCGGGCGCGAAGCAGGTCGAGAAAGGGCCGCAGGGCCGGGTTCCGGTTGGTTTCTTTCCAATAGGCTGCAAACCGTATGCGGACCGGGCCGGCATCATCGTGCAACTCGCGAAACACGATCCCGGAACCATTGACCCCGACAGCACTTTCTGAGACCAGCGTCAACCCAAGGCCCGCGGCGACGAAGCCCAAAAGACGGTCCAGGCAGACTTCGTGACCGATGAAGCTGCAGCCAGACCGGTCACCCAATCGTGCCCGCAGCATCGCCTCATAGTCCGGTCCCGGGTCACGTCGATTGACCAGAACGCGGGCCCCTGCAAGATCTGGCCAGCGTACGACGGAGCACGAACCAAGAAAATGATCCACCGGAAGGGCGACCATCACGCGCTCACTCCAAAGGGGTAACAATGCGCCGCCCCAGGCTGAATGTCCCTCCGCCGTGAGGAAGACGTCGATGCTCCCTGAGGTGAGGTCAGCGAGCAGACGATTGCGCGATCCATCGATGCTGTGAACCTCTACACCCTCATGCCGCCGTCCGTACGCCGCGAGTGTCGCCCTTAGGTTGCCAACTGAGAGCGCCATGCAGATGCCGACAACGAGATTCCCACTTTCACCGCATCCCCGCGCCTTCATCCGCTCGAACGCAGCATCTGCCTCCGCCAGAATGTGCTTCGCCATCGCAATAAACTCTTCGCCCGCAGATGTGAGTCGCGTGCCGTTGGCAGTCCTCTCAAAAAGCTCAACTCCAAGCCGGTATTCCAGGTCGCGCAAGCGGCGGCTGAGCGTGGACTCCCGCACGTTGAGCGCTCCCGCCGCCCGCCTGAGGCTGCGATGTCCGGAGGCTACGATAGCCCAGTGCATGTCGCGAAGCTCAATTGTCAAGACCGAAACTCTTCGAATTCTGGGAATTGCCGTGCGTTTGCCGCAACATGCGCGGGTTTTGAAAGGCATCGACGTGACCCACGACCCGGAGGGGGCGCATTGCTCCAGCGACCGAAGCGTGCCGGTGCGATCGGGTGATAACATCCAAGAGAGGACAGACAGCAATCTCTGCGATGAGCCATACTGCGCCTACATCGTCGATTTTTTCCGCTCGATAAACAAAGCCCATGGAAAAATGAAGCCATGTCCCGGAGACCCAACGGTCCAGTCGTCCCAAGCAAACAAAGCTGAAGAAAAGAGAACGAGCGTCTGACGAGGAATACGCATGATCTAGACTACCTTGCCTCTCAGCTCTTCACCTTGCCGATTTCCGCCTTCAGCTCGGGGATGACGGTGTTGATGTCGCCGACGAGCCCGTAGTCGGCCACCTGGAAGATGGGGGCCTCCTCATCCTTGTTGACGGCGACGATGACCTTGCTGTCCTTCATGCCGGCCAGATGCTGGATGGCACCGGAAATGCCGAGCGCGATGTACAGCTCGGGGGCCACCACCTTACCGGTCTGGCCAACCTGCCAGTCGTTGGGGGCATAGCCCGCGTCCACGGCGGCGCGCGAGGCGCCCACCGCGGCGCCCAGCACGCCCGCCAGCGGCTCGATCAGTTCGGCGAACTTCTCTCGCGAGCCCAAGGCGCGGCCGCCGGAGACGATGATCTTCGCCGCCGTCAGTTCCGGACGATCCGATGCTGCGATAGTCTCCTCCACGAAGGTGGAGACGCCGGGATCAGCCACCGCCGGGATGGCTTCCACGGTCGCCGAGCCGCCCTCGCCGATGGCGCCGAAGGACGCGGTGCGCACCGTGATCACCTTCTTCGCGTCGGAGGACTTCACGGTCTGGATGGCGTTGCCCGCATAGATCGGCCGCTCGAAGGTGTCGGGGGCCACCACCTTGGTGATGTCCGACACCTGCATCACGTCCAGCAGGGCTGCCACGCGCGGCAGCACGTTCTTGGCCACGGCGGTGGAGGGGCCGACGATGGCGTCATAGCCGGGGGCCAGCGCCACGATGAGCGCGGCGAGCGGCTCGGCGAGGCGATGGGCATAGAGCGCGTCGTCCGCCAGCAATACCTTCTCGACGCCCGAAAGCTTGGCGGCGGCGTCGGCGACGCCCTTGGCATTCTGGCCGGCCACCAGGATGTGCACCGGGCCGCCGAGGGCGGCGGCGGCGGAAAGCGCCTTGGCGGTGACGCCGTTGAGAGCCGAATTGTCGTGTTCGGCGAGCAGCAAAGTTGCCATCAGATCACCCCCGCCTCATCCTTGAGCTTCGCCACCAGCTCGGCCACCGAGCCCACCTTGACGCCCGCCTTGCGGCCCGCGGGTTCCGCGGTGGAGAGCACGGTGAGGCGCGGGGCGACGTCCACGCCGTAATCGGCGGGCGTCTTCTCGGCGATGGGCTTCTTCTTCGCCTTCATGATGTTGGGGAGCGAGGCGTAGCGCGGCTCGTTGAGGCGCAGGTCCGTCGTGACGATAGCCGGGCCGTTGAGCTTCACGGTCTGCAGGCCGCCGTCGATCTCGCGGGTGACGGCGACGCCGCCGTCCTCGACCACGACCTTGGAGGCGAAGGTGCCCTGGGGCCAGCCCAGCAGGGCGGCGAGCATCTGGCCGGTCTGGTTGCAGTCGTCGTCGATGGCCTGCTTGCCAAGGATGACGAGGCCGGGGGCTTCCTCGCCGACCACGCCCTTGAGGATCTTGGCCACCGCGAGCGGTTCCACCACGCCGTCGACCTTCACCAGGATGCCGCGGTCGGCACCCATGGCCAGCGCCGTGCGCAGGGTCTCGGAGGCCTGCGCCGGTCCGATGGAGACGGCGATCACCTCGGTGGCCTTGCCGGCTTCCTTCAGGCGGAGCGCCTCTTCAACCGCGATCTCGTCGAACGGGTTCATGGACATCTTGACGTTGGCGAGCTCCACGCCCGACCCGTCCGATTTCACCCGGACCTTCACGTTGTAATCCACCACCCGCTTAACGGGCACCAGGATCTTCATGGGCTGAATCCGCCTCTCTAAACTTCGATTGTCGCATCAGATTTTGGTGGCGTGTTGTGGCGCGGCCGCGCGCCGGTTCGTCCACCATGGCGCCGTCCCCTGCAACGGATCCGTCCCCGCTCGCCAAGATCTCCCGGCCCAGCCGACCTCACCGGAAATAGGCGAAAAGCCTCCCAACTGAGAGCAGTCCGCCGCGGAAGGATCTGGCTCTGCCAAAACCGAGGCTCGGTCAGAGCGGGCGTCGTCGGTCGCGTTCTGGGCGCCATCAATCCGTACGGAGCCAAACGGTCTTGCTGTATAGATAGTCCTCCAAGTGGTGAGGACCGCCTTTCGCGCCATAGCCGCTCATCTTGGTGCCGCCATAGGCGACGCTCGGATCGGTGATCCCATAGCAGTTGATCCAGACGATGCCCGCCCGGATGGCGCGAGCCACCCGATGCGCACGGCCGACGTCCCGGGTCCACACCGCACCTCCGAGGCCGTATTCGGTGCTGTTCGCCAGCGCGACCACCTCCCCCTCCGTGTCGAAGGGGATGACGCAGATGACGGGGCCGAAGATCTCTTCCTGCGCCACCCGCATGTCGTTGCGCACGTCGGCGAGCACGGTCGGCTCCACGAAATAGCCACCAGCGAGGTCTCCCTCGACTCTCGCGCCACCGGAAACGATGCGCGCGCCCTCCTGGCGCGCCACCTCCATATAGCCCGTGACGCGGTCGAGTTGGGCCGGCGATACGAGCGGCCCGATCTGGGTCTCGGGATCGGTGCCGGGCCCGACTTTGAGGGTCCGACCGAATGCGGCCAGCCGCTCGACCACCTCGTCATAGACCCGTCTTTGGACGAACAGCCGCGTTCCCGCATAGCAGACCTGGCCGGTATTGTTGAAACAGCCCATGCCCGCGCCTGGAACCGCAATATCGAGGTCCGCATCGTCGAACACGATGTCCGGCGACTTACCACCCAATTCTACCGCGACCTTCTTCATGTTCACGGCCGAACCCTCGATGATCCGGCGACCTGTCACCGTCGAGCCGGTAAAGGCGATCTTGTCCACGTCGGGATGGACCGCCAGGGCGGCTCCAGCCCCTGGCCCGCTGCCTGGCACCACATTGACGACCCCGGCCGGCAGACCTGCCTCCACCATGATTTCGGCGAGCCGCAACGACGACAGGGGAGCTTCGAGCGCCGGCTTGAGGACCAAGGTGCAGCCAGTGGCGAGCGTCGGGCAAATGCTCCAGAGCTGCGAGATCAGCGGACCGTTCCAGGGAATGATCCCACCCACCACCCCGATGGGGGCCTTGAGGGTGAAGCTCATGAAGGAGCCCGGAAAGGAATTCTCCAGCACATCGCCATGAATGTTGACAGCCTGGGCGGCATAATACCGGAATGCCTGCACCAGCCAGCGCTTGAAGTTTCTGGTGCGTGACACGGGCGCGCCCATGTCCAGGGTCTCGAGCAGGCCCAGATCCTCGAAGTGCGCCTCGATCCGGTCCGCGATGCGGAGCATCAAAGCCTGGCGGTCGAACGGCTTCCAGCGGCTCCAATCGCCTTCAAAGGCTGTGCGCGCGGCGTGCACCGCGCGGTCGATATCCTCCGCCTCGCCCAGCGCTACCGTTGCGAGCACCTCGCCGGTAGAGGGATTTACGGACGTGAAAGTCCCGCCACCCGCCGCCTCGACCCATTCGCCGCCGATGAGCAGTTTCTTGAGTGTCCCGTCGAGGAAGGGATGGTGGAGGTATTGTCCGCTCATGAGTCTCACCGCTTTATCGTTTCGGAACGGAACTTGAGCGGGTGGCCGAGACCGGCGAAATACGATTTTGCTCTAGCGGAATAACACCATTCTATGATGCACATGGCTGGCTCGCCTGTAGTATCCGTTTCCGTCAGCGCCCTCAGTTAGCAAGAGCGCCGAGACGGGAGATACGGTTCGATGGCGGGCAAATGGTTCGATGAACTGGAAGTGGGGCAGGTCTTTCAGCACCCCATTCGCCGAACCCTCACGGAAACGGACAATATCTTGTTCAGCGCTATGACACATAATCCGGCGCAGTTGCACCTCGACGAGGAATACTGCCGCACTGAGACTGAGTTTGGCCGGCGGCTGGTCAACAGCGCGTTCACCCTCGGGTTAATGGTCGGTATTTCCGTCGGCGACACGACTCTCGGCACCGCGGTCGCAAATCTCGGCTGGGACGAGGTCCGCTTTCCCAAGCCCGTGTTCCATGGCGACACGCTGCGGGTGGAAACGGAGGTGGTCGAACTGCGCGAGAGCCGTTCCCGGCCGGACCAGGGGATTGTGACCTTCGTTCACCGGGCCTACAATCAACATGGTGATTTAGTCGCCCACTGTCGGCGCTCCGGCCTCCAGCGCAAGCGGCAGGTGCCGGCATGAACCTGCGCTCCTTTCTTTTCATCCCAGGCGACAGCGACAAGAAGCTCGGCAAGGCGGACTCCGCCGGCGCGGATGCGCTTATTCTCGACCTCGAAGATGCCGTGGCTCCCGCCCACAAGGCGGCGGCACGCGAGAAAGTCGCCGGCTTCCTGAAGGAGCGGCCCCTTGCAACGCGCTCATGCGAACTTTGGGTGCGGATCAATCCGCTCGACACGCCGCTTTGCCTGCCCGATCTCGCGGCCATCGTCGGCGGGGTGCCTGACGGCCTCATGCTGCCCAAGGCCAACGGCCCGCCCGACGTCCACAAACTGGGTCATTTCCTGGATGCGCTGGAGACGGCAAACGGAGTTGCCCCGGGGAGCATCGGCATCCTGCCCGTGGCGACGGAGACGGCAATCGCTCCCTTCAGCCTCGGTGACTATGCACATACCCCTTCGCCTAGGCTCAAAGGCCTCACATGGGGCGCCGAGGATCTGTCGGCTGCCATCGGCGCGAGCACCAATCTGGGCGATGACGGGCGATGGGAGTTCACCTATCGCATGGTGCGGTCGATGACATTGCTCGCCGCCCATGCCGCCGGCCTCAGTGCCTTCGAGACACTCTATGTGGATTTTCGCGATGATGCCGGCCTCATGGCCTCGTGCCGCGCGGCCCGGGCAGAAGGCTTTGCCGGCCGTATTGCGATCCATCCCGCACAGGTGCCCGTCATCAATGCGGCCTTCACGCCCTCCACTGAGGAAGTGGCCTTCGCCCAGCGGGTCGTGCAGGCGTTCGTGGATGCAGGAGACGTGGGCACGGTGGGGCTCGACGGCAAGATGCTCGATATGCCCCATCTGAAGCAGGCACGGCATGTCCTGTCGGTGGCCACAGCGCACCGGCCCCTATGAGCGACATCTCGGCAATCCTGGATCAGATTCGTCCCGGAGACCGCGTCTTCGTCGCCGGCGCCGGAGGCGAGCCGTCCGCCCTGCTCGCCGCCTGGCGCGAGGATCCCGGCCTGACGCGTGGCCTCAATATCGTGACCAGTGTCGTGCCAGGCATCAATGACCTGGATCTGGATCGCCTTGGTGCCGAGGCGACGGTTACCGGCCTGTTCATGCAACCTGGCTTCGCCGCCGCCCAGCGCGCGGGCCAGTATCGGCATCTTCCGGTATCCTACGGCGGCTTCGCGCAGATGCTCGCGGAAGACCTGCGCTTTGACGTTTGCGTGGCGCAGGTTGCTCCACCCGACGCCGCCGGCGCCTGCTCGCTCGGGCCTGCCGTGGAGTTCATCTTGCTGGCGGCTGCCCGATCGGAGCGTCTGGTGGGTCTGTTCAATGCACAAACGCCCCGTCTTGCCGCCGCCCCATCCATTCCACGTGGGGACTTCCTGGCTGTGGCGGAGGTCGACACGCCCCTGCCGACTTATGACACGGGTTTGATCGACTCCGCATCCCGGAAGGTTGCGGAGCATATCGCCCAGTTTGTCGATGACGGCGCCACGCTTCAGATCGGCCTTGGCAAGACCCCGGCGGCGCTGATGCAGGCGCTGACCGATCGCCGGGGCTTGCGGCTGCACAGCGGAATGTTCGGCGACGGCGTGATGGACCTCGAGCGCGCTGGCGCGCTCAAGGCGGACTGGCCGCACCGGGCGTGTGTGTTCGTGGGAACGCCGAATCTCTATCGTTGGGCCGCGGAGCAATCCGCGCTGTCGCTCGCCGGCTGCGATATCACTCACGGGCCGCAAACGCTCGCCGCCTTGACGCAGTTCATCGCCATCAACTCCGCAGTCGAGGTCGATCTTTGGGGGCAGGCGGCGCTCGAGCATGCTGGAGGCGCGGCAATCAGTGGCGCTGGCGGAGCTCCTGATTTCGCACGAGCCGCGCGGATGAGCCCGAACGGTTCCAGCGTCATCGCGCTGCCGGCGACCGCCGCGCGGGGCAAGCGTTCCCGGATCGTCCCCAAACTCTCGGCCCCGTGCGTGGCGACCTTGCCTCGGACCGACATCGATATTGTCGTGACCGAGTTTGGCGCCGCGAGCCTGCGCGGACGCTCGGTCGTTGAGCGGGCGCGGGCGTTGATCGAGATCGCCGCCCCGCAGTATCGCGAGGAACTGAACAAAGCCTGGCAAGAGACGCTGAGCAAGCTGTGATCGCGGCGGCGGGCACCTGAAACGTCTCGCATTTGCGACTTGCGCCCGCAGATTGAACCGCCCCTAGATTCCTGGACGCCTTCTTCCCTAAATTTTGAGGCAAGGAGGCCCCGACGGGCAAAGCGAACTTCATCGAGGACTTCAAGCGCGACGCTGTCCTTCAGATCACCGAGCGAGGCTATCCGGTTGCGGAGGTCGCTGCGCGGCTGGGGATCAGCAAGTGCTCGCTCTATGAATGGAGGAAGCGGTACGGCAAGCCTGTAGCCGTGGCCCGCGATGACGATCAGGCCGCTGAGGTCCGCCGGCTGAAGCGCGAGTTGCAGCGCGTGACGGAGGAGCGCGACATCCTAAAACGTATGGCCCGCCCCGTCCGCAAGGGGGTTGTCTGGTTGGCAAGAGTGGTCTGCATCAACGTATCCGGTCTTAAGGCTGAAGCCTTGGCCAAGATGGATATCCGCGCAGCCTGATCCTCATAAAAGCGCCGGTGCCGAGCACCAGATTTAGAATCAGGTTTTCAGGCTGCCGGTACGACCTGTTATGCCATCTTTACTTCACCTCTCGCAGACATCTTGAGCGTGCGGCGTTCGCCGCCCGCTGTTCCGAGTGATTAGGCGACGCCAAGCGCCTGCCGATCGAAGTCCTTCTGCGTGTGCAACACCGCCCAGGCGATGCGCGCCAGCTTCGCCGCCAGCGCCACAACCACGACATTGGGATGCGCACGGGTCAGCATGGTCTGCAGCCCAACGGCTTCTACGCCTGGCTGAAGGACCCGCTGAGCAAGCGCGCGCAGGAAGACCAACGACAGACCGAGCTGATCCGCGCCGCATGGCGCGAGAGCGGCAAGGTCTATGGCTATCGCAAGCTTCACGACGATCTGGCGGACATGGGCGAGAACTGCTGCCCCAACCGGGTTGCGCGGCTGACGCGGCTTGCCGGCATCCGGGCGCAGATCGGCTACAGGCGGCGCCCCGGCCAATATGGAGGCAAGCCATCCCTGGCGGTCGACAACACGCTCGATCGCCGGTTTGACGCGGAGGCGCCTGACAAGGCCTGGGTGACCGACATCACCTACATCCGCACCCACGAAGGCTTCGCCTATCTGGCGGTCGTGATCGACCTCTTCTCCCGCCGTGTCGTCGGCTGGCCCATACAGGCCCGGCAGACGACCAACGTCGTGCTTCAGGCGCTGCTGGCCGCCGTCTGGCGACGCAAGCCGAAGGGCCGTGTACTGGTGCATTCGGATCAGGGGAGCCAGTTCACCAGCATGGAGTGGGCTTCGTTCCTGAAACACCACGATCTGCAACCCTCAATGAGCCGTCGTGGCAACTGCCACGACAACGCCGTGGCCGAGAGCTTCTTCAACCTGCTCAAGCACGAACGCATCCGCCGCAAGGTCTACCACACGCGGGACGAGGCACGCCGGGACGTGTTCGATTACATCGAGATGTTCAACAACCCCACCCCCAAGCACGCAACGGGATGCTGTCACCCATCGAGTTCGAACGGCAGCACAAACCCAAAGCCGAGGGCGTCTAGAAAACTCGGGGCGGTTCAGATGGTTGAGACGGACGCAATCCCTCTGAGGGCCTGAACCGCCAGTTGCGACGTCGATCGCGACAGCGTTCCTATGTCCGGCTTTTGCACCGACCTCTGCCGTACGGCGCGAGGGATTTCAGCGATCTTGCCAAACCACTTCAGCGATGGTTCCCTCTCTCCGTATCGAGGATCCCAAGAAGCGGCTTCGAGCCGCCGTGGTTCTCGATATTCGACTTGGGAGGGTCGAATCGATGGAAATTCGTCATCTACGTTATTTCGTGGCCATGGCTGAAACCGGGAGCTTGATGAAGGCCAGCGAAAGGCTTCACGTCGCGCAGCCTGCACTCAGTGTCCATCTGGCCAATCTCGAAGCCGAACTAGGGACAACGCTCGTCATCCGTAGCAATCGTGGCATCGAGCTGACCCAGGATGGCATCTACCTTTACGAGCGCGCCATCAATCTGCTGAAGTATCATCAGGAATCCATAAACGCCCTGAAGGAGCACAAGGCAACGGCAACCCGGGTGGTATCCATCGGCATGGTATCGACGATGCCGGCTCTGCTCGTTCCAGCTCTTCAACGGGCGGTGCGCACCGCCCTGCCGGACGTGACCCTCTACATTTCCGATGCGGGCTCGCCGGCGCTCTATGAATGGCTCAGCGAGGGACGCATCGACATGGTCATGCTGTTCAACCTCGCGGAGATACCGGAGCTGGAGGTGGTTCCGCTCTTTTCCGAAGCCTTCTATGTCGTCGGCGCCAGTCACTTGTCCAATGGCGACTGCGAGATCGACTTCGATCGCATCGTGGATCTACCGCTTGCCCTTCCTTCGAACTCGGCGACCTGGCGCAAGGCACTCGACGAGATTGCAGAACGTCGAGGGATGGCCCTGAACCCGGTCCTCGAGACGGAGTCGATGGCTGCCCTCAAGGCGCTGGCCATGGCGGGAGATTGCTACACCATCCTGCCAGGGCCGTGCATTCTGGATGAGGTCCGTGGAGGGCTCTACCATGCGCGGCGGATCGTGAATCCGGAACTCTCGGGATTCATGTCGGTTGCCAGCCTGAACAGCCGTCCGCTCGGTCCGGTCCAAAAGAAGGTCCGCGACATTCTCGTCGACGTGGCGCGTCAGGTCTGCGAAGCCGAAGAAGCGAATGCCGCAGCTGCTGCGTTGGCAAGCGTAAGTCGCGCCACGCCGTCCACGCTGCTCCCCAGCAATGAAGCCCGCTACCGCCGGCTTCGGATCGCCTGACAACTGCCGCGGAACACAGATTGCGACGAGCCGCGACAAACGGAAGACGGAGCCTCGGGAGTAACCGGTGGTGGTTCGGTCAACCTCGCGAATCCTCGCCCTCGGCACCATAAAAATGAGCCCGGCGGCTGGCGTCGGGCTCAAGGTGGACCGGCTTGGAGGATCCCGGTCAGAAATTGCGCTGAACGCGAACGCCGCCCGACCACAAGTCGGTAGAACCCCCAGCGATGGAATTGATGATAGTTCCAGTATTGCCAACGGCGGCATAATTACCAAGCGGAACAGAGCCGTTGACCTTCGAATACAGCACTTCGGCGCCGATATCGAGATTCTTGACAGGCGACCAGATTGTGTTCAGTCCAACCTGCCAGACATTGAAATCAAAGGCAGCCACGACGTTTTCGGGAACGTCATAGCTGGAGTAGCCAGCCAATAGAGCCGACCGCAAGCCGGGAGCCCAGTAATGGCGCATTTGACCTTGCAAGCTCCAGCCGGATGTCAGGTCATAATTTCCCAGCATGTCAACCGCAACCGCGTCGGCGATCGTGTAGAACGCGCCCGTGCCGCGGAGCGTGGCGCCAACCTGGGAGAGATTGATCGCTCCAATGGCTTGAGAATTGCCTTGCAGTGCCGCTGAGAGACCAAGATAGCTCGCGGCACCGTTGGCATAGTCTGCCGAAAGGAAAAGGCTGTCGCCGGCAGCGAGTGCGGGCAGCTTGAGTTCTAGCACTCCGCCGATGGCCCATCCCCAGTTGCTCGAGGACGCGAGCCCCACAATCGCACCGGCGTAACCCGGAGTATTGACCTGGACTTGATGAAGCGCGCCGGAAAGCTGAGCAGAGCCCCAGGGCTGATCGATGCGCAGATTCGCGACAATGTCCGGAAGCTCTTGTCCCCCCTGAAAGTTGGTATAGGACAGGCCTGTCGTGGTGGTACTGATGTTGAACACAGGCTGTGCGGTCGCTCCGGACATCTGGACACCGACAGTTCGGTTGGCGGCATCCTCAAGCGAAAGCGTAGCAGACACTCCATTGCCTAGCAGCGCTGTATAGGCCGCCGCCGTCGTCCATTGGTTGGAACCGACGATGGGAGTCGTGAACATGTAGTTCAATCCGGAATCGAAGAATGATTGCAGATAACCAAATGTAAACCCGGCAAATTGAATGAATGCACGCTCAAAATATAGTGTTGATGCTGGCCCAATACCGGCCCCACCCTGAGAGTTCCATTGCATTCCAGTTCGAATATAGGAGCGCAATATTCCATAATCGGTCTGTGTTCTGGCATCCATATCAATTACAGCGCGCGCACGCGTGCTGTATGCTAGATCGTCGTCATCGCGAAACGGATAGCCGAACCCCCCGGCGCCCGGACCATTGAACGCCGGGCTGGAAGGTACGGTCAGCATCGGCGTGAAGGAGGCGATGGCGTTTACATAGGTATCAAATCGCGCATAGCCGCCGATCTTGATGCACGTATCTGTTCCCGGGATATAGAAAAAGCCGGCCCCATAAGTCGAGCAAACCTTTGCATATTCGATTTGAGTTGCCTTGGTCGGCAAATCCGCACCGTTTGCGAGAGTCGATATCGGCAGAATAGCCGCAGCAATGATAGTTTGCAGTTTCATTCCACGTCCCCCCTATATATTTCGCTAATACTCGTCATCTATTTGACGTTTGTATATTTTTGGCAGATATCCTTCAATATCTGCGCCGGATGATTGCTTATCTGTCGCTGTCTAATATCGAAACGAGATGCGGAAGGGCGTCTGGGCCGCCCGCTCAGCGGCCCGTTCACGACGGCTTTCCGTCGTGGACGCCTCTCAGGAGGCTGTTGCGGTGATGCGGTCGATCGTTGCGTCGTCCAGCCCGAGACGATCCCGCAGGATGGAAGCGGTGTCCGCCCCCAATCGATGGCTCGGTTCGATTTCAACCAAGGGCACGCCGTCAAAGCGGAATGGGGTCTGTTGGACGATGATGCGCCCGAACTCCGGGTGATCCTGCCACGCGAGCGCACCGCGAGCGTGCATATTGGGGTCGTGCATCACCTCTTCCAGCGTGCGTACCGGCGCGCAGGGGACTTTCGCCGCCATCATGCGATCGAAGAGTTCCTCCTTCGTGTGCCGGCGGGTCCAGTCCGAAACAATCGAATCGACGAGGTCCATGTGCGCTACCCGGGACTTCTGCGTGGAGAAGCGGGGATCGTCGCTCAATGGTTCTGCGCCCATCAGCTTGCAGAGCGCGCGCCAATGCGCCTCGCGCACACAGATGATGGCGATGTGGCCATCGTTCGCGGGATAGACATTGTAGGGCGTCTCGGCGAGGCCTCCGTGGCGATTGCCAGTGCGAGGTGGGGCGGCTTCTCCCGAGGCCCAATGCATGCCGAGACTGGAGCATAACGACGCATAGACCGCGTCTTGCATTGCAACTTCGAGACGCCGGCCGCGACCGGTCCGCTCGCGATCGAACAAGGCCGTGGCGATGGCGCCGTAGAGATGAATCCCGGCGAAGAAGTCCGCCAAGGCTGGTCCCGCTTTCACCGGAGGCCTGTCAGGAAAGCCTGTCGTGTACATCACCCCGCACATGGCCTGAATGGTAAGATCCATGGCTGGATAGGAGGCATACGGGCCGTCGCGCCCGTATCCGGAACTAGAGGCATAGATGAGACGCTCATTGCCAGCCGAGAGTGTCTCCCAGCCGACGCCGAGCCGATCCATGACGCCGGGGGCGAAATTCTCGACCACCACATCCGCCTTCTCCGCAAGCGCGCGCAACGCCGCCTTTCCATCGTCCGTCTTGAGATCCAGGACGATCGACGATTTGCAACCATTCAGCATGGCGAATGGCAGCAGGCCTGCATTCCCCGCCTCGCTGCGGCGGCGCAGCGGCTCGCCTCCGGGGGGCTCAATCTTGATCACGGTCGCGCCATTGAGCGCCATGAGATAGGTTGCATAGGGGCCGTTGTAGATCTGGCTCAGATCGACGACGACGATATTGTCGAGCGGATGGTGCATCTGCGCGCCGTCAATAGGATTTGGGGAGGCCGAAGACTTTTTCGGCGATGAACGACAGGATCAGCTGCTCGGTGACCGGCGCGATACGAGGAAGCATGGATTCCCGAAACAGGCGCTCAACCTGATATTCACGCGCAAATCCCATTCCGCCGTGCGTCAGCACCGCCTGGGTCGCGGCGTTGAATGCCGCGCGCGCGGCCAGGAATTTCGCCGCGTTGGCTTCCGCTCCGCACGGCTGATTGGTGTCGTAGGCATGCGCGGCGCGCAGGCACATCCAATAGGCGGCCTCAAGGTGAGTCCAGCATTCAGCCAGCGGGTGTTGAACACCCTGGTTTTGACCGATCGGACGCCCGAATACCACGCGTTCACGAGCGTACTTTGCTGCGCGATCCAGCGCGTCGCGCCCCAGGCCGACCGCCTCGATACCCACCAGGATGCGCTCGGGATTAAGGCTGTGGAGGAGATAATGAAACCCCTTTCCCTCCTCGCCGACCCGATCCTCGTTGGGGATGAAGTAGTCGTCGATGAAGACAGCATTAGAATCCACCGCGTTGCGCGCCATCTTGTGGATGCGCCGCACCTCGATCTTGGTACGATCAAGGTCCGTATAGAACAAAGTCATACCGTCCGTCGGGCGGGAGCAGTCAGCCTTCGGTGTCGTCCGGGTGAGAAGAAGGATCTTGTCCGCCACTTGACCGGTGGAAGTCCACATCTTCCGCCCGCTGACCTTGTACCCCCGCTCCACTTTGGTGGCGAAGGTAGAGATACTGGTCGTATCAAGCCCCGCATTAGGTTCGGTAACTCCGAAGCAAGCCTTCTGATTGCCAGAGATCAAGGGGGGCAGCCAGCGCTTTTTCTGCTCGGGCGTGCCGTGCACAACGACCGCATGTGGTCCGAACAGGTTGATGTGAATGGTGGAAGCTGCCGAATTGCCGCCGCCGCTGGAAGTGATGGCGTGCATCATGATCGCCGCCTCGGTGACTCCGAGCCCGGCGCCGCCCAATTCTTCCGGCATGGTGATGCCCAGCCATCCGCCGTTCGCCATGGCGCGGTGGAATTCGTGGGGAAACCGCGCCTCGGCTTCGCACGTTGTCCAGTATTCGTCGTCAAAATCGGCGCAGACGCGGCGTACACCTGCGTCGATTGCCAGCTGATTTTCTGTAAGATCGAAGTTCATAGCGAGACCCTAAGCACGACGCTTCAGCCTCGAAAAACATGGATTTCATATGCCTTTATAAGACGGCGATATGGACGCTGGCGCCATAAGGCAAGCCTATGGCACTAGCGGGAATCCCTATTTCACGACGGCAGGGACTTCACCCAAGATCGACTGAAATGCGGAGATGTGACGATCAAATCTGATTAGTCGCGACCCGTTGCGCTCGCCGCCAAGACCCATGGGTCCGGCTTGAGTTCGCGGCTGGCTGGGTCGGGTGCACACGTCGTAAACGGAAGGAAAGCTCCTTGAAAGCCTGGGCTGTGGTCGCCGCCGGCGCACCGCTTGAGAAAATTGACCTACCGACCCCGCAGCCGAGTGGCTCCGAGGTGCTGGTCCAGGTCAGCCATTGCGGCCTCTGTCATTCGGACCTTCATTTCTGGAAGGGCGAATACAACATGGGTGGCGGCAGGATTATGAAGCTTGCCGAGCGCGGCGTGACGCTGCCCCGTGCGCCAGGTCACGAGATTCTTGGAAGAGTGGTCGCCATCGGTCCGGAAGCGCAGGGTGTCGCCGTCGGTGACCAGCGCGTAGTCTATCCTTGGATCGGCTGTGGCGAATGCCCGGCCTGCCTTGCAGAGCAGGACAACCTCTGCACCGGCGGCCCCCGAACATTAGGGGTCATCAATCACGGCGGCTTTGCCAGCCACGTTCTGGTCCGCCATGCAAAATATCTGGTCGATCCCGGCCGAGTGCCGCCTGCGCTTGCCGCCACCTATGCCTGTTCCGGAATCACCACCTACAGTGCGGTCAGGAAGGTCATGCCGTTGACACCCGATCAGCCGGTCGTACTCATAGGCGCGGGTGGGCTCGGTTTGGTGGCCATCTCCATGCTCCGCGCCGTTGGCCACCACAATATCGTCTCGGTCGACATTGCACAGGACAAGCTGGAGGCCGCCAAGGCCGAAGGCGCATCCGCCATTGTAATCGGAGGCGAGGGCGTCGAGGAGCGCATCCTTGCGGCATGCGGGGGAGCGGTGCCCGCCGTGATCGATTTTGTTAACAATTCCTCGACCGCAAAGTCGGCGTTCTCGATCCTGGCCAAAGGCGGCAAGCTGGTTCTGGTCGGCGTCGCTGGCGGCGAGCTGACCTTGTCATTGGCAGGCATGATCTTTCGCGGGATCTCGGTCCACGGCACCCTGATGGGATCGCCTCAGGACCTGCGCGATGTCATCGCGATGGCCAACGACGGCAGGCTTGCCCCGACGCCGATTACCGAAATCCCGAAATTCAACGTCATGCAGGCGATACGCGATCTTGAACACGGGAGCGTGACCGGTCGGCTGGTACTGACTGGTGATGTCTGATGGCTTTTCATCTGATGCGGATATCCATTCCCGTCTTCAAGGCTCACGGCGATCTCCAGCGTGAATGGACGACGTCCGCTTAACCGATACAACAGAACATAATATACGAGGATAACGCCATGGTAGACCTTTACGGACATACAGTGTCCCGCCGTCGTTTTCTGGCAGGTGTCACAGCCGCGACCACGCTGGTGGCCACTTGCCGCGCCGTGGCGGTCGCAGCTGAACCGCCGCTGAAGATCGGGGTGCTTGCCGACATGTCGGGCCCGATGATGGATTTTTCCGGCCCCGGTACGGTCAGCAGCATCCAGATGGCGATCGAGGATTTTGGCGGCAAGGTCAATGGCCGGTCTATCGAGTTACGGACTGCAGATAATCTCAACAAGCCCGACGTCGGTCTCGCCATTTCTCGGAAATGGTACGATGAAGGTGTCGAGGCTGTTTTTGACGTGGGCATGACAAGCCTCGCCCTTGCTGTTCAGACATTAACAAAAGAGCGCAACAAGACGGTGATCTTCTTGTCCGCGTCAAGCGCGGACCTAACCAGAAAGAATTGTAGCCCGAATGGCATCCATTGGTCACACGACAATTACAGCCAGGCTGTGGGGGCTATCAAGGATCTGCAGAAGCAAGGCGGAAAGTCCTGGTACTTCATTACGATTGACTATGCTTTTGGCGTAAACTCCGAGCGCGACGCCACGCAGATCATCAAAGCCGGCGGAGGTCGTGTCATCGGGTCGAGCCGACATCCTTGGGACGCTGCGGACTTCGCTTCCCAGCTCTTGCAGGCACAAGGGTCGGGGGCAGATGTCATCGCGCTTGCGACGACGACCGGGCATGCCGGCGCCATCATCAAGCAGGCCAGGGAGTTTGGTATCACGGAGACGCAGATACTCGCGCCCCTGAGTTGGAGCTTCCCCGACGTGAAGGCCTTGGGTTTGCGTTCCGCCCAGGGGATCATCACCGGTGCGCCCTTCTACTGGGATGGGGACGATGCCAGCCGTGCATTCGCCAAGCGCTATCATCAACGTTTCGGCCGGATGCCGAACGAAGTACAGGCGAGCGCCTATGGCGCGATGATTCACTATCTGAAGGCGGCCTCCGTCGTGAATTCCGATGACGGCGCCGCCGTTATTGCTCAAATGAAAAAGATGGCGATCAACGACTTCATGACCAAGGACGGCCATATACGTCCGGATGGGCGGGTGATGCGCGACATTCTGATCCTGCAAGTTAAGAAGCCGGCCGATTCGAAAAGCGAATGGGACATCTTTAAGGTGGTCGGGCGGGTTCCGGCCGATGAGGCGTTCGCTCTTCCAGACCCCGCCGCTTGCCCTCTGGTCAAGTAAATCAATGGAACGATCCCGCAGCTTGAAGCATAGCGCGTATTCTTATAGTACCGGCAAGATTCGTGCCTTGGCTGGTTTGCATCGTAGATTTGTAGTTCGCTCACGGGACACTGACGAGCCCTCCATCCATGCATAGCAATGGGTGAAGGTCTCGCTTCGGCGCCGGTTTTCTGGCGACGTTCCCTCCCGTGAAGCAACCGCTTAAGCCGCGGCGATGGCTATCCCTACAACATGTATGGGCTTGACGGCTCACCTGTCGCAATCTGAGCTCCTGGGCTCCCTTGCGTTCAAAAAGGGCATTTGACAACCCATTATTAGTTTAATAATGAAAGTTACGGTCGGAGAGGGCGTGGCTCAGCACGCGACCCTGGGAATAAGGCGAGGACGCTCTGGGGAGGGCGCATCGGCATGGATGGCACTTTGATCGTTGAAGCGTCTGGTTTGACCAAGGAATTCAAGGGATTTGCTGCGGTCAAGAACGTTGACCTCAGGATCCGCCGGCACACCATTCACGCCCTGATCGGGCCGAATGGTGCGGGGAAGACCACCTGCTTCAACCTGATCACCAAGTTTCTGGATCCGACCCGCGGCACCATTCGCCTGAACGGGAAGGACATCACGCGCACGCCGCCGGCGGATGTCGCCCGGCTCGGCATGGTGCGCTCGTTCCAGATCTCGGCGACGTTCCCGCACCTCACCGTGATGGAGAATGTCCGCATCGCGCTGCAGCGTCCCATCGGCAACTCCTTCCATTTCTGGAAATCGGAGACTTCGCTGGACGCGCTGAACGACCGCGCCATGGCGTTGCTGGCCGACGTGGACCTGACCTCCTACGCCAAACATCTTGCGGTTGAGCTTCCCTACGGCCGCAAGCGGGCGTTGGAGATTGCCACCACACTGGCGCTGGAGCCGGAGATGCTGCTGCTGGACGAGCCCACCTCCGGCATGGGCCGCGAGGACATCGCCCGCACCGCGGATCTCATCAAGCGCGTTTCCGAGGGCCGCACCATCCTGATGGTGGAGCACAATCTCTCGGTGGTTTCCGACCTCTCCGACACGATCACCGTGCTCGCCCGCGGCGAGATCCTCACCGAGGGACCCTATTCCGAGGTGTCGAAGAACCCGCAGGTCGTCGAGGCCTACATGGGCACCGGTGGAGCGCATTGAGATGGCCGCGAACGCAACTCCCCTGCTCGAGGTGAAGGACCTGCACGGCCACTATGGCGAGAGCCATGTGCTGCACGGCATGACCTTCGATGTCCATCCCGGCGAGGTGGTGACGCTGCTGGGCCGCAACGGCGCCGGCAAGACCACCACCATGCGGGCCATCATGGGCCTGTTGCGCAAGCGCGCCGGCTCCATCCGCTACCAGGGCACTGAAACGGTTGGATTGCAGCCCAACAAGATCGCGCGCCTCGGCATCGCCATATGCCCCGAGGAGCGCGGCATCTTCGCCTCGCTCTCGGTGCGCGAGAACCTGCTTTTGCCGCCGGTCGTGCTGCCGGGCGGGCTGACCGTGGACGAGGTCCACGAACTGTTCCCGCGGCTGGAAGAGCGGCGCAACAGCCAGGGCACCAAGCTGTCGGGTGGCGAGCAGCAGATGCTCGCCATCGCCCGCATCCTGCGCACCGGCGCCAAGCTCCTGCTTCTGGACGAGCCGTCCGAGGGCCTCGCCCCGGTGATTGTCCAGCACATCGGCCAGATCATCCGGGACCTCAAGAAGAAGGGGTTCACGGTGCTGCTGGTGGAGCAGAATTTCCATTTCGCCTCCACGGTTGCCGATCGCCACTACGTGGTGGAGCACGGACGCGTGGTGGACATGGTCCCCAACGACAAGATCGCAGAAAACGCGGCGCGTCTCGAAGCGTTCCTCGGCGTCTGAAGCCGCTCAAGAATACCTTTTAGATCGGATCTTTGATGTTCGAGCTCCTCGGCATTCCTCCGCAGGCCCTGTTCGGGCAATTGCTGCTCGGCCTGATCAACGGCGCCTTCTACGCCATGCTGAGCCTCGGGCTCGCGGTGATCTTCGGCCTTTTGAACGTGATCAACTTCACCCACGGCGCGCAATACATGATGGGCGCGTTCGGGGCGTGGATGCTGCTCAACTATGCCGGCATCCCATTCTGGGGCGCGCTGGTGCTGTCGCCCATCATCGTGGCCATCATCGGCATGGTGATCGAGCGCACGTTGCTCAAACGACTCTACCACCTCGATCATCTCTACGGGCTGCTGCTCACCTTCGGCCTCGCCCTCATCCTCGAGGGCCTGTTCCGGCGGCAGTACGGCTCCTCGGGCCTGCCCTACAACAATCCGCTGCCGGGCGGCACCAACCTCGGCTTCATGTTCCTGCCCAACTACCGCGCCTTCGTGGTGGTGGCCTCCCTCGTGGTGTGCATCGCCACCTGGTACGTGATCGAGCGCACCAAGCTCGGCTCCTACCTGCGCGCCGCCACCGAGCGGCCGGACCTGGTGCAGGCCTTCGGCATCGACGTGCCGCGCATGATCACCCTCACCTACGGCTTCGGCGTGGGCCTCGCGGCGCTTGCCGGCGTGCTCGCGGCCCCCGCCTACCAGGTGAGCCCCACCATGGGCTCCAACCTCATCATCGTGGTGTTTGCGGTGGTGGTGATCGGCGGCATGGGCTCCATCATGGGCGCCATCCTCACCGGCTTCGGCCTCGGCATCGTCGAGGGCCTGACCAAGGTGTTCTACCCGGAGGCCTCCTCCACGGTGATTTTCGTCATCATGGCCATCGTGCTCATGGTGAAGCCCGCCGGCCTGTTCGGCACAGCCAAGTAAGGGCGCCGAGATGAGCACTCCCTCCCCGACCAATCTCGCCCCTGCCCCGGCGACATACGGTGTTGTCGGCTCCAACCCCGGCGTCATCTTGGGTATCGTCGCGGTGGGCGCGCTGCTGGTTGCCCCGTTCGCCGTGTATCCCGTGTTCCTCATGAAGGTGATGTGCTTCGCGCTGTTCGCGTCCGCCTTCAACCTCATGCTCGGCTACACTGGGCTGCTCTCCTTCGGCCATGCCATGTTTTTTGGTGGTTCGGCCTATATCTGTGCTCACGCTGTCAAGGTCATGGGCTTCACTCCGGAGTTCGGCCTCCTCGCAGGTGTTACCTTCGCCGCCGTGGTAGGGTTCATTGTCGGCCTGCTCGCCATCCGCCGCCAGGGCATCTATTTCGCCATGGTGACGCTGGCGCTGGCGCAGATGTTCTTCTTCTTCTGCCTCCAGGTGCGTTTCACCGGCGGCGAGGACGGCCTGCAGGCGGTGCCACGGCGAGCCTTTTTCGGCATCATCGATATCACAAAGGACATGAACCTCTATTATGTGGTGCTGGCCATCTACGTGTCCGGCTTCCTGGTCATCTACCGGGCGATCCACTCACCGTTCGGGCAGGTGCTGAAAGCCATCCGCGAAAACGAGCCGCGCGCCATCTCGCTGGGCTACCGGGTGAACCAATACAAGCTCGTCGCCTTCGTTCTTTCGGCCGCACTCGCCGGCCTTGCCGGCTCCGCCAAGGTACTGGTGTTCCAACTCGCCTCGCTCACTGACGTGGCCTGGCAGATGTCGGGCGAGGCAGTGTTGATGACATTGGTCGGTGGCATGGGAACCATTTTCGGCCCCGTCGTCGGTGCTGCGGTGATCGTCACCATGCAGAACTATCTCGCCGGGCTCGGCGAATGGGTGCTGGTGATCCAGGGCGTCATCTTCGTCGCCGCGGTGTCCCTGTTCCGCCGGGGGCTGGTTGGAGAACTCCTCGCAATTGCCAGGAATTACAAGAAGTAAATCCACTTTTTTGGGAATTGGAAGGACAGCAGATGAAGCGCGTCGAAAAAGTTATCGTGACCTGTGCGATCACAGGCTCCATTCACACACCGACCATGTCTCCGCACTTGCCGATCACGCCCGATGAGATCGTGCGCGAAGCTGTTGCGGCAGCAGAGGCCGGTGCGGCTATGATCCACCTTCACGCCCGCGACCCGGAAACGGGGCAGCCATCGGCTGCTCCCGAAATCTTCGAACAGTTCTTGCCGCGCATCAAGCAGCAGAGCAATGCCATCATCAACATCACTACGGGCGGCGGACTGGGGATGACGCTCGACGAGCGCCTCGCCGCCGCCAAATGGGCTCAGCCCGAAGTTGCATCCATGAACATGGGGTCCATGAACTTCAATATCTCGGGCGCAGCCCGGAAGATCGACGAATTCAAGTATGAGTGGGAACGACCCTATCTCGAATCGACGACGGGGTTCATTCTTTCAAATACATTCGAACAAATCGAGCGTGGCATGAGGGATCTCGGAGACTACGGCACCCGGTTTGAATTTGAATGTTATGATGTTTCACATCTCTACACCCTGAAGCATTTTGCAGACCGGCATATCGTCAAGCCGCCATTTTTCATTCAATGCATTTTCGGGATACTGGGTGGAATTGGCGCCGATCCAGAAAATCTGTTGCATATGAAGGCAACCGCCGATCGCCTTTTCGGAGACGATTACTACCTCTCGGTCCTTGGCGCCGGCCGTCATCAAATGCCCTTCGTCACCATGAGCGCGCTTCTCGGCGGCAACGTTCGCGTCGGACTCGAAGACAGTTTGTACGCGGGACGGGGCCGGCTCGCGACATCCAATGCCGAGCAGGTCGCAAAAATTCGGCGTATCCTCGATGAACTGAGCATTGATGTCGCTACGCCGGACGAAGCGCGACAGATGCTCCAAACCAAAGGCGCGGACAAAGTAGCATTTTGAGTGCTGAGACACGAAGAAACGCAAATAATACCGGGAGGATACCATGAAAGCGATCTCTCTTGCCCTCGTCGCGAGTTCATTCTTGTCACTTGCGGCTGCTCACGCTGGACCTTCCGATGGCAAGGTGAAGATCGCCGTCATGAACGACATGTCGGGACCCTACGCAGAATCGACCGGCATGGGGTCCGTTGAGGCTGTGCGGATGGCCATAGAGGAGGCTGGTGGCAAGGTCGCAGGCAGCCCGATCGAGCTTATATTCGCGGATCATCAGAACAAGCCCGATGTCGCATCCGCCATCGCCAACAAATGGATCGACACTGAGCAGGTGGACGTGATCGTCGATGTGCCGAATTCGGCGGCGGCGCTTGCGGTCCAGGACATCGCGAAACGCAAGAACAGGGTCCTGCTGGTCTCCGGTGGCGGCACGGCACAATTGACCGGCGCTTCATGCTCCCCCACCACCGCTCAGTGGACCTATGACACCTATGCGCTATCGCAGGGGATGGGAACGGTTGGGCTCCAGAAGCTTGGAGACAGCTGGTTTTTCTTGACGGTGGATTACGCCTTCGGCCACGCCCTGGAAAAGGATCTGTCGGATGTCCTGAAGGCGAATGGCGGTAAGATTTTAGGAGCGGTCCGCCATCCCCTCAACGCATCCGACTTTTCCTCATATTTGCTCCAGGCTCAGGGATCGAAGGCGAAGGTGATCGCCCTCGCCAATGCGGGCGGCGATACGGCCAACGCCATCAAGCAAGCCCAGGAGTTTGGGATTCCCCAGGGAGGGCAGACGCTTGCAAGCTTGCTCATGTTTCCCACGGACATCCACGCTCTGGGACTGAAATCCGCCCAAGACCTAGTCTTCATGGATGGATGGGATCCGAATCGCGACGCAGAAAGTCGCGCTTTCGCCAAGGCGTTCATCGACAGGACCGGTCGCATGCCAAGCATGATCCAGGTGGGTAGCTACTCCGCCGTCAGGCACTATCTGAAAGCGATCGAAACCGCGGGCACGGACGACGCGCCGGCGGTAATGGCAAAGATGCGTGAGGCCCCTATCAACGATGCCTTCGCGAAAGGCGGACGGCTCCGCGCCGATGGCCGAATGGTTCATGATATGTATCTCATGCAGGTGAAGAAAATAACCGAGTCGACGGGCCCCTGGGATTACTCCAAGGTACTTTCCGTGATCCCAGGGGATCATGCCTTTCGGCCGATCGAGCAAGGCGGATGTCCCATCGTTCGGTGACGGCGTGATTTTGACGGAGCTGCAGAGGTCAAGCCGATGTGGGGGCCGTGCCTTTTGTTGCGGTGCTGACGTTGGGCCTTTGAACACAGCTCAGCTTGTGTTCAGTCGAGACAGGTACTTTCGACGCTGGGCACAACAGAGGGAACGGGTCCGACGGTTCGCCGCATTCGGCCTGCAAATGTGCAGCAGCTTTCATCTATACGGCCCCACACGTCGCGCCGTGCAGCCTCTTGCGGTGCTCGACGCGACGTCTGCTTTCTCAACTCGTGCCAAGATCGACGTTCTTCAGCGGCAGGTTGCGAACACGCTTTCCTGTCGCGGCACAGACGTCGTTCAGCACGGCAGGAGCGGCCACCGTGATGTAGGCTCACCGACACCGCCCCAGAAGCGACCGGACGGCATGATGAGCACATCCGCCACCGGCATCTCATCCGGCCGCATCATGTTGTAGGTGTCGAAGTTCTGTTGCTCGATACGTCCGTCCTTGACGGTGCGCTCGCCAAAGAGCAGGGCCGACAGCCCATAGACGAACGAGTCGTCGACCTGTGCATCGACCTGCTGCGGGTTGACCACATGGCCGGGGTCGGTCGCCGCCACGATGCGGTGGATCTTCAGCCGTCCCCTGGTTACCGACACTTCTGCTGCCGCCGCCTCGAGGAAAAGCTGGCAAAGACGTTGCGCATAACGGCATCCGAGCATGCTGCCGTTACCATCTTGTGGCCTGCGATCGAGAAACTGCTGCCTAACTTTCCTGACATCCATATCGAGCTGAGCATTGATTCCGGATTGACCGACATCGTGGCCGAACGGTTCGATGCGGGCGTGCGGCGTGGCGAAGGGATCGCCAAGGACATGATCGCCACGTGGATCGGGCCCGACTTGCGGACGGTCATCCCCGGAGCGCCGACCTAACTTCAAGGACCGCCCGACTCCCCAGGCTCCACACGACCTAGCCGAGCACCAATGCATCAATCAGCGCATGCTGAGTTCCGGCAGTCTCTACGCTGGGGAGTTGGAGAAGGATGGGCGGCAAGTCCGGGTGCGGGTCAATGGACAGCTGGCTTTCGACAACACCCATATGGTTGTGCGCGCGGCTATCGCCGGTTTCGGGCTAGCCTTCGTCATGGAAGACCGCGTGTCGGCGCATCTAGCAAACGGCCGGCTGGTCTGCGTCCTCGATGATTGGTGCCCGCCTTTCGAAGGATATCACCTCTAATATCCGAGCCGTCAGCGCTCGGCGGCGTTTGCGGTCCTGCTGGATGCATTCCGGCACCGCAACGGACTGCTTTGCAGGGGTAATCGGAATAGCGCACCGGTCGTTTTCCGAACCGATACCGCAATGCGGCAACCGTCGATTTGCAAAGAACGGCTCGGCCGGTGCGGATCCTCAGGGATCGGGTAAATTCCATCTCGCAAAGGGTGCGGAGCGACCAAGTTCATATTATATCTGAACCGAAGGGAAGCTGCGTAGCGACAGGAGCGCCAATGTCGACCCAGGAGCGCGCGACGTCGGTGCGCGCAGTAAGGCGTGATGTGCGCAGCGGTAGCAGTGTTCAGCTCTTCGAGCGCAACTGCTCGGTGGGCCGAACCATCGCCATCGTGTCCGACGCCTGGAGCTTCCTCGTCATCCGCGAGGCATTCTTCGGCGCGCGCCGGTTCGAGGAGTTCCGCACGGCCCTGGGCCTGCCGCGCGGCACCCTTTCCGAGCGGCTGAAGCGGCTGACGCTGCGCGGCATCTTCCGGCAGGTGCACTATTCCGCCAAGTCGAGCCGGGTCGAGTATCATCTCACCCGCTGCGGCATGGACCTCTATCCGAGCTTCGTCGCCCTCATCGGCTTCGGCGACCGCTGGCTCGCAGGCCCGGAGGGGCCGCCGCTCAAGCTCGTCCACGCCACCTGCGGGCAGGCGTGCCAGCCTTATGTGGCCTGCTCCCACTGCCTGGGCGAGGTGAAGGCGACGCGGGTCAGCTACCGCGACGGGCCGGGCGCCGGCCGCACGCCGCTGGAGCCCATGAAGCGGGCGCGGCGGACGGCGGAATCGGCGAGCTTCTCCCGCGGGCGGCCGAGCTCGGTGTCGCGGGCGCTGGAGATCATCGGCGACCGCTGGAGCTTCCTCATCCTGCGCGAGGCCTTCTTCGGCGTGCGCCGCTTCGACCAGCTGCAGAACGAGCTGAAGATCGCCCCCAACATCCTCACCGAGCGCCTCGCCCGCCTGGTGGCGCGCGGCGTATTCGAGCGCCGCAAGTACCAGGACCTGCCGGAGCGCCATGAGTATCGCCTCACCGAGATGGGCAAGGACCTCTACGGCGCCTTCATCACCATGGCGGCGTGGGGCGACCGGTGGCTGGCGGGCGGCGATCCGCCGCTCATCCTCACCCATCGCGACTGCGGCCACGATTTCACCGCCGTGGTGGTGTGCGACCACTGCCGCAAGCCGATCGCGGCGCACGACATGCGCTATCGGCTGAACTACGATCCGGCGCGCTTCGGCGCCCCCCAGGCGAGCGACCGCATGGACCTCGTCTTTCCGGACGCCCCGCCCGAGGACTGACGAGCCAAAGGCGGCGCCCCGCGGAGCGCCGCCTTCAGCGCACGGCGTCTTCGGCGCTACTGCTTCTTCACCAGCGGGCAGGCGCTCTCCGACAGCGGCCGGAAGGCCCTGTCGCCGGGAATGACGGTGACCAGCTTGTAATAGTCCCACGGCCCCTTGGATTCGGCCGGGGTCTTCACCTGGTAGACGTACATGTCGTGGACGAAGCGGCCGTCGGCGCGGATGTATCCGTCCTTGGCGAAGAAGTCGTTCACCTTCATCTCGCGCATCTTGGCCATCACCGCCTGGGCCTCGTCGGTGCCGGCGGCCTGCACGGCCTTGAGGTAGTGCATGGTGGAGGAATAGTCGCCGGCATCGCCCATGTGCGGCTTGCGGCCCATCTTCGCCTCGAACTTCCTGGCGAAGGCGCGGGTCTCCTCGTCCCGGTCCCAGTAGAAGGCGTTGGTCAGCACCAGTCCCTGCGCCGCCTCCAGGCTCATGGAATGGATGTCGGTGATCCAGACCAAAAGGCCCGCCAGAACCTGCTTGCCGGACTGGGTGAGGCCGAAGTCCTTGGCTGACTTCACCGCGTTGATGAACACGGTGCCGGAGCCGGCGATGGCCACCACGTCGGCCTTCGAGCCCTGGGCCTGGAGCATGAACGAGCCGTGGTCCAGCGTGTTGATGGGATAGCGCACCGCGCCCGCCACCTCCCCGCCGCCGGCCTTCACCACCGCGGCGGTGTCGGCCTCCAGCGCGTGGCCGAAGGCGTAGTCGGCGGTGAGGAAGAACCAGCGCTTCTTGCCCTCGCTGATCAGCTCGTTGCCGGTGCCCACGGCGAGGGCATAGGTGTCATAGGCGTAGTGGATGGAATTGGGCGTGCAGGCATCGCCGGTGAGGCGCGAGGAGCCCGAGCCGTTGACGATGGCGATGCCGTTCTTCTCCTTGGCGACCCCGGCGACGCCGATGGCCACCGCCGAATTGATCAGGTTCGCGATCATGTCGACGTGGTCCACGTCGAACCATTCCTTGGCCTTGGCGATGGCGATCTCGGTCTTGTTCTGGTGGTCGGCGACGATGACCTCGACCGGCTTGCCAAGCACCTTGCCGCCGAAGTCCTCCACCGCCATCTTCACCGCCGTGACGGAGCCCTCGCCCGCCTCGTGGGAGAACTGGCCCGACATGTCTGTCAGCACCCCGATCTTCACCACGTCGTTCGAGATTTTGCCAGGCTGCGGCTGGGCCAGCGCCGGCAGCGGCACCGCGAGCGCGGCGCACATGAGGGTGATCTGGGCGAACTTGGGCATCGTTTCCTCCGGTGTCCCCGACTGGCGCGCGCCCTTCTACTTATTGGGGCCGCAGCGGCCTGCCGGCCGGCTGCGTGCGCCATGTCCATTTCTTAGGTGAACTTAATGCTTGAGACTGCTCGACGGCTCGTCTGTCGCAACGCAGCAAAGCCTTATGTCACTTGAACAAACCGTCATCTGCGGGGGTTACCCACTGCAGAAACTCTCAAGACGGCGTTGACAAGAGCATTTTTAGTCTATTAATGCAAGCTACGAATTGAGCGTCGGAACCGGTCATCCGGTGGCGCCCTGGGCGGGAGATGAGCGTGCGAGGTTTCGATGCTTGCGGGGATTGTCCGCGCCGCCGAGCCGGCGCCGCGCCACGCCGGGAGACCGGCGGTGAGTGAGCGCGCCGCCCCCGACCGCCGCGCCGACTATCGGCACTTCCGCGACATCACCACCCGCTGGATGGACAACGACGTCTACCGGCACGTGAACAACGTGGTCTATTACTCCTTCTTCGACACGGCGGTCGGCCATTACCTGATCGAGAACGGCGCGCTGGACATCGAGACGAGCCCCGTCATCGGCCTCGTCGCGGAAACAAGGTGCCAATACTTCTCGTCTCTGTCGTTTCCGTCCAAGGTCCATGCGGGCCTGCGCATCGGCCGGCTCGGCACCTCAAGCGCGCGCTACGAGATCGGCCTGTTCCGCGACGATGACGACGTCGCCTGCGCGCAGGGCCATTTCATCCACGTCTATGTGGACCGCGCGACGAACCGTCCGGTCCCCTTGCCGGACAGGCTGCGGGCGGTGCTTTCTGCCCTCGTCGTCGCGCCCCGCGACGGCGTGCGCTAGGAGGCCCGCCTTGTCCGATATCCAAGTCGCCGTTCACGACCACGTCGCCACCGTCACCCTGAACCGCCCGGCGCAGCGCAATGCCATGACGCTGGCCATGTGGCAGGACGTGGCGCACATCTTCACCACGCTGGGCGCCGACCCGGACGTGCGGGCCATCCTCCTGACCGGGGCGGGCGCGGACTTCTCCGTGGGCGCGGACATTTCCGAGTTTCCCAAGGTGCGCCACACGGTGGAGCAGTCCATCGCCTACGAGGAGGCGGTGGACGCCTCGTCGGATGCCATCGCCGGGGCGGGCAAGCCCACCATCGCGGTGGTTTCGGGCTATTGCCTCGGCGGCGGCTGCCACCTCACCATGTCCTGCGACTTCCGCTTCGCCGCCCCCTCCGCCATCTTCGGCATCCCGGCGGCGCGGCTCTCCATCGTCTACGGCGTGCGCAGCACCCAGCGCCTGCTGAACCTCGTGGGGCTGGCGCAGGCCAAGCGGCTGCTGTTCACCGCCGACCGGCTGGACGCCGGCGCCGCGCTGAAGACCGGCTTCGCCGACGAGGTGGCGGACGACGCGCCCGCCGCCGCCCGCGCCTTCGCCGCGAAGATCGCCGCCAACGCCCCGCTCTCGGTGGCCGGGGCCAAGTTCATCCTCGACGGCCTCGCCATGGGTCCGGGGGCGCTCGACGTGGCCGCCGCCCAGCGCCTCATCGACGAGGCCTCGCGCAGCTTCGACTACCAGGAAGGCCGCACCGCCTTCGCCGAGAAGCGCCCGCCGCGCTTCCAGGGGCGCTGAGCGCCGGGAGGGAGATCACGCCATGAAGATGCATGTCCTGAACGGCGGGCGGCTGCGGATGAAGAGGCACGTCTACCAGCCCGACGCCGACCGCGCCGAGACCATCGAGCTGCCGGTGTCCTCGTTCCTGCTGCGCCATGGCCAGGGCAACGTGCTGTTCGACACCGGCTGCAACCCGGCCGTGGTCACCGATGCGGAGGGCCGCTGGGGCGGGGTGGCGCGGGCCATGACGCCCATCATGGGTCCCGACGACAACGTGGTGTCGCAGCTCGCCTGCGTCGGCCTCGCGCCGGATGACATCGACGTGGTCATCTGCTCCCACTTCCATCCCGACCATTGCGGTTGCAACGGCTTCTTCCGCAAGGCGACGGTGGTGGTGCACGCGCTGGAGCTCGCCGCCGCCAAGGCCGAGAACGCCCAGGCCGCCGGCTACCTCCGGGTGGAGTGGGACCAGCCCAACCCCCTGGAGCTGATCGAGGGGGAGAAGGACCTGTTCGGCGACGGCCGCATCACACTCATCCCGCTGCCGGGGCACACGCCGGGGCTCACCGGGGCGCTGGTGACGCTGGATCGCGACGGGGCCTTCCTGCTCGCCTCGGACGCGGTGAGCCTCAGGTCCAGCCTCGACGCCGGCGTGGTGCCCAAGAACACCTGGAACGTGGAGCAGCACGTGAAGACCATCGCCGAGATCCACCGGATCGAGGCGGCAGGCGCCGCCGTCCTGTGCGGCCACGACGACGCGCAATATGCAAGCCTGCGCAAGGGGGCCGACGCCTACGAATAGGTCGCGGCGCCCGCTTTCTCCTCCGATATCCCACATCTGGCACGAGGCACGATTTCCATGGATCTGAACCTGAAGGGCAAGGTGGCCCTCGTCACCGGCGGCGCGCGCGACGTGGGCCGGGAAATCTCCCTGGCGCTGGCCGGCGAGGGCGCGGCGGTGGCGGTGAACTACCGCAACTCCGCCGAGGAGGCGCAGGCGGTGGTGGACGAGATCACCGCCCGCGGCGGCCGCGCCAGGGCCTACAAGGCGGACGTGGCGGATCTGGCCGAGGTGAAGACCATGGTGGACGCGGTGGCGGCCGATTTCGGCGGCCTCGACATCGTCGTCAACAATGCCGGCCTCGCCATCCGCCAGAAGTTCACCGACAGCACCCAGAAGGAATGGAAGAGCCAGATCGACACCTGCCTTTATGGCGCCATCCACCTGGCGCACGCGGCGGTGCCCTATCTGGAGAAGAGCGGCGACGGGCGGCTCATCGCGGTGGTGGGGGACTCGTCCCGCGTGGGCGAATCGGGCCTTGCCATCGTCGCCGCCGCGCGCGCCGGGGTGATCGCGCTGATGAAGTCGCTGGCGCGCGAGCTCGGCCGCTCCGGCGTCACCGCCAACACCATCTCGCTGGGCCTCATCGAGACCGCCCACGACAAGGCCTGGGTGGAGGCCAACCGCGACAAGCTGACGAAATTCTATCCCCTGCGCCGCCTCGGCCAGCCCGAGGACATCGCCCCCGCGGTGGCGCTGCTCGCCTCGCCGAAGGGCTCGTGGATCACCGGGCAGGTGCTCTCCATCTCCGGCGGCTTCTGCATGGTGTGAACGAAGCCGCGCCCCAGAACGCGGCATCGATATCGGAGGAACAGATGCTCAAGGCGGATCTCATTGCTCCGGTATCGGAGCTGTTGCGGCGCCACGCGGTGGAGCGAGGCACGAAGGTCGCCTTCCGCGACGCCCAACGCCATGTCACCTACGCCGAGCTGGAACGGCGCACGGCGAACCTCGCCGGGCACTTCGCCAACCTAGGTGTCGGCCCCGGCGATCGGGTCGCAATCTTCCTGCCTAACTCCGTCGCCTGGGTGGAATCTTGTCTCGCCATCGTCCGGGCTGGCGCGGTCGCTGTTCCCATCAGCGCGGAGGCGAGCGCGAGCGAGATCTCCTACCGTCTCTCCGATGCGGCGTGCCGGATCGTGATCACCACCACCTCGCACGCAGGTATGGTGGAAGGCCTGCGCTCGGAGGCGCCCAGCGTCGTTGATATCCTGGTGGTGGATGCTCCATCGGATGATGTCGGGAGCTTCGCCGCTCTGGCCGACATGCCGGCGGCTTCGCCCCCGCGCGATCCCGTGGACATCGATGCGGCATCCTTCATCATCTATACGTCCGGCACCACGGGCCGGGCCAAGGGCGTGCTGCTCTCCTGTCGCAGCATGCTCTGGGTGACGGCGGTCTGCTGGGCTCCGGTGGTGGGGCTGAGCGCGGAGGACACGGTGCTCTCACCCTTGCCACTTTTCCATTCCTATGCCCTCAGTTTCTCGGTGTTGTCCATCGTCGCCACCGGGGCGAGCGAATATATCCTCGAGAAATACTCGACCCGTGAGGCGACACGGCTCTTGGAGAGCGGCGAGTTCTCCGTCCTTCCCGGCGTGCCGACCATTTTCCATTATCTCATGGAGGCGGCGCAGGCCGAGGGGCGAAAGACCCTGCCAGGCATCAGGGTGTGCGTGTCAGCGGGCGCCATCATGCCGGCGGCGCTCAATTCCACGTTCGAGGGGGCCTTCGGAGTGCCACTGCTCGATGGCTACGGCATCACTGAGACTTCGACCATGGTGACCATGAATGCGGCGTCCTCTTCCCGGGTCATGGGATCGTGCGGCCTGCCCCTGCCGGGCGTCGCCCTGCGTATCGTAGATCCTGTTAGCCTGCGCGACCTCGAACCGGGCGAGGAAGGCGAGTTGATCGTGCGCGGGCCGAACGTGATGCTCGGCTACCACAACCAACCGGAGGAGACCGCGAAGGCCCTGCGCAACGGTTGGTACCATACGGGCGACCTGGCCAAGGCGGATCGTAACGGCTTCGTCACCATCACCGGCCGGCTCAAGGAGCTGATCATCCGAGGCGGGCAGAATATCGCACCGGCGGAGATCGAGGAGGTGGTGCTCGCCTTCGCCAGCGTGCTGGACTGCGCGGTGGCCGGTATCCCCCATCCCCAGCTCGGCGAGGTCCCGGCGCTCTACGTGGTAGCGCGGGATGCGAGCTTCGACGATCAGGCGCTGATCGAGCACTGCCGCCTGCACCTGTCCTCCTACAAGGTGCCGCACGTGGTTCATCAGGTGGACGAGATTCCCCGCACCGGGTCCGGCAAGATCATCCGCTTCCGCTTGAAGGAGATGGCGCAACCGCAAATCTAGAGCGCACCTGGGCAGTATTCGATTGCGTACGGGCATCCCGATCAGCGCACGGCGAGGGTCACATCCCACCTCTTGCGCTCTGCCCTGGCGAGTGCAGCGCAGTATATCGCTCGAGATTGAGGGCGGGCAATCAGGTTGAATGCCGGGAGGAGTCTCGCATTGAGAAAGCTTGACGGGACCTGGCATCGGATTCGCGGACCCGCAGGTCTCTTCTCCGGTGCCAGGAGCGCGCCTGATATAGCCACGTCGATTCTCGCCGAGATCATGCAGATTGAACGCAGTGCCAACGCCACCACCTTGAATCTACTTGACAACACGTCTTTCCAACTCGTTGGCGACAGAACCCAACTACGCTGATTGGCCTGCTTCAAACTCAGCGGCAGTTATGGTCCAGGCTCTTGATCGAACTGATGGCCATGGAAGGAGCCGGCGCCGTCAAGCCTTCCTGATGGTGCGGGCGTCCTCCACCATGCGGAAGATGCGCTCTGGCGTCACCGGTAACGTGTCCACCTCGACGCCAAGGTGGGAGAGCGCGTCAGACACCGCATTGGCGATAGCCGCCGGCGCGCCGATGGTCCCGCCTTCGCCCATGCCGCGAAACCCGCCAATATTGTTCGGCAGCTCCGCTTCGATATGGACGATGCCGATGTCCGGCACGTTGGTCGCCACCGGGACGAGATAGTCGGCGAGACTCGCGGTCAGGAGTTGTCCATCCGCATCGTGCACCACCTCCTCCAGAAGCGCCGCGCCGATGCCCTGCGCCACCGCGCCGTGCACCTGACCGTCGACGATCAGCGGGTTGATAATGCGGCCGCAATCTTCGGCCACCACGAAGCGCGTCACCGTGACGCCATAGGTGCCGGGATCGATCTCCACCATAGCGAGATGGGTGGAGGAGCAGGCTGTGCCGAGATAGGGGTCGTAGGTCTCGGAGGCGACGAGGTCTTCGCGCTGGTCGTGGGGAATGCGCCCCATCTGCGCATAAACCGCGTGCGCCAGCTCCTTGAAGGTCATGGTGGCGTTGGAGGAGGAGGCCCGGATAACGCCGCCTTCGGCCACCAAATCCTCTATTGGCACAGCCATCAGGTAGGCGGCCGCCTTCAGCACCTTGGCCTTCACCACGCGCGCCGTCTTCGTGGCCGCGCCGCCGCCGAGCACGGCGGAACGGCTGGCATAGGTGCCGGTGCCCATGGGCACAAGGGCGCTGTCGCCATGCTGGATCTCCACATCCTCCATGCGGCAGCCGAGCTCGTCGGCGACAACCTGGGCGAGGGTCGTCTCCAGCCCCTGCCCGTGGGAGGAGATGCCGAACGCCGCCGTGACCGCGCCAGTGGCGTCGATGCGGATGGTGGAGGTCTCGGTCCCGGTATTGATTGGCATCCCCGGGGCCACGGCGATGCGCGAACCGATGCCGGTCAGCTCCGCATAGCTCGCAAGGCCAATGCCCACCCACCGGCCCTCGGCGCGCGCCGCATCACGCGCCCTGAGCAAGGCGGGGTAGTCGGCGAGGTCACAGGCGCCTTCGAGGCATTCCTGGAAAGCGGAACGGTCCCAGATGATGCCGGAGCCGGTGCGGTATGGGAACTCCTCGGCCCGGACAAGGTTACGGCGGCGGATCTCCACCGGGTCCATGCCCAGCTTGCGAGCCGCCATCTCGATGAGGCGCTCCATGGCGAAGGTGGAGGACGGCCGCCCCACGCCGCGATAGGGACCGGTCGGCGGCTTCGGCGTGAGCACGCCGCGCACCCGCCCGCGATAATGCTCAATGCGGTAGGGGCCGGGCAGGAAGCTCACGACCTGAACCGGTTCCAGCGCCCCGGTCCAGGGGTAGATGGAGTAGGCGCCGATGTCGCCGATCACATCCGCCTTGAGCCCGAGCAGGCGCCCGTCCGCATCCACCGCCAGCTCCGCCTCGATCAGCTCGTCGAAGGCCTGGCTCATGGCGGTGAGGTCCTCCATGCGGTCGGCGACGAACTTCACCGGCCGCTCCAGCTTGCGCGCCAGCACGCAGACGAGCATCTCCTCGTGGTTCAGCGAGCCCTTGCCGCCGAAGCTGCCGCCCACGTCCGGCGCCACCACCCGCATCCGGTTGCCGGGCAGATCGAGGCAGCCCGAGAGCACATCCCTGATGATGCCGGGAATGTTGGTGGAGGAGTGGAGCGTGAGCGCCTGCCGCCGCCGGTCCCACTCCGCAAGGTAGGATCGGCCCTCCATGGGCATAGGCGTCTTGCGCGTCATGCGGAAGCGACCCTTCACCACCACCGCGGCGTCCGCGAGGACCTTTTCCACATCGCCGCGTGCAAATTCGCGGGCGATGATGACATTGGTGCCCGCCTCGTCGTGGAGGAGCGGCGCATCGTCCGCCACCGCGTCCACCTGGCGGATGGCAAACGGGAGGGGCTCATAATCGACCGAGATGTGCTCCAGCGCATCCTCGGCGGCGTAGCGGCTTTCCGCCACCACCGCGATCATCGGTTCGCCCACGTAGCGCACCTTGCCCTCGGCAAGGGGGCGGATGGGGGTGGCGTAGTAGCCCTTCATCCGGGACGTGGGAACGGCCGACCGGAAATCCCCCTTTATGTCGCCCGCGTCGAAGATGGCAACGACGCCCGGAATCGCAAAGGCTTCGCCCACATTGATGGCGCGGATCCGAGCATGGGGATGGTCGCTGCGCATCACGGCGAGGTGCAGGAGGCCCGCTGGAGCGATGTCGTCCACATAGCGCCCGCTGCCGGTCAGGAGGCGGGGATCCTCGGTGCGCTTGATGCGCTGGCCCACGAGCTTAGGGCGCATCTCCACGGAAGCGTCAATGGCGCTCATTTCAACGGCCCCCTCTCCCGTGCCAATTCCCGCACGGCATTGACGATGTGCTCGTAGCCCGTGCAACGGCAGATGTTTCCCGAAAGTGCCTCGCGAATGTCCTCATCGTTTTCGAGGCTGTGATGGCGCAGCATGTCGGTGATGGTCATCAGGAAGCCGGGAGTGCAGAAGCCGCACTGCAGGCCATGATGGTCCCGGAAGGCCTGCTGCACACGGCCCAGCTCCCCGATGCGGCCGAGTCCCTCCACGGTCTCGATATTCGCGCCGTCCGCCTGGATGGCCAGGGTCAGGCAGGAACGTGCGCTGCGCCCGTCGAGCAGGATGGTGCAGGCGCCGCACACGCCGTGTTCGCAGCCCACATGGGTGCCTGTCAGGCCGAGCTCGTGGCGCAGGAAATCGCTGAGTAGAAGGCGCGCATCGACCGTGCGGGTGCAACTCAGCCCGTTGACGGTTACGGTGATCCTGGCCTCGGCGCTCATGCAGCAATCTCCACCGACGTCTGCCGGGTGCGGCTCCATGCGTCCCCGAGCGCGCGGCGGGCGAGGACGGCCGCGAGATGGCGACGGTAGTCGGACGAAGCGTTGAGATCCGAATTCGGATCGATCGACATCTTGAGAGCTTCGATGGCTTCGTCGAGCGCGGCCCTCGTGACCTCCCGACCTTCGAGAGCGGCTTCCACATCCAACAACCTCAGGGGCGTGTCGCCGACCCCCATCATGGCGACGCGGACGTTGCGGGCCTGGCCATCCCGCCGCTCCATCAGCACCGCGATGGCGGCGAGCGCATAGTCGCCGTGGCGGCGCGCGAACTCCTCGAAACCCCACCCGCTGCCTTCAGCAGGCACTGCGATCTCGATGCTGGTGGCCATCTCGTCCGGCTCCAGCGCAGTCACGAGCGAGCCGACGAAGAAGTCCCGTGCCGGCAAGGCGCGTGATCCCCGTGGCGAGGCCGTATGAATGGTGCCGTCCAGCAACACCGTCATCATCGGCATCTCGGCGGCGGGATCGGCATGGCAGACGCTGCCGCAGAAGGTCCCACGGTTGCGCACGGTGAGGTGCGCCACATGCTTCATGGCGTGATGCAGCACGGGGATGTGCCGGACCACGAGCGCGTCCTCCGCCGTCATGCGGTGTCGCACCAGCGCGCCGACATGGAGCCTGTCGCCCCGGTGTTCGATGCGGTCGAGCTCCGCAATATGGTTGATGTCCACCAGCACCGAGGGCTTCACCAGCCGGAAGTTCATCATGGGCATCAGGCTTTGGCCGCCCGCGAGAACCTTTCCGTCACCGCCAGCGTCGGCCAGCACCTCCACCGCATGGGCAATGCTCTCGGCGCGGACATAGTCGAACCGGGCGGGCTTCATACGATCATTTCCGGCATGTGCGTTTCCGCTCCCTAGTGACTTGTATAAATAGACTATGATAGAGCATGTCAAGCTGCCGAGGTCCCACTGCAAGCGGGCCGGATGATGGAGGAGCACCAGGCGATGAAAATCAAAGCCGCCGTCTTGCGGGACATGGGCGCGCAGATGCCCTACGCGGAAACCCAGCCGCTTCGCATCGAAGAGGTGGAGCTCGATCCGCCGGGACGCGACGAAGTGCTGGTGAAGATCGCCGCGGCGGGTCTGTGTCATTCGGACCTGTCCGTCATCAACGGCAGCCGCCCGCGTCCCATGCCCATGGCCATCGGCCATGAAGCCGCCGGCGTCGTGGTGGAGGTGGGCAAGGGCGTCGATGACCTCAAGCCGGGCGACCACGTCGTCATGGTGTTCATGCCCAGCTGTGGCCATTGCCAGCCTTGCTCGCAGGGCCGCCCGGCCCTGTGCGAGCCCGGCGCGGCCGCCAACGGCAAGGGCGAGCTGCTCACCGGGGCCACTCGCCTGCACGAGGGCGAGGAGGTGATTCACCACCATCTGGGTTGCTCGGCCTTTGCGGAATATGCCGTGGTCTCCCGTCGCTCATTGGTTCAGATAGACAAGGATATACCTCTGTCCATCGGCGCCCTGTTCGGCTGTGCGGTCCTCACCGGGGTCGGCGCGGTGGTGAACACCGCGCGGGTGCAGGCGGGCGAAACCGTGGCGGTCATCGGCCTCGGCGGCGTCGGCCTCGCGGCGGTGCTGGGTGCGTTGGCGGCCGGGGCGGCGCGCGTCGTGGCGGTGGATCTGTCACCGGACAAGCTCGCGCTCGCCAAGGACCTCGGGGCGACGGGCGTGGTGGACGCACGCGCGCCCGATGCCATTGAGCAGGTCAAGGCGCTCACCGGCGGCGGGGCGGACTTCGCCTTCGAGTTCGCCGGCTCGGCACGGGCGCTGGAGAATGCCTATCGCATGACCAGGCGCGGCGGCACTACCGTGACCGCCGGCCTGCCACCGCCCGATGCAACGCTTCCCGTGAATATCGTGAGCCTCGTGGCGGAGGAGCGCACGGTGAAGGGCAGCTATATCGGCACCTGCGTGCCGGTGCGAGACGTGCCCCGCTACATCGAGCTCTACAAGGCCGGCCGCCTCCCGGTGGATCGCCTCATGAGCGGCCGCATCGCGCTCGACCAGATCAATGAAGGCTTCGACCGGCTGCACGACGGCTCCGTGGTGCGCCTCGTGGTCAATTTTGAAGGCTGAGGACGGCTCCATGACCGACGACAACCCCGCGCCCGCCTTTCTCGGGCTCAAGGACCCGTCCCTCTTCCGCCAAGCAAATCTGATCGGCGGCGAATGGATCTCGGCCACCAGTGGCGTCACTATCCCCGTCACCAATCCGGCGGACGGCGCCGTGCTAGGCTGCGTCCCGGCCCTATCGCGGGCCGAGGTCGCCAGCGCCGTCGCGGCGGCCCACGCCGCGCAGAAGGGCTGGCGCGCGAAGACCGGCAAGGAACGCGCCGCTGTGCTCCGGCGCCTGTTCGACCTCATGATGGCGAACCAGGACGACCTCGCCCGCATTATGACCGCCGAGCAGGGCAAGCCCTTTGCCGAAGCCAAGGGCGAGATCGCCTACGCAGCAGCTTTCATCGAATGGTTCGCGGAGGAGGCCAAGCGCGTCTATGGCGACACCATCCCCGCGCCGCTCCCGGGCCGGCGCATCATCGTGCAGAAGGAGGCCATCGGCGTTTTCGCCGCCATCACCCCATGGAACTTCCCGTCGGCCATGATCACGCGCAAGGCGGGGCCAGGCTGGGCTGCGGGCTGTACCGGCGTCATCCGTCCTGCGAGCGAAACGCCCTTCTCCGCGCTCGCCCTCGGCGTGCTGGCGGAGCGGGCGGGGCTGCCGCCGGGCGTGTGCAACGTCGTCACCGGCCCCTCGTCCGAGACCGGCAAGGAGCTGTGCGAGAACCCATTGGTGCGCAAGCTTTCCTTCACCGGATCGACGCGCGTGGGTTCCATCCTGCTCGCTCAGTGCGCGCCCACAGTGAAGAAGACCAGCATGGAGCTGGGCGGCAACGCGCCCTTCATTGTGTTCGACGATGCCGATCTCGATGCGGCGGTGGTGGGAGCCATGGCCTCCAAGTATCGCAACACCGGGCAGACCTGCGTCTGCGCCAACCGCTTCCTGGTGCAGGCGAGAGTCTATGACGCATTCGCGGAGAAGCTCGCGGCTGCCGTGCAGCAGCTGACGGTGGGCAACGGCATGGGGGAGGGCGTCACCCAGGGACCGCTGATCAATGCCACCGCCGTGGCGAAGGTGGAGGAGCACATCGCCGACGCCTTGGCGCGCGGGGCCCGCGTCGTCGTCGGGGGCAAGCCCCATGTACTCGGCCACGGCTTCTTCGAACCCACCGTTCTCGCCGATGTGCCGACGAGCGCGCTCATCTTCTCGGAGGAGACCTTCGGTCCCGTCGCGCCCCTCATCCGCTTCGAGACGGAGGAGGAGGCCATCGCACTGGCCAATGCCACCGAGTTCGGCCTCGCCGCCTATTTCTACAGTCGCGACGTCGGTCGCATCTTCCGCGTGGCCGCGGCCATCGAGGCCGGCATCGTCGGCATCAACGAAGGGCTGATTTCCACCGAGGTTGCGCCCTTCGGCGGAGTGAAGTCCTCCGGGCTCGGCCGCGAGGGCTCGAAATACGGCATCGAGGACTATCTCGAGATCAAATACCTCTGCCTCGGCGGTATCGACGATCCGGCCTGACGCGCAACGAGAGACACGCACATGGACATGAATGGCGAGCAGCGTATCCCAGCCGCGCAAGACCTGGTCTGGCGGGCGCTCAACGATCCAGAGATCCTGAAGGTCTGCATTCCAGGCTGCCAGGAACTGGTAAAATCCTCCGACACGCAGATGAGCGCGACTGTCGTACTGAAGGTCGGGCCGGTCAGCGCGCGCTTCGAGGGCGCGGTGACGCTCTCCGACCTCGACCCGCCCAACAGCTACCGCATCAGCGGCGAAGGCCAGGGCGGCATGGCGGGCTTTGCCAAGGGTGAGGCCGTTGTACGGCTGGAGGCGGACGGCAACGACACGATCCTGCGCTACGAGGTGAATGCCCAGGTTGGCGGAAAGCTTGCCCAGCTCGGGGCGCGCCTCATCGACGCCACCGCGAAGCAGATGTCGGCCGCCTTCTTCCGGCGCTTCGCGGAGGAGATCTCGGCCCAGCATGCCGGGCATTCGCAGCAGGCAAAAGAAATGGGAGAAGGGGCTACGGAACGGGTGGATGCATCTGCTCCATCGGCTGCCGCTCCCAGACCGGGGCATCGCCGAGCCCGTCCTGCTCCGTCACCGGCGGAGGTCACTCCGGATGCCTTCAGGCATCTGAAGCTGGTCGGCATCGGCCTGCTCGCCGCCGCGGCCGGATTGGCCTGGTATCTGTTCGGCGGGGCCTTATCCGGCATCGCATCCCGAAGCGGTGTGGGAACGCCCATCTCCGCCGATTTTGCGAGCGCCGTGCTTCTCATTATGGTGGCCGCCATCGGTTATCTGTTCGGCCGGCTGAACAGACACACGGACCGCACCGTCCTCATTGATCGCGATCTGATCGATGCGCTCGCGACCGCAAGGGCTGAGCGGCGCACATAGGGGCAACTGCTGATCGATCAGGAAAGGACGAAGCCACCGTCAATCGTCAGGGCAGAGCCGGTGACATAGGCGGCGCCGGAGCGGAGCCAGAGGGCGCCGTGTCCGACCTCTTCAGCCAAGCCCGGGGCCGCCCAGCAAGGACGCATGCCTGGTGCCCGTTTCGTAGTTGGCTGTCCTTCGCTGCTGCTGGTCGCCGATCATCGGCGTCTGTATCGTCCCCGGGAGAACGGCGTTTACCCGGAGATTGTCCCTGCCAAAGTCCAGCGCCGCATTGCGCGTGAGCCCGAGAACACCGTGCTTGGCCGCCGTTCCCTACAGGATCGAGATCGTTCTGACCGACAACAGCATCCAGTTCGCCGACCTGCCGAAGAACCGTTCCGACCCGACCGCCATGTGGCGCGGGCATCCCTTTGATCGCGCCTGTCAGGCTCATGGCATCGAACACCGGCTGACAAAGCCAAAGCATCCCTAGACCAACGGGCAGGTCGAGTGGATGAACCGCACCATCAACGAGGCGACCGTCAAACGCTTCCACTATGACGGCCACGAACAGCTTCGAGCCCATCTCGAAAGCTACGTTGCCGCCTACAACTTTGCCCGGCGCCTCAAGACCCTGAAGGGGCTCTCACCCTACGAATTCATCTGCAAACGATGGACAATCGAACCCGAGCGATTCATCATCAATCCAATCCACCAAATGCCGGGACTAAACACCTAGCGCTAATCAGTGCCCGCTCATCTTCAGGACGGCTTCGGGAAGGCGCTCGCCCTGAACCTCGATCTTCGACGCCTCTGCATCGATCTCGGCGAGATCATCGGCCGTCAGGTCCAAATCGACCGCACAGAGGTTTTCCTCGAGACGGGTCAGCTTGGTGGTGCCGGGGATCGGCACGATCCAGGGCTTCTGCGCGAGCAGCCAGGCGAGAGCCACCTGCGCCGGCGTCGCGCCTTTGCGGCCCGCGACGCCCTTGATGACATCGACCAGGGCGAGGTTGGCCTTGCGGGCCTCCGGCGAGAAGCGCGGCACGAAATTGCGGAAATCGGTCGGATCGAACTTCGTGTTCTCGTCGATCTTGCCGGTCAGGAAGCCAGCGCCGAGCGGGCTGAAGGGGACAAAACCAATTCCAAGCTCTTCGAGCGTCGGGAGCAACTCGGCTTCCGGCCCCCGCCAGAATAGCGAATACTCGCTTTGAACGGCAGTGATCGGCTGGACGGCATGGGCGCGGCGGATGGTCTTCACGCCGGCCTCGGACAGGCCGAAATGCTTGACCTTGCCCTCTGCGATCAGTTCCTTAACGGCGCCGGCGACGTCCTCGATCGGCACGGCGAGATCGACGCGGTGCTGGTAAAACAGGTCGATGCGGTCGGTCCTGAGGCGCTTCAGCGCGGCCTCTGCCACCGCCTTGATATGTGCGGGGCGACTGTTGGTTCCCCCCGTGCGCGCGCCGGTTTCCAGGTCGATGTCGAAGCCGAACTTGGTGGCGATGATCACCTTGTCGCGGATCGGCTGAAGGGCCTCGCCGACCAGCTCCTCGTTGGCAAAGGGACCGTAGGCCTCGGCCGTGTCGAAGAGAGTGACGCCGCGGTCATGGGCGTCGCGGATAAGCTTGATCATCTCGCTCTTGTCGCCCGCCGGTCCATAGACCCCCGTCATGCCCATGCAGCCGAGGCCGAGGGCCGACACCTCAAGACTGTTTCCCAGCTTTCTCGTTTTCATTGGTTTTCTCCGTTCGTTTGATCAGCGTGCGCGGATCAGAAATGGGCGTCGATATCAACCACGTCGATCAGCTTGTGATTGACGAATTCCTTGAGGCCGAGGTCGATCAGTTCGCGCCCGTAGCCCGAACGGTGGATGCCGCCGAACGGCAGGTCGGCCTCGACCTTGGTCGGGTGGTTGACGAACACCATGCCGGTGGAGACGCGCGCCGCCACGGCGGCGCCATGGGCGGGGTTCGAGGTGAAGACCGAACCGCCCAGGCCGAAGGGGGAGTCGTTGGCAATCCGAACCGCGTCCTCCTCGTCCCTGGCGCGGAACAGCATGGAGACCGGGCCGAAGAACTCCCAATGTCGCGCGGGATTGTCGTCACCGAGGCCGGTCAGAAAAGTCGGCTGAACGAAGGCGCCCTGATTGGGAACGGCGGGACCGACGTCCTCGGCCCTGGCGCCGAACTCGACGGCACGCCGGATCTGATCCCTCACGTCCTCGGCGGCCTTCTGCGAGGACAGTGGCGCCAGCGTCGTCGTCGGATCGAACGGATCGCCCGCCACCAGTCCAGAGACGCCCTTGCGGTACTGGTCCACGAAGGCATCAAAGACCTCGTCGACGATGATCAGCCGCTTGGACGAGCAGCAGACCTGCCCGCCGTTCCAGTGGCGGCCGAACACCGCCCAGTCGACGGTCTTCTTCAGATCCGCGTCAGCGAGCACGATGAAGGCGTCGGCACCACCCAGTTCCATGGTGGATTTCTTTAAGGCCTGTCCGGCCTGGGCCGCGACCACCGAGCCCGCTGCTTCGGAGCCGGTGAGCGCCACGCCGTGGACGCGCGGGTCGTTGATGATCGTCTCGATCTGCGAGCGGGTGGCGTAGAGGTTGATGAAGGCGCCATCGGGCAAGCCGGCTTCCCGCATCAGCTTCTCGAAGGCGGCGGCGCTTTGCGGCACGTTGGAGGCGTGCTTCAGCAAGAGCGTATTCCCGACCGAGAGCTGTGGCGCGAGGATGCGGGCGATCTGATAATAGGGGAAATTCCACGGCTCGATCGCCAGCAGCACGCCGAGGGGCTCGTGCACGATTGTCGCCTCGCCTTCATCAGGGTCGAGGACGGGCAATTTCTGAGGCTTGAGGAACGCTTCGGCGTGGCGGACATAATATTCGAGGATCTTGGCGGACAGCTCGACCTCCGCCTTCGCCTCGGCGGTGATCTTGCCCATTTCGAGCGTCAGCAGCTTCGCATAGCCATCGGCGTCGGCGCGCAGCAGATCGGCCGCCTTTTGCAGGATGCGCCCGCGGTCGGCGAAGCGCGTCCGGCGCCAGCCCAGGAAGGCGTTATGTGCCCGGCCGATGGCGGCCTCGACCTCCGCGTCGGTCGCGTTGGGGAAGGTGGCAAGGGTTTCGCCGGTGTATGGATTGATGGTTGCATAAGCCATGGTCTTCTTTCCTTTCGAGGGCACCGCGTTCGCTGCGGTGTCGTGACGGACCGGAGGGTGCGGCGCATCGAGACGCAACGGCCCATCCGGGCGGGAGTGAATGGTCAGCCTGCTGGTGGACCGTGTTCGAACAGCGCTTCGAGATCTGCGCGTACCGATGGCGGTTCGCCATCGACCGGCATGTTCGCCATGTCGTGCGCGCCGTCGATCGCGCCGCGCGGATCGGCGTCGAGAGGCGCGAAGAGCGCGTCGAAATCGTCCGGTTCGGGGCCGGTTTCCGCGATCAGCTCGAAGGTTTTGCGGTTTGCCGCCTCCGAGCGAAGGCTGCGCACCAGCACCTCGGCAATCTGGTGCCGCGCGACGACGCCGTCCCGCGGCGTGCCGGACTGGCGGCGGTCGCCCTGCAGCAGGACAAGCCGATGCTGATCGGGCGCATTATAGTCGAACCAGCCGGGCCGGACGATGGTATAGGCCATGCCGCTGACACGGATCAGCCGTTCCCCGCGCCGCTTCCAGTCGTGCGCGCCCTTGCGATCGGTCACGCCGATCGCCGTCATCAACGCGATGCGGACCTTGCGGCCGCGCAGGGCGGAAAGCACGTTGCGCACGGCGCCATAGTCGACCGCCTCCGAGCCGGGCGGGCGGCCGTTCGAGCCATGCGTGAAGACGACGGCATCGATGCCGTCGACCGCTGCCCCGAGCGTGTCGGCGCGGGTCAGGTCGCCGACGACCGTATCGACGCCCTGCGGGAACTGCCGGCCCCGCCTTTCGTCGCGCACCAGCGCGCGCACCGTATGGCCCTCGCGAAGGGCCACGGCGACGACATGGCGTCCGATGCTGCCGGTGGCGCCGACGACCAGAAGTTCACTCATCGGGATCTACCTCCGCTTCTATCGCCGTCGTCTATTCGGAGGCCGGGAAATCGGTGCGGACGCTCACGTTCGTCCAGTCCTGGATTTCCTTGAGCTGAGCCTCGACCTCCGCGCTGACGATCTGGACCGCGTCGCTGCCGAGCAACAGCCGCACCGGCAGTTTCTCTCTGCCCATCACCTCGATAAGGAGGTGGGCCGCCCGTGCCGGATCGCCGGGTTGGGTGCCATGGGTTTTGTCGTTCTCCTTGCGGCGAGGACCGGCGGTGCGGTCATAGTCGGCGATTGCCGTCGCGGCTCCGTGCAGGGACCGTCCGGCAAATTCGGTCCGGAACGCGCCCGGCTCGACGATCAGCACTCTAATTCCGAGCGGCTCGACTTCGCGGCGCAGCGCGTCGGAGAGCCCCTCCAGGGCGTACTTGGTCGCCGAATAATAGGCCGATCCCGGCATCGCCAGCCGGGCCGCGATCGAGCTGATGTTGACGATGGCGCCGCTGCGGCGCGCCCGCATCCCAGGAAGCACCGCCTTGATCATCGACACGGCGCCGAAGAAGTTGGTGGCGAAGAGTTCGGTGACTTGGTCGTCTTCACCCTCCTCGACCGCGGCGCGATAGCCGTGACCCGCATTGTTGACGAGCACGTCAATGCCGCCGAACCTGTCCTCGGTCAGCCGGACTACGCTCTGGACCGCATCCTTGTCGGTGACGTCGAGCGCGGCCGCCAGTGCGGCCTTGGGGTGGGCGGCGACGATATCCTGCACCGTCGCGGGATTGCGCGCCGTGACCACGGCATTGAAGCCAGCCTCGAGAACGGCGTGCGCCAGGTTGCGCCCCAATCCGCTCGAACAGCCCGTGATAAGCCAGGTCTTCATGATCGTCTCTCCTTTGTCAGATGCGGCCGCATGCCGATGTCCTTCTCAAAGCTCCTGGCTCGTCGGACGGAACAGGATTTCCGAGATGTCGACGTTCTCCGGCTGGCTCATGGCGAAGAGGACGCAGCGGGCGAAGCTGTCAGCGGGGATGGCGTACTCATGATAGAAGCCGGCGATGGCCTCGGAGACGCCCGGAGCCCCGACCGATGCGGGCAGTTCGGTGTCCACCGCTCCCGGCGACAGGATGGTGGTGCGGATGTTGTAGGGCTTGACCTCCTTGCGCAGCGCCTCCGAGATCACGCGGACCGAATACTTCGTCGCCGAATAGATGGCGCCGCCCGCACTGATCGTATGGCCCGCGACCGAGGAGACGTTGATGAACTGGCCGCTCTTCTGTTCCTTGAAGTAGGGCAGCGCCGCCGCGATGCCCCAGAGCACGCCCTTGATGTTCACGTCGATGCATTGATCCCATTCGTCGAAGCGCATCAGCTCCAGCGGCGCCAACGGCATGATCCCGGCGTTGTTGATCATGACGTCGATCTTGCCCTGCGTCTTCACGGCGTGGGCGACGAAGGCCTTGACCTGGTCCCGGTCGGTCACATCGACCTTGAAGACGGCGTCCTCGCCAAGTCCCAACTCCTTGGCCAGTGCCTCCAGCCGGTCCTGGCGCCGCGCGCCCAGCACCACCTTCGCCCCTTCGCGCACCAGATGGCGGGCGGTCTCCGCGCCCAGGCCACTCGACGCGCCGGTGATGACCACCACCTTGCCTGCGATGTTCTCGGTCATTGTATTTGTCCTTGTTCGATATCCATTCGAGAGCCGGCGGCGGCCAAGCGCTGAGCCGGAAAGCTCTCGCGCTGAATGGCGACGGCCGCCGTCCAGGCCAAGTCAGGTCAGGTCAGGTCAGGTCAGGTCAGGGTGAACCCGCCATCGACGGTGAGGGCCGTGCCGGTGACGTAGGGCCTCGCCGCGTTCGCCATTGCGATTCGCCAGCACCAGGCGGGCGCCGGCATTGGCGAACAGCCGGGCGGCGGCCTCGCCGATCCCACTGCCCGCGCCGGTGATGATGATCGATTTGTCTGCAAGAGTTCCGGTCATTTCCGCCTCTCGGATTGAACGCGCGATGCGGACGCAGCGCCATTACGGATCATCGGCCAGCACGGGCTTTGAGATCGGCGGGGTAACGGTCGCCCTGCACAGTGATCGTCGAGAGCGCTTCCTCGATCCTCGTGAGATCGCCCTCCGTCAGCTCAACCGAGGCCGCGCCGATATTCTCTTCCAGGCGGTGCAGCTTGGTGGTGCCGGGGATCGGCACGATCCAGGGCTTCCGTGCCAGAAGCCATGCGAGCGCGACCTGTGCCGAGGTGACGCCCTTGTCGCCCGCGATGCGCCCGAGCTCGTCGACCAGGGCTTGGTTGGCCTTGCGCGCTTCGGTCGTGAACCGCGGCACGATGTTACGGAAATCGTCACTGGCGAACTGCGTTTCCGCGCTGATCGCGCCGGTGAGGAAGCCCTTGCCGAGCGGGCTGAACGGCACGAAGCCGATGCCGAGTTCCTCAAGCGTGGGCAGAACCTCCTTCTCGGGCTCACGCCACCACATGGAATATTCGCTTTGCAGCGCGGTGACTGGCTGCACCGCATGGGCGCGTCGGATCGTGTGCACGCCGGCCTCGGACAGCCCGAAATGCTTCACCTTGCCGGCCGCGATCAGATCCTTGACGGTGCCCGCGACATCCTCGATCGGGACGTCCGGATCAACGCGATGCTGGTAGAACAGATCGATGCGATCGGTCCTCAGGCGCTTCAGGCAGGCGTCGACCACCTTCCGGAGATGATCCGGCTTGCTGTTGAGGATCTGTTGCTTTCCGTCGTCGCCGAAGGTGAAGCCGAACTTGGTGGCGATCACCACCTGATCGCGGAATGGTTCAAGCGCCGCACCGACGAGATCCTCGTTGGTGAAGGGGCCATAGACTTCGGCAGTGTCGAAGAAGGTGACGCCGAGATCGAAGGCCCTTCGGATCAGCGCGATGCCGTCCTTCTCGACAACGGGCGGCCCGTAGCCGTGGCTGAGACCCATGCACCCGAGGCCGAGAGCGGAGACCTCAAGACCGCTGTTTCCGAGCTGGCGCTTTTGCATTTCAAGCTCCTTGTTTCAGGCTGCTTCGACGACGCATGCGGCCTCGTCTGCCGGGCTGGTTGCGGCCGCCTCGTCCTGTTCGCTGTCTGGCGGGAAGCCGGCTTTGCGGGGAAGCACGATCGCAACGAGCACGACCAGGAAGGAGATGGCGAGCATCACGGTCGCGGCGTCGAACGCCATCGAGACCCGATAGGCCATGAGATCGCGCCCCGTCAGATTGCCGGAGCCGATCGCGGCCGCGGCGACGAGCACACTGAGGCCGACCGAGCTGCCGAGTTGGTGGGCCACATTGACCGCACCGGAAGCAGCGCCCGCGTGCGTGTGATGAACGCCAACGACGCCCGCGGACGTCAGGGGGCTGAGCGTCAGGCCCTGGCTGATGCCGATCAGCAGCATGGGGAGGGCGAGCGAGAGCACATAGCCGGAATCCGCCGATGCGCGGCTGAGCCAGGCCATCGCAACAATACCTATGGGCATTCCAACAACGAGAAGCGTGTTCGGGTTGAAGCGGCGAACAAGTCGGGGCACCGCGATGGCGAGCGGGAAATGCAGGATCGTGGCCGGCACGAACGCGATGCCCGTCAAGGCAGGACCATAGCCAACGACCTCCTGCAGGTAGAGCGTGGTGAAGAAAAAGAAGCCCACCATCGCCCCGATGTAGAGGACACGGGCGGCGTAGGCGCCCGAGCGCTCGCGGCTCGAGAAGAGCCACAAAGGCAGGATCGGCTGCTTGGCGCGCCGCTCGATAAGAGCGAAGAGCGCGAGCAGGACGACGGCCACGACCAGCGTTGCGAGCGTGACGGGATCGCCCCAGCCGGAATGAGCCGAGCGGATGAAGCCGTAAACCAAGGCGCTCATACCGGCGGTCGATGTCAGCGCCCCGAAGAAATCGAACTTTCCCGAATGGCGTGCCGTCTCATGGATATGGGCGCGCGCCGCCAGGATCAGGCCGACACCGATCGGCAGGTTGATGTAGAAGCCCATGCGCCAGGACACCCAATCCGCGAGGACGCCGCCCAGCACGAGGCCGACCGTGGCCGAGAGACCGGCCGCGGCGGCGTAGTAGGAGATGGCGCGGGTCCGCTCATGGCCCTCCGGAAAATTGGTTTGCAAAAGGGCAAGCGTCGAAGGCGCCAGCACGGCGGCGCCGATGCCCTGGATCGCCCTCCACGCCAGCATCCAGCCGGCGGATTGGGAGACACCGATGGCGAGCGAGGCCAAGGTGAAAATCGCAAGACCGATGACGAACATCCGGCGTCGGCCGAGAATGTCGCCCGCGCGCGCCCCGAGCAGCAGGAAACCGCCGAAGGTCAGCGTGTAGGCGCTCGAAACCCAGGCAAGATCCGACTGGGAAAAGCCGAGCTGATGCTGGATCTTGGGTAGCCCGGTCAGGACGACCGAGATGTCGAGCACGATCATCACGTAGCTGATGAGAATGATGGCCAGGATCGCGTTTCTATTGACGGCTGGCGCGGACGACGAGGAGACGGTCATCGTTACATGGCCCGCGGCGCTAAGACATACTGTGCATTGATACAATGCTGAATGTCCGTCGCCTGGCGCTGAAACAAAACTGTTTCCAATGCGCAATAGAACTCCGACCTGTCACGAAACACATAACAGTCGTTTATCAATGATTTTGATGCTGGCCGAATATCAATAATCTTTACAGACATTTGGCAACTACCTCGTGCCTCAGGCTGCCTGTTTCCTTCAGAAAGCCCGTGAGTGGATGGGCCAGAATATAGCTCTCGCGACGGTCAGCGATTAGATGCTATAATCGACATGTCACTATTAGTTGGACTAATGAATGGCCCACGAAAACTTCAACGACCTCGCTGCCTTTGCGACCGTTGCGAAGGAGCGGAGCTTCACCAAGGCCGCAGCCAGGTTGGGAGTCTCGCAATCGGCTCTCAGCCAGACCATCCGAGCCCTGGAGGAGCGCATCGGCCTTCGTCTCCTGACACGCACGACACGCAGCGTGGCGCCCACCGAGGCTGGCGAGCGCCTGTTGCAAACAGTGGCGCCAAGGTTCGAGGAAATTGAAGCGCAGCTCGCGGTGCTGCGTGAACTGCGCGAAAAGCCAGCCGGCACGGTTCGGATCACGGCGGGCGAGCACCCTGCGATCTCGATTCTGCAGCCGGCGTTGAAAAGGCTCCTTCCGGATCATCCGGACATCAATGTCGAGATCATCGTCGACTACGGCCTCACCGACATCGTTGCCGAGGGATACGATGCCGGTGTGCGAATGGGCGAGCAGGTCGCCAAGGACATGATCGCCGTACGCATTGGGCCTGAGATGCGCATGGCTGTGGTCGGGTCGCCGGAATATTTTGAGAAGTACCCCATCCCGAAGACACCGCAGGAGCTGACGGCACACAAGTGTATCAACATCCGGCTTCCGACTTATGGTGGGGTGTTTCCCTGGGGCCTGGAGAAGGATGGCCGGGAGGTCAAAGTACGCGGTGACGGCCAGCTCGTGTTCAACAATCTGGGTCTGCGGCTGAACTCGGCCCTGGACGGTCTCGGCGTGGCCTACATGCCGGAAGACCAAGTGCTACCATATATTGCGGAGGGCAGACTGATACGTGTTCTGGAAGACTGGTGCCCGTTTTTTCCAGGATACCACTTCTACTATCCGAGCCGTCGACACTCTTCGCCCGCTTTGTCCTTACTGGTGGACGTGCTCCGCTACAGAGGAGAGTAATCCTGCGCGCGAACCTCGCCGTGCGGGATCGCGTTGGCAGACAGCGGCCTTGAGTCTGTTCCGGTAAAGAACCGTAAGCTCGGTCGAGCGCGTCCGCCTTGTCGCCGCCCACTGATCGAGATTTTCAGGCAACATCACGCGGTTGGTCTCGGCGTGGACCTGCCGTCCGGCCAGAATGGCCGTGCCGGCCGAGAAGGCCCCAGTGCGAATGTTTCTGCAATATTCATCATCGACAATCTCGGCCGGGCTTGGACAAAAAAGGTTCGTTTTGCGGATCCTGTGTCCGCCGGCAGACCCGAGATCGGTCCGGGCCGCGATCAGCGCCGGTACTGCGCGTCCGAGACCTGCTCCATCCAGTGGACGGTCTTGCCGTCGACTGCCTCGGTGAGCGCAATATGCGTCATACCGTTGGTCGATGTGGCGCCATGCCAATGCTTGACGCCCGGCGGGATCAAGACGACATCGCCCGGCCGGATTTCCTGCACGGGGCCGTCCCATGCCTGGACGAGACCAACGCCCGCGGTGACGATCAGCGTCTGACCGAGCGGGTGCGTGTGCCAGGCGGTGCGCGCGCCGGGCTCAAAGGTCACGGTACCGCCGCCGATGCGCGCGGGAGCGCTCGCCTGGAACCGCGAATCCACCCGCACCGATCCGGTGAAGTTGCTGGCGGGACCCACACTGGACGGCTGTGATCCGGGGCGCGTGACCGTTATGGCCTGATCGGCCTGGGCGACGGCCACGGATGCTGAGAGCAGCGCCGCAGCGCAGATCGTCGCAACCTGCTTCGTTCGTTTCCTCATGGCCAGCCGACCTATTGCTGCTTGAAGACGTCGCGGGCGACCGAGACCGCGGTGATGGCGTTCGGCCATCCCGCGTAGAAGGCGAGTTGTGTGATCGTCTCGACGATTTCCTCTTCGGTCACGCCATTGCGGCGCGCCAGAGCGATGTGGGATCGCAACTGGTCAGGACGATTGAGGGCGATCAGCGCAGCAACTGTGATCAGGCTGCGATCGCGCTTGGCCAGTCCGGGGCGCTCCCAGATGTCGCCGAACAGCACATTGTCCGTCAGCTCGGCCAGTTTGGGGGCGACGTCGCCCATCAGTTGCTGCGCACGGGACGGCTGGGGGGGTGCCGTCTCAGAGGCGGCGGGGGTCTGGTTCTGGGCGGGGGCCATGGTCGGCATACCTCCGGCTAGGAGCAGGCTGGCTGCGACGAACAGATTTCTGGCGAGCATCTTCATTGCCTGCCTCCTTGAGATTGGCGGGATGGCGCCGGGACAGAGCCCGGGCGCCATGTCGATGAAACCGTTCGCTGACGCTTGGTCGGAAGAGATCGAAGGCCCACGCGTCAGGCAAGGAGGGTCCGGCCGAAGAACGGCGTCAGCTTGCCCATCGCCGCTTCGACATATTTGGGAACCCAGTAGGTCTCGATATGCTTGGCGCCCTCGATCTTGAAGAGCTCCTTGTCCGTAGTGCCGGTGGCCTTGGGGAAGGCATCCTCGGTCATGTACAGGGTGTCGGCCTCGCTGCCGGCCATCATCAGCAGCGGGACATTGATGAGCTCGATCTGGTCGGTGGCATCCCAGCGCATCAGGTCCAGGAAGCTGCTGGTCGTGTACTTGAAGGTCGAGCCGGGATGTGCGTTTGTTCTCCAATAGTAGTGATAGCCCTGGCGATACAGATCGAACGGCAGCGCGGCGATCTGCGCATCCGTCAGATTGGCATCGCCGGAATAGAGAACTTCCCCGCCGGCCGCTTCCTGGGCTCGGGCCGCAGAAGCTTGCTGCAGGCGCTGCTGGATCGTGTCCACCTGCGAATCCTGGAAGCCATTGCGGCGGACCCGCCCGGAGTTGAACATGCTCAACGTCGCCACTGCCTTGAAGCGCTTGTCTGTTTTCGCGGCCGCCAGCGAGTAGCCTCCACCGCCACAGATGCCGAGCAGGCCAAGACGTGTGGCGTCGACGCCGGGATAGCGGGTGATGAAGTCCGCCGCGCCGTGGATGTCCTCGATGCGGTATGCGGGCTTATCGACGCTGCGCGGCGCACCGCCACTGCCGCCCTGAAAGGCGGCGTCCATTGCGATCGTGATATAGCCCTGTTCCGCCAGATGCTGGGCATAGAGTCCCGCGGTCTGCTCCTTCACGCCGCCGTTCGGGTGCGCGACGACGACCGCCGGATATTTCCGGCTCGCATCGTAATTTGCCGGCGTATAGACGTTGGCAACGATGTCGAGGCCATTGAGCTTGTACGTCACCGGGTGGATATTGACCTTACCCGGCTCGTTCTTGGTGATCGCGCCATCATAGACTAGGGTGAACGGATTCTTCCTGTAGTCCAACGGAGTTGCCTGGTATTCCGCTGCGAGAGCTGTGGCCGTCATAAGCCGTCCTCCTATGATTGCGGTTGAAAGCACGAGCGCCGACGTTCCAAGGAACTGGCGCCTCCTTTCGTCGATGACTTCGCTGGTCATTTCGACCTCCTTTGCACTACTTGGGTTGGCCGGGCTCCAGTTCGAAAATCCGGCCCGTCCCGGTCAAAAAGCCGATCAGTCGAGTTTCTTCTCGGTGAGAAACCTCGACACCAGATCAGCGATCTGGACATTGTTCAGGTCTGAGAAGAGGAAGTGGGTGTTGCCCCGGATACCGATCTCCGGGAGATGCACCAGGCGGGCGTCGCCGCCGTGCGTGTTGATCGCGTCGACCCACAGCTTGGCCATGGCCAGCCGCACGCGCCAATTATCCTCGCCCCGGCGCTCGGTCGGCTTGGTCGGAATGTTGTCGCCGTAGTAGATGATGATCGGGATGCGGGTGAGCTTCTGGAAGTCCGCCTGCGATACCGCTTCCGGCGCCAAGGTGCCCGCCGCGCTAGGCATCGCCGCTGGAAGTTCGCCCTCGGGAAAGACGAAGCCGCTGCCCGGCTCGAACGCGACGATCGCCCTGACGTTCGGATTTTTGATCGCGGTCAGCCAGCCGGGGCCACCCCCTTGGGAATGGGTGAAGAGGATGCCGGGGCCGGTCCGCTCGAACAGCGCCGACATCGCGTCGGAGATCACCCCGGCATCGTAGGGGCCGGTGTTGGGCGTGACCGATCGGAAGAACTGGTTTAGCGTCTCCGGGCTGCGGTCGAACTGCACGCCGTTGAAATAGTTCGGCCAGGTGCCGATGCGGAACTGGTCGAAGAAGAGCTGATCGTAGGGCGACGGCTCAATCGTTGCAGCGACCGTGCTGTTACCGGCTCGGCCACGGCGGGGTTGATCGACCAGATAGACGGGAAAGTGGCGACGCAAGAAGATGATCTGGAAGCCCTCGCGGCCATCCGACGTGGTCTCCCAGCTCCGCGCCGATTGATAGGCGCCATGCAGCATCACGATGGGCAGCAGCCTGGAGTTTTGCGGAACCTGATAGAAGGCGTAGAGATGGTCGCCGTGGAACGTCTGCCCTTCGGCGGTCGGTGCGGTATTGTTGTAGGTGCCCGGCGTGCGGATCACCGTGCCACCAACGGCGAAGCTGCCCTGCTTCTGGACGACAAGCGGTTCTGTGCTGACCGACTGCTGGGCCATTGCTCCAGGGCTTGCCGCAATGAGCGAAGTCATCAATGTTGCCACGAGAAGCGACTTCAGCAATCGCAAGGCAGCTGTTCCTTGTTAGTTCACAATCGAATCCAATTTAACTCGGACGTCAGTTTTTGATTAGACAGCTAGGTGCAATAGGGTTCATTAGTGTGGCTAATGAATATACTCACCAGCTGCCTTCGCCCTTCGGCGGGGCTCGATGACGCTGGAAGGATGTCCTGCGCCGGCTTCCCTGCAATCGCGGTCTGCCGTGCAACCGCGGCCTGGCGTGCCGGCGCCTCCGCCTGCATTGCAACAGGTTGCGAAACGCGCGCAGTTCCGATGGCCCCGTCAGGATGGAGTCTGCCGTGACGTAGCGTGGAAGCCGGCGTCCGGCCTTTCCCTGCCGGGCTCCACGGGCAGGGGGAAGCCGGCCCCGGGGCCCCCAGCTGTGCAGCAACGGAAGCATCTGGTCGCCATGCTACTTGATCTCAGACAGATTGAGCGTGTCGGAGAGCACGAAGTGGGTGATGCCCAGATCCCGGTATTTGTTCAGCGAACGGGCTACGTCCTCCGCCGAACTTTCGCGGCCACGTATAGAGGTTGTCGTCGAGCACGTTGCCGTGCGCGAGAAGGTCGAGCCGCCGCTGCTAGCCTATCGCGACCTCCCGCTTGGGGTCTTGCTCACCGGCGCCTTCGGTCTTGGCCATTTCGGCGACATTCGCCTCAGCTTCGGCCAGGCCTCGCTCGTGGTGTCACGAACCAGCGTGGCGATGCAGTCCGAATTCCAGAGGCGGCAGGTCGCGGTCCAGCGCGCGGCTCCGCCTTGAGCCGGGCAATGCGCTCCCCGACAAGCAGTTCGCCGAGGACTAGCTGAATGTCGGCTTCGGTGGCGGCCAGTGCTCTGCCTCTCCCAGGCGCCGCCGAAATAGAGCCGGGGATGCCGGCGCGCGGCGCGGACCTGGATGCCCGGCTCTACGGTGGCATCGGCGACCTGGAAGTGCTCGCCCGCGAAGGTGACGTTCTCTTAGGTCCACGGCCGGCGCACCAGCCGCATGATCTCCTGATGCAGGTGCCGCAGTGCGCAGCCGCCAATTAAAAAATTGAATTTAATAGGAATTCTGGGCAGACGAAGGGATTCGCCCCCTCGACCCCAACCTCGGCACGGGGTCGGCGCGCTCGCCGCGTTATGACCGCGATCTCCCTTCAGGAAAAAAACAGGCCTCTCTTCCTCTGGCCAGTCACTCGGGCACGCTCCTAACCACTATAGGATGCGAAGGGGTATCCATCCTTCCAAAACCGGCTGAAAAACCGGCTGAATTCATAAAATTCAGCCGGCGGCCCCAGACAGACAATCTAAAAATAATTGCTATTTCAATCTGTTAGGTGGCGCGCCGGGGAAGATTCGAACTCCCGACCCCCAGATTCGTAGTCTGGTGCTCTATCCAGCTGAGCTACCGGCGCCTGTGCCCGTGACCGGCGGACCGGTCGGGAAAGCGAGGAGCTTTCCGAGGCGTTCGCGGCTTGGAATTCCGCGAGGCCCGTCTGCTACCCCTTTTTATGGGAGGGTGCAAGGCCCCCGGCCCGCATCGCTCATGAGACCGGCCGGAAAGAGCGCGCCTTGTGGAAAACTCGGCCCGCTCACGCCCGGATGCGTTCCCGTCGGTGATGCCGGCTCTCCGGCTGGTCGGGGATGGTGATGCGGAAGGCGGTGCCGATCTTGGTGTCGAGCAGGCGGATGTGGCCGCCGTGGGCCCGCACCAGTTCGTCGGCGATGGGCAGGCCGAGCCCCGTGCCGCCACGCCGGGCGGAGGAGACGAAGGCCTCGAACAGATGCTCGCGCCGCGCCGCGGGAATGCCCGGCCCGGTGTCGCTGAGCTCGATCTCCACCACCGGCCCCTTGCGGCGGGCGCGGACGCGGATCTGGTCGCGCTCGGGATCGAGCGGGGCGCGCGCCTCGAGCGCCTGGAGGGCGTTGCGGGTGATGTTGAGGATGACCCGGAACAGTTGATCGGGATCGGCATCGGCGGTGAGCCCGCGCTCCACGTCTGCCACCCAGCCGACCCCCGCGCTGCCACCGGGCGAGAGGCCGAGGGTTTCGCGCACCTCCTCGAACAGATGGGCGAGTTCCACGTCGCGCCGCTCCGGCAGGGGCTCCTTGGCGCGACCGTAGGACAGGGTCTGCTCGCAATAATGGATGGCGCGGTCGAGGGCGGCGAGCAGCTTCGGCGCGAAGCGCTGCACGGTCGGGTCCGGCACCGAGGCGAGGCGGTCCGAGAGCAGCTGCGCCGAGGACAGCAGATTGCGCAGATCGTGGTTGATCTTGGACACGGCAAGGCCCAGCGCCGCGAGGTGGCTCTTCTGGTGCAGGGTGTGGGAGAGCTCGCGCTGCAATTCCTCGAGCGCCTCCTCGGCGGTGCCGATCTCGTCGGAGCGGCCGGAGGGCACGATGATGCGCGAGGCGTCCTCCGGATCCTCGCGGAAGGCGGACATGCGCTCGGTGAGGCGGCGCATGGGCCGCACGAACAGCCAGTTGAGGCTCACATAGACCAGCACGCCCGCCACGACAGCCACGGCGAGCGAGATGAGCAGTACGGTCGCTGCGAAGCGCAGCAGCGCCACGCGCAGCGGGGTCTCGCTGAGCACGATCTCGATGAAGTCGGCCCCCCGCGGCGGTTCGCCGACGATGCGCAGGATGCGGCCGTTGTCGGCGACGAGGGTGTCGAAGGCATCATGCACCGCGCCCCAGAGCGTGGTCTCGCGCATGTCGATGTGCACGTCCGCCTCGGGCGGCATGTCGGAGGCGGCGAGGAGGCGCCGCGTGCCCTCCCGCTTCACCACGATCACCTTGGCGCCCACGCTGTCGAGAAGCTCGCGGGTCATGTCCACCGTCACGCCGTCCTGCGGCGCGGCGTCGAGCACGAGGGCGGCGGTGCGGGCGGCGGCGAGGCGGTCGGACAGCCAGGCGATGCGGTAATTGGCGATGGTGGGCACCAGCACGGCGATTTCCGCCGTGGCCACCACGGCCACCGTCAAGGCGAGCAGTTTTGCCGACAAGCCGAGGCTCCACCGGCGGCGCTTGGGCGCCGGTGCCTCCTCGGGCTTATGGCTCCTCGGCTCGAACATGCATCTGATACGGGGGGAAGGCCCGTCCCGGATCCCTCGGGCCCATTGCACGAAGGGATCAGCGTTAAGACATAGGCAACCATCGGGGAACGGGCCAGAGCAACCTCAATTTGAGGTAAACGGCCGAAACGGCAGCGCTTTCGCTTGCCAGCCCGTCAGCACACGGGCGCGGGGCTTTCGCCCTACTCTTCCTCGCCGAACCGGTCGCCGACGAGGGTGCCGAGGGCGTCGAGCACGTCGGACGCCTCCCGGCCGGTGGCGGTGACGGTGACGCAGGTGCCGGGCCCGGCGGCCAGCATCATAAGGCCCATGATGGAATTGCCGCCCACCGCCTCGCCGCTGCGGCACACCGTGACCATGGCGTCGAAGCGCTCCACGGTCTGTACGAACTTGGCGGAGGCGCGGGCGTGGAGGCCGCGTTTGTTGATGATGGGAAGCACGCGCACCAGCGCCTCGGGCGCGATAGGCCGGCCGCAGGCGATGGCCGGATCGTCGGAACAGCCGCCGCCCGCCGCGCAACCGGCGTCGGCGAAAAGCTCAGTTACCGGAGAGGACGCGGCTTGCGACATTGATGTATTTCCTACCGGCTTCCTGGGCGACGTCCACGGCCTGGGCCAGCGGCATCTCCCCACGCACCTTGGCGAGCTTGACCAGCATGGGCAGGTTGATGCCCGCGACCACCTCGACATCCGGCGTGTTCATCACCGAAATCGCGAGGTTCGAGGGGGTTCCGCCGAACATGTCGGTGAGGATCACCACCCCGTCGCCGGTGCGAACGCGATCCACCGCCTCGATGATGTCCTGGCGCCGCCGCTCCATGTCGTCTTCTGGACCAATGGTGACAGCGGCGATCTGGGCCTGCGGGCCCATCACATGCTCCAGAGCGGAGCAGAATTCGTCTGCCAGACGGCCGTGTGTGACGAGGACGAGACCGATCATGCTTCCTCCGCCCTCATCTTCCCCCTGATGAAGGCCTCCCGCGCTGCGGGACGGCCATATTCAGAGCGGCTCAAAAATTACGCAAGGGGTGCAACGCACAAAAGCACATTTAGTTTTCGTAAGCCCGCGTCTTGAGAATGCAAGCGATTACGACAGGCGCCAGGTCCAGGTCAAAGATCGGAGTTCTAGGGATTTCAATGCCTTGAATCTGTTCCCGAAGCTCGGCCGGGTCGGGCATGCGGACCATTTCCGATGCCGCCAGATCGACCACATGCCGCACTGCGACGGAGGGACGGTGCTCCATCCGCCTCACACCAATACCGCGCAACTCGATCAGGCCTGCAAGTAAAGGAGGCGGCCGGGCGATCAGCATACCATCCTCCACCGCAAGCACCACTCGGTCGTCCGCCACCAGCTCGGCCGGCGGCAGAGCGCGGGGGGCATCGAGGATGAGCCTCAGCGCCAGCATGGACTTGCCGGAGCCCGAGGGGCCGCGGATGAGAAGCCCCACGTCCCCCACGGCGACGCAGCTTGCATGGATGGTGGGTGGCGCGGCCCCGGTCACGGTCAGCCGGTGGGCAGGCGCACGACGAAGCGCGCGCCGGTGACGTGGGGGGTGCCATCGGGATCGGTGGCGGTGCGGTTCTCGGCCCAGATGCGCCCGCCGTGGGCTTCCACGATCTGCCGCGAGATGGAGAGGCCGAGGCCGGAATTCTGGCCGAAGCCCTGGTGCGGGCGATCCGTGTAGAAGCGCTCGAAGATGCGCGAGAGGGCGTCTGGGCGAATGCCCGGGCCATCGTCGTCCACCGTAATCTCCGCCCCGTCCTTGAGGCGGCGGCAGGTGACGCGCACGGAACTACCTTGCGGCGAGAAGGAGCGGGCGTTGGAGACGAGATTGTCCACCACCTGGCCGAGGCGCGAGGAGTGGCCGGCGATGTTGTAGTCCTGCGGCGCCCCCGCCGCGCGATCGAAGGTGAGGGAAACGCTGACCCCGTCATCCTTGCGCACGTCTTGGGCGAGGCCCACCACCATCTCCAGAAGCTGCTTCAGGTCCACCGTCACGGCTTCCTGCCGTTGCAGCTCCGCGTCCAGGCGGCTGGCGTCGGAAATGTCGGAGATGAGGCGGTCGAGACGCTTCACGTCATGCTGGATCACCTCCAGCAGGCGCGAGCGGGAGGAATCGGTTTTGGCCAGAGGCAGCGTCTCCACCGCGCTGCGCAGGGAGGTAAGCGGATTCTTCAATTCGTGCGCCACGTCCGCCGCGAAGCTCTCGATGGCCTCGATGCGGTTGTAGAGCGCGCTCGTCATGTCGCGCAGGGCGCCGGAGAGGTGGCCGATCTCGTCGGCGCGGGCGGTGAAATCAGGAATTTCCACCCGGGTCTTGATGCGCCGGCGCACCCGCTCCGCCGCGGCGGCGAGCTTGCGCACGGGATCGGCGATGGTGCCGGCCAGCAGCACGGAGAGCAGCACCATCACCGCCGCCGCCACCAGGAAGACGCGGACGATGACGAAGCGCTCGGCCTTCACCGCCGCATCGATCTCGCCGCTCTGGGTGGAGAGCAGCAGCACGCCAAGGATGGCGCGGAAGCGCTGGATGGGCACGGCGACCGAGACCACCACCTGCCCGCGCTCGTCCACCCGCACCTCGCTGGCCTTGGTGCCGAGCGCGGCGGAGGCGACCTCCGGATAGTTCTTGCCGGCCTGCGGCCCCATTTCGCGGTAGAGCGGCAGGTCGCCACGGCCGAGCCAGAGCTGGATGCCGAGCCACGCGCGCTCCAGGAACCCGGGCTTGGGCTCATTGGGCGAGGGCAGGTCGAAGCGCAGGATCTCGCCGCGGGAATAGAGCGAGCGGGAATCCAGCAGCAGTTGGCCTTCCCGGTCATAGATGCGGGCGCGGGTCCGGGTCGGGCCGACGAGGCGGCGCAGCACCGGGGCCACGCGCTCGGGATTGATGGGGAATTCCAGCGGCGCGAAGCCGTCCTCGGGGCCGTAGCTCTCTCCCGCCTGCAATTCCAGCAGGCGGTCGGGGTCGAGCGTGATGGCGTTGGTCTCGACCTGCGCCGAGGAGGCGATGGCGGCGGCGATGATCTCGCCCTGCACCAGAAGGCTCTGGATGCGCGCGTCGATGAGGCCGGAGCGGAATTCCGAGAGATAGAGGATGCCGGAGACCAGCGCGCACAGGCCCGCGAGGTTCAGGAGCACGATGCGCCGCGTGAGCGACGAGAAGCCCTTGAACGCCACGAAGCGACGCACGCGCCGAACGGTGGCGAGAATGCCCGCCGGCTCGCTCGGACGCTCCAGCGGCGCCTCGTTGGTCTCGACCGTCATGTGGTGCCGAACCTGCCGCGCGCGGCCCGGATCACTCCTTGAACCGGTAGCCGACGCCGTACAGGGTCTCGATCATCTCGAACGAATCGTCCACCGACTTGAATTTCTTGCGCAGCCGCTTGATGTGGCTGTCGATGGTGCGGTCGTCCACATAGACCTGATCGTCATAGGCCGCGTCCATGAGGGCGTTGCGGCTCTTGACCACGCCCGGGCGCTGGGCGAGCGCCTGGAGGATCAGGAACTCGGTGACGGTGAGCGTCACCGGCTCGGCCTTCCAGGTGCAGGTGTGGCGCTCCGGGTCCATGCGCAGGTTGCCGCGCTCCAGCACCTTGGCGCTGTCCACTTCGCGCGGGGCGGCACCGTCCTTGGCGCCGGCGCGGCGCAGCACCGCCTTCACCCGTTCCACCAGCAGGCGCTGGGAGAAGGGCTTCTTGATGAAATCGTCGGCGCCCATCTTCAGGCCGAACAGCTCGTCGATCTCCTCGTCCTTGGAGGTGAGGAAGATCACCGGCATGTCGGTCTTCTGGCGCAGGCGGCGGAGCAGCTCCATGCCGTCCATGCGGGGCATCTTGATGTCGAGGATGGCGAGGTCCGGCGGGTTGGTCTTGAACCCGTCCAGGGCCGAGGCGCCGTCCGTGTAGGTGTCGATGCGGTAGCCCTCCGCCTCCAGAGCGATGGAGACCGAGGTCAGGATGTTGCGGTCGTCGTCGACGAGGGCGATCGTGGGCATGACACCTCTTTAAAGCCGTCCGGAAAGCGGACCGTTGAACACGGGCCTTCAAGCCAGCCATCTGTTGCGGCCTCTCACTGCGGTGAACCGCGTTCGCGTGGCCGAAATGTGACACACAAGACTCGATCGACGCAAAATAGCGGGATTCTCCACCGACACCAAATGGCGGCCGCCGAATACCCTTAATCAAGCTTTCCGTTTCCGTGCGTCCCTTACGGAAGGTTCGGGCGTCCGGTTGCGCTCCTCCCCTTGCGCCCGGCCGCCGCGCCGGAGCATCGTGGCACCGCCCCGCAGGAGGAGCCCCATGACCAAGCCGTCCGCGACCGCCGTCCGCCACCTCGTGCGCGAGGCCCGCTTCGGCGCCCTTGCAACGCTGGAGGGTGACGGCACCCCCTACGCCTCTCTGGTGGCAATCTCCACGGACCCGGAGGGCCGCCCGACCCTGCTCATCTCCCGCCTCGCCCGGCACACCCGCAACATCGCGGGCGATGCCCGCGTCTCCCTCCTTGTCTCGGCGGCCGGCGCCGAGGACCCGCTGAACGCGCCCCGCGCCAGCCTCATCGGCCGCATCGTCCCCGCCCCTGCCCCGGAGGTCCGCGCGCGCTATCTCGCCCGGCACGAAGCGGCGGCGGGATATGCGGATTTCACGGATTTCGCCTTTTACGCCATCGACATCACCGAGGCGCACCTGGTCGAGGGCTTCGGCCGCATCGTGGACGTGCCGGGGGAAAAGCTGCTCACCGGCTGGCAGGGGGCGGAGGCGCTGGCCGAAGGGGTGGACGGCGTGATCGCACACATGAATGCGGACCATGCCGATGCCGTGCGCCTCTACGCCACCGTGCTCCTCGGCGCGCCGGAGGGCGACTGGCGCCTGCTCTCCCTCGATCCCGAGGGGTGCGAACTGATCTGCGGCGATCTCGTGCGCCGGCTCGACTTTACCAGACGGGTGGAAGACCTTGCTGCAGTGCGGCAAGAACTGGTGAAGCTGGTGAACGACGCACGGCGTGGAACTGCGGCCTGAATTTAAACGTTTAGCCTCCGTTTGTCGGAGTTTCCTTGGCGCTCAACTCCCTCTAGCGTGCGCGACGCGGCTTCGAGGGATGCGCAAAGACGTCCCCGGCCCGACACCGCCCGCATAACTCTACGAGAGCGGGACGGCGGATGAATGCCGGCGTCACGCCGGCGGGAACTGTGGAGGAATCTTCCGTGCTCGAAACCGGTCACCGGAACAGCGCCTGCGGCGCGGACACTTTCGGCCTCAAGCATCTTACGGCGGTCCACTGGAATCTGCTCGAGCCCGAGCTCTACGAGCATGCGCTCGCGCACAAGGAAGGGCACCTGTCCTCCGGCGGCGCGCTGATGGCCGAGACCGGCGCCCACACCGGCCGCAGCCCCAAGGACAAGTTCGTGGTGCGCGATGCCGCGACTGAAGGCGAGGTCTGGTGGGACAATAACGGCGCCATCACGCCGGAGCAGTTCGAGACGCTCTATCAGGACTTCCTGAAGGAGGCCGAGGACAAGACCCTGTTCGCGCAGGACCTTTATGGCGGCGCCGATCCCGCCTCCCGCATCAAGGTGCGTGTCTATACCGAGTTCGCGTGGCACTCCCTGTTCATCCGCACCATGCTGCGCCGCCCTGAACGGGCCGAGCTGGACGGCTTCGTGCCGGAGATGACCATCATCGACCTGCCGTCCTTCAAGGCCGACCCGGCGCGCCACGGGGTTCGCTCGGAGACGGTGATCGCGGTGGACTTCACCCGCGGCATCGTGCTCATCGGCAACTCGTCCTATGCGGGCGAGATGAAGAAGTCGGTGTTCACCGCGCTCAACTACATCCTGCCGAAAAAGGGCATCATGCCCATGCACTGCTCGGCGAACGTAGGCGACGCGGGCGACGTCTGCCTGTTCTTCGGCCTGTCGGGCACCGGCAAGACCACGCTGTCCGCCGATCCCAACCGCACGCTCATCGGCGACGACGAGCACGGCTGGAGCCAGGACGGCGTGTTCAATTTCGAGGGCGGCTGCTACGCCAAGACCATCCGCCTCTCCGCCGAGGCCGAGCCCGAGATCTTCGCCGCCTCCAACCGCTTCGGCACGGTGCTGGAGAATGTGGTGCTGGACAAGGTGACGCGGGTGCCGGATTTCGACGACGGCAGCCTCACCGAGAATACCCGCTCCTGCTATCCCCTCGCCTTCATCCCCAATGCCAGCCCCACCGGCCGCGCGGGGCAGCCGAGGAATGTGGTGATGCTCACCTGCGACGCCTTCGGCGTGCTGCCGCCCATCGCGCGGCTGAGCCCGGCGCAGGCCATGTATCACTTCCTGTCCGGCTACACCGCGAAGGTCGCGGGCACCGAGAAGGGCGTGAAGGACCCGGAAGCCACCTTCTCCACCTGCTTCGGCGCCCCCTTCATGCCGCGCCATCCCTCCGTCTACGGCAATCTGCTGCGCGATCTCATCGCGGAACATGGCGTGGACTGCTGGCTGGTGAACACCGGCTGGACCGGCGGCAAGTTCGGCACGGGCCGGCGCATGCCCATCAAGGTCACGCGCACGCTGCTGACCGCGGTGCTGGACGGCTCGCTCAAGGGCGCCTCGTTCCGCACCGACCCCTATTTCGGCTTCGAGGTGCCGACCTCCGTGCCGGGCATCGAACCGCACATCCTCTATCCGTCCAAGACCTGGGCGGACAAGGCGGACTTCGACGCCACCGCACGGCGGCTGGTGAACATGTTCCGTGAGAACTTCGCCCGCTTCGAGACCCATGTGGATGCCGCCGTGCGCGACGCCCAGCCCCAGGTGCGCATCGCCGCCGAGTGAGCGGCGGCCTTCGCAGGCTCCAGACGCAAAAAGGCCCGGCGCGTTGCGCCGGGCCTTTCCGCTTGAGAGGGAAATGCTTCAGCCGCGACGGCGCTGCTGGCCGAGGCCCATCTGCTTGGCGAGCTCCGAGCGGGCGGCGGCATAGTTGGGGGCGACCATGGGATAGTCGGCCGGCAGGCCCCACTTCTCGCGATACTGCTCGGGGGTCATGTCGTAGCGCGTGCGCAGGTGGCGCTTCAGCGACTTGAACTTCTTGCCGTCCTCCAGGCAGATGATGAAGTCCGCGTTCACGGAACGCTTCACCGCCACCGCCGGCTTCAGCGGCTCGGCGTCGGCCGGCGCCTCGCCGGTGCCGAGGCGCGTGAGCGCGTTGAAAACGTCGTTGATGAGGGCCGGCAGCTCGGCCGCGGCAACCGTGTTGTTGCCGACGTAGGCGGAGATGATATCCGTCGCGAGCTCGATGAAGGCCGTCTGTTCCGTGGTGTCGCTCATGGGACCTGCTTCGCGTTGAGATGGCGTGAGATGACGAATGCGCGGTCGGTCAGGTTTCGCGCTTCCGAACAATCAGGACATGCAATCGGCGGGCGGATCGGGAGAACTCGGCGTATGCGATCAAGGTGGGGTCCAGTGCTGCCAGGGCGTCACCAAGACGCAAGGCACCACCAGGACGCTTTCGCCGCGCCCCGCTGCGCTCGTCCGCAGACACACAGTGTACGAACCTCGGACAGTGTACGTACCCTGAACAGTCGCCCGCGCACGGATGCTGCGAAGACGGCTATAAGTCTGTGTTAGTTTCGTGTTTTCAACTTTGCAACCGATATTTCCGCAATACGGCTCGTCTTCTTGATTTGTCGCAATATCGCAAATCTGCACTACCGACCCGGCGTGCTGCCGCCCGGGCCATCCCGCCCCTCGACCCAGCCGCGCGCATGTGTGATCGCATGCAGCCTTGCCGTCGCCATATGGAATGCCTACCTCTGCGACAAATCAGACTGGGGTTCTTCCATGTCCACCTCTGCCCCTTCCGACGCGGACCACACCAAGGTCGTGAAGAGCGAAAGCGAATGGCGCTCCTGCCTCACGCCCGAGCAGTTCCGAATCGCCCGTCAGGCCGGCACCGAGCGCGCCTTCACCGGCCCCTACTGGGACGAGAAGCGCGCAGGCCTCTATTCCTGTGTCGCCTGCGGCACGCCGCTGTTCCGCTCCGAGAGCAAGTACAATTCCGGTACGGGCTGGCCGAGCTTCTTCCAGCCGGTGTCGCCGGAGGCGGTCGTGACCCATGAGGACGTCTCCCACGGCATGCGCCGCATCGAGGTGCGCTGCGCATCCTGCGACAGCCATCTCGGCCATGTCTTTCCGGATGGCCCGGCGCCGACCGGCCTGCGTTTCTGCATGAACGGCACCGCCCTCTCCCTGAAACCGGACGACGGGGCAGACCGTGGCGTCTGAGCCGCCGCGCGCCCCTCGCCGTCCGTCGACCCGCACCGTCCACGGCCTTTCCCTCACCGATGACTACGCCTGGCTGCGCGCCGACAACTGGCGCGCCGTCATGCGCGACCCGTCCGTGCTCGACGTCGACATCCGGGCCTACCTCGAGGCCGAGAATGCCTATGCGGACGCCTGGTTCGCCCCGCTCGGCGATCTCAAGGGGAAGCTGGTCGCCGAGATGCGCGGGCGCATCAAGGAGGATGATTCCTCCGTGCCCGCGCCGGACGGCCCCTTCGCCTATTATTCCCGCCACCGGGAGGGGGGCCAGCACCCCCTCGCCTGCCGCAAGGCTTTGCCGGACGGGGCGGAGGCCATCCTCCTCGACGGCGACAGGGAAGCCGCGGGCAAGGCCTATTTTCACTTTGGCCACTGGCGGCACAGCGCCGATCACCGCCGCCTCGCCTATTCCGCCGACACCTCCGGCTCCGAACTCTATTCCCTTCGCGTCCGCGACCTCGCGACCGGTGCCGACCTTCCCGACGCCATCGAGGAGACCACCGGCGACCTCCTGTGGAGCGCCGACGGCAGCGTGCTCTATTACATCCGCCGGGATGCCGAGCACCGCCCGTCCCTCGTCTTCCGCCATGTCCTCGGCACGGCGCCGGAGACGGACACGCTGATCTACGAGGAGCCGGACAAGGGCTTCTTCGTCTCCCTGGGGGAAACCCAGTCCCGCCGTTACGGGCTGATTGCCTGCGGCGACCACGAGACGTCCGAGGTCCACCTTCTGGACCTTCAGGACCCGGCCGCCGCCCCGCGCTGCATCGCGCCGCGCACCGAGGGCGTGCGCTACGAGGTGGAGCACCACCCCGACCTTGGCGGCGTCGATACCCTGATCTTCCTGACCAATGCGGACGGTGCCGAGGATTTCAAGATCACCACGGCCCCCGTCGCCACGCCGGGGCGGGAGCACTGGGTCGATCTCGTCCCGCATCGCCCGGGCTGCATGATCCTGAGCCACACGGTGTTCAGCGGCCACATGGCGCGCCTTGAGCGCGAAGGCGGGCTGCCGCGCATCGTCATCCGGGCGCTGGCCGACGGCGCGGAACACGCCATCGCCTTCGACGAGGAGGCCTATGCGCTGGGCATGTCGGCGGGATACGCCTTCGACACCACCCAGTTGCGCTTCACCTATGCCTCCATGACCACCCCGTCCGAGGTGTGGGACTATGACATGGCGAGCCGCCGACGCGAGATGCTGAAGCGGCAGGAAGTGCCCTCCGGCCACGACCCGGCGCAGTATGTGACGCGCCGCCTGATGGCCCCGGCACCGGACGGCGAAACCGTGCCGGTCTCCCTGCTCTACCACAAGGACACGCCGCTCGACGGCTCCGCCCCGCTGCTGCTCTACGGTTATGGCGCTTACGGAATCACCATTCCCGCCGGCTTCGCCACCAACCGGCTGTCGCTGGTGGATCGCAGCTTCATCTATGCCATCGCCCATATCCGTGGCGGCACGGACAAGGGCTGGCGCTGGTATGCCGACGGCAAGCTGGCGAAGAAGACCAACACCTTCACCGACTTCGTCGCCGCGGCGGAGCATCTGGTCGCCGAGGGCTTCACCCGGCCCGAGCGCATCATCGCCCAAGGTGGCTCCGCGGGCGGCATGCTGATGGGGGCGGTGGCGAATCTCCGGCCCGACCTGTTCGCCGGCATCGTCGCCGAGGTGCCGTTCGTGGACGTTCTCACGACCATGCTGGACGACACCCTGCCCCTCACCCCGCCGGAATGGCCGGAGTGGGGCAATCCCATCGCCGACGAAGCGGCCTTTCACCGAATCCGGAGCTATTCGCCGGTGGATAATGTGAAGGCCCAGGCCTACCCCTCCATCTTCGCCCTCGCCGGGCTCACCGATCCGCGCGTCACCTATTGGGAGCCGGCGAAATGGGTGGCGCGGCTGCGGGCGGCGGATACCGGAGCCCGGCCGATCCTGCTGCGGACCAACATGGATGCGGGCCATGGCGGCGCCGCCGGGCGGTTCGACCGGCTGGACGAGGTCGCCCTCGTCTACCTCTTTGCCCTGAGAACGGTTGGCCGCGCCGGCTGAGGCGTGGCCATTCACAGGGGAAGAGCGAGCCTTTCCCCACGGACATTTGCGCGGCGGACGGCTTCCGGCTATCCAGAGCGCGCTGTCGATCGACATGCGAGTGAGGGGGCGGCTCCGCGCATTTAAAGGCATGCTGTGATGGGCCGTCTGGATCGCTACATCTTCTCCACGGCGGCTGTCGCCTTCCTGGGGGTCGTGGTCGTGCTCGCCGGGATGATCTGGGCGACGCAGGCACTGCGCCAGCTCGATCTGGTGACCAGCCAGGGCCAGACCATCATCGCCTTCATCGCCATCACCAGCCTCACCATGCCGACCCTGGTGCTGGTGATCGCGCCCGCCGCTCTGTTCATCGCCACCGCCTACACGCTGCTGAAGCTCAACGGCGACAGCGAGATCGTGGTGATGGCGGCCGCCGGCATGGGGCCGTGGCGCCTGCTGCGCCCGCTCATCCTGCTGGCGATTCTCGTCTCCCTGTTCTGCTCCTCCCTCGCCGTCCACGTGGTGCCGGCCAGCCTCACCAGCTTCCGCGAGCAGGTGACGAAGGTGCGCGCGGACGTGGTGTCCTTCGTCGCCCAGCCCGGCCGCTTCGTGAACCTGACGCAGGGCCTCGTCTTCCACGTGCGCGAGCGCTCCGCCAACGGCGTGATGCGCGGCATCTTCATCAATGACGCCCGCGAGAAGGAGGTTTCCACCTACCTCGCGGATCGCGGCCAGATCGTCGAGAGCAAGGCCGGCATCTTCCTGGTGCTGGAGAACGGCTCCATTCACCGGCGTGGCGGCGACCTCTGGAAGACCGAGGCGACGCCCCAGCCGACGCCCGAGGAGGCCCGCGCCGCCGCCCGTGCCAAGCTCGCCGCCCAGAACGGGGGGGGACAGGCCACCAAACCCGCCGATTCGTCCGCGCCCGCCCCGGCGGCTCCCGCAACCCCGGCCGGTGACCAGAAGCAGGGACGCTCCGACAGCAAGGCCGCCAATTCCTCGGTGGTGGAGTTCCAGCGCTACGCCTTCGATCTGTCGTCGCTGGCGCCGGACAACAAGGGCGTGGACATCAAGCCCATGGAGCGGCCGCTGTCCTATGTGATGAACCCGCCGGCCGAGGACATGTATGTCCGCTTTTTCCCCGGACGATATCGGGAGGAGCTGCACAAGCGCCTCTCGGCGGGGCTCTATCCCATGGCCTTCTTCGCCATCGCCGCCGCGGCGCTGGCCCAGCCGCGCACCACCCGCCAGAGCCGGGGCGCGGCGCTCACCTCCATCATCCCCGCCATGGGGCTGGTGCAGATCGGCAATTTCGCCATCGCCGGTCAGTTGAAGGCCAACGCCGCCGCGGTGCCGCTGATCTATGCGCTGCCCATCGTCACCGTCATCATCTGCGCCATGGTGCTCCAGGGCTGGATCCGCCTCGCCCCGCCGGCGGCGCTGACGGCGCTCGGCGCCTCCATCCGCGCGCGATTCTCGCGGCGGGCAGCGGCCTGACGATGATCGGACGCATCCTCGGCTTCTATTTCGCGCGGCGCTTCGCGCACGCAGTGGCGGTCATCTTCCTGTCCTGCGTCACGCTGATCGTGCTCGTGGACTTCCTGGAGATGGCCCGGCGCACGGCGGACCGCGAGCAGGTGACGGTGAGTCTTCTCGCCCTGCTCACCCTCTACCGCGCCCCCGCCTTCACCGAGCAACTCCTGCCCTTCGCCGTGCTGTTCGGCGGCATGGTCACCTTCGTCATCCTGTCCCGCCGGCTCGAATTGGTGGTGGCGCGCGCGGTGGGGCTTTCGGTCTGGCAGTTCATCACCCCGCCGGTTCTGGTGGCCTTCCTGGTGGGCGTCTTCGCCACCTGCGTGTTCAACCCCATCTCCGCCGACTTCAAGGAGCGGGCCAACCAGATCGAGGGCGACATCTTCGCCAGCGGCGGCGGCACCCCCGGCTTTACCCAGGGGAAGAAAGACTTCTGGATTCGCCAGCAGAGCGTGGATGGCCAGTCCATCATCCAGGCGCAGTCCTCCCGCCAGGGCGGCCGCGTGCTGTCGGGTGTGGTGATTTTCGAGTTCGATCCGGCCGGGAACTTCATGGAGCGTGTGGAGGCGAAATCTGCAACCTTGGGAGATGGTGCATGGATTCTTACCGGCGCCAAGGTGCTCGTCCCGGGCCTCGATCTCGCCTCCTATGATACCTACCTGATTGCCACGAAGCTGGACCCGAAGCAGATCCAGGATTCGCTGATCGCCCCGGAAACCGTGTCGTTCTGGCAACTCCCGTCGGCTATTCGCAGTGCAGAACAATCCGGCTTCGGCGCGGAAAAATACCGTCTGCAGCTCCAGAGCCTTCTCGCAAAGCCGTTTCTGCTGGTGGCAATGGTCCTCATTGCCGCGGTCGTGGGCCTCCGCGTGTTCCGCTTCGGCGGGGTGGGCCAGACGATTCTCGGTGGCGTGCTTGCGGGCTTTCTGCTTTATGTTGGGACCAAGCTCGCCGAGGATCTTGGTGAGGCTGGAATCGTTCATCCCGTTGCTGCTGCGTGGTTTCCTGCAGTGACCGGGATTTTGTTGGGGGCGCTCATTCTGTTGCACCGGGAGGACGGATGACGGTCGGGCATCCCCCCGCCGTAGGGATGACTGCCAAGGGCCTTCGCGCAGCTGCGCGGGGAACGGGCGGTCGCGCGTCTCGACGCGCCTCCTCGGCTGCCGCCTTCAGCTTGATCTTTGCCGGCCTCGTCGCCCTCCTCGCGCCGATGGGGAGCGCCCGTGCGCAGACCGCCCAGCCGGCCGCCAGCCAGAACACGGCGCCCGGCAGCAATCTCCTCGCCGCGCGCCAGCTCGACCCGAACCAGAAGATGCTGGTGACGGCCGACCAGCTTGAATACGACTACCAGAAGGACACCGTCGCGGCGGTCGGCAACGTCCAGATCTATTACGACGGCTCCTCCCTCGAGGCGCACCGCGTGGTGCTGGACCGCAAGGCCAACACCCTGCGCGCGGAGGGCAATGCCCGCCTCAAGGACAAAGACGGCAAGATCATCACCGCCGACACCCTGCAGCTGACGCAGGACTTCAAGCAGGGCTTCATCGATTCCCTGCGCCTCGACACGCCGGACAACACCCACTTCGCCGCCATCCGCGCCGACCGGACCGATGGCAACATCACGGTGTTCCAGAACGGCATCTACACGGCCTGCGAGCCGTGCAAGGACGACCCTTCCAAGCCGCCGCTGTGGCAGATCAAAGCCAAGAAGATCATCCACAACGACGACGAGAAGATGGTCTATTACGAGGACGCCTGGGTCGAGTTTTTCGGCCTGCCGGTGGCCTATTTCCCGTACATGTCGTCGCCGGACCCGACGGTGAAGCGCAAGACCGGCTTCCTCATGCCGGAGTTCTTCTCCTCCAGCCAGATCGGCTACGGCGTCGCCGTTCCCTTCTTCTGGAACATCGCGCCCGACCGCGACCTCACCCTGACCCCCGCCTTCCTGACCCAGCAGGGCGTGCTGATGCAGGGCGAGTGGCGCCAGCGCCTGATCAACGGCAGCTACACCATCCGCGCCGCCGGCATCGTGCAGCAGAACCCGCAGGACTTCATCACCACGTCCAACGGCATCACCGAGATCCTGCCCGGCTATCGCCAGGACCGCGGCTCGGTGGACAGCTCCGGCGCCTTCGCCCTGAACAAGTTCTGGACCTTCGGCTGGGACGGCACCATCGTCTCCGACCGCACGTTCCTGCGCGACTACAACCTGATCCCGGACACCACCACCACCAAGACCTCCACCGTCTACCTGACGGGCCAGGGCGACCGGTCCTATTTCGACCTGCGCGGCCTCTACTTCCTCGGCCTAGGCGTGACGGACGATCAGGCCCGCCAGCCCATCGTCGGCACGCTCAACTACGACAAGGTGTTCAACAACGCCCTGTGGGGCGGCGAGGCCGGCTTCAAGGTGAACCTCACCAGCCTGACCCGCCAGCAGGCCGACTTCATCGGCACCTCCGAACTCACCTCCGCCATCGGCAGCGTCGGCGTGCCCACCGGCGCGTGCACCCTGTGGAGCCCGAACGCCAAGGAATGCCTGCTGCGCGGCGCGCCGGGCGACTACACGCGCCTGTCCGGCGACGTCTACTGGAAGAAGACCATCACCGACCCCCTCGGCCAGCAGTGGACGCCGTTCGTCACGGCGCGGGTGGACGTGGCCTCGGTCAACACCTCCTACCTGCCCGCCAGCTACCAGTTCGGCCCCACCTTCCCCGGGCAGAACCCGCTCCAGTCCGGCAGCGACGACCTCATCCGCGCCATGCCTGCGGTCGGTCTCGACTACAAATATCCCTTCATCTCGGCCGAGAGCTGGGGCACCCAGACCATCGAGCCCAGGGCGCAGGTCATCATCCGCCCGAACGAGAGCAACATCGGCAAGTTCCCGAACGAGGACGCCCAGAGCCTGGTGTTCGACGACACCAACCTGTTCGAGGTGAACAAGTATTCCGGCTACGACCGGGTCGAGGGCGGCAGCCGCCTGAACCTCGGCGTGACCTACACCGCCGCCATCAACGGCGCGGGCCTGTTCACCGCCGTGGTCGGCCAGTCCTACAACCTGTTCGGCAAGAACTCCTACGCCTATGGCGACATGGCCAACACCGGCCTTGAATCGGGCCTCGAGACCTCGGCCTCGGACTACATCGCCAAGTTCGGCTACTCGCCCACCAAGTATCTCGAATTCGTGACCCGCTTCCGCTTCGACGAGCAGAACTTCTCCATGCAGCGCTTCGAGCTGCAGGCGCGGGCCGAGATCGATAGGTTCAATATCGCCGTCACCTACGGCCGCTACGAGGCCCAGCCGCTGCTCGGCTATTACGACCCGCGCGAGGGCATCTACACCAACGCCTCCTACAAGCTGAACGACAACTGGGCCATCCGCGGCGCCCTGCGCTACGACTTCGCCGCGGGCGAGGTGGACTATACCCTCGTCGGCCTCAGCTACATCGACGACTGCTTCACCCTCGCCCTGAACTACATCTCCGACTACACCCTCAACGGCCCCAACGCGCCGCCGGTGACAAAGGTGATGTTCCGCATCGGCCTGCGCACCCTTGGCGAAGGCGGCTTCTCCACCAGCTTCGGCTCCGAATCCTCGAATTGATGCCGGCTGCGGCGGCGAACGTTAAGGCCACGCTCGCGAAGCCGCATTGCCGCCACAGGATGAAGACAAAAGTCGCAGGCAGCCCCCGGACAGGACCATGCCGCTCGTACGCCTTCTTCTCCTCGCCATCGCCCTCCTCGTGCCCGTGCTCACCTTGGGTACGCCGGCGCTTGCGCAGCAGGTCGTGGTCATCGTCAACGGCGATCCGATCACGAACTACGACGTCTCGCAGCGCCAGCTCCTCCACAGCCTCATCGAGCGCAAGCCCATCGGCGCAAAGGAAGCGCTGGAAGAGCTGATCGACGAGCGGCTCAAGATCCAGCAGGCCAGCCGCCTGAAGCTCGACGTGGATCAGAAGGACGTGGACCGCATGTTCGCCTCGGTGGCCGAGCGGTCGGGCCGCACGCCCGAGCAATTGTCCTCCGGTTTCAAGCAGCAGGGCCTCGACGACCGCACCTTCAAGCAGAAGCTGCTCGCCGATTATGTCTGGGGCCAGTATGTCCGCGCCCGTTCCGGCACGGTGAACATCCGCGATGCCGACGTGATCGCCGCCTTGCAGAAGCGTGGCGAGACCCAATTGGTCGCAACCGAATACACCCTCATGCCCATCGTCTTCGTGGTGCCGCGCAACGCCAGCACGCATCAGGCGCGACTGGCCGAGGCCAACGCCCTGCGTGCCCGCTTCACCGATTGCGACAGCGGCGCCCAGATGGTGAAGTCCATGAAGGAGGTGGTGGTGCGCCCCAAGGTGACGCGCCTGTCCTCCGAAGTCCCCGCCCAGCTCAAGCAGATCCTGGACAAGACCGAGATTGGCCGGCTCACGCCGCCGGAGGTCGCCCAGGCCGGAGTCGAGACCTTTGCCATGTGCGGCAAGCGGGAGGTGCGCGGCGAGAGCTCGCAGAAGCGCGAGATCAAGGACGAGCTGACCACCAGCCAGTTCACCGCCGAATCGAAGAAGTTCATCGCCGAGCTGCGCAAGCAGGCCCTGATCCAATACCGTCGCTGATCCGCGCGGCGGGACTTCGCGCCAGTTCCCGCGTGCTATGGTCGGCCCGCGCTCGCACCCGGCGCAGAACCGTACTGCTGACGAATCGCTGATGCCCGCCGTCTCTCCCCTTGTTCTCGCCCTCGGCGATCCGGCCGGCATCGGCCCCGACGTCACGCTCGCCGCCTTCCTGCGCCGTCGCGCGGCAGGTGGTGCGACAGGTGGCCCGGCAGGTGGCACCGCGGCCGTCCCGGCCTTCATCGTCGCCGGTGATCCCGCCGCGCTCGCCGCCCGCGCCGACCTCCTCGGCCTCGACGTGCCGCTTGCCGAGACGACACCCGAGGGCGCAGTCGCGCACTTTGCCAATGCCCTGCCGGTGCTCCCCGCCGGCCCTGCCTTCACCGGCCGCCCAGGCCGGCCCGACGCCTCCTCCGCCGCCTGCGTGGAGGCGAGCCTCGAGGCCGCCCTCGGCCTTGTGACAGCCGGGCGGGCCGCGGCCCTCGTCACCAATCCGCTCGCCAAGTCTGTCATGTACGAGGCGGGCTTTCCCTTTCCCGGCCATACTGAATGGCTCGCCGACCGCGCCGCCGCGCCGGGCCGGGCAGCGCCGCATCCGGTGATGATGATCTGGTCGGAGCAGCTCGCGGTGGTGCCGGCCACCATCCACGTGCCCTATGCCGAGGTGCCCGACCTTCTCACCGTTGACCTGCTGGTGGAGACCGGTCGCATCGTCGCCCGCGACATGGCACGGCGCTTCGGCATCACCCGCCCCCGCCTCGCCTTCTGCGGCCTCAATCCCCACGCCGGGGAAGAGGGCACGCTGGGCAGCGAGGACGAGGCCATCGTGCGACCGGCTGTGGAGGCGCTGAAGCGCGAGGGCATCCTCGCCACCGGCCCCCTGCCCGCCGACACCATGTTCCATCCAGAAGCGCGGGCGCGCTATGACGTGGCGGTGGGCATGTATCACGATCAGGTTCTGATCCCGGCCAAGACCCTCGCCTTCCACGATGGGGTGAACGTGACCCTCGGCCTGCCTTTCATCCGTACCTCGCCGGACCACGGCACGGCCTTCGACATCGCCGGCACGGGCCGGGCCGATCCCTCCAGCCTGATCGCCGCCTTGAGGCTCGCCCGCCGCCTCGCCGACGCAGAGAGGACGACGAGCCAAGCCCCGGCTCCCGCACTGGCGCGCGCATGAGCGCGCTCGACGATCTGCCGCCGCTGCGCGACGTCATCCGCAAACACGGCCTCTCGGCGCAGAAGTCGCTGGGGCAGAACTTCCTGCTGGACCTCAACCTCACCGGCCGCATCGCCCGCGCCTCCGGGCCGCTGGAAGATGTGACGATTGTGGAGGTGGGCCCCGGTCCGGGCGGCCTCACCCGCGCGCTGCTGGCTCTGGGCGCGAAGCGCGTCATCGCCATCGAGCGCGACCGGCGGTGCATGGATGCGCTGGCCGAGGTCGCGGACCACTATCCGGGCCGGCTGGAGGTCATCGAGGGCGATGCGCTGAAGGTGGACGTGCGCCCCCTCCTCGGCGAGGGCGAGGCGCGGGTGGTGGCGAACCTGCCCTACAACATCGCCACCGTGCTGCTGGTGGGCTGGCTCTCCACGGACCCATGGCCGCCGTGGTTTTCCTCCCTCACCCTCATGTTCCAGAAGGAAGTGGCCGAGCGCATCGTGGCCGAGCCGGGCTCGAAGGCCTACGGCCGCCTCGCGGTGCTGGCCGGCTGGCGCACCAAGGGGCGGATCGCCTTCGACGTCGCCCCCTCGGCCTTCGTGCCTCCACCCAAGGTGACGTCCTCGGTCATCCACCTCGTGCCGCGCGCGGAGCCCCTGCCCTGCGCGCTGTCCGCTCTGGAGAAGGTCACGGAAGCCGCCTTCGGCCAGCGCCGCAAGATGCTGCGCCAGAGCCTGAAGACCCTTGGCGTCGATGCGATGGCCCTGCTCGCCGCCGCCGGCGTGGAGGAAACCGCCCGCGCCGAGGAAATCGACGTCGCCGGCTTCGTCCGGCTGGCCAACGCCTTCTCCGAAGGCATCGGCCGTCCGTTCGGCGCTCTGTCTGCATTCAAGTGAGATGATGCGGCTGCGCTACTCCGCCGCCTCCACCCGCGCCGGATCATAGTTGAGGATGGGGGCGAGCCAGCGCTCGGCCTCCGCCACGGTCCAGCCCTTGCGCTTCGCGTAGTCCTCCACCTGATCGCGCTCGATGCGGCCGACGCCGAAATAGGCGCTCTGCGGGTGGGCGAAATAGAGGCCGGACACCGCCGCCCCCGGCCACATGGCGAAGCTCTCGGTGAGGTGGATGCCCGCCTTGTGGGTTGCGTCCAGCAGCTCGAAGATGGTCGCCTTTTCCGTATGGTCGGGCTGGGCCGGGTAGCCCGGCGCCGGACGGATGCCGCGGTAGCGCTCGGCGATGAGGTCGTCGTTGGGGAGCGCCTCGTCGGCCGCATAGCCCCACAGCCTGGTGCGCACCAGATGGTGCAGCCGCTCGGCGAAGGCCTCGGCGAGGCGGTCGCACAGGGCCTTGAGCAGGATGGCGGAATAATCGTCATTGGCCGCCTTGAAGGCCGCCACCCGGTCCTCCTCGCCGATGCCCGCCGTCACCGCGAAGCCGCCCACATAGTCGGCGATGCCACTCTCCAGCGGGGCCACGAAATCCGCCAGCGCCAGATTGTGCCGCCCTTCCCGCCGCGCAAGCTGCTGGCGCAGGGTGTGCAGGGTGGCGAGCGGGGTCTTGCGGCTGTCGTCGCGGAACAGGAGGATGTCGTCGCCCACGGCGTTGGCCGGCCAGAAGCCCACCACGGCGCGGGCCGTCACCCACTTCTCCGAGACCATCTTCTTGAGCATGGCCTGCGCGTCGGCGAACAGCGCGCGCGCCGGCTCGCCCACCACCGCGTCCTCCAGGATCGAGGGATAGCGCCCGGTCAGCTCCCAGGACTGGAAGAAGGGCGTCCAGTCGATATAGGGCACGAGGTCGGAGAGGTCGTGGTCCTCGATCACATGGGTGCCGAGGAAGGAGGGCTTTTCCGGCGTGTGAGCCGAGAAATCCAGCTTCAGGGCGTTCTCGCGCGCCTTGGCGAGCGTGAGCCGCTGCTTGTTGGCGTCGGCGCGGGCGTGGGCCTCGGCGAGCTTGGCATATTCCGCGCGCACGTCGGCCACATAGGCGCCGCGCGTCTCGGCATTGAGCAGGTTGGAGACGACGCCCACCGCGCGGCTCGCGTCGGTGACATAGACCGCCTGACCGCGCTCGTAGCGCGGCGCGATCTTCACCGCAGTGTGGACCCGCGAGGTGGTAGCCCCGCCGATGAGCAGCGGCACGACGAAGCCCTCGCGCTCCATCTCGGCCGCGACGTTCACCATCTCGTCCAGCGAAGGGGTGATGAGGCCGGAGAGGCCGATCACGTCCACCTTCTCGTCCTTGGCCACCTGCAGGATTTTCTGCGTGGGCACCATCACGCCGAGGTCGATGACCTCGTAATTGTTGCACTGGAGCACGACGCCCACGATGTTCTTGCCGATGTCGTGGACATCGCCCTTCACCGTCGCCATCAGCACCTTGCCGGCGGCCGAGGCGGAGGTGATGCCCATCTCCTCCTTTTCCTTCTCCATGAAGGGCATGAGATAAGCCACCGCCTGCTTCATCACGCGGGCGGACTTCACCACCTGGGGCAGGAACATCTTGCCGGCGCCGAACAGGTCGCCCACCACGTTCATGCCGGACATCAGCGGGCCTTCGATGACGTGCAGCGGGCGCGCCACCTGCTGGCGGGCCTCCTCCGTGTCGGCCTCGACGAAATCGGTGATGCCGTTGACCAGGGCATGGGCGAGGCGCTTGTCCACCGGCCAGGTGCGCCAGGCGAGGTCGGCCTCCTTCTTCTCCTTGCCGGCGGCCCCCCTGAAGCCCTCGGCAATCTCCAGCAGGCGCTCGGTGGCGTCGGGACGGCGGTTCAGCACCACGTCCTCGCACGCCTCGCGCAGCTTGGGCTCGATCTCGTCATAGACGGCGAGCTGGCCGGCATTGACGATGCCCATGTCCATGCCCGCCTTGATGGCGTGATAGAGGAACACCGCGTGCATCGCCTCGCGCACCGGCTCGTTGCCGCGGAACGAGAAGGAGAGGTTGGAGACGCCGCCCGAAACATGGGCATAGGGCAGGCTCTGGCGGATGAAGCGGGTCGCCTCGATGAAGGCGACGCCATAGCCCGAATGCTCCTCGATGCCGGTGGCCACCGCGAAGATGTTGGGATCGAAGATGATGTCTTCCGGCGGGAAGCCCACCTGCTCGGTCAGGATGCGGTAGGCGCGCTCGCAGATGGAGGTCTTGCGGGCATAGCTGTCGGCCTGCCCCTCCTCGTCGAAGGCCATCACCACCACGGCGGCGCCATAGGCGCGCACCAGCCGGGCCTTTTCCAGAAAGGCCTCCTCGCCCTCCTTGAGGGAGATGGAATTGACAATGCCCTTGCCCTGCAGTCGCTTCAGCCCCTGCTCGATGATCTCCCACTTGGACGAGTCGACCATCACCGGCACCTTGGCGATGTCCGGCTCGGCGGCGACAAGGTTCAGGAAGGTGATCATGGCGGCCTCGCTGTCGAGGAGGCCTTCGTCCATGTTGATGTCGATCACCTGCGCGCCGCTCTCCACCTGATCGCGGGCCACCGCGAGGGCGGCGGGGAAGTCGCCGGTGGTGACGAGCTTGCGGAAGCGGGCGGAGCCGGTGACGTTGGTGCGCTCGCCCACGTTCACGAAGGGGATCTGCGGCGTCAGCTCGAACGGCTCGAGGCCGGAGAGGCGCAGGCGCGGCTCCAGCTCCGGAACCTCGCGCGGGGCCTTGCCCTTCACCACCTCGGCGATGGCGCGGATGTGGGCGGGCGTGGTGCCGCAGCAGCCACCCACCACGTTCACGAGGCCGGAGGCGGCGAACTCGCCCACGAGGGCCGCCATGGCCTCCGGGCTCTCGTCATACATGCCGAATTCGTTGGGCAGCCCCGCATTGGGATAGGCGCAGACGAGGGTGTCCGCCACCCGGCCGATCTCGGCGATGTGGGCGCGCATCTCGCGGGCGCCGAGGGCGCAGTTGAGGCCGATGGAGAAGGGCTTGGCGTGGCGCAGCGAATACCAGAAGGCGCTCGGCGTCTGGCCCGAAAGCGTGCGGCCGGAGAGATCGGTGATGGTGCCGGAGATCATCACCGGCAGCCGGAAGCCGCGCTCCGCATAGAGCTTCTCGATGGCGAAGATGGCCGCCTTGGCGTTCAGCGTGTCGAAGATGGTCTCGACGAGAAGGATGTCGGCGCCGCCGTCCACGAGGCCGCGCGCCTGCTCGTGATAGGCGTCGGCCAGTTCGTCGAAGGTCACGGCGCGGAAGCCGGGGTCGTTCACATCCGGCGAGATGGAGGCGGTGCGGTTCGTCGGGCCGAAGGCGCCGGCGACGAAGCGGCGGCGGCCATCCTCCTTCTGGGCGATGTCGGCCGCCTCGCGGGCGAGCTTCGCGCTCTCGAAGTTCAGCTCATAGACGATCTCCTCCATGCCGTAGTCGGCCTGGGCGATGGAGGTGCCGGAGAAGGTGTTGGTCTCCACCATGTCCGCGCCGGCGCGGAAATATTCGAGGTGGATGGCCCGAACTGCGTCCGGCTGGGTGAGGCTGAGAAGGTCGTTGTTGCCCTTCACGTCCCGCGGCCAGTCCTTGAACCGCTCGCCCCGATAGCCCGCCTCGTCCAGCTTCAGTTGCTGGATCATGGTGCCCATGGCCCCGTCGAGCACCAGGATGCGCTCGGCGGCGGCCTTGGCGAGATCGGCGAAGATGGTGTCGGCGTGGGTTGAAGAGGCGGTGGTCGGGGCGGTCATGGGCGCGGTCATGGGGCGGTCTCGAGGCTCGGGGCGACGCGGTCGCGCGCCTCCGTGAAGGACAGGCCGGCGCACCGCGCCGGCGGGAATGGCGTCGCGCTCAGACCACCATCGCCTGCACCGCCGGCGCTGCATCCGGGCGCAGCCCGAGCAGGTGGCAGATGGCGTAGACGAGGTCGGCGCGGTTCAGGGTATAGAAATGGATATCGGTGACACCGCGATCAACGAGGTCCGTCACCTGCTCCGCCGCCACGGCAGCGGCGATGAGCTTGCGGGTCTCGGGATCGTCGTCCAGCCCCTCGAACCGCTTCAGCAGCCACGCGGGCACGCTCGCCCCGGTGCGGGTGGCGAAGTTCGACGCCTGCTTGAAGTTCGTCACCGGCAGCAGGCCGGGCAGGATGGGGATGTCGATGCCCCTGGCGCGCACCTTGTCGAGGTAGCGGAAATAGACGTCGTTCTCGAAGAAGAACTGGGTGATGGCGCGGGTGGCGCCGGCGTCCACCTTGGCCTTCAGATAATCGATGTCCGCATCGAGGTTCGCGCTTTCCGGGTGCTTCTCGGGATAGGCCGAGACCGACACCTCGAAATCGCCGATGCGGCGGATGCCTTCCACGAGGTCACAGGCATAGGGGTAGCCGTCCGGATGCGGCTCGTACTTCGTCCCGACGCCGGTCGCCGGATCGCCGCGCAAGGCGACGATGTGCTTCACGCCGGCATCCTTGTAGGCGCGCACCACGTCGTCGATCTCGGCCCGGCTGGCCCCGACGCAGGTGAGGTGCGCCGCCGGATGAAGGTCCGTCTCCTTCACGATGCGCGCGACCGTCGCATGGGTGCGCTCACGCGTGGAGCCGCCCGCGCCATAGGTGACGGAGACGAAGCTCGGGGACAGGGGCGCCAGCCGGTGGATGGAGGCCCAGAGGGTCTTCTCCATCTCCTCGGTCTTGGGCGGGAAGAACTCGAAGGAGACATTCACCGGCGGCCGGTCCATCTCCCGGCTGGCCCGCACGGGCGCCGCGGCGGGACTGGGAGCGGGGGTGGTCATCAGGCAATCTCCCTGTGGGCGAGGTCGGCGTCGGCCACCACGTAACGCGGATCGCGGGCGAGCCAGAGCGAGACGGTGAGGCCGTCGCCGGCGCCACCATCGGGGGTGAGGGTGTCGAAGGAGACGAGCTCAAGGCCCGCGGCGGCGAGCCAGCCCTCCACCGTCGCCCGATCGAAGCCGAGGTGGCGGTGGGCATGGGCCTCGCGCAGGAATTCGAGGCCGTGGGGGGCGAAGTCCACCACCAGCAACCGGCCGCCCGGCGCCAGCACCCGCGCCGCTTCTTTCAGCGCGCGGCTGCCGTCGTCGAGATAGTGCAGCACCTGATGGACGATCACGGCATCGAACGCGTCGCGCGGGACCGGGACGGCATAGATGTCGCTCTGACGCAGCAGGCAGTTGCGCACGCCCGCGCGCTCCAGATTGGCACGGGCGACGCCCAGCATGTCCGGGGAGAGATCGACGCCCATGCCGCGCTCGATGTCGGGCGCGAACAGCTCCAGCATCCGCCCCGTGCCGGTACCAAGATCGAGCAGCGCGCGGACGGGCGTACCCGCGAACGCACGGCGCACGGCGGCTTCCACCGCCGCCTCCGGCACATGCAGGCGGCGAATCTCATCCCACTGGCGGGCATGGGCCGCGAAATAACCCTGCGCGGCCGCGGCGCGGGCGGCGCGCACCGCCTCCAGCCGCGCCCGGTCGCCGACGAGAACCGGATCGTCCCGGTCGAGCAGGTCGAGCAGGCTCCGGGCGATTCGCCCGCCCGGCCCCTCCGACGCGCGGCGGTAGAAGACCCAGCTGGCCTCCCGGTGACGGTCCACCAGCCCGGCATCGGCCAGGAGCTTGAGGTGGCGGGAAATGCGCGGCTGCGACTGGCCAAGGATTTCAGTGAGATCGGAGACGGTGAGCTCAGCCTCCCCCAGCACCGCGACGAGACGCAGGCGCGTATCCTCCCCGGCGGCCTTGAGGCCCTCGAGGACGGCGGCGAAGGATGAAGCTGCGGGCGTAGACCGATCTGACATAAAGATATCTTTATATCCTTACCGACAGGCATTCAAGCCCGCGACCTATGCCCCGCGCGCCACAGTGCGATCACGATCGCGAGCCACCGGGAATCTCGCATTGCCGGGGATCTCTTGCAGGCCTAAAGGCGTTTCAGGACAAGAGCTGCAAAGCTGGAACAAGTTACCGCCGGACGGGCCAAATTTTTCCGCGACCCGTTTCCAATTTCGTCACGTTTCACGGTTAACACCTCAAGCATGACCCTTCGCAACACCCTCCTCGCCGCCGTCGGCGCGTGCGTTCTTGCCGCTCCGGCCTTCGCCCAGGGGCCGTACGGTGGCCCGAACTACAGCCTGCCCGGCGGGCAGCAGGACGATGCTACCGGCACGCTCCCGCCCGCGCCTGTCGGTGGCTATGGCGAGGCGCCTCCCGGCTATTCGGACCCCTATGCGCGCCAGCAGGCCCCGGTGCGCCGCGATCAGGTGGAGCGCACGGAGCTTCCCGCGCCGGGTCAGGCCTATCCCCAGCAGGCCTATCCCCAGCCGGCGCAGCAGGGTTATCCGCAGCCCGCGCCCGGCGGCCCTGTTGCAGTGGCCCCCGATCCCGGTCCCTACCCGACCGCCGTTCCGGCGCAGGGTCAGCAGGCCTATGGCGGCCAGCCGGTCTACAATTCTGCGCCCGACCTCTACGGTCGCCAGGCGACCCCCACCGCCTATGAGCCCCAGCAGCCGGCCTATGGCCAGCAGCAGCCCGGCTATTCCGGCTCCGGCCGCGGCGCGGTGGATCAGGATGCGCTCTATGCCAGCCTGAACAACGCGCCGGCTCCGGCGGGTACGTACGGCCCCAACTCCGCCGTGGTGCCCGGCACCACCGAGGCGCCGTCCGGCCCCCGCATCGAGAATGTCGATCCGACCGAGCCCGTGCCCGAGCGCTTCCGCCGCCAGACGGTGGATTACGTGACCACCCAGCCGGCCGGCACCATCGTCATCGATACGCCGAACACCTACCTCTACTTCGTGCTCGGCGGCGGCAAGGCCGTCCGCTACGGCATCGGCGTGGGCCGCGAAGGATTCACCTGGGCCGGCACCGAGAAGATCACGGCGAAGAAGGAATGGGCCGACTGGCGCCCGCCGTCCGAGATGATCCAGCGCCAGCCCTACCTGCCGCGCTTCATGGCCGGCGGCCCGGGCAATCCGCTCGGCGCGCGCACCATGTATCTCGGCGGCACCGTCTACCGCATTCACGGCACCAACGAGCCGCAGACCATCGGCAAGTTCGTGTCGTCCGGCTGCTTCCGCATGCTGAACGCGGACGTGGAAGACCTCTACGACCGCGCCAAGGTGGGCACCAAGGTGGTGATTCTCCCCAAGGGCAGCTCGGCCCCCCAGGCCAATGCCGCTCCGGCACCGGTTTCCACCGCTTCGGCCGGCAAGCCCGCAGCCCAGCGCTGAGCGCAGAGCCCCCCACGGGGAAAAGACCTGACCGAAACGGCCCGGCCCACGCCGGGCCGTTTTGCGTTTGAGGGCCGTTCGGCCTCGGTCTTGGGCTCCGCAATCTGCCGGAGCCCAAGACCACTGTGCGTGACGTTCCGCTTCGATATGATGGCCCCGCAGCGATCAAGCTGACAGGAGAGGCCCATGTCCACGCCTGCATCTGCGCCCACCCCCGCTTCCGCCGTCGCCGACCAGCTGCACGCCATACGCGCGAGCTGGGGCTGGTTCGCGGTGCTCGGCATCGCCTTCATCGTGCTCGGCTTCGTCGCCCTCGCCCATGTGCTCGCCTCCACGGTCGTCACCGTCCTCTATGTGGGCGCGCTGATTCTGGTGGGCGGCGTGGTGCAGGTCATCCACGCCTTCCGGGTGCAGGGCTGGGGACGCTTCTTCTACTGGCTGCTGGCGGGCCTGCTCTACGTCGTGGCGGGCGGCCTGATGATGTACAATCCGCTGCTCGGCGCCGGCGTGCTCACGCTGATGATCGGCGTGGCGCTCGCCGTCGAAGGCATCTTCCGCGTCTTCGCCGGCTTCGGCTCCCAGCACGGCAAGGGCTGGGGCTGGATCGTGGTGTCCGGCATCGTCACCCTGCTTTTGGGACTCATCATCATCGCCCGCTGGCCGGTGAACTCCGTCTACATCCTCGGCCTGTTCCTCGGCGTGGACCTCATCGTCAACGGCGTCGGCACGCTGATGTTCGGCCTCGCCCTGCGCGACAAGAAGAACTGAGTCGCGGCGCACCATCCGGGACGAAAAACCGCCCCGCCCGTCCGCGGCGGGGGCGTTGCCGGGAACGGGCGGGGCGGACGGCCCCGGGGGGCGTCGGGGCGCGTCTTGATTCAGTCGAAGGGCATCATTCCGCCGGCTGCGGCAGCGCGGACGGCGCGGTCTCCTCGTCCGTCACCTTCACGCGGAACCAGGTGGCGTAGAGCGCCGGGACCACCAGCAAAGTGAGCACGGTCGCCACCAGCAGGCCGCCCATGATGGTGACGGCCATCGGCCCCCAGAACACGCTCTCCGCCAGCGGGATCATGCCAAGCACGGCGGCCAGCGCCGTGAGCACCACGGGCCGCGCCCGGCGCAGGGTCGCCTCGACGATGGCGTGGTGGGGTGTCGCCCCGTCGCGGATATCGTGGTCGATCTGGTCCACCAGGATCACCGTGTTGCGCATGATCATGCCGGCCAGCGCGATGAGCCCGAGCAGCGCCACGAAGCCGAACGGCCGATGCGCGATGAGCAATGCCGCCGCCGCGCCGATGAGGCCGAGGGGCGCCGTCGCCAGCACCAGGGCAAGGCGCGAGAAGCTCTGCAGCTGGATCATCAGCAGCGTGAGCATGACGATGATCATCACCGGGAACACCGCCGCCAGCGAGGCATTGGCCTTGGCGCTTTCCTCGATGGAGCCGCCGGTCTCGATGCGATAGCCGGGCGGCAGCTCGGCCTTGAGCTGCGCCAGCTTGGGCAGGAGGCGGGTGGTCACGTCAGGCGGCTGCACGCCGTCGCGCACGTCGCCACGCACGGTGAGCACGAGGTCGCGGTCGCGCCGCCAGAGGATCGGCTCCTCATGGGCATAGCCGATGCGCGCCACCTGTCCGAGCGGCACGGCCAGCCCGTTGCGGGTGGTCACGGTGAGGGCGGCGAGGTGTTCGAGGTCCACCCGCTCTTCCGGCACGGCGCGCGCCATGACGTCGATGAGCAGGTTTCCCTCGCGCAGTTGGGTGATGGCGTAGCCCTGAAGGAGGGTCTGCAGCGTCTCGGCGATGTCGCGCGGCGAGGTACCGAGCGCGCGTGCGCGGTCCTGATCGACGGTCAGGGTGATGGACTTGACCTGCTCGCCCCAATTGAGGTGCGGGTCGATCATGTCCGCGTCCGATGCCATCACCAGGCGCACCTTCTCGGCGATGTCGCGCACCGCGATGGGGTCCGGCCCCACCACGCGGAACTGCACCGGGAAGCCCACCGGCGGGCCGAACACGAAGCGGTCCACGCGCACCCGCGCTTCCGAGAGCGCGCCCTCGGCCAGCTCGGCGTCGAGCCGGGCCTTCAGCCGCTCGCGGGCCGCCACGTCCTTCGCCACGATGACGATCTGAGCGAAGTTCGGATTGGGCAGCACCGGATTGAGGCCGAGCCAGAAGCGGGGCGCGCCGCGGCCCACATAGGTGGTGCTGGTGGCGACGTCGGGGTCCTCGCCCACGAGAGCCTCCGCCTTCTTCGCCGTCGCCTCGGTGACGGTGATTGAGGTGCCTTCGGGCAGGCGGACCTCCAGGAATAGCTCCGGCCGGGTGGAGGTGGGGAAGAATTGCTGCTGCACGAAGCCGAAGGCCACCACGGACCCGGCGAACATCACGACCGTCGTCCCGATGACCATGAAGCGGTGGCGCAGGCAGAATTCCAGCGTGCCGCGCAGCATCCGGTAGAGCCGGCCGTCGTGCATCTCGTGATGCCCGCCCGCCTTCTTCATGTCCGGCAGCAGCACCGTACCGAGATAGGGGGTGAAGATCACCGCCACGAACCAGGATGCGATGAGGGCGATGCCCACCACCCAGAAGATGCCGCCGGCATATTCGCCCGAGGAGGACTTGGCGAAGCCCACCGGCAGGAAGCCGGCCGCCGTCACCAGCGTTCCGGTGAGCATCGGGAAGGCGGTGGAGGTCCAGGCGAAGGTGGCGGCGGACATGCGGTCCCAGCCCTCCTCCATCTTCACCACCATCATCTCGATGGCGATGATGGCATCGTCCACCAGCAGGCCGAGGGCGATGATGAGCGCGCCCAAGGTGATGCGGTGGAGGTCCATGCCCGCCGAGAACATGATGAGGAAGACGATGGCGAGCACGAGGGGCACCGAGAGCGCCACCACGATGCCGGTGCGGAAACCCAGAGACAGGAAGCTCACCACCAGCACGATGACGAGGGCTTCGAGGAAGGTCTTCAGGAACTCGCCCACCGATTCGCCGACGATGTGCGGCTGATCGGCCACCTGCGTCACGTCGATACCGTGGGGCAGCTCGGCGGTCGCCTCGGCCATGGCGGCCTTAAGCCCTTCGCCCAGCGTGAGGATGTTGGCGCCCTGCGCCATGGACACGCCAATGCCCAGCGCCGGCAGCCCGTGCTGGCGCATGAGGAAGGAAGGCGGGTCCTCATAACCGCGCCGGACGGTGGCGATGTCGCCGAGGCGCAGCAGCGCGCCGTTCACCGCCACCGGCACCTCGGCGATGGCCTCGACGCCGGTGAAGGCACCGGTGACGCGCAAATTGATGCGGTCGGAGCGGGTATCCACCGCGCCGCCCGCCACCACCGCATTCTGCCGGGCCACACTGTCGAACAGCTGCTGCGGGGTGATGCCGAGATTGGCGAGGCGGGCGTGGGAGAACTCGATGTAGATTTTCTCCGGCCGCTCGCCGATGAGGTCCACCTTCTCCACGTTGGGCACGCGGAGCAGGCGCTGGCGGATGAGTTCCGCCTGCCGCTTCAGTTCGGCCGGCGCCGCGCCCTGCCCGCTCAGGATGTAGAGGGCGGAATAGACGTCGCCATATTCGTCGTCGAAGCCCGGCCCGATGACGCCGGCGGGAAGGTCGCCGCGCACGTCGGAGACCTTCTTGCGCACCTGGTACCAGAGGTCCTTCACTTCCTTCGCCGGCGTGTTGTCCCGCAGGAAGACCTGCACGAAGGAGACGCCGGGGCGCGAATAGCTTTCCACCCGGTCGAGGTGCGGCAGGGATTGCAGCTTCTTCTCGATGGGATCGGCGACCTGCGCCTGCATCTCGGAGGCGGTCGCGCCGGGCCACGCGGCCTGCACCACCATGACCTTGATGGTGAACGACGGATCCTCGGCGCGGCCGAGGTTGAAATAGGAATAGGCCCCCGCCGCGCCGAGCAGCAGGATGGCGAACAGGGTCAGCGCGCGATGGGTGATGGCCCAGCGCGAAAGATTGAAGCGCGAGGCGCCGTCCGGGGAAGAGCCGGCGGTGCTCACGGCCGCTGCTCCGCCAGGGTGGAAGCGCCGGCCGGTGCCTGTGCGCGGCGGGTTTCGACCGACGGCAGGCGCTCGGCGACCTCGGTCACGGAGGGGGCCTGAACGGTGCGCACCTTCTGGCCGGGCAGCAGCGTCTGGACCCCGAGGATGACCACCGCATCCCCCGGCGCCACACCGCCGGAGAGCAGCACCTCATCCCCCGTATAGGCGGCGATCTCCACCGGGCGGGCGACGATGGCATGGGTCGCGCCATCCACCACGAACACCTGCGGGCCGTGGCCGCGATCGATGAGCGCGGAGAGCGGCAGGCGCGCCACCTGCTGCTGGTCCTTGGGGCGGAGCGTCACGGTGGCGGTCATGCCCAGCGCCACGGTCTCGTCCGCCCCGTCCAGCGTGAAGCGGGCAGGATAGGTGCGGGAGGTGGCGTCGGCCTGCGGCGACAGCTCCCGCAGGCGGGCGGGAATGCGCCGGCCGGGATCGGCCCAGAGGGTGACGACCGCATCGGCCGTGCGGGCGTCGGCAAGGGCGGTCTCGGGAAGGGAGACCAGCGCTTCCTTCTCGTCGAGGCGGGCGACACGCACGATGGTCTGGCCCGAGGCCACCACCTGCCCCGGCTCTGCCGAGGTCGCGACGACGACGCCGGCCGCATCGGTGACGAGGTCGGCATAGGACAGGCGGTTCTCCGCCAGCTCCAGCGAGCGCTTGGCCCGTTCGAGGCGGCCGACGGCCTCGTCCTTGGCGAGCGACTTGCGGTCGAGGTCGGCGTTGGAGGCGGCGCCCTTGGCGGTGAGCGCGCGATAGCGGGTGTCCTCGGTGGTGGTCTGGGCGAGGTTGGCGGTGGCCGCCTGCATCTCCGCCTTGGCGCTTTCCAGCTCCAGCTTGAGGTCTTCCCTGTCGAGGCGCGCCACCACGGTGCCGGGCTCGATGCGGTCGCCTACCTCCACCAGCCGCTGCACCACCTTGCCGCCCACCCGGAAGGCGAGGTCGATCTCGCGGCGGGCGCGGACCACGCCGACGAAGCTCTTCTGCGTCTGCCGCGGCCGGAAGCTCACGGTCGTGACCTGCACCGGCCGGGCGAGCGTGGCTTCCCGGGACGCGGGAGCCTCGCCGGCGTTGGCGGGGTTTTCCTGCCCGCAGCCGGCAATCAGCAAGGCGGACCCGGCAAGGAGCAGCGCGGCCATCCCCTTCAGGTGGCGGCCGGATCGGATCGGAACGGCGAGGCGGGGCATGGGACGATCCTGTGGCTCGGGCCTGCGGAATACGAACTTAACACTGACGATTTTCGTCGATCATCACTTTTGCGGCGCACGAAAGCGTTTCGCTCACTCCGATCAGGGGAGAGGCGAACGCTCGACCTCGATACTTCTCAGAATGAACTGGAGGCTCTCACGCAGAGCGCCCTCCTGGTCCTCGTCGATGTGCTGCGCCACCAAGACCGGATGGCAGAAGCGGATGAGCGCGCTCTGGATGTAGCGGCTAACCTTCGAGGGGTCGTGGGCCACAAACACCCCCTGCGCGATGCCCTCCGCGAGCACGCGCGCGGTCAGGTCGCACAGGCGCGCCTTGTGGGCCTCGATGGCTTCCCAATTGTTCTCGATGGCCACCAGCACCATGTCGTGCACACGCCGCTCCTCAAGGAAATTGTCCTTGTGGTAGCGCATGATGGAGAGATAGGCGGTGAAGATGCGCTCCTGCGGGGAGCCCTCCCCCGCAGCCGCTTCGGCGAATTCCGCCTCGCTCTCGCACAGGCAGCGGCCGCAGATGGTGGCGACGATGGCGGTCTTGGACGGGAAGAAGCGGTAGACATTGGCCGGCGACATGCCGAGCTCGGCGGCGATGTCCGCCACCGCCGTCTTGGCGAAACCCATGCGGCGGAACAATTCCTCCGCCGTGCGCGCGATGCGCTCCCGGGTCTCGTCCGCCGTCTCCTTCACCCTGACGCTCACCATGCACTCCTATAAACTGACGATTATCATAAATCGTCAGTTCTAAATTTCCAAGCCCGCGATTCGCCCGCTGCGCAAAATCTTATCCCCGCCATGTCGGCGCGTCGCCTACGTCCGCGTCCTCCGTGCGGCCCGCTGCCCGGGGCCGAGGGAGGAAAAGGCGATGGCGCAGAAGGTGCTCATCCTGATCGGAACGAAGAAAGGCGCGTTCATCCTGGACAGCGATCCCGCCCGGAAGAGCTGGTCGCTGCGCGGTCCCTTCTGCGACACGTGGCCCACCAACCACGTGGTGGGCGACCGGGCTTCCGGCCGCATCTATGCCGGCGGCGGCAATGAATGGTTCGGGCCTGCCGTGTGGCAGTCGGACGATTTCGGCGCCAGCTGGACCCATTCCTCCCGCGGCCTCGCTTATGCCGAAGGCGAAGCGCCGGTGAAATCCGTCTGGAGCCTCGCGCCGGGGGCGGACGGCGTGCTCTATGCCGGCGTCGAGCCGGCCGGCCTGTTCCGCTCCGACGATGGCGGCGAGAGCTTCACGGCGCTCGACGGATTGCAGAAGCATCCCTCCCGAGCCGAGTGGAATCCCGGCGGGGCGGGCCTCATCCTGCATTCGCTCGTGCTCGATCCGGACGATCCGGATGCGCTGTGGGTGGGCATCTCCGCCGCCGGCGTCTTCCACAGCGCCGATGGCGGCCGCACCTGGAACGCGCGCAACCGCGGCACCCGGGCGGACTACATGCCGGAGGACCTGCGTTATCCCGAGCATGGCCAGTGCGTGCATTGCGTGGTCAAGGCGCCGGGCCTGCGCCACCGCCTCTACCAGCAGAACCATTGCGGCATGTACCGCTCCGACGATGGCGGCGTGTCGTGGCAGAGCATCGAGAAGGGCTTGCCCTCCAGCTTCGGCTTTCCCGCCGCCGCCCATCCGCGCGATGCGGAGACGCTGTTCCTCGTGCCGCTCAACGGCGACACGGCCGGCCGCTTCATGCCGGAGGCAAAGGCCGCCGTCTGGCGCACCCGCGACGGCGGCGCCTCATGGCAGGCGATGCGGTCCGGCCTGCCGCAGAAGGACGCCTATTTCAACGTGCTGCGGCAGGCCATGGCCACCGACACGCTGGAGCCGGCCGGCGTCTATTTCGGCACCGGCTCCGGCGAGATCTACGCCAGCGCCGACGAGGGGGAGAACTGGACGCGCCTTGCCGAGCACCTGCCCACCATCTCGTCCGTGGAGACGCTGGTGGTGGAGGCCTGAGCGGTGATGGAGGAAATCGCACCGGTGAAGGTGCGCCTGCCGGCCCACCTCGTCCGGCTGTTCCCCGACGGGCAGACCTATCTGGAGCTTCCCGCCGCCACGGTGCGCGAGCTGATGGATGCGCTGGAGACGCGCTGGCCCGGCATGCGCGACCGGCTGTGCGACGAGCGCCCCGCCATCCGCCGCCACATCAACGTGTTCGTGGACGGCCGCCGGGCGCGGCTGGAAACGCCTCTGCGGCCCGGCGCGGACGTGTTCGTACTCACCGCCATCAGCGGCGGGTGAAGCGTTTTCGAGCGAAGTGGGTACCGGTTCGCGTGAAGAAAACGCGTTGCAATGGGGAACCTCAGCGCCCGTCGGCGATCAGGCAGCCGGGCGGGAAATCCGTCCCGTCCAGCGCCGCCACCACGCATTGCGCCGAGATCAGGTTGCCGCGGGCCAGCGCCTCGGCGCTGGAGCCGGAGGCGTGGGCGGTGGCCACCACATCGGGGCGCGCCGCCAACGCGGCGGCAACCGGCAGCATCGCGGCGTCTGCCTCTGCCTCGAACACGTCGAGGCCGGCGCCGCCGATACGTCCCGCTTCCAGCGCGGCCAGCAGCGCGCGGTCATCCACGAGGCCGCCGCGGGAGGTGTTGATGACCAGCGCATGAGGCTTCATGGCGGCCAGCGCGTCGGCGCCGATCAGGTGGCGGGTCTCGGGGGTGAGCGGCGCATGGACGCTGATGATGTCGCTCCGGGCGATCAGGTCGTCGAGCGGCTCATAGTCCACGAAGGGGAAATCCGGGTCGGGGGTGCGGGTCGCGACCAGAACCCTGGTCCCGAAGCCGTGCAGGCGCCGCGCCACCGCCTTGCCGATGCGGCCGAGCCCGACGAGGCCCACAGTCTTGCCCGTGAGGTCGAACCCGCTCAGCACCCGCCAATTGCCGGCGGCGATGGCGCGGTCGCTCTCCTTCAGCCGCCGCAGCAGCGCAAGGATCATCGCCAGCGTGTGGTCCGCCACCGCATCGTCATTGGCCCCCGCCGCGATGGTGACAACCCGGCCGAGTGCCTTGGCGGCAGACACGTCCACCCGCTCATAGCCCACGCCGCGACGGGCGATGACCTTGAGATCGGGATGGGCGGCGAGAATCTCCCGCGTCACCGCGCGCATGCCGACGATCCAGCCCTCGACGCCTTCGAGCAGCGCGCTCAGGGCGGCGTCGGAAATGTCGGCATCGAGCGCATCGCCCGGCAGGCCGGACGGGACTGCGACACAGCCGTGCTCGGCAAGATATTCGGCAGCGGCGGCATCGAACAGGCGGGTCGTGATGAGAACCTTGCGGGGGGCGGACACGGCGGGCGACCTTTTCCGGAGGGAGCGAACGGGAGCGTCCCCCCTCCTCTCCCGGCCGCGCGCCGAGATCAAGCCCGCACGCGACATCGGCGCCATGCAAAAGCGCCGTACACATCCACCATGCAAAAGGGCGGCGCATGCGCACCGCCCTCAAGTCCGAGGGGCGGAAGCCCGCCCCGTGTCGAAAGGCAGGGCGGGCCTCGGCCCGCCCCCCATTCCCGCCGGTCAGGCCGCCTGGGCGGCGCCCTCTACGGTCGAGCCCTCGATGGTTTTCGGGCCCGACGTCGCACCCGCGATGGGGATGATGCGGGGCTTCTTGGCCTCGGGAATGTTGCGCACGAGATCCACGTGCAGCAGGCCATTCTCGAGCACCGCGCCCTTCACCTCCATATGGTCGGCGAGCTGGAAGCGACGCTCGAAGGCGCGGGCGGCAATGCCGCGATAGAGCACCTGGGCGCTCTCGGACGCCTCGGACGACTTCTTCTCGCCCTTGAGGGTGAGGGTGTTCTCCTTCACCTCGATGCTCAGCTCGGCATCGGTGAAGCCCGCCACGGCCACCGTGATGCGATAGGCGTTCTCGCCCGTGCGCTCGATGTTGTAGGGCGGGTAGGTGGGCGCCGCATCGACGCCGCCGACGGAATCGAGCAGCGAGAACAGCCGGTCGAAGCCGACGGTGTTGCGGTACAGCGGAGCAAGGTCAAACGTACGCATGGCATATCCTCCTTTGAAGCGACATGCGGGGCCCGCATAAAGCCGGGTCCGGTCAGGGCGCCGTCAGGTCTCTGCCCGGCGCCGTTTTGGATGTGGGTAGGCCCGTTTCTGGCGTCAAGGGGGAGCCATGCCGCCAATCTGAACGGGCGATGAACGCCTTTGCCGGTCGGCGTTCACCCGACGCGGCTAGACTTTTCCCCAACGACATCTGCTCCGTCCGCGGCGTGATCCGGTGAGGAGGCGGGGGGCAAGGGGAGGTCGGGCGATGCGGGCCTGTGCGGCCGCCTGTGCGGCCTTCTTCCTGATGGCACTCGCGCCTCCGGCGACGCGGGCCCTCGCCCAGTGCGGCGCCGAGGCGCCGGCCCCGGCCGGTGTCCAGCCGGCCGTTCCGGCCAAGCCCCCGCCCCAGCGCACGTATCATTCGCCGAGCGAAGCCGGGACGATCGCCCTGCCTGGCCTGCCACTCGCCCGCGCCGCCTCCGTCACCGCGACCCAGATGCCGGACGAGACCGCAGCGCTGCCCGGCGCCATCGCGCCCCGTGCCTACCGGCCCTACCAGATCGCCCCCGCCGGCCCCCTTCCGCTCACCGCCGAGACCGTCGCGCCGAGCCTCGAAGCCCGCGGCTTCCGCCAGATCGACGCCGTGCGCCAGCGCGGGCAAAGCTTCCTCGCCGAAGCCACAGGGCCGCGTGGCGAGCGGGTGCGCCTCGTGCTGGATGCCGCCAGCGGCGACATCAGCGGCATGCAGGTCATCGGCTCCGGGGCGCCGCGCTGAGCGCTGGTCCCGCGCGAGACGGCGCGCGAGACGGCGATTGTGAAGCGGGCGCCCGGCGTGTAACCCTCAGCCCGCCCGCCTTCCATCGCTGCGAGCCTCATGACGCTCTATTCCCTGCCGAACAATCCGGTGCCCGAAGGCGCGATCGAAGGCGAGATCATCGCCCGAGACGGCGTGCGCCTGCGCTTCGCCCGCTTCATGCCCGAGGGCAAGGCGAAGGGCACCGTCGCGCTGTTCAGCGGTCGCTGCGAGTTCATCGAGAAATATTTCGAGGTGGTGCGCGAGCTGAGATCCCGCGGCTTCGCCGTGGCGCTGCTCGACTGGCGGGGCCAGGGCGGCTCCCAGCGCCTGCTGCGCAACCGCCTGAAGGGGCATGTCACCCGCTTTTCGGACTATCTGCTCGACCTCGAGGCCTTCGCGCGCGAGGTGCTGCTGCCGGACTGCCCGCCGCCCCATTTCGCGCTGGCCCATTCCATGGGCGGGTCGATCCTGCTGTCCTCGGTGCTGGAGGGGCATCGCTGGTTCGATCGCATGGTGCTCAGCGCCCCCATGCTGGGGCTTGATTCGGTGCCGTTCGAGGGCATCATGCGGCCGACCGCCACCGTGCTCTCCCACATCGGATTCGCCCGCGCCTTCGTGCCGGGCGGACGCGGGCGCACGCTGGCGCGGCTGAGATTCGAGGGCAATCCGCTCACCTCGGACCGGGCCCGATTCGACCGCACGCAGGCGATGGTCTCCGCCCATCCGCAGCTCGACCTCGGGGCACCCACCATCGGCTGGCTGGCTGGCGCCTATGCCACCATGGGAGAGTTGACCCATCCCGACGTGATCCCGCGCATCCGCCAGCCGCTGCTCATCATCGCGGCCGGAGGAGACCGGCTCGTCTCCAACAAGGCCATCGAGCACTTCTCGGCGCGACTCATCGCCGGCGCCCATGTGGTGGTGCCGGCCAGCCGGCACGAACTGCTGATGGAACGGGATATCTTCCGCGCCCAGTTCTGGGCCGCGTTCGACGCCTTCATCCCCGGGACGCCGATCTGAGAAGCTTTACGTTGCCACGCTCAGGCGCCGCGCGGGCTGGCGCGTTGCCACGCTCAGGCGCCGCGCGGGCTTAGCCGCCGGTGAGCTGGCGCAGCGCCGCCTCGTGCACCTTGCGGCTGCCGGCGGCGACCACGCGGCCGCCCGCCACCGGCGAACCGCCTTCCCAGCTGGTGACGACACCCCCGGCGCCCTCGATGATGGGCACGAGGGCGATCACGTCGTGATCCTGCAGGCCGGTCTCGATGACGAGATCGATGAGGCCGGCCGCCACCATGCAATAGGCGTAGCAATCGCCGCCGTAGCGCGAGAGGCGCACGCGCTCCTCCACCGTGCCGAAGGCGGCGCGGTCTTCGTCGTTCATGAGGCGGGGGCTGGTGGTGTAGAGCACCGCGTCCTCCAGCCGCCCGCAGTCGCGGGTGGCGAGGGTGCGCTCGCCCGCCGGACCGCGATAGCGCGCCGCGCCGCCGTCGCCGAAGAAGCGCTCGCCGATGAACGGCTGGTGCATCATGCCGTAGACCGGATCGCCCTCCTTCAGAAGGCCGATCAGCGTCCCCCAGGCGGGCAGGCCGGCGATGAACGACTTGGTGCCGTCGATGGGGTCGAGCGCCCACGTATAGGGCGCGCTCGCCGCCACGTTCTCGAACTCCTCGCCGATGATGCCGTGGGCGGGGAAGGTGGAGCGGATGAGCTGCCGCATGGCCTGCTCGGCCGCCCGGTCCGCCTCGGTGACGGGATCAAAGGCGCGGCCCGCGCTCTTGTCCTCGATGCCAAGCGCCGTGCGGAAGAAGGGCAGGATGGCCTCGCCCGAGACGGTCGCAAGCTGATGGACGAAGGCGTCGAAATCGACGGCGGTCATGGAGACTCCGGAACGGTCGGGCGGGCCGACGATGCCCGCGCCGGCAAGAAAGCGCGGGTGGTGGCACCTGCCAAGGAAAATCTGCGCGGGAAATCTGGGAGGGAAATCTGTGCGGGAAGGCCGGCCGAATCCGCCAGGCCGCGATCCCTACGGCACAACTGCGGTGCGGGATGATCGCACCTTTGGCAGGCGTGGCGGGCAGGACGCGCAAAAATTGGGCAGGCAGGCCGCAATGAGCTGAAAATAAATGGTTTTAAATGTTGGACAGTTGCACAAACTATCTGCCTGTCACGGACTTGATGCAGAGGGGGGCATTCGTCATATTGATGCAGCGCGGCATTGCTTGTTGCGGTGCCGCTGCCCTCCTTGGGCGTTTCCTCCCTAGACTTGGGCCGCTGTTCTCAGCGGCCCCTTTCTTTTTTCGGCCCCTCATGCCGAGGCAGGAAATGCGCGCCGCCCGGCAAAGCCCCGGAGCCTGCGCCCGCCTCCTAGCCCCCCTGCCCCCCAGATCCATTTTCCGCGCGCGTGTGGCGCCTGACGAGAATCTGGCAGCCGATGATGACCGGGCGCCTGTCCCTCCGTGCGCGCAGCCCGGATCGACTGGCCGCCACGATGGACCCCGGCACCGGGCAACACCCGGACATGCCGCGTCCTGGCCATCCCCGGCACAGCCGAGTCGGACCAAGCGCACGCTTCTATCGATTTTTTTGAGCGGCCTGCTCTTAGCGGCCACAGCCCGGGCTTAGCCGGGAGAAATAAATCCCTATAAAAATCAATGAGTTGCCGTGGTATACCAGACTGCGACAAACGCGCACTTGATTTATGGCACTGCACTCGGCTATTTGTGCATTGCGACACGGCGATTGGCGTCGCTGTGTCGCTGCCCTCCTTGGGCGTTTCCTCCCTAGACTTGGGCCGTCTGCTCACGCGGACGGCCCCTTTCTTTTTCGGGCTGGCCGATCCGGCATTCGCCGTCACCCGCCGCCCTGTCTAGGCCCCTCTCGTTCCATCCCTGGATGCGGTCTTGCGCCGCCATATTCGATCCCGTGTCTCGCGGGCGTCTTCGCGTTGCGAAGCCTGCCCGGGCCGGAATTCGATGGTGCCTGAGTAATTCCTCGGCAACCGTGCGCAATTGGTAGCCTTGCCATACGAAAAACGCAAGGCACCTTATGCAAAAATGCAGGGCTTTGTCATTCAGCTGCCGCACGGAGCGGGGCGAGGCCCTCCGACACCGCGATGAACAGATCCCCCATCAGGGCCCGAAGATCGGCCTGGGCGCTGGAAAATCCGCTATTCCGCTCATAGGCGGCCTCATCCATATAGAGGCTGCGGTTGAGCTCGATCTGCACGGCGTGCAGCCCGGCGGATGGGTTTCCGTAGTGCTCAGTAATATAGCCGCCGGCATAGGGCTTGTTGCGCACCACCCGGTAGCCGCGGGCGGTCAGCGACCGCTCGATGGCGTCCGTGACCAGCTCGCTGCAGCTCGTGCCGTAACGGTCGCCGATGACGAAATCGGCGCGCGCCACCTCGTCCCGTGCGGAAGTGGATGGCATCGAGTGGCAATCCACCAGCACCGCCATCCCCCATTCGCGCTGGATGCGCCCCACGAGGCGGCGCAGGGTCTGGTGGTAGGGCTTGTAAAAGGTCTCGATGCGCTCCAGCGCCTCGTTCACCGCGAGGCGGCGGGGATAGATCTCCTGCGCATCACCCACCACCCGCGCGATGGTGCCGAGGCCACCGGACACGCGAATCGACCGCGTGTTGGCGAACGGCGGCAGCCGGCCGTCGAACATGCGCGGGTCGAGCTCGTAGGGCTCGCGGTTGAGGTCGAGAAAGGAGCGCGGGAACAGCGCCCGCATCATCGGCGCGCCCAGCCCGACGCAATCGCCGAACAATTCATCGACGAACGTATCTTCCGATCGGCGCAGGGTCGAAAAGTCCAAGCGCGTCTGCTCGACGAAGCTGCGGGGATAGATTCGCCCGGAATGCGGGGAGTTGAAGAGGAAGGGCGCGCGCGCCTCGACCGGAGTGAGCACCTCGAATGCGGGTTCAATGGTGTCGGCGAGGCAGGCAGTCATCAAGAACCCAGCACCTTGGAATAGTTCCGGAATTCACACCGGCGGGCGGCGGAATGATGGCCCGGCGGGACACCTTTTGGAAAGAGGTGGCGCGGCTTTCACTTCGAATTTACCCGAATGCGGCAGACACGTCATATGAATCCCCTGCTCCGGCCGGGGCTGGACAGAACATGACATCAGGGGAAGCGGCGTGGCCAAGATCCTGCTCGCTGAAGACGACAACGACATGCGCCGCTTCCTTGTGAAGGCGCTCCAGAATGCGGGCTACTCCGTCGCCTCCTGCGACAACGGCCGCTCCGCCTATGAACGGATGCGGGAGGAGCCGTTCGAACTGCTGCTCACCGATATCGTGATGCCCGAGATGGACGGCATCGAGCTGGCCCGCCGGGCCACCGAGCTCGACCCCGACCTCAAGGTGATGTTCATCACCGGCTTTGCCGCGGTCGCCCTCAATGCCGATGGCGAGGCGCCGAGCGAGGCCAAGGTGCTGTCCAAGCCCTTCCACTTGCGCGACCTCGTGAGCGAGGTGGGCAAGATGCTGACCGCCGCCTGAGCAGTCATCCACAGGCCGGAATATCCTCTGACAGTCCTGCCTTGCCTCCGGCGTTTCGAGCCGATATAGAGGCGGCTCCTGCGAGGGGGCGCGTAGCTCAGCGGGAGAGCACTACGTTGACATCGTAGGGGTCACAGGTTCGATCCCTGTCGCGCCCACCATCCCTCACCTCATCATCCGGCGATCGATCCGTCCGGCGGCACCAGCCGTCCGGACCATCATCGTTTCCGCCGGGCGGCCATCCGGCGCGCCCGCAGTTGCGTAAAAGCTCGGCGCCTGCGGGCGCATTGACGCGCCCCGGCCGAGGCGCCATCTCACCGGCAGCAGCCGAGGACCTGATGATCGACGCTCCCGCCTTCTCTCCCGATGCCGCCCATCGTCCCCAAAAACTCCCCACCGACCACCCCAAGGTGGCGTTCGGGCGCGTCGGCGTGCTCATCGTCAATCTCGGCACGCCGGAGGCGACGGATTACTGGTCCATGCGCGCCTATCTGAAGGAATTCCTCTGGGACCGGCGGGTGATCGAGGTGAACCGGGCGCTGTGGTGGTTCGTGCTCAACGCCATCATCCTCACCAAGCGCCCAGGCCCCAAGGGCCGCGACTATGCCAGCATCTGGAACAATGAGCGCAACGAAGGCCCGCTCAAGACCATCACCCGCGACCAGGCCGAAAAGCTCGCCGCCCATTTCGCCGGCATCGATGAGCGCATCGTGGTGGATTTCGCCATGCGCTACGGCAAGCCGCCCATCGCCGAGCGCCTCGCCGCGCTCCAGGCGCAGGGTTGCGAGCGCATCCTGCTGGTGCCGCTCTATCCGCAATATGCCGCCGCCACCTCGGCCACCGTCTGCGACAAGGCCTTCGATGCGCTGAAGGAGATGCGCTGGCAGCCGACCCTGCGCGTCGCGCCGCCCTGGCACGATGATCCGGTCTATATCGATGCGGTAGCGCGCGATCTGGAGCGGCATCTGGCGGCGCTGGACTTCGAGCCGGAGGTGATCCTCGCCTCCTTCCACGGCGTGCCGAAGTCCTATCTGCTCAAGGGCGACCCCTACCACTGCCAGTGCGCCAAGACCGCCCGCCTGCTGCGCGCGCGCCTCGGCATGGACGAAAAGCGCTTTCGCCTCACCTTCCAGTCCCGCTTCGGCCGCGAGGAATGGCTGAAGCCCTATACGGACGAGACGGTGAAGGCCTTGGCCGAGAGTGGTGTGAAGCGGCTCGCCGTGTTCAACCCCGGCTTCGTCGCCGACTGCCTGGAGACGCTGGAGGAGATCGGCGTCGAGAACCGCGAGATCTTCGAGCACGCCGGCGGCGAGAAATTCGCCGCCATCCCCTGCCTCAATGCCGGCGATGAGGGCATGCGGGTGCTGAAGACCGTGGTGGAGCGGGAACTCAAGGGCTGGGTGGGGTGAAGCCAGGACAACGGCGCAGCCGCGCCAACGGCTGATAAACCACTTGCTTAGTGTACACTTTTTTGTACACTGACTGGAGCTGCGGGTTTGCAGCTCCGAGTAGACTTTGTGAGTTGCGGCGTCTCGCAGCTCATTGAGGAGAAGGAGACCCATGAATGATCAAAACTTAACAGGGACTTCGACTCCATGGACCTTGAGTGGGACGAATCCAAACGCCAGGAAGTCAAACAAAAGCGCTCAGTTGACCTCCTCTACGCCGCTCTGATTTTCGACGGGCCTGTCCTGACGCGAATCGACGATCGAAAGGACTATGGCGAGGAACGCAAGATCTCCATCGGCATGGTCGAAGACGATTGTTTCGTTGTCGTTTACACGGAGCGGGAGAGCTGCATCCGGCTCATCACCGCTTGGAGGGGAGGTCGCCATGAGCGATCCCAATATCAAGCGAGCCTCGCTCGCGGAAATCCGGAAGATGAAGGAAAGGGGTGAGCTTCACCACGATCCGAACGCCCCCGAAGGCGAGAGCCTCGGCCCGGACTTCTGGGCCGAAGCGAAGATCGAACCGCCCCGCAAGCCGCGGTCGGTCCACCTCAAGCTCGACCCCGAAGTGTTCGACTTTTTCTTCGAAGAAGCAAAGGGCAAGGGGCACCTCACCCAGATGCAGAACGTGCTCAAGGCCTATGTGAAGGCAAAGCGGCGGGCCTGAGCCCGCCCTTCACTCCGCCTTGGGCTCCACCTTCGCGGCTTCCCAACCGAGTATGGCGCGCTTGCGCGTCAGGCCCCAGTGGTAGCCGGTGAGGTCGCCGCTCTTGCCGATGACGCGGTGGCAGGGCACCACGAAGGAGATGGGGTTCTTGCCGATAGCCGCGCCCACCGCCCGCGCCGCCTTGGGCCGGCCCACGTGCTCGGCGATGGTGGAATAGGTGGTGGCCCGGCCCATGGGGATGCGCAGCAGCGTCTCCCACACCCTGATCTCGAAATCCGTGCCGATGAAGACGATGCGCAGGGGCTGGTCGCCCCGGCAGGAGGCGGGATCGAAGATCTGCGCCACCAGCGGCGCGGTGGCGGCGGGCTCTTCCACATAGGTGGCGTTGGGCCAGCGCGAGCGCATGTCGGCGAGCGCGGCCGCCTCCTCCCCCAGATCCGCGAAAGCGAGGCCGCACAGGCCGCGCGGCGTGGACATGGCCAGCGCCTGCCCGAACGGGGACGGATGGAAACCGAAGCGGATGACGAGGCCTGCGCCGCCGGTCTTCCACTCCCCCGGCGACATGGCCTCATGCACCACGAACAGATCGTGCAGCCGTCCGGGACCGGAGAGACCCAGCTCCAGCGCGGCATCGAGCACGTTGGGGCATTCGGCGACGATGCGCCGGGCGCGGTCGAGCGTCACAGCCTGCAGGAACGCCTTGGGCGTGAGGCCGCACCAGCGGCGGAACAGGTCGGTGAGCGCGCGGGCGGAAACGCCCGTGGCGGCGGCGATCTCCTCCACCTCTGGCTGCCGCCGCACGTTGCAGGAGATGTACTCCACCGCCCGGCGCACCACGTCATAGTCGCGGGCGGCGATGTCGAGCTGCGCGGCAGGCGTCGCCGTCAGCGTCGGCGCCGCCGCGGACAGGATGAGATCGGGGGCATCGAGCGCCAGCACGGCACGTCTCCTTCTGATCGAGCGTTGCCCATCTCAGCAGGCGCCGCAAGCGCCGGCCACCCGATTTCCCCCGAGCCGACCGTCCTCAGGCCGGATCGCGCCGCACGGTCAGCCCGTTGAAGGTCTGCTGGCCGGCCATGCACTGGATGCGGTTGATGTTGACGTGGCGGGGCATGGTGCAGGCGAAATACACCTGCTCGGCAATGTCCTCGCCGGTCATGGGCGTATAGCCGGCATAGACCTGATCCGCCTTGCCCTTGTCGCCGGAGAAGCGGACCACGGAGAATTCCGTCTCCACGAGGCCCGGCTCGATGTTGGTGACGCGCACCCCGGTGCCGGCCACATCCGCCCACAAATTCAGGGAGAACTGCTTCACGAAGGCCTTGGTGGCGCCGTAGACGTTGCCGCCGAAATAGGGGTAGTCGCCGGCGACGGAGCCGGTGAACACCACATGCCCCTCCTTGCGCGCCACCATGGCCGGCAGGCTCGCGCGCACGGTGGTGAGCATGCCCGTGATGTTGGTCTCCACCATGGTCTTCCACTCGTCCAGGTCCGCCTTCTGGGCGGGCTCGAGCCCGAGCGCGAGGCCGGCATTGGCGAAGACGATGTTATAGTCGGCGAACGGCGCCGGCAGGCTGGAGAAGGCGTCGAACGTCGCCTTCTCGTCGCGCACATCAAGCTCCAACGGGAGGATGAGGTCGCCGAACTCGGCCTTGAGACCTTCCAGCCGGTCGGCCCGGCGGCCCACGGCCACCACCTTCGATCCCGCGCTCGCAAAGCGGCGGACGGTGGCGGCGCCGATGCCCGAGGTGGCGCCGGTCACGACGAGGGTCAGCGTGCGGGGATCGAGCATGGCCATGGAAAGCTCCGAGCAAGGCAAGGACGGGAAAAGGGCGCGGAAGAGCGTGCCGCAAGGTGCGCCGGTGATTAAACCGCCTTAACCATCGCGTCCATCCGCCGCCGCGAAACGGTATCTTGATACATCACCAGCCTTGCTGCTGCCACGATCTCACGAAAGGGTGCGTTTACCCGCAGCCGGCTAGGGTTCGCGCCTGTCAGCTGTGGTCCGAACGTCGATGCGTCCCGTGCGAGCCACTCAGGGGCGGGTGGCGGTTTTCGCGTGAAGGCGCTAGGTTGCGGACACGTCCGGAGAACAATGGATGAAGGTGGTTCTGGTTTCGGCGGCTCTGGCGCTGGCCCTCGGCGGGTGCAGCACGGAGCTTGACGGCTTCGGGGCGAAGCCGTCCGCCATGGCGGCCAATCGCGTGCTCACGGCGCCGACGGGTGCGGTCGAATCCTCGCCCGTGCCCGGCAACGTGTCCACCGCTGCGGCCGATACCGCCACCGGCGCCATCACGCCGCGCACCACCGCTTCCAACGTGCCCCTCACGCCGCCTCCGGCCAATCCCGGCGCCACCGCCTTCGCCCCCAGCGCGGCCAAGGAACAGGTTTCCGGCGCCTGGAGCTTCTCGTGGGATGGCGGCAAGGCCTCCTGCCCGGTGCGCCTCGGCACCGACCGCGGCCTCAGCGGCCTTTCCGCCCAGGCCGACGTCTCCTGCCCCAGCGAGATCTTCATGACCAAGGGCTGGGACATGATGGGCTCGGACATCGTGCTGCAGAACCATCAGGGCAAGGTCACTGTCCGGCTCCAGCCGGATGGCCCCAACCATTACGTCGGCACCATCGCCGAGACCGGCCAGCAGGTCGCCCTCGCCCGCTGAGGCGGGCGGCCGAACTTCTCCGCAGGGACGGCAGCCAGTTACGTCCCGGCCTTCTCCCGCGCACCGAATCGCTCCGCGAACACCAGTTCCTCCAGCGGCAGGCGCTGTCGCCATCCGGCCCGCTCGAGGTCGGGCGTGGCCGCGAACCCATCCACATAGCCCACGCACAGCAGCGCGATGGGCACGATGGGGTCCGGGATGGCGAGGATGCGGCGGAGGTCGGCGAGGTCCAGGATCGACACCCAGCCGACGCCCAGATTTTCCGCCCGCGCCGCCAGCCAGATGTTCTGCACGGCGCAGACGGTGGAATAGATGTCCATCTCGCTCTGGTGGGTGCGCCCCAGCACCACCGGCCCGGCGCGATCCCGCTCGCAGGTGATGCACAGCAGAAGCGGCGCCTCGCGCAGGCCCTCCAGTTTCAGCGTGCGATAGAGCTGGGCCCGCTCGCTCTCGAACATCTCGGCCGCTTCCGCATTGGCGCGCGAAAAGGCGTCGTGCAGCGCCGCCTTGGTCTCGGCCGAACGCACCACGATGAAGTTCCACGGCTGCAGAAAGCCCACCGAGGGCGCCGCATGGCCGGCGGCCAGCACGCGGGCGAGCACCGCGTCGGGCACGGGATCGGGCAGGAAGTTCCGGCGCACGTCCCGCCGCGCGGCGATGCAGCGGTAGATGGCGGCGCGCTCGTCCGCCGAGAAACTGTCGTCCCGGACCATGGCGCTCTCCCCGTATTCATTCGGTCAATTCGGCGCCGACGTGCCGGCAAGGTCAATCCCGAACCCCGCGTCCTCATACCCCGCCGATCAGCCGCCCCACCGCATCCCGCCACTGGGCGATGCGGCCGGCGCGCACCTCGGGCAGCATCTGCGGCGTGAACCGCCGCTCCAGCCGCCACTGGCCGGCGAAGACGTCCGGCGGCGGGAAGAAGCCACACTCCAGGCCCGCGAGATAGGCGGCGCCGAGCACGGTCGTCTCTTTCTGCACAGGCCGATCCACCGGGGCGCCGAGGAGGTCGGCGAGGCGCTGCATGGTGAAGTCGGAGACGGTCATGCCGCCATCCACGCGCAGCACCGTGTCGCCATCCGGCCAGTCGGCGCGCATGGCGTCGATGAGGTCCACGGTCTGGAAGCACACGCTCTCCAGCGCCGCCCGGGCCAGTTCCGCCGGGCCGGTGGCGCGGGTGAGGCCGAACAGGGCGCCGCGCACCTCCGGCCGCCAATAGGGCGCGCCGAGGCCGACGAAGGCGGGGACGAGAATTACGTCCTGTCCCGCGTCCGCCTCCGCTGCGAGGCGGTCGCTCTCACTGGCGGTGGAGATGATCTTCAGCCCGTCGCGCAGCCATTGCACCGCCGCTCCGGCGACGAAGATGGAGCCTTCCAGCGCATAGGTGCGCCGCCCGCCGATCTGGTAGGCGATGGTCGTCAGCAGCCGGCTGGAGGAAGCGACCGGCGTCGCCCCGGTATTGAGCAAAGCGAAGCAGCCGGTGCCGTAGGTGGATTTCACCATGCCCGGCGCAAAGCACGCCTGCCCCACCATGGCTGCCTGCTGGTCCCCCGCCACGCCGCAGATGGGGATGGGCCCGCCGAACAGCGCCGGATCGGTGGCGCCGAAGTCGGCCGCGCAGTCCTTCACTTCGGGAAGCAGGGCGCGCGGCACGCCGAACAGGGCGAGGAGATCGTCGTCCCACGCGCCGCGATGGATGTCGAAGAGCAGCGTGCGCGCGGCATTTGTGGCGTCGGTGGCATGGACGCGGCCTCCGGTGAGGCGGTGGAGCAGGAAGCTGTCCACCGTGCCGAAGGCCAATTCCCCCTTCTCGGCCCTCTCCCGCGCGCCGGGGACGGCATCGAGGATGTGGGCGATCTTGGTGGCGGAGAAATAGGGATCGAGCAGAAGGCCGGTGCGCGCGTTCACCAACGCGCCGTGGCCGTCCGCCTCCAGCTGGGCGCAGGCCTCGGCCGTGCGGCGGTCCTGCCAGACGATGGCGCGATGGATGGCGCGGCCGGTCGCCCGCTCCCACACGAGCGTCGTCTCGCGCTGGTTGGTGATGCCGATGGCCGCAATGTCCGAGGCCGTGGCGCCGGCCTTCGCCAGCACCGCGCGGCAGCAATTGAGCACGGTGCCGAAGATATCTTCCGCCTCCTGCTCCACATGGCCGGACGCCGGGAAATGCTGCGGCAGCTCCTCCTGCGCCAGTGCCGCGACGGAGCCGTCCTGCCGCACCAGAAGCGCACGCGAGGATGTGGTGCCCTGGTCGATGGCGAGAATGTAGGCGGCCACGGCGTCCTCCCTTGTTCTGTTTCAGGCGCGTCGCGCCGCCATATAGGCGTCGAGCGCCTCCACCGCATGCGGCGCGGTGCGCAGGCCGAGCTTGGAGCGCCGCCACAGCACGTCGGCGGCGGTCAGCGCCCATTCCCGGTCCATCAGATAGTCCACCTCGCGGGCGCACAGGTGCGCGCCGAACCAGTCGCCGAGGTCGTCCTCATCGGTGACGCCCTCCAGCACCTGGAAGGCCGCCGTGCCATAGGCCCGCGCGAGCCGCGCCAGCAGGGCGGGATCGAGCGCCGGGAAAGCACCGCGCAGGGCGCGCACAAGCGTCTCGTAGCCCTGCCGGGGGAAATCCCCGCCGGGCAGCGGTGCGGTTGCGGTGAAGGGCGCGCCGAGATGGGGAAAGTGCGGCGCAAGCCGCGTCAGCGCCGCCTCCGCCAGCCGGCGATAGGTGGTGATCTTGCCGCCGAACACGGTGAGGAGCGGCGCCCCCTCCTCCGGCGCATCGAGGGCGAGCACATAGTCCCGCGTCGCCGACTGGGCGGCCCCGGCGCCGTCGTCATAGAGGGCGCGCACGCCGGAATAGGTCCACACCACCTGCTCCGGGGCGATGGTGGCGGCGAAATATTCGCTCGCCGCCGCGCACAGATAGGCCACCTCCTCCGGCGTCGCATGCACGTCCTCGGGATGGCCTGAAAAATCCCGGTCGGTGGTGCCGATGAGGGTGAAATCGCCCTCATAGGGGATGGCGAAGATGATGCGGCCGTCCGCATTCTGGAAGATGTAGCAGCGCTCGTGCGCATAAAGCCGCGGCACCACGATGTGACTGCCCTGCACGAGGCGGAGCGGCGCGTGTGCCTCGCCCCGGCCGGTCTTCAGCACGTCGAGCACCTCGCCCGCCCAGGGGCCGGCCGCATCCACCAGCGCCCGCGCCTTCACCGTCTCGGACCGGCCCTCATGGTCGCTCTCGATCACCCACAGGCCCGCCTCCCGCCGTGCACTGGTGACGCGCGTGCGCGGGCGGATGGCAGCGCCCCGGTCGGCTGCGTCGCGGGCGTTGAGCACCACGAGGCGCGCATCCTCCACCCAGCAGTCGGAATATTCGAAAGCCCGGCCATAGCCGGGCCGCAATGGCTGGCCGGCGGGATCGTGCCGCAGGTCCAGCGTGCGGGTGGGCGGCAGCAGGCGACGGCCGCCGATATGGTCGTAGAGCCACAGGCCGAGCCGCAGCATCCACGCCGGGCGCAGGCCCGGATGATGCGGCAGCACGAAGCGCAGGGGCCAGACGATGTGCGGGGCGATGCCCCACAGCACCTCCCGCTCGGCCAGCGCCTCGCGCACAAGGCGGAACTCGTAATATTCGAGATAGCGCAGGCCGCCGTGGATCAGCTTGGTGGAGGCGGAGGAGGTGCCGGAGGCAAGGTCCCCCTTCTCGAACAGCACCACGCTGAGGCCGCGCCCCACGGCATCACGGGCGATGCCGCAGCCATTGATGCCGCCGCCGACGATGGCGAGGTCGAAGACCTGACCGCTCTCCTCCATCTCGGCCTCCCGGCACCGGGAATCGGTTCGCTCCGCCAGACGATGCCCGAGACCTGCGGCAGGTCAACGGCTGCATCGCCGATCCATGTGGAGGAGCAGGTTCCCCACCGCCTCACACGTTGATGAGACCACCCGCCGAGAAGCCGCCGTCCACGGCGATGGTCTCGCCGGTGACGTAGGACGACACCCGCTCGTCCAGCAGGAAGGAGATGGCGCCGCACACCTCCTGCGGCGTGCCGTTGCGGCGGAGCGGCAGGGTCTTCAGCCACGCGGCGCGGGTCTCGGCCGTCAGCAGTTCGCGCACCAGCGGCGTCTCGATGGGGCCGGGCGCCACCGCATTCACACGGATGCCCAGCGGCGCGAATTCCACCGCGAGGATCTTCGTCAGCGTCATCACGCCGCCCTTGGAGGCGCCATAGGCGGAGCGGCCGAGATTGCCGCGCAAAGCGGAGATCGAGGCGATGTTGACGATGGAGCCGCCGCCCGTCTCCCGCATGGCCTTCGCCGCCTCCCGCGCCACGACGAAGCTGCCGACGAGGTTGATGTCCAGCACCTTGCGGAACAGCTCCACGCTCGTGTCGAACGCCGGAATGTCGCGGGCGATGCCGGCCGAGTTCACCACCCCCTTGAGCGGGCCGAAGTCCGCCGCCGTGCGCGCGACGGTCGCCGCCACCGCGCTTTCGTCGGTGATGTCCACCGTCTCGAACCGCACCCGCGCGCCGTGCGCCGCGAGATCCTCCCGCGCCTTGGCGATGCTGTCGGCGGCGAGGTCCAGCGCGACGACGCGCCAGCCCTCGGCGAGCAGGGTTTCCACCACGGCGAGACCGATGCCGGAGGCACCGCCGGTGACGATGACGCTGCCCTTCATCTCGCGCCCCTTTATCTCCTGCCCCGTCACGGCCGGATCAGCCCGCCAGCGGTGAAGCCGCCATCCACGTTGATGGTCTGGCCGGTCACGTAGGAGGATTTCTCGGGGTCCAGCAGGAAGGCGATGGTGCCGGCCATCTCCTTGGGCTGCGCATAGCGGTTGAGCGGCACGCGGGCGAGCCACGCGGTGCGCGCCTGATCGGTATGCACCGCCTGCACCAGCGGGGTATCCACTGGCCCCGGCGCGATGGCGTTAACGCGGATGCCGAGGGCCGCGAACTCCACCGCGAGAACCTTGGTGAGCACCACCACCGCGCCCTTGGACGAGCCATAGGCGGCGCGGCCGAGATTGCCCTGGATGCCCGAGACGGACGCGATGTTGACGATGGAGCCGGCGCTGCGCGCCTGCATCACCTTCGCCGCCTCACGCGCCACCAGGAAGGTGCCGATGACGTTCACGTCGAGAATCTTGCGGAAGATGTCCGCCGACGTGTCGAGGGCGGGGATATCGCGGGCGATGCCGGCGGAATTGACGACGCCCCACAGCGGCCCGAACCCGCTCTCCGTCTCGGCGACGAGCTTCACCACCTGCGCCTCGTCGGAAATGTCGGCCTGGACGACCCGCACCGTGTCGCCATGGGGGGCGAGCGCGGCCCGCGCCTTCTCGATGCTCTCTGGCACGAGGTCGGCGGCGACGACGCGCCAGCCCTCGGCCAGAAGCTCCTCCACCACGGCAAGGCCGATGCCCGAGGCACCACCCGTCACGATCACGCTTCCCGGTCTCGACACGGCGTTTCTCCCTGAGGGTATTTTGGGTCGGTCAACGGCTCAGATGAGCCCGCGCTCGGCCAAGGCCTCGCGCACCATCTTCTTGGTGATCTTGCCGTAGGCGGACTTCGGCAGGGCGTCCCAGAAATGCACGCGCCGGGGCAGCTTGTAGCGGGCGACCTTGCCATCGAGGAACGCGACCAGGTCCTCCTCGCTCACGCTCTGCCCGTCTCGCAGCACGCAGACGGCGACGCCCACCTCTCCCCACATGGGGTCCGGCACGCCGAGGATGGCCACCTCGGCGATGGCGGGATGGGTGAGCACCTTCTCCTCCACCTCGCGCGGATAGACGTTGGAGCCGCCGGAAATGTACATATCCGAGGCGCGTCCGGTGATGTAGACGAAGCCCTCATTGTCCATGTGGCCGAGATCGCCGGTGCGGAACCAGCCGTTGCGGAACGCCTTCGCATTGGCCTCGGGATTGTCGTAATAGCCCGCCAGCACCGCAGGGCCGCAGACGCAGATTTCCCCGGTCTCGAAGGGGGAGACCTCGCCGCCCGCATCGTCCTGGATCTGGACCTGCATGCCGGTGCGCTCGAAGCCGCAGGTGCCGAGCTTCACGTGTGGGCCGTCCTCGGGATCGTGCAGATAGGGCGGCAGGACGGTGATGTTGCCCGTCACCTCGCCCAGGCCGAAATACTGCACCAGCACCTTGCCGAGCTTCCTCAGCGCGAACTTCTGGTCCTCCCGGTACATGGGCGCGCCGGCATAGATCACGTAGCGCAGGGAGGAGTGGTCGAACTTGTCCACCGAGGGGTGCTCGGTGAGCAGTTTGGTGATGGTGGGCACGGTGAACATGTTGGTCACGCGCCATTGCTCCACCAGCCGCCACGCCTCGGCGGCGTCGAAGCGCTCGGAGGGCATGAGGATGGTCTTCACCCCGCGCGCCACCTGCACCAGCTGATGCACCCCCGCGCCGTGGGAGAGCGGCGCCACCACGAGGGAGGCGTCCTGCTCGGTGGTGCCCGGCATCAGATCGCAGAGGTGGTTGGTGATGACGAAGGCCATCTGGCCGTGCGTCAGCACCGCCGCCTTGGGCCGGCCGGTGGTGCCGGAGGTGAAGAAGAACCAGCAGGGGTCGTCATGCTCCACATCCGCCACCGGCACCTTTTCGCCGAGGCGGGCGGCGACGATTTCGCCGTAGTCCGCTCCGAAGTCCGCCGCGCCGATGGCGATGACCTCGCGGATGTCAGGCGCCTCGGCGCGCGCAGCCTCGACATGCTCGGGGAAGTCGCGGTGGCAGATCATGAGGCTCGCGCCCGAGGCGGAGGCGAGATAGGCGACCTCCCCCGGCGTCTGACGGAAATTGGTGGGCACCCACACAGCGCCCAGCCGGAAGGCCGCGAACATACTCTCGAACATTTCGAGGCAGTTCTTCGACTGCACGAGGATGCGGTCGCCCTTGACGACGCCGCGGGCGGCCAGCTCCGCCGCCATGGCATCCACGCGGGCATCCATCTCGGCCCACGTCACGGTGCGCTCGCCCTCGACGAAGGCGATATGGGCCGGCAGCCGCCGCGCCGCCTGGCGCAGGAAATGGGAGAGGTTCATCACCCGGCGGCTGGTGCGGGCCACGCCGCCTCGCGGGGCCTCGGCGATGGTCTGGGCAGGTGCGGACATTCACTTCACTCCGGGATCGGAAACAATCAGGGGGCCGTGCGAGCCAAAGGACGAGCCGGGCGCGGTGGCGGCCCCCGCTCGCTGCCGCCGAGCTTCGCCTCCAGCGCGGCGGCTTCGCGCTGAAGCAGCGGCACCAGCTCCTTCTGCCGCTCCGCGCCCAGCCGGCTCTCGATGGCGGCGAGCGAGAGCGCGCCGAACGGGCGCCCGTCCGCCCCCCGCACCGGCACGCCGATGCCCCAGGAGCCGGCGACGTAGAGGCCGGGATTGAGCGCATAGCCGCGCGCGCGGGTCTCGCCCATGGCGGCGCGCAGCAGATCGGGGGAATAGCCGGGATAGGCCGCGAGCGCGGCCGCATTGGCCTCGATGATCCGCGCCGCGTCGGCCTCGGGCAGCGCGGCGAGGAGGGCGAGGCCGCCGGCACCGATGCCGAGGGGGTGACGGTCGCCAGCCTGGAGCACATGGGTGCGGATGGGCCAGGTGCCCTCCTCGCGATGCAGGCACACGGAGAAGATCCCGCGCGGCACCGAGAGGAAGGCGCAGTCGCCGCTCTGGCGGGCGATGCGGGAGAGACCGTCGAGGGCGAGGGCATGGATGCCGAAGCGCGGCGCGGCCAGCGTGCCGAGCACATAGGCCTCCGGCCCCACATGATAGCGGCGGCTCGCCTCGTCCTGGTCCACCAGCCCGGCGCGCACCAGCGCCAGCAGGACGCGCCGCACGGTGGGCTTGGAGAGGCCGGAACTGGCGACGAGATCGGCGAGGCGGGCGCCCTCCGTCCCCGCGCGGCCCACCAGCATCAGCAGCGCCATCGCGCGCGCGATGCTCTGGGTGCCGCCGCCGGCTTCCGACGCGCCATCGCGCGCAGGCTCCGGCCCGCCCATTCGGGCGGCGGGCGCATCCGATCCCCGTCCCACGCGCGCTCCCTTGATCCAGAATATGGACCTGATTTATCTGGCGAATTGGGACTGCCGTCGCGCGGCGTCCTCTGGAACCATAATCTGCTTGCGAAATCGCCACAAGCGGGCCAGCATGGGCGGCGGGAAAAGAGGTCCATATATTGGACCCAAGGAAACCAGTCGGGCCGGAGCGGAGCCAGTCGGGGCGCCGCGCGAAACGGCCGCAAGGAGGAGCACCGATGACCCTGACCCGTCGCACCCTCATCAAGGCGAGCGCCGCCACGGCGCTGACCGGCGCCATCGCGCCGGCCCTGTTCGCCCCCACCGTCGCGCGGGCCCAGAGCGCCGAATTCTCCTACAAATACGCCAACAACCTGCCGGTCACGCACCCCATGAACGTGCGGGCGCAGGAAATGGCGGCGAAGATCAAGGCCGAGACCAAGGGGAAGGTCGAGATCAGCATCTTCCCCTCCAGCCAGCTCGGTGGCGACACCGACATGCTGAGCCAGCTGCGCTCCGGGGCCATCGAGTTCTTCACCCTCTCGCCGCTGATCCTCTCGACGCTGGTGCCCAACGCCTCCATCAGCGGCATCGGCTTCGCCTTCCCGGACTATGCCAGCGTGTGGAAGGCCATGGACGGCGATCTGGGCACCTACGTGCGCGGGCAGATCTCCAAGGCCGGCATCGTCGCCATGGACAAGATCTGGGACAACGGCTTCCGCCAGATCACCACCTCCACCAAGCCCATCGAGACCGCGGCCGACCTCAAGGGCCTGAAGATCCGCGTGCCGGTGTCGCCGCTGTGGACCTCCATGTTCAAGGCGTTCGACAGCGCCCCCGCCTCGCTCAACTTCGCCGAAGTCTACACTGCGCTGCAGACCCGCGCCGTGGACGCGCAGGAGAACCCGCTCGCCATCATCTCCACGGCGAAGCTCTACGAGGTGCAGAAATACTGCTCCCTCACCAACCACATGTGGGACGGCTTCTGGTTCCTCGCCAACCGCCGCGCTTTCGAGAAGCTGCCCGACGACCTGCGCGCCATCGTGGCGAAGAACATTAACGAGGCGGGCCTCAAGCAGCGCGACGACGTGTTCGCCCTCAACAACTCCCTGCGCAAGGAGCTGGCGGAAAAGGGCCTCACCTTCAACGAGCCGAAGGTGGACAGCTTCCGCGACCAGCTGCGCAAGGCCGGCTTCTATGCCGAGTGGAAGGGCAAGTACGGCGACGAGGCCTGGGCCACGCTGGAAAAATATACCGGCAAGCTCTCCTGAGCCGGCCATCCACCTCACGTTCAAGGGGCGGCTTCGGCCGCCCCTTTTCGTTCAGGGCGCCAGTTGCACCACGATGCCCTCGTTGGGCCTGAGGTCGATGGTGTCGCCCACCTGTTCGCCCGCGCGATCGCAGAAGGTGGAGAGGAGCAGGCGTCCTCCGCCCGCAACTTCCGGCAGCGTCGCCGACAGCGGGTTGCCGCCCAGATTCAGCGCCACCAGCAGCCCCTCCCCCTCCCCCTGCCTGAGATAGGCGACGAGTTCGCCCACCGCCGCCACCGGGGACCACAGCCCCACGGACAGGGCCGGATGCGCCCGCCGCAGGGCCAGCAGCGCGCGGGTGAGGGTGAGCAGGGAGGCCGCCTCCCCCCGCTCCCGCTTCACGTTCACCTCGGTGAAATCGTCCGCCAGCGGCAGCCACGGCTCCACCGTGGAGAAGCCGGCGAAGGGGCCATCGTCCCACTGCATGGGCGTGCGCGCGCCGTCGCGGCCGAGCCCGAGGCCGGGCACGTTCTTCTCGAACGGGTCCTGCACCCGCTCGGGCGGGATGGGCACCTGCGCCATGCCGATCTCGTCGCCGTAATAGAGCGTCGGCGTGCCCCGGAGCGTCAGCAGCAGCATGGCCGCCACCCGCGCCTGATCGGGACCGAGGCGGCCGACGACGCGCGGCCGGTCGTGGTTGGAAAGCACCCAGTTGGGCCAGCCGCCCTCGGGGATGGCGGCCTCATACGCGGCGATCAGCGGCGCCAGTTCCGCTGCATTCCACGGCGCCGCGAGGAGCGTGAAGTTGAACGGCAGATGCACGCCGCGCCCGTCCTCGCCGTAGTAGGCGGCGATGCGGTGGAGCGGCAGATAGGCCTCGCCGATCAGCACCCGGTCGCCCTCATAGGACTCGACGAGGTCACGGAAGCCCGCGATCACCTCCATCACCTCCGGCCGGTCGCCGGTATAGAGCTGGCTCAGGGCAGAATGCGGGTTCATGCCCTCGCGGAAATCGGGATTCGGCGGATTGTCGCGGAACTCGGCATCCTTGATGACGTGCCAGAGCGCATCGATGCGGAAACCGTCCACGCCCCGGTCGAGCCAGAAGCGCAGGACATTGTGCATGGCTTCCACCACCTCCGGATTGCGCCAGTTGAGGTCCGGCTGCTCCTTCAGGAAGGCGTGGTAGTAATACTGACCGCTCGCCGCATCAAATTCCCAGGCGCTGCCGCCGAATTCCGAAAGCCAGTTGTTGGGCGGGCCGCCATCCGGGCCGGGATCGCGCCAGATGTACCAGTCGCGTTTGGGATCATCCTTGCCCGAGCGGGAGGCCTTGAACCAGGGATGCTCCCGCGAAGAGTGGTTGGGCACGAAATCGAGGATGATCCTCAGCCCCAGCGCGTGGGCCTCCTGAACCAGCCGGTCGAAATCTTTGAGCGTGCCGAACAGGGGATGGATGGCGGTGTAGTCGGCCACGTCATAGCCGAAGTCGGCCATGGGAGAGGGATAGATGGGGGAGATCCAGATGGCGTCGATGCCGAGGTCGGCGAGATAGGCGAGCCGGGAGATGATGCCGGCAAGGTCGCCCACGCCATCGCCGTTCGAATCCTGAAACGAGCGCGGATAGATCTGGTAGACCACGCCGGACTGCCACCACAACGGCCCGGTCTTCAGCCTCTCGCGTTCCTGCTCCGCCATGGACGCCTTCTCCCGCTCTGCCGGAGCACTCTGGCGCTCCGGCTCAGATTGGAGAAGTACGGCCGGCCCGGTTCGGTTTCATGACCGGCCATTAGGGAGGGCTGGAACGCCCTGCCCTCAGGCCGCGCGGCAGCGGTCGATGGCCCAGCGCACCAGCTTGCGCACGTCCGGGTCCGGGTCGTCATAAACGGCTTCGAGCGCGGGCACGGCGGCGGGATCGGCGATCTCGCCCAGCGCCGCGGCAGCCTCCTTGCGCACGTTGGACAACTGGTCGCCCAGCGCCTCCGACACCACGGGAACCGCCGCGCGGGCCTTCAGCTTGCCGAGCGCGTTCACCGCCTTGGCCTTCACCTGCCAGGCATCGTCATTGGCGGCGATGATCAGCGGGTCCACCGCCTCGAGAATCTTCGCCTTGCCGATGGAATAGGCCGCTTCTTCGCGCACCTGCCAGTGGCCGTCGCTGAGGCCCGCGATCAGCGCGGGCACGCCCGCGGTGCCGCTCCGCACGAACACGAGGGCCGCCATCACCGCCCGGCGCACCGCCGGCTCGGGATCGGTGGCCGCCAGCAGCAGCGCGGGGAGCGCGGCATCCGCCTTGAGATAGCCAAGCACGCCCAGCGCCTCGCGCCGAACCGCCATGTCGGGATCGGTGAGCGCGCCGAGGGCCACCGGCATGGCCGAGGCATCCTGCATGTCGCGCAGCGCCCGGAGCGCCGACGTGCGGACGAACGCGCTCAGGGGGCCACCCGTCTCCTGCGCCCGCTCGATGAGGCGGGGGGCGGAGGCCGGCTCCTTCTTGTCGGCGAGGCTCTCGGCAGCAGCGAGGCGCACCGCTTCCTCCGCGTCGTCCAGCGCATCGATGAGGCCGAGGGCGGCCGGCAGGCCGGAATGCTCGTCCAGGGACTTGGCGGCGGCTTCCCGCACGCCGGCATCGGCGTCCTTCAGGCCGGCCAGCAGCAGGTCCACCGCGCCCGGGTCCACGCTCTCCGCGAGGCCCAGCATGGCCACGCGGCGGATGCCGGCATCGGGATCGCGGGCGCGATCCGTCACGGCGTCGAGATCGTCGTCGAAATCGTCGAAGATGGCCATGGCGCTCACCGCAGCAAATAGGGGATTTCGACCTTCACCGCGCCGGTGGGGCAATCCACCTCGCACGGCATGCAGTACCAGCACTCGTCATACTTCATGTGCGCCTTGCCGGAGGCCGGGTTGATGGCGAGCACGTCGAGGGGGCACACGTCGATGCAGACGCGGCAGCCCTTCTCGGCGATGCACTTGTCGTCATCGACGGTCACGGGCACGGAGGTGGTGTGGTTGGCGAAAGGCATGGGGCAGCTCCGGAATTCGGGGTGTGAGGCTCACTCGGCGGCGATGGCCGGGGTGCGCAGCTGGTGGTAGGCGCCCATCTCGTCCTCATCGATCTCGACGACATAGGGGTCCACCGCGCGCTTCTTGTGCGCCATGCGGCCCATCTCGTCCTTGTAGAGGAGGGTGTGGCAGAACCAGTTCTCGTTGTCGGTGGCCGGGTGGTCGACGCGCCAGTGATAGAGACCCCAGCGGCTCTCGGTGCGGTACAGCGAGGCGGCGGCGGCCATGTCGGCGCAATCGAGGATGGATTGCAGCTCCAGCGCCCGCATCAATTCATGTGGATCCTTGACGCACAGCGCCGAAAGATCGTCGCGCACCTCGGCGAGGCGGGCCTGGCCGATCTTGTACTTGGCCGTCACCTTCGGCGGCTGGAGATAATCGTTCACGAGGCGGCGGGCCTTGTACTCCATCTCGAACGGGGTGAGGCCGTCGTCGCGACGGGTCGGGGCCATCACGCGGGCCTGCTCGCGGGCGATATCGGCGGCGTCATAGGCGGGCAGATCGGTGGAGGCGCAATAGTCGGCCGCATCCTCACCGGCGATGCCGCCGTTCACAAAGGCGCCGAGCATGTAATTGTGCGGCACGCTCGCCATGTCGCCGGCGGCATAGAGGCCCGGCACGGTGGTGCGGGCATTCTCGTCCACCCACACGCCCGAGGCCGAGTGGCCGGAGCAGAAGCCGATTTCGGAGATGTGCATCTCCACCATCTTCTCGCGGTAGTTCGTGCCGCGGTTCTCGTGGAACCGGCCGCGCGAGGGCCGTTCATTGGAATGGAGGATGGTCTCGATCTCGGAGATGGTCTCCTCGGCGAGGTGGGTCATGTTGAGGAAGACCGGACCGTTGCCGCTGAGCAGCTCGCCGTAGAATTCCTTCATCATCTGGCCCGACCAGTAGTCGCACTCGATGAAGCGCTCGCCCTTGTTGTTGGCGGTATAGCCGCCGAACGGGCCGGTGACGTAGGCGCAGGCCGGGCCGTTGTAGTCCTTGATGAGCGGGTTGATCTGGTAGCACTCGAGGTTCGCGAGGCCGGCACCCGCATGGTAGGCCATGGCGTAGCCGTCGCCGCAGTTCGCCGGGTTCTCATAGGTGCCGAAGAGATAGCCGGAGGCCGGCAGGCCGAGGCGGCCGGCGGCGCCGCAGGCCAGCACCACCGCCTTGGCGCGGATCACCAGGAACTCGCCGGTACGGGTGTTCACCCCGATGGCGCCGGCGATGCGGCCGTCCGTGCCGGTGAGGAGGCGGGTGGCCATGTAGCGGTTGGTCACCAGCACCTGGTGCTTGCGCAGCTGGCGATAGAGCGCCTTCTTGACGTGGTGGCCTTCCGGCATGGGCAGCACATAGGTGCCCATGTGGTGCACCTTGCGCACATTGTATTCGCCGGAGCCGTCCTTCTCGAACTTCACGCCGATGGAATCCAGATACTGGATCATCGGGTAGGAACCGGTCGCGTAGGCCATCACCGCCTTCTGGTGGACGATGCCGTCGTTGGCGACGGTGATCTCCTTCACATACTGCTCGGGGGTGGCGTAGCCGGGGATGACGGCGTTGTTCAGCCCGTCCATGCCCATGGAGACAGCGCCGGAGCGCTTCACATTGGCCTTCTCCATGAGGACCACCTTGAGGCCGGGATTCTTCTCCTTGGCCTTGATGGCCGCCATCGGGCCGCCGGTGCCGCCGCCGATGACGAGGATGTCGGTCTCGACGATCTCGGTCTTCATCTCGCTGTCGAACGCGCTCATGGGTTCATCTCCGGAAGGTCGTTGGCGGCCTCGGCGGCCAGCGCCGCGAGATAGGCGAAGGGATAGACCCCGCGCTTGTGGCCGTCGGAAAAGCTGAGGTTCAGGCCGTGCGCGCCGAACGGCTCCACGCCGGTGAGCGCCACGCCGGGGAAGGCTGAGGGAAAGCGGTCGCGGGCGCGGTCCGCCGTGCAGGCGGCGCAGCGGCAGGCGGAGCGCAGGCGCTCGGCGGAGAATTCCGCCCGCGTCCCGCCATAGGCGAGGGTCAGGCGGCGCCGGTCCCGATCGAGGCGGATTTCCTCGACTTCAAGGGGGAGGGGTGCGGGGGCGGACGTCATCATGGCCCCGATTGGACCTCGCGGGCCCTCCGGCCGATAGCAACTAGTTGCTGGCTGGAGCACTTCCAGGAAGCCGCTCCCCGCAGGCCCGGCCTGCGCTATGGTACCGGTCGCGGATCACGGGAAGAGCGGCATGGATCAGGTGGAGTGCATCGTCGCCGGCGCAGGCGTGGTGGGCCTCGCCATCGCCCGCGCATTGGCGCTGGCAGGCCGGGAAGTGGTGCTGGTGGAGGCGGCGGACGCCATCGGCACCGGCACCTCCTCGCGCAATTCCGAGGTGATCCATGCCGGCATCTATTATGAGCCCTTAAGCCTGAAGGCCGAGCTGTGCGTGCGCGGACGGGCGCTGCTCTATGCCTTCTGCGAAAGCCACGGGGTGGGGCACAGGCGCATTGGCAAGCTCATCGTCGCCGCCGCGCCGGAGGAAGTCGCCTATCTGGAAAAGCTGGCGAGGACCGGGGCGGCCAACGGCGTCGATGACCTCAGGATGTTGAGCGGCGCGGAAGCGCGGGCGCTGGAGCCGGCCCTCTCGGCCCATGCGGCGCTGCATTCGCCCTCCACCGGCATCGTGGATTCCCACGGCCTCATGCTGGCGCTGCTGGGCGACATGGAGGCGGCCGGCGGGATGCTCGCCCTCTCCTCCCCCATCGTTGCCGCTAAGGCGGGGGCGGACGGCGTCGTGCTCACCACCGGCGGGCCGGAGCCTATGACGCTCGCCTGCCGCCTGTTCGTGAATTCCGCCGGGCTCGATGCCCCCGCGCTGGCCCGCGCCATCTCCGGCATGCCCGCTCACTTGGTGCCGCAGGAGACCATGGCCAAGGGCAATTACTTCACCTGCCTCCGGAAGGTGCCCTTCTCGCGCCTGATCTATCCGGTGCCGGAGGCGGGAGGGCTCGGCACCCACCTCACCCTCGATCTCGGCGGGCAGGGGCGCTTCGGGCCGGATGTGGAATGGGTGAGCGAGCGGCGCTACGAGGTCGATCCCGCCCGCAAGACCACCATGATGGCCTCCATCCGCCGCTACTGGCCGGATGTGCGGGAGGAGGATCTGGCGCCGGGCTATTCCGGCATCCGGCCGAAGATCCCCGGCGTGGACGGGCGGGCGCCCGATTTCGTCATCCAGGGGCCGGCGGTGCACGGCGTGCCGGGGCTGGTGAACCTGTTCGGCATCGAATCGCCGGGGCTGACGAGCTGCCTCGCCATCGCGGAGCGGGTGGTGGAGGTGGCGCAGGGATAGGGCCGGTGGCGGCGCACGGCGCAGGCTCACCGCTCCCCGGACAAGCGACGGCACCGCCGGAGCGCTGATCCGGGGTCCAGCGCAAGAATCCCCGCGCAGCGGGGCCAGACCTGAGGGCGCCCGGGTTTGGAAGCGCCTTCGGCGGTCCGTTGCGCTGGGTCCCGGCTCGCATTCCGCTGGCGCTGCATGCGTCCGGGGCGCGAGAGAGATTCCCCCAAACAAAAAGGGCAGCGGCCGGAACCGCTGCCCTTTTCAATATCCGAAGGCGGGTGGCCCTCAGGCCAGCTCGGTTTCCTTCTTGCGCTCCTCGCGCTTGCGGTCGTTGGGGTCCAGCAGGCGCTTGCGCAGGCGGATGGACTTGGGCGTCACCTCCACCAGTTCGTCGTCCTGGATCCACGCCAGCGCCCGCTCCAGCGTCATGCGGATGGGCGGGGTCAGGCGCACCGCCTCGTCCTTGGAGGTGGTGCGGATGTTGGTGAGCTGCTTGCCCTTCAGCACGTTCACTTCCAGGTCGTTGTCCCGGTTGTGCACGCCGATGAGCATGCCCTGATACACCTTCCAGCCGGGCTCGATCATCATAGGGCCGCGGTCTTCCAGGTTCCACAGAGCGTAAGCCACCGCCTCGCCCGCCGCATTGGCGATGAGCACGCCGTTGGTGCGGCCGGCGATCTCGCCCTTGTAGGGCGCGTACTCGTGGAACAGCCGGTTCATGATGGCCGTGCCGCGGGTGTCGGTGAGCAGTTCCGACTGGTAGCCGATGAGGCCGCGGGTGGGCGCGTAGAAGACGAGGCGCTGGCGGTTGCCGCCGGAGGGCCGCATCTCGATCATCTCGGCGCGGCGCTCGCTCATCTTCTGGACGACGGTGCCGGAATATTCCTCGTCCACGTCGATCAGGACTTCCTCGATGGGCTCCAGCACCTGGCCCGTCGCCTCGTCCTTCTGGAACACCACGCGGGGACGGGACACGGCGATCTCGAAGCCCTCGCGGCGCATGGTCTCGATCAGCACCGCAAGCTGCAGTTCGCCACGGCCGGAGACGAAGAAGGAATCCTTCTCGGTGGATTCCTCGATCTTCAGCGCCACGTTGCCTTCCGCCTCGCGGAACAGGCGGTCGCGGATGACGCGGCTCGTCACCTTGTCACCCTCGGTACCGGCGAGGGGCGAATCGTTCACGATGAACGACATGGTGACGGTGGGCGGATCGATGGGCTGGGCCGCCATGGCCTCGGTCACTTCGAGCGCGCAGAAGGTATCGGCCACCGTGCCCTTGGAGAGGCCGGCGATGGCGACGATGTCGCCCTGCACGCCTTCCTCGATGGGCTGGCGCTCGATGCCGCGGAAGGCGAGGATCTTGGAGACGCGGCCCTGCTCGACCAGCGAGCCGTCCTGCGCCAGCACCTTGATGGCCTGGTTCGGCTTGATGGAGCCGGAGGTGATGCGGCCGGTGATCATGCGGCCGAGGAAGGGGTTGGCCTCCAGGAGCGTGCCGATCATGCGGAACGGGCCGTCGTCCACGGTGGGCTCGGGCACATGCTTCAGCACGAGGTCGAACAGGGGCGCCATGCCCTGGTCCATGGGACCTTCCGGGCTGTCGGCCATCCAGCCGCTGCGGCCGGAGCCGTAGAGGATGGGGAAGTCGAGCTGGTCGTCGGTGGCGTCGAGCGCCGCGAACAGGTCGAACACCTCGTTGATGACTTCGGTGGGACGGGCGTCGGAGCGGTCCACCTTGTTGATGGCGACGATGGGCTTGAGGCCGATCTTCAGCGCCTTGCCGACCACGAACTTGGTCTGCGGCATGGGGCCTTCCGCAGCGTCCACGAGCACGATGGCACCGTCCACCATGTTCAGGATACGCTCCACCTCGCCGCCGAAGTCGGCGTGGCCGGGGGTGTCCACGATGTTGATGCGCGTGTCCTTCCAGACCACCGAGGTGGCCTTGGCGAGGATGGTGATACCGCGCTCCTTTTCCAGATCGTTGGAATCCATCACGCGCTCGGCCACGCGCTGGTTCTCGCGGTAGGACCCCGACTGCTTCAGCAGCTCGTCCACCAGCGTGGTCTTGCCGTGGTCGACGTGGGCGATGATGGCGATGTTCCGCAGCTTCATGGAGGGTCCAGCACGAAAACGCGGGTCCGAATGGTTCGGGCCCGCCGGGAAAGGGGTATTTTGCGGCGCAAAATACACACAAACCGATCAAGATCAATGTGCCGGCGCTGCGGCCATGTCACCGGGCCCCCTCGGAACCGCGCCGGCACCGCGCCGCAAAGCCCTTGAACGCAACGCCTCGGCGCCCCTTGCTGCCACGTCCGCGCGGGTCCATCACGCTGGTTGGCGGGTGCGCACCCACCTGATGCGGAGAGCGATGGGGATGTTGATGGACGGAGCATTCGCTGCGGGCCTTCTGGTGAGCATCATCACCATCGCGATCCAGGCCCTGGGTACCGTCGTCGTCATCAAGATGGTGCGTATCGCTGCGCAGCACCTCAGCGGACGGCGCAAGATCGAGACACTCGTCGTCGTCATGGCGGCCTCGGGAACGCTGCTCACCGTCTTCCACCTCGTGGAGGTGATGGTGTGGGCGCAGCTCTATGCGCTCACCGGTGCCACCGAGCCCGACAACATCTATTATTTCGCCTTCGTCAATTTCACGACGCTCGGCTATGGCGACCTCATCCCGGCCCGGCCCTGGCGCATCCTCGGGCCGATGACGGCGGCCAACGGCATGCTGCTGTTCGGCTGGTCCACCGCCGTTCTGTTCTCCGTGCTGTCGCGGGCCATCGCCCAGCTGCACATCAAGTAGCGCCCGCGCCGTCCCGCGTTTGAGGTAAGAGCGTCCCGCCCCGGCTGCGCTATAGTGGTTCATCGTGGGGGGCGCACGCGGACCATGGTACCAGGAGCATCACAGCAGCAGAGACCGGACCCGACGGTTCCGGGCGGAACGGCGCCGGCCGCCCTGGCGGCCGCGCAGGTGATGGCGCGCCATCCCTATTTCGCCGGCTTTCCGCTGGAGGCGCTCAGCGCCCTCATCGCCGGTGGCGAATGGATGGACGTGGCGGCCGGCACCCGCCTGCTCTGCCGGGGCGACATCGGGACCTTCGCCCTGCTGGTGTTCGAGGGCACGGCGGTCGTCACCATCGACACGCCCTACGAGCACGTCCAGCTCGCCCAATTGCAGGCGCCGGCGGTGATCGGCGAGATCGCCGCCTTCACCGGCGTCGCCCGCACCGCCCATGTGGATGCCCTCACCCCCATCCGCGCGGTACGGCTGTCCGCCGAGGCGCTGGAGGCGGCGGGGCGGGTGCATCCCGATCTCCTCTCCGCCGTCATGCGCCAGTTCGGCCGCCGCTTCGAGACCTTCAACCAGGTCTTCGGCTTCTACGCCAACGCCCTGAATGCGCTGGAACGGCGCAACTTCGACCTCGCTTTGCTCGACGACCTGCGCAATCCGCTGCCGGAGATGGTGGATTTCTCCCACTCCTTCCGCCGTCTCGCCGAGGCGATCATGAGCCGGGCGGCCGAGCGGCGGGAGATGGCCAACGCCGCCGCCATCCAGCGCGCCATGCTGCCCCCGCCCCTGCCGGCGGAGACGCTGGCCGGACAGGCGGACATTTTCGCCGCCATGCGTCCGGCGAAGGACGTGGGGGGCGATTTCTACGATTATTTCCTCATTGATGGCCGCCGGCTGGTGGTGACGCTGGGCGATGTCGCCGGCAAGGGCACCCCCGCCGCTTTGTTCATGAGCGCCACCCAGACCGCGCTGCGCATGGTCCTGCGGAGCGAGCCGGACCTTGCCGTCGCGGTGGCGCGGGTGAACGAGCTGCTCTGCGCCACCAATGGCGAGGACATGTTCGTCACCCTGTTCTGCGGTGTCATCGACCTCGACACGGGCCTCCTCACCTACTGCAATTGCGGCCATACGGACTGCATGATCCTGCGCGCCGACGGTGGGCTGGAGCGGCCCGCCGCCACCGGCCCTGCCCTTGCCATGATGGAGGGTGCCCGCACCCGTGCCGCGACCGTGTCCCTCGCCCCCGGGGATCGCCTGTTCCTGTTCTCGGACGGCCTCACCGACGCGTTCAACCCGGCGGAAGAAGCATTCGGCGAGGCCCGGCTCGAAGCCGCCGCGCAGGCCGCCCTTGCGGCAGCGCCCGATCTTCCGGCTGCGACCTTCATCACCGGCCTGCTCGACACCGCGACCCGCTGGGCCGACACGGCCCCCCAGTTTGACGACATGACCGCGCTGGCGGTGACGCTCGGCCCGCGCTGATCGCGGAACCTCGCCCCCGCCCTGCGTGTTGCCCGAAGGGGGCCGAGCGAGCGGAGGACGGCCATGGCCCATGAAGAGAGCACGCACCCGGCGGCTTTGGACGGCCTGCCGGCGCGAACGCCGCTGGAACTGGACATCGCCACGGCGGCCCACCGCAAGCTGCTGGTGCTGGCTCTGCAGCTGATGGCTGGGGACGAAACCCTCCGCCTCGCCCTTATGGAGGCCGTCAGCCAGACGCTGACCTTCCACGATTCCCACGAGGACGCCGGCCTCGAGGCCGATGCCGCCTTCGCCTTCGAGCGGCGGGTGGACGCGGAATTCCGTCGCATCCTGACCGACGTGCAGGCGGTGCTCGGCGACGGGATGCGCTCCCCCGTGGTCTGAGCGGGACGGCACGGCACGCCGATTGCTTCGTTCGGCGCACGATCCTCAGTTCCGTGTCCGCATCCGGACGCATTGCGCGGAAACCCGCCCATGAGCCAGTTCTCCTTCGCCCACGCCGGCAATACCGACTGGCAGGCCGCCCTTGGCTCCTGCTGGAGCCAGCTGCACGCTCAACTGGCGGACAAGCCGCCGCCGACGCTCGGCTGGTGCTATCTCTCCGACCGCTACACCGGCGCCGCCGGAAACATCATGGAGGCCCTGAAGGCGGGCCTGCCGTCGGTGCGCTGGGTCGGCACCATCGGCGTCGGGGTGGCGGCGGACGATGTGGAATATTTCGACGCGCCCGGCATGGCGCTCATGCTGGCCGACATTCCGCCCGACGGCTTCCGCGTCTTCTCCGATCTGGAACCGCTCGGAGCGGACGGGTTCGAGCCCTTCACCGCCCTCGTCCATGCCGATGGCGGCACGCCGGACCTGCCCGAGCGGCTCAAGTCCCTGGCCGGGCAGACCCTCACCGGCTACCTGTTCGGCGGCCTGTCCTCCGCCCGCAACCAGCCTCTTCTGTTCGCCGACGACGTGATGCTCGGCGGGGTGTCGGGCGTCGCCTTCGGGCCTGAGGTGCCGGTGCTGTCCCGCGTCACCCAGGGTTGCCAGCCCATCGGCCCCAAACGGACCATCGACCGCGCCGAAGCCAATTACCTCGTCACCCTCGATGGCGGCCGCGCCCTCGACTGCGCGATGGAGGACCTCGGCCTGCCCGCCGACATCCCGGACGAGCAGCTGCGCCTCGAACTCGGCCAGACGCTGGCCGGGCTGATCGCGCCGGGCGAGGATACAAGCTCCGCGCCGGGTCGCTTCGGCACCGACACGCAGGTCCGCCACCTCTTGGGCGTCGGCCGCAAGGCCGGCGTGCTGGTGGTGGCGGAGCAGCTGGAGGCCGGCACCAGGCTCGCCTTCTGCAAGCGCAACGCGGAGGCTGCGCGCCACGATCTCCTGCGCATCGTCGCCGAGGTGAAGGCGCAGGCCGAAGCCGCCGGCGGCGCCCGCGGCGCGCTCTATGTGAGCTGCTCCGGCCGCGGAGGCCCGCATTTCGGTGCGCCCTGCGCGGAGTTCGCCATGGTGCGCGAGGCCCTCGGCCCGGTGCCGCTCGTCGGCTTCTTCGCCGATGGCGAAATCGCCCGTCACCACCTCTATGGCTACACCGGCGTGCTCACGCTCTTCACCTGACGGCCGCGCGCGCCGCCCCCAGAGCCACCCGACGAATGAAAGCCGCAGCGCGGAACCCTTGGCAGAGGCCGGGTTTCGGCTCGCGCCCGCGCGCCCGACACCCGATATCCCCTAACGTCAGCCCGGCCGCCCTATAGCAGACCCGCCGGATTTTGCAGTGCCGCATGTCACGATAGTGCCATTTGGCACTATTGCCGGAGACATGGCCCGGCGCGTTAGAGTTATCCCAATAAGAAAACGACCGGGAACAGACAAGCAAGCTCTTCATCGAGAAGCGACAGTCTTGATGTGCGCATCCGTGCGCGCAGAGCCTTCTGTTTGTCTTTTTCGGCGAAGAGATCCGGTCGTCACACGCCTGCCTTCCGGATTATTTACGGGGAGTTGAGATGACGCACGAAACGCTGGGTGTCAGCAAATACGATATTCTTTTCGAGCCCATCAAGATCGGGCCGAAAACCCTTCGGAACCGCTTCTACCAGGTGCCGCACTGCATCGGCGCCGGTTCCGACAAGCCCGGCTTCCAGGCCGCGCACCGCTCCATCAAGGCCGAAGGCGGCTGGGCGGCCCTCAACACGGAATACTGCTCCATCCACCCGGAATCGGACGATACGCACCGCGTCTCCGCCCGCATCTGGGACGAGGGCGACGTGCGCAACCTCGCCGCGATGACCTCGGAAATCCATAAATACGGCGCGCTCGCGGGCGTCGAGCTGTGGTACGGCGGCGCCCACGCCCCGTGCATGGAGACGCGCCAGACCGCGCGCGGCCCGAGCCAGTACGCCTCCGAGTTCGAATCCCTCACCTACTGCCACGAGATGGACTACGACGACATCCGTCGCGTGCAGGGCTTCTACGTGGAGGCGGCCCGCCGCGCCCGCGATGCCGGCTTCGACATTATCTATTGCTACGGCGCGCACTCCTACCTGCCGCTGCAGTTCCTCTCCAAGTATTACAACAAGCGCACCGACAAGTACGGCGGCAGCTTCGAAAACCGCGCCCGCTTCTGGGTCGAGACCCTGGAGCAGATGAAGGCGGCGGTGGGCTCCGAATGCGCCATCGCCACCCGCTTCGCCGTCGATACGCTGATCGGCGAGGACGGCATCGAGGTGGAGCGCGACGGCCTCAAGTTCGTCGAGCTGGCCGACGACCTCGTCGACCTGTGGGACGTGAACGTGGGCGACATCGCCGAGTGGGGCGAGGATGCCGGTCCCTCCCGCTTCTACCGTCAGGGCCACCAGCTTTCCTGGCAGAAGTTCGTGAAGCAGGCCTCGAAGAAGGTCGTGCTGGGCGTCGGCCGCTTCACCGATCCGGAGAAGATGGTCGAGGTCATCCGCAACGGCGAGCTGGACGTCATCGGCGCCGCCCGCCCCTCCATCGCCGATCCCTTCCTGCCGGAGAAGATCCGCGACGGCCGTCTCGACGACATCCGCACCTGCATCGGCTGCAACGTCTGCATCTCCCGCTGGGAGATCGGCGGCCCGCCCATGATCTGCACCCAGAACGCCACCGCCGGCGAGGAATTCCGCCGCGGCTGGCATCCCGAGCGCTTCCCCAAGAAGGGCTCGGACGATGCCATCCTGGTGGTGGGCGCCGGCCCCTCCGGCTCCGAGTGCGCCCGCGTGCTCATGGAGCGCGGCTATGTGGTCCATCTCGTGGACAGCGCCGAGAAGGTCGGTGGCTATGTGAACGAGGTGGCCACCCTGCCGGGCCTCGGCGAGTGGAGCTATCACCGCGACTATCGCGAGGTGCAGCTCGGCAAGCTGGTGAAGCGCAACCGCGACAGCCAGATCGCCCTCGGCGGCAAGAAGCTCTCGGTGGAGGACGTGCTCTCCTACGGCGCCGACAAGGTGGTGATCGCCACCGGCGCCCACTGGGTCACGGACGGCACCAACTGCCTCACCCACGCGCCCATCCCGGGCCTGGAAGGCACGCCGCGCGCCAATGTGCTGACGCCGGAAGACGTCATCCTCGGCACCAAGCCCATCGGCAAGCGGGTGATGATCCTCAATGCCGACCCCTACTACATGGCGCCGAGCCTCGCGCAGAAGCTGGCGGAGGCAGGGCATCAGGTGACGGTGGCGTCGGGCGTGGAACTCGGTCGCTACATGCACTTCACGCTTGAAGCGCCGAACATGCACCGCATGCTGCATGAGCTGCACATCAACGTGCTTTCCAGCACCTGGGCGAGCCGCGTGGAAGACGGGCGGATCGAGCTCTACAACCTCTGGGGCGACGGGCATAAGCGCGTCTATACCGGCCCCGGCAAGATGCCGCGCAGTGCCAACACCACCCACGCCTGGCACGAATACGACACCCTCGTGCTGGTCACCGCCCGCCGCTCCGAGGATGCCCTGTTCCGGGCCCTCAAGGCGCGCTCCGGCGAGTGGGACGCCCGCGGCATCAAGGGCGTGTACGTGATCGGCGACGCCTGGGCGCCCAAGCTCATCGCCGATGCCACCTTCGACGGGCAGCGTCTTGCCCGCGAGATCGAAGAGGCGAACCCGCAGGAGCCCAAGCCCTACCGGCGCGAAGCTGCCGTCTACGGCTCGCCCTACCAGCCGGGCGGCTCCTACGAGATCCGCTACCAGGGCTAGTTCCCCTCGTCCTGGTCAGAGCGGGCGGGGCGCGGCAGATCACGCGCCCCGCATGCCCGCCGTCGTCGGGGTCCAATCCCTCGGCCGGCACGGGCATTCGCATGAGCACAGCCAAGAAAAAAATCAGAGGGCGAGCAGCACATGATTCCGAGCGGCATCGATCCATCCAAGGTCACGCGCATCCTGTTCCAGGATTTTTCGCCCTGGATGCTCGCGATCTTCTATGTCTATGCCATCGGCTGCATGGCGGCGTTCGCCTGGGGCGTCTACGCCCAGGTGCACAAGTATCGCGCCGGACGCCGGGGGACGCGCCTCGCCTGGGGCGACATCGGCCGCAGGCTGCTCGACACGGCGAAGACCATCGCCTCCCATCGCACGCTGCGCCGGCGCGACACCACCGCCGGGCGGCTCCATGCTTTCATCTTCTACGGCTTCACGCTGCTGTTCATCGGCACCGCCACTATCACGCTGCAGGAAGACATTCTCGGCCCGCTGATCGGCCTCGAATTCTGGCACGGCCACTTCTATTTGCTGTTCAAGCTCACGATGACGCTCGCCGGCACCGGCTTCATCTGCGGCCTCCTCTACATGATGTGGCGGCGCGGCTGGCTGAAGCCGCCGAAGCTCGATTATGCCCGGCCCGACCGCACGCCGCAGGACGCCGACTTCTCCCGCGAGCGCTACCGCATCGAGGACTGGGCGTTTCTCTGGACCCTGCTGCTCATCGGCATCACCGGCTTCCTGCTCTCCGGCGCCCGCATGGTGTGGCTCCAGAATGATCCGGCGGTGTGGGACACGCGCTGGTGGGCCCCGGTGGGCGCGTCCATCGCCGCTGGCCTGAAGGCGGTGGGCTTCACCAGCGCCGGCGCGGGTGCGCTGCGCATGGGGCTGTGGTGGCTGCACGGCGTGCTGGCGCTCACTTTCATCGCGCTCATTCCCTACACCAAGGCGAAGCACATCTTCACCGCCGCCGCCTCGTGGCTGCTGCGCAATCCCGAGGCCATCCGCCACCTGCCGCTGGGCGATCTCGATGCCGACCGCATCGGCTATCGCGAGCTGGGCGACGTTGCGAGCCGCTATCTCGTCCAGGCGGACGCCTGCACCAAGTGCGGCCGCTGCCACGAGGCCTGCCCGGCGCGCGCCGCCGGCTATCCGCTCTCCCCGCGCGACGTGGTGCTGACACTGCGCGAGCAGGCCAACACCCATCTCGGCGAGGTGCTGCCCAAGCCCCGCGCCGCCGGCTGCGCCGCGCCCCTCATCGGCCTCGCCACCGGCGAATACCGGCCGGAGACCCTGTGGTCCTGCCGCCAGTGCGGCGCCTGCACGGAGATCTGCCCGGTGGGGGTGGAGCACGTGCCGCTCATCAACATGCTCCGGCGCACCCTGGTGGACGAAGGCGAGATGGACCCGGCCCTCCAGCGCACCCTCGGGGCGGTGAACAAGACCGGCAACTGTTTCAACGAAAGCCGCCGCAAGCGCCCCAACTGGACCAAGGATCTGCCGTTCAAGATCAAGGACGCGCGCAAGGAGCCCGTGGATGTGCTCTGGTTCGTGGGCGACTATGCGAGCTTCGACCCGCGCAACCAGAAGGTCAGCCGCGCCTTCGCCCGCATTCTCCACTCCGCGGGCATCGACTTCGGCATCCTCTACGAGGGCGAGACCACGGCCGGCAACGACGTGCGGCGTGTGGGCGAGGAGGGCCTGTTCCAGCAGCTCGCGGAAGGCAACATCTCGACGCTCGGCGATTGCAGCTTCAACCGCATCGTCACCACCGATCCGCACTCCTTCAACACGCTGAAGAACGAGTATCCCGACCTCGGCGGCACCTATGACGTGAGCCACGCCAGCGCCTTCCTGAAGGAGCTGATGGCGGACGGGCGCATCACCCCCGCGCGGAAACTCGACTTCACCGTCACCTATCACGACCCCTGCCACCTAGGCCGCCTCAACAAGGGCTATGACGCCCCGCGCGAGCTGCTCGCGGCCACCGGCGTGAAGCTGGTGGAGATGGGCAAGAGCCGCGACAATTCCTTCTGCTGCGGCGGTGGCGGCGGCCGGGTGTGGGTGCCCGATCCGCCCGGCACCACCAAGGTGGGCGAGATCCGCGCGCGGGAAGCCGCCGAGATCCATGGCCTCGATGCTCTGGTGGTCAACTGCCCCAAGTGCATGACCATGCTCGAGGACGCGGTGAAGACCACCGGCAACGAGCGCAACTTCCGGGTATTGGAGCTGACCGAGCTGCTCGCCGAGGCGCTGGAGCCCGAGGAGCCTGCCGTCCTCCCCGCCCACGCCGAGGTCGGCTGAGCGATGCGCGCGCCAGCCAACATGGCCGCCTTGACGGGAGCGCTCATCGCCCGGGGCGACGCCTATCTGGCGCTGCCGGCCTACGGGGCGGAGGGCGCGGAGTGGGCGCAGGCGGCGCTGGCGCGGCTGCTGCTCTCCAATGCGCGCCTGAAGCTGGTGTTTGCCGCGCTGCCCTTCGCGCCGCCGGCCTTCCTCGCCCTCCTCGCCGGCGAGGACCGGCCCGCCATCCTCCAGCGCATCGTGCGCAACCCGGCCACCTCAGGCGCGACGCTGCTGCGCCTGGCGCGGCAGATGGACGATGCGGAGACCCGCAAGGCGCTGGCCGCCCATGCTCACACGCCGGCCGTGGCGCTCATCGGCCTCGCCATGCATGCGGACGCCGCCGTGCGCGCCGCGCTGCTGCGCAATGCCGGAACACCGGCCGTCGCCCTCCATGCCCTGCTGGACCACGCGGATGCCGCGGAGCGCGCCGCCCTCGCCCGCCACCCGCAGGCGGATGCGGATCTGCTGCGCACTTTGCTCGCGGGCGGCGATGCCGTGGTGCGCGCCGAGGCGGTGGCCCACCCCCATTGCCCGCTCACGCAGGTGGCCGATGCGTGCGTCGATGCCGATGCCGCCATCCGCCGCCGGGCGGCCTCCAATCCCGTGCTGCCGCCGAGCCTGCGTCAGGCGCTGATGGGTGATCCCGATCCGGCCGTCCGCGCGGAGGCCCTGCGCCTTCATGCGGAGGGCCAGGAACCGGCTTTGACCGATGACGGCGACGTGCGGGTGCGCCGCGCCCAGGCCCGCCATGTGGCCTTGCCGGAGGATCTGGCGGAAGCCCTCTCCCGCGACGGCGACGTGTGGGTGCGGGTCTGGCTCGCCCGCAATCCGGCGCTCCCCGCCGGCCTCATCCAGCAGCTGGGCGGCGATGCCGAGGCGCGGGTGCGCCATGCCGCCGGCCGCAATCCGGCCTGCCCGGCCGACGTGCTCGCGACCCTCGCCCGCGATGGCGACGAATGGGTGCGCGCCGCCGTGGCCTGCCGCCCCGATCTTCCGGTCGAGGCCCTGCGCGCGCTCGAACAGGAAGACGCGGTGGATGTCGCCTCCGCAGTCGCCCGCAACCCGCAGGCGCGGGACGCCGCGCTCCGCCGCCTCACCCGCCACGGGCAGGCGGACGTGCGCCGTGCCGTCGCGCTCAATCCCGATGCCCCGGCAACGGCCCTGCGCCTGCTGCTGGACGATCCCTATCCCCTCAACCGCGCTTTTGCCGTCCGCCATCCGAACCTTCCGGTGGCGGATGCCTGGGGCTCAGCCGACGACGACGCGCCGCAGGTGCGCTTCGCGGTGGGCAAGCGCGCCGTCACCCACGCCGCGGCCGCAGGGCGCGCCGCACGCAGGCACCTCGAAACCTTCCCACAGCCGTGAGGGCACCCATGAAAATACTCGTGCCGGTGAAACGCGTCGCCTCGCTCGATGACGAGTTCGAGCTCAACGACGATGGTCGCGATGTCGACCCGGATTTCTGCGAGTTCGACCTCAACGAATTCGACGAGTACGCGCTGGAAGCAGCGGTCCAGATCAAGGAAGCCGCGCCCGAGGGCTCGGTCGAGGTGGTGGTTCTGACCATCGGCCCCGACGATGCCGACGACGTGCTGCGCAAGGCCCTCGCCAAGGGGGCCGACCGCGCCATCCGCGTGGACGATGCGGGGCTCGAAGAGGCGGACCGCGTGGCCATCGCCCGCGTCATCGCCAAGGTGGCGGAGAACGAGGAGCCCGGCCTCGTGCTGTGCGGCGCGCAATCCGCCGACCAGGGCAACGCTCAGACCGGCATGTCGGTCGCTGCGCTGCTCGGCTGGGCGCGCACGGCGGTGGTCTCGAAGCTCGACTTCACCCCCGGTGCCGCCACCGCGCAGGTGGAGCGGGAACTGGAAGGCGGCCTGGTGGAGCGCATCGAGGTGGAGACGCCCGCGGTGCTCACCATCCAGCTCGGCATCAACACGCCGCGCTACGCCTCCCTGCGCTCCATCAAGCAGGCCAACGCCAAGCCCATCGAGTGCCTGACGCCCCACGACGTCGGCCTTGCCGACGCCGAGATCGGCGGCGCCGGCGCGCTCAGCCGGGTGCGGCGCGTGTTCGTGCCCGAGCGCGGGCGCGGCGAGATCATTGCGGGTACGCCTTCCCAGCAGGTGGCCCGTCTCCTGGAGATCATTTCGGAGGTGAACGGCTGATGTCCGGAATTCTCATCCTGGCCGAGCACCGGCGCGGCACCCTGCGCGACGCCACGCTGGAGGCCATCGGCGCCGCCGGCACGCTCAAGGCGGCCCTCGGCGGTCCCGTCACGGTCCTCGTCATCGCGGCCGATCCCGCCCCCCTGGTGGCGGCCGTCAGCGTCGGTGCGGTGGACGAGGTCATCACCGTCGCCCGTCCCGACGCGGCGACCTACGAGCCGCACGTCTACGAGGCGGTGCTGCGCGCCGTCATCGCCCAGCGCTCACCATCGCTGGTGCTGATGCCGCACAGCGTCGACAGCTTCTCCCTCGCCCCCGCCGTCGCCATCGGCGAGGGCCTCGGCTTTGCCACCGACGTGTTCGGTGTCGCGGTCGAGGACGGACAGGTGGTGGCGACGCGCGCCGGCTACAACGAGAAGGTCTTCGTGGAGATCGACTTTCCCGGCCGCTCCGGCGTTCTCCTCACCCTGCGCGGCGGTGCCTTCGCGCCGGAGACGGCGGCGGCCAGCCCCACCGTTTCCGCCCTCGACGCGGGTGCGGGCGCGGCACGCAGCAAGCATCTCGACTGGCGCGATCCGCCGGCTTCTGGTGGCATCGACATCCCCGGCTCGCCCTTCATCCTCTCCATCGGCCGCGGGGTCGGGGACGAGGCGAACGTGGCGCAGTTCCTGGAGCTGGCGGAGGGCCTCGGCGCGACGCTCGGCTGCTCGCGGCCCATCGCCGACAACGGCTGGCTGCCCAAGGCGCGTCAGGTGGGCCAGTCCGGCCAGCTGGCGGCCAAGTGCAACCTCTACATCGCCATGGGCATCTCCGGCTCGGTGCAGCACCAGTGGGGCATGAAGCACGTGGAGAACATCGTGGCGATCAACAAGGACCCCGAGGCCTCCATCTTCACCATCGCCCGCTACGGCATAGTCGGCGACATGCTGGAGATCGCCGAGGAGCTGAGGAAGCAGAAGGGCATCCAGTAGAGCACAGCTGAAAATCCGGGCCGGGACCGAGCGCCAAATCGGTCCCGGCATCCGGCCATGACGATCGCGTCCAGAGGCAAGAAGAGCGACCTCCGATTTCGTCGGAAGCGCCGCAAGGGTGACGACAGACACCATCCGGGCCGGGCACGCATGCCGTCGCCCCGAAGCACCGGGCAAGGGAGGACACCGTGACGACGATAACCAACATTCACGCGACAACGGAGGGTGACGGGAAACTGCACCGCTCCATCAGCTGGACCGGAGCCTTCTGGGTGGCGAGCGGCGTGCCCGCGCTCGTGCTCTTCTCCATCGGCGGCATCGCCGGCACCACCGGCACGCTCTCCTTCCTCGTCTGGGCCATCTCCATCGGCATGGGCTTCATCCAGTCCTTCATCTATGCCGAGATCGCCGGCCTGTTCCCGAACAAGTCGGGCGGCGCCTCCATCTATGGCGCGGCCGCCTGGGTGCGCTACGTGAAGCTGGTGGCGCCACTCTCGGTGTGGTGCAACTGGTTCGCCTGGAGCCCGGTGCTCTCGCTCGGCTGCACCATCGCCGCCGCCTACATCCTCAACGCCTTCGCCCCCATCCCGGCGGTGAACAGCGCGGAGGTGGCGCAGTGGATCGCCGCCCATGCCACGACCCTCACCGGCACCGATGCCGAGAAGGCCGCGGCGGCCGTTGCGGCGCTGACGCCGGCGGTGCGTGACTGGACGCTGTTCTCCCACGCCATCGGCCCCGTCTCCTTCTCGCTGAATGCCTCCTTCTTCGTGGGCGCAACGCTGATGCTGGTGGTGTTCGCCATCCAGCACCGGGGCATCATGGGCACCGCCAGCGTGCAGAAGTGGATCGGCCTCTCGGTCATCATTCCCATGATCATCGTCGGCCTTGTGCCGATCCTCACCGGCAAGGTGGACTGGGGGAATTTCTCGCCGCTGGTGCCGCTCGCCGCAGCCGGCGCGGCCGATCCCGGCAGCTGGAACATCCCGGGCTGGACGCTGGTGCTCGGCGGCCTGTTCATCGCCGCCTGGTCCACCTACGGCTTCGAGACCGCCGTCTGCTACACCAGCGAGTTCCGCAATCCCGAGAAGGACACCTTCAAGGCCATCTTCTACTCGGGCCTCCTGTGCCTCGCGCTGTTCATCCTCGTGCCCTTCACATTCCAGGGCGCGCTGGGACTGACCGGAATGCTGGACCCGGCCATCGTGGACGGCTCGGGCGTCGCCCAGGCGCTGGCGCACATGGTGGGCGGCGGCAAGATCGTCGAGAGCGCCCTCGTGATGCTCATGATCCTCGCGCTGATGCTGTCCATCATGACGGCCATGGCGGGCTCCTCGCGCACCCTCTACCAGGGCGCCGTGGACGGCTGGCTGCCGCGCTTCCTCGGCCATGTGAACGAGCACGGCGCGCCCACGCGGGCCATGTGGACGGACCTGTGGTTCAACCTCGTGCTGCTCGCCATCGCCTGCGCCGATGCCACCAGCTTCTTCTTCGTGCTGGCGGTCGCCAATGTCGGCTACATCATCTTCAACTTCCTGAACCTCAACTCGGGCTGGATCCACCGCATCGATTCCGGGCATGTGGCGCGGCCCTACAAGGCCCCCACCTTCCTCCTCGTGCTCGGCACCGTCTTCGCCTTCGCCAATGCGGTCTTCATGGGCGCGGGCGCCAAGGTGTGGAACCCGGTGGCGCTGTGGGCGGGTCTCATCACCGCCGCCCTCATCATCCCGGTCTTCATCTTCCGGCACTATGTGCAGGACGGCGGCAAGTTCCCGCACGAGACCTTCGAGGACCTGCAGGTCGGCGACGGGACGAAGACCCAGAAGCGCGCCGGCATCCTGCCCTACCTCGCGCTCATCGCCGGCATCGCGGTGGTGATCCTCTCCGACCTCTTCTTCCACCTCTGATCCGCAAGGAACATGCAGGATGACACAGGGACTTTCCGCCTTCTCGCGCCTCTCCGCGCTGTCCGACCGCCACCGCGCGCTCGGCACCGCCTTCGAGGCTTCCTGGAACGACATGCCGGTGCCGCAGAACTACGCCACCGACACCTATGACGAGGTCATCGCGGTGCGCACCGCCGCCGGCCTGTTCGACGTCTCCGCGCTGCGCATGATCGACGTGGCGGGCAAGGAAGCGCTCGCCGTGCTGAACGAGATGTGCACCTCGGACATCTCGAAGATCGCGCCCGGCGCCTCCTCGCTCACCAGCGTGGTGGACGAGAACGGCTCGCTCATCGACGACGTGCTGATCTATTGCGACGGGCCGAATGCCTATCGCATCTCCCACGGCGGCGGCTCGCTGGAAGACATCCTGCCCGGCGTCGCGGCGGGCCGGGACGTGACCTTCACCAAGGACAACGACGTCCACATCATGTCCCTGCAGGGGCCGAAGGCGCTCGACATCCTCAACCCGAACACCCCGTTCGCGCTGGAGACCCTGCCCTATTTCGGGCACCAGCGCACGACGCTGTTCGGCCGTCCGGTGTCCATCGCCCGCGGCGGATATTCCGCCGAGCGGGGCTACGAGGTGTTCTGCGCGGCGGCCGATGCCGTGGCCCTGTGGGATGCCATTCTCGCCGCCGGAAAGCCGGTCGGAGCCATGCCGGTCTCCTGGTCCTGCCTCGACGTGGTGCGGGTGGAGGGTGGCCTGCTGTTCTTCCCCTACGACATGCCACAGGGCGACACCACCCCGTGGGAAGTGGGCCTCGGCTGGACGGTGGACCTGTCCAAGCCCGCCTTCCGCGGCCGCGACGCGCTGGTGCGCCGCAAGGGGCAGGAGCGGGTGGCGCAGGTGGGGGTCGAGATCGACCACCACGCCGCCGTGGAACCCGGCGCCAAGCTGTTCCGGGACGGCAAGGAAGTGGGGCTGGTGAACTCCACCGCCTACAGCCGCTATCTCATGCGCTCCCTCGCCCTCGCCCATGTGGTGCCGGAGCTGTCCGCTTGCGGCACCGAGCTGGAGGTCCGCGGTGCCGACGGCACGTTCGCGGCGCGGGTGGTGAAGACGCCCTTCTACGACCCGCTGCGCCTGCGCACCCATCCGCTTGAAGAACGTACGGCCTGAAACCTTAGCCACCTCAGGCCGTCGTGCCCCAGGGTTCTCTCCGGGCTTCCTCCGAGGAGCTTCCCCCCTGGGCGCTCGCCGGAGAGCGTTCCGTCCCAATCGCGCTCTCCGGCCCTTCCCCTTGGGGCCGGCTTCGGCCGGCCCCATTTTTCTGAAGCGAGTCCCATGATGGTCCCTTCGCGCGCGCCCCAGAATTGCCAAGCACCGAAGCTTGGGCTTTATTCGCCGCAACAAGAATTTCGCGCGTGGCGAATCCGTTGGGGCATGTTGCGATGGTCGACGCCGATCAACCCCGGCCCGCTGCCAAACCTGCCCGCTACAGCGCCGTGCGTCTGAACAGCCCGGAATGGTTCGCGCGCGTGGGCGAGGTGGCCCGCGTGATCGGCTCGGACCGCTTCCACCGGGAACTGGTGGAACTCGCCGGCGCCGCCATCAACCACGATGCCTGCTGGATCATCCGCTATTCGCGCGTGGCGCCGCCGGATGTGCTCTACACCAAGGACGTGGCGAGCGACGTGGTCGCCTATTACACCAACCTCTATTCGTCGGTGGACCCCTTCTCCGAATACTGGAGAAAGAACGGCAGTCCCGGCGTGCTGATGCTGAACGACGTGGGCTCGCCCGGCCGCTCGTGGGACATGTACCACAAGGTGTTCCAGACGCTGGCCAGCATCTCGGACGAGCTGGGCATGTTCTTCTCCACCGTCGGCCATTGCTGCTTCGGCCTGTTCCTGGAGCGGGAGACCGGGCGCTTCTCGCCGACCGACATCGAGCGGGCGCGGCTGATCTTCCCCATGCTGGAGGGCTTCCACCGCTCCCATCTGGGCGCCCTGTTCAACGACCTGCGCAACCCGCGCGGGACGCAGGTGGAGGGCTTCATCACCCGCCCCACCCTCATCGAGGACCGCTTCGGCGTGGATGTCTTCGCCAATGACGCCTGGCGCGACGCCGTCCGGCGCGCGCCTGCCCTTGGCGACGCGGTGGAGGCCCTGCGCGTGGCGCCGGGCGGGACGATCCATGCGGCAGGCCCGCTGACCGTGAAGGTGGAGGTCTTCGACCGCGACTTCCCGCTCGCGCCGGGCGGACGCATGTATGTGCTCGATGCGCCGCAGCGCGGGGTTGAGGACGATCCCGACCGCCTGCTGGAGGACGCCCTCGGCATCTTCACGCCGCGCGAGCGCGAGATCCTGCTGCTGCTGATGAACGGGCAGACCACCGGCGAGATCGCCCAGAAGCTCAGCCTCAGCAAGGGCACCATCAAGAACTGCCGGCTGCGCATGTATCGCAAGACCGGCGTCGGCTCCGAGCGCGCGCTGGTCAAGCACGTGATGCAGTCCATCGGGGCGCGCTGAGGCCCCGGGGCCCCTATTGCGACAGTGCGGCCGAGATGCGCTGGGCGGCGTCGAGCAGCACCGGCAGGAACTGGCTCCGCATCGCCTCGATGGAGGAGCGGCCCTCATGGGTGGAGACGTTGAGCGCCGCCAGCACCTCGCCGCGGCGGTTGCGCACGGGCACGGCGATGGAGCGCAGGCCGAGTTCCAGCTCCTGGTCCACCAGCGCCCAGCCCTGCCGGCGCGCATTCTCCACCGCCTCCTTCAGGGCCACCATGGTGGCGACCGTGCGGGGCGTGCGCTTCTCGATCCGCACCCGGTCGTAGAACACCGCGAGTTCGGCGGGGGGCAGGCCGGCGAGCAGCACCCGGCCCATGGAGCTGCAGAAGGCCGGCAGGCGCGAGCCGATGGACAGGCCGATGGTCATCACCCGCGCCGTGGGCACGCGGGCCACATAGACGATGTCGTCCCCGTCCAGCACCGAGAGGGAGCAGGATTCCTGCAGCGTGTTCACCACGTCGCGCATGACCGGCTGCGCCACCTCCCACATGGGCAGGGAGGACAGGTAGGCGAAGCCCAGCTCCAGCACCTTGGGGCGCAAGGCGAAGAGCTTGCCGTCCGTCTCCGCATATCCTTCGCGCACCAGAGTGAGCAGGAAGCGGCGGGCCGCGGCGCGGGTCAGGCCGGTGTGCTGGGCCACCTCGCTGAGCGTCATGCGGGGCTTGTACTGGCTGAAGGCGCGGATCACCTCCAGACCGCGCACGAGGGACTGGACATAGTCCTTGTCCTCGCCCGCCCCGGCGCGCTCCAGCACCTCGCCCGTCGTCATGCGCCCTCCCCGCCGGCGGCGGTCGATCCCGCCGGCGCATTATAGGGGGCGACGTTGGCCTGCCCAGCCGCCTTGTGTTCCGCCCCGCGGGCCGCCATCAGGCGCTCGTCGCGCCAGGCGACGCGGGCCTCCCAGTCCTCCAGCGGCAGCAGCGCCCGCCGCTCGGCCGTGGCGCGGGCGACGAGGGCCTCGCTCCACCCTTCCGGCTGGCCGCGCTCGGCCCCCATCTGCCGGTAGCGCTCGCCCATGCGGCGGGCGTGCTCGGCGAGGCCGCCGCGATAATTGAGATCCGACGTCTCGAACGGCCCGACGATGGACCAGCGAAGCCCCAGGCCGGACGTCATCACCCGGTCGATGTCGGCCACGTCCGCGATGCCCTGTTCCAGCATCCAGTAGGCTTCGCGCAGCACGGCGCCCTGCAGGCGATTGTAGATGAAGCCGTTGACCTCGCGCTTCAGCACCACCGGCACCTGCCCTGCGCGCGCCATGAGCACGCGGGTGCGCTCGGCGGCGGCGGGATCGGTGAAGGGGGCCGGCACGATCTCCACGATGGGAAGAAGATGGGGCGGATTGGCCGGGTGGGCGACGAGGCAGCGCGCCCGCCCGGGCAGATCCTCCGCGAATTCCGAGGCCGGCAGCGAGGAGGTGGAGCTCGCCAAGACCGCATCCGGCGGTGCCATCTCGTCCATCGCGCGGAACAGCTCCCTCTTCAGGTCGAGCCGTTCCGGCACGCTCTCCTGCACATGGATGGCGCCGTCGAGCGCATCGGCCAGGGTATCGACCACCCTCACCCGGGCCATCACCGCCCGTGGCGCTTCGTCGAGGAGACCATGGGCCGCGAGCGCGGCGAGGCGCTCGGCCACGGCTGGTAGCACCCCACGGCGCACATCCGCGGAGGCGTCGTGCACCCGCACATCGAGCCCCGACCGGGCGAACACGATGGCCCAGCCCACCCCCATGCTGCCGCCGCCCACGAGGGTGACGGGACCGCTCCGGCCTTCGGTCATGACGCGCCCCTTCCGTGCGTAGACGACATCATTAGTTCGTAATGCGAACAAAATTGGAAGGCAAGCACGCTTGGCAGGCTCCCATCCGGAACGATCGGTGCGATCGCCGAGACGCCAGATATCAGAACAGGAATCATTCAAATGCCAAGCCTTCGTTAGCAGGTGCAGCATGGAATCTGCTTGACGCTGGAGGCGACCGCGCCGTACGAATTGCCGCATAAAAGTTCGCTATTCGCACAAATTCTGATCCGGATGCACGCCATGGCGGAAGCCCTCATTCGCGATGACGCCCTGCTCCTGCCATCCGGCACTTCGGGTTCCTTTGGCCCGCCAAATCCCGTGGGAGCCCCGTCGCGCCTCGCCATCCGGACGCCCTGACCAGCGCGCCCTTTCACCCTCAGGAGGAAACATGAAGACCAAGGCCCTCGCGGTGCCCTTCGCAGCCGCGCTCCTCGCCAGCGCCATGATGGTCGCCCCCGCGGCCGCCCAGTATGCCGGCGGCGGCGTGAAGATCGGCGTGCTGACCGACATGTCGGGGGCCTATTCGGACCTCGCCGGCGCGGGCTCGGTGGAAGCCGCGAAGATGGCCATCGAGGATTTCGGCAAGCCCATCAACGGCAAGCCGGTGGAGCTGGTTTCCGCCGACCATCAGAACAAGGCGGACATTGCCTCCGCCACCGCCCGCAAGTGGTATGACACGCAGGACGTGGATGCCATCTTCGACATCAACGGCTCCGTGGCGGCGCTCGCGGTGCGCGAGGTGGCCAAGGAGAAGGGCAAGGTCGACATCAATTCCGGCGCGGCATCCATGTCGCTGACCAACAAGGCCTGCTCGCCCACCGGCCTGCACTGGACCTATGACGTCTATTCGCTGGCCGCCGGCACCGGCAACGCGCTGGTGAGCGAAGGCTTCAAGACCTGGTACTTCATCACCGCCGACTACACCTTCGGCCACGATCTGGAGAACCAGGTGGCCAAGATCGTGAAGGAGAAGGGCGGTACGGTGAAGGGTTCGGTGGCCCATCCCTTTGGCACGTCCGACGTCTCGTCCTATCTGCTCCAGGCGCAGGCCTCCGGCGCCAAGATCATCGCCATGGCGAACGCCGGCTCCGACACCATCAACACCATCAAGCAGGCGCGCGAGTTCGGCATCACCCAGGGCGGTCAGACGCTCGCGGCGCTGCTGCTGTTCCTCACCGACATCCACTCGGTGGGCCTCGACGCCGCCCAGGGCATGGTGCTGACCACCGGCTTCTACTGGGACACGGACGAGAAGACCCGCGCCTTCTCCAAGCGCTTCGCTGAACGCATGAAGGGCAAGATGCCCACCATGGTGCATGCCGGCGTCTATTCCTCCGTGCTGCACTATCTGAAGGCCGCCGAGGCCGCCGGCACGGACGAGGGCGAGAAGGTGATCGCCAAGATGCGCGAGCTGCCCATCGACGACATGTTCGCCAAGAACGGCAAGATCCGTCCCGACGGCCGCATGGTGCACGACATGTATCTCGCCAAGGTGAAGTCCCCGAAGGAGTCCAAGGGCCCCTGGGACTATTACGAGATCGTCCGCGTGATCCCGGGCGACGAAGCCTTCCAGCCGCTCAGCGAGAGCACCTGCCCGCTGGTGAAGAAGTAAGTCTCGCGCGCGCCGGGCCGTCTCCTCCCCGGTTCCGGCGCGCCCTCGGGCGCCTGCGCGCACTTGCAGCGCGGGCGCCCGGGGTCTTTCCTCAGCTTTGTGCCGTCCAGAAGGCGAAGACCATGCTGTTCCATGTCGAGATGCAGGTGAACATTCCCCACGACTTTCCGGCCGAGAAGGCGGACGCCATCAAGGCGGCGGAGAAGGCCTATGCGCAGGATCTCCAGCGGCAGGGCAAGTGGGTGCACCTCTGGCGCATCGCCGGGCGCTACGCCAACGTCTCCATCTTCGACGTTGAGAGCGTAGACGAACTGCACACGCTCCTCTCCTCGCTGCCCCTCTTCCCCTTCATGGACATCAAGGTGACGCCCCTGGCGCGCCACCCCTCCGCCATCTGAAGCCGCGCCCGAAGGACCGCCGCATGCCCTACATGATCGAGACCTTCGACAAGCCCGGCACGCTGGACCTGCGCACGCAGGTGCGGGACACGCACCTCGCCTTCCTCGATGCGCACAAGCACCTGCTGCTCGCCTGCGGCGCCAAGCTGGACGATGACGGCAACGCTGCCGGCGGCGGCCTCTACGTGGTGGCGCTGGAGACGCGGGCGGAGGCGGAAGCCTTCATCGCATCGGACCCCTTCTTCACCGCCGGGCTGTTCGAGCGCGTCCAGATCCAGCGCTGGCGCAAGGCCTATGTGGACGGCGTCTGCTACCTGCCGGAGACGAAATGAGCCCGCGCACCCTCGTCACCGGCGGCGCAGGCGGCATCGGCCTCGCGGTGGTGCGGCAGGAGCTGGCCGCCGGCCGCGCCGTGGTGGTGCTGGACCGTGAGCCGCCCCCCGCCGACCTCGACGCCCGCTTCGTTCCCGTCAATCTCATGGACGAGGCGGCGACCGCCGCCGCCCTTGCGGAGGCCCTCGCGCACGGCCCCGTCACCCGCCTCGTGAACAATGTGGGCATGGTGCGGCCCGCCAGCCTCGACGACACCACGAGCGCGGATTTCGCCGCCGTCATGCGGCTCAATCTCGGCGTCGCCATCCAGGCCACGCAGGCCCTTCTCGCGGGCATGCGGGCGGCGCGCTTCGGGCGCATCGTCAACGTGTCGAGCCGGGCGGCCTACGGCAAGGAGCTGCGCACCGCCTATGCCGCCAGCAAGGCCGGGCTGCTCGGCGCCACCCGCACCTGGGCGCTGGAACTGGGCAAGGATGGCATCACCGTGAATGCCGTGGCGCCCGGCCCCATCGCCACCCCCCTCTTCACCGCCGCCAATCCGCCCGACGCGCCGCGCACCCGCGCCATCGTGGAGGCCATCCCCGTCGGGCGCATGGGCACGCCGGAGGATGTGGCGCAGGCGGTTTCGTTCTTCCTCTCGGACGAGGCCGGCTTTATCACCGGCCAGACGCTGCCGGTCTGCGGCGGCATCACGGTGGGCAAGGGCGCGGTCTGAGCGCAGCGGCACCTTCGCTCCGGCGCCGCCCGGGCTTCCCCCACAACGGAGACTTCCATGCCCTCCAATCCCCGCTGGGCCCGCCGGCCGGAAGGCTCCACCTGGGGCGATTTCGGCCCGGACGACGAACTCGGCCGCCTCAACCTCATCACCCCGGACAAGGTGCGCGCCGCCGTCGCCGAGGTGAAGGAGGGCCGCACCTTCTGCCTCAGCCTGCCCCTCGACCGGCCCGGCGGCAACGTGCTGAACCCGCGCCGCGTCCCGCCCGTGCTGACGCCCACCGGCACCCCGGAGGCGCCGCGCTTCAACGCCACGCTCTGCGCGGAAGACGCCAGCCTCGTGGACGTGGTGAGCGACGACAAGGTGGAGATCTGCCTGCAATACTCCACCCAGTGGGACAGCTTCGCCCATGTGGGGGCGCTGTTCGACGTGGGCGGGGACGGCCGGCCCGAGCCGGTCTATTACAACGGCTTCCGCGCCGGCGCCGACATCGTCGGCCCGCGCGACGCCGAGGCGCGCGGCATCGCCTCCGGCGCGCACCGGCTGGGCATCCACAATGCCGCCGTCCACGGCGTGCAGGGCCGCGGCGTGCTGGTGGACCTGCTCTCCCTGTTCGGCCGGGAGCGCCACCTCGTCGGCTACGACGATCTCATGCGCGCCATGGACGCGCAGGCCGTGACGGTGGAAGAGGGGGACATCCTCTGCCTCTATACCGGCTTCACGCAGGTCGTCATGGAGATGAACGGCACCCCTGACGGCTCGGTCCTCGGCAAGAGCTGCGCCGCCCTCGACGGCCGCGACACGCGCCTTCTGCAATGGATCTCGGACAGCCGCATCTCGGCCCTCGTCGCCGACAATTATGCGGTGGAGCACCTGCCGGCGAAGCGCCTCGCCGCCACGACCCAGGCAGCCATGCCGCTGCACCACCACTGCCTGTTCCGGCTGGGCGTGCCGCTGGGCGAATTGTGGTGGCTCGCCGATCTCGCCGACCACCTGCGCGCCGCCGGGCGCAGCCGCTTCCTGCTCACCGCCCCTCCCCTGCGCCTGCCCGGCGCCGTGGGCTCTCCCGTCACCCCCATCGCCACCGTGTGATCTTCCACAGGAGACCCGGATGCCCTTTATCGCCGTCGACGGCCGCACCACCCATTACGCGCTCGAAGGGGAGGAGGGGGCGCCGGTCCTGCTGCTCGCCAATTCGCTCGGCACCAGCTTCCTCGTGTGGGATGCGGTGATGCCGGCCCTCCTCTCCCGCTTTCGCGTCCTGCGCTACGACATGCGCGGCCACGGCCTCTCCGACTCCGCGCCGCTGCCCGACGAGAACACGGGCTATTCCATCGCCGCCCTCGCCGGGGATGCGCTGGGGCTGCTCGACGCGCTGGGCATTGAAAAGGCGCATGTCTGCGGCCTTTCCATCGGCGGCATGGTGGCCCAGCATCTGGCGGCCCATGCGCCGGCGCGGGTGGATCGGCTCGTTCTGTGCGACACCGCCATGCAGATCGGCCCCGCCTCGGTGTGGAACGAGCGCCTCGCCGGCATCCGCCGCGACGGCCTTCCCGCCATCGCCCCCGGCGTGATGGCCCGCTGGTTCACCGACGGCTTCCGCGAGCGGGTCCCCCACATCGTCCGCGGCTACGTCAACATGGTGGCCCGCACCACTTTGGAGGGCTACGTGGGCTGCGCCATGGCCGTGCGCGACGCCGACCTCACCGCCTCCGCCGGCACCATTTCCGCGCCAACGCTGGTCGTGGTGGGCGACAAGGACCCCGCCACCTCCCCGGCCTCGGCCGAGGCCATGAGGGCGGCCATCCCCGGCGCACGGCTGGAGGTGATCGCCGACGCCTCGCACATCCCTTGCGTGGAACAGCCGGAAGCGCTCTCCCGCCTGCTGATCGCGCATCTGGCGGGGTGAGACGGCTCCTCTAAACGGTCTCCGGGTACGCTTCGCAGAAGCGTACCCGTCGCCCGAGATGCGCCAAGGCCCCATTTTTTCGTCCTTGGCGTCGGACTTGGCGCCGGCGGCGCGCATGTTCACGAGCTCGGAAAGATCATCTGGAGAATCGGTGGACCGGCGAGGGCAGCGGCAAGCTCCCAAGGCGTCAGGTGCGGCGCAATGGCCGATGAAGCCGGACCCGCCGACGCGCTTCAACACCCGACATCACGATGCGGGCTGCGTCTGTATCTGGGATGGGCGCTTGATTTGGCTGGGGGACCTGGATTCGAACCAGGATTAACGGAGTCAGAGTCCGCGGTTCTACCGTTGAACTATCCCCCAACACCCGGCCGGCGCAGGAGCGGGGCGGGTGGGTCTGCCGAGGCAGGTGGGCTCTATACGCAATTCGATCGCCGGGTTCAACTCCCGTTTCGCGCCATTCACAGGCCCGTTTCTGTCGGGCCTGTCCGCGATGTGACGACACCCCTGCGACGGGCCGGCCTCGTGGTATACGACATACGCAATGGTGCCATGCACAATCCGCTATATTGCATCGCACGCGGATGGCCTATCTTGCCTTCATCAAATGGAGGCGAAAATGGTCACGATCACTGCACATGCTCCCCGCGAAACCGGCTTCTTCGGTCGCATCGGCAATGCGGTGTGCGACTTCCTCGACGCCGTCGCCGAAGCCCGCGCCATGTCGGAGCGCTATGAGTACCTCTCGCGCCGCTCCAACAGCGAGCTCGCCGAGATGGGCCTCGACCGTCAGCGCATCACCCAGGCCGTTGCCCGCGGCTTCTGAGAATTCCTGAAGGCCCGGCCGCGCGGTTTCGCGGCGGCCGGTCTTAAGTTCCTGTCTTCCGCGTTTCCTCCCAGTGCCCTCCACCCGCTGCCGCAAGGCAGCGGGTTTTCTTTTGCTCACTCCACCTTCACCGTCACGCTGTCGCTGCGGCCATCCGCATCGATGACCGTGAGGCGGGCGAAGCCGCGGCCGGGCGGGGTCCAGAACAAGGTGCGGCGATCCTCCACCCGCGCCACCGGGCGGCCGTCCATGAGCAGGGTCAGGGGGAAGGTGCCGCCGTCCACCTTGAGGGCCAGCGTTTCCGCCCCCTCGGCCGCGACGCGCGCGCCGTCGGGGGGATAGACCACCTCCAGCGCCTGCTCCTGACGCGCCCGGCCGAAATGCCGCTGGGGCGGAGGCAGCCTTGCATTGCCGGCCATCACCGCCCCGCGCGGGGCGGCGGCGAGGCTCGCCGGGGTGCGCACGATGCGGGCGAAGGCGTCGAACAGCAAAGGGGCCGCCGCCGCGCGGCCGGTGAGGTCGGGCACGGCCTGCCCGTCCGGACGGCCGACCCAGACGCCCACCGTGCGCCGCCCGTCGAAGCCTACCGCCCAGCTGTCGCGATAGCCGTAGGAGGTGCCGGTCTTGAAGGCGATGCGCCCGCCGAGCGCATTCTCCGGCGCCGGCGTGCCCAGCAGACACTGGCCCACATACCAGGCGGCCACCTCGTCCACGAGGCGGGCCTTGCGCGGCGCCGCCACCGCCCCGTCGCCCCGGCGGAAGACCGGGGCATGGGCCTCCCCGCCCCGCGCCAAAGCTGCATAGAGGGTGGTGAGGTCGATGAGGCGGATGCCCACGCCGCCAAGGCCCATGGGCAGGGCCGGCGCGGCGCCGGGGGGCAGTTCCAGCCGCCCGCCCGCCTGCTGCATGCGGCTCGCGAGCCTCTGCGGCCCCACCGCCTCCAGCAGCCGCACCGCCGGCACGTTCAGCGATAATTGCAGCGCCTTGCGCACCGAGAGGGTGCCCTGGAAGGTGCGGTCGAAATTCTCCGGCCGCCACGCGCCGAAGCGGGCGGGGCGATCCTCGATCAATGTCTCGGGATGGGCGATGCCGTCCTCGAAGGCCAGCGCATAGATGAAGGGCTTGAGCGTGGAGCCCGGCGAGCGCACGGCACGGGCGAGGTCCACGGCGCCGGCCCGGTCCCTGTCGAAATAATCGGCGGCGGCCACATAGGCGCGCACCTCGGCGCTGTCATTGTCCATCACCACGATGGCGGCGGAGAGCCCGCGCCCCAGCGTGCGGGTGCGCTCGCGCACCAGCTCCTCCAGCCGCTCCTGCAATGGGGCATCCAGCGTAGAGAGGTGGCGGGAAAGGTCCGGCCGCTCGGCCGCCATCTCCTCGGAGAGGTGGGGCGCGATCTGCGGCAAAGGCCGGCGGGCCGTGGGCACGGCCTCGGCCCTGGCGACGCGCACCTCGTCCGGCGCGATGAAGCCCTGCGCGGCGAGGCGGTCCAGCACCCGGTCGCGGGCCGCCCTGGCGCGGGCAGGATAACGGTCCGGCCGGCGCGTCTCGGGCGATTGCGGCAGCGCCACCAGCAATGCCGCCTCGCCGAGCGTCAGCCGGCGCGGCTCCTTGCCGAGATAGGTGAGGGAGGCCGCCCGCACCCCCTCGATGTTGCCGCCATAGGGGGCAAGGGTGAGATAGAGCGAGAGGATCTCGTCCTTGGAGAGCCGCGCCTCCAGCTCCAGCGCGCGGCGCATCTGGGCGAGCTTGGCGCCCAGCGTGCGGGCACGCGGCGGCAAGGTGAGCCGCGCCACCTGCATGGTCAGGGTCGAACCGCCGGAGACGACCCGCAGGGACCCGGCCGCCTGCCCCGCCGCGCGCAGCAGGGCAATGGCATCGATGCCCATGTGGTCGCGGAAGCGCCGGTCCTCATAGGCGAGGATCATGGCGACGAGGCGCGGGTCCACGTCCGTTGCCGACGCCGCCAGCCGCCAGCGCCCGTCCGGCAAGGCGAAGGGGCGCAGCAGGCGGCCCTCCTTGTCCACCACCTCGGCCGAGACCTTGGGCTCGGGCGGCGGCGGCGCATCGGCGCGGATGACGGCGAGCCCCACCGCGCCGGCCCCGAGCGCCAGCACGAGGCCGAGCGCCGCCGCACCTGCCATCCAGCGCCAGCGGTGTCGGGGGGCGGTGCGGGGGGCGCCGATCTCGCCGGGGCCGCTCATCGGGCGGGCGCAACCTCCATGCTGCCGGCCGCCGTGCGGGCGAAGCGGTCGGGGCGATACATGTCTTCCACCATGGCCGGCGGGTGGGCATAGCGGCCGGGCGAGACCGCCCGCACCGTGTAGGCGACCACGAAGGGCTCGTCGCCCTCCTGTCGCGTCACCGAGGCGACGAAGCGGTCATCGCGGAACTCCACATGGCCGGCCTCGCTGGTCTCGTCGAGCCAGGTGAAGCCGCCGTCGCCGCCCTTGATGAGGTTGGGGTTCTCGATCTCGAAGCCCGCCGGCAGGAAGTCCACCAGCAGCACGTCGGCGAGCGCGCTCTTCTCCTCCGAGAAGGTGAGCACCACCGCGAAGCGCTGGTTCTGCACCGCCTTGGTGGGGTCCGCCGGCTTGCCATCGAGGGTGAAATACTTGCGGTCCAGCGAGAAGCCCTTGGCGATGGCCGGCTCGGGCGCGACCGGCGCACCGTTGACGCCGATCACCACCTTCACCGCCTCGGTGCCGGCATTGCGCAGCGTGAGCGGCCCGCGCTCCAGATCGGCGCGCGAGAGCTTGCTGCCGAACGGGCCGCGCACGAGGCCGCCATCCACCTCCAGCGTCATGTTGGCGGCGCTGGCGGCGAGCGTGCGGGCGGCGAGCAGCATCCACGCATTCTCCTGCGTGGAGGTGCGCTCCGTGCGCACCCGCGCCGCATCCACGCGGGCGAGCGCCACGGCGGCCACCTTGTCCAGCCCCGCCTCGCGGGCGAGCACGGTGAGGGCGGCAGCGTCGCGCAGCACGGAGCCGAAATCGGAACGGCCGATCTCCGGCGCGGTGGCGCTGGCGGGAATGCCCTCCAGCGCCACGTTGAACGCCCGTTCCGCGCGGGTGCGGTCGCCCAGCAGCGCGAGGGCCGCGCCCACCTGCCCGCGGGCCAGCGGCGAGGAGAGATCCTTCAGCCGCGTGTCGGCGATGTAGCGCAGGTCGCCCAAGGGCGCGCGGCCGTTGCGGGCCAGCACGTAGAGGGCATAGGCGAGGCCCTCGCTGGCGGAGCGCATGTCGGCCCCCGCGAGGTTCACCGTGTTGCGCAGCCGGTCCAGAGCCAGCGAGAAGGCCTGATCGGGAACGGTGAAGCCCTTCTCCTTCGCCCGGGTGAGGAAATCCACCACATAGGCGTCGAGCCACGTATCGCTGCCGCCCGCCGACCACAGGCCGAACGAGCCGTCCGACCCCTGCCGCGAGAAGACGCGGACGATGGCGTCGCGGATGCGCTGGTCGGCCTCCGGGTCTTTCGCCCGGCCCACGAGGACGGAGAGGTCGTTGTAGGAGAGCAGCGGCAGGGCGCGGCTCGTCACCTGCTCGGTGCAGCCATAGGGGTAGCGGTCCAGCGCCGCCAGCAGCGCCGGCACGTCGATGGTGCTGGAGGGCGACACGCTCACCGCCACGCTGCCGGTGCCCGGCAGCAGATCGGCGAGGAGATCGCGCGACACGCTGATGCTCTCGCCGGGGGCGAGATTGCGCACCGTGCGCCGCTCGATGTCGGGATAGGCCGGGCGCACCTGCATCTGGAACGAGCGGGTGATGTCGATGCCCTGCCCCGTCAGCCGCGCCGTGAGCGTGGCGGGGCCGACGCCCCGGCCCTCCAGCGCGAGGCGCACGGACTGGCGCTGCTTCTGGGCCAGCGTGACGGGGGGCACGGTGCCGGTGACAGCGGCGGCGCCGGTGGCGGTCACCTCCAGGCGATACTCCCCCGCCGGGCCTTCCACATTGGTCAGGTCCAGGTTGACGCTGGAGCGGTCGCCGGAGGCGAGGAAGCGCGGCAAGGTGGCGAGCATCACCACCTTGTCGCGCACCACCACATCGGCCGAAGCGTGGCCGAGCCGGTTCTGGCTCCAGGCGATGGCCATCACGCGGAGCGTGCCGTCGAAGGCGGGCACGGGGAAGGAGACGGTAGCGGTGCCGTCCGCCCCGACGTCCACGAGGCCGGAGAAGAGGGCGACGGGCGGGCCCTGCGGCGGGCTCGCCATCATCGCCGTCTCGCTGCCGTCGCCGCCGGAGCGCAGCCGGCCGGCCGCGCCCTGCATGCCGTCGATGAGCGCGCCGTAGAAGTCGCGGATCTCGGCGGCGAGCCGGCGCTGGCCGAACACCACATTGTCCGGCGCCGGCGGCTTGTAGCCGGTGAGGTTGAGGATGCCCACATCCACCGCCGCCACCGTCACATAGGCCTTCTCGCCGGCCGGCAGGTTCGACACCTTCACCGGAATGCCGAGCGTGGTGTTGGGGCGCATCTCGGCGGGCGGGGACAGCTCCACCTTCAGGGTGCGCGCCTCCTTGTCCACCGAGAACCAGGAGAGGCCCATGGCGCGGCCGGGCATGCGGCTCGCCTGAACATCCAGCGGGCGGTGGAGGAAGGCCACCACATAGGCCCCCGGCCCCCAGCCGCCCTCCACCTTGAAGCTGACCTTGGCGGCGCCCGGCTGCACCTGCAGCACCTTGGAGGCGCGCACACCGTCATTCACCACCATCACCGTGGCGGTGCCGGCCGTGCGCGCGGTGAGCGTGGCTTCCAGCGTGTCGCCGGCGGCGTAGGCGGGTTTGTCGAGGGTCAGTTCCAGGCGGTCCGGCGTGTCGGCATTGCCGTCGCCGCCGAAGCCGGCCTCGAAGGTGAGGGAGGTGAGCGGCAGGCCGTCGCCGGTGAGGTCGAGGCGGTAGCGGCCGTACTGGGTGGGCACGGAGAGGCGGGCCGGCCCATCGGCGGTGGTGGCGATGGTGCCTTCGCCGACGCGGGTCACGGTCTTCACCGGCTCATAATCCCACGAGCCGCTCACGCGGTACCACTGGTAGCGCGTCTCGATGCGCGAGAGCTTCCAGGTGAGGCCGGGCGAGGCGAGCAGCTTGTCGTCCACGCCCGCCACCACCACGTCGAAATTCGCCGTCTCGCCCTCGCGGACGCGATCGGCGAACAGCGGCTTCACGCCGATCTGGCTGCCGGCCGGCGCGAGCGGGAGCACGATGGTGCGCTGGACGGCGCGGCCGCCGGCCTCCACGAGGCGCACGAAGGCTTCCATCTCCAGCGGCCGGGCGGTCTTGGGGAGCTGGCCCGCCAGCAGGCGGAGCGTGGCGCGGCCACGGGCGTCGGTGACGGGGGCGTCGGCCGTGGGCTGGCGCTCGGCCAGCACCTCGTCCTGCGCATTGCCGAAGGCATAGCCGGCGAAGCCGGGCCGGTTGGCGGCGGCGCGCAGCTCGGTCTCCGCCTCCACGTCGAGGCCGGAGGCGGGGGCGCCGAACAGGAAGCGGCCCTCCACCAGTACCTCCACCGCCTTGTCACGCGGCAGGCGCGGCGTGCGGGCCGTGAGGTCGAACTCCACCCGGTCGGGAACGTAATCCTCGACCAGGAACGTCACCTCGCCGATGGCGGGGGCCTTCAGGTCGGTGAGCGCCTTGGCCCGCCAGGTGCCGGTCATGGCGCCCTTGAGGATGGGCAGATCGAGCGTGCGCCCGCCCGCGCCCTGGTCCTGCACCACCACGCGGCGGTCGGCGACGCCATCGGGGCGCACCAGTTGCACGGTGAGGGGCACGTTGGGCGCCGCATTGCCCGCCGCGTCGCGCAAAAGGACAGTGACATGCACCGTCTCGCCGGAGCGGTAGACGCCGCGCTCGGTGGCGAGGAAGGCATCCAGCGCGCCCGGCGCCTCGCGGCCGGAGACGCCCCGGTCGGTGAGGTCGAAGGCATTCTCCTTCATGGAGAGGAAGGCGTAGTCGCCATTGGCGGCGCGCGCCGTCACCACCTCCGGCCCCATGCCGGCGGGGCCGCGGGAGAGGCCGGCATCGAAGCGGGCATAGCCGTTGGCGTCGGTCTTCGCGGTGCCCAGCACCTCATTCGAACGCGCAACAAGCGTCACGTCCGCCCCGGCCACCGGCTCGGCGCTGCCCAGCGAGCGCACCAGCACATGCACGCCGTCCGGGCCGGCCAAGGCGGTCATGCCGAGGTCGGAGACGATGAACCACTGGGTGGCGAGGCTGCCGTAATCGTCGTCGCCGGAGGTCTCGCGCGGCTCCGCGGTCATGGCGTAGACGCCGGCTTCCAGCTTGCCCACCGCCTCGTTGACGGGGATGGCGGTGACCACATCGGCATTCAGCGCGCCGTCCACCTCCAGCGTGCCGGAGAACACCTCGATGCCGGCGCCCTCGGCGAGACGCTCGCGCACATAGCCGTCGAGACCCTGGCGGAACTCGCCCTGGATGGCGGTGGGCACGAGGCCCCGGTCGCCGATGCGCAGCACCTTGATCTTCAGCTCGCGCGAATTGACCGAGGTGACGGGGATGCCCTTCTGCCCGGTGCGCGGCAGCACATAGTTGCGGCCGGAGAAATGGGCGGAGGGCTGGCGATCACGCACATAGATGGAAAGCTCGGTGGCCTTCTTCAGCTTCTCGCCATTGGCCGAGGGCACGCCGGGCCGCACCGCGATGGTGTAGCGGGAGCCGTGCTTGAGGCCCTCCACGCAGATCTGCCGCGCCTCGCCGGTGATGGCGGGCTTGTCCATGCCGCCCACCTGCACGAAGGCGGAAAAGTCGGTGCCCGGCGCGATATCGTCGGAGAATTGCACGCAGGCGCGGGGCATCACGGCGTCGGATTCGACCGAATAGTCCACCAGCCGGAAGCCGTGCTCGTCCTTCAGCTTGTCGTAGAAGGCGCGGTCGGCGGGGGTGTCGCGCAGCTCCAGCGCCAGCTTCATGGTGTCGATGGCCGGCTGCCACAGGCGCCGGTCGGCATAGACATGGCCGATGAAGGAGAGCGCCTCGCCCTCCTCCACCCGCGTGGTGGCGCGGCGATAGGCGATGAAGGCGGCGGCCAGCGCATTGTCGATGAAGGTGGAGGCGTCCTCGTCGTCGGTGGGCTTGATGGCGGCGAGGGAGCGGGCGAGGCGCATCCAGATGCCCGGGTCCTGCGCCTGCACCAGCGCGAGGCCGGCGTAAAGCTCGGCGGCGGCGCGGGCGTCATTGCGCTGGAAGGCCTGGGCGGCGTCGCGCCGGGCCTTGTCCAGCGGACCGCTCGGGGCGGTGGCCTCGCGGCGCAGCAGCCGCTCATAGCGCCGAGCGCCGGCGATCAGATCCTGCCGCTGGAACGTCTTCTGGCTCGCCGCGCGGGGCGGCAGCGGGGTCGCCGGCTGGGCGGGCGCGGGCTGGGCGGCGGGCGTCTGGGGCCGGGCCTGCTGGGCGAAGGCGGGCGCGAGGGCCAAAACGGGTGCGAGGGCCACGCCAGCCGTCAGTGCGACGGCAAGACCAAGGCGCGCGCCCATAGGACGGAAGCTGAGGAGACGACGGCGAAGGTCCATGGACCGCTCCCTCGGTGCGCAGCACCGTTGCGGGAGGCGAGGCGTGCGACGCGGCGGGATGGCTCCACAGAGCGGCCCCTGCCCGCAGATCGTTCGACCGGCCCCCTCACGAGAAATGACCGACCGGTGCCCGTCGTCCCCATTCCGGAACGACGTGGCCCGACCCCGCACCGCCATCTATGCGCAAGGAGGGCCGCTCGCCAAGAGGGACGTTTGCGGAACGTCAGTTATTCGCTGCTGGGATGTGCCCCGGACAAGCGACGGCGAACGCCGGAGCGCAGATCCGGGGTCCAGTGCAGATCGGTGTGAGCATCCCTATCGAGCGTCATGCCCGGCCTTGTGCCGGGTATCCACGTGGAGTGGCCGGAAATACATCTCTGGACAGGGACTCGATCGGCCCGACGTCGATGGCCGGGACGAGCCCGGCCATGACAGCCTGTGAAGGGGGAGCCATGGCGGGAGAGGAGGTCCATGCGGCGGCCACCGCTTGAAGCCGTCGCGCAGGCGTCGCAGAATCGGACAACATGCAGGGCGCAGCGTTCAGGGCGCGAGGGGGCTTGATCCATGGTGTCGTTGAGATTTTCCGCCGGCCTGCGGCCGTTCGCGCGTGCCGCTGTCCTCGCCGCCGGTCTTCTCTGCGCCGGCCTCGCGCACCCCGCCTTCGCGCAGGCGGTCGATCCCCTCCCCTCCTGGAATGCGGGGGCGACCAAGACCGGCATCCTTGATTTCGTGAAGGCCACCACAACCCCCGGCGGGCCGGATTTCGTGCCCCCCGCCGACCGCATCGCCACCTTCGATCAGGACGGCACGCTCTGGGTGGAGCAGCCGGTCTATACCGAGGTCGCCTTCGCCGCCGCCCGCGTGCGCGCGATGGCGCAGGCCAATCCGGCCTTGAAGACCGAGGAGCCGTTTCGCACGGCCATTTCCGGCGACGAGAAGGCCAGCGAAGAGGCCCTGGGCAAGCTCTCCTCCGGCGATTTCATGAAAATCATCATGCTCACGCTGGAATCCCTCACGGTGGAGGAGCTGCGCGCCGCGGCGCAGGACTGGATGGCCACCGCCCGCAATCCGGTGCTCAACCGCCCGCACACCGAGCTCACCTACCAGCCCATGCAGGAGGTGCTGCAGCTGCTGCGGGCCAACGGCTTCCGCACCTACATCGTCACCGGCGGCGGGCAGGATTTCGTGCGCGCCTTTTCCGAGAAGCTCTATGGCATCCCGCCCGAGCAGGTGGTGGGCACGCCGGACGCGGTACGCTTCGGCTACGACGCCGCGGGCCGTCCGGTGCTGCGGCTGGAGCCGGCCGTTCTGTTCGAGGACGTGAACGGCGGCAAGCCGGAGGGCATCCACCTCGTCATCGGCAAGCGCCCCATTGCCGCCTTCGGCAATTCCACCGGCGACCGGCAGATGCTGGAATATACCAAGGCCGGCAAGGGCCTGCGCTTCGCGGCCCTGGTGCTGCACGACGACGGGAAGCGCGAATTCGCCTATGGCCCGGCGCAGGGCCTGCCATACTCCGAGGTCGGCACCTTCACCCAGAAGCTCTATGACGAGGCGAAGGCGCGCGGCTGGTACGTCATCTCCATGAAGGACGACTGGAAGAAGGTGTTCGCCTTCGAGCCGTAAGGGTCCTTCGCGGCTCCGTTGCGTCCTCCTCCATTTTGGGGATGCGGCGCCCGGAGCTTCCGTGGACGATGGCGACGCGCTCAACCGAGACCTCCCGGAAAGCGCCGGCCGGGCCGCCGCTTCCCCGCAGGCGCCCGGCCGGATTTTTCTCCCAGTACCCGCGAACGGCATTGCGTCACCGGCTCCACCCATTCTCGCGCCATCCAGTTACCATTCCGCGGATGCCGTCACACGCCCCTTGATCTGCATCATGGAAGGCGAGAGGCTGCGGGCCGACAGCTTGGGGCGAGCATCCGCCAGGAGGCCCAGCCGCCCGGCCGGCCCGTGCGGCGGCACGAGGGAGAGCGCACATGACCGCTCATTTGGCCGCAGCGGCGGCCCAGGACGCCCAGCACAATCGACATGCCAAGTATGATCGCCTGATCTCGGCGGCCCAGGCGCTGCCGAAGCTCAAGGTGGCGGTGGCCCACCCCTGCGACGACGTTTCGCTCCGCGCCGCGCTGGAGGCGGCGGACCTCGGGCTCATCGAGCCCATCCTCGTCGGCCCCCCGGCCAAGATCGCCGCGGCGGCCGCCGCCGGCCAGCTCGACATTTCCGGCGTGCGGCAGGTGGCCGCGGCGCACAGCCACGAGGCGGCGGAGAAGGCGGTGGCGCTGGTGCGCTGCGGCGAGGCCGACGCCTTGATGAAGGGCAGCCTTCACACCGACGAGCTGATGAGCGCGGTGGTCGCCCGCGACACCGGCCTGCGCACCGCGCGGCGCATCAGCCATTGCTTCGTCATGGACGTGCCGAGCCATCCGGACGCGCTCATCATCACGGATGCCGCCATCAACATCGCCCCCTCGCTGGAGGACAAGGCGCACATCGTGCAGAACGCCATCGAGCTGGCGCAGGCGCTGTCCTTCCCCGAGGTGCGGGTGGCCATTCTCTCGGCCATGGAGACGGTGAACCCCGCCGTGCCCTCCACCATCGAGGCGGCGGCCCTGTGCAAGATGGCCGATCGCGGCCAGATCACCGGCGCCATCGTGGACGGGCCGCTGGCGCTGGACAATGCCATCGACCTCGGCTCGGCGGCCATCAAGCACATCTCCTCCCCGGTCGCGGGGCGGGCCAACGTGCTTGTCGTGCCGGACCTCGAAGCCGGCAACATGCTGGCGAAGAGCCTGTCCTTCCTCGCCGGCGCCGATGCGGCCGGCATCGTGGTGGGCGCGCGGGTGCCCATCATCCTCACCAGCCGGGCGGATTCGGCGCCGACGCGCCTCGCTTCCTGCGCGGTGGCGGCGCTGCTCGCCGCCGCCCAGCAGGCCACGGCCCGCGCGGCGGCCAAGGCGCTGGAGGTCTGACCATGGCGCGCGTGCATCTTGTCCTCAATGCCGGCTCCTCCAGCCTCAAGTTCCAGGTGTTCCTGGACGACGGCGCGGACGTGCCCAACCGCATCTATCGCGGCCTGTTCGAGGGGCTGGGCACCGATCCGCACTTCAAGGTGAAGGACCACGACGGCGCCACCGTCGGCGACCAGCGCTGGGACGGCCACGCTGCCTTCGGCTTCGAGGAGGCGCTGGCCACTCTCTCCGACTGGCTCGGCGCCCACCGGGGCGGGCATCAGCTCGCCGCGGTCGGCCATCGCGTGGTCCATGGCGGCCCGCACTACACCCATGCGGTGGAGCTGACCCCCGCCATCATCAACGAGCTGGACACCCTCTCCCCGCTCGCGCCGTTGCACCAGCCGAAGAGCCTCGAACCCATCCGCATCATCGCCCGCCGCGTGCCGGGCCTGCCGCAGGTGGCGGCGTTCGACACCGCCTTCCACCGCACCCAGCCGGAACTGGCGCAGATGTTCGCCATTCCCCAGTCGATGACCGATGCGGGCGTGAAGCGCTACGGCTTCCACGGCCTGTCCTACGCCTATCTCGCCACCCAGTTCCCGAAGGTGGATCCGCGCCTCGCCAAGGGGCGGGTGGTGGCGGCGCATCTCGGCAACGGGGCGAGCCTGTGCGCCTATGACGCCTCGCGCTCCATCGCCACCACCATGGGCTTCTCGGCCCTCGACGGGCTGGTGATGGGCACGCGCAGCGGCACCATCGATCCCGGCGTCGTCTTCTATCTCCAGCGCGAGATGGGCATGAGCGCGGAGGAGGCGGAGCTTTTCCTCTACACCAAGTGCGGCCTCGTCGGCGTCTCCGGCCTCTCCAATGACATGCGCGTGCTGCGCGAGCGCTGCGAGACGGATGCGGGGGCGCGGCGGGCCATCGACCTGTTCGTCTACCGCATCAACCGCGAGTTCGGCTCGCTGGTGGCGGCGCTGCGGGGCATCGACGCCCTCGTCTTCACCGCCGGCATCGGCGAGAACGATGCCGAGACCCGCGCCGAGGTGCTCCGCGCCGTGGCCTGGGCCGGCTTCGAGCTGGACCCGGAAGCCAACCGCGCCGGCGCCACCCGCATCACCAAGGGCACCGGCCCGCAGGCCTATGTGATCCCCACCGACGAGGAATGGACCATCGTCCGCGAGATGCGGCAGGTCCTCTCCCACACCCAGGTTCCTTCGGCCTGAGGAGGCCTCCATGCATCCGCTCGACATGATGAACGTCTACGGCCGGGTGGCGGAGATCTACCGCCTGCGCATCGGCGAGGCGGTCTCGGCCTATGGCGCGGCCATGCGGGAAGCCGCCTCCGCCTTCGCCGGGGCGGGCCGCCCGCAGACGCCGGCGCAGGCGTGGCGCGACAGCGTCTCCTACGCCTTCGACGCCGCCCAGCGCTCGCTGATCTTCTGGGACACCATGCGCCAGCGCGGCAACAACTGGATCGCGCATGAAAAGGCCGGCAAGCCGCCGCTGCTCGCCTTCGACTATGAGATGGTGGCCGACGCCCGCACCTTCGCGCGGCCCTGCAACTATGCCCTCGTGCGCATCCTGCCGCCGGACGGCGTGACGCTCGATCCCGAGCAGCGCGCCTTCCTCATCATCGATCCGCGCGCCGGGCACGGGCCGGGCATCGGCGGCTTCAAGAAGGATTCCGAAGTCGGCTTCGCCCTGAAGGCGGGCCACGCCGTCTACATGGTCATCTTCTTCCCCGAGCCGGTGCCGGGGCAGACGCTGGCGGACGTGTCGCTGGCGGAATCCGAATTCGTGCGCATCGTGCGCGATCGCCACCCCACCCGCGAGCGGCCGGTGGTGATGGGCAATTGCCAGGGCGGCTGGGCCGCCATGCTGGTGGCGGCGCTGGACCCGGACAATGTGGGCCCCATCGTGGTGAACGGCGCGCCCATGTCCTACTGGGCCGGCAACGATGCCGAGAACCCCATGCGCTATGCCGGCGGCGTGCTGGGCGGGGCGTGGACCGCATCGCTGGCCTCGGACCTCGGCGGCGGTGTCTTCGACGGCGCCTATCTCGTGGACAATTTCGAGTATCTGAACCCGGCCAACACCTATTTCACCAAATACTATTCGCTCTATTCCAAGATCGACACCGAACCCGCGCGCTTCCTGGAATTCGAGCGCTGGTGGGGCGGCTACTTCCTGATGAACCGGGAAGAGATCAAGTGGATCGTGGAAAACCTGTTCGTCGGCAACAGGCTGGCCGCCGGCAAGGCGGAATGGGCGCCGGGCAAGACCTTCGACCTCAAGGCCGTGCGCTCCCCCATCATCGTCTTCGCCTCGCTGGGCGACAACATCACCCCGCCCCAGCAGGCCATCAACTGGGTGGCGGACCTCTATCCCACCACGCAGGCGCTGAAGGATGCCGGGCAGGTCATCGTCGGCCTCATGCACGAGAGCGTGGGCCATCTCGGCATCTTCGTCTCCGGCGCCATCGCCCGGCGCGAGCATGCGCAGATCGTGGACCTGCTCGATTATGTGGAGGCGCTGCCCCCCGGCCTCTACGGCATGACCATCGAGGAGGACCGCTCCGGCCCCGAGGTGAAGTATGACGTGACCCTCACCGAGCGCCGGGTGGAGGATCTCGCGGTTCTTCAGAAGTACGACCGCAACGACGAGATCCCGTTCGAGGTGGTGGCCAACGTCTCGCAGACCAATTCACGGCTGTACGAGACCTTCGTCCATCCGGCGCTCGCCGCCGTGGTGACGCCGGAGATGGGGCGCGTCACGCGGGCGGTGCATCCGCTGCGCGCGGTGCGCTGGGGCCTGTCCGATCTCAACCCGTGGCTCAAGGCCATGGCGCCGCTCGCCGATTTCGCCCGCAGCCAGCGCACGCCGCGCGACGAAAAGGGCGTGCATGTGGCCGGCGAGCATTTCGCCGCCACCGCCATCACCGCCGGCCTGGACCTCTACCGCCGCCTGCGCGATGCGACGGTGGAGACCGAATTCTTCCGCCTCTACGGCACCTTCGCCATGCTGGACCCGGACCTCACCGCGCCGGCCACCGCCGCCGCTCTGGTGGAGCAGCCGCCGGCGGAAGTGGCGGCCGCGCTCGCCGCCATCCGCGAGGGCGGCTTCACCGATGCCGGCGTGCGCGTGGCGCTCATCGGCTTCAAGCGGGGCGGCAACGAGCGCCGGCTTTCCACCCTGAAGCAGATCCGCGAGCTGGTGGGCTACGAGCTGGGGCTCCTGGCCATGCCCTCCGATGTGGCGCAGGCCATCATCCGCCGCCAGTCCATCATCGTGGACCGCAACGAGGCGGAGGCCATCGCCACCCTGCCCGCGCTGCTGAAGACGCCGCAGGAGCGCTCGCGCCTGCTGGCCCTGCTCGACCGGCTTCTGTCCAACATGGACATCGCTCCCGAAGCCGCCTCGGTGGTCGAAGAGGTGCGCCGGGTGCTGGCGGCGGCCGATGCAGCGCCGGGCGTGGCCCCGGCCGTGCCGCAGGGGGCGGGCGCGCAGGTGGTGCCCTTCCCGCTCAGCGTGGCCTGAAGCTTCGGCACAGCGGGCGGCCGGCTGGCGCCAAAAGGCAATTGGCCCGCCGCGCCGCCTGTGCCAAGCGCTGGGGCGAGACGGGTACGTTGCCGGCCCCGGCCGCGGTGCTAGTGTGCGTGCAAGCGTGGCGCTGCCGGGTCGCGGAACGGCGGTGCGGAACAAGTTGCGGAGGTCGGGGCGGCGCCGCCATGCGGCATCGCCCGGCCGATCAGGGGGGAAGAGCCATGGGCATCGTCGCTCGTCGGAAGCCGGCGCGTTGGGAAACCGTTCGTCCGGCCGTGTGGGCTGCCGCCCCGCTGCTCGGCGCCCTGCTCCTCGGCGCCCTGCCGATCGGCGCGCGCCCCGCCCTCGCCCAGCAAGGCCCGATCCCCGTGGGGGTGGTGGCCGCCGAGCTGAAGCCCATCGCCGATGCCATGGAATTCGTGGGCCGCGTGGAGGCCCCCGAGCGGGTGGACATCCGCGCCCGCGTCAAGGCCATGCTGGAGGCCGTGCTCTTCAAGGACGGCGAGAGCGTGAAGGAGGGCCAGCCCCTCTACCGCATCGAGAAGCCGCCCTTCCAGGCCGACGTGCAGCAGGCGGAAGGCGACGTGGAGCGGGCCAAGGCCGCCCTGACCCTCGCCAAGATCCAGCGCGAGCGCGCCGAGGAACTGCTCGCCAAGAATGCCGGCACGGCGGTTGCCCGCGACCAGGCGATTGCCAACGAGGAGAGCGCCAAGGGCGCGCTGCTCACCGCCGAGGCGGCGCTGAACACGGCGAAGCTCAATCTCGGCTACACCGACATCGTGTCCCCCATCACCGGCCGCATCGGCCGCACTGCCTTCACCCGCGGCCACATCATCGGCCCGGACAGCGGCCCGCTCGCCACCGTGGTGAGCCAGAACCCCATGTACGTCACCTTCCCCGTCAGCCAGCGCGACTATCAGGAAGCGCAGAAGGAGGAGGGCAAGGCCGACCTCTCCAATGTGGAAGTCCGCATCAAGTTTCCCGACGGCAGCTTCTATGGCGAGGTGGGGCGCATCAACTTCATCGACGTGTCGGTGAGCCGCACCACGGACACCATCGTCATGCGCGCCGACGTGCCCAACCCCAAGGGCCAGCTGACGGACGGCCAATTGGTGCGGGTGGAGCTGAAGTCCGGCAAGCCGGAGGAGCGCATCGTCATCCCGCAGGCGGCGCTCATCGCCGATCAGGCCGGCGTCTACGTCTTCGTGGTGGAGGACGGCAAGGCGGTGGTGCGGCGGGTGAAGCCGGGCGGCAACGTGGGCGCCGGCATCGTGGTGGAGGGGATCAAGGCCGGCGAGCCGGTGGTGGTCGAAGGCTTCGAGGCGCTCAGGCCCGGCGCCGCCGTGCGCGCGACCCCCATCGTCGGCGTGAAGGGCTGAGCCATGCTCTCCTCCGTCTTCGTCGACCGCCCGCGGCTCGCCATCGTCATCGCCATCGTCACGGTGATCGCGGGCCTGCTCTCCCTCTTCGCGATCCCCGTATCGCAATATCCCGACATCATCCCGCCGCAGGTGTCGGTGACCACCTTCTATCCCGGCGCTTCCGCCGAGGTGGTGGATTCCACCGTCGCCCAGCCCATCGAGGCGCAGGTGGTGGGCGTGGACAAGCTCATCTACATGAAGAGCGTCTCCGGCGATGACGGGTCCTACACCCTCACCGGCTCGTTCGAGCTGGGCACCGACCCGGATATCAACACCGTCAACATGAACAACCGGGTGCAGGTCGCCCTCTCCAAGCTGCCGGAGGACGTGAAGCGCCAGGGCGTGACGGTGAAGAAGAAGTCGTCCGCGCTGCTCGGCGTGCTGGCGATCTATTCGCCGAAAAAGACCTGGGACCCGCTCTACATCTCCAATTACGTCACCATCAACATTCTCGACGAATTGAAGTCCATCCCCGGCGTCGGCGACGCGGGCCTGTGGGGGCCGCAGGACTATGCCATGCGCGCCTGGGTGAAGACCGACCGCCTCACCGGCCTCGGCCTGACCGCCGAGGACGTGGTGAACGCCATCCGCTCGCAGAACATCCAGGCCGCCGTGGGCCGCCTCGGCGCCCGCCCGGTGGCGGACGACCAGCAATTGCAGCTGAACCTGCGCACCAAGGGCCGCCTCTCCAGCGTCGCGGAGTTCGAGAACATCGTCCTGCGCACCAATGACGACGGCTCGGTGCTGCGCCTCGGCGACGTGGCGCGCCTCGAGATGGGGGCCTCCAACCTCGACCGCGAGACCCTGTTCAACGGCGGCCCCTCGGCGGTGCTGGCGCTCTACCAGTCGCCCGGCGCCAACGCCATCACCACCATCAACGCCATCCGCGCCCGCATGGACGAGCTGGCCAAGGCCTTCCCCGAGGATCTCGCCTGGAAGGTCACCTACGACCCCACCATCTTCGTCACCGACACCATCCACGAGGTGCAGAAGACGCTGATCGAGGCGTTCATCCTCGTGGTGCTGGTGGTGTACCTCTTCCTCGGCTCGTTCCGCGCCACCCTCATCCCGACGCTGGCGGTGCCGGTGAGCCTCATCGGCACCTTCATCGTGCTGAACGCCATCGGCTATTCCGCCAACACCGTGTCGCTGCTCGCCATCGTGCTGGCCATCGGCATCGTGGTGGATGACGCCATCGTGGTGGTGGAGAATGTCGAGCGGGTGATGGAGGAGCATCCCGAGCTGTCCCCCGCCGACGCCACCAAGAGGGCCATGGCGGAAATCACCGCCCCCATCATCGCCATCACCCTCGTGCTGCTCTCCGTGTTCGTGCCGGTGGCCTTCATCCCCGGCATCTCCGGCGAGCTGTTCCGCCAGTTCGCCATCACGGTGGCGGTGGCCATGTTCCTCTCGGCCATCAACGCGCTCACCCTCTCCCCCGCTTTGTGCGGCATCCTCTTGAAGCCCTCCCACGGGCCGAAGAAGGGGCCCATCGGCTACGTCATGCGCGGCATCGACAAGGTGCGCGATGCCTATGGAGCGGTGGTGGCGCGCCTCGTGCGCTTCTCGCTCATCGGCCTCGTCTGCGTGTTCGTGGCCTCGGGCGGCATCTTCGCCTTGTCGAAGCTCACCCCCACGGGCTTCCTGCCGGAGGACGACCAGGGCGCCTTCTTCGTCGTCGTGCAGCTTCCCGGCGGCGCCTCGGTGGGGCGCACCACGGAGGTGATCCGCAAGGCCGAGGCGATCCTGAAGGAAGAGCACACGGTGGAGGACTACACCTCCGTCATCGGCCTCAACTTCATCGACAACTACTCCCAGCCCAACGCCGCCTTCATCGTCGTCACCATGAAGCCGTTCGAGGAGCGCAAGGGCAAGGACGAGAGCGCCAACGCGGTGCTCGCGCGCCTCGGCGAGAAGATGCGCATGATCCCCGGCGGAACGGTGGTGCCGCTCGGCCCGCCGCCCATCGTCGGCCTCGGCACCGGCGGCGGCTTCTCCTTCGTGCTGCAGGATCTGCGCGCCGGCGATCCGAAGGTGCTGGCGCAGGTGCTGCGCGGCCTCTTGATCGCCGCCAATCAGGACCCGCAGCTTACCCGCGTGTTCTCCACCTATTCCGCCACCAACCCCTCGCTCCAGCTCGACATCGACCGCGACAAGGCGCAGGTGCTGGGCGTGCCCCTCGACAGCGTGTTCACCGCGCTCCAGACCTCGCTGGGCGGGCTCTATGTGAACGACATGAACCTCTACGGCCGCACCTGGCAGGTGCAGGTGCAGGCGGAGGGCGAGGACAGGAAGGATGTGGAGGACATCTACCGCATCCATGTCCGCAACAACAAAGGCGAGATGATCCCGCTGCGCTCCATCGTGGAGGTGCGGGTGGAGGTCGGCCCGCCGGCGCTCATCCGCTACAACAACAAGCGCGCGGTGACGGTGCAGGGTTCGCCCGCCCCCGGCGTCTCCTCCGGACAGGCGCTGGCCGCCATGGACGCGGTGGCGGCCAAGACCCTGCCGCAGGGCTTCTCCGGCGCGTGGACCGACACCTCGTTCCAGGAAAAGCGGGCGGAGGGCAAGACGGGCATCATCCTCGCCTTCGCCGTGCTGTTCGCCTTCCTGTTCCTGGTGGCGCTCTATGAAAGCTGGTCCATCCCGGTGCCGGTGCTGCTCTCCGTCACGGTGGGCATGCTCGGGGCGTTCGCGGCCATCGTCATCGGCCAGCTCACCCTCGACCTCTACGGGCAGATCGGCATGATCGTGCTCATCGGCCTTGCGGCGAAGAACGGCATCCTCATCGTCGAGTTCGCCAAGGAGCGGCGCGAGCATGGCGAGGACCTGCTCCAGGCCGCCACCGAGGGCTCGCGTCTGCGGTTCCGGCCGGTGATGATGACGTCGCTGGCCTTCATCCTCGGCCTCTACCCGCTGGTGGTGGCCACCGGCGCGGCGCAGATGGCGCGGCAGAATGTGGGCACGCCGGTGTTCGGCGGCATGATCGCCGCCTCCTTCCTCGGCATCTTCGTCATCCCGCCGCTCTACGTGCTGTTCCAGGGCATCCGCGAGAAGCTGCGCCCCGGCGCGCGTCCGAAGGTGGCGGCGCCGCCCAAGGTAACGACGCCACCCGCGCCGGAGGCGGGCAGCAGCCATTGAGGCGCTGAAAGGCCGGCCGCCCCTTTCGCGGGGCGGCCGGCTCAGATCCCCAGATACGCCTCGCGCACGCGCGGATCGGCGATCAGTTCCGCCGCCGGGCCCACCATGGTGACGCGGCCGGTCTCCATCACATAGCCCCGGTCGGCCACCGACAGCGCCCCGAAGGCATTCTGCTCCACCAGCAGCACGGTGACATCCAGCGCCTTCAGCCCCTTCACCACCTCGAAGATCTGCGCCACGAGGATGGGCGCGAGGCCCATGGAGGGCTCGTCCAGCAGCAGGCAGGCGGGCCGGCCCATGAGGGCGCGGGCGATGGCCAGCATCTGCTGCTGCCCGCCGGAGAGGCCGCCGGCCAGCTGGTTGCGCTTCTCCTTCAGGATGGGGAACATGGCGAAGGCATCCGCCATGTCGCGCTCCACGCGGTCGTCAGCGAAGACGAAGGCGCCGAGGCGCAGGTTTTCCTCCACACTGAGATTGGTGAAGATCTGCCGCCCCTCCGGCGATTGCGCCAGCCCCCGCGCCACCCGGCGATAGGCGGGAACAGCCGTCAAAGCCTCGCCGCGAAAGGTGATGGAGCCGCCCGACACCGGCTGCACGCCGGAGAGGCAGCGCAGCAGCGTGGTCTTGCCCGCCCCGTTCGCCCCCACCACCGTGACGATCTCGCCGGAGCCGACGAACAAATCCACCCCGTGCAGCACCTCGATGCGCCCGTAGCGCGAGCGCAGGCCCTCAACCGTGAGCATGGAGCGCCTCCGTCGTGCCGGCGCCGAGATAGGCCTCGATCACCCTGGGGTCGCGGCTGACCACGGCGGGATCGCCCTCGGCGATCTTCTCGCCGTGGTCCAGCACCACGATGGTGTCGGAGAGGCGCATCACCAGCTTCATGTCGTGCTCCACCAGCAGGATGGCGACGCCGGTCTTCGCCACCTCGCAGATGAGGCGATCGATCTCCTCCGTCTCCACCGCGTTGCAGCCCGCCGCCGGCTCGTCGAGCAACAGCACGCGGGGGCGGGCGGCCAGCGCCCGGGCAATCTCGAGGCGCTTCAGCGCGCCGTAGGAGAGGGCGCCGGCCTCGCGCTCCGCCGCCCGCTCCAGCCCCACCCGCTCCAGCAGGACGCGCGCGCCCTCCGCCGCCGCCCGCGCCCGCTTGCGCGAGCCGGGAAGGGCGAACAGATCGGCCAGCACCGGCCCGCGCTCGTGCATGTGGAAGCCGACGATGACGTTCTCCAGAACGCTCATCTCCTGGAAGATCTGGAGGTTCTGGAAGGTGCGCGACATGCCGCGCACCGCCAGCAGGTCCGGCCGCAGGCCGGTCACGTCCTCTCCGTCGAGGCGCACCTTGCCGGATTTGGGCAGGTAGACGCCGGAGATCATGTTGAAGAGCGTGGTCTTGCCCGCCCCGTTGGGGCCGATGACCGAGACGATCTTGCCCTGATCCAGCGCGAAGGACACGTCGTTGACCGCCGTCACGCCGCCGAAGGAGATGCCGAGGCCTTCCACTTGCAAAAGGCTCATTCCCCCCTCCCCCGCAGCAGGCGCCGGGCGCTGGGGATGAGCCCCGCCGGCAGGAAGATCATCACCCCCATCATCACGAGGCCCAGCACCACGTGCTCGTAGTCCTGCAGCACGGTGAGCACCTGCGGCAGCAGAGTGAGCAGCGCCGCGCCGAAGATGCCGCCCAGCACCGAGCCCGCCCCGCCCAGCACCGCCATGGTGACAAGCTCGATGGAGTGCATGAAGCCCGCCACATCGGGCGTGATGAGCCGGTTCTGCAACGCCAGCAGGGAGCCGGCGACGGAGGCGTAGACGGCGGAGATGACGAAGGCGTTCAGCTTTGCTTTCGCGATGTCGATGCCCGCCGTGCGCGCCGCCACCTCCGAGCCGTGCAGCGCCCGCAGCGCCCGGCCGGTGGGGCTTTCGCGCAGGTTCAGCGCGAGCCAGGCGCCGATGAACAGCACGAGGCCGCAGAAGGCGTACCAGAATTGCGGGTTGGTGAGTTCGATGCCGACCTGTTCCAGCAGCGCGCGGATGCCGGGATCGGGCACCTTGATGCCGTCCGGCCCGCCGGTGAGCCAGCCTTCGTTGGCGAGCACCATGGACACCAGCACCCCGAAGCCCAGCGTCGCCACCGCGAGGTAGTAGCCCTTCAGCTTCAGGATGGGCCGGCCCACCACATAGGCGATGGCGCCGGAAATCGCCGCGCCGGCCACCACCGCCAGCGCCGGAGGCAGGCCGAAATGCGCCGGCAGCAGCGCGCAGGCATAGCCGCCGATGCCGAGGAAGCCCGCATGGCCGAGGCTGATCTGCCCGGCATAGCCGGTGAGGATGACGATGCCCACCACCGCGATGGCATTGACGAAGACCAGCGAGCCGACGCGATAGTAATAGTTCGACGGGAAGAAGAAGGGGCTGGCGATCATCAGCACCGCCAGCACAAGCAGAGTGGACTGCTTCGGGGAGAGCCGCATGGTCACACGCGCTCCACCGGATTGCTGCCGTAGAGGCCGCGCGGGAAGGCGAACAGCACGGCGAGAATGACGAAGAAGGCCACCGCATCCTTGTAGTGGGAGGAGATGTAGCCCGCCGTCAGCGCCTCCATGAGGCCGAGCAGCAGCCCGCCCGCCAGCGCCCCCTTGGGGTTGCCCATGCCGCCCAGCATGGCGGCGGCGAAGCCCTTCAGCGCCAGCGAGATGCCGATCTCGAAGCTGGTGGGCAAAATGGGGGTGATGAGCACGCCTGCCAGCGCGCCGATGGCGGCGGACAAGGCGAAGGAGAGCGTCATCACGAAGCGCGTGTTGATGCCCACGAGCTGCGCCGCGAGGCGATTGTTGGAGGTGGCGAGCACCGCGCGCCCCGTGAGCGTGCGGGTGAAGAACAGCCACAGCGCCACGAAGATGGCCACCGCCCCCGCCACCACCCACAGGCTCTGCGGCAGCACGGTGGCGCCCAGCACATGGATGGGATCATCGCCGGAGAAGGACGGCAGCCGGTGGGTGCCCTTGTCGAGCACGATCTGGGTGACGCCCCGGATGAAGATGGAGGCGCCGATGGTGATGATGATGAGCGACACCACGGGCGCCCCGCGCGCCGGCTCGATGGCGAAGGTGTTCAGCGCCACGCCGATGGCCGCCGTGAGCGCGATGGCGATGAGCGCCGCGAGCGGCAAGGGCAGCCCGGCGGCGACGCCGGCCACGCTGATCATGCCGCCCAGCATCACGAACTCGCCCTGGGCGAAGTTCACCACGTCGGAGGCGTTGTAGATGATGGTGAAGCCGAGGGCGACGAGGGCATAGACCGCGCCCACCGTGACCCCGGACACCAGGAATTGCAGCAGATCGGACATGCGCTCGCTCCCCGCGGGCGGTTCAAGGCAGCGGGCCGGATGGGCCGGCAGGCCGCCTCACGCTGTGTGGAAGGGGTGCCGCGCGTGCCGCCGGGTGCGGCGCATCCGGCGGGGGCGGCTTGTCTTTGGTGAGGGCGCCCACGGCCGCCCCTGACGGCGGCCGTGGGCCGATGGCGGAAGGCCGGCGGACCGAAGGACCGGGCAGGCCCCTCTACTTCACCAGCTTCCAGCCGCCGTTGCTGATTTCCAGCATGCGGAAGGCGGAGAGATCGAGGCCGAGATGGTCGGTCTTCGCGTAATTGTAGGTGCCGGTGGTGCCGACGAGGCCCGTGGTGCCCTCGATGGCATCGCGGATGGCGGCCGGCTTGGCGGAGGGGGCCTTCGCCAGCGCCTCGGTGAGGATGCGCATGGCGTCGTGGGCATAGCCGCCGAAGGTGGAGACCGGCGCGCCGCCGGCCGCCTTCTCGAAGCTCGCCTTGTAGGCCAGCACCACGTTTTTCTGCGGGTCCTTCGGGTCGAGCAGCTCGCCCACGAGGAGCGCGGTGCCGGGCAGGCGCACGCCCTCGGCATTCTTGGCGCCGGACAGCTCGATGAAGGCGTTGGAAGCGACGCCGTGGGACTGGTAGAGCGGCAAAGTGATGCCGAGCTGCGCATAGTTGCGGGTGATGGTGGCCGGCCCCTGCCCGAAGCCGGTGTTGAGCACCGCCTGGATGCCGCTCTTGTTGCGGATGTTGGTGAGCTGCGGGGTCATGTCCGCATCCTTCGGCCCGTAGGTCTCGTCGGCGACGATCTCGATGCCGGAGGTCTTGGCCACCGCGATGCACTGGGTGCGCATGGAGGCGCCGAAGCCGTCGGTGCCGGAGATGAGGCCGATCTTGGTCAGGCCGCGCGACTTCATGTCGTCGAAGATCTTCTGGCACGCCATGCGGTCGGTGTGCGGGGTCTTGAAGGTGAAGGGCTTCACCGGATCGATGATCTCGATGGCGCCGGCGAGCGAGATGAAGGGCACCTTGCTCTCTTCCGCCACCGCGAGGATGGCGAGCGAGGTGCCGGTGGTGGTGCCGCCGACCATGGCGACCACGCCGTCGTCTTCCACCAGGCGGGTGGCGAAGGTCTTGGCCTTGGAGGGGTCGCCGCCGTCGTCATAGAGAACGAGCTTGGCCTTCTCGCCCTTGATGCCGCCCTTGGCGTTCAGCTCCTCCACCATCATGCGGATGGTCTTGGCCTCGGGATCGCCGAGGGAGGAGGCCGGTCCCGTCTCGGAGACCACGGCGCCGATCTTGATGTCGGCGAGGGCGGGGGTTGTGGCGGTGGTGGTGGCGGCGGTGGCCATGAGGGCCAGCGCAAGGGCGCCCGTGACAATGCTCTTCATGTGTCCTCCCCAGAATTGATGGGTGACGCCGCCGAGCCGTCGCCACCGCGGACAAGCCTGAGGAGACAAGCCTGCGGGAGAAAGCGAGGGGGCATCACGCTTCGATCTATTATCGTTAGATCGTTCGGTCTTTTTAATTCAGATCGGTTCGCATTTCCACCAGAATCTTGAGCGTTTCAACGCAACGTCAGCCGGGCGGAATTTTTTGGGTCTTTCAGGGCATTAAGCGCGCCGCTGGGCGGTCTCCCGGCGGCGGGCGCGGAAAGAATTTGCGTCGGCCGGTCGCAGGACGCCGCTTGACATGGCTCAAGGAACGCGAGAATACTTAGATCGATCGTTCGATGAATTATCCGACAATCCAACGTCGCATCAGGGGTGGACCGCCATGCCGCACGCCGCCGTGTCCGAGGCCGCACAGGCCCACGACTATCGCGCGCTCATCGAGCCCGCGCGCATCAACAGCCGTCTTTATTATGATCCCGCCATCTTCCAGGAAGAGCTGGAGAAGATCTGGTACAAGACCTGGGTCTATGTGGGCCATACCAGCGAAATTCCCAACAAGAACGATTATGTCACCAAGTCCATCGGCCCCATGCCGGTGCTGATGGTGCGGGACCGGGAAGGCGAGGTCCGCCTCCTCCTCAATAAGTGCCCCCATCGCGGCAACCAGCTGTGCGCCTACCAGAAGGGCAACCGCACCAGCTTCACCTGCCCCTATCACTCCTGGACCTTCTCCAACACCGGCGACCTCATGGGCTATGCCCTGCCGGAGGGCTACGAGGGCCAGAGCAAGGCGGGGCTGAACCTCGGCAAGGTGCCGCGCATCGCCATCTATCGTGGCTTCGTCTTCGGCTCCATGGCGGCCGAGGGCATCTCGCTGGAAGAGCATCTCGGCGGCGCCAAGGCGGCCCTCGACCAGCTGCTCGACAACTCGCCCACCGGCGAGCTGGAGCTGACCGCGGGCTTCCTCCAGCACCGCACCAAGGCCAACTGGAAGTTCATGCTGGAAAACGAGACGGACGGCTACCACCCCGGCTTCGTCCACGGCTCGGTGTTCCAGGTGACGAGCTCCGGCATCGGCAGCCTCTACGGCGCGGATTCGACCGCCCTCACCCGCGACTATGGCAACGGCCACACCGAATTCGACCTGCGCCCCGAATGGCGCAAGCACGACAAGCCGCTCCAGTGGTTCGGCACCACGCCGGAGCGCCTGCCCGAATACGTGAAGAGCATGAACGCGGCCTATGGCGAGGAGCGGGCGCGCGAGATCATGATCGACGGCTCGCCCCACGTCATGATCTTCCCGAACCTCTTCATCGCCGAGATCCAGATCTTCGTGCTCCAGCCTGTCGCGGTGGACGAGACCATCCAGCATGTCACCGCCGTGCAGTTCAAGGGCGCGCCGGACATCAACCGCCGCCTGCGCCAGCAGACCATGGGCTCGGTGGGCCCCGCCGGCCTGCTGCTCGCCGACGACACCGAGATGTACGAGCGCAACCATCGCGGCGCGCAGATCCTCGATCCCGAATGGCTGGTGCTCTCCCGCGGCCTGCACCGCGAGCGCCTCGACGAGAACGGCTATCGCATCGCCCATTCCACCGACGAGACGCCGCAGCGCGGCATCTGGCGCCACTATCTGAACCTGATGACGGAGGCCCGCTGATGACCGCCCTCGCCCATTCCTTCGCGGACGCCTCCGCCCCCGACCTCGCCAAGCTCGAGCCGGCGACGCTGCACCATCAGGTGGCGCAGTTCCTCTATCTGGAGGCCCGCCTCGCCGACACCCACGATTACGACGGGTGGGAGGCGCTGTGGACCGACGACGCTATCTACTGGGTCCCGGCCAATGGCGACGACACCGACCCCGAGAAGGAAATGTCGGTGCTCTACGACAACCGCTCGCGCATCGGCGTGCGCATCCGCCAGCTCAAGACCGGCCGCCGCCACACCCAGACGCCGCGCTCGGAGCTGGCCCGCGTGATCTCCAACATCGAGATCGCCGAGGTGCGCGGCCCCGAGGTGGACGTGCGCGCCAACGTCCTCATCTACGAGGACAATCTGCGCGGCGACACCCTCTGGGCGGCGCGCAACACCTACCGCCTGCGCATGACGGACGACGGCTTCCGTCTGGTGCGCAAGAAGATCTGCCTCGTGAACAACAACAAGCCCATCTACACGCTGTCGTTCCTGGTGTGAGGACGGGTCCGGGCAAGTAATCGCGCCATTCGCCCGGCAGCTTCCCAGCCCTCTCCAGCCGTCATGCCCGGCCTTGTGCCGGAAGTCGGCTGTTGCCGACTTCCGCCCGTGAGACCGGAACCCGCAAACATGCGGGTTCCGGGCATCCACGTCGGGCCGCTGGCGCAGCGTTCGAAATGATGTTCCCGGCCGCACCACGTGGATGGCCGGGACAAGCCCGGCCATGACGACCGGATGGGGCGTCGAAAGCGCTCGCCCTTCCGCCCTCCCCTCCCGCCCCAGAGGCACCCATGACACACAGCACCCCCACTGCCCCCGAAAGCTGGATCGCCGAAGGCCCCGTCCTGCTCGATTATGCCGATGGCGTCGCCACCCTCACGCTCAACCGCCCCGGCTCGGCCAACGGCATGAACATCGAGCTGATGCAGGCGCTCTACAAGGCCATCATGGTGGTGCATCGCTCCGCCCATGTGCGGGTGGTGCATCTGCGCGGCGCGGGCGCCAATTTCTGCGCCGGCGGCGACGTGCGCGAGTTCGCCTCCAAGGGCGAGGCGCTGGGCGATTTCCTGCGCGAGGTGACGGCCTATCTCCAGGTCGCCATCGGCGCCCTCATCCGCCTGAAGGCCATCGTCGTCACCGAGGTGCACGGCTATGCGGCGGGCGGCGGCGGGCTCGGCCTCGTCTGCGCCTCCGACATCGTGATCGCCGGTGCGGGCGCCAAGTTCATGGCCGGCGCGACGCGGGTGGGCATGGCGCCGGATGCCGGTGCGTCCGTCATCCTGCCCCATCTCGTGGGCTTCCGCCGCGCGGCGGAAATCATGCTCTCCAACCGCGTGGTGAGCGCCGAGGAGGCGCAGTCCATCGGCCTCATCACCAAGTGCGTGCCGGACGACGCGCTCACCGAGGAAGCCGGCAAGGCCGCGCGCTTCTACGCCGCTGGCGCGCCCCTCGCCATGGCCGCCACCAAGCGCCTGTTGTGGAACGCGCTGGACGTGGAGCGCGCCTTGCCGGAGGAGGCGCGCACCGTCTCCGAACTCTCCTTCACCGCCGACAGCCGCGAGGGCCTCGCGGCGGTGATCGAGAAGCGCAAGCCCGTCTTCACCGGCCGATGACCGCGCCGACCACCCCGCGCCGGGCGCTCGTCACCGGAGGGGGCGCCGGCATCGGCGCCGCCATCGTCCGCCAGCTCGGCGCGGACGGCATGGCCGTGACCTTCTGCGATCGCGATGCCACCGCCGGCACCGCGCTCGCGGCGGAAACCGGCGCCACCTTCGTCCATATGGACGGGACGGACGCGGCGGCCGCGCAGGCGCTGTTCGCCGCCCACGGCCCGTTCGACGTGCTGGTGAACAATATCGGCGCCGACCAGCACGCCTTCTTCACCGACACCACCGTGGACGACTGGCGCTTCCTGCTCTCGGTGAATCTGGAAACCGCCTTTCTCTTCACCCGCCTCGCTTTGCCCGCCATGCAGGCGGCGCGCTACGGGCGGCTGGTGAACGTGGCCTCGGAAGCGGGGCGGCTGGGCTCCAAGGGCGGCGCGGTCTATGCCGCCGCCAAGGCCGGGCTCATCGGCTTCACCCGCTCCATCGCCCGCGAAAACGCCCGCTACGGCATCACCGCCAATGCGGTGGCGCCCGGCCCCATCCGCACCCCCATGGTGGAGCGGGCGGTGGCGGAGGTGGGCGAGAAGATCCTCGCCGACATGGCCGCCCTCACCCTCCTGCGCCGCATGGGCGAGCCGGAGGAAGTGGCGGCGGCGGTGGCCTTCCTCGCCTCGCCGGGCGCCTCCTTCGTCACCGGCGAAGTGCTGGGCGTCTCCGGCGGCATGGGCTGCGGCGCCTGAATTTCGTGAAGCAAGACCAAGATACTGGAAGCCCCCCATGACCCGCATCGTCTTCGTCACCCCCGCCGCCGAGCGCATCGAGATCGATGCGGATGACGGGCTCTCCGTGATGGAGTGCGCCCGCCGCGCCAACGTGCCCGGCATCGTCGCCGAATGCGGCGGTGCCTGCTCCTGCGCCACCTGCCACGTGCATGTGGACCCGGCATGGTCCACGCAGGTGGGCGAGGCCACCGGCATGGAGCGCGACATGCTGGAATTCGCCGAGGACGTGCGCGACTCCTCCCGCCTCTCCTGCCAGGTGAAGGTGGCGCCGGCGCTGGACGGCCTCGTCGTCCATTTGCCCGCCGGCCAGGGCTGAGGGCGATGCCGGGTCCGCTTTCGGGACTGCGCATCGTCGAGATGGTGGGCCTCGGCCCCGCCCCCTTCGCCGCCATGATGCTGGCGGATGCGGGGGCGGAGGTCATCCGCATCCACCAGAAGGGCGCGCGGGCGGACATCCCGCTCATGAACACGCGCTTCGACGTGCTGGCGCGCGGCCGCCGCTCCATCGCTCTCGATCTCAAGGCCGAGACCGACCTCGGCGTGATGCGCGATCTCATCGCCCGCGCGGACGGCCTCATCGAGGGCTTCCGGCCCGGTGTCATGGAGCGCCTCGGCCTCGGGCCGGAGCCGTGCCTTGCCGCCCATCCGCGCCTCGTCTACGGCCGCATGACCGGCTGGGGGCAGGAAGGGCCCTTGAGGGACGCGGCCGGGCACGACCTCAATTATCTCGGCTTGACCGGGGCGCTGGCCGCCATGGGCCCGGCCGATGCGCCGCCGCCCGTGCCGCTCAACCTCGTGGCCGATTTCGGTGGCGGGGGCATGCTGATGGCGTTCGGCATGGTGGCCGCGCTGCTCGCCGCCAAGACCAGCGGGCAGGGCCAGGTGGTGGACGCGGCCATGACGGACGGCGCCTCCCTCCTCGCCGCGCTGTTCTGGGGCTTCCGCGCCGGCGGGATGTGGAGCAATGCGCGCGCGGCGAACCTGCTGGATGGCGGGGCCTATTTCTACGGCACCTATGCCTGCGCGGACGGGAAGTTCCTCGCCGTGGCGCCGGTGGAGGGCCGCTTCCACCGCATCCTCCTCGAGCGGCTGGGTCTGGACGCCGCCGACTTCACCCACGCCGCCGATCCCGCCTCCTGGGGCAAGCTGCGCGCGCGCCTCGCCGCGCTGTTCCTCAGTGAGCCGCGCGACCACTGGGCGGACTTGTTCGCCGGCACGGACGCCTGCGTCACCCCCATCCTCGACTGGGACGAGGCCGCGTCCCATCCCCATGCGCAGGCGCGCGGGGCGTTCGTCACCGTGGACGGCGTGACCCAGCCCGCCCCCGCCCCCCGCTTCTCCGCGATGCCCTCGGAGGTGGCTTACGGCCCTTCGGCGCCGGGGGCGGACGGACGGGCCATCCTCGCCGACTGGGGGCTCGATCCTGCGCGGCTGGGGTGAGCTGAAGCCGCGATCTCGTTCGGACGACGGCCCCACGCACCGCCCGTCATGGCCGGGACAAGCCCGGCCATGACGAGCAGTGAGGAAAGCCCGCACAACGCGTCAAACCCACGAAAAAACCGGCCTCCCGGCGGTGGCGGGAGGCCGGCGAGTGGACCCGGCTCTGGCGACGCGGACGAGGGTCCAGCCGTCGGGAGGAGGGCCGGGGGTCAGAGCCCGCGCAGGAAGGCGCCGATGCGGGCCAGCGACGCCGCTGCCTCGGGCAGCTCCTCGAACACCTGGAAGTGGTGGCACATGCCGGGAAACACCTCGACCGCCACCCGCCCACCCTGTTCCGCCGCGCGGCGGGCGAGGAGGTGGCTGTCGTCGAGGGTGATGTCGTGCCCGCCCGCATGCACCAGCATGAGCGGAAGGCCGGAAAGATCGCCGAGCACCGGCGAGGCGGCGGGATCGTCCGGCCGGTTGTCGCGGCCGAGATAGGTGCGCGCCATGGCCTTCAATTGCTCGGGGCGGGAGAAGACGTCCTTGTCCGCCAGCGCCGTGTAGCTCTCCCCGCCCATGGCGAGATCGAGCCACGGCGAAAGCAGCACCAGCGCCTTTGGCAACGGCAATCCCGCATCCCGCGCCCGCAGGACGGTGCCCAGCGCCAGCGCCCCGCCGGCGGAATCGCCCACCAGTGCGAGCGGCATTTCCCCCGCCTCCACCAGCGCGCGATAGACGGCAAAGGCATCGTCATGCGCCGCCGGAAAGCGGTGCTCGGGGGCGAGGCGATAGTCGAATCCGATCACCCGCATCCCGCTCGCGAGCGCGATCCGCGCCATCAGCCCCGCATGGGAGCGGACGGAGCCGATCTGGAAGCCGCCGCCATGGCAATAGAGCAGCACCCGGCCGGCATCGCCCCCCGGCGCGTCGAAGGCGCAGGCGGGCAGGCCGGCGAGGGGGAGCGGCGTGCGCACCACCTCCGGCGCACCCTCGCCCGCCCCGAGGAAGGCCTCGAAGCTCTCGCGGATCTCGGCCAGCGTCATCCCCGCCGCCCAGGCGGAGGTGGCGGCTTCGATGCGCGCACGCACCCGCGCAAAGGCGGGTGCGTCGATGGGGAGAGCCTCGGTCAAGGCGGCCTCAGTGGGTCGCTTCGGGCCGGTGCAGCACGCGCGTGGCCTTGGCCTCGTAGCGCGGCAGCTCCCCTTCCGGGTGGCACTCCACGTTCACGTTGATGCCGAGCCGGGCCTTGATCTCGCGCCGCACGTCGGCCGCCGCATCCTCGCCGGGACGCTGCGAGGCGGCCACCGCCTCCACCGCCACGGTCATCTTGCCGATGGTGGTGGCTTCCTTGTCCACGTAGATCTGCCAGGCTTCCTTGGCGAGGCCGGGAATGCCGGCGATCACGTCCTCGATCTGCGAGGGGAAGACGATGACGCCCTTGAACTTGATCATGTCATCGGTGCGCCCGATGATCCGGCCGATCTTGCGCATGCCGCGCCGGCCCGAGGGGCAGTCATAGGGGCGCGGGGAGAGGCGCACGAGGTCGCGCGTGCGCCAGCGCACCACCGGGGATGCCTCCTTGCGCAGGGTGGTGATGACGATCTCGCCCACCTCGCCCTCGGACACCGGCTTCATGGTCTTGGGATCGAGGATCTCGACGATCACCGTATCCTCGTTGAGGAGCTGGAGTTCGTCGTCGGCGTGGGTGAAGGGCGTGGAGATGGCGAGGATCGGCCCGCCGGCTTCCGTGGTGCCGTAGATGTTGTGGCTCATGAAGCCTTCCGGCATCTCGGCTTCCAGCTGCGCACGGAACTCGGCCGAGACCGACTGGCCGCCGAGGATGGCCACCTTCAGCGTCCAGTCCGTGCGCGGGTTGATGCCCTGGTGCTTGGCCGCCTGCACCAGCGTCATCAGCCACAAGGGCGACATGGAGGCGACGTCATAGGCGTGGTCGCGCAGCCAGCGGGCCGCCAGTTCGCCGCGGCCGGGGCCAATGGGGAAATTGGTGCAGCCCACGGCGGAGAAGCCGGCATCCAGCGCCGGGCCGCCGATCCACAGGCCGTAGCCATAGCCCTGATAGGCGCGGAAGCCCGGCTTCACGCCGGCGGCAGTGAGCAGGCGCGCCATCTGCGACGGCAGCAGGCTGTGCAGGTCGTTCTTCGTCATGCCGAACGTCACCGGCAGGCCGGTGGTGCCCGACGTGGCGACGAAGCGCTCCACCTTGTCCATGGGCACGGTGAGGAAGGGAAAGGGATAGAGGTCGCGCAGCAGCGACTTGTCCATGAACGGCGCGTTGGCGAGGCCGTCCTCGGAGGCGAGATCCTCCGGCGTCATGCCGGCCTGCGCGAAATGCGCCTTCCAGGTGTCGCACTGCGCCAGACGCGCGCCGAGGCCGGCAAGGCCTTCACGCTGGAGCTTCAGAATACCGTCGCGGTCGAGCGACTCCACCTCAGGATGCTGCATGTGGCTCCTCCCCCATCCGACCGTTGAAACACGCGGCTCTTGTGGCCGCTCTCGGTTGGCGAATTAATAGACCGAACGAATGGTCTATGTAAACGGCGATTTTGATCTGCATCAACCTCCATGCCCGGATGCCCGGCGAGGCTACCATGGGGAAGGCGGGGAAGGCACCTGCGGCGGCGGGGTGGGGGAAGGCCCGGAGATCCTGTGCAGCCGTCATGCCCGGGCTTGTCCCGGGCATCCACGTGGTCGGGCCGGAAACAGGTCTGAAACACCCGTGAAATCGGCTCGGCGTGGATGGCCGGGACAAGCCCGGCCATGACGGCGGGAAGAGGCCGCACGCTTATTCTACCCGAAGGATAAGCCACGCCCCGCCCTGCGCGCGCTTTTGAACGGCTTCAGACAGGCCCCTCCCGCGCCAGCCGCCCTTGGCACCGCCGCCCCATGCGCTTATAGACCGAATGATCGGAACATTCTTGCAGGTGTGGCCGCCGTGGCGAGAACGCGCTCAGCCGAATACGACAACATTCACGACACCATCCTCGAACGGGCGGCGTCCGTGTTCGCGCAGCGCGGCTATGCGGCCACCTCCATCGGCGACATCGCCGAGGCGTGCGAGTGCTCCAAGTCCCGGCTCTATCACTATTTCACCTCCAAGGAAGCGATCCTTTCCGACATGCTGACCTCGCATGTGGAAAGCCTCCTCATGAAGTGCCGGCAGACCCTCTACGGCTATCAGGACCCGGAGGAACGCTTCCGCCAGCTCACCCGCCTGTTCCTCGATGTCTATTCCGTCTCACGCGACCAGCACGTGGCCCTGCTCACCTGCGCCGAGTTCCTCGCCCCTGAGACGCGCAAGGTGCTGGTGGCCAAGCAGCGCGAGCTGATCGCCTATGTCCGGGACATCCTGTTGCAGCTGCGGCCGGACCTCGCCCATTCCAGCACGGCCCACGTGGACACCATGCTGTTCTTCGGCATGATCAACTGGACCTATACGTGGTACCACGCCGACGGAGCCGTGACGCCGAACGAACTGGCCGACCGCACGGTGGACCTGTTCGTGAAGGGCTATTCCAACGCCCCCGCACCGGCGAACGGCGGCACGGCGCACGCCAAGCCGGAGGGCCGCCATGCGGCGCGACATGAGGGGCGCGGCGCGAAGGAGTGAGGGCGGGAGGCAATCGGAAGCCGCCTGAGCAGGAGCTTGCGGCTACGTTCCCGCACTGTCGCCCCCCGTTTCTCGCGCCGTCATGCCCCGGCTTGTCCGGGGCATCCACCCTGCGGCCGGGCTGGTTCCAAAGCCTTGAGCACGATGCGAATGACGGGGTGGATCCCCCGGACAAGCCGGGGGATGACAGCCTTCTGAGGCCCTCGGGATGGCCCCGGAAAAGCCAATTCGAAGCGTCACCCCCTCACGCCGCCGCCCGCTTCATCCGCGCCACCGGGTCGAACCCCTCGTCCGCCACCTCGTCCAGCGTGAGAACCGCCCCCGCCTCCAGCAGCTTCTTCGCCGCCATGTAGGTGCGCGCATCGTTGAGGGCATCCACCGCGATCATCCGCCCGTCGCGGAAATACCAGAGCGATTCGCCCCTCTCGGACCGCCGACGCAGCACTGCGTCATAGCCGCGGTTGAGGCCGACGATCTGCAATTTCATGTCGTACTGGTCGGACCAGAACCACGGCACCGGCGCATAGGCGCGCGGGTGGCCGAGCATATCGTCGGCGGCGCATTCGGCCTGGTCCACCGCATTCTGCACGCTCTCCAGCCGCGTCGGCACGCCATGGAACGGGAAGGCCGCGCAATCGCCCGCCGCCCAGATGCCGGACGCTGAGGTGCGGCCGTGCACGTCCACCACGATGCCGTTTTCGCAAGCGAGACCAGCCGCGCAGGCGAGCTCGTCGCGCGGCAGGACGCCGATGCCCACCAGCACCGCATCCACCTCCAGGCGCGTGCCGTCATCCAGCGCCACCGCCGCGACAGCACCATCCCGCGCCTCCACCCCGGCCACGCTGCGGCCTTCGAGGATACGCACGCCATGGCCCGCGTGGAGCGCGCGGATGGCATCCGAGGTCTCGGCGCAGGCGACGCGTTCCAGAATGCGTGCGGCCCGCTCCACCACGGTAACGGTGAGCCCGGCCATCGCCGCCACCGCCGCCGTCTCCAGCCCCACATAGCCGCCGCCGAGCACGAGGAGCCGCCGGCCGGGGCGGATCTCGCCCGCCAGCCGGTCCGCATCGGCAAGGCTGCGCAGCTCGTAAACGCCCTTGAGACCTGAGAATTCGGGAGGCAGCGGGCGGGGGTGCGTGCCGGTGGCGAGCGCCAGCTTGGTCCACGCCACGCTGCGCCCGCCCACCTCCAGCGTGCGGGCAACCGGATCGAGCGTGGTGACAGGCGCGCCCGTCACCACATCCACGCCAAGGCCGCTCCAGAATTCGGCGGGGCGCAGATAGAGCCGGTCCACCGTCCACTCCCGCTTGAGATAGGCCTTGGAGAGCGGCGGGCGCTGATAGGGCGGGTGCGGCTCGTCGCCGAAGAGGGTCAGCGCACCGGAATAGCCGCCATGGCGCAGGCGCAGCGCGAGGGAGGCCGCGGCCTGGCCGGCCCCGACGATGCAGATGTGATCCTCACCGGCGTGCTCCTGGTCCATGGCGTCCCCCGTTTCTGGATATTGATTGACCGAACGTTCTGATTATTATACTGCCGAAATGCGGGCGGCAATCGGCTTTCCCGCGCGCCGTCGGCCCCGACGTTCGGCGCGTGGACGCCGGCGAAGCCCCCTCCCCCGGCCGCACAGACGGGCACCACATGACGGGCATCACAGCACTCGCAATCCATCTGCCGCGCCTGCGCCTCCAGCGCGCCGCCATGGCCGCCGCCATGGGCTGGCTCTGCCCCCGTGGGGAGACCCGCGGCGCCCGCACCCTGGCCGATTGGGACGAAGACCCCATCACCATGGCCGTCGCCGCCGCCCGCGCCTGTCTGGCGCAAGCCGAGCGCAACGGGGTGCCAGAGGCACGAACGGCTGTGCGCGCCCTCACCTTCGCCACCACCACCCCGGTCTTCGCCGAGCCGCAGCAGGCGGCCCTCGTCCATGCCGCCCTGCGCCTCCCGGAGGCGACCCGGACGCAGGATGTGGGAGGTACCATGCGGTGCGGATTGCTCGCTTTGCACGCCGCTCTTGAATCTTCCGAACCGGCATTGCTGACAGCCGCCGACATGCCGCTGAATACCCCGGGTGGCACCGCCGAAATGCGCTATGCGGATGGGGGTGTCAGTGCCCTCGTCGGGTGCGGACCGGACCTCCTCACCTATCGCGGCGGCGCCAGCCTCTCCGCCCCCTTCATCGAGCGCTATCGCGCCCCCGACCGGCCGCTGGCGACCGATTGGGAGGAGCGCTGGGTGCGGGAAGAGGGCTTCCTCGACCTCGTGCCCCGCGCCATCGCAGAAGCCCTTGGAAAGGCGCAGCTTTCCGCCGCCGACGTCGACCACTTCGTCCTCCCCTGCGTCATCCCCGGCGCGGCCAAGGCGGTGGCGCAGGCGGCCGGCCTCTCCCGCGCAAAACTCGCGCAACCCCTTGATCTGGAATGCGGAGATACCGGCGCCGCCCACGCCCTCGTCATGCTAGCGCGGGCCATGGAAGACATGCGCCCCGGCGAGCGGGTGCTGGTCGCCCAGTTCGGGCAGGGCGCGACCGCTTTGGTGCTGGAGGCGACCGACGCCATCAGCGCCTTCCCGGCCGCCGCCTCGGCCGTCCTGGCGGATGGCATCGCCGAGGCCAACTATCTGAAACTCCCCATCTTTCGCGGCCTCATGCCGTGGGAGCGCGGCCTGCGCGGACGCTTCCCGGTCAACGAGGCGCTGACCACGGCCTATCGCAATGCCGAGGCCCTGTTGGGCTTTGTCGGCAGCCGCAGCCCCGAGACGGGACAAGTGCAGTTTCCCCCCTCCCGCCTTGCCGTCGCGGAGACGGGCCTGTTCGCGGAAACCCAGCAGCCATGGCCCCTTGCGGACCTCGGCGGCACGGTTGCCACCGCCACGGCCGACCGCCTCGCCTTCTCCCGCAGCCCGCCCAATTGCTACGGCCTCGTCGACATCCCCGGCGGCGCCCGCCTGATGATGGACTTCACCGACCCCGACGCGGAGCGGCTCTCGCCCGGTGACGCGGTGCGTTTCGTCTTCCGCATCAAGGATCTGGACGAGCGCACCGGCTTCCGCCGCTATTTCTGGAAGGCGGTCGCGGCCCCCGCGCCGTCCGCCGCAGCCTGACCGGAGGGCGACAAATTGGCCAACGGAATCAAGGACAAGGTCGCGATCCTCGGCATGGGCTGCTCCCGCTTCGGCGAGCGCTGGGACGTGGGGCAGGAAGAGCTGATGGCGGAAGCCTATCTGGAGGCGCTGGGCCATGCCGGCATCGCCCCCGACCAGATCGGCGCGGCCTGGTATTCCTCCCATTATGACGACATCGGCGCCGGCAAGGCCGGCACCCCCATGGCCCAGGCCCTGCGCCTGCCGAACATCGGCGTCACCCGCGTGGAAAACTTCTGCGCCGGCGGCACGGAAGCCTTTCGCGGCGCCGTCTATGCGGTGGCGTCGGGCGCGGTGGATATCGCGCTGGCGGTGGGTGTCGAGAAGCTGAAGGACACCGGCTTTGCCGGCCTCCCCCCGGCGTCGCGCGGCACCTTCGCGCCCATGTATCTGCCGACACACACGAATCCTGGCAACTTTGCCCAGCTGGCGCGGGCCTATGGCACCCGCCACAACATTTCCGCCGGCGACCTCAAGCGGGCCATGGGGCACACCTCCATGAAGAGCCACGCCAATGCGGTGAAGAACAAGAACGCCCATCTGCGCAAGGCCATCACCGTCGAGCAGGCGGTGAATGCGCCGCTGGTGGCCGACCCGCTCGGCCTGTTCGACTGCTGCCCGGTCTCCGACGGCGCCGCCTGCGCCATCGTCACCACGCCGGAGATCGCGCGAAGCCTCGGCAAGACACCGGTGCTGGTGAAGGCGATCCAGCTCGTCGCCTCCAACGGCTGGGAGGTGCAGAGCAGCAGCTGGAACGGCTCCTACGTCCACACCGCCCGCATCGCCGCCCGGCGGGCCTATGCCGAGGCGGGCATCGCCGATCCGCGCACGCAGCTGAGCTTCACCGAGCTGCACGACTGCTTCTCCATCACCGAGCTGGTGACCCTGGAGGACATCGGCCTCGCCGACGAAGGCACCGCCTGGAAGCGCATGCTGGACGGTGCTTTCGATGCGGATGGCGCCATGCCCAGCCAGGTGGATGGCGGCCTGAAGTGCTTCGGCCATCCCGTTGGCGCGTCCGGCCTGCGCATGCTCTACGAATGCTGGCTCCAGCTGACCGGACAGGCCGGCGAACGCCAGCTCGCAAATCCGAGCCTCGCCCTCACCCACAATCTGGGCGGCGCGCCAGCGCAGAACGTGTGCTCCATCACCATTGTCGGTGCCGCCTGATCCGACCGTGGCGGCCCGCTGACTGCCCCGCCGCCCGGCACATGCCGGCGGCGGGGTTTTTTATTGTCGGTGAGCGGCTTAGGCCTTCTGCCAGTCTGCGAAAGTCCTCCCCTCGGCCGCGAGCTGGGCGAGGAGTTCTGCCGGTTCGGAGCCGGCGCCGCCGGTGGCGTGGGCGGTTTTGATCTCGGTGAGGATGGCGGCGAGGCCGAGGGTGTCGGCGGCGTGCATGGGCCCGCCCCTCAGGCGCGGGAAGCCGTAGCCGTTGACGAAGGCGAGGTCGATGTCGGACGCCCGCAGCGCGATGCCCTCGGCCAGTTCCTTCGCGCCTTCGTTGGCCATCACCGCGAGCAACCGAAGCTGGATCTGCTCTTGGGTGAAGGCGCGGGGCTGGATGCCCTTGGCCGCGCGGGTGTCCGCGATGATCTGCGTGACAGCGGGGTCAGGCGTGCGGTTGCCGGCGGCGTCGTAGGCATACCAGCCGCCATTGGTCTTGCGGCCCAGCCGACTCGCCTCCACCAGCGTATCGGCGATGGAAACGTAGCGCTCGTTGGGGTCCCGCGTCGCCGCCCGGCGCTTCCTCATGGCGTAGGCGATGTCGAGGCCGGACATGTCCGATACCGCGAAGATACCCATGGCGAAGCCGAAGGCCTCCAGCGCCGTATCCACCTGTTCGGGGCTTGCCCCGTCCTCCACCAGATATTCCGCATGGCGCCGGTACACCGCATAGATGCGGTTGCCGATGAAGCCGTCGCAATTGCCCGCCACCACCGGCTGCTTGCCCATCTTCTTGGCGAGGGCAAGCGCGGTCGCCAGCACATCCGGCGCGGTGCGGGTGGCTTTGACCACCTCCAGCAGCTTCATGATGTTGGCGGGGGCGAAGAAGTGCAGGCCCACCACATTCTGCGGCCGGGAGGTGGCGTCGGCGATGGCGTCGAGGTCGAGATAGGAAGTGTTGGTGGCCAGCACCGCGCCCGGCTTCGCTATGCTGTCGAGGCGGCGGAAGATGTCGGTCTTCACGCCCATGTCCTCGAAGGCGGCTTCGACGATGAGGTCGGCATCGGCCAGCGCGGCATAGTCGGAGGCCGGGGTGAGGCGGGCAAGGCGCTCGGCCTTGCGGGCCTCGTCGATACGGCCGCTCTTCACCTGCCTGGCATAGAGGGCATCGATGCGCGCGACGCCGGCCTGCGCGGCCTCATCGTCCCGCTCCACCAAGGTCACCGGATATCCGGCGTCCAGCAGCGCCACGGCGATGCCCGCGCCCATGGTGCCGGCGCCGATGACGGCGGCTGATGACACCGAGCGTGCCTTCGCCCCTTCCAGCCCCGGCACCTTCACGGCCTCGCGCTCGGCGAGGAAGAGATGGCGCAGGGCTTTGGCTTCCGGGCTCTCGCGCAGGGCAAGAAAGGCCGCGCGCTCAAGGGCGAGGCCGGAGGCGAAGTCTGCGTCCTTCGACGCCGTGATGACGCGGATGGCCTCGGCGATGGCCGGCACACCCTTGGCGCCCTTGAGGGCCTTGGCCGCAGCCGTCGCCTCCCCGGCCGAATCACCGGCGGGGACAGGCAGGGCCGAAAGCCGGTGCTTCGCCACCGCCGGCGCGCGGGCGATGGCCTCAGTGAGGAGATCGCCCTCCACCACCGCATCCATGAGGCCCAGCGCCAGCGCCTCGCCGGCCTTCAGCACCCGCCCCTCGCAGACCAGGGCGATGGCCTGCGCCACGCCCACCAGCCGCACCAGCCGCTGGGTTCCCCCCGCACCGGGGATGATCCCGAGCCGCGTCTCGGTGAGCCCCACCAGCGCCTTCGCCGACCCGAGCCTGAGATCGCAGGCCAGCGCGATCTCGCATCCCCCGCCCAGCGCCGCGCCATCCAGCGCCGCGACCACAGGCTTGGTGCAGGCATCGATCACCCCCACCACCTCAGGCAGGAAAGGCGCATCCGGCGGCAGCGCCATCTCCTTGAGGTCCGCCCCGGCGATGAACCGCCCCGGCCCACCGCTCAGCACCAGCGCCGAGACGGACGCATCCCCATCCAGCGACCGCACCGCATCGATCAGCCCCTGACGCACGCCACGCGACAGCGCGTTCACAGGCGCATGGTCGATGTGGACAACCGCGACGGCGCCATGGCGGGTGATGCTCACGGGGACGCTTTCGGCAGGCGGGGACGCGCCGCGCGGGGCCGCGGGCGGTTGGTCGGTCATGGGTCGCTCCTGAGGATGGCGTGCGGCGGCTGTGTCGCCGGGCCTTGCCGGCGATTCAAAGATTAAACGATCGATTTATTATTTCCAAGACGACAAGCGGCAGGACCTCAGCCGAGAGCCCGCCGCCTCACTCGCAACTGTAGCGGCCGTGGGGCTCGTTGCCGGCGGAGGCCATCGCGATGGCGGGGCTGCTGAGCGAGCCCTTCACGGTGAAGCTGTGGCCGGGCGGACCATCGGGCGCCGTGATCGGGCGTGGCGCCACCCGCAGGTCGATGCGGTTGCGCACCAGGTCGACCGTGCCACGGGCGAGGGCCTGCACATGCTCGGTATTCAACACGATCACCGGATTGGTGCGGCCGACGCCCTTGTGGAACTGGAGGGGCACCTTGGCACAGCGCAGCACGCTTTCGCCCTTCTGCACCGAGGAGGTGAAGATACCCGCGAGGATGCCCACGCCGGCGAGGTCCAGAAGCCCGGTGCCGATGCGGCCGCGGCCGACGCGCCCGGTGAGGGTGCCCCCGAGGGTGGCGAGCGGGTTGTCCGCATCCATCCGGGTGGTGAGATCGAAGACGACGCTCAGCGTGCCGGACACCGAGATGGGCGAGCCATGCCCGAACAGGGTCGCCAGCGGCCAGCCCGTCCCCGACCCCTTGGTGCGCAGCACGGAGCGCCCCTCGCTCGCCATGACGGCGGAGATGACGCCGCCGCGATAGCCGATGCGCAGCGGGTCCACGCGCAGGGCGCCGTTGTTCACCACGAGACGGGCCTTGACGCCGGTGGCGCTGTCGCCGCCGCCCTGCAGGCGGGTGGCGGAGATGGCCACGTCCGCATCCGTCGTGCCGATCAGGTCGATCTGGCTGCCGCCTTCCGGCTCCCGGTTGCCGATCACCTTGACCGTTTTGCGCCGCCGCTGGCCTTCCGGACGCATGAAGGCGAGAAGCTCGTCGGCATAGACCAGCGGCGAGGTGATGCTGCCCTTCACCACCGACCGGCCCCCGGGCGCGGCGAGACTGGAGAGGGTGCCGTCGATGCGGGTGCGGCCGATGTCCGTGCGCCCCTCCATGGTCAGCGCATCGGTGTTGCCGCTCAGGCGCCCCTCGAACGTCACCTGCCCGCGGAAATCGGAGGTGTCGCCGAAGGCCGCGACGAAGGCGGAATAGTTCGGCACCTTGAGCCGCGCATCCACCTGGGTGGTGGCCGCGACGCCGGGCTTGCCGAGATCGTCCAGCACCAGGGCAAGCGTCGCCGAGACCAGGGCGCTGCCCTCAATGCGGGCGGCGAAGGAATCCACCCCGAGCCCGCCCCCGGCGTCCGACATGGAGAGGCTGCCGACGATGCGTCCGAGCTTGTCCTGGGCCTCGGGCGGCAACGCGACGACGCTGGCGACCGGGATGTCGACACCGCCCGCCAGCTCGACGCCGGCAAACCCGAGGATATCGTCCACATTGCCCTCCAGCCGGGCGATGGGGCGGCTGGGCGGGCCGGCGATCACCGAGATACCCCGGAAGGCCACATGCCCCTCCGCGTCGCGCGTGACTGAACGCACGTTGATGGGGCCGATCTCCCTCAGGCTCTGGTCGAACGCGTTGGTGGAGATGAGGATCTCCTCCAGCATCATGCCTTCGGCGCGGCTTCGGAAGTCCCCTGTCAGACGGGTGACGACGATCTCGCGCAGGGAGACGGCGGGGGGCGCGGCGGTCGCGAGATCGGCCACCACCTTGAGGTCGGCGCCGGCGAGGGTGGCGAGGTCGTCGGCCTGGCCCGTGACGGAGATGCGCTCGCCGTCCGCCAGGGTGAGGACGAGGTCGAGATCGTGGAAGCTGAAACGGTCCGGCTCGGCCTTGAAGCGGGCACTGACTTTGCCGGTGCCGTCGATGGAGGGGGCGATGCCGGCGAGGGTAAGCCCCTTGGCGAGGCTCTTGGCGTCGGCATCGAACTTCATCACGAGGCCATGGTCGAACCTTTTGGTCGGCGCACGCACGTCGAAGCGCGCCGAAAGGCCGGGGGCGTCGGGTCCTCCGGCGGTGGCCAGCGTGATACGAGCGCCATAGGGGCGTTCCCGCTCCTCCTTCTCCACCTCGAGGTCGAAGGCGAAACCGAGGGTGAGGGGCTGGCCGTTCAGGGCCGCGTCAGCGACGAGCACGTTGCGCCCCGCCTCGGCCACGCTCCTGAGATCCTTCACCCTGAGATCGAACAGCCAGCCGTTCATGGTGTCCGTGAAGCGCACCACCGTGTCGCGGATGGTGAGGTGCGGCAGCAGGGACAGCACGTGGATGGGGGATTCGAGCAGCGATCCGGGGCGGGCCGCCTCGCCGCTGGCGAAAGGCACGTCGAAGTCTCCCCCCTCGACCACGAGGCTGTAGCGCAGGCCGCCGCTGACCAGTTCGGCATAAGGCGGGATGGCGACGGTCAGACGATCGGTCCGGGCGTTGGCGCCATCGGTGCCGTGCGCCTCCACGCCGTCCATATCGACCGCCGCATTGGGCCACAGGGAGACCGTCACGGCCCCGCGCACGCTCACGGGCTCGCCCCACAGATGGGTCAGCCCCTGTTCCGCCAGCGACCGGCGCAGTCCCTCCGCCTGTGGCAGGTTGGCCGCCAGCACCAGCGCGAGGAGTGCGGCGCACACCGGCACCAGCAGGACCGCAACGACCCGCCGCACGACGCGAAACATGACCCCTCCGCCTTGCCCGACGGCCGCAAAGCAACCGCCCCCTCTCAACATACCGATTGGAACCCCGTCCGACAGGCGATTTCTCGTGCGACCTTGGCCGCATGACGCGCCAGCGTGCGGGAGAGGCCGCATGCGCGGCCGGCATCAGTCCGGCGCGGATGCGGTGCCGGCGCGACGGACATCGTCGATCATCCGGCCGGTGAGGCGCTTCAGCGCCTCCGCCACGATGCGCCCCACCCGCGTCAGGGGCTTTCGCCCATCGATGGCGATGGAGACCATCTGCGGCTCGGCGCCCTTGTCGCGCACAGGGCGGAACACCAGCGTGCCGGCGATCAGCTCCGCCGCCGCATCGAGCTCGGAGGTGAAGGCCACATAGCCCTTCTCGCGGGCGAGGATTTTCACCAGCTGGAGCGAATTGGTCTCCACCGTCTTGCGCTCCTGGGTGAACAGCCAGCCGTGCCGCGCCTCCAGATAGCGGCGGATCATCAGCGCCCGGCTCTGCAGCACGATGGGATGGGCCACCACCTCCTGCAGGCTGATGGAGCCGCGGCTCGCCAGGGGATGGTCCGGCGCGATGACGCAGCCGAAGGGCAGCTCCGCCGACCACAGCACATGGATGTCGCGCCGGGGCGACAGGTTGAAGATGGCGGCGATGTCCGCGTCCCCGGCCATGAGGGCGGCGACGGCGGCGTCCGTGCTCGCCACCTCCACGTCCAGCGAGATGCGCGGGTGGCGGGCGTCGAGATCGGCGATGAGGGCGGGCAGGATGCCGTTGACGTGGCTGTCCATGGCCACCACCCGTACATGGCCCTGATCCACCCCCTGAAGCTGGCGCAGCTCGGCGGCGGTGCGGCGTTCGTCGGCCATCCAGCGCCGCGCGAGGGTGACGAGGGCGTCGCCGGCGGGGGTGAGGCGCATGCCCTTCGCCACCCGCTCGAACAGGGGCACGCCCAGCGTCTCCTCCAGTTGCAGCACCTGCCGGTTGATGGCCGAGGCGGCGACGTTGAGGTCCTTGGCCGCGCGCTGGATGGAGCCGGAGCGTGCCACCTGCTCGGCATAGCGCAGGGCCGCGGGAACGAGGGATGCCGGCACCACTGCCTCCATACGCATTTTGCGTATGGAAAAGTATCAAATCTGCGATGGACGGCAATGGCCGCGAGGACGACTATCTTCCCCGCAGGGGCGATGGGGCGTCCCGATCAGATGCACCTTGAGGCTTCCACCATGAGCCAGTCCGCCGGGCACGCGCTGACGTTGAGGGGCATTTCCCATGCGTTCGGGCAGGTGGTGGCCGCCAATGCCATCGATCTCGACATCCGCCCCGGCGAACTCGTCTCGCTGCTCGGCCCGTCGGGCTGCGGCAAGACCACCCTGCTCAAGATCATCGCCGGCTTCCTGCGCCAGACCTCGGGCGACGTGCTGGTGGATGGCGCCTCCATCTCCCATCTGCCCACCAACCGGCGGCGCATCGGCATCGTGTTCCAGAACTATGCCCTGTTCCCGCACATGAGCGTGGCGCAGAACATCGCCTATGGCCCCATCGCCGCCGGCCGGCCGAAGGCGGAGACCGACGCGGTGGTCTCCGAGATGCTGGACGTGGTGCAGATGGCCGCCTTCCGCGACCGTCTCCCGCGCGAACTCTCCGGCGGCCAGCAGCAGCGCGTGGCGCTCGCCCGCTGCCTCGCCATCCGGCCGCGCATTCTCCTGCTGGACGAGCCGTTCAGCGCCCTCGACAAGAATCTGCGCCTCGACATGCAGATCGAGATCAAGCGCCTCCAGCGCCAGTCGGGCATCACCACGGTCATGGTGACCCACGACCAGGAGGAAGCGCTCGGCATGTCCGACCGCATCGCCGTGCTCTCGCGCGGCAACCTGGAGCAGTTCGCCCCGCCCTCGGACATCTACGACCGGCCGGCTTCCCTGTTCGTGAACACCTTCGTCGGCACCGCCAACCTGCTCAGGGCCACGGTGGCCGGCACCTCGGCCACGGGCGCGGCTGTCCGCCTCGCCGACGGCATGGTCATCGAGACCGGACGGGAGACACCGCTGCCCGTGGGCGCGGCGGTTCTCGTCGCGGTGCGCCCCGAGGGCATGCGAGTGAGCGCCACCGGCGGCGCGGGGGCCATCGGCGCCGAGATCACCGCCGTCATGCCCATCGGCCCCGCCCTCATCTACGAGGTGGCGCTCATCGACGGCTCGTCGGTGAAGGTGGTGCAGGAGCGCGAGGCGGATGCCCCGCTCGAAGGCTCCGTCTTCCTCCATTTCAAGCCCAACCGCATCACCGGCCTGTTCCCGGACCATTCGGGCGACACCCACAAGAAGGGGAATTGAGCATGACGTTCGAAATGTCCCGGCGAGGGTTCCTTGCTTCCGCGGCCGCCGCCGGCCTCGCCTTCGCCCCGCGCGGCGCCTTCGCCGCGGACGAGCTGGTGGCCGCCACCTTCGGCGGCACCTGGGCCAATGTGCAGAAGCAGATCCTCGCGCCCTATTTCGTCAAGCGCACCGGGGCGAGCGTGGTGCAGTCGCCCATGCTGGCCACCGAGCAGATCGCCAAGCTCACCGCCGCCAAGGGCAACCAGCCCCCGTTCGACGTGGCCATGCTGGACGAAGGCCCGGCGCTGGAGGCCATCGATGCCGGCCTCATCGCCAAATACGACCTGGCGAAATCCCCGAACTTCGCGGCGCTGAACCCGAAGTTCCAGGGCGCCTATGGCCCGGCCATCACCATGCAGGCCATCGGCATCGCCTATAATCCGAAGACCGTGAAGACCCCGCCCACCTCCTGGGACGACCTCTGGAAGCCGGAGTACAAAGGCCGGGTGGGCATCACCTCGCTCGCCTCCACCCTCGGCCTCGCCTTCCTGCTCGACATCAACCGGCTGGCCGGCGGCACCGAGGCGAACATGGAGCCGGGCTTCAAGAAGCTGAAGACGCTGCTGCCGAACCTCGCCGCCGTCTCCGCCAACTTCGGCGCCCACGGCGCTCTGTTCCAGCAGGGCGAGATCGACATCGGCGTGCAGAACTTCAACTTCGCCGAGGAGTTGAAGGCCAAGGGCGTGCCCATCGAGTTCGTCCGCGTCGATACCGGCACGCCGGCCTGGAAGACCACCATGCACATCGTCGCCGGCGCGCTGAAGCCGGAGCTGGCCTATGCCTATGTGGACAGCCAGATCTCGCCGGACGTGCAGGGCGAGATGCAGAAGTCGCCGTGGAACGTGATCCCCACCTCCAGCAAGGTGCCCTATGCCGGGCTTGTCGCCCAGCAGATCGCCAAGACCCCGGCCGACCTCGACAAGATGGTGTTCTTCGACTGGGCCAAGGTGAACCAGAACCGCGCCGCCTGGACCCAGCAGTTCAACCGCGACATCCGGGTGTGACCATGGCGGGCGCCCTTAATCCCAAACCCAAGGACTGGGCGCTCGCGCTGCCGCTTGCGGCCTTCTTCACGCTGTTCTTCATCGCGCCGCTCGGCCTGCTCGTCGCCATCAGCTTCGAGACCGAGCGGCAGATGACCGGCACGCTCGGCCTCGGCCAGTACGCCGCCTTCCTCACCGACGGCCTCAACCTCGCCGTGCTGCGCGACACGCTGCTCGTCGGGGCGAAGGCAACGCTCCTGTGCCTGCTGTTCGGCTATCCGCTGGCCTGGCTGTGCACACGGGTTTCGGCCCGCTGGCAGGCGGTGCTGATCTTCCTCGTGGTGCTGCCCATCGTCACCAGCGTGGTGGTGCGCACCTTCGCCTGGATCGTCATTCTCGGCCGCCACGGCATCGTCAACGAGGCGATCCTGGCGCTGGGCCTCTCGGCGCAGCCGCTCAAGCTGCTGTTCAGCGAGACCGGCGTCGTCATCGTGCTGGCGCAGGTGCAGATGCCGCTCATGGTGCTGCCGCTCATCACCACGCTCCAGCGCATCGATCCCAATCTGGAAAGCGCCTCGCAGGCGCTGGGCGCGGGGGCGTGGCGCACCTTCTTCAAGGTCACGCTGCCCTTGTCGCTGCCCGGCATCATCGCCGGAACGATCCTCACCTACACGGCCTGCGTGACGGCCTTCGTCACCCAGTCGCTCATCGGCGGCTCGCGGCTGCTGTTCATGCCCATGATGATCTTCCAGCAGGCCATGGACTTGCAGAACTGGCCCTTCGCCGCCGCCGTGTCGGTCATCTTCATGGTCTCGGTGCTGCTCATCGTCGCCATGCTGGTGGCGCTGTCGCGCAGCCGCGCGGCCCGGCTCTACAGCTAGGAGGACGCCATGCTCCGCGACTGGCAGACCCTCTCCTTCAACACCGTGTTCGGCCTCCTTTCCCTCATCTGCGTCATCGCGCTGGCGGGGCCGACGCTGGTCATCCTCATCCTCTCCTTCACCGGCGAGGAGGCGCTGCACTTCCCGCCCGCCAGCTATTCGCTGCGCTGGTACGCGGCGCTCATCGACGCCAACGAATTGCAGGCGGCCCTGTGGGTGAGCCTGAAAGTGGCGGTCATCAGCGTTTCCGCCTGCGTGGTGCTGGGAGTGGCCGCCGCGCTCGGCATCGCCCGCAGCGAGGGGCCGGTGGCACGGGGGCTGGAGACGCTGTTCATGTCGCCGCTGATCCTGCCGGCGCTGGCCTTCGGCTTCGCGGCGCTGATGCTGTTCTCCATGCTGGGGATGCGGCCCTCGACGCTGACGCTCGCCATCGGCCATATCGTGGTGTGCGTGCCCTTCGTGCTGCGCACCACGCTGGCCAGCCTCGCCCAGCTCGATCCGGCCCTGCTCGATGCCTCGCGCAGCCTCGGCGCATCGCGCCTGCACACCTTCCGGACGGTGACGCTGCCGCTCATCAGCCCGGGCGTCGCCTCCGGCGCCTTCATTGCCTTCATGGCCTCGTTCGACAACGTGCCGGTATCGCTGTTCCTTCAGGATGCCCGCACGCAGGTGCTGCCCATCTATCTCTGGGACATCATCCAGAACCAGCTCGACAGCCGGGCCGCCTCCGCCTGCGGCGTCATCATCATCGCCACCGTGCTGATGATGGTGCTGATGGAGCGCGTCGCCGGCTTCTCACGCTTCATGAAATGACCGGGAGACGGGACGTGCAGAACGACCTCCTGCGCCTCGACGCGCTGAATGCCATGACCGCCGCCGATTTCGCGGCGGCCCTCGGCCCGGTGTTCGAGAATGCCCCGTGGGTGGCGCGGAACGCTGCCGCCGCGCGCCCCTTCGCCACCCTCACCGCCCTGCACAAGGCAATGCTGGCCGGCATCGAGGCGCTACCCGCGCCGGCACTGGCGGACTTCCTCAACGGCCATCCCCGCCTCTCTCCCGAGACCCTGCGGCGCGGCACCACGGCGGAATCCACCGCCGAGCAGACCGCCCTCGGCCTCGATGCCCTCGATGCCGAGATCAGCGCCCGGCTGGACCGACTGAACGCCGCCTATGAGGCGCGCTTCGGCTATCCCTTCATCCTCGCGGTGCGCAAGGCCTCGCTGAAGACCCTGTTCGCCACCTTCGAGCGGCGCCTCGCGGCAAGCCCCGAGGCGGAGCGCACGGAGGCGCTGGCGGAGGTCGCGGCCATCTCCTGGATGCGGCTGCTCGACCGTGTGCGCGCCGCGCCCACGGGCAGCGTCTCCACCCATGTGCTCGACACCGTGCGCGCGGCGCCGGCCGGCGGGCTGGGCGTGGAGCTGTGGCGGCGGGAGAGCGACGGTGGCATGACGTGCCTTTCCTCCTTCGTCACCAATGACGACGGCGCCTGCGACCACCATCTCCTCGGCGGCGGCGACCTTGCCGCTGGCACCTATGAGTGGCGCTACGACACGCCCACCTATTTCGCCCGCCACGGCTATTCCACCACCGCCCGCGCCTATCTCGGCAAGGTGCGGGTGGCCTTCACGGTATGGAATCCGGAGGAGCATTTCCACGTGCCGCTCCTCCTCTCGCCCGGCTCCTACACCACCTATCGCGGCAGCTGAGGGCAAAGGCGGAGCCGCGCTCTTCGGCAGGCCTCCGGCCGCCGGCCCGCCCGTCCATCACCGCATCCCGCCGGCCGTCTCGGCGATCAGCCGCGGCAGGTCGCCGAGCGCTGGCACCACGAAATCCGGCGCCTCCGCATAGGTCTCCTCCTGCATCCTGAGCGCCTTGAACACGGTCAGGGGCGCGATGGCGCCCGAGGCCAGTTCCCGCGCCAGCGCCTCCCGCGGCAGGCGGGCGACGCGGGCCACGCGGAAGCCGAAAGCCTTCGCGCCCCCCACGTCGAAGCCGTTGGAGGACACGAACAGCACCTCGGCCGGCGTCACCCCCAGCACCGCCTCCACCAGCGCATAGGCCTCGGGATGGGGCTTGAACACGCGCTTGGCATCGACGCTGATCACGGCGTCGAAGCTGTCGGCGAGGCCCGCATTGGCCACCAGCGCCCGCAGCATGTCGGGCGCGCCGTTGGAGAGGATGGCGCGTTTGAGCGGCGCCAGCCCGGCGAGGCATCGGGCCGCGTCGGGATAGGGCGTGAGGCGGTTGTAGGCCTGCGCCATGTCGGCGAGGAAGGCCTCGTCCGGCTCCAGTCCCAGCGTTCCGAGGGTGTAGGCCAGCGCCTCCCGCGTGACGCTCCAGAAATCGGCATAGCGCCCCATCAGCGCCCGGAGCCAGCTGTATTCCAGCTGCTTCTGCCGCCAGACCTGCGTGATGTACTCGCCCCGGCCGGGATATGCCTCCTCGGTGGCGTCGGCCACCGACTGGACGTCGAAGAGCGTGCCGTAGGCGTCGAACACGACGGCCTTGATCATGTCGTTCCTCCCGCTGTGTGCGCGTGTCGGTCGGTGAAGGCTCTTGCCGGCCGGCGCATCATTGCCCAGTCCGGTATCGGCGCGAAAGACCACTTCGTCGAACCGCGCCCAACGGGGCTTCAATCGTCGGCGGCGCCCGCCAGCGACTCGGTCCCTCCGGTGGCGACCCTGACCAGCCAGCGGCGCACCACCGCCGCCTCGGACGCCGACAGGGGCGCGGCGATCTCCGCCTCCAGCGCATTCGCGCTGTCCTTGCATCGGGCGAGCACATCGTTGCCGGGGACGGTCAGGCTCAGGCAGCGGATGCGCCCGTGCACCGGGTGCGGGCCGGACTGGAGCAGGCCGTCCCGCTTGAGATTGGAAACGATCACGGAAACGGTCTGCGGGGTCAGCAACGACAGCCGCGCGAGGTCGGCGCCCGAGCATCCGGGATAGGCGTCGATCATGGTCAGCACGACGAACTGCGGCTGGGTGACGCCGGTGTCGGCAAGCGCCCGCTCCAGACGGGTGCGGAAGGCCACATTGGCCTGGCGCAGCAGGTAGCCGAGGTGCCCGTCCTCCCCACGCTTCCCATGCCCTGGAGCCGGGAGTTTGCCCGGAGCGGGACTTTCGTCCGGGACGAGATTCCGGGCTGGCGCGGGAAGGGTCGGGGAGACGGGCTTGCGCATAATATCAGAACTCGAATATATTGTTCGAGCTTTGATATTATCACATCGCCACTCCGGGAACCAGCATGAGCGCCCCTAACCCCCACGAGCCCCGCCTGCCCTACGAAGCGTTTGCCAAAACCGCCGCCTATGCCGCGCTGCTGGCGCTGGGCAAGAGCGTCGACGAGTCCGGCCTCGAGAAGCCGCTGACCGAGATCGCCAAGGTGCGCGCGTCCCAGATCAACGGCTGCGCCTTCTGCATCCAGTATCATCTCACCGTGGCGCGCCGGCTCGCGGTTCCCGCGGAAAAGCTCGATCTCGTCGCCGCGTGGCGCGAGGCCGGCGTGTTCACCCCGCGCGAGCTCGCCGCCCTCGCCTGGACCGAGGCCCTGACGCTGACCGCCGGGGGACCGCCCTCGGATGCCGATTATGCGAACCTGCTGGAGGTGTTCAGCGCCGAGGAGGCGATGCACCTCACCGTCGCCATCGGCACCATCAACCAGTGGAACCGCATCGCCGTCGCCCTGCGCTTCGCCCCGCCGCTGGCGAGGGCCGCGTGATGCCCGCCGAACTCCGCGACGTCGGCGAGACCGAGATCGCTTTGTGCTATCCGCTGATGCGCCAGCTGCGGCCGCATCTGGCCTCCGCCGAGGAACTGGCCCGGCGCTGGCGGCGGCAGTCGGCGGATGGCTACCGCATCCTCGCGCTGTGGGCGGGAAGCGCGCCCGTCGCGCTCGCCGGCTACCGCGTGACGGAGAGCCTGATCCACGGCCGCTTCCTCTATGTGGACGACCTCGTTGCCGAGACGGCGGAACGCAGCCGGGGCCATGGGGCGCGGCTGATGGACGAACTGAAGGCGCGCGGCGCGGCGCAGGGCTGCGCCAAGCTGGTGCTCGATACCGGCCTCGACAACGCGCTGGGCCACCGCTTCTATTATCGCCAGGGCCTGCTCGCCATGGCGCTGCGGTTCAACATCCCGCTTCCCGGAGCGGGATGACATGCGGCGCCTGCTCCACGTCTCCGCCAGTCCCCGCGGCACGGTATCGTTCAGCCGGACCGTGGGGGAAGAACTCGCGGGCGCAGTCACGGCCGCCACGCCCGGATGGACAGTGACCCGCCGCGACCTCTCCCACACGCAGCTCCCCCACCCCGGCCCCGACTTCGCCCGCGCCAACGCGCTGGCCCCGGACATGCGCGGACCGGCCGAGGAAGAGGCGCTGGCCCGGTCCGAGGCGCTGATCGCGGAAGTCGAGGCCGCCGATGTGCTGGTGATCTCGACGCCCATGCACAATTACACCGTGCCATCGGCGCTCAAGGCCTGGATCGACCATGTGGTCCGCCCCGGCCGCACCTTCCGCTCCACTCCAACCGGCAAGCAGGGCCTCCTTGCCGACCGGCCCGCCTTCGCCATCGTCTCCTGCGGCGGGCGACTGGGGGACCCGCCGGCCGGGCAGGTGGACTTCCTCACGCCCTATCTGCGCTATGTCTTGGCGACCATCGGCCTGTCGAGCCTCGACATCCTGTGTCTGGAGGAGATGAACCGCGGCCCGGAAAAGGTGGCAGCCGCCCGCGCCGCGGCTCGGCCGTGGAGCGCGGCCTGCGTCGCCCGCGCGGCCGCCCCTCCGGGCGCATGAGGGCGATCTGGCGCGCAATGTGCTTCTGGGCGGGCAATGTCGATTTTTGTCGCATTTCCAACGACCCGCCCGACAGGAGCGTATTTTGCCGGCATTGCAGGAAACCCGCACCAGCGTGACACTGGCCCCCGCCAAGCCCACCGGGCTCGCCGACCTCGGCGTGCTGCCAGCCGAAGGTCTCGCGGTGAAGAAGGGGCGCGTGCACGAATTCCCGCAATTGCTGGCGGACGGCACCATCGGCCGGCGCTTCCAGGACCTGAAGGTCATTGCCATCAGGACGGAGGAGGCCGGCGCGCCGCTGGTGCGGCTCATCGTGCAGTTCGAGGTGTTTGGCGACAACACCGCCGCCGCCGAGGCCGGCCCCGGCTTCGAGGCGGTGCTGAAGGCGGGCGACACGCCGCTTGCCACCTTCGCCTCCGGCAGCCTGTTCCTGCCCTTCGGCAATTTCTGGTACGCGAACCGCTTTGTCTTCGCGGTGCCGGTGGCGGATTTCGACGCGGCGGACAGGCTGGAGTTCGTCGCCAGGGCGGAAGAGGTCAGGTCGCTCTGAGCGGTGAGGATTTCGCCATGCCCGATCCCCTCGTTCCCGCCCCCGGCGTCCCCGACCCCGTTGCCCCCTATCCCTTCGTCCGGCGCGTGTCCCACCGCCTCCTCGGCGACATGCTGCGCATGACGCTGAGCGGGGCGTTGCACTACGACCTGACGCTGGAGGAGGGACGCACCCTGTCGCGCGCCTTCACCGCCGTCGCCCACGACTGGCGGCGCACGGATTTCCTCTATCTCAGCCCCGTCGGCATGGACGGCGACTTCTCCGCCGCCGTCCATGCGGAAGGGGTGGACGTGGACACCGGCGCCGCCCCCCATCGCCTGAGCTGGGACGACGTGCACGAACTCGCCGAACGCCTCGCGACGGAGTGAGGGCGCGCCACTGGCGCACGCGAACCGGTATCAACTTCGCTCGAAAATGCCCTCAGAAGTCCCCCGCCTCCTCCGGCGCGATCACCACCGTCATGCCGTCCAGCGCGGGCTCCAGCTTCAATTGGCAGGCGAGGCGGGAGGCGAGGGTGCGGTTCTGGCTGGTGGCGAGCATGCGGCTTTCGCCGGGGCTGATCGGGGGCGCCGTCACGCCCTCCGGCAGGGTGACGAAGACATGGCAGGTGGCGCAGGCGCAGCCGCCGCCGCACTGGGCGGCAAGCTCCTCGATGCCGGCCTTGCGGATGGCCTTCAGCAGCGTCGCGCCATCGCGCCCCGTCACCTCCTGGCGGGCGCCGCTGCGGGTTTCCACGGTGAAGCGCGCCAAGAGTCAGCCCCCCGCCCAAACGTCCGAACGCCGGCTCACGGCAGGATGACGGACGCGAGGTCCGCCGCCGCCGGGTGCCTTCCGCTTTCGCCGCCCTCGCGCGCGATCCGCACCGTGGCGAGGCCGGCGGACGCGGCGGCGTCCAGCTCGTCCACATTGCCCGAGAGCATGAGAATCTGCGCCGGGGCGAGGCCGATCTCCTGGGCGATGGCCTTGTAGGCCTCCTCCTCCATTTTCTGACCCATGCGGGTGTCGAAGAAGCCGTCCAGCAGGCGCTCCGCATCCAAGCCGGCGGAAGAGAGCCAGAGCTTCTGCGCCAGTTCCGACGAGGAGGAGAAGGTGAAGAGCTTCATCCCCTGCCCCTTCCAGGCGGCAAGGCTCGGCCCGGCATCGCCATGGACCTCCGCCCGGAAGGCGCCGGCCGCATAGCCCTCCTGCCAGATGCGGCCCTGGATGATCTTGAGCGGCGTCGGATTGCGGCCCTGCTTCATCCAGCGCAGCAGCAGCGCCTCCGCCTCGCGGGGCTTGAGGGAGAAGCCGCCCATGAGGCGGCCGGCCTCGTCCAGCGCCCCCTCGATCTCCTCGTCCTCCTCGCCGTGCTCGGCGATGAAGGCGCCGAGCCGCTCGCGGGCATGGGGCACCAGCGTCTCATCGAGGAAGGACTGGGGGCCGAGAACGCCCTCGATGTCCATCAGCACCGCCTCTATGGCCATGACACCGCCTCTGCCTTACCCCCGGAATGCGCCCGTGTCGGGAACGCGCCAATGCGGCCCTTCCCCGGCACGCCGATCGGGTTTGAAGGGAAGGCAAGCACCCGCCGTGCCAGCCATCGGCTTTGGCGGCGGCTGGGGGCCATGCTACCCTCCGGCGCTGCTTTCCCCTGATCGATGAGCCGTCCCTTGCCTGCCGGTTGCCGTTGCCTCCTCGCCGAGCTGATCGCCTGGACCCTGGCCCTCACCATCGCCGCTGCCGCACCGGCGCAGGCGGCGGATGCTGCATTCACGCAATTCATCGCCTCCCTGTGGCCGGAGGCGCAGGCGGCGGGCGTGTCGCGCGCCACCTTCGAGCGGGAGACGGCCGGCCTCGAGCCCGACTACAAGCTGCCCGACCTCGCTTTGCCCGGCCGCCCCTCCACCGGTGCCGGCGGACAGGCCGAGTTCGTGCAGGTGCCGGCCGCCTATGTGAAGGAGGCCACCATCGCCCGCCTCGCCGCCGAGGGGCAGCGGCTGATGCAGAAATACAAGGCGCCCCTCGACCGCATCGAGGCCATGTTCGGCGTGCCCGCCCCCGTGGTGCTGGCCATCTGGGGCCGCGAGACCGATTTCGGCCGCTACACCTCGCCCCACGACGCGCTGAAGGTGCTGGCGACGCAGGCCTATGCCGGACGACGCAAGGACCAGTACCGCATCGAGTTCATCCTCGCCCTGAAGATGCTGAACGACGGCGACGTGAGCCGGAAGGATTTCCGCGCCTCCTGGGCCGGCGCGACGGGCCTCACCCAGTTCCTGCCCTCCGATTACGTGAAACACGGCGTTGATCTCGACGGCACCGGCCATGCGGACATCTGGCATTCGGTGCCGGACGCGCTCGCCTCCGCCGCCAAGCAGCTCGCCGACAAGGGATGGCAGCCGGGCGTGCGCTGGGCCTATGAGGTGCTGGCGCCGGTGAATGCCGACTGCACCATGGGCGTGCCGGAGGTGAAGCAGCCCATCAGCGAGTGGATCCGCGCCCGCTACGCCCCCGTCCGCCGCCTCTCCGCCACCGAGGTGGCGCAGCCCGCATCGCTGTTGCAGCCCGAGGGCACCTACGGCCCCTCCTTCCTCACCACGGCGAACTATTTCGTCATCAAGCAGTACAATTTCTCCGACCTCTACGTGCTATTCGTCGGCCACCTCTCCGACCGCATGACGGACCCCTCGCCCTTCCGCACGCCGTGGTCGGTCTCCTCCCAGCTCAAGACGAAATCGGTGGAGGCCATGCAGAAGCACCTCGCGCGGCTGGGGCTCTATTCCGACAAGATCGACGGCAAGGCCGGGATGCAGACGCGCGCGGCGCTCGGCGCCTACCAGAAGTCCGCCGGCCTCAAGGTGGACTGCTGGCCGAGCGAGGCGGTGCTGAACGCCATGAATGCCGGGCGCTGAGGCTCAGGGGATCGCCCGGTCCTCGTCCGGCCGGTGGAAGGCGAGGACGAGGACGACGGAGGAGAGCGCCAGCACCGCCATCAGGCCAAAGCCGTCGGCGAACGAGCCGCGCAGCGACAGCACGAAGCCGGTGATAACGGGGGCGACGAAGCCGGCCAGCGCGAAGCAGAAATCCATGATGCCCAAAGCGGTCGCCGCCTTCTCCGGCACGATGTCCACGTTCACCGCGAAATAGGCCGCGTTCGCCCCCATGGAGGCGGCGACCGCCAGCGAGATGCAGGCGATGGCCACCGGCAGGCTGGCGCTGAACGCCACCGGCACCACCGCGAGCGCCGCCACCAGTTGCGTCCCGGCGATGAGGTAGGAGCGCGACACGCGCAACCGGCCGGTGGTCTTCAGGAGGTGATCCGACCAGCGTCCCAGCGCCCAGAGCGCCACGGCGGCACACAGCCAGGGCAGCACGGTGAAGGCGCCCACGGCGGCAAGTTTCAGCCCGTAGGACTGCTGGAGATAGCTAGGCAGCCAGGCCATGAAGAAGAACAGGAAGTAGCCGAAGACGAAGAAGGCCCAGTAGTTCACCAGCAGCGTGCGGTTGGTGAGCAGCACCCGCACCTCGCTCATGCGCGGCCAGCGGCGGACGGGCGCGGCCTCGGCCTTCTGGCCTTCGCGGATGAAGGCCAGCTCCTGCGCATTCACATGGCGCGACTGGGCCGGGTCGTCGCGGAAGAGGACGTACCAGAGCGGCACCCAGACCACCGAGAGCGCGAACAGCACGGCGAACGTGCCGCGCCAGCCCAGCGCCGCCAGAAGCTGCGTCACGATCGGCCCGCCGCAGGCGAGCGCCACCGGCACTGCCACCAGCGCATAGGAGAGCGCGCTCGCCTGCCGGGCCGGCGGCAGCCAGCGCTCCACCGCGCCGGTGACGGCGGAGAAGTTCGGCCCCTCCGCCATGCCCAGCAGCGTGCGCGCGAGATAGAGGGTGAGGAAGCCGGAGGCGAGGCCGGTGAGGCCGATGGACAGGCTCCACAGCACCGCCGCGATGCTCAGCACGATGCGCGCGCCGTAGCGATCCACCGCGAAGCCGCCGATGAGCGTCGTCACCGCATAGCCGAGGCCGAACGCGCCGAGGATGGTGCCGGCGGCGGCCTTGGAGAGGCCGAGCTGCTGCTCGATGGCCGGGATGGCATAGGAGATGGCGGCGCGATCGATGTAGTTCACCACCGTGATGGCGAACAGCAGGAAGATCACCACCCTGTGGAACCGCGTCGCCGCCATGGATCGCCCCCTGCCCGTGCGCGGTGAGTCACCGGCCAGGAGCACCATGGGCAAGACAGGCGGTCTTAATCAAGAGCCAAGCACGACCAGCGCGGACTTCGCTTCGCCGACAAGCGCCATCCATTCCCGCCGTCGCCCTCCGGCTTGACCGGAGGGCCCATATCTCCGCCGGGACAAACGGCCGGATGGGTGCTCCGGTCGAGCCGGAGCACGACGGCAGTGAGGCCATGGGGCCGCCGGCACGAAGCGCGGGGCGCGAGGCGAAGGATGCGGGGGCCGGCCGCCCCTCACTCCGGCCCGTCGATGAGCGGATCGGGCCGCGCGAAGGCGGCGAGCGCCGCGCGGTCGGCGAGAGTGATGACGGCGCCCCGGCTCGTCACGCCGTGGGTCTTCAGCACGGCGAAGGCGCGGGAGAGATTTTCCGGCGTCATGCCCAGCAGCGAGGAGAGCACCCGTTTCTCGAACGGCAACGTGATGCGCCCTGCCCCCTCCGCCTCGGCGCGCTGGAGCAGCCAGTTGGCGAGGCGCTCGGCCCCGGTGCGCAGCTTCTGCCCCTTCACCTCCTTCACCGCCCGGCGATAGCCGCGGGCCAGCTCGGTGACGACGGCACGGGTGAAGGCCGCGTCCGTGCCCATCGCATCGCGCACCTTCTCGGCCGGGATCATCAGCACCTGCGATTTCTGCAGGGTGCGGGCGGACTGGAGATAGATGCGCGCATTGAGCACCGCCGCGAGGATGAAGGTGCCCACCGGCTCCACGATGCTCATGGTGGTTTCGCGCTCGCCGAAGGTGGCGAACAGCTCCACCTGCCCCTCCACCACCACATGGAGGAAGTCCGCCTCGTCATTCTCGTTGATGAGCGTCACCCCCGGCGGGAATCGCTGGAGAAACGCCGTGCGCACCAGCTCCGCGAAGGTCTCCTCGCGGGCATCGGCGAACAGCGGCAGGCTTCGGATCACGGCGGCGTCGTCAGGCCTCATGCGCACCTCGTTTCGTCACCCCTACCATGCCATCACCTTCGCCACTTGACAAATGTCAATTGCCGCGTCAAAGCTTGTAAAGTTGAGACAGCAATAAAGATATTTCGTTCCGGATCATCCAATAAGTCTCCGCTGTTTTCTGATGACCGAAGTCTATTACTGATACAGATCAAAGAAGCCACGGCGCCCCCGCCGCAGGTTGCGACGCGCGGTCCAGCCGCGACTTTGCAACTGGCGGGTTGAAGCCATGCACACCCCTTTCGAGGCGAGCCAAAGCGACCAGCGGCGCGCCCTTTTTCCATGAGCACCCTCGCCTTCACCGTGTGTTTCGCGGTGTGGACGATCTTCTCCATCATCGGCATCCGCATCAGGCAGGATCTCGGCCTCTCGGACACCGAGTTCGGCCTCCTCATCGGCACGCCGATCCTCACCGGCTCGCTCATCCGCGTGGCGCTGGGCGTGTGGGCGGACGTGTATGGCGGGCGCGTGGTTTTCGCCCTCACCATGCTGGCGGCGGCAGTGGCCACCTTCCTCCTCACCTATGCCGCGACCTATCCGCAGTTCCTGCTGGCGGCGCTGGGCGTCGGCATCGCCGGCGGCTCCTTCTCGGTGGGCGTCGCCTATGTCTCGCGCTGGTATCCGGCGGGCAAGCAGGGCACGGCGCTCGGCATCTTCGGCGCCGGCAACGTGGGCGCGGCGGTGACCAAGTTCCTGGCCCCCTTCGTGCTCGTCGCCTTCGGGTGGCAGATGGTGGCGCAGGTGTGGGCCGCCGCCCTCGTGGTGATGGCGGTGCTTTTCTTCGTCACCACCAAGGATGATCCGGTGCTGGTGGAGCGCCGCCGCCTCGGCATCAAGCCGAAGAGCGCGTGGCTGGAGCTGGAGCCGCTGAAGAACGTCCAGGTGTGGCGCTTCTCGCTCTATTATTTCTTTGTCTTCGGCGCCTTCGTCGCGCTGGCGCTGTGGCTGCCGCAGTATCTGGTGAAGGTCTACGGCCTCGACATCAAGCAGGCGGGCATGATCGCCGCCGCCTTCTCCGTGCCGGCGAGCCTGTTCCGCGCCTATGGCGGGCATCTCTCCGACGTCTACGGCGCGCGGCGGGTGATGTACTGGACCTTCCTCGTCTCGGTCCTCGCCACCTTCGTGCTGTCCTATCCGCCCACGGACTATGTGGTGCGCGGCATCAACGGCCCCATCACCTTCCACATGGAAATGGGCGTCGCCGGCTTCACCGTCACGGTGTTCGTGCTCGGCTTCTTCATGGCCCTGGGCAAGGCCGCGGTCTATAAGCACATCCCGGTCTATTACCCCAACAATGTGGGCGCCGTGGGCGGCCTCGTGGGGATGATCGGCGGCCTCGGCGGCTTCGTGCTGCCGCTTGCCTTCGGCGTGCTCAACGACCTCACCGGCCTGTGGACCAGCTGCTTCATGCTGCTGTTCGTCATCGCGGTCGGGGCGCTGGCCTGGATGCACCTCGCCATCCGGCATATGGAAAAGGAAGCCTCTGCTCCGGCGCTGGCCACCCTGCCCGAGCTGCCGGAAATGCAGGGCATGCCGACGCCCGCCCTGCCCGCCCGCAAGGCCGGCGCGGTGCTGACCGACTGGCGGCCCGAGGACAAGACGTTCTGGGCCTCCACCGGCCGCGCCATCGCCCGGCGCAATTTGTGGCTCTCCATCCCGGCGCTGCTGTTGTCCTTCGCCATCTGGCAGGTGTGGTCGGTGGTGGTGGCGAAGCTGCCGCTGGTGGGCTTCAAATTCACCACCGACCAGCTGTTCTGGCTCGCCGCGCTCCCCGGTCTCACGGGCGCGACGCTGCGAATCTTCTATTCCTTCATGGTGCCGATCTTCGGCGGGCGGCTCTGGACGACGCTCACCACCTGGTCGCTCATCATCCCCGCGCTCGGCATCGGCTATGCGGTGCAGAACCCGGACACGCCCTATGTGGTGCTGCTCATCCTCGCGCTGCTATGCGGCTTCGGCGGCGGCAACTTCGCCTCCTCCATGGCCAACATCTCCTTCTTCTTCCCCAAGGCGGAGAAGGGCAACGCGCTGGCGCTGAATGCCGGCCTCGGCAACCTCGGGGTCAGCGTGGTGCAGTTCGTGGTGCCGCTGGTCATCACCATGGGCCTGTTCGGCACCTTCGGCGGTGATCCGGCCATGGTGAAGGCGGCGGCGGGGCCGGCGCCCATGTGGCTGCAGAATGCCGGCTTCATCTTCGTGCCCTTCATCGTCCTCTCGGCCTTCGGCGCGTGGTTCGGCATGAACGACATCGCCGACGCCCGCGCCTCCTTCCGCGAGCAGTCGGTGATCTTCCAGCGCAAGCACAACTGGATCATGTGCTGGCTCTATACGGGCACCTTCGGCTCCTTCATCGGCTATTCCGCGGGCTTCCCCCTCCTCACCAACATCCTCTTCCCGGAAGTGAACGCGCTCTCCTACGCCTTCCTAGGCCCGCTGGTCGGCGCGCTCGCTCGCTCCGGCACGGGGTGGCTGGCGGACCGCTATGGCGGCGGACGGGTGACGCTGTTCGTCTTCGTGCTGATGATGGCGGGCGTGTCGGGCGTGCTGTGGGCCATCGGCATGCGCGCCGAGCCCTGGGCCTTCTCGGCCTTCTTCGCGGCCTTCCTGGTGCTGTTCTTCGCCACCGGCGTGGGCAACGCCTCCACCTTCCAGATGATCCCCGCGATCATGGCGAAGGAGATGGACCGCCTGATGCCCGCCGCCGACGCGGAGGCGCGCCGCAAGCAGGCGGAGAAGGAGGCGGCGGCCATCACCGGCTTCACCTCCGCGATTGCCGCCTTCGGGGCCTTCTTCATCCCCAAGGGCTACGGCACCTCCATCGCCCTGACGGGCGGGCCGGAGGCGGCGCTCTGGGCCTTCCTCGGCTTCTATGTGAGCTGCCTTGTCATCACGTGGGCCGTCTACACCCGCAAGGGCGGCCTTCTCCACGACATCGAGCGCGGGATCGCCCCGCGCGCCACTCCCCGTCCGGCTGCGGCCGCGTAGCACCAGCGGTTCGCGAGCCCGGCTCGCGAACCGCTGGTCAAGCCCGCGCGGCGCTTGAGCGAAAACACACGGAAGGCTCTACCCATGTCCCATTTCCTCGACCGGCTCACCTTCTTCCGCCGCGAGACCGAGCCCTTCGCCAACGGCCACGGCATCGTCACCCACGAGGATCGCTCGTGGGAGGACGGCTACAGGAAGCGCTGGCAGCACGACAAGATCGTGCGCTCCACCCACGGCGTGAACTGCACCGGCTCCTGCTCGTGGAAGATCTATGTGAAGGGCGGCATCGTCACCTGGGAAACCCAGCAGACGGACTATCCCCGCACCCGCCCGGACCTGCCGAACCATGAGCCCCGCGGCTGCGCCCGTGGCGCCTCCTACAGCTGGTATCTCTATTCCGGCGCGCGGGTGAAGCACCCCATGGTGCGCGGGCGCCTCCTCAAGCTCTGGCGCGAGGCGCGGGCGAAGCTGCCGCCGGTCGCCGCCTGGGCCTCCATCGTCGGCGATGCGGAAAAGCGCGCCTCCTACACCTCCATCCGTGGCCATGGCGGGCTCGTGCGCGCCAGCTGGGACGAGGTGAACGAGATCATCGCCGCCGCCAACGCCCACACCATCCGCACCCATGGCCCGGACCGGGTGGCGGGCTTCTCGCCCATCCCGGCCATGTCCATGGTGTCCTACGCGGCGGGGGCGCGCTATCTCTCGCTGCTCGGCGGCGTGTGCCTCTCCTTCTACGACTGGTATTGCGACCTGCCGCCGGCCTCTCCCCAGACCTGGGGCGAGCAGACCGACGTGCCGGAAAGCGCCGACTGGTACAATGCCGGCTTCATCATCGTGTGGGGCTCCAACGTGCCGCAGACGCGCACGCCGGACGCCCATTTCTACACCGAGGTGCGCTACAAGGGCACCAAGAGCGCGGTGGTGACGCCGGATTATGCCGAGGCCACCAAATTCGCCGACATCTGGCTGAACCCCAAGCAGGGCACCGACGCCGCGCTGGCCCTCGCCATGGGCCATGTGATCCTGCGCGAATCTCACCTTGACCGGCAGGTGCCCTACTTCGACGATTACCTGCGTCGTTACTCGGACATGCCTTTCCTCGTGCGGCTCGTGGAGCGCGACGGGCGTCTCGTGGCGGAGCGGATGCTGCGCGCATCGGACCTGCCCGGCGGCCTCGGCGAGACCAACAATCCCGAGTGGAAGACCGTCGCCTTCGATGAGGCGAGCGGCGATCTCGTGGCCCCCGTGGGCTCCATCGGCCACCGCTGGGGCGAGCAGGCGAAATGGAATCTGGAGGAGAAGGACGGCACCGGCCGCGCCCTGCGCCTGCGCCTCTCGCTGGAGGACCATGCGGACGAGATCGCGGCCGTGGACTTCCCCTATTTCGGCGGCCGCGCCACCGAGCATTTCGTCTCCACCGACCATGGCGAGGTGCTGACCCGCAACCTGCCCGTCCGCCTCATCCAGGGCGCGGACGGCAGCGTGATGAAGGTCGCCACCGTCTACGATCTCATGATGGCCAATTACGGCCTCGACCGGGGCTTCGGCGGCGGCAATGTCGCCGTCTCCTATGACGAGGATGTGCCCTTCACCCCGGCCTGGGCAGAGCGCATCACCGGCGTGAAGCGCGATGCCATCATCACCGTGGCGCGCGAGTTCGCCACCAATGCGGAGAAGACCAACGGGCGCTCGATGATCATCATCGGCGCAGCCATGAACCACTGGTATCACATGGACATGAACTACCGGGGGGTCATCAACCTTCTGGTGTTCTGCGGCGCCATCGGCCAGTCGGGCGGCGGCTGGTCGCATTATGTGGGGCAGGAGAAATTGCGGCCGCAGACCGGATGGCAACCGCTCGCCTTCGGCCTCGACTGGTCGCGCCCGCCCCGGCACCAGAACGCCACCTCCTTCTGGTATGCCCACACGGACCAGTGGCGCTACGAGACGCTGACCGCCGGCGAAATCCTCTCCCCCACCGCGCCCAAGGGCGAGTGGGACAAGAGCTTCATCGACTACAATGTCCGCGCCGAGCGCATGGGCTGGCTGCCCTCTGCGCCGCAATTGAAGCAGAATCCCCTCGCCATCGCCGCCAAGGCCAAGGCCGCCGGCAAGGAGGTGAAGGACTATGTCGCCTCGGCGTTGAAGAGCGGCGAGCTGGAACTCTCCTGCCACGACCCGGATCATCCGGACAACTGGCCGCGCAACCTCTTCGTCTGGCGCTCCAATTTGCTGGGGTCCTCGGGCAAGGGGCACGAATACTTCCTCAAGCACCTGCTCGGCACCCAGCACGGCGTGATGGGCAAGGACCTCGGCAGCGAAGGCGCGGTGCGCAACACGGAAGTCGCTTGGCAGGAGGAAGCGCCCACCGGAAAGCTCGATCTGCTGGTGACGCTGGACTTCCGCATGTCCACCACCTGCGTCTATTCGGACATCGTGCTGCCCACCGCCACCTGGTACGAGAAGAACGACCTGAATACTTCGGACATGCACCCCTTCATCCATCCCTTGTCCGCAGCCGTGGACCCGGCGTGGGAAGCGCGCTCCGACTGGGACATCTACAAGGGCCTCGCCCGCACCTTCTCGGCCGTCGCGCCCGAGGTGCTGGGGGTGGAGACCGACACGGTGCTCACCCCCATCCTCCACGACACGCCCGCCGAGATCGCGCAGGCGCTGGATGTGAAGGACTGGAAGAAGGGCGAGGTGGAGCCCATTCCCGGCAAGACCATGCCCAGCGTGACCGTGGTGGAGCGCGACTATCCCGCGACCTACGCCCGCTTCACCGCCCTCGGCCCGCTGATGGAGAAAATCGGCAACGGCGGCAAGGGCATCAGCTGGAAGACCGGGCATGAGGTGGACGCCCTGCGCGCCCTCAACGGCACCCACCGCGAGGGTCCGACCAAGGGCCTTGCGAAGATCGAAACGGACATCGACGCTGCCGAGGTCATCCTCATGCTGGCGCCGGAGACCAATGGCGAGGTGGCGGTGAAGGCGTGGGAGGCCCTCTCCCAGAACACCGGCCGCGAGCACGCCCATCTGGCGCTGCCCAAGGAAGACGAGAAGATCCGCTTCCGCGACGTGCAGGCGCAGCCGCGCAAGATCATCTCGTCCCCCACCTGGTCGGGCATCGAGAGCGAGAAGGTCTGCTACAACGCCGGCTACACCAACGTCCACGAGCTGATCCCCTGGCGCACGCTGACCGGCCGCCAGCAGCTCTATCAGGACCATCTGTGGATGCGGGCCTTCGGCGAGGAGCTCGTCACCTGGAAGCCGCCGGTGGACCTGAAGACCATCCCCGGCCATCGCAATGCCAAGCCCAACGGCAATACCGAGATCGTGCTCAACTTCCTCACCCCGCACCAGAAGTGGGGCATCCACTCCACCTATACTGACAATCTTCTCATGCTCACCCTCAACCGGGGCGGGCCGGTGATCTGGATCAGCGAGGACGATGCCCACGCGGCCGGCCTTGCCGACAATGACTGGGTGGAGGTGTTCAACGCCAACGGCGCGCTCACCGCCCGCGCCGTGGTCTCCCAGCGCGTCATGCCGGGCATGGCCATGATGTATCACGCGCAGGAGAAGATCATTAACACCCCCGGCTCGGAAATGACCGGCAAGCGCGGCGGCATCCATAATTCCGTGACGCGCACGGTGCTGAAGCCGACCCACATGATCGGCGGCTACGCCCAGCAATCCTACGGCTTCAACTATTACGGCACGGTCGGCGCCAACCGCGACGAGTTCGTGGTGGTGCGCAAGATGAACAAGGTCGATTGGCTCGAGGACGAGCTGCCGGCCGCTTCCGAAAAGGAGATGGCCCAATGAAGATCCGCGCCCAGATCGCCATGGTGCTGAACCTCGACAAGTGCATCGGGTGTCACACCTGCTCCGTCACCTGCAAGAACGTGTGGACCAGCCGCCAGGGCGTGGAATACGCCTGGTTCAACAATGTGGAGACCAAGCCCGGCGTCGGCTACCCGCGCGAGTGGGAGAACCAGAAGAAGTGGAACGGCGGCTGGCGCCGCAAGCAGAACGGCAAGATCGAGCCGCGCATCGGCGCGAAATGGCGGGTACTCGCCAACATCTTCGCCAATCCGGACCTGCCGGAGATCGACGATTATTACGAGCCCTTCACCTTCGATTACGAGCACCTGCACACGGCCAAGGAATCGAAGGCCTTCCCCACCGCCCGCCCGCGCTCCCTCGTTTCCGGCGAGCGGATGGAGAAGATCGAGTGGGGGCCGAACTGGGAGGAGATCCTGGGCGGCGAGTTCGCCAAGCGCCGCAAGGACGTGAACTTCGAGGGTGTGCAGGCCGAGATCTACGGCCAGTTCGAAAACACCTTCATGATGTACCTGCCGCGCCTGTGCGAGCACTGCCTGAATCCCACCTGCGCGGCGGCCTGCCCCTCCGGCGCCATCTACAAGCGGGAGGAGGACGGCATCGTCCTCATCGATCAGGACAAGTGCCGGGGCTGGCGCATGTGCGTCTCGGGCTGCCCCTACAAGAAGATCTATTACAACTGGTCTTCGGGGAAGTCGGAAAAGTGCATCTTCTGCTATCCCCGCATCGAGGCGGGCCAGCCCACCGTGTGCTCGGAAACCTGCGTCGGGCGCATCCGCTATCTCGGCGTGCTGCTCTATGACGCCGACCGCATCGAGGAAGCGGCCAGCGTGAAGGACGAGAAGAAGCTCTACCAGGCCCAGCTCGACCTCTTCCTCGATCCGAAGGACCCCGCCGTCATCGCCCAGGCCCGCGCCGATGGCGTGCCCGATGCCTGGATCGAGGCGGCGAAGGTCTCGCCCATCTGGAAGATGGCCATGGAGTGGAAGGTCGCCTTCCCGCTCCATCCCGAATACCGCACCCTGCCCATGGTCTGGTACGTGCCGCCGCTCTCGCCCATCCAATCCGCCGCCACCGCCGGCAAGATGGGCATGGATGGCGAGATGCCGGACGTGCGCTCCCTGCGCATCCCGCTGCGCTACCTCGCCAATCTCCTCACCGCCGGCAACGAGGAGCCGGTCGCCCTCGCGCTCGAACGCATGCTCGCCATGCGCGCCTACATGCGGGCGAAGACGGTGGACGGCCGCATCGACGGGGGCATTGCCACCAGGGTCGGCCTCACCGGCGCGGACATCGAGGACATGTACCAGACCATGGCCATCGCCAATTACGAGGACCGCTTCGTCATCCCCACCGCCCATCGCGAGGCGGGGGAAGACCCGTTCGACCTGCGCGGCTCGTGCGGCTTCTCCTTCGGCAACGGCTGCTCGGGCGGGGACAGCGATGTGAACCTGTTCGGCAGCCCCACCCACACGCCCGGCCGGCGCACCAAGCCCCCCCGAAATAAGACACCGATGGAGGTGGAGTGATGGCCGACAATCTCACCCTCAAGGCCCTCTCCCGCCTCCTCCTCTATCCCGAGGCGGCGTTGCAGGATGCGGCGCCCCACCTCGCCGAGGCGCTCACCGAAGACGGCCGGCTGGACGCCCCCACCCGCCTCGGCCTCATGCCGCTGCTGCGCTCGCTGGCGGGCGAGGACCTCTATGACCTGCAAGAGGCCTATGTGAGCCTCTTCGACCGCACGCGGCGCCTGTCCCTGCATCTGTTCGAGCATGTGCATGGGGAAAGCCGCGACCGCGGGCAGGCCATGGTGGACCTCGCGGCGCTCTATGCGCAGGGCGGCCTCGCCATCGACGCCAACGAGCTGCCGGACTTCCTGCCCCTGTTCCTGGAGTTCCTCGCCACCCGGCCCGAGGCCGAGGCGCAGGCGCTGCTCGCCGATGTGGACCACATCCTCGCTACCCTGGAAGAGCGCCTTGGCGAGCGCGGCTCGCTCTATGCCGCCGTGCTCACCGCCGTGCGCCACCTTGCCGGTGCCGAAGCGGTGTTGGCACCCACACAGGAGCCCGTGCCCCACACCGAAGACCTCACCGCCCTCGACCTCAATGCGCTGGACAAGGAGTGGGAGGAAACCGCCGTCACCTTCGGCCCCGGCGATGCCGCCTCCTGCGGCGTCGATCGCTTCCGCACCCAATTGCGCGCCGCCCAGCGCGATGTGCGCCACCCGGCGCCTCAACCTGCCGCCTGAAGGAGACGACCATGTCGCAGGCCATCAATTCAGCCTTGTTCGGCTGGTATCCTTACCTCTGCCTCACGGTGTTTCTCGTCGCCAGCCTCATCCGGTTCGACCGCGAGCAATACACCTGGAAGACCGGCTCCTCGCAGCTGCTGCGCAAGCGGCAATTGCGCTGGGGATCGAACCTCTTCCATGTGGGCATCCTCATCATCTTCATCGGCCATGCCGGCGGCCTGCTCACCCCCATCTGGGTGTTCGATGCGCTGGGCATCTCGCATTCCTTCAAGCAGGGCCTCGCCATCACCGTGGGCGGCATCGCCGGGGTGATGTGCTTCATCGGCATCGCGCTTTTGGCCCACCGCCGGCTGTTCGATCCGCGCATCCGGGCGAACTCCAGCTTCGGCGACACCGCCATCCTGCTGCTGCTGTGGGTGCAGCTCACGCTCGGCCTCTCCACCATCTTCGTCTCGCTCCATCACATGGATGGGCACGAGATGGTGAAGTTCATGAACTGGGCGCAGGGCATCCTCACCCTCCAGCCGGCGGCGGCCGCCTATGTCGCGGACGTGAGCCCCATCTTCAAGGCGCACCTCGTGCTGGGCATGACGATCTTCCTCGTCTTCCCCTTCACCCGCCTCGTGCATGTGTGGAGCGCGCCGGTCTGGTATCTCGGCCGGCCCGGCTATCAGGTGGTGCGCTCGCGCCGGCCCGTGCGCAAGCCGGTCGCCGCGCGCCCGCTGCCGGCGACCGCGGCTGTGCGCCCCGCCGCCCGCCCCCTCAGCAATCCGGCGGAGTGAGAGCCATGGTCGAGATCGTCACCCTCACCGCCCCCCGCCCTGCCGGCCGTCGGCCGCAGGAGATCCGCGTGGATGGCATCGCCATCTCCCGCGCCGACATCGCCCGCGAGGCGCAGAACCATGCGGCCGCCGACCCCGCCGCCGCATGGCAGGCCGCCGCCCATGCCCTCGTGGTGCGCCAGCTGCTCCTCGCCGAGGCCGACCGCCTCGGCATCGCCGCCGTGCCGGAGGAGGACGACGAGGACCGTCGCGAAACCGAGGAAGAGGCGGTCATCCGCGCCCTGCTCGAGGAAGAGGTGAAGGTGCCCACGGCGGACGAGGCCACCTGCCGGCGCTATTTCGCGCGCAACCCCGCCCTCTTCCGCACCGGCGACCTCTATGAGGTGGCGCACATCCTCATCGCCGCCGACCCGGCCGACACTGAAGCCCGGCAGGCGGCGCGGGAGCAGGCCGACGCTTTGCTCAAAGCCCTTCTCTCGGGCGCCGTGGCGTTCGAGACCGCGGCGCGCGAAACCTCCGCCTGCCCCTCTCGCGAGGTGGGCGGCAGCCTCGGCCAGATCGGCAAGGGACAGACCGTGCCGGAGTTCGAGGCGGCGCTGGCGGCCATGGAGCCGGGCGCCATCCACCCCGTGCCGGTGGAGACGCGCTACGGCTTCCACATCGTGCGTCTTGCTCATCGGGTTGAGGGGCGAGACCTGCCGTTCGAGATGGTGCGGGAGGCCATTGCCGGCCATCTGGAGCTGTCCTCCTGGCACGCCGCCATGCGTCAGTATGTGAGCCTGCTCATCGGCCGCGCCGACATTCGCGGCATATCCATGGACGGGGCTTCATCGCCCCTCGTGCAATAGGGGCCCGCCATGCTGCTCGGAAGCCTGCTTCGGCGCCTGCGCGATGAACGCTTTGCGCAGGAAACCCTCCTCGGCCTCGGCGATCTCTCCCTCGTCGCCCGCGCCGATGCGGCCGGGGCGGCCTATGGGGAGAGCGCGGCGGACTATGCCGCCTCCGCCTGCGCCCGCTTCGGCGATCAGGCGGGCGACGAGGACTGGCTGGCGCTGATGACCGCGCTGGAGCGCAGCACCGACCCCGCCGCCACCTGCCTCAGGACCATGACCGAGTGGGCCCTGAAGGACGATGCGGCGGCCGCCGCCCGTGAAGCCGAAGGCGCTGCCCATGACGGCTGTGGCTGCGGCGGAGGGGGCGGGTGTGGGGGTGGAGGGCACGGTGGGGGCCACCATGGGCACGGCTGAGCGCCTCCGCCCGGACGGCATCCTCGATGAATTGTTCGACAACAATCTCGCCTGGGCGCGTGCCAAGACGGAAGAGGACCCCACCTTCTTCCGCCGCCTCGCCGAGCAGCAGGCGCCGCGCTTCCTGTGGGTCGGCTGCTCCGACAGCCGGGTGCCGGCCAACGACGTGGTGGGGCTCGACCCCGGCGAGCTGTTCGTCCACCGCAACATCGCCAACGTCATCCATTCCAGCGACATGAACATGCTGGCGGTGCTGGAATTCGCCGTGGAAGTGCTGGGCGTGCGCCATGTCATCGTCTGCGGCCATTATGGCTGCGGCGGTGTGCGGCGCGCGCTGGAGAATGCCGCCGGCACCGGCGGCAGCGCGCTGGTGGACCACTGGCTCGCCCCCATCGTCGATCTCTATTGCCGCCATCGCCGGGACATCGCGGCGGCCGGCGATGCCGCCCGGCAGATCGACCGCATGTGCGAGCTGAACGTCGCCTTGCAGATGCGCCGCCTCGCCGCCACGCCGGTCATGAAATCCGCCTGGGCGCGCGGCCATCAGGTGACGGTGCACGGCTGGATCTACGGCATCGGCGACGGCCTGTTGCGCGACCTCGGCACCACCATTTCCTCGCCCGAAGACTTCGCCGCTCTGCCGCCTCTCGACGATCTCATCGCCGCCCCGGCCGAGCCCATGACCGCCGCCCGGCGGCACGCCATCGCCGCCTTCCTGGAGATGGACGCGGAAGTGTTTCCCGCCCTCGGCGCCTGTGGCGTCGGCGCCTGTACCTGCGGCGCCTTTCCCCTGCCATCCGCCCGCGCGGCGGAGGAGGCCTGACTCATGCCCACCCAGATCGCCCCCTGCCCTGTGCCGGCGTCGCCCTGCGCGCTCATCGACCTGTTCGGCCGCCGCATCACCTATCTGCGCCTCTCCGTGACCGACCGCTGCGATTTGCGCTGCGTCTATTGCATGGCGGAGGACATGACCTTCCTGCCGCGCAACGAGGTGCTCTCCATCGAGGAGCTGGACCGCCTCGCCACCGCCTTCATCCGCCAGGGCGTCACCAAGCTGCGCCTCACCGGCGGCGAGCCGCTGGTGCGGCGGGGCATCATGGACCTCGTCGCCTCCCTCTCCCGCCACCTCGCCTCCGGCGCGCTGAAGGAGCTGACCCTGACCACCAACGGCACCCAGCTCGCCAGCCACGCGGACGACCTCGCGCGGCTCGGGGTGCGGCGGGTGAATGTGTCCCTCGACACGCTGGACCCTGATACCTTTAAGCGAGTCACCCGGCGCGGATCGCTGGCCGTCGTGATGGACGGAATCCGCGCGGCGCTGAATGCCGGACTGACTGTGAAACTGAACGTGGTGGCACTCGCCGATTCCACACCCGGCAACGTGGTGAAACTCATCGAATTCGCCCACCGGCATGGCATGGACATCACCTTCATCGAGACCATGCCACTGGGCGACGTGGGGGTGGACCGGGTCGATCAATACCTGCCGCTCGACAAGCTCAGGGCCTTGATAGAGCAGCACTTTTCCCTGATCGACACGCCGGAGCGCACCGGCGGCCCCGCCCGCTACGCCCGCGTCGCGGAAACCGGAGGCCGCATCGGCTTCATCACCCCCATGAGCCACTCCTTCTGCGAGAGCTGTAACCGTATCCGGGTAGGCGCGACGGGTGTTCTCTACACCTGCCTCGGCCAGGAAAATGCAGTGGATCTAAAGACTTGCCTGCGCACTGGCGGCGAGGCAGCGATGGTGGAGGCCATCGCCGATGCCATCCGCGCGAAGCCCCGCGGGCACGATTTCGTCATCACCCGCGGCGGCGCCCCGGCCCTGGCACGGCATATGTCGGCGCTGGGTGGCTGAGAAAAATTCTTTCTATATTTCAGGACTATAGCCATGCGCACCGCCGCCACTGTCCGCGCCTTCACCGGCCTCGCCGTGCTGAGCCGGGGCTTCCGCCCCTTCTTCCTCGGCGCCGGCCTGTTCGCCCTCGTCGCCATCGCCGTCTGGCCGGCGGCGTTTCTGGGCGAAGTCATTATTCCGACTGCATTTTCCGCTGTGGAATGGCACGCCCACGAGATGCTGTTCGGCTACGGCGCCGCCGTCATCGCCGGCTTTCTCCTCACCGCCATCCCCAACTGGACCGGCCGCCTGCCGGTGGCGGGAAATGCTCTCGGAAGCCTTGTCCTGCTTTGGTTTGCGGGCCGCGCCGCCGTGCTCGTCTCCGCCAAGATCGGCTGGGCCACGGCGGCGGTGATCGACGTGGCCTTTCTCGCCGTCTTCGCGCTGGTCGTGGCGCGGGAGGTCACGGCGGGGAAAAACTGGCGCAATCTCAAAGTTATAGCTGTGGTGGGCCTGCTCGCCGGCGCCAATCTCGCCTTCCATCTGGAAGCCCATTTCACCGGCGATGCCGACCATGCGGGGCGGGCGGCTCTGGCACTGATCGTCTTCCTCATCCTCCTGTTCGGCGGCCGGGTGGTGCCGAGCTTCACCGGCAACTGGCTGGCCCGGCGGCCGAATGAACAACGGCCCGCGCCGTTCGACCGCTGGGATGCCTATGCGCTCGGCATTTCCGCGCTGGCGCTCATTGGCTGGATCGCCTTTCCCGACAAGGGTTTGACGGGCATCGCGCTGATCGCGGGCGGCCTTGCATCCCTGGCCCGGCTCGCCCGCTGGCGCGGCTGGCGGACCTTCGCCGACCCGCTGGTTCTGGTGCTGCACGGCGCCTTCCTGCTGGTGGCGCTGGGTTTCCTCGCGGCCGGAGCGACGGCGCTGGCGCCGGATCATGTGCCACCCGCCGTCGGGCTCCACGTGTGGGCCATCGGTGGCATCGGCGGCATGACTTTGGCCATGATGACACGGGCGACCCTCGGCCATTCCGGCCAGGCGCTAGCCGCAACGCCCGGCACCGTCGCGGTCTATCTCCTTGTCGTTGCAGCACTTGTGGCGCGCGTCGCCATGGCTTGCCTCCCTCAATGGATGGCACCGCTCATGCTGGCCGCGGCCGCCTTCTGGTGCGTCGCGTTCGCCGGCTTCGTCGTCATCTACGGGCCGATGCTGGTACGACGGAGCTGAGGTCGGATGAAGCTTGGCCATACCCGGCAACCACGCATACGACTTTAGTCGCAAGAGTCAGAAAGGCGCTGGCCTTTACGGTGCGAGACGGTAGCCTCCCTGCAACGATCGATAACAAGGGAGCACGCCAATGCAGCGCCTGTCCGCCGCAGCCAAAGCCTTTCGACCCGCCCATCTCGCCGCAGCCGCCCTCTCCTGCGCGCTCGCCCTCGCCCCGGCGGCCGCACGGGCCGAGTTCGTCAACGTCCTCACCGGCGGGACGTCCGGAGTCTATTATCCGCTTGGCGTCGCAATCTCGAAGGTCATCGGCGAGAAGGTGCCGGGCACCCGCCCCTCGGTGCAGGCGACCAAGGCGTCGGTGGAGAATCTGAACCTCATCCAGCAGGGCAAGGGCGAGGTCGCCTTCACCCTCGCGGACAGCCTCGCCGACGGCGCGGCCGGCAAGGAAGAGGCCGGCTTCAAGACCCCGCTCACCAAGGTGCGGGCGCTGGGCGGCATCTATCCCAACTACATCCAGATCGTGGCCTCCAAGGATTCCGGCATCAAGACCATCGCCGATCTCAAGGGCAAGCGCCTCTCCGTGGGCGCGCCCAAGTCCGGCACGGAACTCAATGCCCGCGCCATTCTCAATGCGGCCGGCCTCAAATATGAGGACCTCGGAAAGATCGAATACCTGCCCTTCGCCGAATCCGTGGAGCTGATGAAGAATCGCCAGCTCGACGCCACGCTGCAGTCCGCCGGCCTCGGCGTCGCCTCCATCAAGGATCTCGCGAACTCTGTGCCGATCGTGGTGGTGGAGGTGCCCGGCGCGGTGATCGACAAGATCGGCGCACCCTATCTCAAGACCACCATCCCAGCGGGTACGTATGAGGGCCAGAGCGCGGACGTGGCGACGGCCGCCGTGCCGAATTTCCTCGTCACCAGGTCCGATCTGAAGGACGACGAGGTCTACGCCATCACCAAGGCCATCTACGAGAACCTGCCGGAACTGGCCGCGGCCCATTCCGCGGCGAAGTCCATCACCCTCGCTAATGCCATGAAGGGTTCGCCGGTGGCGTTCCATCCCGGGGCGGAAAAGTTCTTCAAGGAAAAGGGCGTCACGCCCTGATCCGGGGGGCGACACGCCCGCTCGATTGCCTTGCCGGCGGCGCGCTCCAGCGCCGCCGTTTCCCGTTCCAGACCGTGCCAGCCGCCGCGAGCCCTGATCCATGACCTCCTCGCTCCACACCCCGCAGACCGCCCCGCCGGTGAGCCACGACGTCAACAATCCCGAGCACGGCGCGCCCGTGGTGGTGGATGACGCGCTGCTCGACCTCACCTGGGGGCCGGGGACGTGGGGCCGCACGGTGTTCTGGATTGCGGTGGCCTTCTCCACCTTCCAGGTCATCACGGCGGCCTGGAGCCCGCTCGCCAGCCAGGTGGTGCGCTCGATCCATGTGGGCTTCCTGCTTCTGGTGGTTTTCGCCATCGCCGCCAACCACAAGACCGGCACCGAGCGCCTCGTGCTGTGGGGCCTCGGCATCTTCTCCTTCATCGTCGGGCTTTATCATTGGGTGTTCTACGCCGCGCTGATCCAGCGCGCGGGCGACCCCTCCACCCTAGACATCGTGGTCGGCACAATTGCCGTGGCCCTGGTCTTCGAGGGCTCGCGCCGGCTCATGGGCGCCTCGCTGCCCATCATGTGCGGCGGCTTCATTCTTTACGGCCTGTTCGGCGAATACCTGCCCGCGCCCCTCGATCACCGCCCGTTCGACTATGTGCAGGTGGTGGACCAGATGTTCCTCGGCACCGAGGGCATCTACGGCACGCCCACCTACGTCTCCTCCTCCTTCATCTTCCTGTTCATCCTGTTCGGCGCCTTTCTTGAGCGCGCCGGGATGATCCAGCTGTTCAACGACCTCGCCATGGGCACGGTGGGCCACGCCAAGGGCGGCCCGGCCAAGGTGGCGGTGATCTCCTCGGCGCTGATGGGCACCATCAACGGCTCGGGCGTGGCCAACGTGGTCACCACGGGACAGTTCACCATCCCGCTCATGAAGCGCTTCGGCTACAAGCCGGCCTTCGCCGGCGCGGTGGAGGCCACCGCCTCCATGGGCGGGCAGATCATGCCGCCGGTGATGGGAGCGGTCGCCTTCATCATGGCTGAGACCATCGATGTCCCCTATGCCACCATCGCAACCGCGGCGGTGATCCCGGCCTTCCTCTATTTCTTCACCGTCTTCGCCATGGTGCATCTGGAGGCCGGCAAGGACGGCCTCTCCGGCCTGCCCAAGGACAAGTGCCCCAATGCATGGCTGGCGCTCAAGAACAACTGGTACCTCATCCTGCCGCTGGCGGCGCTGGTGTGGCTGCTGTTCTCCGGCTACACGCCGCTGTTCGCTGGCACGGTGGGTCTCGCGCTGACCGCCCTCATCGTGCTGGGCGCGCCGGTGGCCCGGTTGATCGGGCCTTACGGGCTGAGGGTAGTGTTCTGGATCGTGCTCGGCCTGTCGGCGGCGAGCTTCGTCGAATACGGCATCAACGGCGTCGCCACGGTCATCGCGGTGCTGGTGGCGATCCTGTTCTTCGTGAAGGGTGGGCGCGAGACGCTGCGCATCAGCATCGAGAGCATGGCGGACGGCGCCCGCAACGCGCTGCCCGTGGGCATCGCTTGCGCGCTGGTGGGCACAATGATCGGCGTGTTCACCCTGACCGGCGTCGCCACCACCTTCGCAACGTTCGTGGTGGAGGTGGGCAAGAACTCGCTGTTCCTGTCGCTGGTGCTGACCATGATCGCCTGCCTCATCCTCGGCATGGGGCTACCCACCATCCCGAACTACATCATCACCGCCTCCATCGCCGGCCCGGCGCTGCTGGCGCTCGGGGTGCCGCTCATCGTCTCTCATATGTTCGTCTTCTATTTCGGCATCATGGCCGACCTCACGCCGCCGGTGGCGCTGGCCGCCTTCGCGGCGGCGCCCATCGCGGGGGCGTCGGGACAAACCATCGGCTGGATCGCGACGCGCATCGCGGTGGCGGGATATGTGGTGCCGTTCATGGCGGTCTATGCTCCCGCGCTGATGCTGCAGAACGGAGACCCCATGGCCGATCTCATCGGCTTCTGGCCGGCGGTCGCCTATGTGTTCGTGAAGGCAATTGTCGCGATCATCCTATGGGCCGCAACCGCCACCGGCTATCTGCTGGCGCCGCTCAACGTCATCGAGCGCATCATCGCCTTCGCCGCTGCGGCGCTGCTCATCCTCGCACTGCCCATGACCGACGAGATCGGCTTTGCCGCCTCTGCCGCCTTCATCGGCTGGCACTACTGGAAGAACCGGTCGCGTCCGGCCGTGGCCTAAGGGGTGGCCCTTGTCTGTTTGGCGACGGGCGCGACGGTGGTGCGGCTCGCCGCCGCCATCACCCTCGCCTGGACCCATTCGGTGCAGAAGAGCGCGTGGCAGGAAGACTGGCGCGCCACCTCCGACGGCCTCATGCTCACCGAGGTGCGTGTCCAAGGCTCGGGCGCCGGTATGGAGCCGCCGGAGGGCGCCGTGCTGAAGGGCGGCTTCTACGTCGCCCATCCCACACTGGCGCCGCAGCGGGAGGTGATCCTGCGCCGCTCCGGCGCCACGGCCGATTGGCAGGTCTGCATCGCCGGCACCTGCCACTCCATGGCCGAACTGGTGCCGCCCGATGCTGATCCGGTGACTCTGACCATCTGCGAATAAGCCGCTGGCTGCCGGATGATCGGGCTGGACAGATATTTTCATCCGGGTATTTTCCTGCCCAAAGCAGGAGTCTACCCGTGTCCCCCTCCCCCGCCAGACCATGCACCGCCTTTGCCGGAACGCGCCTCCTCCGGCGTGGTCCCCTCGCCGACGTGGCGCTGGCGGCGAAGGCGGCAACCGAGGCCGGAGAGAGCGTGCTCGTCTTCGACGATGCCACCGGGCGGCTCATCGATCTCGACCTGCGCGGCAGCGATCCCGAAATCCTCGCCCGCCTCGATGCCCCCTCCACACCGGATGCCACCGAGCCCAAGGCACCCGGCAAGGGCCGCGGCCGTCCGAAGCTGGGCGTCGTCGCACGCGAGGTGACGCTGCTGCCGCGGCACTGGGACTGGCTCGCCGCCCAGCCGAGCGGCGCCTCAGCGACGCTGCGCCGCTTGGTGGATGAGGCCCGGCGGCGAGGCGCACCGCAGCAGCACCGGCGCGCAGCCCAGACCGCGGCCTATCATTTCATGCAGGCATTGGCCGGCGACCTCCCCGGCTACGAGGAGGCCACCCGCGCCCTGTTTGCCGACGACCGGGCAGGGCTGGAGCAGACGACTGCCGGCTGGCCGCCCGACGTGCGCGACCACGCCATCCGCCTCGCCTTCGACGCGGTCAACGAGCCGGAGGCGGACTGATCCCCGCGCCAGTCACCACCCATCTGGGACCCACACGGGAGGCCGACCGCCGAACGGGGGCACTGCGCGATTCACGCCTGCTTTCCTTTAATCGAGAAACCGCTGCCGGCCTGAACCGCGGAGGCATTAAAGCGACGGCAACCGGACAGGCGCAGTGTGGGGCAACCGCCGGAGCCGCCATGTCCGACCAGACCGCCCAAGAACCGCCCCAAGAGCCCGTTCCTGCCTACGCTCTCGCTGCGGCGACGCCTCAGGACCGGCCAGCCATGGCGCAATTGTGGGTGGAGACCTGGGCGAAGACGATGCCCGATATCGATTTTCCCGCACGCCTGCCTTGGCTGGAAAGCCATCTGGATAGCCTGGCCGCCGGCGGCGCGCTGATCCGCGTGGCACGGGAGGGGCACAAGGACGGCCCCGTCGCCGGCTTCGTCGTCATCCATCCCGGCACGGGCTATCTCGACCAGCTCGCAGTAGCGCCTCGCGCCTGGGGCAAGGGCGCGGCCGAGGCGCTCATGGCGGAGGCGCGCCGGCTCTCCCCTGCCCTCGTCGCCCTCGACGTGAACCAGGACAACCCACGCGCCGTGCGCTTTTACGAGAAGATGGGGCTCGCCATCGTCTCCGAAGGCGCCAATCCCATGTCCGGCCGCCTGACGTACCGGATGGAGTGGCGTGGCGCCTGAGGCCTACGCCGCCGCGTGGAACTGGAGCTGCGCGAGGCGTGCGTAGAGGCCGCCCTTGGCGACCAGTTCCGCATGGGTGCCCTCGTCCACGATGCGACCGGCTTCCATCACCAGGATGCGATCGGCCGACAGAACCGTGGAAAGGCGATGGGCGATGACCAAGGTGGTCCGCCCTTCCATCGACCGCTCCAGCGCGGTCTGGACCAGTGTCTCGCTTTCCGCATCGAGGGCGCTCGTGGCCTCGTCGAGCAGGAGAATGGGCGCGCCGCGCAGGATGGCGCGGGCGATGACGATGCGTTGCCGCTGGCCACCGGAAAGCATCACGCCGCGCTCGCCCACCATGGTGTCCCAGCCCTGCGGCAGGCGGGCGACGAATTCATCCACCAGCGCTGCGCGGCCGGCCTCCTCCACCTCGGCGTCGGTGGCCTCGGGGCGTCCGAGGCGGATGTTCGCCCGCACGCTGTCGGCGAAGATGGCCACCTCCTGCGGCACCAGCGCCATCTGCCGCCGCACGGCGACGGGATCCGCCTCGCGGATATCGATGTCGTCGAGCAGGATGCGCCCGGCCTGCGGGTCGTAGAAACGCTCCAGCAGCTGGAACACGGTGCTCTTGCCAGCCCCTGACGGGCCGACGAGGGCCACCCGCTCCCCCGGCCGGATGGAGAAGGCGATGGCAGCGAGCGCCGATTGATCGGGCCGCGTGGGATAGGAGAAGGACACCTCGTCGAAGCGGATGGCACCGCTCACCCGCCCCGGTAGCGACACCGGGCGAGCCGGCGGGCGCACCTGAGGCTCGACCTTGAGCAGTTCGCCGATGCGCTCGGCAGCGCCGGCGGCGGCCGACATCTCGCCCCAGGTCTCGGAAAGGTTGCCGAGAGAGGCAGCAGCGAGCACCGCATAGAGCACGAACTGGCCCAGAGCGCCCGAAGTCATCGTGCCGGCCAGCACCGACTGGGCACCCGCCCACAGCACCGCCACCACCGAACCGAACACCAGAAAGATGGCGATACCAGTGAGCCAGCCGCGGGCCTGGGTCGCCTGCCGGGCGGCACCGAAGGCCTCTTCCACAGCGCCGTCGAAACGCTGCCGCGCCACGCCCTCGGCACTCGCCGCCTGCAGCGCGCGCATGCTGTTCAGCGCTTCGGCGGCATAGGCGGACGCATCGGCGAGGGTGTCCTGCGCCTGCCGGGTCAGACGGCGCACCTTGCGGCCTGAAGCCATCAACGGCAGCACGATGATGGGAATGGCCACCAGCACGAGGCCGGAGAGGCGGGGGCTCGTCACGACCATCATCGCCACCGAGCCGATGCACATCATGAGATTGCGCAGGGCCGTAGAGGCGGAGGCGCCAACCGCGGACTTCAATTGCGTGGTGTCGGCAGTAAGCCGGGAGGTGAGCTCGCCCGAGCGGGCCGAATCGTAGAAGGCGCCGTCCAGCGTCACGAGGCGGGCGAACACCGCCGTGCGCAGGTCCGAAACGATCCGCTCGCCGAGGGTGGTGACGAGGTAGTATCGGCAGGCGGACGCGAGCGCGAGCACCGCGGCCACCGCCACCAGCACACCGAAATACTGGTCCACGAGCCCCGCATGGTCCTCGGCGAAGCCGAAATCGATCATGCGCCGCACCGCGATGGGCAGCGCGAGCGTGGCGAGCGCAGCGGCCAGCAGCGCACAGAGCGCCCCCGCCACCCGGCCGCGATACCGCTTCAGATAGGGTGCAAGGCCCGCCAGCGGCTTCAGGTCGCGCCTGCGCTTCTCAGCGTCGGCGCGGGTTTCGGGGCTGTCGACAGGGGCAGATGAGGTGTCGGCTTGTGTCAAGGCATCCACTCGGCTATAGACCCGCCACTTCCGTCAGGAACCGAAATTGACGCTGCCTCCCCCGGCGGGGCGGGCGTGGCGATAAAGGATTGAACCAATGAAGAGCGACATCCACCCCGATTACCACTTCATCAAGGTGGTGATGACGGACGGTTCCGAGTACACGACCCGGTCGACCTACGGCAAGGAGGGGGACACCCTCCAGCTCGACATCGATCCGCGCACCCATCCCGCGTGGACCGGCGGCAGCCAGCAGCTGATGGACCGCGGCGGCCGCGTGTCCCGCTTCAAGAACAAGTTCGGCGCGCTCCTCAAGGGCTGAGGCCGGAGGGGCCTTCAGGTCCCTCGCTGCCGCTGCGAAGCTGCGCGCCTCCGCCGCAGCGACGCAAGCGCACAACCGGTTCGCGCAAGGGGACCGGCTCAGGGAATGACGAGTTCAAGCCGCGGGCGGTCCTGCCGCCGTCGCGGCTTTTCGTTTTGGGGCGCGGCCGCCTGTGCCACCGCGAGTCCGGCGCTGACCGCCTCGGCGAGGGCGACAAGTTCCAGCGCAGCGAGACGCGCGGCGGCCGGCAGGCGCCCGATCACGTTTGCGGGAAGGACCAGTTTCAGCGGCGCTGCCGCGGCCGCCATCTCGGCCCGGGAGATGCAGCCATCTGCCCGGCTGAGCAGCAGCACAAGACCTGCCGCGATATCCGAGCGCAGGCGCGCGAGGGTTTCGCGGTCGGCTGCGGAGAGAGCAGACCCGGCGAGGCGTATCTCGGCCGCGGCGAGGCGTTCGAAGCCTCGCGTCATCCCGTCTCTCTTGTCCCGCGCCTCGTCCACCGGCCGCTCCTGTGACTGGACCGGCATGAAGCGCAGCGCCGGCATCCCCGTAAAGGGGAACTGCACTGATCAGACTGGGGATATCGGGGGCTGGCCAAAGAAGAGCCGCCTTGCGGCGGCTCGCAGTCCGACAGGGAGAGCTGCCAGAAGTCCGGGGAGGATCTTTTCCGACGGACAACATCAGAATGCGCGCCGGATATTAACGCCGCGTTAATGCTAACCGGCTAGCCGCGCCCATTCCGCGCTAAAGGCCCCGGCGCAAGCGCAGGGTCCAACTGCCATTTCCGTCCCTACAGCTTGAACGCCGCATCCGCCGCCGCGCGTGAGGCACGCTTTGAGGCGAGCGCCGCCTCCAGCCGCGCGATCTCCGCCTTCAGCGTGACAATGCGCGCCTCGATCTCGTCCACCGACAGACGCGACACGTCGGCGACCGCCAAGGGATCGACGGGCTTCGGCTTGATCTCCTCATCCATTGGCTTTGCTCCTCCCCTTCCCTATTCTCCGCGGCGACCGCCGCTGCCTCAGGCGCGGGTGCCTCCTGTATGATCGCCCTATTTTGCGCGCCGTGGCCGGGCTGGGAAGAGCTTCGTGCCGGGTGCCCCACCGGAGCTTTCCATGTCCAGCGCCGCTGTCCCCCTGCCCGAGACCATGACCGCCATCACCGTCAGCGCCCCCGGCGGTCCCGAAGTGCTGGTGCCCGGCCCCAGGCCGGTGCCGAAGCCCGCGCCGGGAGAGGTGCTGGTGAAGGTTGCGGCAGCAGGCATCAACCGGCCGGACGTGATGCAGCGCAAGGGGCTCTACCCGCCGCCGCCCGGCGCCTCCGACATTCCGGGACTGGAGATCGCCGGCACCGTGGTGGCGCTGGGCGAGGGTGCGAGCACCTACAAGATCGGCGACAAGGTGTGCGCCCTCGTCACCGGCGGCGGCTATGCGGAATATTGCCCCGCCCATGAGGCCACCACCCTGCCGGTTCCCAAAGGTCTCTCCATGGCCGAGGCAGCGGCCATGCCTGAGACCGTCTTCACCGTCTGGAGCAACGTGTTCGACCGTGGTGGGCTGAAAGCCGGAGAGACGCTGCTGGTGCACGGCGGAGCGAGCGGCATTGGCACCACAGCGATCCAGCTGGCCAAGGCGCTCGGTGCCCGCGTGGTCGTCACCGCCGGATCGGACGAAAAGTGCGCTGCCTGCGTGAAGCTCGGTGCCGACCTCGCGGTGAACTACAGGACGCAGGATTTCGTCGCCGAGGTGAAGAGCTTCACCGCCGGCAAGGGCGCCAACGTCATCCTCGACATGATCGGCGGTCCCTACATCCAGAAGAATTACGAAGCAGCAGCGCAGGACGGCCGCATCGTGCAGATCGCCTTCCAGCAGGGCGCGAAGGCCGAGGTGGACTTCATGCGCCTCATGCTGAAGCGCCTCACCCACACCGGCTCCACCCTGCGCTCGCGCCCGGTCGCCGAGAAAGCGGCCATCTCCGCAGCCATCGTCGAGCATGTGCTGCCCTTGATCGCCGCCGGAAAGTACCGTCCGGTGATGGACGAGACATTCCCCCTCACGGACGCTGCCGGAGCGCACGCCCGCATGGATGCGAGCGCGCACGTGGGCAAGATCGTTCTGGTGGTGGAATAGTCCCAGAGAAGGCGGGGGCGTCCCCGCCTCTGCCTTCAGGGGCGCCAGTCGCGCGGCGGTACGCCGCCCGAGCGCTGGATGGCCTCCAGAACCTCCCGCTGGCGGCGATCGGTGCGCTTCATGTGCACCGCAATCACCGCATGAGCCGAGGGCACGAGGAACATCAAGGGGAAAACCAGCCCGAGCAGGATGCAGGGCACGATCATCACCAGATTGATGATGGCCGAGATGGGCTGCCCGTTCACCAGCAGACCGACGGGCGGCAGCAGAGCGGCGAGAATGTAGATCATGGCCTTCCCGGGCCCTCCTTGAGGCCCGATGTCCATATGGTGTGCCCTGCCCGTGCTGCAAGGATCGGGGCGAGACCATGCGCCGAACGCTGGTTGATCCGGGCGTCTCCTCCGCCTATTGCGGGGAAGGGGAAACGCCGGAGCCCGAACGGGCCGGCCCAAGGGTAAGCCGATGCAGCTCAAGGCGCTCCCGCCTCAGATCCTGATCCCGCTCATCGTCGCCTGCGCGCTCTTCATGGAGCAGGTGGACTCGACCGTCATCGCCACCTCCCTGCCCGCCATCGCCGCCGACCTCGGCGAGGACCCCGTGGCGCTGAAACTGGCGCTGACCTCATACCTGCTCTCGCTGGCCGTCTTCATCCCGGCCAGCGGCTGGGCCGCCGACCGCTACGGCGCGCGCACGGTCTTCCGCTCCGCGATCGTCATATTCACCATCGGCTCGATCCTGTGCGGGCTGTCGTCGTCGCTGGCGGACTTCGTGCTCTACCGCATCATCCAGGGAATGGGCGGAGCCATGATGGTGCCGGTGGGGCGGCTCGTCATCCTGCGCTCGGTGCCCAAGTCCGAGTTGGTCTCTTCCCTCGCCTGGCTCACCATTCCCGCCCTGCTGGGCCCAGTCTTCGGCCCACCGCTGGGCGGCTTCATCACCACCTATTTCGACTGGCGCCTCATCTTCTTCATCAATGTGCCGATCGGCGTGCTGGGCGTGTTCCTCGCCACCCGCTTCATCGAGAACGTGCGCGAGGAGGACGTACCGCCGCTCGACCTCAAGGGCCTGATCCTGTCGGGCGTCGGTCTCGCCGGCCTCGTCTTCGGCTTCGCCGTGCTGGGGCAGGAGGTGCTGGTGCCGCAGTGGGCGGCGCTCACCATCGGCACCACGGGGGCGTTCTTCCTGTTTCTCTATGTCCGCCATGCGCGGGTCACACCACACGCCGTGCTGGATTTGAAGCTGCTGCGCCACGGCACCTTCCGCGCCGGCGTGGTGGGCGGCTCCCTGTTCCGCGTGGGCATCGGTGCCATGCCCTTCCTGCTGCCGCTAATGCTGCAGCTCTCATTCGGCCTTTCGCCCTTTGCCTCGGGCCTGCTCACCTTCACCGCCTCAGCCGGGGCGATGGCCATGAAGTTCACCGCCGCCAAACTGCTGCGGCGGATCGGCTACAAACGGGTTCTCCTCGCCAACGTGTTCCTGTGCAGTGGCTTCATCGCGATCAATGCCGCCTTCACGCCGTTGACGCCACACTGGCTCATCGCGTCGCTGCTGCTGGTCGGGGGCTTCCTGCGCTCGCTGCAGTTCACCGCGCTGAACGCGCTGAGCTATGCCGATGTCGAGCCGGACGAGATGAGCCGGGCCACCTCGTTCGCCAGCGTGGCGCAGCAGGTGTCGCTCTCCTTCGGCGTCGCCGTAGCGGGACTTGTGCTGGAAACCATGCGGGCGTCCCGTGGCGAGGTGGCGGTGACGCAGGGCGACTTCTCCGCTGCCTTCCTCGTGGTGGCGGCGGTAAGCGCGCTCAGCATCTTCTTCTTCATTCCCCTGCCGAAGGATGCGGGCGCCTCACTCACCGCCCGCAAGCCGGACCTGGACGACCCGCGCAGCGAAGTGCCGCCAGACTAACTCTCCGCCTCGTCGCTTTCTTCCGCCCCTGCATCGGCTTTTCCCCGGAAGCCGGTGGCGAGGACATACAGTTCTGCCGAATCGGCGCGGCTGGCAGCAGGCTTGATGTGGCGCACCAGCGCGAAATCCCGCTTGAGGTTGGCGAGCAGCGTGCCCTCGGTTCCGCCCTGGATCACCTTGGCGAGGAAGGCCCCGCCGGGCGCGAGCACCTGACGGGCGAAGTCCGCCGCCAATTCCACGAGGCCGACGATCCGCAAATGGTCGGTCTTCTTGTGGCCCGTGGCGTTGGCCGCCATGTCGGACATCACGAAGTCCGCCTGCCCGCCGAGCATCTCCATCAGCCGCTGCGGGGCGTCGGGGGCGAGGAAGTCCATCTGGGCGAAGGCAACCCCGGGAATGGCGTCCATTTCCAGCAAGTCTATGGCGACGATCTTGCCCTGCCCCTGCTCCAGGCCGATCTTCTGCGCCGCCACCTGGCTCCAGCCGCCCGGAGCTGCGCCGAGATCGACGATGCGCATGCCCCGCTTCAGGAGCTTCACCTTCTCGTCTATCTCGATCAGCTTGAACGCGGCGCGCGAACGCCAACCCTCGCGCTTGGCGCGGGCCACATATGGGTCGTTCAGCTGGCGCTGAAGCCATTTCTGCTGGGATGTGGTGCGGCCGCGCGAGGTCTTGACGCGCACCTTCAACGGCCGGCCGTCCGGCCCGCGGGGTGGGGTGGTCACGCTGGGCGGCTTCCGTTCGGCGCGTTCGCATGGAACCCGTCAGCCGAGCGGCCGTTCCGCCACACGCCGTCCGCCCGCATCATCTGCACCAGCATCCCCTCCCTCAGCCCGCGATCGGCCACCCGGAGCCGGTCGGCGGGAAAAATACGGCGCACCGCCTCCATGATGGCGCAGCCGGCGAGCACGAGATCCGCGCGCTGGGCGCCGATGCAGGGATTGGCGACCCGCTCCTCGAAGCTCATGGTCATCAGCCGCTCGACCACCTGCTCGATGTGGCTGGCGCCGAGCCAGGCCCCGTCGACACGGGCGCGATCGTAGCGGTCGAGACCGAGATGGATGCCCGCGACCGTCGTCACCGTGCCCGAGGTGCCGAGAAGATGCAGCCGGGCGGGAGCGCGCACGCCCCAGCTCTGTCGCACGCCATCGAGCATGGCGCACACCTCGTCCACCATGGTGTGGAATACGTCCGGCGATACCTTCACGCCGCCGTGGCGCTCCGACAGGGAGACGACGCCCACCGGCAGCGAGACCCAGGAGCGGATGCGCGCGCGGGGCGGGCCGTCATCGCCGGCCGAACGGCGGCCGAGCCAGACCACTTCCGTGGACCCGCCGCCGATGTCGAACAATACGGCCCCCTCGCAGGAGGGGTCCACCAGCGGCGCACAGCCGGTGGCAGCGAGACCCGCCTCGGTGCGGCGGTCCACCACCTCCAGCGTCAGCCCGGTGCGCGCTTCCACCTGGGAGCAGAAATCCTCGCCGTTGACGGCGGACCGGCAGGCTTCGGTCGCCACCATTCGGGCGCGGGTGACGCCGCGCAGATCCATCTTGGTGGCGCAGATTTCAAGCGCGCCCAGCGCCCGCTCCATGGCGCCGTCGCACAGCCGGCCGGAGGCGCCAAGCCCCTCGCCGAGGCGGACGATGCGCGAAAAGGCATCCACCACGCGGAAGCTGCGGGCCGTCGGGCGGGCGATCAGGAGGCGGCAATTGTTCGTGCCGAGGTCGATGGCGGCATAAATGCCGTGCGGGCTCGGTGCCCGCGATTCGGTCCGCCGATCCTGAGACGGAGCGGCAGTGGCGCAAGGGCGGGCGGCAGGAGGCTGGTCCTTCGGACCATCACCCGTCCCCGCACGCAACGGAGAATCCGTTGCCTCGGCAACGTTTCCGCTACGGCAAGACTGCTCCGGACCCCCGGCGGGCCCGTGCGTCTCGTCCCTCATGTCCTGTCCCTCGCCGCAAGGCGGTCCCGTGCGCTCAGGCCAGCCGCGAAGGTCCGCGGCCGGCTGCGCCTTGCGGCCAGTGTAACAGCGCGACGCTGCTGCGCAATGCCGCGGCGTGCCCTGTTCGTAATCAGGCGGGGGTGAAAACTCACTCCGCGGCGGCGCGGCCCTTGAGATCGAGGGTCAGGCCGGCGGCGAGGGCGTCGGCGCGGAAGGCCTTCACGGCGTCCAGGGACAGCTCGGCGGCGGTGCGCGAACCCAGCGCCGGCAGCTTTTTCAGCACGTCGGCGGGGGCGGTGATGATGTGGCAGCCCATCTCGTCCGCCTCGATCACGTTCCACACCTCGCGGGTGGAGGCCCAGATGACCTCGACGTTCGGCGTGGCGCGGGACAGCTCGACAGCGCGGGAAATCGCCGGCTTGTAGTCGATGCCGAGGTCGGCCAGCCGGCCGGCGAAAACCGAGATGATGGAAGGGGCGCCGCCGGCCAGGGCCTTCACGCCCTCGTCCACCTGGGGCACGTCGAAGATGGCGGTGAGGTTCACCTTCACGCCGTCCTGAACGAGGTCCCGCACCAGTTCGTACAAGGTTTCGCCGCGGGTCGTGGAGACCGGGAGCTTCACATGCACATGCTCGCCCCAGGTGGCGATGACGCGGGCCTGGGCGCGGATTTCGGGGATGTCGTCGGAGAAGACCTCGAACGAGATATGCCGGTCCGGCACCGCCGCCACGAGGTCACGGGCGTAGGATTCATAATCGGTTACGCCGGCCTTGCGCAGCAAAGAGGGGTTGGTGGTGAAGCCGGCGATGTGGGGCTGCTTCGCCATTTCCACGATCTGCGCCTTGTCGGCGCCGTCGGTGAACAGCTTCACCTTCAGGTCGCTCAGCTTCACGGACATCTCTTCGGCTCCCTTGACGATTTCGGCCATCCTATAGGCCGTTTGCGGCGAATTGGACACCGCCCGGACTCACAATTCGAACCGGGTGTCACCCGAGGTTGCCGGGAGGGGTATCGGTGACGTTAAGGGGGTGTTCACCATGAGTCGAATGCGCGGTGTCAGCCGGACCGGCGGCAACCTCCGTGAAAGAACCGCCGGGTCATCCTCCCGGTGACGGAAGGACGGGGACGCGCTCGGGTTGCGCACCTTGATACCGTCACACCCAAAGGGTCAGGGCATCGAGGGGCGGGCATGGTCTCGACGGACATGGTGGAGCGGATGGCGCGGGCGATGCACGCCTATTCGCAGCAGCGTTATCCGCTGCTGGAGCCGTGGGAAGAGCTGTCGCCCGAGCGGCGGGCCTACCAGCGCCAGCTTGCCGCCCATGCCCTCCAGGCCCTCACCCCCCACGACGTGATCGAGATCACCACCCGCGCCGCGCCGGCCATCGTCGCCGTGCCTGTGGAGCCGACCCCCTGGGCGCTGGCGGAGTTGCAGGAAGCGGCCATCTCCGACAACGGCACCGCCATGGATGCCCGGCGGCGCTACCGCTCCTTCCTCGCCACCGCGTCCCTGCCGCTCGCGACCCGCCATGCCGAGGGCGCGGTCTGAGGGGAGCGCGCGGCCTTCGCCGGCCGGAACGCGATCGCCTTTAGCCGTCATGTCCCGTGGCTTGTCCGGGCGATCCATCGCTCCGCTTGTGCGATGGCCGAAGACGGGAACCAGCCATACCGTGGATCGCCCGGACCAGCCGGGCGATGACACAGGAAGAGAGACTTATTCCGCCGCCAGCGCCGGCCGGTCCATCCCGCGACCGGAGCGGGTGAGGTAGCGGCGGCATTGCTGCTCGCGGTCGTAGCCGAGCAGGGTCCCCAGCATGAAGTCCTCTTCCGCCGTCAGGGCGTTGAGCGGCCGGGTGACGAACGCCCGCGCCACCGCCACGAAGGCGTCGCGGCCGAAGAAGAGATTGGCCTTGGCCGGGCTCACCTGCTGCACGAAATGGTCGATGCCGGCCCGCTCCAGCCGCGCCAGAAGCGGCGGCAGCTCTCGTGTCGCCAGCGTCATCAGGAACAGCGGCCGCACGCCCCGCCCCAGCTCGTAGAGATGATGGTGAAACAGGCGCTGCATGGCGCCTGCCTCCTCCGGCACCGCAAGGCGCACCGGCGCGGGCGGCCAGCCGGCCTCCGCCTCGTGCGGCGGATCGCAGGCAACTTCTAGAGAATGGTGCTGAGCCATGCGGTCACTCGCTTGTCGGTGAGACCGGACTGGGTGTCCTGATCGAGGGCGAGGCCGACGAACCTGCCGTCGCGCTCGGCGGTGGAGTTGAGATAGTCGTAGCCCTTGGTGTCGGTGAAGCCGACCACCACCGCCTCCAGCGCCGTCACCTCGTCATAGAGGATGCCCATGGCGTCCACGAAGGAGCCGGGATAGCTCTCCTGATCGCCGGTGCCGAACAGGGCCACCTTCTTGCCCTTCAGCCGGGCGCCGCGGAGCTTGTCGATATGCTCCTCCCAGTCGGTCTGGAGCGTGCCGTCGCCATAGGTGGGCGAGCCGAGGATGAGCAGTTCGCAATTCTCGAAATCGGCCGGGCTCGCCGTCTTGATGTCCACCGCGCGGCCCTGGCACTTCTTGGAAATCCGGGACGCAACGCCCTTGGTGGCTCCGCCGTCGGAGCCGAAGATCACGTTAACGATCATGTCCTCGTCTCTTTATGGAATGATTCAAAATAACGCGCCGCAGACTTCGCGAATGATGCGAGGCTCCGGCCACCTCTAAAACAGTCATCGACGATGCAAATGCATCGCATGAACATCATGGCATCAAGGTTTCACGGAAGACAACAGGGGGCGCCCGACATTGGAATGCCTCGATGGTGCGCGTATCGAGCGGTGACGCAGGGGCTGCGAGGGAGGTTTGCTGAAGAGAAGGTCTTTTGGCAGCCGGACCATCTCGCCGCGCCGTCATGGCCGAGCCGGGAACACCTCACCGGGTATCGGCCGGTCGGCCCGGCGTGGATTGCATGTTGCGTTGTCGATCCCTTGGGATTGGGATCGGGGACGCCGGCGGGACCTTGCGACGTGGAGGGTCTTGCCGACCGAGGGCATCTCAGGGTCCGCCGGCGTCACGGTCGTCTCGC
>NZ_JAMJXC010000067.1 GCF_023571765.1 Xanthobacter aminoxidans | reverse complement strand
TTCGAAGGAGAGCAAGATGGCTTCGCTGCGACAGATCGCGTTTTACGGCAAGGGTGGCATCGGCAAGTCCACCACGTCCCAGAACACGCTTGCGGCCCTGACCGAGCTTGGTCAGCGCATCCTCATCGTGGGCTGCGACCCGAAGGCGGACTCGACCCGCCTGATCCTGCACGCCAAGGCGCAGGACACCATCCTTTCGCTGGCCGCCAACGCGGGTTCGGTGGAAGACCTCGAGCTCGAGGACGTGATGAAGGTCGGCTACAACGACATCCGCTGCGTGGAGTCGGGTGGCCCGGAGCCGGGCGTCGGCTGCGCCGGCCGTGGCGTGATCACCTCGATCAACTTCCTTGAGGAGAACGGCGCCTACGAGGACATCGACTACGTGTCCTACGACGTGCTGGGCGACGTGGTGTGCGGCGGCTTCGCGATGCCGATCCGCGAGAACAAGGCGCAGGAAATCTACATCGTCATGTCCGGCGAGATGATGGCCATGTATGCGGCCAACAACATCTCCAAGGGCATCCTGAAGTATGCGAACTCCGGCGGCGTGCGCCTGGGCGGCCTGGTGTGCAACGAGCGCCAGACCGACAAGGAGTACGAGCTGGCGGAGTCTCTGGCGAAGAAGCTCGGCACGCAGCTGATCTACTTCGTGCCGCGCGACAACATCGTGCAGCACGCCGAGCTGCGCCGCATGACGGTGATCGAGTATGCGCCCGATTCCGCGCAGGCCCAGCACTACCGCAACCTCGCCACCAAGGTGCATGGCAACTCGGGCAACGGCATCATCCCGACCCCGATCACCATGGACGAGCTGGAAGACCTGCTCATGGAGCACGGCATCATGAAGGCCGTGGACGAGAGCCAGATCGGCAAGACCGCCGCCGAACTCGCCGTCGGCTGAA
>NZ_JAMJXC010000066.1 GCF_023571765.1 Xanthobacter aminoxidans | reverse complement strand
CAGCCGGCATCGACCGGCAGGCCCGGCTACGCGCCGGGCACGATGCTCAAGCTTTATGTCTATGGATACCTGCATCAGCTGACCTCGAGCCGGAAGCTGGAGCGCGAGGCGCGCCGCAACATCGAACTGATGTGGCTGACCGGCAAGCTGGCACCCGACTTCAAGACCATCGCCGACTTCCGTCACGACAATGCCAGCGCGATCCAGATCGCGTGCCAGCGCTTCGTCGCCATCTGTCGTGCCCTTGGCCTGGTCGGTGGTGGCTTGGTCGCGATCGACGGATCACGCCTGCGAGCAGTGAACACGCACGAGAAGAACTACACCAAGGGCAAGCTGGCGCGCCGGAAGGCCCATGTCGAAGAAAGCATCGCGCGCTATCTCGCCGAGCTTGAGGAGACCGACATGGCGGAGACCGGCCCGGCGATGCCGCGCATCGCGCACCTGACCGAGCGACTGGCGTCGTTGCGCGGGCGCCTTGGCGAACTCGAGGCGATCGGCCGGCAGTTGGAAGCCTCCCCCAATGAGCAGATATCCCTGACCGATCGGGATGCCCGCGCCATGGCAACCGGCAGCGATCATCGCGGCGTGGTCGGTTACAACGTCCAGGCGGCCGTCGATACCCGGCACCACATCGTCGTCGCCAATGCGGTGACCAACCGCGGTCATGACCGCTCGCATCTGCTGGAGATGGCCTCAGCCGCCCAGGCCGAGACCGGCGCTGCCGAAATGATCGCCCTGGCAGATCGTGGATACTATGAGGGCGAGCAGATCCGCGCCTGCACCGAAGCTGGCATCATCCCGATGGTGCCCAAGCCCAACACATCGCCGGCTCAGGCGCGCGGCTTCTGGGGCAAGGCTATGTTCGTGCATGAGCCGCAGACCGACACCTATCGCTGCCCCGCCG
>NZ_JAMJXC010000065.1 GCF_023571765.1 Xanthobacter aminoxidans | reverse complement strand
GCGACCGTGGTCTCCCAGCGGGTCCTGGCGTGGGTGACGAGGGCGGCATCCGAACTGCTCAGGGAGACCGAGCCATACTGGCCCTGGAACGCCCGGTCGATGGCGCCGACGTCATAGGCGATCTTCTGGGCCTGCCCGAGCAGTTGCTGGGTGCGTTGGGCCGACTGCTGGAGCGCGCTCAGGGAGGAATATGGCAGGCTCGCGAGATTGCGGGCCTGGTTGATCAGCATCTGCGCTTCATTCTGCAGCGAAGTGATCTGGTTGGTGACCTGCTGGAGGGCGCGGGCCGCCTGAAGGAGGTTCTGCGCATAGTTGGAGGGGTCGTAGACCACATATTGCGCGGCCGCCGGCGCCAGCGGGGACACGAGGAGCGGCGCGGCGACGAACGCGGCCCGCAATGAGCGGCGGATCATGAGCGTGTCTCCAGATTGTCGAGGGTGGGGATGAGGTCGGCGGCCCAGCCGAGGCCGCGATGGCGCAGCCAGGCGGCGAGGAAGCCGTCGCGCCCGTGCTCTGCGAAGATCTGCGAGAGCGCGGCCTGATCGGTCTTGGAGGCGGCAGCGCACAGGGCGAGCGCCACCTGCGACAGGCCGAGCTCGAACAGGCGGTTGCCGCGCCGGGACTGGCAGTAATAGTCCCGCTTGGGTGTTGCCCGCGCGAGGATCTCGATCTGCCGGTCGTTGAGGCCGAAGCGGCGATAGATGGCGGTGATCTGGGGCTCGATGGCCCGCTCGTTGGGGAGCAGCAGCCGGGTCTGGCAGCTCTCGATGATGGCGGGAGCGATGGCGGAGCCGTCGATGTCCGAGAGGGACTGGGTGGCGAACACCACGCTGGCGTTCTTCTTGCGCAGGGTCTTCAGCCACTCCCTCAGCTGCCCGGCGAAGCCCGGATCGTCGAGCGCCAGCCATCCCTCGTCGATGATGAGGAG
>NZ_JAMJXC010000064.1 GCF_023571765.1 Xanthobacter aminoxidans | reverse complement strand
CCCCTCGCCGGCCGACCTTGCTGCCGAGAACGCCCGGCTCAGGCGGGAGAATGAACGCCTGCGGATGGAGCGCGACATCTTAAAAAAAGCCGCGCTCATCTTCGGAGCGGCCTCCCGATGAAGTTCGGGTTCGTCGATGAGCATCGCGCTGTGTGGCCGGTCCGTGTGATGTGCGCGGCCTTGGGGCTGTCCGCCAGCGGCTATTATGCTTGGCGCACCCGGCCGGAGAGTTTGCGCGCTCAGGCCAACCGGGTGCTCACCGATGACATCCGGCTGATCCACGCCGAGAGCAGCGGGACCTATGGTGCCCCCCGGATCCATGCGGTTCTGCGGGGACATGGTCGGCGCGTGGGCCGTTCCCGGATCGAGCGGCTGATGCGCCACGCCGGCATCCGGGGCCTGGCCGCCTTGCCAAGGCGCACGCGGACGACCGACAGCCGCCATTCCTATCCGATCGCTCCCAACCGGCTCGCGCGCAATTTCAGGACGTCCGCCCCAAACCAGATCTGGCTGGCGGACCTCACCTACATCCCCACCGGCGAGGGCTGGCTGTATCTTGCCGGCGTGCTCGACATGCACACCCGCAAACTGGTCGGCTGGTCCATGCGCGAGACCCTGCACACCCAGATCGCGCTTGAGGCCCTCGCCATGGCCATCGAGCGCCAGAGGCCGGCACCCGGCCTGATCCACCATTCAGACCGCGGCATTCAATATGCTGCCGAAGCCTACCGAGGGGCGCTTGCCGCAGCGGGCATCACCCCATCCATGAGCCGAAAGGGTGATTGCTGGGACAACGCACCGATGGAGAGTTTCTTCCACACTCTGAAAACCGAGCGGGTCCATCATCGCCTCTATGCCACCAGGGCCGAGGCCCGAAGGGACCTGTTCGGATACATCGAGGGCTTCTACAATTCCCGCCGCCTGCACTCCGCCCTCGGCTACATCAGCCCGGCCGAGATGGAACGCAGAGCGGCTTAACCCCGTCCACTTTTTCGGGGGAAGATCA
>NZ_JAMJXC010000063.1 GCF_023571765.1 Xanthobacter aminoxidans | reverse complement strand
CTGGGCCCCTGTGTGTTGGGGATGTGTCAGGATGGGAGCGGGCGGGAGATCGTTGGGCCCCAGGTCTTGAAGACCGTGAGCCGGCACGGATCCCCGCCCGCTTGAACACACCCAGCCTGAACAGTTGATCGAGGCCGCGCCAACGGACCTCGCAGCACAGGGAGAGGCACAGAGATGATAACCCCTGGCTACGTCGGAATCGACATCTCCAAACAGTTTCTCGACCTGTTCGACGACAGCCTCGGCACGGCCGAGCGCTGCCCCAATACCCCGCAGGCCATCGCCGGTCTCGTGGCGCGCTGGCACACACGCGACCTCTTCGTCCTGTTCGAGGCCACCGGCGCCTACGATCGGAACCTGCGTCAGGCGCTGGCCGCTGCCGGCATCCGCTTCAGCGCCGTCAATCCGGCTCGTGCCCGCGATTTCGCCCGCGCCACCGGCCGCCTCGCCAAGACCGACAGCCTCGACGCGAGGATGCTCGCCGCCATGGCCAGGGCGCTCCAGCCACAGCCCCAGGCCCCTCACCTTCCTGAGCGCGAAACCCTCGCACGCCTCAACCGGCGCCGCGACCAGCTGGTCGACTGCCGCAAGCGCGAGCGCACCCGCCGCGAGGCCGAGACCGACACCGACCTGCTCGTAGATCTCGACCTGCACATCGCCTTCCTCGACGCCCGCATCGCCGCCGTCGAGGCCCGCATCCGCGCGCTCCTCAATACCCCGGCACTTGCCACCCCGCTCAGGCTGCTGCGCTCCATCCCGGGGGTCGGGCCGGTCGCAGCCGCCGTCCTCCTCGCCCGCATGCCGGAACTCGGCACCACCACCCCGAAGGCGGCGGCCGCCCTCGCTGGCCTCGCCCCGTTCAACGTGGATTCCGGGACCTTCCGCGGCAAGCGCTCCATCCGTGGCGGCCGCAACAGGGTCCGTCAGGCCCTCTACATGGCCGCCGTAACGGCCAGCCGGTGCCATCCCCGGTTCAAGAATGCCTACCAGGCCCTGCGCGCCGCAGGAAAACCACCAAAGCTCGCACTCGTCGCCATCGCCAGACGCATCGTCGTCACCGCAAACGCCCTCCTACGCGACAACGTCACCTTCCAAACCTGACCAGCCCTCAACACAGTTGCCGG
>NZ_JAMJXC010000062.1 GCF_023571765.1 Xanthobacter aminoxidans | reverse complement strand
GATTGTTGCGGCAAACTCGGCGGGGGATCGATGGCCCAGCGCCGAATGAGGTCGGTTGAGGTTATAGTCCTCCTTCCATGAGCTGATGGTGGCGCGGGCCTGCGCCAGGTTCGAGAACAGGGTCTCATTCAGGCACTCGTCCCGGAAGCGACCATTGAAGCTTTCGACAAAGCCGTTCTGCATGGGCTTACCCGGGGCGATATAGTGCCATTCGATGCCCGTCTGTTGGCACCATTTGAGCACCGCCATCGAGGTCAGCTCAGTGCCGTTGTCCGAGACGATGGCCGAGGGCTTTCCCCGGATGGCCATGAGCGTATCCAGTTCGCGCGTCACCCGAAGGCCGGACAGCGAGGTGTCGGCGACCAGCGCCAGGCACTCCCGGCTGAAGTCGTCGACAACGGCCAGCACCCGGAACCGGCGGCCATCCGTGAAGGCATCCGACACGAAGTCGAGGCTCCAGCGGACATTGATCCGATCCGGTACCAGCATGGGCCGCCGTGTGCCGAGCGCCCGCTTGCGGCCCCCACGCCGGCGCACCTGGAGCTTCTCCTCCCGGTAGAGCCGGCGCAGCTTCTTGTGGTTCATGACGATGCCCTGGCGCCTCAGCATGACATGGATCCGCCGGTAGCCGAACCGCCGGCGCTCGCCGGCCACGGCCTTCATGGCCTCGCGCAAGCCTGCATCGTCGGGACGGACGCTCCGATAGCGCATACTGGTGCGATCGACGCTCAGGGCCTTGCACGCCCGACGCTGGCTCACCCCGTGCTCGGCACAGGCGTGGGCCACGGCTTTACGCCTCGCATCGGGCGTCACCATTTTTTTGCGGCGACATCCTTCAGGATGGCGTTGTCCAGCATCTGCTCGGCGAGCAGCTTCTTCAGGCGGGCGTTCTCATCCTCAAGCGCCTTCAGCCGGCGGGCATCGGATACGTCCATGCCGCCATACCTCGCCTTGAACTTGTAGAAGGTGGCCGAGGAGATGCCGTGCTTGCGGCAAACGTCAGCGGTCTTCGCGCCCGCCTCCTGCTCCTTCAGCATCCCTATGATCTGTTCCTCTGTGAACCGTGAGGCTCGCATCGTCCGTCTCCATGATCGACGGACTCTACCTAAATCTGGACGAGGATCAGGGGCTCAC
>NZ_JAMJXC010000061.1 GCF_023571765.1 Xanthobacter aminoxidans | reverse complement strand
ATCAGCCAGCGCAATGTGGATGTGCGGTTCGCGAGCGACAGCCAGCTGCTGTTCCGCGCCACCCGGCCGATGCTCAACGTGGCCGAGCGCAAGGCGGTGAACAACGCCGGCGTCGCCGTCATCAGCAAGACGGCGCTCACCACCAACCCGGTGGGGCCGCCCATCGCCTTTTTCGGCGCCTACCGGCTGGGCCGCTGGTGGAGCGCGGCGGGCGGCATCGACATGGAGAACTTCGCGCTGGGCGCGCCCTCCACGCTGCCATCGTCCGGCGCCATCAACTATGAGCTGTTCGCCACCATCAACCAGGAGAAGAAGCTCCGGGCGGCGTGGGCGGCGAGCAATTCCACGCCCAACCTGCGCGTCGCCATCGTCGACCACTCGGCCACGCTGCTGGACGACAGCGAACTCTACAGCGGGCCGGCCTTGCAGGCCGAGAGCGCCTATGACGACTTCTCCGGCGCGACGGTAGGTTCCGCCCCGCCGGGCTGGACCCGCCGCTATCAGGCGACGACGGGCATGGCGGTGGTGACGAACGCCGTCGCGTCCGCCCTCAACGGCAAGGCGATCCGCGTCACTGGCGGATTTGGGACGCCGGCGGCGTCAACTTTTGCGGAGATTTCGTTTGATGCTCCGGGCTCCGCCGTGACGGATGGCGACATTCTCGCCGGCATCCGCATGGTCAATGGCCCCATCCTGTTCCCGCTGGAGATCATGTTTCGCTGCTCCTCCGCGGCCACCCACCAGGCGGCAGGCATCGTCTGCGATGTGTCAGGTGGCGTTGCCTCCGGCCAACGCTTGTGGTTCGGCCCGACCTATGACGCCGCGGCCGGCGCCGCCGATTTCGCCTGGGCCTACGACACCTGGTACTGGCTCCGGCTCAACATCAAGGGCGACCAGCGCCGGCTGAAGATCTGGCCGCGCGGCACCGCCGAGCCGACGTTCTGGAACCTCGCCTTCGTCGGGCCGGGTTCCGCCTCCGGCTATGTGGGCCTCACGCAATGGGGCTCCACCACCACGCCCTACGCCTATCTCGACTTTTTCAGCGTCTGCACCACGGGCCGGCCCGCCTGGGGGCCGCTGCCCTGAGGATCGCCCATGGACTTCACGAACTATTACGGGACGGGAACCATCTCGGTCTC
>NZ_JAMJXC010000060.1 GCF_023571765.1 Xanthobacter aminoxidans | reverse complement strand
CGTGGATTGCATGTTGCGTTGTCGATCCCTTGGGATTGGGATCGGGGACGCCGGCGGGACCTTGCGACGTGGAGGGTCTTGCCGACCGAGGGCATCTCAGGGTCCGCCGGCGTCACGGTCGTCTCGCGCGTACGGAAGAATGGGCTCAGCGCCCGGATAGCAATCCTGCGCGACAGACCAGACCGCCATGGTGAGGGAGGCGGAGATGGCGAACAAGCGCATTCTGGGGTTCGATGTCTCGAAGGCATGGATCGATGTGGCAGAGGCCGGCAGCGGCACCACATGGAGGCTCGCCAACACGCCGCAGGCCGTTGCCAATTTCCTGCGGACGACAGGCCCCATTGCCCTCGCCGCCTTCGAGGCGACAGGCGGCTATGAACGGGATCTGCAGGACGCGCTCGGCGCGGCGGGCATCCCCTTCGCCCGCGTGCATCCCAACCGGATCGCCGCCTTCCGCACCCGGCGCGGGATCAAGGCCAAGACCGACCGCATCGACGCCCGGCTGATCGCCGATTTTGCCGCCCTGGAGATCGACCGCTGCGGGCTGGCGCCCTTGATGGAGGGCGAGCCGGCCCTGCGCGAGATGGTGGCGCGCCGCCGGCAGCTGGTGGATGCGCTCCAGGCCGAGCGATGCCGCATGGCGCTGGCCCGCAGCCCGGCGGTCTGCGCCAGCTTCGAGGGCGTGGTGGCGGCCCTGAGGAGCGCCCTTGATGCCCTGGAGGCGGAAATCCGCGCCACGCTGGCCGCGCACGAAGAGCTGGCAGCGATGGCGCGGCACCTGCGCAGCCTGTCCGGGGTCGGGCCGGTCACGGTCATGACCCTGCTCGGCGAATTGCCGGAACTGGGACGCCTCTCGGCCAAAGAGATCGCCAGCCTCGCCGGGCTGGCCCCTCGCACCCGGGCCAGCGGGACCCGGACATGGCGCGCCACCACCGGCCATGGCCGTCCCGGCGTGCGCCTCGTCCTGTTCAACGCCGCGCGCTCGGCCATCCGCCACAACGCCCCGATGAAGGCCTTCTACCAGCGCCTCGTCACCGAAAACCGCAGGCCGGGGAAGGTCGCCCTCGTCGCCGTCATGCGAAAGATGCTCGTCATCCTCAACGCCATCGCAAGGGACAAAACCGACTGGAGCGGCGCCAAACCCGCTTGACCCCAATCACGGAAGATGCCCGG
>NZ_JAMJXC010000005.1 GCF_023571765.1 Xanthobacter aminoxidans | reverse complement strand
TGTTCAGGCTGGGTGTGTTCAAGCGGGCGGGGATCCGTGCCGGCTCACGGTCTTCAAGACCTGGGGCCCAACGATCTCCCGCCCGCTCCCATCCTGACACATCCCCAACACACAGGGGCCCAGCGCACAAGTCCGCCGCAGGCGGCTCAAGCGGAAACGGTGTCGGGGCATCGCCGGCTTTGCCGACTTTTCCCCTGGACCCCGGCTCGGCGCTCCGGCTGCGCCGTCGCTGGTCCGGGGCAAGAACGGCTTCCACCCCTTAAGCCCGCGCCCCGGCGATGCTAAAGCGGTCGCCGAACACCTCGCGCCGGAACCCTGCCATGACCACCCCTCCCCCCGCCGACCGCGAGGTCCGCCGCATCCTCACCCCCGATGGCGTCGAAATCGCCAGCACCGCCTTCGGCCCGCCCGAGGGCACGCCGGTGGTGTTCATCCATGGCTTCTCCCAGTCCGGCCTGTGCTGGAACCGGCAGACATCCAGCCCGGCGCTGGCCGGCCTGCGGCTCGTCACCTACGATTTTCGCGGCCATGGCGCCTCCGACCGTCCGTCCGATCCCGCCGCCTACCAGTCGGCGGAGGTGTGGGCGGGGGAGCTTGATGCGGTGATCCGCGGCTGGGGGCTGGAGCGGCCGGTGCTGGTCGGCTGGTCCTATGCCGGGCGCATCATCGGCGATTATCTGGCGGTGCATGGCACGGCGGGCATCGGCGGCATCGTGTTCGTGGATGCCGTGACCGCCAACGAGCGCCGCTTCTACGGCACTTGCAACCGGCTGATGCGCCTCATGTGCAGCACGGATGTGGAGGAGAACATCGCGGCCACCCGCACCTTTCTGCGCCGCTGCTTCGCCGCCCCCATCCCCCAGCCGCTGTTCGAGCAATTGCTGGCGGTGAACATGATGGTGCCGCAGCAGGTGCGCTCCGCCTTGTTCGGTCGGACGGCGGAGTATGAAGACCTGCTGAAGCGCCTCGACGTGCCGGTGCTGGTGGCGCAGGGCGCGCTGGACGAGGTGGTGGCCCCGGCCATGGCGGAACATATTGCCGGGACCATTCCCGGCGCCCGGCTGGACCTTTATGCGGGGGTCGGCCACGCCCCCTTCATCGAGGCGGCGGACCGCTTCAACACCACGCTTGCGGCCTTTGCTGCCGCTGCGGCAGCGACTTCAAGGATGGTAGCGCGTTAGGAGAAGACGGCTTCACACTCCCGTGGGACGGGAACCCGTTCGCCACAAAGCGGTTGCAGTCTTGTCCGTTTTGTGGCGACAAAGCGGTGTTGCCGACGTTTCCGGGCGTGCTCGATGGTCGTTCGCGCTCCGGTCCATCCGAGACGCAGAGCCATGATGAAGCTGAAATCGCTTGTTTTCGCAGGCATCGCCGCGCTGGTGGCGACGGGCTCGGCCAAGGCCGACGATCGCTACGACATCTTCAATTTCAACAAGTTCTTCGGCGGCGGCAATGTCGGCGTGGTGGGCAGCACTTCGCCCATCGGCCGACAGATGGTCTCCATCGACCCGAAATATGCGCCGGGCAACATCGTCATCATGACCTCGGAGCGCCGCCTTTATTATGTGACGGCGCGGGGCCAGGCCATCCGCTACGGCATCGGTGTCGGCCGCGACGGCTTCCGCTGGTCCGGCGTGAAGACGGTGAGCGCCAAGAAGGAATGGCCCTCCTGGACGCCCCCCTCCCAGATGCTGAAGCGCCGCCCCGATCTGCCCCGCTACATGCCCGGCGGCATCGACAACCCGCTCGGCGCCCGCGCCATGTATCTCGGCTCCAGCCTCTACCGCATCCACGGCTCCAACGAGCCGGAGACCATCGGGCAAGCGGTGTCGTCGGGCTGCTTCCGCATGACCAATGACGACGTGGTGGACCTCTACAACCGCGTGCGCGTGGGTGCGACCGTCTACGTGCTGCGCTGAGGCCCTTTTGAAACGAAAATGGCCCGGCCGTCGTGAGACAGCCGGGCCATTTAATTCAACGCTTGAGCGCGTCAGAGGGCGGCGAGGTTCGCAGCCTTGCTCTTGCCGCGGTTGTCCGGGACGACATCGAACGAGACCTTCTGGCCGTCGTTCAGGCTGTACATGCCGGAGCGCTCCACGTCGGAGATGTGGACGAACACGTCGGGGCCGCCCTCATCCTGAACGATGAAGCCGAAACCCTTCTGGGCGTTGAAAAACTTGACAGTACCCGTGGCCATGGAGGCCTCCTGTGGAAACGCTCTCCGGGAGTTTCCCGAAAAGCGCCGATCGTCCCGGCGACACGCGACCACAAAAGAGTCACGGCGCAACGGGACGCAGTTCAGGACAGGTTCGTACTTGGGGAAGGCTTTTGCGTCGCGGCCCGAAGGAAACGAAGAAGGCCGTCGACGAACTTGTCCGCTCGGCTCGCCCCTCCGCACATCCATGAAATGGAAAGCGGAGGAACGAACGCCCCATGCCTTGGTGCAATCTGCTCAGGCGGGATCGGAGTACATCCGTCCGTCTCCCGGAAGCGTCTGCGCTCAAAAGCGCGCCGCATCCATCGGCTGGGGTTGATGGGAAGATAGGGATCAATCGCGGCGGTTCAAGGGCGGCGGGCAAGATTTTTGCCCGCCGCTCCTGAACCTTTTGCCGAACCCACCCGATACCGGGGGTGAACGCCCACCGGCAAGGTGGTGAAACACCCCCGAACCGGGGCCGGACTATTTGCCTGCCGCCGCCTTCGCCACGAAGGTGCCGTCGAACGTCTTGGCGAGGTCGATCTTCGCCGCCTTCAGCTCAGGATCGAACTCCACCAACATGTTGAGGGCATTCTGCATGCCCTTTTCGGGGATGAGGCCGGTGCGCGAATAGATCGGCAGGGAGTTCTTGACCGCGTTGAGGTAGAGCGCCTTGTCCCCGAGCAGATATTCCTCCGGCACCACCGCCGCCACATCTTCCGGCGTGGCGGTCTTAAGCCATTGAAGCGCCTTGTAGAAAGCGTTCACGAGCTTCTGGGTGGTGACGGGATTCTGCTCCATGAAGTCGCGCTTCATGTAGAGCACGGCGGCCGGGTTCGCTCCGCCGAAGATCTTGTCGTTTCCGGCTTCCGTTCGGCTGTCCGCCAGAACAATCACGTCCCCGTCGTCCTCCAGCTTGGTAATGACCGGGTCGAGATTGGACATGGCGTCGATTTCGCCACGCTTCATCTGCGCCACAGCCGAGGCTCCACCACCGACACCGACGTAGGAGGCCTCATCCGGCTTCAGGCCATCTTTCGCCATCAGGAAATTGACGAAGAAATTCGTGGAGGAGCCCGGCGCGGTCACGCCGATCTTGGCCCCCTTCAGGTCCTTCACCGACTTGATCGGCCGATCCTTCCGCGCCACCAGGACGATCCCCGGGAAGCGGCCCAATTCGATAACGGAAACAATGTCCTGGCCCTTGGCCTGCATGCGGATGGTGTGCTCGTAAGCCCCCGTCACCACATCGATGGAACCGCCGATAAGTGCCTGCAAAGACTTGGCTCCGCCGCCGAAATCGTTGATGGCGACGTCCAGCCCCTCCTCCTTGAAGAAGCCCTTCCGCTCGGCGATCGTCAGCGGCAGATAATACAGCAGCGGCTTGCCGCCGACCCCGAGCGTGAGCTTCGGCTTCTCGATCTTGGCGGCCTGCTGGGCCGTCGCAGGAGCGGCGAAGGCGAGCGCGAGGGCGGCCACCGCGAGCTTGAGCATCTTCATGATTTTCCTCCCGTTTTTCTTCACGCCTGCGTCGCCGGCGCAGGGCGCCAGACGAGCAGGCGGTTCTCGATTGCGCTCACCACCGTGTCGATGATGATGACGAAGATGGAGAGCACCAGCATGCCCGAGAACACGCCGGTGACATCGAACACCCCTTCCGCCTGGTGGATGCGATAGCCAAGCCCCGCCGCCGAGCCGAGATATTCCCCCACCACCGCCCCCACCAGCGCAAAGCCAACCGCCGTGTGGAGCGAGGAGAACATCCAGGTGAGCGCGGAGGGCCAGAACACGTTCCGCATGAGCTGTCGCTCGCTCATCCCCAGCATCCGGGCGTTGGCGAGCAGCGTCGGGCTGACCTCCTTAACACCCTGATAGACATTGAAGAAAACGATGAAGAACACCAGCGTGACGCCCAGCGCCACCTTGGACCAGATGCCGAGCCCAAGCCACAAAGCGAAGATGGGCGCCAGCACCACGCGCGGCAGCGCATTGGCCATCTTCACATAAGGGTCGAACACCGCGGCGATCACCGCCTTGCGGGCGAACCAGAAGCCCACCAGCACCCCGCCGAAAGCGCCGATGGCGAAGGCGAGCATGGTCTCCAGCAGCGTGATGCCGAGGTGATACCAGATCACTCCCGTGTAAAAGTCCTTGAAGGTCCTCTCGAAAACAGCCAGCGGCGTCGAGAAGAAGAAGGGATCGAGCGGGTAGAAGGGCTTCGGCGAGAGCGCCGGAATCGAGACCTTCACCGTGGAGCCGAAATGCCAGATGGCGATCAGCACCACCGCCACCAGCACCTGCAGCGTGAACAGCGTGAAACGGTTGCGCATGGTTCAGCTCGCGACCTCGGACTGGCGATATCCCTTCACCACCTCATCCTTCAGCGCCGCCCAGATCTCGCGGTGAAGATGGTGGAAGGCGGGCTCCAGCCGCACGTCGATGTCACGCGGGCGGGGGATGGGCACGCGCCACTGGCCGATGATGCGCGAGGCCGGTCCGGCGCCCATGATGACCACCCGGTCGGCCAGCGAAATCGCCTCTTCAAGGTCATGGGTCACGAACATCACCGCCTTGCGGTCCTGGCTCCAGAGATCGAGCAGGAGGTTGCCCATGATCTGACGGGTCTGGGCGTCGAGCGGGCCGAACGGCTCATCCATGAGCAGGATCTTGGGGTCACGGATCAGCACCTGGGCAAGGCCCACGCGCTTCCTCTGCCCGCCGGACAATTGGTGGGGATAGCGATCGGCAAAGGCCGCGAGCCCCACGCGGGCTAGCCACTTACGGGCGCGGGCGCGCGCCTCGTCCGTGTCGGTGCCGGCGACCTCAAGGCCGATGGCCACGTTGTCGAGCGCCGTCTTCCACGGGAACAGGGCCTCGGCCTGGAAGAGATATCCGGCCGCGCGGTTGAGGCCGGAAAGGGGCGTGCCGTGGATGGTGACGGTGCCCGATGCCGGCTTCAGCAGGCCGGCAGTCGCATTCAGCAAGGTGGACTTGCCGCAGCCCGTAGGGCCGACGATGGCGACGAACTCGCCATCCGCAACCTCGAGATTGACGCCCTGCACCGCGACGAAGGGCGAAGCCGCACGGCTGGCGCCGGGGAAGGCGATGGAGATGTCGCGCAGCCCGACCGCGCATGCCTGAGCCATGCGGCCTCCCTGGACCACGCTGAAGGGTTGCACCACTGAACGTCTCCCGATCCCGCGCCCCGACCGCGCGTCCGGTTGGCCCGGATCAAGCGGACAAGGTAGCCCAGGGCGCGCGGGAGGCAAGGGTGGAGGATCGCCGGTGGAGCGAACCTCACCCCGGTCGCGAGAAGGTGAGGATTTCGCGCTTTCCGGCGTGGTTGGCGGGACCAACGATGCCTTCGGTCTCCATGCGCTCCATGAGGGAGGCGGCCTTGTTGTAGCCCACCTGCAAACGGCGCTGGATGTAGGAGGTGGAGGCCTTGCGATCACGCATGACAATGGCCACAGCCTGCTCGTAGAGGTCGCCGCCCGCATCGGCGATGCCGGAGCGGTCGAACACCGCCTCGTCATCGTCCTCGGCCACGGCATCCTCGTCCAGCACCACCTCGTCGATATAGTCCGGCCCGCCCTGGGCCTTGAGGAAGGCGACGACCTTCTCCACCTCGCCGTCGGAGACGAACGGGCCGTGGACGCGGCTGATGCGCCCGCCGCCGGCCATGAACAGCATGTCGCCCTGCCCCAGCAGCGTCTCCGCGCCCATCTCGCCGAGGATGGTGCGGCTGTCGATCTTGCTCGTCACCTGGAAGGAGATACGGGTGGGGAAATTGGCCTTGATGGTGCCGGTGATGACGTCCACGGAGGGCCGCTGCGTCGCCATCACGAGGTGGATGCCGGCGGCGCGGGCCATCTGGGCGAGGCGCTGGATGGCGCCTTCGATTTCCTTGCCCGCCACCATCATCAGGTCGGCCATCTCGTCCACGATGACGACGATGTAAGGCAGCGCGGTGAGGTCCATCTCCTGTTCCTCGAACAGGGCCTCCCCGGTCTCGCGATCGAACCCCACCTGGACGTTGCGGGTGATGATCTCAGCCCTGGCCGCCGCCTCGCGGACGCGGGCGTTGTAGCCGTCGATGTTGCGCACCGCGAGGCGGCTCATCTTGCGATAGCGCTCCTCCATCTCCTTCACCGCCCACTTCAGCGCGATGATCGCCTTCTTGGGGTCGGTGACGACGGGGGTGAGCAGATGCGGGATGCCCTCGTAGACCGAGAGTTCCAGCATCTTCGGGTCGATCATGATGAGCCGGCAGGCTTCCGGCGTGTGCCGGTAGAGCAGGCTCAGGATCATGGTGTTGATGGCCACCGACTTGCCGGAACCGGTGGTGCCGGCGACCAGCAGATGCGGCATCCGCGCGAGGTCGGCGATCACCGGCACGCCGCCGATGGTCTTGCCGAGACAGAGACCGAGCTTGGGATGGGCCTCGGCGAATTCGTGGCTCGCCAGAAGCTCGCGCAGCCACACGGTCTCGCGCCGCCGGTTGGGCAGCTCGATGCCGATGACGTTGCGCCCCTCCACCACCGCCACACGGGCGGAAACGGCGCTCATGGAGCGGGCGATGTCCGGCGACAGGCCGATGACGCGGGAGGACTTCACCCCCGGTGCCGGCTCGAACTCGTAGAGCGTGACGACCGGGCCGGGATTGGCGTCGATCACCTCGCCGCGCACGCCAAAATCGCGCAGCACCTGCTGCAGCATGGTGGAGGACTGGTCGAGGAATTCCTCGGACAGCTCATAGTCCGGCTCCACCACCGGCGGCTCGCGCAGCAGGTCGAGGGGCGGGAGGAAATAGGGGCCTTCCGTGCCCTCCGCAGCTGCGGGCGCGAGATCGGGCGGGAGGGTTGCAACGGCCTGCACCGGAACGGGGGCGACGGCATCCACCGCTGCAGGCACTGCTGCCGAGGTCGCGGGAGCGGACGTGGCAGCCGAATGCAGGGCACCGAAGAACTGGGCGCTGATGCTCTGCTGGTAGGGCCGCCAGGATGCGAACGCCTCACCCGAAAGGATCGGCGCGGCCGCGAGGGGTAATGCTTCGTCCTCGGCTTCGGCCTCGTCATCAGCCTGATCGTCGTCTTCAAGCGCGGCGGCGTCTTCCGCCTCGTCCTCGTCGAGTTCGGCGTCGATTTCCTCGTCTTCCTCGTCTTCCGTCAGCTCCGCGTCCTCGAAAGCATCGTCTTCGAGTTCGTCGTCTTCGAGGTCATCCTCCTCCAGCTCGGAGGAGAGCTCCGCGTCGTCCTCGTCCAGTTCGTCGTCGTCCTCGGAAAGGTCGACCTCATCGCCCTCCTCCTCGGCGTCGTCCGTGTCGCCGTCCAGTTCGGCGACCTCATCATCCTCGGAGTCCTCGTCCTCGAACGCGTCGTCCTCGAGCTCGTCATCCTCGAGTTCATCCTCCTCGGAGGCGGCCGCCTCTAAGACCTCGTCTTCGTCGAAGTCGGCAGCCTCCTCGGTATCGGACAGCGCCTCGAAAGCCGTGTCCTCGTTCTTCACAAGGTCGTCTTCCGCATCGACCGTCTCTGCGGGCGCCGGATCAAGGTCCTGCTCCCCGGCCGGAGCGGGCGGGGTGGCGGCGCGGCCGAGAACGACGAGGCGCAGCAGGCTCCAGAGGTGATCGGGGACATCAGCAGTGTCGACCTCCGAAGCCGCCTCGGCCACAGCCTGCGGCGCGGTGTCGGCTTCAAGGAGCACAGGCGCTGTCGTTTCAGTCAGAAACTCCTCGCCCGGGGCAGCCTCTGCAAGCGCGACCTCGGAAGCGGGAGCCTCGTAGGCCTCAGCTGTTTCTTCCTCGACGGGAGGAAGGACGACGGGAGCCGCCGTCACCTCTTCCGGCGCGGAGGCGGGCGCGGCGAAGGCGGTCTCCTCGGGGATATCCGCAAGCTTGGCGACGGGCTGTGCCACCGGCTGGACCACGTCGTCGGCCGGCTCGAACAGGAAGTGCCAGCCGCGGCTCGACCCCTGGGTCGTGACCGGGGTGGGGACCTGCGGCAAGACTGGCGGCAACGGGGTCGCGCCCGGCTCGCGGGGGCGCAGCAGATGGTCCGGGGTGCGGGTGAAGCGGGTGTTGGCGTCGAGGGTGAACGGCCGCAGCCAGCTCGGGACCAGCTCCAGGTCGATCCAGCTGTGGGTTTCGGCAGCCTCGAAGGCGCCGTCGTGGATGGCCGGGTCGTATTCCGGAATCCGCTCGTAGAACGAGGGCAGGCCACGTTCGGCGCCGGAATCGGCTGGTGGATCGAACGAGTCGTCCGGAGCGTAGGAAGGATACGCAAGAGGTCTCGGAGGACGGTTGAAGGAAGACATGGGAATCCGAAATCCGCAGCACCGGCGCCGTTTCGAGGACACTAGGGCGGGGGCGTTAAGGGGAGGTTTGCGCCTCACAACAACGGTTTCAGGATACCTTGTCTGTGAATCATGGGGACAAGACCGCGCCGCTTCACCTGCCTGCGAAGGGCTCGCTCCAGCCCCCGCAGGCCCTGCTGCCGGACCTCCATACGGTTGACATTCCGCCCTCCCGGAGTCCTTTTAAAGAGAACAAAATAGGAACATTGGTCCTTCATCCATGCACCCCGAGCAGGCTCCCCGCGAGGATCTGGCGGCCCTTCGCCGCCGCATCGTCGAGATGGAACGGCTGTCCGGCCCTCCGGACGGTCCTGCCCGGCCGCGCCTGTCCCTTGGGGGGCCGCTGGACGAGGCGTTGGGGGGTGGCCTCGCCCGCGATGCGCTGCACGAGGCTTTTCCGGCGGAGAAGGGCAATGCCGCCGCCGTGCTCGGTTTCGCCCTCGCGCTCGCGGCCGGCACCCGCAAGCCGGTGCTGTGGGTGCGGCAGGATATGGCGGCGCTGGAGGGCGGCGACATCTACGGCCCCGGCTGCGCTGCCTTCGGGCTCGATCCGTCCCGCCTGATCCTGGTGGCCGCAGCAGACGCCGCCGACACGCTGGGCGCCGCAGAGGAAGCCCTTGGCCATGGCGCCCTCGGGCTGGTGGTGGCCGAGCCCTGGGGATCCCCGCGCCTCATCGATCTCACCGCCACCCGCCGCCTCGCCTTGCGCAGCGAGCGCTCCGGTGTGCCGTCCCTCCTACTGCGGCCGGGGGCGGACCCCGGTCCCTCCGCTGCCGCCACCCGCTGGCGGGTCGCCGCGGCCCCCTCCCGGGTGGCCGGGGATGTGCCGGCCTTCTGCCTCGGCCCACCCGCCTTCGCGCTGGAAATCGAGCGCAACCGCCTCGGACCCCCCGGCCGCTTCACCGTGGAATGGAATGCCCATGCCCGACGCTTCGCCCCGGCGCCTCGCCGCGCTCTTCCTGCCGCGCCTGCCGACCGACCGGTTGCACCGCAGCCGGCGGGGACGTCGCATGTCGTCGGCTGGCGACGCACCGGCTGACCCGCCTCTGGTCACGGTGGAGGTGAAGGCCAATGCCCGCCGCCTCGCCGCGGTGGACGCCGCCGCGGCCCGCCTCGGCCTCCATCCCGGCCTCACGCTGGCGGATGCGCAGGCCCGCGTACCGAAGATCGAGGCGGTGGAGGCGGATGCGGCGGCGGACACGGCGCTGCTCGCCGCTATCGCCTCGTGGTGCGAGCGCTGGACGCCCTTCGTCGCCGTGTCCGGGCCGGACGGCATCGTCCTCGACATCACCGGCTGCGCCCATCTGTTCGGTGGCGAGGCGGCCCTACTGTCTGCCATGACGGAGCGCCTGGTCGCCACCGGTCTCACCGCCTGCGGGGCTGTGGCTGGCACCGCTCGAGCTGCCCTCGCCCTCGCCCGCTGGAGGCCGGGTCGGGTGGTGCTGGCGGGAGGCGAACGGGAGGCCGTGGCGCCTTTGCCGGTGGAGGCACTCGGCCTGGATGCGGAGGCGGCGCGCAGCCTTTCCTATCTCGGGCTGGTGCGCATCGGCGACATCGCCGGCAAGCCCCGCGCGGCCCTCGCCGCCCGCTTCGGCAGCGCCCTGGTGGAGCGGCTGGACGAGTTGTGCGGCGCCGCCTCTCCGCCCATTTCCCCGCTCAATCCCCTGCCCGTCTATGTGGCGGAGCGGCGCTTCGCCGAGCCCATGGGCGACGAGGCGACCGCGCGCGCCGTGCTCGCCGACCTCGCCCGCGACCTTACCGGCGTGCTGGAGCGGCATGGCGAGGGCGGACGGCGCTTCGAGGCTGCCTTCTTTCGCAGCGACGGCGCGGTGCGGCGGGTGGCGGCTGGCACGGCTGCGCCACTGCGCGACGGCGCGCGCCTCGCCGCCCTGTTCCGCGAGCGGCTGGAGGCGCTGGCCGACCCGCTCGATCCCGGCTTCGGTTATGACGTGATCCGCCTGTCCGTCACCGCCGCCGAGCCGCTCACCGCCACCCAATCCGGCTTCGACGCCGAGCCGGACGGCGCAGGGCTCGACCAGCTGGTGGACATTCTCTCCGCCCGGCTCGGACCGCGCCGCGTCACCTGCCTTGCCGCGCTGGACAGCCATATTCCCGAGCGCGCCGCCGTGCGGGTGCCAGCGCAAAAGGCGTGGCGCAGCCGGGAAGCACGCGCCCACACCTCTCTGGCGCACGACTGGGCCGAGCCGACCGCCGCCGGTGCGCCCCTCGCCCGCCCGCCGGCCTTGTTTCCCGCGCCCGAGCCAGTGGAGACGCTGGCCGAGGTGCCGGACGGCCCGCCTTTGCGCTTCCGCTGGCGGCGGGTGCTGCACGAGGTGACGCGGGCCGAGGGGCCGGAGCGCATCGCGCCGGAATGGTGGACCGTCCTCGATGGCAACCGGCCGGGTCTCACCCGCGACTATTTCCGCGTGGAGGACACTGAAGGTCGCCGCTTCTGGCTCTATCGCGAAGGCACCTACGGACGGGAGACGTCGGCGCCCCGCTGGTTCCTGCACGGGCTGTTCCCGTGAGCGCACCCTTCTATGCGGAGCTGGCGACGGCCTCGCATTTCTCCTTCCTGCGCGGGGCGAGCGCGCCGGCCCATTTGGTGCGCACCGCCGTCGCTCTCGGTCTCGACGGTCTCGGCATCGCCGACCGCAATACGGTGGCCGGTGTGGTGCGGGCCTATAGCGCCCTGGAGGACCTGCGCGCCCTCGACGAGAATCTGGAAGCAGACGATCCCGAGGCGGAGGCCAAGCGCGCCGTCGCCACCCGTGCCCGCACTTTCCGGCTGGTGACGGGCGCACGGCTCATCTTCTCCGACCGCACGGCGGATATCATCGCCTATCCCTCGACCCGCGCCGGCTGGGGCCGGCTCTGCCGTCTCCTGACCACCGGCAACCGGCGGGCGAAGAAGGGCGACTGCCACCTTTCCCTCGCCGACCTCCTCGCCGACGCGCGCGACCTGATGCTCATCGTGCTGCCAGGCGAAGACGGAAGCGATCTTCCGCCCCTCCTCTCCCGCCTCGCCGAGGCCGCCCCCGGGGCAGTGTGGCTTGGCGCCGACATGCCCTTCCATGGCGCCGACCGCCGCCGCTTGGCCGCGCTGAAATCCGTCGCCCACGCCGCGGGCGTGCCTCTGCTGGCGATGAACGAGGTGCTGTGTGCGACGCCCGAGGAGCGCGACCTGCAGGATATTCTCACCTGCGTGCGCGAGGGCACCACCATCGCCGAGGCCGGGCGGCGGCTCATGGCGAATGCCGAGCGCCACCTCAAGCCTGCCGCCGAGATGGCCCGCCTGTTCCGCGACGCCCCCGAGGCGGTGGCGGAAAGCGCGTCCCTCCTCGCCCGCATCGACTTCACCCTCAAGGAGCTGAAATACGACTATCCCGAGGAGCCGGTGCCCCCCGGCTGGACGCCGCAGGCGTGGCTTGAGGAACTGACCTGGCGCTGTGCCGCCGTGCGCTATCCCGAAGGGGTGCCGGAGAAGGTGGAAAAGCTGCTGAGGGACGAGCTGGCCCTCATCCGCAAGCTCGAGTACGCGCCTTACTTTCTCACCATCCACGACATCGTGCGCTTCGCCGAGAGCCAGGGCATCCTCTGCCAGGGGCGGGGCTCGGCGGCGAACTCCGCCGTTTGCTACGTGCTCGGCATCACCGCCGTGGACCCCGCCGACAACGATCTTCTCTTCGCGCGCTTCATCTCCGAGGAACGGCGCGAGCCGCCCGACATCGACGTGGATTTCGAGCACGCGCGGCGCGAAGAGGTGATCCAGCACATCTACGAGAAATACGGCCGCCACCGCGCCGGCATCGTCGCCACCGTCATCCACTACCGGCCGCGCAGCGCCATCCGCGACGTGGGCAAGGCCCTCGGGCTGACCGAGGACGTCACGGCGCGCCTCGCCTCCACCCAGTGGGGCAGTTGGGGGCGGGACATTTCCGACGCGCATATCCGGGAGGCGGGGCTCGACCCGTCAAATCCCTTCATCCGCCGCGCGGTGGAGCTGGCCGGCCGGCTGATGGGCGCGCCGCGCCACCTCTCCCAGCATGTGGGCGGCTTCGTGCTGGCCCGTGAGCGGCTGGATGACACGGTGCCCATCGGCAACGCCGCCATGGCGGACCGCACCTTCATCGAATGGGACAAGGACGACATCGACGTGCTCGGCCTGATGAAGGTGGATGTCCTGGCGCTCGGCATGCTCACCTGCATCCGGAAGGCGCTCGACCTGATGCGCGAGCACGAGGGCATCGACTGGGGTCTTGCCGACGTGCCAAGCGGGCAGGCGGACGTCTACGCCATGCTCCAGCGCGGGGATTCCATCGGCGTGTTCCAGGTGGAGAGCCGGGCGCAGATCAACATGCTGCCGCGCCTGAAGCCGAAGGAATTCTACGACCTCGTCATCCAGGTGGCCATCGTACGGCCGGGACCGATCCAGGGCGACATGGTCCACCCCTATCTGAGGCGCCGCAACGGGCTGGAGGCGGTGGACTACCCCTCCCCCGCCCCGCATCTCGGCGACAAGGACGAACTGCGCGACGTCCTCCACAAAACGCTCGGCGTGCCGCTGTTTCAGGAGCAGGCCATGAAGCTTGCCATGGTCGCCGCCCGTTTCTCCGATGTGGAAGCCAACAAGCTGCGCCGGGCCATGGCCACCTTCCGCAACCTCGGCACCATCCACGAATTCGAGAGCCTGATGGTGGAGCGCATGGTGGCGCGCGGCTACAAGCGGGAATTTGCTGCGCGGTGCTTCGAGCAGATCAAGGGCTTCGGCAGCTACGGCTTTCCCGAGAGCCACGCCGCCTCCTTCGCCAAGCTCGTCTACATCTCTTCCTACATCAAGTGCCGCCACCCGGCCGCCTTTGCCTGCGCGCTGCTCAACGCCCAGCCCATGGGCTTCTACGCCCCGGCGCAGATTGTGCGGGATGCCCGCGAGCACGGCGTGGAGGTGCGCCCGATCGACGTCAATTTCAGCCATCACGACAACACGCTGGAACACCGCGACGATGGCACCCTCGCCCTGCGTCTCGGCTTCCGGCAGGTGGATGGCTTTCACGAGGACTGGGGCGGGCGCCTCGCCGCCGCCCGCGCCATTCCCTTCGCAAGCATCGAGGACCTCGCGCGCCGTGCCCGCCTGCCCACCCGCGCGGTGAAACTGCTCGCCGATGCGGATGCCTTCCGCTCCATGGGCCTCGACCGCCGCGCGGCGCTGTGGCACGCCCGCCGCCTGCCGGACGACGACGCCCTGCCCCTGTTCGCGGCGGCGGACGCCCGTGAGTTGGGCGTTGAAGAGGAGGTGACGCTGCCGCGCATGGCGCGGTCGGAGCACATCGTCGCCGACTACCAGACGGTGCGCCTCTCCCTGAAGGGGCATCCCATGGGCGAACTGCGCGAGCATTTCCGGAAAGAACGCATTCTTTCCTGCGTCGAGGCATCAGCGCTGAAGGACGGCGCCTTTGCCCGTACCGCCGGCGTGGTGCTGGTGCGCCAGCGGCCGGGTAACGGCAAGGCCATCTTCATCACCATCGAGGATGAGACCGGCATCACCAACATCGTCCTGTGGGAGCGGACGCTGGAGCGCTTCCGCCGCGAGGTGATGGGCGCGCGCCTGCTTTTGGTGGAAGGACGCGTCCAGAAGAGCCCGGAGGGGGTGGTCCACCTCATGGCCCAGCGCCTCACCGACCGCACCGCCGACCTCGCCTTGCTCTCCCGGGTGCGGCAGCCGCGGATGGAGGTGGCGCGGGCCGACGAGTTCGCACACCCCCAGCATCCGCGCAAGCATCCCCGTGACGTAAGGGTACTGCCCAAGTCCAGAGACTTTCACTGAGCGTGCCGGCCGCCATGCCGCAGAGGTATCCAGCAGCCCAAGTCCGTAAGCGGGCAGGCGAAAACCCGATAAATCGGGCAAAAAAGGCACGAGGGCCCCGCGCACTTCACGATTTATCCACAAAAACCCGTGAGGCTTCAGAGCATATGGAACCTAAGGCCGGGATACCGTCGCCGTGAAGCCGCTCCTCATCGTTACCGGATTTGTGGCCGCCGCCGCCGTGGGCGCCGGCATGGCCATCAGCCCGCTCCTGTCCGCCAAAGACGACGGCCCGGCGACCACCCAATCCATTTCCCAGCCGGCGAACCCGGCTGCCGGACAGGCCGCCCAGGGCAAGGGCGCGACCGCCGCGCAGAAGAGCGCGGCCGCATCGGCCCAGCCGGTGCCGGCCCCCGCGCCGGAGCCCGCGGCTCCGCCGCCGGTGACGCCGCGCAAGAACTACACCTACAAGTCGTTCGACGTGGATGGCTCCTACATCGCCATGACCTTCGACGACGGCCCGAACCCGGAGACGACGCCGCGCCTCCTGCAGATCCTGCGCGAGCGCAACATCAAGGTGACCTTCTTCGTGCTCGGCAACATGGTCGCCAAGCACCCCGAAGTGCTGAAGATGATCGCCGACGAGGGCCACGAGATCGGCAGCCATTCCTGGAGCCATCCGCAGCTCACCCGCATCAGCGCCGCGGCGCTGGACAAGGAGCTCGGCAACACGACCGAGGCGATCTTCCAGGTGACTGGCAAGCGCCCGATCTTCCTGCGTCCGCCCTACGGCACCATGAAGCCGACCCTGCGCACCACCATCGAGGACAAGTACGGCCTGACCATCGTCAACTGGTCGGTGGACCCCAACGACTGGAAGAACCGCAACAGCCAGGCTGTGCATGACGCCATCATGGCGCAGGTGAAGCCCGGCGCCATCGTGCTCTCCCACGACATCTACGCCACCACCGTGGATGCCATGCCGCGCATCCTCGATGAGCTGGCGGCCAAGGGCTACAAGTTCGCCACGCTGTCGCAGCTGGTGGCCATGGACAAGCCGCTGAAGGTGGCCCTCGCCACCCCCGGAACAGCCGCCGCCAAGAAGCCGAAGCCCGCCGGCGCGAAGCCCGATGCGGCGAAGCCCGCCGGCACCTCCAAGCCGGCCGCCGCCGCGCCGAAACCGGCCGCGTCCCCGGCCCCGGCCCGCAGTGCCGGCGTCTACTGACGCGAGAGACGTACCTCGTCGAACGGCGCTCCGGTCCCGGGGGCGCCGTTTTTCGTTCCGGGCCGGTCAGTCCTCGGTCGGATGAGCATGCCCGTGATGGTCGTGGCGGGCATCCGGCACGGGGAGCGTGAGGCCGAAGGTCTTCACCAGATCGTCCACCTGTGCCGGCGACAAATAACGCGGATTGAGGCCGCGCAGCAGCAGATAGAGCTTCGCCGTCTCTTCCAGTTCCTCGGTGGCGAAGACCGCCGCCTCCAGCGTGTCGCCCGCAACCACCGGACCGTGATTGGCCAAGAGCACTGACGTGTACCGGCCGGCAAGGCCCCGGATCGCGTCGGCGACGGCGGGATCGCCCGGCCGATAATAGGGCAGAAGCGCCGTCTGCCCGGCACGCATGAGGTAATAGGGCGTCATGGGCGGCAAGGCCGCCCGTGGGTCGATCTCCGGCAGCATGGTGAGCGCCACCGAGTGGGTCGAGTGCAGGTGCACGATGGCCCGGGCCGTGCCACGGGTCTCGTAGAGCGCCGAATGCAGCGGGATTTCCTTGGTGGGCGGATCGCCACTCAGGAGCCGTCCGGCCGCATCGAGGCGGGAGATGCGCGCGGGATCAAGGAAGCCGAGGGACGCATTGGTGGGCGTCACCAGCCATCCGCCGTCGTCGAGCCTCAGGCTGATATTGCCGGACGAGCCGGGCGTCAGCCCCCGCTCGAACAGGGAGCGCCCGAAGCGGCAGATCTCCTCCCGCAGTCTGGTCTCGTCCATGGCCGGCCTCCGCTTGTTCCGCCGACGCACCAAAGCGAAGCGGAACTCCCTTGGCAAGCGTGAACCGCGCCGCGACTAAAACGATTTGATCCACCATCGGCGGACTCTTACAAAAGGCTCCGGATGCCGTCTGGCCAACAGGCGGCCGAGACACGGGGAAACGGCCATGGTCGAGCAGGCGGAAGGAACAGCGGGCAATCAGGGCGCCGGACGCGCGGGCGTGATCGGCCTCGGCTCCATGGGCTTCGGCATGGCCCAATCGCTGCTGCGGGCGGGGCTCCATGTGGCCGGCTGCGATGTGGGCGCGGCCGCGGTGGAGCGTTTCAGCGCGGCGGGCGGGCGTGGTGTGGCCTCGCCGGCTGAGGCGGCCGAAGGGGCGGACATGGTGGTGAGCGTGGTGGTCAACGCCGCGCAGACGGAGGCCATCCTGTTCGGACCTTCCGGCGTCGCCGAGACGCTGCCCGAGGGTGCCGTCTTCATCTCCTCCGCCACCATGGACCCGGACATCGCCCGCAGCCTCGCCGCGCGACTGGAGGCCACCGGGCGGCACTATCTCGACGCCCCCATCTCCGGCGGCGCCCAAAGGGCGGCGGAAGGGGCGCTCACTATCCTCGCGTCCGGCAGCCCCACCGCCTTCGCCAGGGCTAAGCCAGCCCTCGATGCCATGGCCGCCAAGCTCTACGCGCTCGGCGACGCTCCGGGTCAGGGTGCCGCCTTCAAGATGATCAACCAGCTCCTCGCCGGCGTGCACATCGCCGCCGCCAGCGAGGCCATGGCCTTCGCCGCACGGCAGGGGCTGGATCTGAAGAAAGTCTACGAGGTCATCACCGCCTCGGCCGGCAACAGCTGGATGTTCGAGAATCGCATGCCGCACGTGCTCGACGGCGACTACACGCCGAAAAGCGCCGTGGACATCTTCGTGAAGGACCTCGGCATCATCCAGGACATGGCGCGCAGCGCGAAGTTCCCGGTGCCGGTCTCGGCCGCCGCCCTGCAGATGTTTCTCGCCACTTCCGCCGCCGGCATGGGCCGCGACGACGACGCCTCCGTCGCCCGCCTCTATGCCCGCATCACCGGCACCAAGCTGCCCGGCGAGGGGAGCTGAGGCGCGGCGGGAGTCGCTTTTTTGCCGCGGCAGGGACGTTACACTCCGTCGCGATTCGTTACCCTCGGGGAACGCCTGTGCAACCTCGCCCCGCGAGGGTCAGGCATAGACCCGACGCAACCACATGAGGATCCTGCCGATGACCCTCTCGCTCCGCGCCTCTTTCCTCGCGCTCCCTCTTCTGGCCCTCTGCGCCGGGCCGGCTCCGGCGCAGACTGCCGCCAATCTCACCGCCGAGCAGGCTCAGGCTCTGCGCACAGCCTGTTCGGCGGACGTGAAGAAGCTGTGCGGCGACGTGCAACCCGGCGGCGGCCGCGTGGTCCAGTGCATGCAGAGCAAGAAGGAACAGACGACCCCGCCCTGCCAAGCCGCCCTCGGCGCCCTCGGCAAGAAGTAGTTTCCTCAGCGAACCTCAGGCGCGCGAGGCTGGCGTTGTCTGCCGCAGCGCACGGCGGCCTGCGCGCTGACTTGCTCCGCTCTCCCTCCGTCAGCGCGACGGTGGTTTTGCGGCATTGCATCATGGCTCAGGTGGCGTTTCACTGGAGGTGAATTCGGAGCCTGACCTTGCCCCATCCCTCGACCACCCTCGAGACCCCGTTGCTGCGGTTCCTGAAGGACACGCACGCGGACTTCTCCCGCATCGACAAGGGCGAGGTCGCCTCCTACATCCCCGAACTGGGCAAGGCCAATCCCGACCATTTCGGCATCGCCGTCGCCACCACGGACGGGCATGTCTACGAGGCGGGCGACACGCAGGTGCCGTTCACCATCCAGTCGGTGTCGAAGGCCATGGTGTTCGCCCTCGCGCTCGATCTGCTGGGGGCGGAGCGGGTAGAGGCGGCCATCGGCGTGGAGCCGAGCGGCGAGGCGTTCAACTCCATTCGCCTTCGAGCCGACAACAAGCCGTTCAACGCCATGGTGAATGCGGGCGCCATCGCCTGCTCGGGCCTCATTGCCGAGAGCACCGGCGGGGATGCGTTCGAGCTGATCCGCCAGGCCCTCGGCCGCTTCGCCGGGCGCGACCTCGGCCTGGATGAGGCGGTGTTCGAGAGCGAGCGCTCCACCGGCGACCGCAACCGCGCCATCGCCTACCTCCTGCGCACCTATGGCGGCGTCACGGGAGACGTGGACCGGCTGCTCGACGTCTATTTCCGCCAGTGCTCCGTGCTCGTCACCGCCCGAGACCTTGCAGTGATGGGCGCGACCTTCGCCAACCATGGCGTCAACCCGCTCACCGGCGTCACCGTGGCCTCCAGCTACGCGGTGGCGCGCACGCTGGCGGTGATGAGCTCGTCCGGCATGTACGACTTCGCCGGCGAGTGGATCTATCGCGTGGGCGTGCCGGCCAAGAGCGGCGTCGGCGGCGGCATTCTCGCGGCGCTGCCGTCCCAGCTCGGCCTCGGCACCTTCTCTCCGCGGCTCGACATGCACGGCAACAGCGTGCGCGGCATCCGCACCTGCGAGGCCATTTCCGAGGCCTTCGACCTGCACATGCTCTCCCGGCGGGACGATGTGCGTACCTGCATCGTCGCCGATTACGATTTCCGCACCGTGCCCTCCAAGCCCGGCCGGCAGCCGCACGAGCAGGACATCCTCTCCGCCCGTTCCGGCGCCATCCGCGCCATCGAGCTGGCCGGCAAGCTTTCCTTCGCCTCCATGGATTATGTCACGCGACGCCTCACGGACCCCGGTGACGTGCCGGAGTTCCTCATCCTCAACCTGCACCGCGTCGCCACCATCACCGATGCCGGCTTGAGGCTGCTGACCGGCCTCATCAAGAACCAGCTGCCGGCCGCCACCACCGCGGTCATCGCCGGCGTCGAGGCCGCCTCGCCGCTCAATCCTCAGCTGAAAGCGCTGCGCGAGCAGGGCGTGCGCGTGCGCATCTTCCCCACCTACGACGCGGCGGTGGAGTGGGCCGAGGACCAGGTGGTGTACCGCCATGGCGGGTTCTCGCGCATCGAGGTGGAGGCGGACCTCAGCCGACAGGCGCTGCTCGCGGGCCTTTCCCCTCAGGAGTTGGCCGATCTGTCCCGGCTCGGCACCCGCGTCGTATTCCCGGCCGGCACAAGGATCATCTCCGCCAACGAGCCGCCGGCCAGGGTCTATTTCCTGCTGCGGGGCATGGTCAGCGCGCGCTCGGTGGGAGACGTGCGGCTCTCCACCATGATCCCCGGCATGGTGTTCGGGGAAATGGCGCTCATCGAGCAGCCGCGCAGCACGGACGTCTGGGCGGACACGGAGGCGGTGTGTGTGGAGGTGACGGCCGACCAGTTCCATGCCTTCCAGGAGACCCACGCCCGCGCCGCCGACAAGATCATGCGCAACCTCGCCATCCTGCTTGCCGGGCGCATCCGCATGGCCACCGCCCGCATCGAGATGCTGACCGGATAAGCCCTTCCGCATCATTGGCTTGCATCATCGCAGGCACGAGCCCCAGGAGGCCGTCCGGTCGCGCACCGCGCCTAGCACTTTCGGCCAGCCTTGAGCGAGGCCCTTTACAACCCCCCGTTCCCCTCCCAGTCTTCTTCCAAAGAGAAGAATTCGGGAGGTGAAGATGGTGGATACGGTGGAGAACCGGCCACGGGCCGTGCAGGCGATGCCGGCGGTCCGGGCGGTGACGTTCGCGGACGTGAAGGCCTCGCTCATCGAGGGACTGTCAGACTTCGCGCAGGCCCCGGCGTTCGGCCTTGCGTTCGGCGCGCTCTATGCGGCGGGCGGTCTCGCCATCGTTGCCTGCGTCTTCTTCTTCGAGCTGGGCTATCTCGCCTATCCGCTCTTCGCCGGATCCGTGCTGATCGGGCCGTTCGTGGCGGCCGGGCTCTACGATGTCAGCCGGGAACTCGAGGCGGGGCGCCAGCCCACATGGCAGGGTGTCCTGTCCACCATCTTCGCCCAGCGCCAGCGCGAGCTTGGATGGATGGCGTTCGTCACCATCTTCGCCTTCATCATCTGGATGTATCAGGTGCGGCTACTGCTCGCGCTGTTCCTCGGCTTCGCCTCCTTCGCCACGCTCAACGACTTCCTGAAGGTGCTGTTCACCACCTCGGACGGCATCGCCTTCCTGGCGGTGGGCCACGTGATCGGTGCGGCGCTGGCGTTGGGGCTCTTCTCCATCACGGTCATCTCCTTCCCGCTGCTCATGGACCGGGATCTCGACGTGGTGACCGCGATGATCACCAGCGTGCAGGCGGTGCTCACCAGCCCTGGTCCGATGATCCTTTGGGGCATCTGCGTCGTGGCGCTGATCGCCATCGGCACGGCACCGGCCTTCCTCGGGCTGATCTTCGTGCTGCCGGTTCTGGGGCACGCCACATGGCACCTGTACCGCCGGGCCGTGGCGCCGCTTCCCTGAAACGGCCACGCCGGCGTGAAGGCGCATCGGCGCACGCCGCCTAGCGCTTCGGCTTGGAGGGAGATTTAGGCGCGGCGGCCTTGCGCGCCCGCGCCTTCTTGCTGGCGGTAGCGCTCTCCGTGGCGGACGCGAGCGCCTTAGCGGGCTTGGCTGTCGTTGTCTTGGGCGTCGTGCCCTTCGCAGTGGCGGTCTTGGCCGTCGTAATCTTGGCAGCAGCGGTCTTGGCAATCGCGGTCTTGGCAGCCGGTTTCCTGACCCGCGCAGCTTTGCCCGAGGCGGTTTTGACTGCCGCAACTTTGGCCGGCTTCGCTGAGCCCTTGGCCTTCGCCACCTTCGGCTTCACGGCCTTGGGTTTCACCGACTTTGCGACCGTCGCTGTCCTCGCCGCCTTGGCGACCGTCGTCTTGGCAACGCCCTTGGTCCTCGCCCCCGCTTTTGCCAGGCTGGTATCGGCGGCAGGCACCGGAGCCTGAGCAGCCTTCGCCTGTGCTGCAAGCGCCTTGCTCACCTTGCCCTTGGCGCGCTTGGTCCGGGCGGGCGGCGCAGCGTCCTTCTCCTGCGCCTCACCGGCCAACGACGGGTTTTCCGGCTCCATGGCAAGCGCCGCCCCGCCCTTCGCGGACTTCGCCTTGCCTGCTTTTGCCTTGGTCGCCTTCGCCTTTGCCGACTTCGGGGCAGCCTTTACCGGCTTCAGCTCCTTCGACGGCTTTCCCTTCGGCGCCTCGGGCTCGGCCTGCTCGGGTGCAGCGTCCGTGCCCTTGCCCACCTTGGCCTTGCCTTCACGGGCCTTGGTCACCTTCGCTTTCGCCGGCTTCGCCTTGGCGGCGGCTCCTTCGGCGGCGCTCGCGGCTTCGGCCTGCGCCTCCTCCCAGCGCCGCGCCATGATGGCGCCGAAGGACAGAATCAGCTCGGAGAGATCCTCCTCCTGAACCGCCGCAGCAGCAGTTTCGACGGAGAACCAGAATCCATAGCGCTGGAACCGTTCCGGCCACTTCTGCAGCAGGCGCTTGACCTTGAGCGGGAACACCAGCACGTCGCAGAGCACCGAGCGGGTGCCGAGGCGCTTCTCGTACGTGTATGCGCCGAGCGGCTCGCGGGAGACCACGCCGACGAGGCCAGCCTCCTCATAGCACTCGCGGGCGGCCGTCTTTGGAGGAGTCAGTCCCTTGATGGGCCATCCCTTGGGGATCACCCACCTGCGCGTCTCACGGGAAGTAATGAGGCGAACCTGCACCTCGCCATCGCGCCGCACACGGTAGGGCAAGGCAGCATATTGCACCCTGCGTCCCGAAGGCCCGCCGGTGACCGCGAGATGGGGCCATTCCGACGAAGGCGCCATGACGATCCAACATCGGCGGTACGTGAAAAACAGACGCAATACACGGGGGACCCGTTCTCCGCCCGCCGACGGTAGAATCGGTCATTATGACTGATCTATCACAAAGCATTCCTGCCAAGAAATCGGCCTGGAACGCGACGGCCGGCCCCTATTGGGGCTCGGCTTCATAGACCAGGACGGTACGGGCCCGCACCTCGATCTCCCCGGCCTCGACCGGCACGGCCATGCGGGCCGAATCCGCCTTCATCATCATGGGCGCCGGCATGATGGGACCGCCGCTCTGCCCATCGGGCTGGATCGACATGATGCGCGTGAGCCGAAGCCCCGCAGCCGCCGCGACGCCCTTCGCCTGCTCGATGGCATCCTTTACGGAGGCGGCGCGCGCTTCGCCTTCCAGACGGTCGGTGTCGGCGAGGGCGAAGGAGAGGCCGGAGGCCTGGTTGGCTCCGGACTGCACCACCTTGTCGAGGAGCCCGCCGAGCTTGCCCAAGTCGCGCACCGTGATCCGCACCGAATTGCGCACCTCGAAGCCGATCAGCTTCGGCGTCTCGCGCGACGGCGGCTGCGGATAGGACTGCTGCGGCTGGATGGAGAAGGAGGAGGTGGAGATGTCGTTCGGCGCAATGCCGGCAGCCTTCAGCGCTGCGATCACCTCCGACACCGCCTTGGAATTGGCGGCGAGGGCGTCATCGGCGGTCTTGGCATTGCTGACGACCCCCGTGGTGAGCACCGCCATATCCGGCGGCGCAGTGCGCTTCGCCTCGCCCACCACCGTGATGGTGGCCGCCGCTGCCGCAGGCCCCGCAACGGCAAGCGTTGCGGCCAAGGCCGCCGCGAACACGGCCGCCGTGCTGGCCGCGGCGCGCGGAAGGGAAACGATGCGGGCCGGCGAATGACGCATGGAGGTATCCTCGTTCGGCCCCGGGCGTTCTGTCACCGGGACATGGACCCGCAGACGACAGCGCGAACACGGCGCCATTGCGGCGAGCCCGCCCCCGTCCCCACCCTTAGGGCATGCGTCTCGCGGCTGGACGGGAATCTGTTGTTCCCGAGAGGCAGGATTGGTAGAGCAGCAGGAACATGCCGCACTTTGGGGGCCTGTAGCTCAATGGTTAGAGCTGACCGCTCATAACGGTTAGGTTGCAGGTTCGAGTCCTGCCGGGCCCACCAAATCTCAATGGCTTGTGGACGAAGTGCGATTTGGAGCGCTCACGCGTTCGGCGGCTAGGCAAGCCATCTGTAAATGGCTTTCGGGTGTCGCGTTCACTCTGTTGGCTGAGAGCGGCTACCACAATGTCCGCAGACGGCGTCCGAACCTGAGAAGCTCAGACTCACCGGGAAGGCGAGCCTAGTTCTTCGCCCGTCCGGTCGGGGCGCCGGCCACGTACTGGATGGCGCGGTGAATCAGCTCGGCCAGATTCGTCGCACCGAGCTTGGCCTTGAGCTGGGAGCACGTGTTGGCCACCGTTTTGTAGCTGACGCCCAGTTCGTCGGCGATCTGGCCATAGGCCTTGCCCTCGGCAAGCAGCGCCAGCGCCTGCAGCTCGCGCGGAGTGAGATCGGCCATCACGCCGCTGCGCCCGCGTGTGCCGAGCAGGGCCACTTCCAGCGCCAGGTCATGGCTGATGTAGGGCTGGCCCCGCCGCACCTTTTCGAAAGCTTCGAGGAGGTCGTCGGGCGAGGTGTCCTTCAGGAGATAGCCGGTCGCGCCGGCCTCCAGCGCGCGGCTGGCGATCACCGGGTCGGCGTGCATGGAGAAGACCAGGATGGGCATGCGCGCCGCCTGCGCCCTGAGCCGCCGCACCAGAGCGAGGCCGGCGAGGCCGCTGCCGTTGAGCGCGAGATCCACGATCACCACGTCCGGCCGCTTGCGACGGAACAGGCGATAGCCGGCCAGCGCCGTCTGCGCCTCCATCAGGTCGCTGATGCCCGCGTCCTCCAGCAAGTGCCGGCAGCCCTGCAGCACGATGGGGTGGTCGTCGATGAGGAGAACGCTGGTCATACCGAATGCCCTGGCCCTGAACGCACGCGCCTGCCCTCGGCGGAGGCCGAAGACGCGGAGGCAGAATGCCCCAACGGGATGGGAAGCTCCACAAAAAGGCGCGCCCCTCCTTCGCTACCCCGCTCCAGTCGACAGATGCCGCCCAGCGCGCGCACCCGTTCCTTCATGCCCGAGAGGCCGTGGCCCATCGACGGAATGGCCGGCGGCCCCTGCCCGTCATCCGCGACGACAAGGCGCAGCATGCCCCCTGCACCACGTCGGCCTTCCTCGCCCACGATGATGCGCACGGAACGGGCATTGCCGTGCTTGAGCGCGTTGGTCACGCCCTCCTGCGCGCAGCGATAGACGGTGGCGTCGAACGACGGCTCGTAATGATCGGCGAGCACACCGGTCTCCAGCGCGAATCGCCGCTCGGGATCGTGCTGGCGGAAATCTGCGACGAGGCTGGAAAGCACGTCCTTCAGGGGCACATGGTCGAGCGCAGCGGGGCGGATGCGGGTGAGCAGGCGGCGGTTGGCGACCTGCATCCGCTCGACGATCTCAATCAGGCTCTTCGCCCGCGCCACCATGCGCTCGGCATTCTCCGCAGGAGCGGTGGCCGCGAGGCGGGCGAGCGAATCGGCGCTGGCCTTCAGGCCGAACATGAGTGGCCCCAGCTCGTCATGCAGATCACCGGCGATCTGGCGCCGCTCGTCCTCCTGCAGGCTCACGAGACGGCCATAGAGGTGGGCATTCTCCTCCCGCGCCGCGCCGAGGGTTTCGGCGAAGGCGTTGAAGCGCTCCGCCACCTCGGCGAGCTCGCGAGTGCGGGGCGGTTCGACGCGGCAGGCGAACTCGTTGTGCTCCAGCTCGTCCAGAGCGCCGCGAAAGCGCGAGAGATCTCGTCGCACCTGTCCCAGGGCGACGAACAGGGCCGAAAGAATGGCGAAGTTCACCGCGAGGGCGACGCTGGCGAAATCGAATACGTCGTCCCAGACCTCTGCCACCTCGTCATCGGGAACGCCCTCGATCCGCACCCGGCCGATGAGACGCCCGTCGGCCACCACGTCGATCCGTCGTGTGACCTGTGACACGCCGATGAGCCGGGCGAACCAGGAGGGCGCCGCCTCGCTGTTTGCCGGCGCGCCGTCGGCGGGCAACACGGCCGGGCGCCCGTCCGGCCCTTCGAGGGAGATGCGCACATGGCGCAGGTGGCGCAGGTGGGGCGGAAAGGCCGCGGCGAGGGTCGTTCCCTGCTCCGTGGCCACACGCTCGGCCACCTCGCGGACCATATTTTCCGCCATCTCGATGGAGGCCACCATCTCGCGCCCGGCCGCGACGCGCGCATTCACCACCACCACGGCGCCCGCAACCACAGCGGCGACCAGATTGATGGCGAGAACGGCGCCGAGCACGCGGGTGCGCAGCGACACGCGGCGCATGGACGCCTCCGCTGCGCCCGCCTGTCCCGCCTCGTCTTTCGCGCCCGTGATGCCCCGCGGCAACGAGGCGCGCGTGGCGGGGTGGACGCTCATGGGTTCCTCCGTTCGGCCGCCGGCGCGGCAAGCGCGGCGAGGGCGTCCTCGCGGCTCGCCCCGGCGGCCCGCAGATTGAAATAGTGCTGGCACAAATCACTATAGCCGATCCGGCGTACCGCGCGACCGACCGTGATGAAGCCCCCGAGCAGCGCCTGCGGGCCTTCGACTACGGAAATTTCACCGAGCATCCGCTCAAGCTGGAGCGTGCGGTTGGCGAGCATGCGGCGGTTCTCGTCGAACACGGCGTCGGCCTCGCTCAAGAGCGCCGAGATCTCCGCCACAGCCTCGGCCGACACGGGCGCTCCGGCCGGCGCGGACCGCGTGGCGAGAAAGACCTCGGGCGGGGTATTATCGCCGACATCCAGCCACTCGCGCGCCGCACCGCCTCGCGGGCCGGCTCCTTTGGCGGCACTGCCGGCCCCGGGCGGTGGCGCCGCCTCCGGCGCCGAAGCCGCGCTGGAGGCAACGGGCCGACGCTCCTCCTCCTCGCCACACGACGCCAGCACGAGCGTGCCCGCCGTTGCCAGAAGGCACACTGCGAAGAGCCGGGCGATGGACAGCCGATGGGAAGCACGGCCAAGGCGCATCGGCAAAGCAGTCTCTCCCACGTAATCTGCCGTCTCCGCTGACATCTTTATCGCCCGGCCATCTGCGTAGGCCGCGACGATCTCTGAATATTTTCTCAGAACAAGAGGCATTCAGATTCCATCTTGGCGAAAACACGAATGATATAAAGCACAACACCTCCGCCAACAGCACAAATAAACGAACCCGGACGGGGCTTGGAACGCTGCGGCAGCGGTCGGCAAACAACATACTTATCAGACACTTATGGAAGTCCGGCAACCGTCTTTGCCAAGTGTTCCCACAATGAATTGCCGAATGATCGGCAGACAAAGGTGCGAATACCGCTTCAACTGGTGCCACACAAGATAACGAACCATAAGAATTCAATAAGAAAAAGAAGAACGGGTCTCAGGTCGCAATCGGAGGACGACCGCCACCCTGGCCATCACCAGCTCTGCTGCCCGCGAGGTGCGATCTCCTGCGTCCCGGCCATGGGGCGGAGGTGCGAGCCATGTGCGCAAGCGGAGGGGAAGCTTCGGCTCCCGTGTCGCTCCCGCTGCCATCCGGCCGCGTGGGGCATGCACGGGTGCGGGAGGGACAAGTCCAACCGAGTGAGGAACCACCCAAGGAAAACGCCAAATGACGAGATTGTTTTCTTCCGTCTCCCTCTGTGCCGTGACCCTCGCCCTGGCGGCGGGTTCCGCGGCCGTTAGTTCGCAGGCGCTCGCCAACGACAAGCTCGTCGAACTCGCCAAGAGCGACGACAACTGGCCGATGACCGGCAAGAACTACGACGCCAACAACTACAGCCCGCAGAAGCAGATCAACAAGGCGAACGTGAAACAGCTTCGCCCGGCCTGGTCTTTCTCGACCGGCGTGCTGTCCGGCCACGAGGGCACCCCGCTCGTCGTCAACAATATGATGTTCATCCACTCGCCTTACCCGAACACGACGTTCGCGGTGGGCCTGGATGATCCCGGCCACATCCTGTGGCAGCACAAGCCGAAGCAGAACCCCACCGCTCGCGCGGTCGCCTGCTGCGACGTGGTGAACCGCGGCCTCGCCTACTGGCCCGGTGACGGCAAGACCCCGGCGCTCATCCTCAAGACCCAGCTCGACGGCCACATCGTGGCGCTCAATGCCGAGACCGGCGCGGAGTTCTGGAAGCTGGAGAATTCCGACATCAAGGTCGGCTCCACCCTCACGATCGCCCCCTATGTGGTGAAGGACACGGTGCTGGTGGGCTCCTCGGGCGCCGAGCTCGGCGTGCGCGGCTACGTCACCGCCTATGACGTGAAGACCGGCGCGCAGAAGTGGCGGGCCTATGCCACCGGCCCGGACGAGCAGGTGAAGCTCGCCGACGACTTCAACAAGGCCAATCCCCAGTACGGCCAGAAGGGCCTCGGCACCGGCACCTGGGAGGGCGACGCCTGGAAGATCGGCGGCGGCACCAACTGGGGCTGGTACGCCTTCGATCCCGGCACCAACATGATCTACTACGGCTCCGGCAACCCCGCGCCGTGGAACGAGACCATGCGTCCCGGCGACAACAAGTGGACCATGACCATCTGGGGCCGCGACATCGACACCGGTGAAGCGCACTTCGGCTACCAGAAGACCCCCCACGACGAGTGGGACTATGCCGGCGTCAACGTCATGATGCTCTCCGAGCAGAAGGACAAGGCCGGCAAGATGCGCAAGCTCCTGACGCATCCGGACCGCAACGGCATCGTCTACACCCTCGACCGCACCGACGGCTCGCTCGTGTCTGCCGACAAGATCGACGACACGGTGAACTGGGTGAAGCAGGTGGACCTGAAGACCGGCCTGCCCCAGCGCGATCCGGAATACGCGACGCGCATGGACCACAAGGGCCGCGACATCTGCCCCTCGGCGATGGGCTACCACAACCAGGGTCACGACAGCTACGACCCGGAGCGGCAGTCTTTCTTCATGGGCATCAACCACATCTGCATGGACTGGGAGCCCTTCATGCTCCCCTACCGCGCGGGTCAGTTCTTCGTCGGCGCCACGCTGTGGATGTATCCCGGCCCGAAGGGCAACAAGCAGACCTATGAAGGCCTCGGCCAAGTGAAGGCCTACGACGCCATCAACAACAAGTACAAGTGGGAAGTGATGGAGCGCTTCGCGGCCTGGGGCGGCACGCTCGCCACCGCCGGCGGCGTGATGTTCTACGGAACGCTGGACGGCTTCATCAAGGCCCGCGACAGCGACACCGGCGAGCTTCTGTGGAAGTTCAAGCTGCCGTCCGGCGTCATCGGCCATCCCATGACCTACACCCACAAGGGCGTGCAGTACGTCGCCATCTATTACGGCGTCGGCGGCTGGCCGGGCGTGGGCCTGGTGTTCGACCTCAACGATCCCACCGCCGGCCTCGGCTCCGTGGGCGCGTTCAAGCAGTTGCAGAATTACACCCAGATGGGTGGCGGCGTGATGGTGTTCTCGCTCGACGGCAAGGGCCCCTACGACGACCCGAAGGTGGGTGAATACGCTTCCGGCGGCTGACCTCCGACAACCGCCCCTTGCCGGCCGCCGTCACCTCGGCGGCGGCCGGTTTCTTCTTTCGCCACAAGCGCATCCATCGCCACCCTGATCGCCTGCCGAACGACGGCGCGACCGGACGCGAGCCAGACGGAGGCCGAACCGATGACCTGTTCTGCGAGCACCCCCGCGCGCCACGCCGCGACGTCCGCCACCAGCCATTTCGTCGCCGGAGCCCTTGTCGCCGGGACACTGGCCCTCTTCGCCGTGCCAGCGATCGCCCAGACGGCGGAATCCGGCAAGATGTCGCCGCAGACAGCCGCCGGGGGCTCGGCCGCGCCGGCGCAGGCCGCGACTCCGCCCGATCCCTCGATCCTGCGCGTCTGCGCCTCCGAGGTGGAAGCCCCGTTCTCGCAGAAGGACGGCAAGGGCTTCGAGAACCGCATCGCCGGGGTGGTGGCGCAGGCCATGGGACGCAAGGCCGTCTTCGTCTGGACCTCCAAGCCCGCCATCTACCAGGTGCGCGACCAGCTCGACGCCAAGCTCTGCGACGTGGTGATGGGCGTCGACACCGGCGACGCGCGGGTGCTCAGCTCCAAGCCCTATTACCGCACGTCCTACGTGCTGGTGACGAAGGCCGACCGCAACATCACCGCCACCGACTGGAACGACCCGCAGGTCAAGGCGCTCAACCGCTTCGTCGTCCGCTTCTACTCGCCGGGCGAGACCGTGCTGAAGCGCCTCGGCAAGTATGAGGACAATGCCGCGTACCTCTACAGCCTGGTGAACTTCCGCTCGCCGCGAAACCAGTATGTGCAGGTGCCCGGCGAGCGCGTCGTCTCCGAGGTCGCCAATGGCGAGGCGGACATCGCCTTCGCCTTCGCGCCGGAAGTGGCCCGCTATGTGAAATCGTCCCAGGTGCCGCTGCGCATGAGCCTTGCCGGCAACTCCGTCACCAAGTTCGACGGCACCGAGATGCCCCTCCACTACGACCAGTCGGTCGCCGTTCGCCTTGGCGACACCGCGCTTCTCGCCGAGATCGACGCGGCGCTGGTGAAGGCGCGGCCGCAGATCGACGAGATCCTGGCCGACGAGGGCATACCCCTGCTCAAGCCCAATTCCTGATCCGGCCCAAAGCCGTCATTTCCATCGGAACTTTTCTGGAAGGTCCAATGCACAGCCGTTTTCTGTCGCGGGGCGTCAAGGCCCTCCTCGCCGTCGCGTTCGTGTCCGGCTTCGCCCTGGCCGCGCAGGCCACGCTCAACTTCACCAATACGGTGACCGGCCAGCCACTGGACCTGTCGGACGCTCCCGCGGAGGGCCGCGATACAGAAGCGGTGAAGAAGTTCCTCGCCACCGGCGTGAACGTCTACGTGGAGAATCCCACCTGCCTGCCCAAGGGCAAGGATCTGTTCCTCTCCATGTGCTCCGGCTGCCACGGTCATTATGGCGAGGGCAAGATCGGCCCCGGCCTCAACGACAGCTACTGGACCTACCCGAAGAACATGACCGATCAGGGCCTGTTCGAGACCATCTTCGGCGGCGCGCAGGGGCAGATGGGGCCCATGTACGGCGCGCTCAATCTCGACGAGATGCTGCTGGTGATGGCCTGGGTGCGCCACTTCTACAAGGACGATCCCAACGACGCGGTGTGGCTGACCCCGGCCCAGCGCGCGGCCTTCAAGCGCTTCAACGAAAAGGAAGATCAAACGCCGGATCTCGACAAGGCACCGGTGTGCAAGGCGACGGCCGCGAGCGCGGCCGGGAGCAAGTGAGAAGGGAGGACAACAGATGAAGCATAAGGTTCGCATGCCCATGCTCGCCGCCGCTGCCGCGTTCGCGGTCACGGCCCTCGCCGCCGGCGGTGCCGCTGCCTATGACGGCACCAATTGCAAGGCGCCCGGCAACTGCTGGGAGCCGAAGCCTGGCTATCCCGACAAGGTGGCCGGCAGCAAATACGACCCCAAGCACAACCCGGCAGAGCTGGCGAAGCAGGGCGAATCCATCACCCAGATGGAAGCGCGCAACAAGAAGCGCGTTGAGTATTTTCAGAAGACCGGCCAGTTCGTCTATGACGTGAGCAAGATTCCGTCCAACTGACTTGGCCTTTCCCGACCCCCACCAGCAAGGCTGAGCCTTTCCGCGAAGCCGGGCAATCCTCCGATGGATGGTGGGCAACTGGCGCGGCCGCTCGGGACCTCCGCGCGGGACCAACATCCCCCGCTCCCGTCGGCTGCGCCTTTCTTGCCGCAAGGCCAAGGGGACATCTGATGCACGCCATCGCCGATCCGGACGGCGCGCTCGCCCAGTGGCGCGACCGCGCGCTCGATTTCGAACGGGCGGTCGGGCGCATCGTGCTCGGCCAGGAGCGGGTCATCCGCCTCCTGACCATCGCGGTGTTTGCCCGCGGCCACGTGCTGCTCGAGGGCGACGTCGGCGTCGGCAAGACCACTCTGCTGCGCGCGCTCGCCCGCACCATCGGCGGCTCCTATGAGCGGGTTGAAGGCACCATCGACCTCATGCCGGCCGACCTCGTCTATGACGCCCGCGTCGGCGAGGACGGACGTCCACGGGTCGATCCCGGCCCGCTCCTGCGCCGGGGGCCGGAGCTCTCCGTCTTCTTCTTCAACGAGATCAACCGGGCGCGGCCGCAGGTCCACGCCATGCTGCTCAGGCTGATGGCCGAGCGCACCGTTTCCGCCTTCGGGCGCGAATACGTCTTCCCCTTCCTCCAGGTGTTCGCCGACCGCAACCGCGTGGAGCGGGAGGAGACCTTCGAGCTGCCCGCCGCCGCCCGCGACCGCTTCTTCATGGAAGTGCAGGTGAAGGCGCCGGAAGATTTCGCCGCCCGCCGCGCGCTGGTGTTCGACCCGCGCTTCCACGACACCGACCTCCTGATCGCGGAAGTGCCCGAGGCGATCATCGACTACCGGAGCCTCGATCAGGTCTCCCGCGAGATCCAGAACACCATCCCCGCCAGCGACGCCATCGTCGCCTATACGATCGCGCTGTGGGATGCGATCCGCACGCCCGACAAAGCCGGCATCGCCCTTCCCGGTGTGCGGATGGATCGCCTTGTTCAGGGCGGTGCCAGTCCGCGCGGCATGTCCTACCTCATCCGTGCCGCGCGGGTGCGTGCGTGGCTGGAGGGGCGGTCCATCATCGTTCCGGAGGATCTGCGCGCCGTCTTCCCGGAGGTGATGGCGCATCGCATCTTCTTCGATCCGGTTTATGAAATGCGGCGCGAGGAGATCTCCGCCGATCTCTGCCGCGCCGCCTTCGCCACGGTGCCAGCACCATGAGCCCCGTCACCACCGGAGAACCCGAAGGGGAATACGGCGGCAACGTCGTGCCTTATCGCCTCAAGTGGCGCCCGCGCGGGGTGCGGCCCGGCGCGCATCCGGGCCAGGGCGATGGCGGTGACGGCACCTTCCGCACCCTCGTGCCGCTGGTGGCGCGGCCGGACCCGCGCCGCATCGACCTGCGTGCCTCGCTGCGCGACCCGTTCGAGGGCGTGCATGTCCGCACCTTCGCCCCACGACGCGCCACGACCGTCGCGGTGCTCACCGATCTGTCCGGCTCCATGGGTTTCGACGGCACGGGCGCTGAGGTCGCACGCCTCGCCGCGACGCTTGCAGCTTCGGCCGCCGCGACGGGGGATGAATTCACCCTCATCGGCGCTGGTGGCGACCTGCGTGAGGATGCCTTCATTCCCGCCACGCGACGCCGGGGGCTCGGCGCGCAGGTGGCGGCCGCCATCTCGGACGCGACGCCATCCGGGACGAGCACGAGGGGCCTCGCCACCGCGGCGGAGCGCCTGCCGCGGCGCCGCTGCCTCGTCTTTCTCGTCTCCGATTTCCTCATGCCCGAGGCCGATCTCGACCTGACCCTCGATGCTCTGTGGCGGCACGATGTGGTGCCGGTGCTGCTACGCGACAGCCGCACCGAGGGCGACGTGCCGGCCTGGGGACTGATGGAAGTTGCCGATGCGGAGACTGGCGGGCGGCGGCTGGTGTTCATGCGTCCGGGGCTGAGGGCAAGGTGGCAGGCGACGGCGCGGGCAAGGATCGCCGCCCTGGAGGCCCACTTTGTCACGCGCGGATACGCGCCCTTCCACCTCGTGAACCGGTTCGATGCCGATGCGCTGGTCGCGTTCCTTGCCGGCCGCTAGGCACTGTCGCACGGCGGCCCTGGCGCTCTTCGGCGCGCTTCTGGCAGGTGCGCCCGCCCACGCGGCGGGGGTGGACCTCTACGCACCGCGCGCCTTCGGCTATCTCATCGGCGACACCATTTCGCTGGAAGCGGTCGTAACCCTCGATGCCGGCTGGCGGCTCGACGAAAGCGCCCTGCCCCGTCCCCGCCCCGTCACCTACTGGCTCGACCTGAAGCGCCTCGACGTAAAGCCGGAAACCGCGCCAGATGGCGCCCCGCGCTATCGCCTCACCCTCACCTACCAGACTTTCTATTCCCCTCTGGAGCCGCGCGCGCTCGACATTCCCGCCGTGCCCCTCGCCGCGCGTAAGGGCGACGCGCGACAGACGCTGACCATTCCGGCCTGGACCTTCGTCTCTTCACCCTTGCGCGAACTGGTCGCCAGCCAGCGGGGCAACCCCATGGCACTGCAGCCGGATATCCGCCCCCGCCCCTATCCCCTCGCCGGGGATGCGCAACTCGCCGCTGCTGCGGCGGCCGTGGCCGCGGCAAGCCTCCTCGCCTTCGCGGCAGCCTCGGGATGGGGACCGTTCGCCGGCCGGAGCCGGCCATTTGCGACCGCTTTGCGCCACATGCGACGGCTTCCCGACCTCGATGCACAGCTCGGCTATGAGGACGCCCTCCAACTCCTCCACCGCGCCTTCGACGAGGCCGCGGGACAACGGCTGTTCGCCGAGGATGTGCCAGGCTTCCTCGCGCTACGACCCGCGCTCGCAGGCGAGGCCGAGGCGATCGACCGCTTCTTCACGGCCTCCCGCATCGCCTTCTTCGGCGATGCGCCTGAGACGGCCATGGCCTTGCTGCCGCCCGAAGCGCTGATCGATCTCGCCCGCAAGCTCGCCGCCGTCGAGCGGCGGGGCGGCACGGGGCAGGGAACGCGAAAGGAGGCGGCCTGATGCTCGGCCTCGATGTGGATCATCCCGCGCTCCTGTTTCTGCTCGTGCTTGCCTTGCTCCCGCTCGGGGCGTTGCCCCTGCGCGGCGCCGCACTGCCGTCGGTCGCGCTGGTGCCGCGCGACGGACTTTCGATCGCTGTTTCCCTCGGAATACGCCTCGCCGGCACCTTCGCCATCGGCGCCCTCGTTCTCGGCCTCGCGGGGCTGAACCTGAAGGCGCGGGAGGTCGAGCGCATCGGTTCCGGCGCCAACCTGATGCTGCTCATCGACCGCTCGGCCAGCATGGACAACACCTTCGCCGATCGCGCGCCGGGCGCCGGGGAGGAATCGAAATCCGCCGCCGCCAAGCGACTGCTCACGGAGTTTCTGGGTCGCCGCCCGCGGGATCGCATCGGCATCGCCGCCTTCTCCACGTCACCCATCCCGGTGCTGCCGCTGACCGACCATCACGAGGCCGTCGCCGCAGCCGTGGCCGCCATCGACCGGCCGGGCCTCGCATTGACCGACGTGGGGCGGGGCCTCGCCCTGGCTCTCGACAGCTTCGACGCATCAGCCGCTTCCGGCGGCTCGCGCGCCATTCTGCTGGTGTCGGACGGCGCCGCCGTCATCGATCCACGGGTACAGGCAGCGCTGCGCGATTCCCTGAAGCGCTCCCCGGTGCGGCTCTATTGGCTGTTCCTGCGCACCGTTGGCTCGCCCGGCATCTTCGACAAGCCGCGCGTGCCCGGCGAGGACACGCCGCAGGCCATGCCGGAGCGCCACCTCAATCTCTTCCTCGCCAGCCTCGGCGTGCCCTATCGCGCCTTCGAGGCCGGCAGCCCGCAGGCCGTTGCCGACGCCATCGCCGAGATCGACCGGCAGGAGAGCCAACCCATCCCCTATCTGGAGCGCATCCCGCGCCGCGACCTCACGCGGCTCTGCTATGGGCTTGCCGCCGCCGCGTGCTCATTGCTGCTCGCCGCTCGCCTGGCCGAACGCGGCCTCGGCGCCCGGCGGCGTACCGCCACCGACCTGCCCGGCATCGATACGCGGAGGGCAGCATGAAGCTGCGCATCCTCGGCCTCCGCCGCATTGCCGCACTGGCCTCCCTCGCGGTGTTGACAGTGGCACTGGCAATGCTGGCCATAACGGGAACCCGCATGGCCCTCCATGCCAAAGCCAACCGCACCATCGCGGCGCTCGCTGCAGGCCGCGATCTGCCGGTCGAACTCGATGCGCCGGATCGACTGCTCATGGCCCGCGCGCATTTCCTCATGATCCGCGACCGGCTGGACGAGGCGCAGCCGCTTGTGGATCGGCTCGCCGCGGACCGCAGCCCGCTTGCGGTGGCCGCACTCTACGATCTCGCCAACGCCCGCCTCGCGACCGCCATCTCGTTCCTGGAGAAGACAGAGATCGATCCCGCCGTGCCGCAGGTGCGTCTCGCCAAGGCGGGCTATCGCGCGGCGCTGGTGCGCGCGCCGGACTTCTGGGACGCCAAGTACAATCTCGATATCGCCATGCGCCTCGTGCGCGATTTCCCGCAGATCGAGCAGGACCAGCAGGACGAGGCGCAGGAGACGCCGAAGCGGCTCTGGACCGACCTTCCCGGCCTGCCCAAGGGACTGCCGTGATGGGGCGACCGGACGCCCGCAGCCTCACCCTCGCCGCGGCATTCCTACTGGCCCTGTCTGCCATCGTCGCGCCGAGGCTCCAACGGCCAACCGACGCCTACCGGCTGCTGGCGGTGGTGGACATCACCGGCTCCATGAATGTGCGCGACTACAGCTTCGAGGGCCGCCCGGCCTCGCGGCTCGACACCGTGAAGCGGGCTCTCAGCGGCCTCGCCGCCCGGCTGCCGTGCGGCTCGCGCATGGGGCTCGGTATCTTCACCGAGCGGCGCACCTATCTGCTGTTCGAGCCGGTCGAGGTCTGCTCCGACTTCGCGCCGCTCGATGGTGCCATCGGTGCGCTCAACTGGCGGATGGCATGGGAGGGGGACAGCTACATCTATTCCGGCCTCTATTCCGCCATCGACCTCGCCGGGCCACTCGACGCCGACCTCATTTTCTTCACCGACGGGCAGGAGGCGCCGCCGCTGCCAGCCTCGGGCGCGCCTGCCTTTTCCGGCGAGTCGAGCAAGGTGCACGGCTTGGTCGTCGGCGTCGGCGGCATCGAGCCGGCCCCCATTCCCAAATTCGACCGGGACGGACGGGAGATCGGCTTCTACGCCATGACCGACGTGCCGCAGGAGAACCGACACGGCCTGCCGCCCTCCGGCTCGGAGCAGCGCGAAGGCTGGCACCCGCGCAACGCGCCGTGGGGCGCCGACGAGGCGACCGGGCAGGAACATCTCAGCGCCGTCCGCACCGACCATCTCAAGGATCTCACCGAGGCGACGGGCCTTGCCTACGCGCCTCTGGCCGATGCCGGGACTCTCGCCGCCGAAGTCGAGGCATCGGCCCGCCCCCATCCGGTCGCCGGCATCATGGACACCGCGCCCCTGCCGGCCGCCCTCGCCTTGCTGCTGCTCACCGGGCTCTACCTCGCCCAAGTGTGGGACCGGCGCCCGACTTTCCTGCGCAACCGAAGGATTTCCACTTCATGATTTTTGCCCGCCTCTCCCGCCGCGCCGTCCTGCCCGCCCTCGGCGTCCTCCTCGCGCTTGCCGCGCCCGCACAGGCCCACGGCCCGACGCCGCAGAAGGCCGAGGCCAAGGCTACCATCGCCGCGACGCCCGACGCCCTGTGGAAAATCGCCGGCGATTTCGCCGGCATTGGCGCCTGGCATCCCATGGTCAAGGCGGTGAAAGCCAAGGGCGGCAATGTGGCCGGCGCGGAGCGTGTGCTGGTGCTGGAAAAGGGCGAGATCACCGACGGGCTCGATGATGTGGATGCAGCCCAGCGCAGCCTCTCGTGGCGGCTCAACACCGAGAATGTGGAGGCGCTGCCGGTCAGCTTCTACACCATCACCCTCAGCGTGAACGATGCCGGTGGCGGCAAGAGCGAGGTGGTGATGGCCGGCCGCTTCTATCGCGGCGATACCTCCAACTTCCCACCCGACGAACTCAACGACGAGGCTGCCGTCGCGGCCATGACGGCGTTCTTCGAGGCCGGCGTCAATGGGCTCAAGACCAAGGCCGAAGGCAAGTGAAGTTACTGGCGGCGCTTGTCTTTTCCTTTCTCGCCGCCCTGCTCCTCGGCTGCAGCGCGCCCGCGACCGCTGGCACGCTCCTCGCCCTGTGCCAGGGGGCCGCGGAGGTGGATGTGATCGACACCGCGACCGGTGCGGTGTCGATGCGGGTGAAGGTGGACAAGGTGCCGGCCGGGATCGCGATTTCTTCTGACGGCACAGCCGCTTACATCACCCACCCGGACATCGGCCTTCTCACCCGTCTCGATGTGAAGACATGGACAGTCGCGGGCACCGCCCATATCGGCGGCCAGCCGTTCGGCATCGTGGCGGCGCCGGATGGCGGGGCGTTGTATGTAAGTGACTGGTCTGGCGACAGAATTCTCCGCATTGATGCCCGCAGCCTCGCCGTCACCGGCACCCTTGCGGTAGGGCGGTCGCCGGCGCATCTCGCCATCGATCCGGATGGGCGCACGCTCTACAGCGCCGATCGTGAGAGCGATGAAGTGAGCATTATCAACGCCTTAGACTTCACCCGCACCGCCGTCATCCCGGTCGGACGGGCGCCTTATGCGCTGGATGCCTCCCATCCCGAATTGGTGGCGGTGGCGGATGTACGGAGCGGCGATATCGCATTGATAACAAAGGAAAAAAACAATACCAAACGCATCACCGGCATGAAGATGCCCTATGGCGTCGCATTCGTGCCCGGCAAGGGGCTCCTGCTGGCGACGGACCAGCAGGCGGGCATGCTCGATGTCATTGATATTGCGACCGAAACCATCATCCACCGCATCCGGCTGGGCGGTTCCCCGGAGGGGGTGGTGGTGGATGCGGCGGCGGGGCGGGCCTATGTTGCCGAATGGTTCGCCAACCGTATAACCGCTTTAAATATCGACGATTTTTCCATCGCGACGCGCATCCCGGTCTGCGACGGGCCGCGGGTGATGGCGCTCGTGCCCTGACCCTTCCCGGCATGACCGGATTCAGCTGCATTCGGCTGCGTTTCACCACCGGAATCGGTATGTTCAGGCCGGTGTCAGCGGACAGTCAGCGCGAGAGTCAGATTTTCGCGCCGCCCCCCGCCCGGAACGGATGACGAGTCGCACATGAACGCATGGGTTGCAGCCGGGGTTGCATTCGTCACCATGGCCGTGACGATGGCGGCGGGGATGGCCATCGGCAGCCGGCTGTCGAACTCCCGCTACGAGGACGGCTCGGTCAAGAACCTGCGGACCAGCGTCGCCATCATCGCGACCATGTCGTCCCTGCTGCTGGGTCTAATGGTGAACTCGGCCCGCTACAATTTCAGCGACGCCTATTCCGACGTCCAGAAATACGCCGCCGTCCTCCAGATCACCGACCTCAACCTGCTGAGCTTCGGCGCGCCGGCCTGCCCGCTCCGGGGCGACCTTCAGGCCTATGCCCGCCAGCTCGTGGCGGAGACCTGGACCACGGGCGAGGATGAGGCCTCAAGCTCCGCGCAGGTGTCGGCCCTCACCGCGCTGCTGCGGTTCGATGCCGGGGTGCGGAACCTCAAGAGCGAGACCGCCGACCAGCAGGACGTGCGGGGCACCCTGCTCGCTCTGTCGCGGCAATTGGTGGAGTATCGCTGGAAGGTGACGGGCGTCGCCCGCACCACCACGCCGGCCGGCTTCATCTTCGTGGTCATCTGCTGGTTCGCGCTGATCTTCCTCTATTCCGGCGTGTTCGCGCCGCGCAACGCGCTGGTGCTCACGGGCCATGCGCTGGGCATGATCGGCATCTCCGCCGCCATCTTCCTGGTGATGGAGATGGGCCAGCCCTTCACCGGGCCGATCAAGGTGTCCCCCGCCCCGGTGGAGCGCCTGCTGGCGCGCATGCAGGCGGAGCCCTGCCCCACGGTGGCGCCGCAGCGCTGAAACGGCGACGGCCGGATCGCGCAAAGCACGACCCGGCCGTCGAATGCCCCGGACGAAGCCGATCAGTTCAGGCGCGGCTGCTGCGACGTGCCCTTGTACCAGTCGAACGGCTTGCCCTCGGTGGAGAGCATCACCGACTTCACGTCGAAATGGTCGTTGAAGCTCTCGATGCCGAACTCGCGGCCAATGCCGCTGTCGTCCACGCCGCCCCAGGGCGAGGCGGGATCGAGGCGGTGGTGGTCGTTGATCCAGACGATGCCGGCCTTCACCTTCGCCGCCACGCGATGGGCGCGGTGCACGTCGCGGGTGCGGATGGCGGCGGCGAGGCCGAACGGGCTGTCATTGGCGATGGCGAGGGCCTCCTCCTCCGTCTCGAAGGGGATCACCACCGTGAACGGGCCGAACACCTCCTCGCGGGCGATGCGCATATGGGGCGCCACGTCGGCGAACACGGTGGGCTCCACGAAGAAGCCGTTCTCGTGGCCGGGCACGATGCGCCGCTGGCCGCCGGCCACGAGGCGCGCACCATCGTCATGGCCCGCCTGCACGAAGGAGAGCACGCGGTCGAGCTGGCGCTGGGAGACCACGGGGCCGAGCTGGGTCTCGGGATCGCGGGGATCGCCGATGCGGATGGCCTTGGTCTTGGCGGCGAGGCGCTCCACGAACTCGTCATAGATGGTCTTCTGCACGATGTGCCGGGCGGCGCAGACGCAGGTCTGCCCGGCGCCCACGAAGGCGCCGAAGGCGGCATAGTTCACCGCCTGCTCCACATCGTAATCGTCGAACACCATCACCGGCGTCTTCCCGCCCAGTTCCAGCGTCTGGTGGGCGAAGACCTTCGCCGCCGCCGAGCCGGCGATGCGGCCGGCCTCGGTGCCGCCGGTGAGCACCAGCTTGTTGATGTCGTGATGCTCGGCGAGGAAGCGGCCGGAACTGGCACCGATGCCGTTGACCACATTGAACACGCCGGGCGGCAGGCCGTTGTCGCTCATCAGCTTCGCCAGGCGCAGCGTGGTGAGCGGGGTGTATTCCGAGGGCTTCACCACCGTGGTGCAGCCGGAGGCCAGCACCGCCGCCAGCGACTTGCACAGGATCATCAGCGGGTGGTTGAAGGGCGTGCAATTGGCCACCACGCCGATGGGCGTGCGGCGGGTGTAGTTGAGATAATTGCCTTCCACCGGGATCACGTCATCGCGGCGGGCGAGCGCGAGGCCGCCGAAATAGCGCAGGAAGTCCGGCAGGCGGCCGAGCTGGGCGCGGGTCTCGTTCACCGGCCGGCCGTTGTTCTGGGTTTCGAGCTGGTACAGCTCGGGCAGCGCGGTCTCGAAGGCGTCGGCGATGCGGTTGATGAGCTTCACCCGCTCGCGGATGGCCATGCCGCCCCAGGCGTCGCCGTTGAAGGCGGCGCGGGCGCTCTTCACCGCCGCATCCACGTCCTCGCGGGTGCTGTCGGGAATGATGGCGATGACGGCGCCGGTGGCGGGGTTCTTCACCTCCACCGTGCCGCCGCCGATGCTCTCCACCTCGCGGCCATCGATGAAATTGCCCCGCGCCGCGACGGCGGCTTCGGCTTTGGCGTTCATGACGTTTCTCCGGTTTTTTCTCAAAGGACGACGGCGTGGCGCGACAGAGCCGCGACCACCCGTTTTTCGGCATCGGCGATATGGTCCCGCAGCAGGCGGGCGGCCTTGCGGCCGTCGCGGGACTGGAGCGCCTCGATGATGGCGACGTGTTCGGCGATCAGCCGGTCGGGGTCGCGCCCCTGCATGGTGCCGATGCTGACCAGCACCAGCCGGTCGGCCTGCGCGACCAGATCCACCACCTCTTCCCGCATGCGCCGATGGGGGGAGCACATGGCCACCGCGACATGGAAGGCGCGGTTGTAGCGGATGAAATCGGACTTCGACGCATCGAAGGTGCGGAAGGAATCAAGGGCGGCCAGCACCTCGTCGGTCGCGTGGCGGGCGGCGTCGGCCGCGCAGGCCGGCTCCATCACCTCGCGAAAGCGGAAGATGTCCCGCGCGTCGGCCAGCGACACCGGGTTCACCCGGTAGCCCTGGCGCGGCAGCACGGTGATGAGGCGCTCCTGCTCCAGCCGCAGCAGGGCCTCCCGCACGGGCTGCTTGCTCACCTCGAAACGCCCGGCCAGCTCCTGCTCGCGCAGCTCCTCGCCGGGCTGGAGACGGCAGCCGAGAATCTCGTCCTTCAGCCGCGCATAGACCGCGTCCCGCAGCAGCCCGGAGCCGCCCATGGCCTTATCAGAGGCGATGTTTTGATCGATCAACATATTTCATGCCCTGACGAACTGGCGGAAGTTTGGAGGAGAGATAACGACAGAACAACGGAAAAATGTCGCTTGACGTGGGTTTTCGGTTCTGTCTGAAATATCACGACAAAAAATTTAGCCGTCAAGAGCATCTCAGGGAGAGAAAAAATGCCCACACTCACGAAGCGCACAACAGCCTCGTGGCTCGCCGCGACGGCGCTGTCCGCGCTCGCGGCCCTGCCCGCGGCGGCTCAGCAGCCGCCCATCAAGATCGGCTTCATGACCGTGCGTTCCGGCGCGCTGGCGGCCGGCGGCAAGCAGATGGAGCAGGGCATGGAATATTGCCTTGCCGAGCGGAACGGCATGATGGGCGGCCGCAAGGTGGAACTCATCACGGTGGACACCGCCGGCCAGCCCGCCACCACCAAGACCCGCGCCCAGGAGCTGGTGGAGCGCGAGCGCGTCAACGCCATCATCGGCCCGCTCGCCGCCTTCGAGGCGCTGGCCATCGACGACTACATCCGGCAGGTGGGCGTGCCGGTGATCTCGCCCTCGGCGGCGGCGGAAGACCTCACCCAGCGCAAGCAGAATCCGTGGTTCGTGCGCGCCGTGGGCACCTCGGCCCAGGCCAACCATGCGCTCGGCGAATATGCCGCCAAGGATCTCAAGCTGAAGCGCGTCGTCACCATCGGCGACGACTTCGCCTTCGGCCACGAGGCCACCGCCGGCTTCCAGCGCGCCTTCGAGGACAATGGCGGTCAGGTGGTGCAGAAGCTGTGGCCGCCGCTGAACGTCGCCGACTACGGCAGCTACATCAGCCAGATCCGCACCGACGTGGACGCGGTCTACGCCGCCTTCGCCGGCGGCAACGGCCTGCGCTTCCTCCAGCAGTATGCCGAATACGGCGCGCCGGTGAAGGTGATCGCGCAGATGACCACGGTGGACGAGGGCATCCTCAAGTCCATGGGCAAGGAAGCCGTGGGCGTCATCTCCTCCGGCTGGTACACGGCGACCCAGGACGTGCCCGGCAACAAGGAATTCGCCGCCGGCATTCGCGCCAAGTACGGCGCTGATCCCGGCTACTACACCGCCGGCGCCTACGAGGCGTGCGCCTTCCTCGATGCGGCCGTGAAGGCCATCGACGGCAAGGTGGAGGACAAGCAGGCGCTCATGAAGGCGCTGCGTTCCGTCAAGCTGGAGAAGGGACCGTACGGCGAGGTCACCCTCGACGAATACGGCAACCCCATCATGAACGTCACCATCCGCAAGACCGAGGAGAAGGACGGGCGGCTGCAGAACGTGGTCATCAAGACCTATCCGAAGGTGACGCAGTTCTGGACCTACGACCCCAAGGCCTTCCTCGCCGAGCCGGTCTACAGCCGCGACTACCCGCCGGCGAAGAACCTGGGGAAGTGATTTCGGGGATTTAAGCCCCGGACTTCTCCCTGCTGAGAGCCGTCATGCCCCGGCTTGTCCGGGGCATCCACCACGCCGCTTGCCGGCTGCATGACTCCCGGCAACCGGCCCGGTCGCATCGTGGATCCCCCGGACAAGCCGGGGGATGACGGCTCGATAGGCATCGTCCCGGGCCCCCTCTTCCTTATCCGAGGACCAATCATGACCTTCTGGGTCAGCCAAAGCCTCAACGCCCTCGCGCTCGGCGGGCTCCTGTTCATGCTGGCGTCGGGCTTCAGCCTTATCTTCGGGCTGATGCGGGTGGCGAACCTCGCCCACGGCGCGCTGTTCATGCTGGGCGCCTATCTCGGCCTTGCCGCGGTGAAGGCCGGCTTCGGCTTCTGGGCGGCGGCGGCTTCGGCGGCGGTGGCCGTTGGGCTGCTGGGCGGCATCATCGAGCGCACGCTGCTGCGCCGCCTTGCCGGGCGCACCCTGCCGCAGGTGCTGCTGACGCTGGGCCTCGCCTTCATCATCGCCGACGCCTGCCTGATGATGTGGGGTGGCGACCCCATGCGCCTGCCGCCGCCGCCGGAACTCTCCGGCGCGGTGCGCATCGGCGATGCGGTGTTCCCGCGCTACCGGCTGTTTGTCATCGGCGCCTCGGCGGCGGTGGCGCTGGGGCTGTGGCTGCTGGTGGAGCGCACCCGCGCCGGCGCCATGATCCGCGCGGCGGTGGACGACGTGGGCATGGCCCGCGCCATCGGCGTCTCCGCCTCCACCCTGTTCACCGCCGTCTTCTGCCTCGGCACGGCGCTGGCCGGCCTCGGCGGGGTCATCGGCGGCCCCATCCTCTCGGTCTATCCCAGCCTCGACCAGGACATGCTGCCGCTGGCGCTCCTCGTCGTGATCCTCGGCGGCGCCGGGAGCCTCGCCGGGGCGTTCGTCGGCGCCTACGTCATCGGCTTCATCTACACATTCGGACAGGTGCTCGTGCCCGACCTCGCCTATGTGATCCTGTTCCTGCCCATGATCGCGGTGCTCTCCGTGGCGCCGCAGGGCCTGTTCGGCCGGAGGCTCGGATGAGCGCGCGCGCCCTCCCCTTCGCGGTGGCGCTGGCCGCCATGGCCATGGTGCCGCTGTTCTCCACCTCGCCCTTCTACGTGAACCTGACCAGCCAGGTGACCATCGCCGCCATCGGCGCGCTGGGCCTGAACGTGCTGGTCGGCCATGCCGGGCTGAATTCGCTGGGCTTCGCGGTGTTTCCGGGCCTCGCCGCCTATCTGGTGGCGTGGCTCTCCACCGTGGGCGGGATCGATCCGGTTTTCGCGGCGCTGGTGGCGCTGGGCGGGACGCTGGCGGTGGCCGCGCTGTTCGCCCTCGTCGCCTTGCGCACCACCGGCCTCGGCTTCGTGATGATCACCATGGCCCTGTGCCAGATCGTCTGGGGCGCCGCCTATCGCTGGACCTCGGTGACAGGCGGCGACAACGGCCTCTCCGGCGTGCCGCGCCCCGGCGGCGCGTGGCTGCCGCTGGAAAAGCCGGAATACTTCCTGTGGCTGTGCCTCGCGGTGCTGGCGCTGGCCCTCGTCCAGCTCGGCCGCTTCTTCGACAGCCCGCTCGGCGTCGCGCTGCGCGGCACGCGGGACCAGCCGCGCCGCATGGGGGCGGTGGGCTATGACGTGTGGCGCATCCGCTTCGTCGCCTGGATGCTCGCCGCCGCCTGGGGCGCCGCCGCCGGCCTGCTCTATGCCTGGTACCACCAGTTCGTCAGCCCGCACATGATGGCGGTGACGGCCTCCGCCGAGGTGCTGCTGATGGTGGTGGCGGGCGGGGCCGGGACGCTGGCCGGCCCGCTCATCGGCGCGGCGCTGGTGGTGCTCCTGAAGAACCTCGCCTCCATCTGGATCGACCGCTGGGTGATGCTGCTCGGCTTCACCTTCGTCGTCATCGTCCTCCTGATGCCGGACGGCATCGTGCCGGGCTTCAACCGCCTCACCGCGTCGCTGAAGCGGCTCAGGCCCGGCCCCGCCCCCAAACTCGTGCCGAGGGAGCGCGCCGATGGCTGAGCCCGCACTCCACATCGACGGCTTGACCAAGCAGTTCGGCGGCCTGCCCGCCATCGCGGACGTCAGCCTCGACATCATGCCCGGCGAGCGGCACCTGCTGCTCGGCCCCAACGGCGCGGGCAAGACCACGCTGTTCAACCTGATCTGCGGCGATCTCACCCCCACCGGCGGCTCCATCCGCCTGTTCGGATCGGAACTGGTGGGCCTGCCGCCGCGCAAACGCACCGGCTTCGGCCTCGCCCGCACCTACCAGATCCTCACGCTCTTCCCGCACGAGACCCTCTGCCGGAACGTGATGCTGGCCCTGAACGGACTGCGCCGTGACAAATGGCGGGCCTGGTCCCCCTTCGGTGCCGATGCGTCGCTGCGGGCGGAGGCGCTCGCCATCCTCGACCGGGTGAAGCTCGCCGACCTCGCGGACCGGCCGGTGTCCCAGACCGCGTATGGCGACCGGCGGCGGCTGGAAATCGCCATGGCCCTCGCCCTTGCCCCGCGCGTGCTGCTGCTGGACGAGCCCCTCGCCGGCCTCTCCCGCGACGAGCGGGTGATGGTGCAGGACCTCCTCGCCAATCTGCCGGAGGAGATGACGGTGGTGCTCATCGAGCACGACATGGATGTCGCCCTCGCCTTCGCCGAGCGCATCACCCTTCTTCATCACGGCCGGGTCGTGACCACCGGATCGCGCGCCGACATCGCCGCCGATCCCCGCACACGGGAGGTGTATCTCGGTGCCTGAAGCCCTCACTTTGTCCAACCTCCACGTCTATCACGGCGAGATCTGTGCCGTGCGCGGGCTGGACATCACCTGCGCCGAGGGCGCCGTGACCGCCCTGCTCGGCCGCAACGGCGCGGGCAAGTCCACGACCCTCTCGGCCATCGCCGGCCTCAACGACGCCCGGCAGGGCCGCATCGAACTGTTCGGCACGGCGCTGGAAAACCGCAAGCCGGAGGCCATCTGCCGGCTCGGCGTGGGGCTGGTGCCGCAGGGGCGGCGCATCTTCCCGTCCCTCACCGTGCAGGAACACCTCGCCATCGCCTACCGGCCGCCGCGCCACACCGCGGCGCGGGTGTTCGACATCGCCTCGGTGGAGACCCTCTTCCCGCGCCTCAAGGAAAGGCGCCGGCAGCTCGCCGGCTCCATGTCCGGCGGCGAGCAGCAGATGCTGGCCATCGCCCGCGCGCTCGTGACCAATCCGCGCGTGCTGCTGCTGGACGAGCCGGCGGAAGGGCTCGCCCCGCAGATCGTCGCCGAGGTGGCCGACGCCATCGCCGCCCTCAAGGCGGACGGACTTTCCATCCTCCTCGTTGAACACAATCTGCCGCTGGCGCTGCGGCTCGCCGACACCTGCGTCGTCCTGTCTTCGGGAGAGGTGGTCTGGCGCGGACCGCCTCAGGTCCTCGCCGACGATCCCGCCCTCATGGCCCAACATCTGGGAGTGCACTGATGCTCACCGCCAACACAAGCGCCGCCGGCCTCTCCGCGCACGTCACCGGCACCGGCCCCAGCATCGTGTTCCTGCATTCCCTGCTGTCCGATCGCGGCAGCCTCGAACCCATGGTGCCGCTGCTGTCCGACAGGTTCCGGCTGGTGCTGCTCGATCTGCCGGGCTTCGGCGGCTCACCGCGCGCGGGCGGGCTCGATGCGCAGGCGGATGCGGTGGCAGCGGCGGTGGCGGCGGCCTGTCCCGGCGAGACGCCGATCCTGTTTGGCAACGGCTACGGCTCGTTCCTCGCCCTCGCCACGGCCCTGCGCCATCCGCACCTGTCGAGCGGCCTGTTCCTGGCCGGCTGCGGCGCCGGCTTCACCGAGGAGGGGCGCGGGGCGTTCCGCTTCATGGCCGCGAAGGCCGGGACGGACGGGCTGGAGGCCATCGCCGAGACCGCCATGCTGCGCCTGTTCCCGGCGGCCATGGCGGCGCGGGTGCCGCAGACGCTGGCGGAGCGGCGGGCGGCCTTCGTCGCCACCAATCCGGAGGTGTTCGGCGAAGCCTGCGGGATTCTCGCGACGCTGGATCTGAAGGACGCGGCGCGGCATCTCGCCGTGCCCGTGTTCGCCTGCGCCGGGACGCTGGATGCGGCGACGCCGCCGGTGATGGCACGGGAACTCGCCGACCTCGTGCCCAACGGCACGTTCCACGAGATCGCCGATTGCGCGCACGTGCCGACCCTTCAGGCGCCGGCCGAGGTGGCGGTGCTGCTCACGGGGTTCGTCCGTACCGTGGAGGCGCCGCCGGAGCCGGTCGCCGCCTCCCAGGCGGGCTGAGCGCGCGCGTCAGGCGACGGTCGGCACGTCCATGGCGAGGGCCACCAGCGTGGCGCCGAGCGCGAGCAGGAAGTTGAGGCCGCCGCTGCCGCCGAACACAAAGGTGACGCCGACGCTCAGCAGACCGGCGACGACGGTGAGGAGAATTCCGAAAGCGATGCCCTTCATGGGTCTTGTCCAGAAACACGATCGGGCCAACCTGCCCGCTCTCGTCTGATGCTCCGGACGGCGGGCGGAATTTCGACGGCAAAGCGGCGACTTTGCTGCGGGCGGAGCGGACGCCCACAGATCGACGAAACGTGATCTTTTCGCCACGGCGGACGCGGGGGCTCAGTCCGTGAAGCCGGCGACGCCGTGCGGCACGTAAGGCGCCTCCAGCGCCTCGATCTCCTCCGCCGTGAGGGTCAGCGAGAGGGCGGCCACCGCGTCCGTGAGATGGCCGGGCTTGGACGCGCCGATGATGGGCGCGGTGACGCCCTTCTTCTGCAGCAGCCACGCGAGGGCCACCTGCGCGCGCGGCACGCCCCTGTTGGCGGCGATGGCGCCCACCGCGTCCACCACCTCCCGGTCGCCCGCCACATAGAGCGTCTTGCCGAATTCGTCGCTCTCCAGCCGATAGGTCGCCTCGTCCCAGGCCCGCGCCAGCCGGCCGCGCGCCAGCGGGCTCCACGGGATGACGGCCACCCCTTCCTCGATGCAAAGGGGCAGCATCTCCCGCTCCTCCTCGCGATAGAGGAGGTTCATGTGGTTCTGCATGCTCACGAAGCGGGTCCAGCCGTTGAGGCGGGAGATGTAGATCGCCTTGGCGAAGCGCCATGCCGGCATGGAGGAGGCGCCGATGTAGCGCGCCTTGCCCGCCTTCACCACATCGTGCAGCGCCTCCAGCGTCTCCTCGATGGGGGTCGCATGGTCGAAGCGGTGGATCTGGTAGAGGTCCACATAGTCCGTGCCGAGCCGGCGCAGGCTGGCGTCGATCTCGGCCATGATGGCCTTGCGCGACAGGCCCGCGCCATTGGGGCCGGGACGCATCCGGTTGAACACCTTGGTGGCGAGCACCACCTCCTCGCGCCGCACGAAATCCTTCAGCGCCCGGCCGACGATCTCTTCCGACGTGCCGTCCGAATAGACGTTGGCGGTGTCGAGGAAAGTGATGCCGAGATCGAGTGCCTGGCGGATGAGCGGGCGGCTCTCCTCCTCCTTCAGGGTCCAGGCGTGGGAACCCCGGTTCGGCTCGCCGAACGTCATGCAGCCGAGGCACAGCTTCGAGACTTCAAGGCCGGTCGCGCCGAATTTCACGTAGTCCACTGCCCGTCTCCCGCGATTGAGGCGCCTACCATCGCCGCCGGCGGCGGACTTGCAAGCACTCAATGCATCACGATACCGCGCTCGGGCTCGGCTGGCGCGGATGGGCGCGCACCAGTGCGCCGGCGGCGGCGCCCGCCTCCTCGAACCAGCTTGCATCCCGATGCACCAGCGAGGCGGAGAAGGCGCCGTCCAGCAGCAGCAGGATCTGCCGCGCCAGCGCCGTGGGCGCATCGAAGCCGGCGGTTTGCAGTTCACCCGCCAGCCACGTGGCGAAGGCCGCCTTGTGGCGGGCGCCGATCTTCACTGCCGGATGTCCCGGCAAGGCGGCGAGTTCCGCCGTGGTGCGCAGGAAGCCGCAGCCCTTCCATTTGGGATGCCGCGCGCTCTTGGCGAGCGCCGCGAAGATGGCCGCGACCTTCGCATCCGCACCACCCTCGGCGGCGGCGAACCACCCCGCCATCTGCGTCAGGTTGGGCTGGTCGCGGGCGTCGAGATAGGCGGCGACGAGGTCGTCCTTGCTGTCGAAATGATAATAGAGCGTGCGCTTGGTGACGCCCGCGTTCTCCGCCACCGCATCCATGCTCACCCGGCCGATCCCCTCCGCATAGAACAGCTTGGAGGCGGCCTGGACGATCTTCGCCCGTGTGTCCTTGGCGCGGATGTCCTGGGCCCGGCCGTCCTGGGCGCGCCGGTCCTGGGAACGGGCATTTTGGGCGCGGGCTTCTTGGGCGCGTTTGTCTTGAACGCGGGCATTCGGGGGCTTCTGCATGGCCGCAAGGTATACCGTACAGTGAGTATACTCAACCGGACGCCGCGGGCATGGTCGGGGCCTCATCGAACGGGGAGTTCCCTCATGACGGACCTTGTGCTGAAGACGGTCGACGGCGCCATCGCCACCCTCACCCTCAACCGCCCGGAAAAGCTCAACGCCCTGAGCTACGCCACCATCGAGACGCTGCTGCGCCACCTCGACGAAATCGAGGGCGACGACGCCATCCGCGGCGTCATCCTCACCGGCACCGGGCGCGCCTTTTCGGCGGGCGGCGACATTCCCGAATTCTCGCGCTCGGTGGCGCAGAGCCCCGAGGCGGCGTTGCGGGATTTCGTGGCGCGCGGGCAAAGGCTGACGGCGCGGGTGGAGGCGTTCCGCAAGCCGCTGGTGGTGGCGGTGAACGGCCTCGCCTATGGCGGCGGATGCGAGGTGACGGAGGCCGCGCCGCTCGCCATCGCCAGCGACCGGGCGGTGTTCGCCAAGCCCGAGATCCTGCTCGGCATGCCGCCCACCTTCGGCGGCACCCAGCGCCTGCCGCGCCTCGCCGGCCGCAAGCGGGCCATGGAGCTGCTGCTCACCGGCGAGACCTTCACGCCCCAGCGCGCGCTGGAGCTGGGGCTGGTGAATGCCGTGGTGCCCCACGACGAACTGCTGCCGCGCGCCCGCGATCTTCTGGAGCGCATCCTCGTCCACTCCCCGCTCGCCGTTTCCACCATCCTCACGGCGGTGACGCGCGGCATCAATCTGCCCATCGCCGAGGGCCTGCTGGTGGAGGCCGAACAATTCGCCCGCATGGCCCCCACCGCCGACCTGCGCGAGGGGCTGGACGCCTGGATCGCCCGCCGCGCACCGGCCTATCCCGGCCTCTGGACGGCGGTGGTGGAGGGCTGAGCCATGGAGGGACACACCAGCTTCTCCCGCGAGACGTTCGCCGCCTTCGCCGCCAACGACCGCCCCGGCCCGGTGCACCTGCTGAACCTCATCCGCCTGCGCCCGCGCGTGACTTATGCGGACGGCCGCGTCACCACCGGCCGGGAGGCCTATGAGGCCTACAGCCGCCTCAGCGCTCCGGTGCTGGCGGAGATCGGCGGGCGCATCGTGTGGCGTGGCGACTTCGAGCTGTCCCTCGTCGGGCCGCCGGAGACCCACTGGGACATCGCCTTCATCGCCGAATATCCCAGCCCCGATGCGTTCGTGCAGATGCTGCGGGATCCGCGCTATCGCGAGGCCATGGCGCACCGGCAGGCCGGCGTCGCCGACAGCCGGCTCGTGCGCTTCGATCCGCTGCCCGCCGGTGCCGGCTTTGCGGGATGATTGGCGGCGCGGCATCGCAGGGTGCCGCGCCGCTCCCTCAGTCCGAAGCGCCCGGCGGCCACCCGGCCTGCGGGGCCGCCTGGCCCTCGTCTTCCAGCCATCGCGCGAGGGCATCGACGTTGCGCGGATTGCGCGGCGCCCGGCTGCGGACGAAATGAAAGCCGCTCTCCAGCGCGATCACCGGCCCCAGCACCCGCAGCCGCCCGGCGGCGAGGTGCGTGTCCAGATAACGCGCGTCGGTAAGGACGACGCCGGCCCCGGCCAGCGCCGCTTCCAGTGCCTGCGCCCGGTTTTCCACCACCATGCCGCCGGCCGGAGCCTCGCCCTTCTGCCGCGTCTGTTGCCACCACAGCGGCCAGTCGCGGAAGCGGGCGCGGGCGCGGATGACCGGCCAATCGGACGGCCGGCCCAGCGCGAGGCCGGGCGCGGCGGCGGGCACCAGCGTCTCGCGGAAGAGCAGCCGCGCCTGAATGCCGGGCCAGTCGCCCATGCCATTGCGGATGGCGCAGTCCACATCCTCGCCGTCGAGGTCCACCACCCGCTGGGTGGTCAGCACCGCGATCTCGATGTCGGGATGGGCGCGCTGGAAGCGCGGCAGGCGGGGCAGCAGCCAGTTGGCGGCCAGCGTGTTCACGGTGGAGAGCCGGATCTGCCGCAGCCGTCGCTGCAAGGGCGCCACCGCCGCCTCGATCCGGCCGATGGCATCGCCCATGGCGGCGAGCAGCGCGGTGCCCTCGTCGGTCAGCATGGAGACGCGGCCCGAACGGGTGACGAGCCGCGCGCCCAGTTCCGCCTCAAGGTCCGCGATGCGGTGGGAGAGAGCCGAGCGCGAGATGCCCAGCGCCTCGGCCGCCGCCCCCTGCCTCTTGTGCCGCGCCAGCGCATCGAGGGCCGCAAGGCCCCGGAGCGAAGGCAGATTGGACGACATGGACGCTTCCCCGCACGCATCGGACAGGTGAGGATTTCTCACCCATTTGAGCCCAAACATCCGCTAGCTTCCAGCAGGATCTTGATGAGGACACCCGATGACCGGCCCCGCCCGCACCCCTCTTTCCGCCGAGGACGTGCCGCCGCGCACCAAGCCCTCGAACTATCCCGCGCCCTTCGCCGCGCGCATGGCGGGCCGGGAGAAAAGGCAGCTCGGTGATGCGTTCGGCCTCTCCCGCTTCGGCGTGAATCTCACCACGCTGGCGCCCGGCGCCCAGTCCGCGCTGCTGCACCGGCACTCAAGGCAGGAGGAGTTCGTCTATATTCTCTCCGGCACGCCCACTTTGCGCACGGACGAGGGCGAATTCCCGCTCGGCCCCGGCATGTGCATCGGCTTTCCCGCCAACGGGCTCGCCCACCACCTCGTCAATCAGAGCTCGGAAGACGTGCGCTATCTGGAAATCGGCGACCGCGACCCGCAGGATGCCGGCACCTATCCCGAGGACGATCTGGTGGCGCATTTCTCCGCCGCCGGCTGGTCCTTCACCCGCAAGGATGGAACGCCATGGTGAGACCCGCATGATTTCCCACGTGAATGTTGGCACCAACGACATCGTCGCCGCGCAGGCCTTCTACGACCCGCTGATGGCGCGGCTCGGCTGGCGCCTGCGCTTCTTCGATGCCGCCGACGGCAAGGCCGGATGGCAGCCGGCGGAGGGGCGCTTTCCCCTGTTCCTGCTGTGCCGGCCCTTCGATGGCGGCCCGGCCACCCCCGGCAACGGCGCCATGGTCGCGCTCCTCGCGCCGGACCGCGCCAGCGTGGACGACATCCACCGCATGGCGCTGGCCGCCGGCGGCAGGGACGAAGGCGCCCCGGGCCTCAGGCCCCACTATCACCCCAACTATTACGGCGCCTACTTCCGCGACCGCGACGGCAACAAGATCTGCGTCTGCTGCCACGCGGCGGAGGAGGCATGAGCCAGTCCGAGGACCCGACCGTGACGCTCACGCGCGAGCAGATGCTCCACCATGCCGATGCCTGGATCGCCGCCTGGAACCGGCGCGACGTGGAGGCGGTCCTCTCCGCCTTCACCAACGATGCCCGGTTCCGCAGCCCCATCGCCCTGCAGATGACCGGGAGCCCCACGCTGGAGGGCCGCCCGGCCATCGAGGCCTATTGGCGCGCCGCGCTGGCGCGGATCGAGCGGCTGGAGTTCCGCCTGCTCGCCGCCATCTGCGACGAGCAGGGCCAGCGCATGGTGGTCCACTATGAGGCGACGCTGGGCGACACCGCCCGCCGCGCGTGCGAAATCTTCGTCTTTCGCGGCGGGCTGAAGAGCGAGGCCGAAGCGCTCTATGGCGATACGGTCGCGCTGCCGGGCGGCGGCACGGCGGGTTCCTTGGTGCCCGCAGCCCCCGTCTCCGGCATGGCGAACAGATAGAGCAGGAAGCCCGCCGCCCCGATGGCGGAGAGGGTGAGGAAGGCCGCGCTGTAGCCGGCGGAGACGATGATGACGCCGGCGATGGAGGCCGAGAAGGCCGCCCCCAGCCCCTGCGCCGTGGCCACCGCCCCCTGGCTGACGTTGAACCGCCCGGTGCCGCGCGTGAGGTCCGCCACCACCACGGGGAAGAGCGCGCCGAAGATGCCGGCGCCCACGCCATCGAGGCACTGCACGGCGAACAGCCAGAACGGATCGTTGGACAGGGGATAGAGCGCGCCGCGCAGCGCCAGCACCGCGAAGGCGACGAGGAAGATGGGCTTGCGGCCCCACGCGTCCGCCCTCGCGCCCACCATGATCGCCATGGGCACCATCACGCATTGCGCCGCCACGATGCAGAGCGCGATGAGGGAGGTCGCCTGATCCTTGCCCACCACATAGGTGAGCAACTGCCCGGTGGTGGGCAGCATCGCCGCGTTGGAGAGGTGGAAGAGGAAGCAGGTGAGCGCGAAGATCAGCAGCGGCCGGCTCGACAGCAGCATCTTCAGGCCGGAGGGCTGCTCGTGGTGGGCGGGATCATGGGAGAGGCCGCGCGCCAGCGTGTCGTCGATCTCCCGGCGCGGCACCGCCAGCATGGCGCCGATGCTGAGCACCGCCAGCACCGCCATGAGCCAGAACACCACGATGGGGCCGAAGATGACGGCCGTTCCGGCGGCGATGGCGGCGGAGACCGCGTTTCCGAGATGGTTGAACGCCTCGTTGCGCCCGATGCGCCGCGCGAACGCCTTCGGCCCCACGAGCCCCAGCGTGATGCCCGAGAGCGCGGGCGGGAAGATTGCCCCCGCCATGGCCGCCAGCGACTGGCTGCCCGCCACCAGATAAAAATTCGACAGGAAGGGCAGCGAGAGGCAGGTCAAGGTCACCGCCAGCGCACCGGCGATGACGATGGCCGGCTTGTTGCGGCTGCTGTCGATGAGCGCGCCGGCCGGGGTCTGCGCGAGCAGCCCGGTGAGCCCGGCGATGGTCATGACGAAGCCGACGGTCGCCTCCGTCCAGCCCTGCTCCGGCCCGCGCACGGCGAGCAGATAGATGGCGAGATAGGGCCCCAGCCCGTCGCGCACGTCAGCCAGGAAGAAATTGAGCGCATCCAGCCCCAGCATCGCGCGGCGCGACGGCCCCGGGTGGGCCGTCTCCGCGCCGGCGCCATCCCGCCCCACCCTTTGAACATCACCCGTGACCATCGGCAGCCCCCAAACTCGTCATTCCATGCGCGGAAAAGGCGGCCGAAGCGTCCCGCCATCCGGCAGGAAGCAGCGGCAGCGTGACAACGCCGCTTGGTGCTGTCCAGATCCAGTTCGTGCTCAAGATCGCGACGGCTGCTTCACGGCTCGGCGCGATGCTCCTCGCGGGCGGCTTCCCACACTTCGCGTGCAGCATCGAGGTTGAGGGCGGCGATGGCGAGGCCGACGATCAGGTCGGGCCACGCCGAGCGCCACAGGAAGGCGGTGACGGCGCCGGCCGCGATGATCGCCACATTGGCGAAGGCGTCGTTGCGCGCCGAGAGGAAGGCCGCCTTCGTCAGGCTGCCGCGATGGTGCCGATAGCGGGCGAGGAGGAAGGCGCAGGTGAGGTTCACCCCCAGCGCACCGAGGCCGGTGAGCGACAATGCGAGGGGCTGCGGCGCCACCGGATCAAGGAATTTGTCCCAGGCGGTCCACACCGTGGCGAGGCCGGGAATGAGCAGGATCAACGCCAGCGCCATGCCCACCTTCGCCCGCGCCCGCGCCGACCAGGCGAGAGCGACGAAGATCAGGAGGTTGACGCTGGCGTCTTCCAGAAAGTCCACGCTGTCGGCGAACAGCGAGACCGAGCCGATGGCCAGCGCCACCGCGAACTCCACGCCGAAATAGGCGAGGTTCGCCAGCGCCACCACCAGCACGGTCCGGCGCAGGCCGGCGTGGTCCGCAACCTGCCCTTCCGTCATCGCGCCCCCTCTTTCCTCTCGGCCGTGGCGCAGAGGTTACGCGAGGCGCCCGGTGTGTCGAGCGCTCAGGAGAGCACGCCCCGCCACACCGCCACCAGCAGGAACACGCCCATGCCGATGCGGTAGAACACGAAGGGCCAGGAGGAGAGGCGCTCCATCACCCGCATCAGCGTCCAGATGGCGACGAAAGCGGAGAGCGAGGCGGTGAGGAGGCCGACGCCCAGCACCTCCCAGCCCTGCATGTCGAGGCCGGCGTGGTGCAGCTCCAGCAGCTCCTTCACACCCGCGGCGAAGATGGCCGGCAGGCCGAGCAGGAAGGAGAAGCGGGCGGCATCCTCGCGGCGCAGGCCGAGGAACATGGCCGCCGTCAGCGTCGAGCCCGAGCGCGACACGCCGGGAATGAGCGCGCCCACCTGCGCGAGGCCCACCACCAGCGCGTCAGGCAGCTTGATCTGCGCGAAGGTGCGGGTGTGGCGGCTGGTCATTTCCGCGATGCCCAGCAGGAGGCCCATGACGAGGCTGGCCGCGCCAATGACCCACAGTTCGCGGAAGGACGAGCCGCAGGCGTTCAGCTTGCTCTTCAAGAGCACGCCGGCGATGACGATGGGGATGGTGCCGAGGATGATGCCGAGCACGGTCTTCGGCGCATGGGCGGTGAAATCGCCGGCGCGCACGGCCGAGATGGAGCCGCAGGCCAGAGCGCGCAGGTCGCTCCAGAAATAGGTCACCACCGCGAACAGAGCGGCGAGCTGCATGGCCGCCGAGAAGGCGGAGCCGGGATCGGGCCAGCCGAGCACCGCCGGCACGAGGCGCATGTGCGCCGTGGAGGAGATGGGCAGAAGCTCGGTGATGCCCTGGACGACGCCGAGGACGGCCACCTTGCCGGTGCCGAGGGCGACGAACCCGGTGTCCACCCCATTGGTGCAGACGCTGGCCATGGTGTCGAATTCCGCTTGCTGTGAGGACGGCGTGGCGCCCGCAGGAAGAGCGCGCGCAAGCACGAGCAGGCGCGCGCGAATACAGGCGTCCCTTGCTATCTGCTTCGCACGCGCGACGGAACCGGGCGGGGTGCGCGTTGTCACCGCAGTGCCGCAGCGGAAGACTTGCGCAACGACGGTTGCCCGCTCCTCCCGGTGCGCCACCTCGCGGAACGGAAGGGATGCCGCGCGCAGCCGGCCAGGCCCGAGAAGCACCAGCCAACACACTGTCAAATAGAATAAAATTGCACTTCACCGGGGCTGGAACCGGGGCCGCGAGATGCCGCACCCAAGGCGAGACGCGGGCAATTGCGAACAGAGATTGAAATCTTCTATGGTCCGTCGCCATCCATTGGGCCTGCGCCGCCCATTACTTTAGGTAATATCAAAAATTACCTGACCTGAGGTCAGCCTGAATGGCGAATATTGAAGCCGTGCCGCCTACTGAAGAGACTTCACCGCCCGCGGGCGTTCCGGAACCGGCGCATCCGCAGCCGTTCGAGGGGCTGGCGCGGGAGCAGGTATCGGAGATGCTGCGCCTGCCCCATTTCGGGCGGCGCGGGGCTTGGGTGGCGGTGGGGCTCATCGCGGTGCTGTGGGCGGCGAGCGGCTTCTACCGGGTGCAGCCGGACGAGCAGGGCATCGTGCTGCGCTTCGGCAAGTGGGTGGCGACGGAGCCCTCGGGCGTTCACTACCACTGGCCCTACCCCATCGACACCATCCTGCTGCCCAAGATCACCCAGATCAACCAGATGGTCCTCGGCTCCCGCGATGGACGGCGCGAGCGCAGCCAGATGCTGACCGGCGACGAGAACATCGTCGAGGTGGACTGCGTGGTGTTCTGGCGCATCCGCGATGCCGGCCAGTTCCTGTTCAACGTCGCCGATGCGGAAGGCACCCTGCGCGTGACCGCCGAGAGCGCCCTGCGCGAGGTCATCGGCCAGAACCCCATCCAGGCGGCCCTCTCCGACAAGCGCCAGCAGATCGCCCAGCAGACCGAGGTCGTGCTCCAGCGCCTGCTCGACAAGTATCAGGCCGGCATCGTCATCACCCAGGTGCAGTTGCTGCGCATCGATCCGCCCGCCGCCGTCATCGACGCCTTCAACGACGTGCAGCGCGCGCGGGCCGACCAGGAGCGGGCGCGCAACGAGGCCGAGGCCTACCGCAACGACATCCTGCCCCGCGCCCGCGGCGAGGCCGAGCGCATCGTGCAGGAGGCGCAAGCCTATGGCGAGCAGGCGGTGGACCTCGCCAAGGGCGAGGCCCAGAGCTTCCTCGCCGTCGAGGCCGCCTATGAGCGGCACAAGGATGTGACCCTGCGCCGCCTCTATCTGGAAGGGGTGGACGAGGTGCTGAAGCACTCCGGCCGGGTCATCGTGGACCTCTCCGCCCACGGCAGCAGCATCGTGCCCTATCTGCCGCTCACCGAGGCGGAGAAGCGCGCCGCCACCCTCCCCGCCCCGCCCGTCGCGGATCAGGCCAGCACGGGAGGCACCAAGTGAAGCGCGCCGGTTTCATCGCGCTGGGGGTGGGCATCCTCCTCGTCGCCTTCGCCTCCTCCTTCGCCTTCACGGTGCAGCAGACCCAGCGCGCGCTGGTGGTGCGGCTCGGCATGCCCATCGCCATCCACGACCAGCCGGGGCTCTATTTCAAGGCGCCGTTCATCGACACCGTGATCTATTTCGAGCGCCGCCTGATCTCGCTGGAGCCGCCCGCCGAGCAGATCATCCTCGGTGACCAGAAGCGCATCGAGGTGAGCACCTACACCCGCTTCCGCATCACCGATCCGCTCGCCTTCTACCAGGCGGTGGGCGGCGTGGAGCAGGGCCAGTCGCGGCTCGCGCAGATCGTCAGCTCGGCGGTCCGCCGGGAGCTGGGACAGGCCAAGCTGGTGGATCTCCTCTCCACCGAGCGCGACCGCATCATCGACAAGATCCGCAACGAGGTGATCGAGCGCGGGCGCTCCCTCGGCGTGGACGTGGTGGACGTGCGCCTGCTGCGCGCCGATCTGCCGGCCGAGACCAGCCAGGCCATCTATGACCGCATGAAGTCCGAGCGCCAGCGCGAGGCCAAGGAGCTGCGCGCGCAGGGCTTCGAATGGGCGCAGGAGATCCAGGCCCGCGCCGACCGCCAGCGCACCGTCATTCTTGCGGAGGCGCAGCAGAAGTCCAAGGTCGCCCGCGGCGAGGCCGACGCCAAGGCCTCCCAGATCCTCGGCGAGGCCTATGACCACAGCCCCGCCTTCTACACTTTCCTGCGCACCCAGCAGACCTACCGGCAGACGCTCGCGGGCGCCTCGCCCATGCTGCTGCTCTCGCCGGATGCCGACTTCCTCGGCGCCCTGACGCGCGGACCGACCCTCGCCGACGGCATGAGCGCAACAGGCGTGAGCGCGACAGGCGTGAGCGCAACAGGCCCGGGCGGACCGGCCAAGGGCACGCCCCTGCCCGGCCCAGCCCCGACCGGCACCCCGAAGCCCTGACCGGCCGCCCCCCGACGCATTTGAGAAGGACACCCGGCGATGGATCTCGGCGCTGACCTTTCCTGGTTCGGCACGAGCCTGAAGATCTTCCTCATCGACATCCTGCTGAGCGGCGACAACGCCTTGCTCATCGCGCTCGCCTGCCGCAGCCTGCCGGCGGAGCAGGTGCGCAAGGCGGTGATGCTCGGTGCGGCGGGGGCGGTCTTCTTCCGGCTGGTCATCGCGGCCCTCGCCGGTACGCTCATGGCCATCCCGCTCCTGAAGATCGGCGGCGGGCTGCTGCTGGCCGTCATCTCCATCAACCTCCTGGCCGGCGAATACCGGCGGCGGCGCGAGGGCGACCGGGAGGTGGAGCTCGACCCCTCCCTCGGCCAAGGCGGCGGCCTGCTGGGGGCGGCGCTGGTGATCCTCATCGCCGACGCCATCATGAGCCTCGACAATGTGGTGGCGCTGGCCGCCGTATCGGAAGGCCACCTCTCCTATCTCGTGGGCGGCGTGCTTCTGTCCGTGCCGCTCATCTTCTTCGGCAGCTTCGTGATGGCCGAGGCGATGAAGCACATCCCCGCCCTCACCTTCATCGGCACGGCCTTCCTCGGCTGGATCGCGGGCAGCCTCATCGTCACCGATCCGCTCTGGTCCGGCTGGGTCGCGGCCAATGCGGAAGCCCTGTTCGTGCTGGTGCCGCCCGCCGCCGCCATCTTCGTGCTCGCCAACGCGCGCTTCACGGCGGATGCGCGGACCGCCGGAGACGGGAAAAAACAGGCCCCACCACCCAAGCGCGGACGCATCCTGCCGGCGGGCGCAACGCCGGCACCGGTGGCCGTGGCGGTGCCCGTGAGTGTTGCGGCGCCCGTGATTGCGGCCGCTGCCCCCGTCCCCGCCCCGATGGCCATAGCCGCAGCTGCCTCCATTCGCACGGCGGAACCCGTCCTCCCCGCCGCGCCCGTCGCCGCGGTGGCGGAAATGCCGGCGGCCCCGCCTCCCGCCCGGCCCGCAGCTCCGGTGCGGCGGCCGTCCCAGAACCTGCCGCCTGCGCCCGATTATTCGGACAAGGTGATGATCTACGGGCTGATCGGGCTGTTCGGCCTCGTCGCCGTGGTCATGATCAGCGTGCTCATCATGGCCCACGGGGTCGGCTGAAACGGCGCTCTATCCGCGCCGCGCCCACGGCAGCACCACCGTCTCGCCGTCATGGGTGAGGCGCACGGCGTCCACGCCGAAGGCCTCGGCGAGATAGGCGTCATCGAGCACCGCGGCCGGCGCACCCTCGGCGAGGAGCCGGCCGTCCTTCATCAAAGCGAGGCGATCGCAGAAGCGACCGGCCAGCGTCAGATCGTGCAGCACCGCCACCACCACCGCGCCGCGCCGGGCGGTGTCGCGCAGCAGGGCCATCACTTCCAGCTGGTGCAGCGGATCGAGCGCGGCGGAGGGCTCGTCGGCGAGGAGGATGGGTGCCTCCACCGCCAGCGCGCGGGCGAGCAGCACCCGCGCCCGCTCGCCGCCGGAAAGGATGTCGGCAGAGCGGGTGGCCAGCGCCTCCACCCCGGCCGCCGCCATGGCCCGCCGCGCGGCCTCATCCACCGCCGCCGTGCCGTGCGGCAGGCGCCCGAGCGCCACCACCTCCTCCACCGGCAACGGCCAATGGATGCGCCCGTCTTGCGGCAGGTAGGCGATGGTCCGCCCGAGCCCGCGCCGGCCGATCTCGGCGGCGGCGCGGCCATCGTAGAGAACGTTGCCCGAGGTCGGCACTTCGAGGCCGGCCAGCACCCGCATCAGGGTCGTCTTGCCGGCGCCGTTGGGGCCGAGCAGGCCGAGGAAGGTGCCGCCCTCCACGTCCAGCGAAAGGTCGCGCACCAGAGTCGCGGCGCCGCGCGTGACGCTGACGGAACGGGCGGCGAGCCTCATGCCTCCCTCCCCCTGAGCCGGGCGAGGAGGAACAGGAAGAAGGGCGCGCCGATGAGTGCCGTCACCACGCCGAGCTGAAGCTCCGGCCGGGTGGGCACGAGCCGCACCACGATGTCCGCCCCGAGGGTCAGCGCCGCGCCGGCAAGCCCGCTCGCGGCCAAGAGCCGGCCCGGCCGGTGGCCCACCAGCGGACGCACCAGATGCGGCACCACCAGCCCCACGAAGCCGATGGCCCCCGCCACCGCCACGCTCGCCCCCACCGCCGCCGCCGTGCCGCCGATGACCAGCAGCCGCACCCGGCGCAGCGGGAAGCCGAGGCTTTCGGCCGCGTCCTCGCCCAGTGTGAGGGCATCGAGCGCCGGGCCGGTGGCGAGCACCAGCCCCCAGCCCACCACCATGAAGGGCAGCGCCAGCGCCACATGCACGAGGCTGCGGTCGGCGAGCGAGCCCATGAGCCAGAACACCAGCTCCAGCGCCGCATAGGGGCTCGGCGCAAGATTGAGCGCCAGCGCGGTGAGCGCGCCCGCGAGGCTGGAGAGAGCGACGCCGGCGAGGATCAGCATCACCGTCCCCGCCCCCCGCGCCGCGAGCGCCAGCAGCACGGCGGTCGCCGCCGCCGCGCCCATCAGCCCACCCAAGGGCAGCGCCAGCGCGAAGGAGGCGGAGAAGCCGAAATAGAAGGCGATGACCGCCCCCAGCGCCGCCGCGCCGGAGACGCCCACCACGCCGGGATCGGCCAAAGGATTGCGCATCAGCCCCTGCAAGGCCGCTCCGGTGAGGCCGAGGCTGAAGCCCACCGCCGCGCCGAGGATGGCGCGCGGCAGGCGCAGTTCGGACAGCACCAGCGCCGCAAGGCTCTGCCGGCCGGCGAGAAGATCGCCGAAGGCGGCCCGCAAATCGAGCGGCGCATAGCCCACCGCCACCGAGGCTGAGAACAGCACCAGCACCAGAAGGCCAAGGGCGAGGACCACGCGCGACGGCATCAGCGCATACCCTCGGCGGATGCGTGGTGGACGGCCGCCGGTCGCGCCGCTTCCGGACCGGCGAGCCGCGCCCGCGCCGCCGCGAGCTGCGCCGCCGCCTCGGCGAGGTCCGGCCCGGCGCAGGTCCACAGCTTGAGCGGCAGCGCCAGCGTGCGGTCCTTGAAGGGGGCGAGCGCGGGGTGGTGCAGCAGGGCGTCGGCGAGCGAGGGCGCCGCCGCCTCATCGGCATTCACCACCACGAGATCGGGCGCGGCGCGCACGATCTCCTCCAGCGCCAGCTGGCCCATCTTGTCGGTGGGGAGCTGGGCCGCGAGGTTGGTGAGGCCGGCCTTCTCCATCAGTTCGTCCGCCAGCGAGCCGCGGCCGGTGGTGAAGCCGTTGGGCCGCAGCACCACGGCGGTGGGGCGCGGCCCCGCCACCGGCGGCAGGCGGGCGAATGCCTCTTTCATCTCCCGCACCATGGCCTCGCCCCGCTGCGGCACGCCGAGCCGCGCCGCCACCATGCGGATCTGCGCATAGGCCTCGTCGAGGGTCTGCGGTTCCGTCAGCTCCAGCACCTCGAAGCCGAGGCGGCGCAGCACGGCGGTGGCGGTGCGGGTGGTGTAGGCGCCGGCAAGCACGAGGTCCGGCTTCAGCGGCACCACCTCTTCCGCCAGCCCGCGATTGACCGGCACGTCGCGCGCGATCTCCGCCACGTTGGAGGCGAGCGGATCGCGCGCGAGATGGGTGATGGACAGCACCTGCCCGGGATCGGCGAGGCGCAGGGCCAGCTCGTCCGTGCACAGATTGAGGGAGACGACGCGTGGCCGGGCGAGCGGCGGACCATGGGCCTCCCCCGCCCGCGCCGGAGCGCAGGCCAGAAGGGCCGCGAGCATCAGCCCGGCCGCCGCGCCTTTCACCAAAACCTCACCGATCAAACCTCACCGATCATTCCTCACCAATCAAACCTCACCAACCAAACCTCACCACGTGAGCTTCACCCCGCCATAGGCACCGAAGCCGGGGGCGAGGAAGCCGTTGGGGTTCTCGTAGGTCTGGTTGAACAGATTGTCGATGCGCCCGAACACGGTGGTGACGGTATTCAGCCGGTAGTTGGCCGCCAGATTCACCACGGTATAGCCGGGCTGGTCGATGTAGTTCGACGTGAGGCGCACGATGTCCCACCAGGAGGAGGCATAGACGAGGCTCGCCGCCAGATCGAGTTCGTCGGTCGGCCGCCAGCCGAGGGTGAGGCTCACCTTGTTGTTGGGCCGGCGCAGGGGATAGCAGGAGGTGGCGTTGATGGGCGCGCAGGCGGCACCGAAGGGCTGGCCCGGCGGCACATAGCCCACCACGTCGGTGTAGGTGTAGTCCACCCGCGCATCGATGCGGTCCGTCACCTTCACCGCCACGAACGCCTCCACGCCCTGGGTCACGGCGCTGGAGATGTTGACGTTCTGGAACGTCACCGGATCGTAGCTGATGAGATTGGTGATGTTGTTGTGGAAGTACGTCACACCGAACAGTACCCGCTCGCCGAACGCCTTCTGCTCGAAGCCGGCATCCCAGCCTTCGCTCTCCTCCGGCTGGAGGTTCAAATTGCCGTAGTAGGGCGCGTAGAGCTGGTAGAGCGTGGGCGCCTTGAAGCCGGTGCCGTAGCTCGCCTTCAGCTTGGTGCCGGTCTCGTCGAACAGCAGCGCCGGGGCGAGGCGGAAGGTGGTGTGGTCGCCGAAGCTGTCGTCGGCGTCGTAGCGCACGTTGGCGGCGAAGAAGAGCCGGTTCCAGACGTTGCCCTGGTACTCGGCATAGACGCCCGTGTCGCCGGTGGAAGCGTCCACACTGGTGTAGGCGGTGGAGGAGGTGATGGACTCGTTCCGCCGCTCGGCGCCCACCAGCAGGTTCTGGCCCGGCGCCATCAGATAGTTGGAGCGCACGTAATAGACCTGCCGGTCGCCGTCATAGGTGCCGTTCACGCTCGGGTTCGGCCCCACGGTGGGGTTCGACGTGGTCAGCTCGCTCGCGCCGAAGGAGGTGACGAGAGCGCCATCCAGCGCGGTCCACACGCCCTCCCCCTTGGTGAAGAACATGCCCGTATAGGCGGTGGAGCGCAGCGCCGCCGGGATGCCGGCATAGGTGGGCGGGGGGAAGACGTCCGGCGTGAAGGCGAGGCTGGTATCGATGTAGCGGGCGACGAAATTCACCGCGAAGGTTTCCGTGGCCTGCCAGTCGAGCCGGGTGGAGTAGGTCCAGTTGTCATAGGCGTTGGGATTGCGCGGCCAGAAGGGGGGCACGATGTTCTGCGGCGTCACCGGGATCTCGGTGGACGAGAAGTGGGTGACGTTGAACGAATAGGCCAGCTTCTCGGTGGCGCCGGTGAGGCTCGCATACTGGTTGAAGGTGCCGAGCGCGCCGCCCTCCGCATAGGCGGAAACCTTGGGCGGCCCCTCCCCCTTCTTGGTGGTGATGGAGATGACGCCGCCGATAGCATCCGAGCCGTAGAGGCCGGACTGCGGGCCGCGCAGCACCTCCACCCGCTCGAGATCGGACGCCAGCAGCTTGCCGAAATCGAACGCGCCGTTGGTGGCGGCGGGGTTGCCGGCGTCGATGCCGTCGATCAGCACCTTCACATGGTTGGAATTGGTGCCGCGGATGAACACCGAGGTGGTGCCGCCCGGCCCGCCGGTCTGCACCACGTTGAGGCCGGGCAGCGATTGTAGCACGTCCGGCAGGGTGCGCTGCTGGTTGCGGGCGATGTCCTGCTCGGTGACGATGCTGACGGAACTCGCCACCTCGGTCTCGGGCGTGGGAATGCCGGTGGCGCTCACCACCAGTTCGGGCAGGTCGCCCGCATTCTGGTCGTCCGCCGTCTGGGCGAGCGCGGGCGGAACACAGGCGAGCGTGAGCAGGGCCGCAGCCGGCAGCGCGCGGCGGGATCGGGACAGGACGGCGGAAGACATGAAGGCACTCGACGGCACGGGTGGTCCGTCACCGCGAACGAGGCATCCCCGGCCACATCGGGCCCGGAAAAACCGCCATCAGGAGAACCCCGCCCGACGTGCTCGCGCGTGACCACGGCTGACGGCAGGTCTCCTGGCTCGCGGGTCATCGCCCAGACTGCCGCCTTCCCAGGTCTCGCGACCCAGTGGCTGATGGCAGAGGACTCGCCGCTTACAGTTGCGGGGGCAGCCACGGCATTTCCGGTGAGACCGGAGCACCGCGTTCCCTTTTGATCCCTTGCGGGAACCGTCACCGCGACCATAGGCGGCGGCTGCCCCCTGCGTCAACGACACCTTCGCAGATGCAAAAACCTGAACGCAACTGCGGGAAGACCGCGCCGGGAGGCGTATCGCGCGATCACATCTTGCTCATTGCTTCAACAATGCGTGGTCCGAAATCACCGGCGACCCGTATCGCGAGCGTGCGGCTGCCTGCAAAAACGGCAGCAGCAAAGGCCGAACCCGACATTCCGCTAGGTTATGGTGGCGCGCCCCGCTCAATTCGCTTAAACGATTGAGAGCCGCCCCGCCACCGAGCGGGCGGGTACTACAAAAGTATAATAACCGAATAATCGGGAACACAGGGAGTAGAAGATGCGACTGAGGAGCATGGTCGCGGCTTTGGCCGCAGGCGTTGCCGTTTTCGGGCTTGCCTTTTCCGGTGCAGCTTACGCCGCCGACCCCATCAAAATCGGCCTGACCGGCCCCTTCACCGGCGGCTCGTCCTCCATGGGCGTCAGCATGCGCGACGGCGTGAAGCTCGCCGTGGAAGAGGTGAACAAGGCCGGCGGCGTGCTCGGCCGTCCGCTGCAGCTCATCGAACGCGATGACGAGGCCAAGAACGAGGTGGGCGTGCAGATCGCCCAGGAGCTGATCAACAAGGAAGGCGTCGTCGCCACCCTCGGCTACATCAACACCGGCGTCGCCCTCGCCTCCCAGCGCTTCTATCAGGAAGCCGAGATTCCGGTGATCAACAACGTGGCCACCGGCACCCTGATCTCCAAGCAGTTCGTGCCGCCGGACAACAAGAACAACTACATCTTCCGCACCTCCGCCAACGACGCCATCCAGAGCGCCATGATCGCCGAGGAAGCGGTGAAGCGGCAGGGCTTCAAGAAGCCGGCCATCCTCGCCGACTCGACCAATTACGGCCAGCTCGGCCGCGCCGATCTGGTGAAGGCCCTCGCCACCATGGGCGTGAAGCCGGTCGCCGAAGAGAAGTTCAACATCGGCGATACCGACATGACCGCGCAGCTGCTGCGCGCCAAGGAAGCCGGCGCCGACGTGGTGCTGACCTACGCCATCGGCCCCGAGCTGGCGCAGATCGCCAACGGCATGGCCAAGCTCGGCTGGAAGGTGCCCATGATCGGCTCGTGGACGCTCTCCATGGCCAACTTCATCGACACCGCCGGTGCCAACGGCAACGGCGCGATGATGCCGCAGACCTTCATCCAGCTGCCCGACACCCCCAAGCGCAAGGCGTTCATCGAGGCCTATCAGGCCGCCTACAAGATCGATCGCATGCCTTCGCCGGTCTCGGCCGCGCAGGGCTATGATTCGGTCCTGCTGCTCGCCGCCGCCATCAAGCAGGCCGGCTCCACCGACGGCCGCAAGGTCCGCGACGCGCTGGAAAACCTCAACACCAAGGTCGAGGGCGTCGTCACCGTCTACGACAAGCCCTTCTCCGCCACCGACCACGAAGCCATCACCGCCAACATCCCGGTGTTCGGCCTCGTCAAGGACGGCCGCGTCGTCGCCGCCCATCCCGAAGACATCGCCGGCGACAAGGCGGTGCGTGTGAAGCCCAAGAACTGAGGCTGAGCGGCCTCGAGTTCCGGCCGCCCCGCCCTCGACTGCACCGTCGTCCCCCGGCTTGTCCGGGGGACCCACGGAAAGTCTGGGAGGCCGCCCGGATGAAAGGGCGCCGGCCCAGCGGCGAAGTGGATGCCCCGGACAAGCCGGGGCATGACGGCACTGGGAGGGGCCGGCGGGGGCGGGCTCTGGCAGCCCCTTCCCCCGACCGCCACCCGCCCCTTCGCCCACACCATTCGGATCGCCGCGCCAATAGAGCGCGGCGGCCGGTTCGCCCGGAACCCTGCCCCGACGCGGGGGCCGCGCCCCCTTCCGGAGACCGTCATGAACGTCCTGTCGCAGCTCATCGTGAGCGGCATCGCCGTAGGCATGATCTACGGCGTCATCGCCTTCAGCTACCAGCTCACCTTCGCCACCTCGAAAACCCTGAACTTCGGCCAGGGCGAGGCCCTGATGCTGGGGGCGCTGGTGGGCCTCACCACCATCAATTTCCTCATCGGGCAGGCGCTCGGCACCCTGTGGGCCTATCTGCTCATGCTGCCCATCGTCTTCGCCTTCGGCCTCGCGCAGGGCGCGGTGGTGGAATGGCTCGGCGTGCGGCAGGCGGTGAAGGCGAAGTCCGAAGCCGGCTGGATCATGGCGACCATCGCCCTCGGCATCATCTTCCGCAACCTCGCCGAGAACATCTGGGGCCGCGACGCCTTGCGCTTCCCCTCCCCGCTGCCCGAGGCGGCGCTCACCATCGGGCCGGTGCGCATCCAGCCCATGGAGATCGCCATCGTCATCGGCGCGCTCGCCATCATGCTGGCGGTGGAAATCTTCAACCGGCGGTCCATCTTCGGCAAGGCCGTGGTGGCCACCGCCAATGACCGCGACGCGGCGGGCCTGATGGGCATCGACACGCGGCGCGTCATCACCTTCTCCTATGCCCTCTCCTCCATGACCGCGGCCTTCGCCGGCGTGCTCATCGCCCCCGTCACCCTCACCGGCGCCACCATGGGCGCGGTGCTGGGGCTGAAGGCGTTCGCGGTGGCCATCATCGGCGGCCTGTCCAGCGGCATGGGCGTCATCGTCGGCGGCCTCATCCTCGGCATCACCGAGACGCTGACCGGCTACTACATCTCCACCGGATACAAGGACGTGCCCGGCCTCGTCCTGCTGCTGCTGGTGCTCTCGCTGAAGCCCTCGGGCCTGTTCGGCCGCGCCACCATCAAGAAGGTCTGAGCCCCATGCTCGCGCGCCGCCTCCTCTCCTCCACGGGGTCGCTCCTCGGCCTCGCGGTGCTCGTCGTTCTGCCCTTCGTGGTGACGAGCCCCTATTATCTCCACCTGCTCGTCACCATCGCCATCTTCTCGATCCTGCTGCTCGGGCTCGATGTGGTGTTCGGCTATACGGGCGAGGTGTCCATCGGCCATGCCGCGCTATTCGGCATCGGCGCCTACACGGCCGGCTGCCTCGCCATGCATTTCGGCATCGGCTTCTGGCCGGCGCTGCCGCTGGCGATCATCGTTGCCTCCGTGTTCGGCGTGGTGCTGGCGCTGCCGGCGCTGCGCGTCACCGGCCCTTATCTTGCCATGGTGACGCTGGCGTTCGGCACGATCGTGCAGATCCTCATCAACGAGATGACGGACCTCACCAACGGCCCGCTCGGCATCAAGCTGACCACGCCCCTCTTCCTCGACCTGCGCTGGCTGGGCGACAGCATTCCGCTGTTCGACATGTCGCTGAAGCGCATGAAGGAAGTGGAATATTACTACATCGCCGCCATCGCGCTGGTGCTGACGCTCATCATCATCAACCGCATCCTCGCCTCCCATCTCGGCCGGGCGTTCGAGGCGCTGCGCGACAGCCCCATCGCGTCCGATTGCATGGGCGTGTCGGTGTACAAGCACAAGGTGCTGGCCTTCGTGGTCTCCGCCGGCCTCGCGGGCCTCGCGGGCGCGCTGTTCGCCTATTCCGAGCAATATATCGCGCCGAACAATTTCGGCTTCGAGCTGTCCGTGCAGTTCCTGCTGGCGGTCACGGTGGGCGGGCGCAAGTCGCGGCTGGGGCCCATCCTCGGCGCCGTCATCATCGTGTTCCTGCCGAACCTGCTCTCCGACATCGAGCTGTTCCGCTACATCGCCGGCACCATCGCGCTCATCGCCGTCATCGCCGGCGCGCGGGCCTTCGTGAAGGACCCGGAGAACCGGGTGCGCAACGCCATCCCCGTGGTGCTGTGCCTCGCCTTCTTCGTCTTCTCGCTGCTGCTGCAGAAGATCACGGACTACAAGCTCGCCGTCTTCGGCGTGATGATCCTGTTCGTGGTCTATTACCTGCCGGATGGCATCGTCGGCTTCCTGAAGCGCGCCGCCGCCCAGCTCTGGCCGAGCCTCGTGCAGACCCACGCGGTGATCCATGCCGATACCCACGGCAAGGCCGTCACCGCCTCGCATGAGGGCCATGAGGGCGTGCTGCTCCACGTGGACAATGTGGTGATGCAGTTCGGCGGCCTCAGGGCGCTGGATCAGGTGTCCATCGAGGTAAAGCCCGGCACCATCCACGGCCTCATCGGGCCGAACGGCTCCGGCAAGAGCACCATGATGAACGTGCTCACCGGCATCTATGTGCCCACCGCCGGCGCCGTCCGGTTCAAGGGGCAGGCGGTGACCGGCAAGACCTCCGCCGACATCGCCAGCGAGGGCATCGCCCGCACCTTCCAGAACGTGCAGCTCTTCGCCGAGCTGACGCTCATCGAGAACGTGCTGGTGGGCCTCCACCACACCTATCAGGCGACCTTCGCCGAGGTGGCGCTGGGCCTGCCGCGCATCAGGCGGGAGGAAAAGGCGGCGCGCGAGCGGGCCATGAGCCTGCTCCACTTCGTCGGCCTCGCGGACCTCGCCAACGAGGAGGCGCGCAACCTGCCCTACGGCAAGCAGCGCCTGCTGGAAATCGCCCGCGCGCTGGCCCTCGACCCGGCCCTGCTGCTGCTCGACGAGCCCGCCGCCGGCCTCACCGCGCCTGACATCAAGCACCTGGTGGAGATCATCCGGAAGGTCCGCCACGCGGGGCTCACCATCGTGCTCATCGAGCATCACATGGATGTGGTCATGGGCCTGTGCGACACGGTGACGGTGCTCGATTTCGGCCAGAAGATCGCCGAGGGCAAGCCGGCCGAGGTGCAGGCCAACGAGCGCGTCATCGAGGCCTATCTCGGCGGCGTCGCCGCTGCGGCGGAATGAGGAGATCGCCATGCTCGAAGTGAACGATCTCGTCGCCGGCTACGGCAAGGTGAAGGTGCTGCACGGCCTCTCCCTCCATGTGGAGGAAGGCCGGCTCGTCACCCTCATCGGCTCCAACGGCGCCGGCAAGACCACCACGTTGCGCGCCATCTCCGGCATGATCGTGCCGGAATCGGGCACGGTGCGCCTCGGCGGGGAGGACCTGACCGGCCAGCCCTCCTTCAAGATCACCAAGAAGGGCCTCGCCCACTCGCCCGAGGGGCGGCGCGTATTCCCCACCCAGAGCGTGAAGGACAACCTGCTGCTCGGCGCCTTCCCCCGCCTCACCGGGGCGCGGGAGCGCGGCGACGTGGAGGGCGACCTCGACCGCATGTTCACCCTCTTCCCGCGCCTCGCCGAGCGCCGCGCGCAGCTTGCCGGCACCCTCTCCGGCGGCGAGCAGCAGATGCTGGCCATGGCCCGCGCGCTGATGCTGAACCCGCGCGTGCTGTTGCTGGACGAGCCCTCCATGGGCCTCGCCCCGCGCCTCGTGGCGGAGGTGTTCGCCACCATCGCGCGGCTCAAGGAGCAGAAGATCACCATGCTGCTGGTGGAGCAGTTCGCCGCCGCCGCGCTGGAGGTGGCCGACTTCGGCTATGTGCTGGAAAACGGCCGCGTCGCCGCGAAAGGCCCGGCCGAAGCCCTGCGCAACGACGCCGCCGTGCGCGCCGCCTATCTCGGTCACGCTCACTAGGGGCAACCGACTGAACCCATGCGAAGGGCGCCCCCACGGGCGCCCTTTTTGCTTTTGCGCAGGCCTCCGCCACCGCTCTTTTCTTTATGCGATTTTTATTTCGGCCCATTGCGGCCCGTCTCGAATCTTTATGCGCAAGGTGACACCTTCCCATCGCTGAGCAGCGGCCGGGCAAAAGGTTCCCGGCGCTGCGGCCGACCGCGACGCAGGTCTTCCCGCGTCTTCGCGGCCCGACACTTCTGCGAGACCAACGTCACCATGCTCGACATTCTGATGCTCGCCCTGGCGGCAGGGCTTTTCGCCCTGGCCATCGGCTACGGCTACGCCTGCGAGCGGCTCTAGAGGCGGCCGAATACAGGCCGCGAACGCGGCCGTATCGAAGGAAACTCCAATGACCCTCGATTTCGCACTGGGAGGCCTCATCACCGTGGGCCTCCTCTTCTACCTCACACTCGCGCTCCTGAAGCCCGAGCGGTTCTGAGGAGGCCCCCGATGACTCCCAACGGCTGGATCCAGATCGCCCTGTTCTGCGCGATCATCCTTGCGCTGACGCCGCTGCTCGGCGGCTACATGACCCGCGTGTTCGCGGGCGAGCGCACCTTCCTCTCCCCTGTCCTGCGCCCGGTGGAAGGCGCCCTCTACGGCCTCGCCGGCGTGGACCCGAAGCGCGAGCAGACGTGGCTCGGCTACACCCTCGCCATGCTGGTGTTCCATGTCGGCGGCTTCCTGATCCTCTATGCCATCCTGCGCCTCCAGGACCTGCTGCCGCTGAACCCGCAGGAGATGGCGGCGGTGCCGCCGGACCTGTCGCTGAACACGGCCATCAGCTTCCTCACCAACACCAACTGGCAGAACTACGGCGGCGAGAGCACGCTGAGCTATCTCGCCCAGATGCTGGGGCTGACCCACCAGAACTTCCTTTCCGCCGCCACCGGCATCGCGCTGGCGGTGGCGCTGATCCGCGGCTTCTCCCGCGCCTCGGCGCAGACGGTGGGCAATTTCTGGGTGGATGTCACCCGCTGCACCCTCTACGTGCTGCTGCCGCTCTGCATCCCCTACACCCTGTTCCTGGTGTGGCAGGGCATCCCGCAGACGTTCGGCCCCTATGTGGATGCGACGACGCTCGAAGGCGCGAAGCAGACCATCGCGGTCGGCCCCGTGGCCTCGCAGGTGGCCATCAAGATGCTCGGCACCAATGGCGGCGGCTTCTTCAACGCCAATGCCGCCCACCCGTTCGAGAACCCCACCGCGCTCTCCAACTTCGTGCAGATGATCTCCATCTTCGCGCTGGGTGCCGGCCTCACCAACGTGTTCGGCCGCATGGTGGGCGACGAGCGCAAGGGCTGGGCGATCCTCGCCGCCATGGGCGTCATCTTCGTCGCGGGCGTCGCCGTCACCTACTGGGCGGAAGCGTCAGGCACGCCGGGGCTGAATGCGCTGGGCCTCACCGGCGGCAACATGGAAGGCAAGGAGGTGCGCTTCGGCATCGTCGCGTCCGCCCTGTTCGCCGTCATCACCACCGCCGCCTCCTGCGGCGCGGTGAATGCCATGCATGACAGCTTCACGGCGCTGGGCGGCATGATCCCGCTCATCAACATGGAGCTGGGCGAGATCATCGTCGGCGGCGTGGGCGCGGGCATGTACGGCATGCTGCTGTTCGTGGTGGTGGCCATGTTCGTGGCCGGCCTCATGGTGGGCCGCACGCCCGAATATGCCGGCAAGAAGATCGAGGCCAAGGAAGTGAAGATGGCCATGCTCGCCATCCTCGTCCTGCCTTTGATGATGCTCGGCTGGACCGCGGTCGCGACGGTGCTGCCGGGAACGGTGGCGGCCATCAGCAATCCCGGCCCGCACGGCTTCTCCGAGATCCTCTACGCCTTCACCTCGGCGACGGCGAACAACGGCTCGGCCTTCGCGGGGCTTTCCGCCAACACGCCCTTCTACAACGTGACGCTGGCCGTCTCCATGTTCATCGGCCGCTTCATGATGATCGTGCCGGCCATGGCGCTGGCGGGATCGCTGGCGGCGAAGAAGACAGTGCCGGCCTCGGCGGGCACCTTCCCCACCCATGGCGGGCTGTTCGTCGGCCTGCTGGTGGGCGTCATCCTCATCGTCGGCGGCCTCACCTTCTTCCCGGCGCTCGCGCTCGGGCCGATCGTGGAGCACCTCGCGGCCGTGGCCGGCCAGACCTTCGGGGGCTGAGATGGCACGCCGCACCCTGCACGCGCGGGCTCCGGCCCTGCGCACCTCCGAACTCATTCTCCTCGTGACCCTCGCCGCCTTCGTCCTCGTCGCCGCCATCCAGATGGTGGTGCTCGTTGTCGGCACACCCTGATCTATCGGGAGCCATAAATGGCCAAGCCCCGTTCCAGCAGCATCCTCGACCCGGCCATCCTGGTGCCGGCCATCGGCGCGTCGTTCAAGAAGCTAGATCCGCGCGCGATGGTGAAGAACCCGGTGATGTTCGTGGTGGAGGTGGTCGCCCTCCTCACCACCGTCCTCTTCGTGCGTGACCTCGCCACCGGCGGGAGCGGCCTCGGCTTCTCCTTCCAGATCATCCTGTGGCTGTGGTTCACCGTGCTGTTCGCCAATTTCGCCGAGGCGGTGGCGGAAGGGCGCGGCAAGGCGCAGGCGGATTCGCTCCGCCGCACCCGCACGGAGACGCAGGCGAAGCTCCTCACCGGCTCCGGCAATGACTGGCGGGAGGTGCCCGGCACGTCGCTGAAAGTCGGCGACGTGGTGCTGGTGGAGGCGGGCGATGTGATCCCCTCCGACGGCGAGGTGGTGGAAGGCGTCGCCTCGGTCAACGAGGCGGCCATAACAGGCGAGAGCGCGCCGGTGATCCGTGAGAGCGGCGGCGACCGCTCGGCCGTTACCGGCGGCACCACGGTCATCTCCGACCACATCAAGGTACGCATCACGGCAGCGGCGGGCTCCACCTTCCTCGACCGCATGATCCACCTGGTGGAGGGCGCCGAGCGGCAGAAGACGCCGAACGAGATCGCCCTCAACATCCTGCTCGCGGGCATGACGCTGATCTTCGTCTTCGCCACCGCCTCCATCCCCAGCTTCGCCGCCTATGCGGGGGGCACCATCTCCGTGGTCGTGCTGGTCGCGCTGTTCGTGACGCTGATCCCCACCACCATCGGCGCGCTGCTCTCGGCCATCGGCATCGCCGGCATGGATCGCCTCGTGCGCTTCAACGTGCTCGCCATGTCCGGCCGCGCGGTGGAGGCGGCGGGCGACGTGGACACCCTGCTCCTCGACAAGACCGGCACCATCACGCTCGGCAACCGGCAGGCGGCGGAATTCCGCCCCGTGCGTGGCGTGAGCCCGCAGGAGCTGGCGGACGCGGCACAGCTCGCCTCGCTCGCCGACGAGACGCCGGAGGGCCGCTCCATCGTGGTGCTGGCGAAGGAGAAATACGCCATCCGCGGCCGCGACATGGCGACCCTCAACGCCCATTTCGTGCCCTTCACCGCCCAGACCCGCATGAGCGGCGTGGACGTGGACGGCACCGTGATCCGCAAGGGCGCGGTGGATGCCATCCTGAAGGATCTCCAGTCCCCCGGTTCGGCCGTGCGTCCCGTCTCTCCGGAGACGCTGCGCGAGGTGCAGGCCATCGCCGAGGAGATCGGCAAGGCCGGCGGCACGCCGCTGGCCGTGGCCCGCGACGGCAAGGTGCTGGGCGTCGTCTATCTCAAGGACATCGTGAAGGGCGGCATCCGCGAGCGCTTCGCCGAGCTGCGCCGCATGGGCATCCGCACGGTGATGATCACCGGCGACAACCCGCTCACCGCCGCCGCCATCGCCGCCGAGGCGGGTGTGGACGACTTCCTCGCCGAGGCCACCCCCGAGGCGAAGCTGAAGCTCATCCGCGACGAACAGGCCAAGGGCAAGCTGGTCGCCATGTGCGGCGACGGCACCAACGACGCCCCGGCCCTCGCCCAGGCGGATGTGGGCGTCGCCATGAACACCGGCACGGTGGCCGCCCGCGAGGCCGGCAACATGGTGGACCTCGACAGCGACCCCACCAAGCTCATCGAGATCGTGGAGATCGGCAAGGCGCTGCTGATGACGCGCGGCTCGCTCACCACCTTCTCCATCGCCAACGACGTGGCGAAGTATTTCGCCATCATCCCGGCCATGTTCGTCGCCTTCTACCCGCAGCTCGGCGCGCTGAACGTGATGGGGCTGGCCTCGCCGCAGAGCGCCATCCTCTCGGCCATCATCTTCAACGCCCTCATCATCATCGCACTCATTCCGCTGGCGCTGAAGGGCGTGAAGTTCCGGCCCATCGGCGCGGCGGCGCTGCTCAAGCGGAACCTGCTCATCTATGGCCTCGGCGGGATCGTGGTGCCGTTCGCCGGCATCAAGATCATCGACGTGGCCGTCACCACCCTGCACCTCGTCTGAACGTCTGAAAAGGAGCACGCCTCCCTTCTCCCTTACGCCGTCATGGCCGGGCTTGTCCCGGCCATCCACGTCCGGCGGCCGGGCGCCCGCAAATCGAGCAGCGCACCAGCGGCACGACGTGGATGCCCGGGACAAGCCCGGGCATGACGCAGGTGAAGGCAGGCGCCACGGCTCCAGGGAGATAGATCATGCTCAACACTCTTCGCCCCGCCTTCGTCCTCATCGTCCTGCTGACGGGGATCACCGGCCTCGCCTACCCCTTCGCCATGACCGGCGCCGCGCAGCTCGTCTTCCCGTCGCAGGCCAATGGCAGCCTCATCGAGAAGAACGGCACCGTGGTCGGCTCCGCCCTCATCGGGCAGAATTTCACGTCCGACCGCTACTTCCACGGCCGCCCCTCCGCCACCACCGGCGCCGATCCGGCGGATGCCTCGAAGACCGTGCCGCAGCCCTACAATGCGGCCAATTCCATGGGATCGAACCTCGGCCCCACCAACCCCGCCCTCATGGAGCGGGTGAAGGGCGACATGGCGGCGCTGAAGGCCGAGAATCCCGGCGCGGCCGTGCCTGTGGATCTCGTCACCACCTCCGCCTCGGGGCTCGACCCGGACATCTCGCCGGAGGCCGCCTTGTTCCAGGTGCCGCGCATCGCCAAGGCGCGCGGCCTCAATGAGGACGTGCTGCGCCGGCTGGTGGCGCACGAGACGAGCGAGCGCACCTTCGGCCTCCTCGGCGAGCCCAAGGTGAATGTGCTTGCCCTCAATCTCGCGCTGGACCGCTTCGCCGGCGCAAAATAGAACAGGCGGGACCTGAGCGGCCCGGCCGGGAGACGGCAATGCCCGAAGAGCGCGAGAGCGACCACCGCCCCTCGCCGGACGCCCTCCTGAAGGAGGCGCAGCGGGAGAGCCGTGGCCAGTTGAAGATCTTCCTCGGCGCCGCCCCCGGCGTCGGGAAGACCTACGAGATGCTCGCCTCCGGCCGCACCCGCCTGAAGGAAGGCGCCGACGTGGTGATCGGCGTGGTGGAAACCCACGGCCGGCGCGAGACGCAGGCGCTGGTGGAGGGCTTCGAGATCGTCCCCCGCCGCAGGGTCTCCTACAAGGGCCGGCAGCTGGAGGAGATGGACCTCGACGCCATCCTCGCCCGCAAGCCCGACCTGGTGCTGGTGGACGAGCTGGCCCACACCAACGCCCCCGACAGCCGCCACGCCAAGCGCTACATGGACGTGGAGGAACTGCTCGCCGCCGGCATCAATGTCTATTCCACGCTGAACATCCAGCATGTGGAGAGCCTGAACGACGTGGTGGCGCAGATCACCCGCATCCGCGTGCGCGAGACGGTGCCCGACGCCATCATCGACCGCGCCGACGAGATCGAGGTGATCGACATCACCCCCTCCGATCTCATCCAGCGCCTGCACGACGGCAAGGTCTACGTGCCCGACACCGCCCGGCGCGCGGTGGACAACTACTTCTCCCCCGGCAACCTCACCGCTTTGCGCGAGCTGGCCCTGCGCCGCACCGCCCAAAGGGTGGACGAGCAATTGCTCAGCCACATGCGCGCCCATGCCATCTCCGGCCCGTGGGCGGCGGGCGAGCGGGTGCTGGTCTGCATCAGCGAGGACAAGCGCTGCGCGGCCCTCGTGCGCTACGCCAAGCGCCTCGCCGACCGGCTGCGCGCGCCGTGGGTGGCGCTCTATGTGGAGACCCAGCGCAGCTTCCAGCTCGGCGACACCGAGCGCGACCGCATCGCCGAGGTGCTGCGCCTCGCCGAGCGGCTGGGGGCGGAGGCCGTCACCGTGCCCGGCGGCGCGCACATCGCCGACGACGTGCTCGGCTATGCCCGCTCCGCCAACGTCACCCAGATCGTCATCGGCAAGTCGGACCGCTCGCGCTGGTTCGAGATTCTGCACGGCTCGGTGGTGCACGACCTCGTGCGCCGCTCCGGCAACATCTCCGTCCATGTGATCGCCGGCGATGCCGGGCCGCCGGCATCGGAGGAGGCGCGCGCGGTCGCCCCGCTGCCGGTGCGCCGGGAGGTGCGGGCCTATGCGGAGGGCGCGGTCCTCGTCGCCGCCGCGACCCTCGTCGGCGTCGCCCTGCAACGGCTGCTGGGGTTGCAGAACGTCGCCCTCGTCTTCCTCACCGCCGTGCTGGTGAGTGCCGTGCGCTCCGGCCTGTGGCCGGCGCTGGCGACCTCGGTCGCCGCCATGCTGGCGTTCAATTTCTTCTTCATCCCGCCGCTCTACACCTTCACCATCGCCGATCCGGAAAACGTGATCGCGCTGTTCTTCTTCCTGGTGGTGGCGGCCATCGCCAGCAATCTCACGGCGCGGGTGCGCGGGCAGGCGCTCGCCGCGCGGGCGCGGGCGAAGACGACGGAGGACCTCTATCTCTTCTCCAAGAAGCTCGCGAGCGCGGTGAGCCTCGACGATCTTCTCTGGGCCACCGCCTTCCAGATCGCCTCCATGCTGAAGGTGCGTGTGGTGATGCTGCTGCCGGAGGATGGCGCGCTCACCGTGAAGGCCGGCTACCCCCCGGAAGACGCCATCGACGCGGCGGATCTTGCCGCCGCCAACTGGACCTATGAGAACAACCGCCCCGCCGGCCGCGGCGCGGACACGCTGCCCGGCGCGCGCCGCCTGTTCCTGCCCATGCACACGGGGCGCGGGGCGGTGGGCGTGGTGGGCATCGACAAGGACAAGGAAGGCCCGCCCCTCTCACCCGAGGAACGCCGCCTGCTCGACGCCCTCGCCGATCAGGCGGCGCTGGCCGTGGAGCGGGCGAACCTCGTCTCCGACGTGGAGAAGGCGCGGCTCGATGCCGAGACCGACCGGCTGCGCTCGGCCCTGCTCACCTCCATCTCCCACGACCTAAAGACCCCGCTCGCCTCCATTCTCGGCGCGGCGGGCACCTTGAGGAGCTTCGCCGCCGCCCTCACCGAGGAGCAGCGCGGCGAGATGCTGGCGACCATCGAGGAGGAGGCGTTGCGGCTCAACCGCTTCATCGCCAATCTGCTCGACATGACGCGGCTCGAATCCGGGGCCATCGTGCCCAATGCCTCGCCCAATGACCTCGCCGAGATCGTCGGCAGCGCCATGCGGCGGGCGGCCTCCATCCTCAAGGACCACCGGGTGGAGATCGACCTTGCGCCGGACCTGCCCATGCTGAACGTCGATCCGGTGCTGTTCGAGCAGGCGCTGTTCAACCTCCTCGACAATGCCGCGAAATACGCGCCCGCCGGCTCCCTCGTCTCCCTGCACGGCTGGGCCGAGAATGGACATGTGACGTTGCAGGTGCTGGACGAGGGGCCGGGCATCCCGGACGAGGATGTTGACAAGGTGTTCGACAAGTTCTTCCGCGCCCGCAAGCAGGATCAGGTGCGCGCGGGCACCGGGCTCGGCCTCGCCATCTGCCGGGGCTTCATCGAAGCCCTGGGCGGCACCATCGCCGTGGCCAACCGGGCCGACCGTTCCGGCGCCGTCTTCACCATCGACCTGCCGGCGCGGGCGCTCGCCCCCATGCTGGAGGCGGCCCCGTGAGCGCGGCCGTGAAGCTCCTCGTGGTGGACGACGAACCCGCCATCCGCCGCCTGCTCGCCACCGGCCTGCCGACGCAGGGCTACGGGGTGGAGAGCGCCGCCACCGGCGCCGAGGCACTGGCGCTCATGGCCGCGGGCGCGCCCGATCTCGTCATCCTCGACCTCGGCCTGCCCGACATTCCCGGCCGCGACCTGCTGCGCCGCTGGCGCGAGGAGGGGCTGACCTGCCCCATCATCATCCTCTCCAGCCGCACCGACGAACCCGGCATCGTGGAGGCGCTGGAGGCGGGGGCGGATGATTACGTCACCAAGCCCTTCGGCATGAACGAGCTGGTCGCCCGCATCCGCGTCGCTCTGCGCCACCGCCTCCAGCAGCAGGGCGAGAAGCCCCTGTTCGTGGTGGGCGACCTCTCGGTGGATCTGGTGCGGCGGATCGTGAAGGTGAAGGACCGGGAGGTGAAGCTCTCACCCAAGGAATACGCCATCCTGCGGGTGCTGGTGCAACATGCGGGCAAGGTTCTGACCCACCATTATCTGCTCTCGCAGGTGTGGGGCGAGATGCACGATCTGCAATATCTGCGCGTCTATGTCCGCCAGCTCCGGCAGAAGCTGGAGGATAACCCCGAAAAGCCCCGCTACATCCGCACCGAGACCGGCGTCGGCTATCGCCTCGCGGAGCCGGAGTGAGCCGACCCGGCTAAAGCTGCGGATCGCTCATGCCCAGCAGCGCCGCGAGGAAGACGGCGACAAGGGCCAGCGCCACCTCCAGCCGGCTGTTCATCGCGATGCGCGCAAGGTCCGCGCCCCGTGCGTCCGAGCGGGCGAGGCGCAGGGCGATATGCCGGTTGCGCAAGGCGAGGCAGACGAGGCCGGCGAACATCGTCGCCTTCAGCAAAACGATGCGCCCGTAGATCGTCCCCGGCAGCGCGGCTGGCGTCTCGATGTGCAGGATCGCGGCAAGGCTACCGCCAAAGCCCACCATCAGCACCGCCCCGATGCCGACGCAGGAGAACCGCCGCAGCACGGCGCCCGGCGCCTTTCCGGCTTCATCAGGCGCTTTCGCCCAGCCGTCCAGCAGCACGATGAGCGGCAGCAGCCCGCCGATCCACACCGCCGCACCCGTGCCATGGACGGCATGCACCGCCACCAGCATCACCGCCCGCGCCCCTTCGGCGGCACCGGGATGGCCGAGCAGGCTTTCGCTCGCCATCAGCACCCCCCCCGCCGCCACGATCGCCGCCAGCCGCCGCCGTCCGCGCAGGGCAAGCGCCGCGAGCGCGGCCAACACGAGCACGACAAGCCGGAACGCCATGGCCCGGCCGAACCCGGTTTCCAGCAGGAAGCCGGAGACGAGGCTCGGGTCGGCTAGGCTCGCTGGCGTGCCGGTGATGTCCACCAGCGACGCCCCCGCCCACACGAGGGCGGAGACGAGCGCGACCGGCAGCGCGAGCAAAGCCATCCGCTCCGCCGCCCGCACGGCCGAGGCGCCCGCTGCCCCGGCCCACGCCGGAACGGCGGTGAACACGAACAGCGGCGCACCGAGCAGCACCAGCCCCGCCGCGAAATGCACGAAGCGTGCGGCGAGGATGAGGGGAAACACGTCCACTATTTGCCGACCTGGAAGCCGAAGCTGCCCTCGGTCTTGTGGGTGTCAACGGAGACGATCTTCCACTGCACCTTGTAGCTGCCGGCCGGCAGCGCCGCCCCCAGCTTCAGCACCAGCGCCTTGGGATCGGAGGCATCGGCCGCCGCGCCGGAGGCCACGGCCGAGCCGTCCGCGCGGGTGACGACGATGGAGGAAAAGCGGGGCTCCACCGCCTCGCTGAAGACGAGGCGGACCTCGCTGGGGCCGGCGGAAACGGTGGCGCCGACGCCCGGCACCGCCTTTTCCAGATGGGCATGGGCGAAGGCGGCGGAGGCGGACAGGAGGCCGAGGGCGGCCGCGGCGACGAGGGTTGCGATGCGCTTCATGATGGATCTCTCGAAAAGGGGATCAGGGAAGGAACGGACGTTCAGGGAAAGAGAGGCTTTCCGATGCCGTTCGGGAAGATGTCGTCCAGGAAGAAATGCAGCTGGCCGATCACGCCCACATGGCTGCCGCTCTGGGCATTGATGGGAATGAGCGCCTCAAGGCCCACCTGCACCGCGCCATTGGACCAGATGACACCGGGATTGATGGTGCCCGTGGTGATGCGCGCACCGTCGCCGATGTTGGAGACCGGCGACTGGAAGCTCGCTTCGATGATGGGGGTGAGCTGCTTGATGAAATCCGGCTGCCCGGTCATCTCGCGCACATTCTGGTTGAGGTAGGGCAGACTGTATTGCAGCGACAGGCCCCAGGTGAGCACACGCGGGTTGGATTCGAAGGTCAGCGGATCGGTGAGCTGGGTGGGCAGGCCATAGCCCAGCTGGCCGGTGATGGCGAAGGGGCGGAGCAAGGCGAGGCTGTCCGGCAGATCGCCGAAGCCCTTGCCGAAATAGAGGTTGGGCGACACCGTGGTGTAGCTGTCCACCACCTTGGAATTGCCGGTGCCACCCCATTCGATGCTGAGGCCCACCGAGAAGATGAATTCATGCTCCGCATTGTTGAGGAGCATCCATTTCAGCGTCGTCTCGATATTGTCGAAGCCCGAATGGCCGGGGGTATTCTGCAGCCAGCCGCTTTCGACCGAGATGCCGAGCCACGGGGTGATGGTCTTGGCATATTCGAACGAATAGCCGGTGCCGCCGACGCCGTCGCTATCCTTCAGATATTGCACGGTAGGCAGAGCGAGCTCATCGGCCACGGCCGGATCGTCGAAGGTGAGGGTCGCCGGGAACACGCGGTCGCCCGCGATTCCATGGGCGTGCGCGGAGGGCGGATGCGCAGCGAGAAGAAGGCCGGTCAGCGCGCAAAGGCTGACGGCACTGTGAAGCCGGGTCATGAAAAATCCTCGTGAGAAACCGAAGGCGCGCGCTCGCGCGCCGGTTCAGGCGGCCTTGACGGCGGTCACGAGGTGGGGAGGTGCGCGCGGCGGCGGCCCGCGCTTGAAGGGAAATTGGGTGGCGAGCTGGACGGCCGGAAGATCGGCACGCACCATGTGGAATCTGCCCACGGCACCGAGGGCGACCGGCGTCGGCGGCGGCGCCAGCATCCCGTCGGCACAGGGACAGGCGATGCAATCCGCGCAGCAGGGATGGGCGGGGGATTGATCGGGGGCGGAAGAGCCCGCCTGCCCGCTCTCGTGCTCGCACAGCAGGCCAGCGGCGACGAGCCCGTCGACCTCGACCGCATTCCACCTGAGGCCCGCGGCATTGCCGGCCTGAACGAAGGTGGCGACACCGTTGACGAGGATCAGGACGACGAAAAGCAGACGCAACGCAACGGGAAGGCGCAGGACGACCGGAAGGCGCAAAGCCGCGTGTGCGCGTCCGGCCCATCCGGCCGCGCGGTCACGCGCCTCACTGCCTGCCCCGCCCCGCATCCCACCCTGCGTGTGTTCGTGTCCCGAAGGCTGCGAGAATACCAGCGAAGATGAGGATGACGCAACCAACGGCTCGGTTCGTCTTGCCGCATTCGTCGAATTACAGAGAAAAACCGGAAATGACGCTAGGTAAAACTACGCCACCCCTCCCCACACAACCTGGGCGCGCAGCCCCTATCCGCCGAAGAACACCCGCTCGGCCGTTCCCCGCAGCAGAAAGTCCCTTTGTTGATCGTCGAGGGGCGCGCGGCGGGCGATGAAATCGAAAGCCGCCTGGAGGGTGTTGGGCGGCTCGCGCTCCAGCACCGGCATGTCGCTGCCCCACATCAGCCGGCCGGCGCCGAAGGCGGCGAGGAGGGCGACGAATTGCGGGATCACCCGGTCGTAGGGAGGCGTGTCATACTTGTTGAGGCCGGAGACCTTCACCGTCACGCCCGGAAAGGCGGAAAGCGCCAGAAGCCTGTCCAGCTGCCGGGTGTCGCCGGGCTTCACATGGGCCATGTGGTCGAGGCAGACATTCGTCGCGGGGTAGCGCCGGCACATCTCGGCCACATGCACGAGCGCGTCGTCGCTCATATCCGGGCTGTCGCGCAGGAGCGGGCACAGCACGAGGTTTTCTTCCGCCGCCGTCGCCCAGATGGTGGCCATCACCGAAGAGGTGAGCCAGGAGGCGGTATTGACGCCCCTCAGGCGGACCCCCTTCACGCCCGCCGTCTTGGCCGCCTGCATGGCCTCCGGCGCGTCGGCCCGCCGATCGTCCACCGCGCCCACCACCGCGAAGGTGCCGGGGTGCGCCCGCGCGGCATCCGTCAGATAGGAGCTGTCGAAACCGAAATAGCCGATGTGCTGAACCAGCACGACCCGCGACACCCCGATGGCCGCCTCCCGCGCCAGCACGGTGTCGATGTCGTAGTCCGGCGGATCGCGGTCGCGTGCCGTCTGGCCGTTGACCATGGGATAGCGGGAGAGATCGCCGCCCCAGCTGTGGCTGTGTGCATCAATGAGCCCGCCGGCCGCGGCCCGTGCGCCCGAAGCGATACCCCCGGCGGCGGCGAGTGCCGCCGCGCCTTTCAGCAGGCTGCGGCGATCAAAGCCGCCTCTGTCCCGCGCCCCGACCCGGCCCTCGCCTTGCGACATCGCCTGCCTCCCGCCCGGAACAGCCGCGCCCTAGATGGGCACGGCCCGCGCCGTTCTGGCAAGAGCATCGGCTGCTGCCGGCCGCGGATCAGATCAGCGCGTCCGCGCTCCCGTGCACGGGATGAAGCACGTCATGCACATGCGCCGCCAGCGCCGCCGCCCGGTCGGACAGCTCGTGCACCAGCGCGGGATGCGCCGACTGCGCATGGTCGAGAATGGATGAACCGATGGCCTCGAGATAGTCGGCGACCGCCGCCGGCAGATGGAGGTCCGGCAGGTGATCCATGGCGAGCGCCCCATGGGCGTGCGACGCCGCCTCCAGCAACCCCGCCGCCCGCGCCTCCAGCGTGGCGAACACGGCGGAGAGATCGTCCGGCGCGCCCGACGCGGCCGCCTTCAGGGTCGCGAAGGGGTCGGAGACCATGGCATTGGCGGAGAGAAGGGTCGGAGCGTCCGCTTCGAAACCCAGCGCGACATGCGCGCTCGTCGAACTCTTCTCGGCGTCGGTGACGGTGAAGGTCACGTCCCGCGCGCCGCTCGGGGCGGAGGCGGCGGTGGAGCGATAGGAGACCTGCTCGGCGAGTTGGCTCGCCTGCGCATCGGAAATGGCGGCGGAGAAGGTGAAGGCGAGGTCGTGCCCGTTGTGTCCATCGGCCGAGACCGTGCCGACCTGCTTTCCATCGAGATAGAGCTTCTTGCAGGTGATGCTGAAATGCCCATCCGACAGATAAAGCTGATCGGTCGCGGTCGCGCCGGCGAGATGGACTGCGAGCTTGCCGCCCTTGAAGCCGGTGAGGTCGGGGTTGGCGACATGGACGTCGGCGTCGATGACCACACCGGCAGTCGCCTGCGAGGCGGAATGGACCGACTGGGCGTCGAGGCCGGAGAACACGGGCAGGTCATTCTCAGGCTTCAGCTTGAGCAGCATGGTGGCTGAGGTATCCGCGCCGGACGAGTTTAAAACTCTATAAGTGACGACGCGACCGAACGCTGAGGGCGCGTCGCCATCGTAGTAATATGACACCGCCCTCGCCGCCCTCGCCATAGCGGTCATAGATTCTGCTGTTACGTTCGGCTCAAGAGTGACCGATATGTACGGACCGCCTGACGTGACTGTTCCGACCAGCACATCATTATAATAAACAGATCCAAAGTCTTGTCCGTAAACGACCTTTATCCCCCCACCCTCTTTAAGGTAGAAATGGTCATTCCCACCAAAATTGGCAACATCGACAAGAAAGTATCCTTGGGTGAAAATATCAGGCGATGACGCCGTAAACGTCACATTCGAATCCAGCACCACCGGACCCGCATTCACCGTGTTCTCCGCCAGCGTCTTGCTCCTATCGAGCCCGCTGAAGCCGGTTTTCGCCTTCGCCGCCATGACCGCAACTCTCCCTGACCAGAGTTGCAATTAGGGGTAGCTAAGCGCCGTGGCGCGGTCTAGGCGGTGACGGAACGGCAGGCGGAAGACGGAGCCGGCAAGCGACCAAAGGGCAACAGTGACGGGCGGCGGCGCCGGCCGCCGAAGAGCCGCCCGCTCGCAACCCGCGGCAACGGCGGCGCGGGAACCGGAGCCCCTGCCCTACCAGCGCAGCAATCGGCTACCCACGAGCGCGCCCACCGCCGTCACCACCGCCACCGCGATGCTGTACCAGGCGAGGACGAACAGCGGGGAATCGTCCACGCAATGGAGGGCGTAAAGCGCGGCGCCGATGCCGCCCGCAGCGAGGCCCGCGGCGGCGCCGGCCAGCGTCGGGTGGGTGGGGGCGCCGCGCCGCAGGGCGAGCAGGAGCGCGCCCAATGCCGGGGCGGCGATCATCGGAATGAGCGTCGTGCAATAGATGGCGTAACGGCCGACGAGTTCGTGCCGCCACTGGCTCGCGGGCGTCGTCACCAGCTCGGACGCAACACCCGCCGCAAGCAGGAGGGCCGGCACCAGCAGGGCCCGCGCTGCCCGTCCCACCGGCGCGCCGGGTTGCGACAGGCGCAGCGCCAGCACCACCGCCGATGCGGCGAGCGTGAGCGTCACCGCGAACTTGAAGGCGAGGCGCCATTCCACCAGTTGCGTCAGAAGATGCGGCCGCGGCGAAAGACGCAGGGCGAAGACGCACGCCGCCGCCACGACGCCGACGACAAGCGCCAGCGCCAGCGTGCTCCTGAAGCTGCGCACCGGCCGCGCGTCGGCGGCGAGGGCGCGTATGAGGTCATCGGTCTTCACGTCGTTCCTTCACTCCTCCCTCAGGCGGGCCGAAAGGCTCGCAAAGGCGCGATGCAGCGCCACGCGCACCGCGCCGGGCGTCATGCGCATCCGCTCCGCCGTCTCGGCGACGGAGGCGCCCTCCACCGCCACCGAGCGCAGCACCGCCTGCTGCTTCTGCGGCAGCAGGGCCAGGTGCTGTTCCACCTCCATGGCCCCGGTGTCGGGCCGCTCCTCCGGCGCCGGGAGGAATTCGGCGAAATCCTCCACCGGCACCTCCACCCGCCGCCCCCGGCGGCGCAGATGGTCCACCATCTTGTTGCGGGCGATGGTCCAAAGCCAGGGCCCGAGGGGGTCCTCGGTGCGCCAGGTGTGCCGCTTCAGATGCACCGCCAGCAGGGTCTCTTGCACAATGTCCTCCGTCTCCGCCGTGGGCGCGCCAAGGCGGACAAGGCGGCGCTGGACCACCATGCGCAGCGCGGGCGCCAGCTCACGGAGCAAGTGCTCATAGGCCGCGCCATCGCCGGCAAGCGCGCTCCGCATCAATTGCGCCCACCGCAGTTCGCGGTCGTCCATCTACACGTTCCCGAGGGTCAGTTCGCATGCACCCATCCGAACGTTACAGCCCGAACCGGCGACGCGCTCATTTTTCGCAAGGATCATTCTTCGCCGCTTCCCGCAAGGCAATGGGCGAAGGCGGGGCGCTTGGCCGCGCCACGCGGATATTGGCCGCCCCCGAACCTCGCCGCGCCATCGGAAATCGTGCAAGGCGCGGTGCGCAAAGAGGGCGATGGTCGGCCCGAAGGCCATCCTTTGCGCACCGCGCCTCATCCGCAGGCGGCGCGCAGCCGGGCAATTGCGCCCTGTCGAGGCAAAGCACCCCCGGCACCGGTCCGGGAACCGCGCCCACACCTGCCGCATAGGAATATGCGCAAGTGCCCCTGCACATTTGCGCCCTTCCGCGCACGGGACACCACGCCATCATGAGCCGGCGTACCCACCGCCGCCCCACTGGCAGAAGAGCCCGATGACCGTCCAATATCCCCGCTTCAAGGCCGCCGCCTGCCACGCCTCGTCCGTCTTCCTCGATGCGGACAAGACCGCCGAGAAGGCCTGCGACCTCATCGCCGAGGCCGCCGCCAACGGCGCCGCGCTGGTGGTGTTCCCGGAATCCTTCCTGCCGGGCTTTCCGGTGTGGGCGGCGCTGCAGGCGCCTATCTACAATCACGGCTTCTTCCGCGCGCTGGTTGCTGAGGCGCAGAAGCTCTCGGACGGCGCCATCCGCACCATCCGCATGGCGGCGCGCCGGCATGGCGTGCACGTCTCCCTCGGCTTCACCGAGGGCACCGACGCGAGCGTCGGCTGCATCTGGAATTCCAACGTGCTGATCGGGCCGGACGGCGCGATCCTCAACCACCACCGGAAGCTCGTCCCCACCTTCTACGAGAAGCTGGTGTGGGCGAACGGCGACGCGCGCGGCCTGCGCGTCACCGCCACCGAGATCGGCCGGGTCGGCATGCTGATCTGCGGAGAGAACACCAATCCCCTCGCGCGCTATGCCCTGATGGCGCAGGGGGAGCAGGTGCACATCTCCTCCTATCCGCCGATCTGGCCGACCCGTCCCCCGGAGGAGGATGGCGCCTATGACCTGAAGCGCGCCATAGAGATCCGCGCCGGCGCTCATGCCTTCGAGGCCAAGGTGTTCAACATCGTCGCCTCCGGCTTCGTCGATGCCGCCATGCGCGAGGCCATGGGCAGCATGGGGAAGGCGAGCCTCGACGTGATGGACAATTCCCCGCGTGGCATCTCCATGGTGCTCGATCCCACCTCGCAGGTGGTGGGCGAGGTGCTGGGCGAGCACGAAGGCATCCTCTACGCCGAGATCGATACCGCCCGCTGCGTGGAGCCCAAGCAGTTCCATGACGTGGTGGGCTATTACAACCGCTTCGACGTGTTCCACCTGGAGGTGGACCGCTCCGCCCGCGAGCCGGCCTATTTCTCCGAAGGCGCGGCTATCGCCCGCGCCGCCGAGGACGGGGCGCTCGACCCCACGGCGGACATGCTCTTCGCCGATGGCGCGGCCTGATTTTTCCTCGACCGGGGCCGGCAACGACCGGCGCCGTACGGCCTCACCAGAACAAACCCTTCCAGAGGATCATCACATGGCAACGGATCAAATGCTTGCCCGCCGAAAACTGCTCAATGTCGCGGGCGCGGCGCTCGCCGCACTGTCGCTGGCGACGGCGCCCGCGCTGGCCCGCGACACGGTGAAGATCGCCTTCATCGGCCCGCTCACCGGCGGCAATTCCGCCACCGGCCTCGGCGGCCGCAATTCCGCGTCGCTGGCCGTGGACCTGCACAACGCCAAGCCCGACGCCAAATACACCTACGAGCTCGTGCCGTTTGACGACGAATGCAAGCCGAACGTGGGCGTTCAGGTGGCCACCAAGGCGGCCTCCGACAAGTCCATCATCGCCGGCATCACCCACTACTGCTCGGCGGTGGCCATCGCGACGGTGGACACCTACAACCGCTTCGGCCTGCCGGTGGTGGTGTGGGGCGCAGTGCTGCCGGAGATCACCTACGGCAACGACTACAAGGAAATCCACCGCGTCAACGGCACGATGATCAATGAAGGAAAGATGGCCGCGGAGTTCCTCACCAAGCAGGGCTTCAAGACCTTCGTCGTCATCCACGACACCACCGATTACGGCAAGGGCCAGAACAAGTATTTCGCAGAGAATCTGAAGCCCCAGGGCGGCGAAATCCTCGCCACCTTCCCGGTGCCGCCGGACCAGCAGGACTTCACCGCCGAACTCACCAAGGTGAAGGAGCTGAAGCCGGACGTGGTGTTCATCGGCGGGCTCACCCCGCTCGGCGTGCGCGTGCGCTCGCAGATGGACCGGCTCGGCATCCCGGCGCAGCTTGCCGGCGTCTCCGGCATCATGAGCGCCGGCTTCATCGAGGGCGCCGGCCCGGCGGCCGAGGGCACCGTCTCGTTCCACAACGGCGCGCCGCTGACCAAGTATGCCGACGGCAAGGCCTTCATGGACGCCTATGCCAAGGCCGGCTATCGCGAGGACCCGGACGCCTACGGCCCGTTCGCCTTCTCCGCCGCCAACCTCATCATGGACGCCATCGAGAAGGCCGGCCCGGACCGCAAGAAGGTGCGCGACATCCTCAACACCACCAAGGGCTACAAGGCGCTGGTGGGCGAGATCAATTTCGACGACCACCGGCAGAACATCGTCTCCGCCAACGTCTATGTCTCGCAGGACGGCAAGTGGGTCTACTGGCCCGACAGTGCCTATGCGACGGGCACCAAGAAGCTGCCGGGGAAGGCAGCGAGCAACTGACGCCCTCCCTGTGCCCCGGACCAGCGACACCGCAGGTGGAGCGCCGATCCGGGGTCCAGGGGAAACGTCGGCGAAGCCGGCAACACCCCGCGGTGCGGGGAATGGAGCCGCCTTCGGCGACGTGACGCGCTGGGCCACGGCTCTCCTTCCACGGCGCTGCGCTCCGTTCCAGTCGGCCGAGGCGCGAGGGTGGTGCCCCGATCAGAAAATCCCCCGGCGCCCTTCTTGCAGCGCGCCGGCCTGTGCTCCCCTTGAGAGACCCGCCATGGACCCCGGACTTCTCGCCCAGTACCTGTTCAACGGGCTGATGCTCGGCACCATCTACGCCATCGTCGCGGTCGGCTTCTCGCTGTTCTTCGGCGTGCTGGACGTGATCAAGTTCTCCCACGGCGACGTGGTGACGGTGGGCGCCTTCTCCGCCTTCGGGGCGGCGGGGCTAATGGCGGCGCTCGCCACCCTCTCCGGCCCGCTGGCGCTGGCGGTGGGGCTCATCGCGGCGCTCGGGGCGGGCGCGCTCTCCGGCGTCATCATCGGCCGGCTTTTGGTGCTGCCGCTGAAGAACGCGCCGGGCGTGAACGTGCTGCTCGCCACCCTCATGGCCGGCACCGTGCTGCGCGAGGCCATCCGCCTCGGCGTGCCCAACGGCGGCAATCCCAAGCCCTTCCCGGCCCTGCTGCCGGAGGGGGTGCTGAAGGCGGGATCGTTCAGCGTCGGCATCGACAGCGTCATCATCCTCCTCGCCGGCCTCGCGGTGGTGCTGGCGACCCATCTCGTCATCACCCGCACCCGCCTTGGCCTTTCCATCCGCGCGGTGGCGCAGGACGAGGAGGTGGCGCAGCTCGCGGGCGTCAGCTTCAACCGCACCGTGCTCGGCACCTTCGCTCTGGGATCGATGCTCGCTGGCCTCGCGGGGCTGATGCTCGGGCTCTACTACCGGGAGATCAACTTCAACATGGGCGTCATGCTGGGCATCATCGGCTTTGCCTGCGCGGTGGTGGGCGGCCTTGGCAGCCTCATCGGGCCGATCATCGGCGGCTTCCTGTTCGCGGGCGTGCAGACCCTCGTCACCGTCGTGCTGCCCTTCACCAGCGCCTACAAGGACGTGGTGGCCTTCGCCGTCATCATCGCCCTCATCGGCCTGTTCCCCACCGGCCTCATCGCCGAGAAATCCAGCGAGCGGGTGTGAGATGAGCATGGCGGACCTTGCCCCCTCCGTTCCCGCGCAGACGGCCCGCAGCGGCGGCCTCGCGCGCCTTGCCGTGGCTGCCACCGTGGCCCTCCTGTTCGCCGGCGGCGGCTTCCTGCTCCATGCCGAACAGCAGGGCCAGGTGATCGCGCTGCTCGCCGCCTTCGTCGCGGTGTTCGCGCTGGCCGAGAAAGTGCCCGTGGGCCGACGCATCGTCGGCCTCTGCCGCGCCCATCCCGGCACGGTGAACCTCACCGCCGCCGTGAGCATCCTCGCCATCGCCGCCGCGCTGCGCGAGGAGCATTACACGCTGCTGATGATGGCAACGGTCGCCCTCTTCGCCACTGCCGCCGCGGGCCTCACCTTGCAGATGGCCTTTGCGGGCGTGCCCAATTTCGCCGGCGCCGCCTTCTTCGCGGTGGGCGCCTATGTGGCAGCTCTCTTGGGGAATACGGGCATCCCGCACCTTCTCGTCCTGCTCATCGCCGGCCTCGCGGCGGCGGTGCTGGGGCTCGTCCTGCTGCTGCCGGTGCTGCGCACGCGCGGCCACTATGCCGCCCTCGTCACCATCGCCTTCGGCCTCTTGCTGCGCGCCTTCCTAGAGGTGAACGACGTGCTGGGCGGCCCGCAGGGCATGAAGGTGAAATCCTTCTCTTTGTTCGGCCTCGACTTCAGCCGGATGACCGAGATCGGGCCCTACGACGTCTCCTTCTATCTGCCCTATGCGCTCGCCTCCTGCGCCCTGTTCGGCCTCGCCTTCTTCCTGGTGCGGCGGCTGGAGACCTCGTTCGTGGGCGTGGCGCTCGATGCGGTGCGCTCGGACGAGGTGGCGGCCAGCGTGTTCGGCCTTTCCATCGCCCGCTGGAAGGCCACCGCCTTCCTGCTCGGCAACGCCATGATCGGTGTCGCCGGCGCCCTCTACGGGATGATGAACGGCTTCGTGAATCCCAACAGCGCCAATTTCGGCGACAGCCTCATCATGCTGTCCATCCTCGTGCTGGGCGGGCTCGGCAATCTGTGGGGCGCTGTGGTGGCGGCGGTGGTCATCCTCGTCATTCCGGAGAAACTGCAGGCGATCCAGGAATTCCGCCTCGTCATCTTCGCCCTGCTGGTTATCGCCATCCTGCGCTTCCGCCCGTCCGGCCTCATGCCGCGCGCGGCGCGCGATTTCTCCGCGCTCGTGAAGGGAGGGGCGAAATGAGCCCGCTGCTCGCCTGCTCCGGCCTCACCATGCGCTTCGGCGGCCTGACGGCGCTGGACGCCCTCGACATCCGCGTCGGCAAGGGCGAGACCATCGGCCTCGTCGGGCCGAACGGCTCGGGCAAGACCACCTTCTTCAACGTGCTCACCGGCCTCTACAAGCCCTCCGCCGGGGCGGTGCAGCTCGCCGAGCAGGACCTGTTCGCCCGCTCGGCGCAGGAGATCGGCCGGGCCGGCGTCGCCCGCACCTTCCAGCGCTCGCGCCTGATGCTGGACCAGACGGTGTTCGACAACATCGCGCTGGGCGCGCTCGGGCGGCTCGACCTCAGCCTACTCTCCGCCCTCGTGCTGCGCGGCCGCTTCCGCCGCCAGCTGTCCGAGCTGGTGGAACGGGCGACAGCCCTCACCCGCCGCTTCAACCCGCAGATCGCGGCCAATCTGTTCAAGCCGGCCGGCAGCTTCACCATGATCGACCGGCGGCGCATCGAGATCTGCCGCGCCCTCGTCGGCTCCCCGCGCCTCCTCTTGCTGGACGAGCCCTCCGCCGGCATGACCCATGAGGAGACGCGGGCGCTGATGGACGACCTCCTCGCCTTCCGGGAGGAGATGCCGGACCTCGCCATCGTCCTCGTGGAGCATGAGATGGACGTCATCCGCCGCATCTCCGACCGCTGCATCGTGCTCAACTTCGGCAGGAAGATCTTCGAGGGGCCGTTCGATGCCCTCATCGCCGACCGCGAGGTGCAGACCGCCTATCTCGGAGGTGCGCAATGAGCCGGACCGAAGCTCCCCGTCCCGAAGCCTCCCGCCGCCTCTCCGTCTCCGGCGTCACCACCGGCTATGATCGGGCGGACGTGCTGCACGACGTCTCCATCGAGGCGAAGCCGGGCCGCATCACCTGCATCCTCGGCGCCAACGGGGCGGGCAAATCCACCCTCATCCGCTCCATCCTCGGGCTGACGCCGGTGCGGCGCGGATCGGTGGCGTTCGGCGGCGACACCATCACCAACCTCGCCACCCACCGCATCGCCGCGCTGGGCATCGCCACCGTGCCAGAGGGCAACCGCGTGCTGCCGCGCATGACCGTGCTGGAAAACCTGAAAGTCGGCGGCCTGCTCGAGAAGGACCGCCACCGCCTCGCCGCGCGCATGGAGCGCATGTTCGAGACCTTCCCGCGGCTGAAGGAGCGGCGCAACCAGCTCGCCGGCACCCTCTCGGGCGGCGAGCGCTCCATGCTCTCCATCGCCCGCGGGCTGATGACCGATCCCGAGCTGATCGTCTTCGACGAGCCCTCCCTCGGCCTGTCGCCGCTGTTCGTCTCGGAGGTGTTCCGCATCGTGCGGCAGCTCAAGGAGGAGGGCTACACCATCCTCCTTGTGGAGCAGAACGTGCGGCAGACGCTGGATGTGGCAGATGACGGCTATGTGCTGGCCCAGGGCCGCGTCGTCGCATCAGGCACCAGCGCGGCGCTCGCCGCCGATGGGGAGCTGCACAAGGCCTATTTCGGCGTTCATTGAACCAGATCACAATTAGCCCGCGCGGCGCATGAGCGGGCCGACTTGGCATCGGTCGAAGACCGAGGCCGATGGCAAAAGAGGAAAACGACCCATGGCCATGCCCGTCTATGACCGCGTCCATCCCCTGCGCAAACCAAAGGGCTTCGAGCCCGTCGTGCAGCGCTGGTCCACCGCCTTCGCCAACAACTGCCGCGCGCTCTGCGTCGCCTTCCACGGCGTGCAGGGGCGGAGCGCGGAGGAGGTCCACGCCTCCCCCTTCTTCGGCTGGATCGAAAAGGCGCTGGCCCTGCAGGACGGCCCGACCGTCAGCGACCATGCCGCCTTCGTGGACCCGAACGGGCTCTATACCCACATCCTTGCCGCCTACTGGCTGGATGAGGCCAAGCGCGACCGCTTTCTTGCCGACCCGGTCGTCGCCGGCTGGTGGGAGGACGCCGCCCGCCTCAGCGAACCCACCGGCTATTTCCGCGAGAGCATGACCGTGCCGGTGGAGCGGCAGGAGAGCATCTACTGGCAGGACTATGCCGGCGGCCTCTCAGCCGCGCCGGATGTGGCGCTCTATCCCACGCCGTGGTGCGGCTATTACGGCGCCATGCGCGACCGCATTCCGCTGGCCGCCGCCGACACGCTGGAAAGCCCTGTCCCCGCGCTGGTGCAGGTGGAGCGTGAGACGAAGGGCGCTCGCTGGCGGCTCGCCATTCCGCACAATTTCGCGGTCATCCGCTCCGCCGCCTTCTGGGGCCGCTGCGATCCCGAGCAGGCGGAGAACTACATGCGCGAGCTGCGCGAACCGCTGCTCAAGGGCATGGACTTCCTGAAAGAGAATGGCGAAGCATCCGGCTGCGCCTCCCTGCGCTTCCAGCAGACCTGCGACGCGGCCGGCGTGCCGGTGCTGGAGACCCACGCGCTGGGCTATTTCCTCTCCCTCGGCCATCTGGAGAACTGGGCCGAGCACCACCCCACCCACGAAGCCATCTTCTCCGCCGCCATGGCCCGCTATCGCAAATACGGCAAGGCCAACCAGCTGCGCACCTGGCACGAGGTGTTCGTTCTGCCAGAGGGCGACACGCACCAGTTCGAGTATGTGAACTGCGCGCCGGGCACGGGGCTGCTGGGGTTCTTGCCGGGGGAGCGGGTGTAGGGGCGCTCACGCGGGCGCCGTCATAGCCGACGCGCCCTGCCTGAAGCCGTCATGCCCCGGCTTGTCCGGGGCATCCACCGGGCCGCATGTCCACCGCAAACTGCGAAGCGCCGGCCCGGCCGTTCCGTGGATCCCCCGGACAAGCCGGGGGATGACGGCTGTTCGGGCGCCCGGCGGCCGCCGATCGGCTCAAAACTCCGTCAGATAGGCCGCGTCCCGCTGCACCACCTCGGCGAGGTGCTGGAGCACGGCGCGGAAGCGGCCCATGAATTCCAGATCCTCGTGGACGCTCACATAGATGTCGCGCATCACCACCACCTCGTCGGTGAGGATGGGGATGAGGCGCGGATTGCTCTTGGCCGAGAACAGCGGCAGGAGGCCGATGCCGGCGCCGCGCGCCACCGCATTCTGCTGGGCGTGCATGGAGGTGGAGCGGAACGACACCTTCAGCGGCTCCAGCACATCCAGCAGCCAATGCACCGGCTGGATGGCGACGAGATCCTCCACATAGTCCACGAAGGTGTGGGCGGGCAGCTCCGCCCGCGTCCTCGGCATGCCGAAGCGGCGCACATAGTCCGGCGCCGCATAGAGCGCGAGGCGGAAGGCTCCGAGGCGGCGCACGGCGAGGCGCTGGCCCTGCGGCGGCACGAAGGAGATGGAGATATCCGCCTCGCGCTTGGTGAGATTGATGAGGTGGCGCTCGGTGACCAGCTCCACCACCAGCCCCGGCTCCTTCTCCGCCAGTTCGGCGAAGCGCTCGGCGAGGTAGAAGGCGCCGATGCCCTCCATGGAGGCGACGCGCACATGCCCGCGCGGCGCGCTGGGAGCCGCCTGCAGCGTCTCCTCGACGCCCACCGCCTCCTGCTCGATGCGCTCGGCCACCGCGAACAGGCGATGGCCCGGCTCGGTCAGCACGAAGCCGTCGGGCTTGCGGTCGAACAGCTTGAGGGAGAGATCCTTTTCCAGCTCGCTGATGCGGCGGGAGACCGTCGTGTGGTCCACCTTCAGCCGCCGCGCCGCCGGCATCAGCCGGCCCTGCCGCGCCAGTTCGAGGAAGAAGATCAGGTCGTTCCAGTTGAACATGGCTGAAGATCCTCGGGCGCCCGCCCGGTGATAGCAGCAGCAGGCGCCCCGCCCAACCCCGCCCCGGTTGCAGGACACGGCACGCGAAGACACTGGAGCACGCGGAGACACGAGCGCGCGGATCGGATAAGCCTTGTCGCCTCACCCTGCCCTCTCGCCACCCGCCGCCCCACGGATCGCTCATGCCGGTGAATGACACGCTCGACGCCTTCGTCTCCCATGGCCATTTCGAGCTTGCCCCCACAAGCACGGGGCCGCTCGAAGGCCTCACCTTCGCGCTGAAGGACCTGTTCCACGTGGCCGGCGTGCCCACCGCGGCCGGAAGCCCGGCGTGGCTGGCGAGCCATGGGGTGCCGGCCGAGAATGCGCCTGTCGTGGACATGCTGCTCGGTGCCGGCGCGCGCCTCGTGGGCAAGACCCATACGGACGAGATGGCCTGGAGCCTCAACGGCGAGAACCACCATTACGGCACGCCCATCAACCCCGCCGCGCCGGAGCGCATTCCCGGCGGCTCCTCCTCCGGCTCCGCGGCGGCGACGGCGGGCGGGCTGGTGGATTTCGCCATCGGCTCGGACACCGGCGGCTCGGTGCGGCTGCCCGCGAGCTATTGCGGCCTGTTCGGCCTGCGGCCGACCCACGGGCGCATCCCCATCGCCGGCGCCGTGCCGCTGGCACCCTCCTACGACACGGTGGGCTGGTTCGCGCGCGATGCGCAGACCTTCGAGAAGGTGGGCGCCGTGCTGCTGGGCGATCCCGTGGTGCCCCCCGCGCCGCGGCTGCTGCTGGCCCGCGACCTGTTCGAGGCAGCCGGGCCGAAGGTGACGGCGGCGCTGGCGCCGGCCCTCGCACGCATGACCGCGCTTTATGGTCCGGCGGAGGCCGTGGACGTGGCCCACGGCGCCCTGCCCCACTGGCGCAATGTCTTCCGCATCCTGCAATCGGCCGATGCATGGGCGGCGCATGCCGACTGGGTGCGCGCCGCGCAGCCGGACTTCGGCCCCGGCGTGAAGGAGCGCTTCGCCGCCGCCGCCACCCTCGATCCCGCAGAAGTGGCCGAGGCGCGCGCCTTGCGGGCGCAGGTGCGCGCCCGGATCGATGCGCTGCTGGGAGAGGACGGCATCCTCCTTCTGCCCACGGCGCCCGGCATCGCGCCCCTGCGCGGCACGCCCTTGGCCGATCTGGAGGCGTTCCGCGCCCGCGCCATCGAGCTTCTGTGCCTCTCCGGCCATGCCGGAACGCCGCAGATCTCCCTGCCGCTCTCAACGCTCGAGGGCTGCCCGCTCGGGCTCTCCGCCATGGCGCCGCGCGGCAAGGACGAGATGCTGCTCGCCTTGGCCGTCGCCGTCGCTCGCGCTCGATGATGGGCTCGGGCAGAGCGTCCGTCTGCGGATAGCACTGCCCCGCCTATTCCCTTGCGGTGAAGCCCAAGCCATTGTCCCCGGGATTGGCGGTGCCGGGGGGAGGGGCATCGGGATGCACGAGATTTCCTTGATCGTCACCTGCCTCCTGATCGGCGTCCTGCTGCGCTGGTCCGGCCGGCTGCCTGACACCGCCACCAAGGCCTTCGGTGGCTGGGTGATCAATGTCGCGCTGCCGGCCACCGCCCTGCGGAGCGTCCATCACCTGAAGATGGATGACAGCTGGTGGCTGGCCGCGGCCACGCCGTGGATGGGCGCCCTCCTCGCCATCCTCGTCATCGTGCCCCTGTGCCGCGCCCTCGGCTGGTCGCACCGGCGGGCGGGCGCATTGCTGCTGGTGGGCGGCTGGGGCAACACCTCCTTCGTCGGACTGCCCATGATCGCGGCCTTCGCCGGCAGCCAGTGGCTGGGGCTCGGCATCGTCATCGACCTGTTCGGCTCCTACCTCGCCTTGTCCACGCTGGGCCTCGCCATCGCCGCCGTGGCGAGCGCGGGGCATTTCGACTGGCGGGCGGTGGCGAAGCGGATCGCCACCTTCCCGCCCTTCTGGGCCATCCTCATTGCCTTCGCCACCAACGATCTGCCGCGCCCGGAGTGGCTCGACCATCTGGTCGAGGCGCTGGCCCAGACGCTCACCCCCATCGCCCTCGCGGCCGTGGGCTTTGCCCTTCGACTGGACCGCTTTTCCGGCCGGGTCGGAGCGCTGGCGGTGGGGCTCGGCTATCGGCTGCTGCTGGCGCCGCTGGCCATCTTCCTGATGTATGCGGCGCTCGGACGGACCGGCGATCCGATCGCGCAGGTGGCGATGCTGGAAATGGCCATGCCGCCCATGCTGGGCGCCAGCATCATCGCGCTGGATCACGATCTGGAGCCGGACCTCGTGGCGCTGGTCATCGGCATCGGCGTGCCGTTGTCCATGCTCACGGCGTGGATGTGGTGGGGCCTCGTCATCCACCCATGAGCAGCGGGGTACCGGCCGCAAATCCTTGGAAGTCCAGAGATTTCAGCCGGCAGGCGCTTATTCGTCAGGCCACCTTTTCAGGCAACCTTCGCCATTCGGTGGATCACCTTGTCGGCGATCAGGTCCCCTCCGCCGGCCGCGGCGAAATTGGCCAGCGCCGCGCCGTCGATATGGGCGCGCCACTTGGCCTCCGTCTCCCAGGTCTCGACGAAGATCAGGATGCGCCCGTCGTCCAGCGACTGGTTCAGCTCGTAGCGCAGGCAGCCATCTTCCTTGTGCGTCTCCACCACCAGCTTCTCCTGAAGCGCGCGCAGGGCGCTCTCCTGCCCCTCCTTCGCGGTGATGATGGCGATGACGGTGAGGGGTGCTGCGCTCATGTCTCAATTCCCTAAAGCGTTTCCCCGCGAAGTGGGTACCGGTTCGCGGACAGGAAACGCGGTCTCGATCTCAGCCGCCCGGCGCGGCCGGCGCCACCATAGCGCATGGGCGGCGGGACGCACCCCTCCCCCGGCCCCGTTCTTGCTCGGCCATTCCCACACGCCCGCGCCCCGAGGAGCCGTGATGACCGAAGCCGACACCGCCACCCGCCTGCGGACCATCGCCTGCCCCGCCTGCCACACGGTGGCGCCCGTGCCGGCCGGTACGGACGCCCGCGCGCTTTCGTGCCCGGCCTGCGGCGGGCCGCTCTTCACCGGCAAGCCCATGACGCTCACCGCCGAGAGCTTCACCGCCCACACATCCGAAAGCGACCTGCCCCTCGTCATCGACTTCTGGGCGGACTGGTGCGGCCCCTGCAAGACCATGGCGCCGGTGTTCGAGGCGCTGGCGGCGGAGTTCGAGCCCCATGTGCGCTTCGCCAAGGTGGACACGGACAAGGAGCGCGAGCTGGCCGACTATTTCCGCATCAGCTCCATCCCCACCCTGAGCTTCATCGCCAACCGCAATGAGGTGGCGCGGGTGGCGGGCGCCCTGTTCGCGGGCGACCTCAGGCGCTGGCTCTATGACGCCCTCTCCCGCGCCGGGGAGGCGAAATAGGAACGTCGGATTTCCGACAATTGGAAGGGGTCCGGGCTGGCCCTGATCTTGCGATGCGCTCTGCCGAAGCTTCACCGGACAGGACGCACGCGCCATGGCCTTCACTGTCATCTGCAACAAGGATGCCCTCGTCGAGGGCGCGATGGGCCTTTTCCAGGTCGGCAAGAAGAGCGTGCTGCTGGTGTGGCCGGCGGGCGGGGAGATCAAGGCCTATCGCGGCCGCTGCCCCCATGCCGACATGCCGCTGACGGAAGCCACCTTCGACGGCAAGACCCTCATGTGCACGCACCACATGTGGGGCTTCGACTGCGCCACCGGCAAATGCTCCACCCACCTCGTGCGCAATGCGCTCCATCCCTATGAGATCAAGATCGAGGGCGACGAGATCCAGGTGGATGTCGGCCCGGTGAAGCCCGCCCGGACGCCGGCCTGATCGCCGGTCGCCGGCTCTTCGCGCCTGTCCTATGCTGGGGCCGGGAGGCTCCGGCAATGACACAGAACGCGGGGACACAGCGCATCGTCGTGATCGGAGGCGGCTTCGCCGGCCTGTGGGCGGCCGCCGCGGCGGCGCGGGCGCGGGAGCTGTTCGGCATCGATCCCGGCGCGCTGGAGATCGCCCTCGTGGCGCCGGAGGCGTTCCACACCATCCGCGTGCGCTGCTACGAGGACAACCTCGCCGCCATCCGCCTGCCGCTGGACGATCTGCTCGCCCCCATCGGCGCGACGCGCATCGCGGCGGCCGTGACGGCCATCGATCCCGCCGCGCGGAGCTTCGCCACCGCGGCCGGGCCGCTCGCCTATGACCGGCTGATCCTCGCCGCCGGCAGCGCGCTGCGCGTGCCGGACATCCCCCGCGCGCAGCCCACCTTCGACGTGGACAGCTACGCCGGTGCCGAGCGGCTCGCGGCGCACCTTGCCAGCCTCGCCGCCGGCCCGCGCGATGCGGCGACAGGAACCGCCGTGGTCATCGGCGGCGGACTGGCGGGGGTGGAGATCGCCTGCGAGCTGCCGGGCCGGCTGCGTGCCCTTCTGGGCGAAGGCGCCCCGGTGCGCGTCGTTCTCGTGGATCGCCACGAAATCGGCGCCGCCATGGGTGCGGGCGCGGCCACGGTCCGCACCGCCCTCGCGGCGTCCGGCGTGGAGGCGCGCGACCATGCGGGCATCGCGGCCGTGGAGGCCGACGGTGTGCGGCTCGCGGACGGCACTTCCATCCCCGCCCGCGCGGTCGTCTTCACCACCGGTGCCCATGCGAGCCCGCTTGCCGGACAGCTCGGCGTGCCGCTCGACCGGCTGGGGCGGGTGGCGGTGGACGCCTTTCTGAAGGTGGAGGGCGTCACAGATGTCTATGCGGCGGGGGATTGCGCGGTGGCGGCGGCGGACGCTCTCGGCCACGTCACCGTCATGTCCTGCCAGCACGCCCGCCCCATGGGCCGCCTCGCCGGCCACAATGCGGTGTGCGACCTCGCCGGCCGGCCGCAAGACCGCGTCGCCTTCTCCGCGCCGGACTATGTGACGGTGATGGACCTCGGCCCCGAGGGCGCGGTCTACACCTCCGGCTGGGATCGCGGCACGCTGGTCGCGTCGGGTGCCGCCGCCAAGACGGTGAAGCAGACCATCAATTGCAGCCGCATCTACCCGCCGCTGCCCGCGACGAAGGAGGCCATGTTCGCCGCCGCCGCACCGGTGATTCAGGCGCCGCCGGCGACGAAGTGAGGGAGCTATGGGCCGGTGTTCGGGCCCGTACCGCCGTCATGGCCGGGCTTGTCCCGGCCATCCACGTGGGCTGGCCGGGGACATCTCTTCGGGCATCGTGCCTGCGGCCCGACGTGGATGCCCGGGACAAGCCCGGGCATGACACCCATGCTGGAGGAGCCGCAGTTCACAGGAAAGACGCCCCTCACCGCATCTCGGCGAGAAAAGCGCGGACCTCTTCGGGGTTCACGTCCTTGGCGATGAAGGCTTCGCCGATGCCGCGCACGAGGATGAAGGTCAGCGCGCCACGGCTCACCTTCTTGTCCTGGGCGATGAGTGTCATCAACCCGTCCGTGTCGGGCAGTTCGCCGGGCACGTCGGAAATCTTCGTCGGCAGGCCCACGGCCTCCAGATGCCGCACCACCCGCGTCACGTCCTGCCCGGAGCACAGGCCGAGCTTCGCGGAAAACGCAAGGGCCAGCGCCATGCCGATGGCGACGCCCTCGCCGTGGAGGAGGCGCTGGGAATAGCCGGCGCCGGCCTCCAGAGCGTGGCCGAAGGTATGGCCGAGATTGAGGAGCGCCCGGTCGCCGGTCTCCTTCTCGTCCCGGGCGACGATGGCGGCCTTGGCCATGCAGCTCGCGGCCACCGCCGTGATGCGCTCCTGCCCGCCGCCGATCACGCCCGGCCAGTCCCGCTCCAGGGTCTCGAACAGCGCGTAATCGCCGAGCAGGCCGTATTTCACCACCTCGGCATAGCCGGCCTTCACCTCGCGCACGGGCAAGGTGTTCAGCGCGGCAGTATCGGCCAGCACCAGAACCGGCTGGTGGAAGGCACCGATGAGGTTCTTGCCCTGGGGCGAGTTGATGCCGGTCTTGCCGCCCACGGAGGAATCGACCTGGGAGAGCAGCGTCGTCGGCGCCTGCACCACGTCCACGCCCCGGCGCAGCACCGAGGCGGCGAAGCCCGCGAGGTCGCCCACCACGCCGCCGCCCAGCGCCAGCACGAGGTCGCGGCGCTCGATGCGGGCGGCGATCAGCCCTTCCACCACCTGCTCCAGCCCCGGCCAGCCCTTGGTCTTCTCGCCGGGCGGCACGACGATGGCGGTGTGGGGGATGCCGGCGGCATCCAGCGAGGCGGCAACGGTGGCGAGATGGCCGGCGGCCACCACGTTCTCGTCGGTGACGATGGCGACGCGCGCGCCCTTGCGCAGGGCCGTCACATGGGTGCCGGCCTCGGCCAGGAGGCCGGGGCCGATATAGATGTCATAGGGCTTGCCGGCCACGTCCACGCGCACGGTGCTGCGGGTGATCTCGCCCATGGGGAGGCCTTCCGCCTCGGCGGAGATGGCGGTGGCGGAGGAGAGGGGCGCCATGGCAATGCTTTCGGGATGCGCGACGAGATGGGCGTGGACGGCGCCGATCACCTCTTCCACCACCAGCTCGTGGACCACGTCGCGGCTGTCCACGGTCACGTCGGCGAGGGCATAGGTGTCGGCCCGCTGGGCGTGCAGCGCGGCGAGCTTCTGCGCCGGGTCGCCCTGGGCGAGGAGGGGACGGTCGGTGCGCTTCTTCACGCGCCGCAAAAGGGTGTTGAGATCGGCGCGCAGCCAGACGGAGACGCCATGACGTCCCACCGCCGCGCGGGTGTCCGCATTCATGAAGGCACCGCCGCCGGTGGCGAGCACGCAGGGGCCGGATTGCAGCAGGCGCGCGACCACGCGCTTCTCGCCCTCGCGGAACTCGGCCTCGCCGTGGCGGGCGAAGATTTCCGGAATGCTCATGCAGGCGGCGCGCTCGATCTCCTCGTCGGCATCGACGAAGGTGAGCCCCAGCCGTTTCGCAAGGCGCCGCCCCACGGAGGACTTGCCCGCGCCCGGCATCCCCACCAGCACGATGGAGCGTCGCCCCAGCCGCTTCAGCATCTCGGGGGAGGAGATCGGCCCCGTCGTCTCGGTCTCGCCGGTGCGGGGCTCGGGGAACTTCTGCGTCTGCACCGGTGGGCCTCGTTCAGCGCGCTCAGGACGGATGGGGGATCGGGCCTCAAGGATTTCCACCCTTGCCGAGCCTGCGGCTCTAGCATCCGCCGCGCGAGCGGGCAATCAGGGCTGTCCCCAGCCCCGGCGTCCGCAGGCACCATTCCTCCCCAGCCGACAGCCCTGCCACGGGCAACGCCCCAATCACCCTCCCGGCCTACCGCCGCAAGGCTTTGCCCCTTCACAAACCGAGGCGTGGCCGTAGTTTTGTGCCTCTTGACTCACGCGGACTCTAGACAACAGCCCCCCGATTCGATTCCAATGGCCTTGATTCGGAGAGATGCGGCACGTCCCTCCAGATCGAGGACGTGGGGGCGTGGGACTTAGGCCGTCCGGTGCCCCCGGAGACCCGGAGGAGACCGGCGATGGCACGCGCCAACGCTGCGAGCGTAGGCGCGCGCGACCAAGCCATGCGAGGCCTGGCAAGGTCGATCGCGCGCCCTGCCTACCAGCGCCTGCTGGATGCGGAGCCGGTCCTGCGCCGGATCGTCCCGGCCCTCATTGTCACCTTCCTCGGCGTCATCGGCGTCGGCGCGGTCGTGCAGGTGCACGCCCATCGCGTCGCCGAGCTGAACAACGCCAAGGACGACATTGCCCTTCTCGCCCTCGCCACCGCCGATGCGCTGACGCTGCGCGCGGGCAATGCGCTCGCCAAGGTGCCCGGCGCCCTCGCCGAGAGCCTGCCCCCCCGCGCCACCGAGGCCGGACGGCGGGTGTTCGTCACCGACGGGCAAGGCCACATCATCGCCGCCGCCCCGACAGGCGAGGCTCCGGCCAATCTCTCCGACATTCTCGATCCCTCCCAGCCCCTCGTCATCTTCGCCGAGCGGGCGGGCGTGCTCGAAGTGCCCTACGGCACCGGGACCGCGCTCGCCACCGTGCGCAATCTCCAGGCGCCGCTGGGCCAGATCGTCTATCTCCAGCCCACCGAGAAGGCGCTGGCCGCGTGGTCGGACACCACCACGCTGACGGTGACGCTGTTCACCACCACCGGCGCGGTGCTGCTCATCCTCGGCTTCTCCTTCCACTGGCAGGCGAGCCGGGCGCGTGAGGCGGACGTGATCTACGAGACGGTGCGCCGCCGCATCGACACCGCCCTCAACCGCGGCCGCTGCGGCATGTGGGACTGGGACATGGCGCGCGGGCGCATGTACTGGTCCGACACCATGTTCGAGATCCTCGGGCTGGAGCACCGCGACGAGCTGGTCTCCTTCGGCGAGATTTCCCGCCTCGTGCACCCCGACGACGGCGACCTCTACGAGCTGGCGCAGGAACTCGCCGAGCGGCCCGGCACCCCGGTGGACCGGGTGTTCCGCATGCGCACCGCCAAGGGCGACTTCGTGTGGCTGCGCATGCGCGCCGAAGTGGTGCAGCAGGCGGGCGAGGACGGCCCCCACCTCATCGGCATCGCCATGGATGTCACCGAGGCGCAGCGTATGGCGGAACGCACCGTCACCGCCGACATGCGCCTCAGAGACGCCATCGAGAGCATTTCCGAGGCGTTCGTGCTGTGGGACAGCCAGAACCGCCTCGTGCTGTGCAATTCCAAGTTCCAGTCGCTGCACGAACTGCCCGACGAGACCATCGTCGCCGGCACCTCCTTCGACACCATCGCCTCGGTCGGCCGCCACCCGGTGACGCGCACCCCGCTGAAGCCGGAAGACAAGCCGGAGGAAGGCTCCCGCGCGTTCGAAGCGCAGCTCTCCAACGGCCGCTGGCTCAAGATCGCCGAGCGCCGCACCAAGGATGGCGGCTACGTCTCGGTGGGTACTGACATCACCACCATGAAGCGCCACGAAGAGCGCCTCATGGACAATGAGAAGCGCCTGATGGCGCTGGTCGCCGACCTGCGCAAATCCCAGCAGACGCTGGAGCATCAGGCCCAGCAGCTCGCGGAACTTGCCGAGAAGTATTCGGAAGAGCGCAACAAGGCCGAGGACGCCAACCGCGCCAAGAGCGAATTCCTCGCCAACATGTCCCACGAGCTGCGCACGCCGCTCAACGCCATCATCGGCTTCTCGGAGATCATGGAGAGCGGCATGTTCGGCCCGCTCGGCTCGGCGAAGTACGCGGAATACTGCTCCGACATCAAGGGCTCGGGCACCTACCTCCTCGACGTCATCAACGACATCCTCGACATGTCGAAGATCGAGGCGGGCCGCATGCAGCTCGAGGTGGAGAACGTGGCCCTCGGCGAGATCATCGCGGACGCCATGCGCGTCACGGCGGTGAACGGCGACGAGAAGGGCGTGGCCATGACCATGGAGGCCGCCGACAACCTCGTCATCAAGGGCGACCGCCGCGCGCTGAAGCAGATTTTGCTCAACCTCCTCTCCAATGCCGTGAAGTTCACCCCCGAGGGCGGGCGCATCGCGGTGAAGGCGCGGGTGAACGGGGCGGCGGCGGTGATCGCCATCGAGGACACCGGCATCGGCATCGCCAAGGGCGCGCTCGCCCGCATCGGCCGGCCGTTCGAGCAGGTGGAAAGCCAGTTCACCAAGACCCACAAGGGGTCCGGGCTGGGGCTCGCCATCGCCAAGTCGCTGGTGGAGCTGCACGGCGGCGCCATGCGCATCCGCTCCATCGAAGGCTCCGGCACCACCGTCTTCGTCCGCCTGCCGGTGGACGGACGGGCGGCGAACTCCAACGAGACGCCGAGGCTGGCTGCGGTGATGTGAGGGAGCGGGGGCGTCCACGTCCCTCCCTCTGACAAGCCCCTCCCATCGGCCACCGTCCCACCTACCCTCAGCCGTCATCGCCCGCCTCGTGCGGGCGATCCACTTCGGGGCCAGAGGGGTGCCCGGATTTGGGGCAGGCCGACGAACGCAGGAGTGGATCCCCCGGACAAGCCGGGGGATGACGGCCCCCAAGCGTCATGGCCGCGTCACCCGTTGTCATTCCCCGCCGCAAGCCCGAACGGCCCGGCTGTGATCCTGAGGCAGAAGCCGACGCCCGGCGCGTAGTCGAGCACCAGCGAGAGGCCCCGAAGCCGAGCTATCGGCCGTTGACATGCTCAGTGCAAACTGAACCATCTAAACTGAAAATTGCATCAGTCAGTCGGGGGGCGACGTGCCTGCCATCAAGCTTGGACCTGGAGTCAGGGCGACACTGCGAAACGTCTCCATTTCTGGCTTCGACGTTGGAGTCGAGGGAGACGTTGGAGCTTCTGTGGATGCAGAGCGGGTTCATTTCGATCGCGTCGCGCAGCCTTGGCTGTTTCCAGATGCTGGCCCCAGTCGTATTGCCGAGACAAGAATCAAGAACCAACCTGAGAAGCCTCCCAGTTCCACTAAAGGATGGAGGCGGCTCGGACCACCGCTTCCCGCCTTTTGCCCCCGTTGCAAATGCGTATTTCCATCGCGCTCTTACGAGATAAGAAACCCGAGATTTCTATCTAAAGATAATGAAGAGACGTGCAGAAACTGCGGATTTGAACACGCCAAGGTGAGTGACGGCCTGTTCGAATTGACAACAGACGTCTTACACGTAATTGATGCGCCAGATTTCACTCATGCAATGTTGGCATCTCTCGTCGATCTTGCGTCTTCGGTCGTAAATGAAAAAATAGATGCTGCAGAAGCAGTCGATTGCTATACACAAATCAGCCCCACGCTTGGGCAAATTGCGAAGTCTGCCTTATCCATTGGAGCGAGTGCCCTGATGTATATATCAGCGGCAGCCGCGATCTACGGCGCCGTGCTGCAGAAGGAGGCACTCACGATCTCTCAAGAGCAGCTCAAGCTTCAACGGGAAAGCAACGCTTCGTCGGACCAAGCCCTTGAGCGAACACTCGGAGCGCTTTCAGAAATAAAATTTACCCTAGAGCGACTACCAAGCCAGATCGATCAAAAACAGAAAACGGATTTAGGCGAGAGCAAAGTGGAAAAGCAGAAAGGGCAAGTCGAACTCAAACCAAAGCGCAAAATAAAAGCTCGGGAAGCCCGAAGACAGATTGAGGCGGCGCGCAGGCAGGCGTTTAACCCACGTCCAGGGAAGCCATAGATCTCTGCATTTAATAGCTCCAGATAAACGATGCCCGCCACCGGAGGCCGCCCCATGATGACCCCGCATCGCCTCACCCTCCTCGCCCTCGCCGCTTTCCTCGCGACCGCGCCCCTCCCCGCCCTCGCCCACGACCCCATCGACGGCTCGAAGCCGCCGCCGCAGACCTCGGGCGTCTCCATCCCGCCCGGCCAGATCGCGCGGGCGGTGAAGGAGATCGATTCTCTGGCGCAGGAGATGATGGCGCGTTCCGGCGTGCCCGGCCTCGCCGTGGTGGTGGTGCAGGACGGCAAGGTGCTGGCCCTCAAGGGCTATGGCGTGCGCAAGGCGGGCGAGGCGGCGCCCATCGATGCGGACACCGTGTTCCAGCTCGCCTCTTTGTCCAAGGCGGTGGGCGCGGGCGTGGTGGCGCATGAGGTGGGGAAAGGCCGGGTGAAGTGGGACACGCCGGTGCGCACCCTGCTGCCGTGGTTCGTGCTGAGCGACCCGTGGGTGAGCGATCACGTCACCCTCGCCGATCTCTACAGCCACCGCTCCGGCCTGCCGGACCATGCGGGCGACGAGTTGGAGAGCATCGGCTTCGACCGCCGGCAGGTGCTGGAGCGGTTGAGGCTGCTGCCGCTGGCGCCGTTCCGCGCGAGCTATTTCTATACCAATTTCGGCCTCACCGCCGCCGCCGAGGGCGTCGCCACCGCCGCCGGCAAGGAGTGGGCGGACCTCTCGCAGGCGGTGCTCTACAAGCCCCTCGGCATGGCGGCGACCTCCTCGCGCTTCGCCGATTTCATGGCCCGCCCCAACCGCGCCATCCCCCATGTGCGGGCGGACGGGAAGGCGGACGGCAGCTTCGTGCCGAAATACCAGCGCGATCCCGATGCCCAGGCGCCGGCGGGCGGGGTGTCCTCGTCCGCGCGGGACATGGGGAAGTGGCTCGCCTTCGTGCTCGGCAACGGCACGGTCGAGGGCAAGGAGATCGTCCCCGCCGCCGCGCTGCTGCCGGCCATGCGGGGCGAGACCATCTCCTCCCCCGCTTATGCGGTGGATGCCCGCCCCGGCACCTATGGCTACGGCTTCGGCGTCGGCGTCTCCCCGGCCGGGCGGGTGACGCTGGACCATTCCGGCGCCTTCATCCTCGGCGCGGCGACGAACTTCGTGCTGCTGCCCTCGGAGAAGCTCGGTATCGTGGTGCTCACCAATGCCCAGCCCACCGGCGCCCCCGAGGCGCTGGCCATGAGCTTCATGGACTTCGTGCAGTTCGGCGGGCTGACGCGGGACTGGTACGCCGCCTATCAGCCGCTCATTTCGCCCATGTACAAGCCGGCCGGCGACCTCGTGGGCAAGGCTCCGCCGCAGAAGCCGGAGCCGGCCAAGCCGCTGGCGAACTATACCGGCACCTATGCCAACGCCTATTTCGGCGACGCCACGGTGGCGGAGGAGGCGGGCGGCCTCGTGCTCATCATCGGCCCCCTGCCCCGCCGCTACCCCCTCGCCCACTGGAGCGGCGACACCTTCACCTTCCGCCCGGTGGGCGAGGAGACGTTCCCGCCGGGCACCATCTCACAGGTGAAATTCGCCGACGGGCGGATGAGCGTGGAGATCTTCAACGACAACGGGCTCGGCACCTTTGCCCGCAAGTGAGAGCGCCTGAAGGGAGAGCGCCATGGTCTTCTGGGTTCCGCTCATCGCCTATACGGCGGTCCTCCTCCTGTCGGCGCTCTCCTTCGCCCGCCAGCCGGCGCCGCGCCGGCTGATCGATCTCGCGCGGGCGCTCCTGCGATACATCAATCTCTTCCCCGTGGGCCTCATGGGGTTGTGGGGGGCGCTCGGGCATATCGTGTTCCCGGCGCAGTCCGCCGCCGCCATCGGCTGGGCGACCAGCCCGTTCCAGACCGAGGTGGGCCTCGCCAATCTCGGCATGGGGCTCGCGGGAATCATCGCTGCCTTCTGGCGCGACTGGGGCTTCCGCGCCGCCGTGGCGGTGATGATGGCCGGCTTTCTCGGCGGGGCGGGCATCAACCACATCATCCAGATCGGCAAGACCGGCAATTTGGCCGCAGGCAATGCCGGCCCCATTCTCTACACGGACCTCCTCACGCCGCTTTTGCTCATCATCCTCCTCGCCCTGACCTACCGATCCGACCGGGCCGCGCGCCCGTAGGACGGGATAGAGCTGGAGCGCCTGGACGGGCATGGTGGACGAGGAAAGAAACCGCTTCTCCGCGCGGGCCGCGCGCTATGCCCGGGTGGGCGCCAATGTGGGCGGGGTCGCCGCGCGCATCGCAGGCGCCCGCCTCATGGGGCTCGATCGCGACGGCAACAACGCAGCCGCCCTCGCCTCCGCCCTCGGCGGGCTGAAAGGGCCGCTGATGAAGGTGGCCCAGCTCATGGCCACCATTCCGGACGTGCTGCCCCCCGAATATGCCGCCGAACTTCAGAAGCTGCAGAGCGATGCCCCGCCCATGGGCTGGGCCTTCGTGCGCCGGCGCATGATGGCGGAGCTGGGCCGCGACTGGGAGCAGAAATTCGCCAGCTTCGAGCACGCCCCCTCCGCCGCCGCCTCCCTCGGGCAGGTGCACAAGGCGGTGACGCTGGAGGGCGCGCGCGTCGCCTGCAAGCTCCAGTATCCGGACATGCAGGCCGCCGTGGAGGCGGACCTCTCCCAGCTCGATGTGCTCTTTTCCATCCATCGCCGCATGGACGGCGCCATCGACACCCGCGAGATCGCCCGCGAGATCGGCGAGCGGGTGCGCGAGGAGCTGGACTATCGCCGCGAGGCCAAGCACGCCGCGCTCTATGCCCACATCCTGAAGGACGAGCCCAAGGTCCGCGTGCCCGGCACCCATGCCGATCTCTCCACCGGCCGGCTCCTCACCATGGACTGGCTGGACGGGGAAAAGATCCTCGGCTTCACCGACCATCCGCTGGCCGAGCGCAACGCGCTGGCCGAAGCCATGTTCGCCGCCTGGTGGCAGCCCTTCTCGCGCTTCGGCGTGATCCATGGCGATCCCCACCTGGGCAACTACACCGTCTTCTCGGTAGAAGGGCGGCCGGCCGGCATCAACCTGCTCGATTACGGCTGCATCCGCATTTTCCCGCCGGCCTTCGTGGCGGGCGTGGTGGACCTCTATCGCGGGCTGATGGCGGGCGACGACGCGCGGGTGGTGCACGCCTACGAGACGTGGGGCTTCAAGGGGCTGAAGCGCGAATTGATCGATGTCCTGAACATCTGGGCGCGCTTCATCTACGGCCCCCTCATGGACGACCGGGTGCGCACCATTGCGGATGGCGTGTCGCCCGCCGCCTATGGCCGCAAGGAGGCGTTCACCGTCCACACCGCGCTGAAGCAGCTCGGGCCTGTGACGGTGCCGCGGGAGTTCGTGTTCATGGACCGCGCCGCCATCGGCCTCGGCGGAGTCTTCCTGCATCTGAAGGCGGAACTCAACTTCCACCGCCTGTTCGAGGATGCCATCGCCGATTTCTCCGCCGAGGGCGTCGCCGCCCGGCAGGCGGAGGCGCTGAAGGTGGCGGGTCTCTAGGCCTATCGCGTCCCGGACCAGCGACACCGAAGGTGGAGCGCCGATCCGGGACCCAGGGGAAAAGGCGGCGAAGCCGGCAATGCCTGCCGCATCCCCGCTTGAGCCGCCTTCGGCGTACCTTCGCGCTGGACCCCGGCTCTCCCTCCGCTCACGCTCCGCTCGGCCGGGGTACAGAGCCGCTAGACCGGCCGCCCCTCGATCACCAGCGCACCATCCCCCGCCCGCGCCGGCAGCGGGGCGAGGCGGCGGTGGAGGTGCACCATGAAGGCGGTGCCGAACACCGGCAGGATCAGGTTGAGGATCGGCACGAACAGGATCGGCGCGATGAGCAGGCCGGCGACGAACACCGTCACCCCGTTCGCCCGCCTGAGCGCCCGTGCCTCTTCCGGCGTACGATAGCGCATGGCGGCCAGCTCGAAATATTCCCGGCTGATGAGATAGGCGTTGGCCACGTAGAAGATGATGACGTTCACCCCCGGCACCAGCAGCAGGAGCAGCGCCGCGAGGTTCACCAGCAGCACCAGCCCGAAGAAGCGCACCGAATAGAACAGCGCGCGCAGGAAGGGCTGCGGCTGGCCGGGCGGATCGTTGGGATAGGTCGTGGTCTCCACCCGCTCGGCCACCTCGTCGAGGAAGAGGCCCGCCACCAGCGATGATACCGCCGGCATCAGATAGACGATGCCGAACACCAGCCCCAGCCCCGCGATCACCGCCAGTGTGGTCTCGATCCACGGATAGGACGAGATTTCGACGAAATGGGTCAGCGCGGCCTCCAGTCCCACGGCGAGGGCGATGAGCAGCGCCAGCGCCAGCCCCATGGATTTCAGCAGTACGCCGCGCAGCAGCGGCGAGAAGGTCTGTCGCAAGGCGAGGATGGCGGCGGCGAGCATGATCGTTCCCGGTAAGCGCGGACCTTCTGGCGCAGGCGAGAGGTAGGGTCTGCGGCGCTGGGGCTCAAGTGCGTATCGTCTGAAACGCGTTCCAAAAGCAGGGTCGCCCCAGACAGCGCGCTCGTCATGCCCGGGCTTGTCCCGGGTATCCACATCGGGCCGACAGAATAGTCCTCGAAAAGCCGTTCCCGGCCGCTCCACGTGGATGGCCGGGACAAGCCCGGCCATGACGGTGGTGAGCGCTGACGAGCGCTTGGGGACTGATCGTCGACAACCCCACCACTTCACAGCGTGACGCGCACCGCGTTCGTCACCTGCAGCACGCCCCACTGGTGGAAGCGTTCGGAATAGAGCTTGCGGATTTCGGCGAGCTTGGCGGCCGCCTCCGGCGTATCGGGGTGATAGATGAGCACGAGGCGCATGCCCTCGCGCACCACCTGCGCCGTGCCGTGGGCCTCGCCCTTCACCTGCCCATAGGCCGCGATCACGGTAAGTCCATCCGGGAAGCGGGGCGTCACCTCGGTGGTGAGGAAGCTCTCCCATTCCTGCTCGCTCACCCCGCTGCCGTCGGCGCTGGCGAGGCCGAACAGCAGCTTGGTTTCGATCATCACCACGCTGATGCCCGGCTTGAGCGTCGCGGGGGCGGCTTCCTCCGCGCGGGCGGGGGCAGGCGGGAGGCCGGTGGACAGGAGGAGGCCGGCGAGCAGCAGCGCGGCGCATCGCCACGCTTCGCGTCTGCTGGCGGGAAAGGGCGTCGGAAGCGGCATCGGGAATCAGGGCTCCGCTAAGGAAGCCTGAGCATTGGCGGCCCCGCGCCCGGCCGCAAGCGCCCGCCGCCGTGCGCGCGGGAGCGGTCCTCGCCCGGACCGAGAACGAACGTTCACTCTTGCGCCGCAATCGTGCCCGCAGTATTGCGAACGAACATTCGCTCTCGCTCATGTCCCAAGGTGCCGATCCGCGCTGATGTCACGCCCCATCCCAGAGACCGCGCTGCGCGAAGCCGCCGCCCCGCGCCCCGACCACCGGCAGGAGCAGCGCAAGCGCATCCTTGATGCCGCCAAGGCCTGCTTTGGCCGCGACGGCTTCCATGGCGCCTCCATGCAGAAGATCTGCGCCGAGGCGGACATGAGCCCGGGGGCGCTCTACCGTTATTTCCCCTCCAAGGAATCCCTCATCGCCGCCATCGTCGAGAGCGAGCGAGCCGAACGGCTCGGCATGTTCGACATGATCACCAGGGCGCCGTCCGTGCTGGGCGCCCTGTCGTCCTGCCTCGCCCTGCTGCTGACCGAGGATCACATGGCCTCGGCCCGGCTCGGCCCGGAGATCATGGCCGAGGCGATCCGCAATGCCGACCTGCGCAAGACCATCGACGCCTGCGAGGCCGAAACCAGCACCCTCCTGGCCGATGCGCTTGCGGCCGCCGTGAAGCAGGGCGAGATCGACCCCGCGCTCGACATCGAGAGCGTCGCCATCGTGATCCAGCTCATCGGCGACGGCGTGCTGCTGCATCACCAGCTCCATCCCGAATGGAAACTGGAGGAGCGGATGCCCGCCATCGAGGCGATGGTGCGCCGGATGCTGGCCCCGGCCCAACCGAAAGCGGTGCCGGAATGACACGCACCATCGAGAACTGCATCTTCGCCCCCTTACGTCACGGGAATGCCGCGGTTGAACCGCACGTTCCCGCGCCCATCCGGAACGAGGTTCTTTCCGCCATGTCCGCGTCCGTCCGTCCGGCGCTCCGTCCCGCCCGCTCCGCGGCCTCCCGCCTTGCCGTCTCGGCCTTCGCCGTTCTCGCCGCCGGCGCCCTTGCCGCGCCCCCTGCGACTGCGGCCGAGCCCGCGAAGGCGGCCGACGCGGCCCGCGCGTCGGCGCTTTCGGTGACGGTGGTGAAGCCCCGGCCCGATACCCTGACCGACACGCTGCTCGTCACCGGCTCCATCAAGCCGCGCGAAGAGATCGAGGTGGGGCCGGAGATCGAGGGCTATCGCCTCATGGAGATCCTGGTGGAGGCCGGCGACCGGGTCCAGAAGGGCCAGGTGCTGGCCCGCCTCTCGCGCGACGTGCTGGAGACCCAGCTCGCCCAGAATACCGCCTCCGCCGCCAAGGCCCGCGCCGCCATCGCCCAGCAGCAGGCGGCGCTCGATCAGGCCATCGCGCAGGAAACCGAAGCCACCTCCGCCGTGGAGCGCACCCGCCAGCTCAGCAAGACCGGCACCTCCTCGCAGGAGCAGCTGGAGCAGCGCGAGCGCGCGGCCAAGGTCGCCACCGCCCAGGTCGCCGCCGCCCGCGAGACGCTGATCGCCGCCCAGGCGGAAGCGGTGTTCGTGAAGGCGCAGCGCGACGAGATCGAGGTGAAGCTGAAGCGCACCGATGTGCGCGCCCCCGCCGCCGGCCTCGTGCTGTCGCGCGAGGCCAAGCTCGGCGCCATCGCCCTCTCCACCCGCGCCGCGCCGCTGTTCCGCATCGCCGAGGACGGCGCCATGGACCTCGACGCCGACGTGCCGGAAGGCGCCATGCCGCGCATGAAGGACGGGCTTTCCGTGCAGGTGGTGCCGGCCGGCTTCGACGAGCCCATCGGCGGCAAGGTCCGCCTCGTCTCCGCCGAGGTGGACCGCGCCTCGCGCCTCGGCAAGGTGAAGATCGCGCTGCCCGACGACCCGCGCCTGAAGTCCGGCGCCTACGGCCGCGCGGTGATCGCGCTCGGCGAGGTGAAGGGCCTCAGCCTGCCCCAGTCCGCCGTCATGTTCGACGCGGAGGGCGCCTATGTGCTCACCGTCACCGACGGCATCGTCGGCATCCAGCGCATCACGCCCGGCCTGAAGAAGGAGGGCCGCATCCTCGTCACCGAGGGGCTCTCCGCCGACGCCGACGTGGTGGCGCGGGCCGGCAGCTTCCTGCGCGACGGCGACCGGGTGACGCCGGTGACGGCGCCCGTCTCCCTGGGCGAGGCGCGCTGATGGCCCTCAACGTTTCCGCCTGGGCGATCCGCAAGCCCGTCCCCGCGCTCGTCTTCTTTTTCATCCTGACGGCGCTCGGCATCGTGCATTTCCGGGAACTCCCGGTGACGCAGATGCCGAACATCGACCTGCCCATCGTCATGGTCACCGTCACCCAGTCCGGCGCCGCGCCGAGCGAGCTGGAGACGCAGGTGACGAAGAAGGTGGAGAACGCCATCGCCGGCATCTCCGGCGTCAAGCACATCACCTCCTCCATCAGCGAGGGGGCGAGCGTCACGCTGGTGGAATTCCACCTGGAGACGCTGGTGGACCGCGCCGTGAACGACACGCGCGACGCCATCACCAAGATCCGCATGGACCTGCCTCGCTCCATCGACGAGCCGCAGATCCAGCGCATCGACATCGAAGGCCTGCCCATCGTCACCTACGCGGTCTCCGCGCCCAACATGACGACGGAGCAGGTGAGCTGGTTCATCGACGACACCCTCGCCCGCGCTTTGCAGGGCGTGCGCGGCGTGGCGCAGGTGAAGCGGCAGGGCGGCGTGGACCGCGAGATCCGCATCTCCCTCAATCCCGACCGGCTGATGTCGCTCGGCATCACCGCCGCCGAGGTGAGCCGGCAATTGCGCGCCACCAATCTCGACGTCTCCGGCGGCCGGGGCGAAGTGGGCACGCAGGAGCAGCCCATCCGCACGCTCGCCGGCGCGTCCTCGGTGGAAGCGCTGGCCGACACCCGCATCGTGCTCTCCAACGGCCGCTCCGTGCGGCTGGGGGAGCTGGGCAGCGTGGTGGACGGCGCGGCGGAGCAGCGCGTGTTCGCCCGGCTCGACGGCAAGAGCGTGGTGGCCTTCGGCGTCTACCGCGCCAAGGGCTTCTCGGACGTGACGGTCTATGACCGCGTGACCGAGGAACTCGCCAAGCTGCGCGCCGCCCATCCCGACGTCACCATCACCGAGATCGACACCACGGTCCGCTTCACCAAGTCGGACTACCAGAGCGCCATGCACACGCTGATCGAGGGTGCCATCCTCGCGGTCATCGTGGTGTTCCTGTTCCTGCGCGACATCCGCGCGACGCTGATCACCGCGCTTGCGATCCCGCTCTCCATCCTGCCCACCTTCTGGGTCATGGACATGCTGGGCTTCTCGCTGAACGCGGTGAGCCTGCTCGCCATCACGCTCGTCACCGGCATCCTGGTGGACGACGCCATCGTGGAGATCGAGAACATCGTCCGCCACATGCGCATGGGGAAATCTCCCTATCGCGCGGCCATTGAGGCGGCGGACGAGATCGGCCTCGCGGTGGTGGCGACCACCCTCACCATCGCCGCCGTGTTCGCGCCCGTGTCCTTCATGGGCGGCATCGCGGGCCAGTACTTCAAGCAGTTCGGCCTCACGGTGGCCATCGCCGTGCTGTTCTCGCTGGCGGTGGCGCGGCTCATCACGCCCCTGGTGGCGGCCTATTTCCTGAAGGACACCGGCCACCGCGAGGGCCGGGACAGCCTCGTGATGCGCGGCTACGTGCGCCTGCTCTCCTGGTCGGTGAAGCACCGCTTCGCCACCATCGGCATGGGCATCGCCATCTTCGCCGGCTCCATCTGGCTGTCCACGCTGCTGCCCTCCGGCTTCCTGCCCACCAACGACATCTCCCGCGCCCTTCTCTCGGTGGAGCTGCCGCCCGGCAGCACGCTGGCGGAGACGCAGAAGGTGTCGGACGAGATCGCCCGCGCGGCCCTCAGCCTGCCCGAGGTGAGGAGCGTCTACGCCACCGCCGGCTCCGGCGGCTCCGGCGGCCTCGCCCTCACCTCCGGCGAGGTGCGCAAGGCGCAGGTCGTCATCAACCTGAAGCCGCGCAGCGAGCGCAAGATCGACCAGAAGACCTTCGAGACCCAGTTCTCGAAGACGCTGGCCGCCATGCCGGACCTGCGCGTCTCCTGGAGCCAGAACGGGCAGAACACCCAGCGCGGCTTCCAGGTGATCCTCTCCGGCAGCGATGGCGCGTCCGTCGCGGATGCCGCCGTGGCGGTGGAGAAGGCGGTGCGCGCCGACGTGCCGGAACTTGCCAACGTTGTCTCCTCCGCCGCCCTGGACCGGCCGGAGATCCGCATCGTGCCCAAGCTGGACGAGGCGGCGGAGCTGGGCGTCTCGGTGGACACCATCGCCGAGACGGTGCGCATCGCCACCATCGGCGACATCTCCGCCAACCTCGCCAAGTTCTCCGCCAAGGACCGGCAGATCGACATCCGCGTGCAGCTCGCCGAGAACGCGCGGACCCGGCTCTCCACCTTCGACGCACTGAAGGTGCCCACCGCCTCCGGCGGCGCGGTGCCGCTCTCCGCCGTGGCGGATGTCCAGTTCGGCAAGGGCCCGACGGCGCTGGACCGCTACGACCGCGCGCGGCGCGTGGCGGTGGAGGCGGACCTCGTGGGCGACACGCCTTTGGGCGACGCCCTCGCCAAGGTGAAGGCCCTGCCCGCTTCGCAGAACCTGCCTGCCGGCGTGACGCTGAAGGAGGCCGGCGACGCCGAGATCATGGCGGAGGTGTTCTCCGGCTTCGCCATGGCCATGGCGGCGGGCCTGATGCTGGTTCTGGCGGTGCTGGTGCTGCTGTTCCACGACATCCTCCAGCCCATCACCATCCTGGTCTCCCTGCCGCTGAGCGTGGGCGGCGCCTTCATCGCACTGCTCATCACCGGCAATTCGGTATCCATGCCGGTGGTCATCGGCTTCCTCATGCTGATGGGCATCGTGACGAAGAACGCCATCCTGCTGGTGGATTTCGCCATCGAGTCCATGCACCAGGGCGTCGACCGCTTCACCGCCCTCATCGAGGCCGGCCGCAAGCGGGCGCAGCCCATCGTCATGACCACCATCGCCATGGTGGCGGGCATGGTGCCCTCGGCCATGGCGCTGGGCGAAGGCGGCGCCTTCCGCGCGCCCATGGCCATCGCGGTCATCGGCGGCCTCATCACCTCCACCGTACTGTCGCTGGTGTTCGTGCCGGCGGTGTTCACGGTGATGGACGATTTGAGCCACATCCTCGGCCGCATCTTCGGTCGCTTCATCGGCGCCAAGGACGAGCCGGATGGCCACGATCTGCCTCCGGCCCTGCACCATCCGGCAGGCGAGTAGCCGAGCCATCCACCCACCGCGAGCGGCCCTCCCCTCCACCCGGACGGGAGGGCCGCTTGACTCGCGTCGCTATCTGTACCAATTGGTACATTATTGACCAATTAGTACAGGAGACACCCATGGCCCGCCCGCCGCTGCCACCCTTCACCGTCGAGACCGCCACGCAGAAGGTGCGCATGGCGGAGGATGCCTGGAACACCCGCGCCCCCGAGCGCGTCTCCCTCGCCTACACGCCGGACAGCCGCTGGCGGAACCGCTCCGACTTTCTCACCGGCCGGCCGGAGATCGTCACCTTCCTCACCGCCAAGTGGCGGCGGGAGCTGGACTATCGCCTCATCAAGGAGCTGTGGGGGCTGAACGACAACCGCATCGCGGTGCGCTTCCAGTATGAGTGGCACGATGCCGATGGCGCGTGGTACCGCTCTTATGGCAACGAGCAGTGGGAGTTCGACGCCGAGGGCCTGATGCGCCGGCGCGAGGCTTCCATCAACGACGTGGCGATCGCCGAGAGCGACCGCCGCTTCCTCTGGCCCCTCGGCCCGCGTCCGGCGGACCATCCGGGCCTCACCGAACTGGGGATGTGATGGCACGAACGGTGGCCGAGCGCGCGGACATCCTGCCCCTCCTGGGCGAGGTGTTCCGCGAGCACGGATACGAGGGGGCGAGCCTCGCCCACATCACCGCCCGCACCGGGCTCGGCAAGGGAAGCCTCTATCACTTCTTCCCCGGCGGGAAGGAGGAGATGGCGGCTGCCGTGCTCGCCGAGATCGACGGCTGGTTCGAGGTCAATGTCTACGCGCCCCTGCGGGCAGACGGCGACCCCGCCGCCGCCGTGCGGGACATGCTGGCCCGCACCGATGCCTATTTCCGCTCGGGCCGGCGCGTCTGCCTTGTGGGCGTGTTCGCTTTGGGCGAGGTGCGGGACCGGTTCGGCGCAGCGGTCGCCTCCTACTTCGCCCGCTGGCGGGATGCGCTGGCCGCCGCCCTCACCCGCGCGGGCTTCCCCTCCGCTCAAGCGGACGACCGGGCGGAGGAAGCGGTGCTCGCCATCCAGGGCGCGCTGGTGCTGGCCCGGGCGCTGGATGATCCCGCCGTGTTCGGCCGGGCGCTGGAGCGGCTGGGCCAGCGGCTGCTGGACGGACTCTAACCAGACAAATATAATCAACTTAATTCAGACTTGACGCGTTCGATAAAACGAACAATATTGCCGCCATGTTCGCCCCGGAACGGATGGGCCTTCCTATGATGATGTGTCGCTGACAGCCGCTGGAGCGGCGTGAAACCGCCGAATGCCGCGCAGAGCGTGGCCCTGTCCCGGTTGCGCCGACACCCATCCCTTCCCGAGCCGCCTGTTCCCCCGTCCTCCGCTCCCTCCCGCGGCGTCTCCGCGCCGGACGAAAGACCGGATTGACGAACAGCCGGCAATGCCGGAGCCTTTCATGAACGCCCCCCTGACTTTGGCGGCCGCCGTGCCTACCCTTCCAGACCCGTCTGCCGCCCCCGCCGCCATCCCCGCGCCCGCGCGCTCCATCATCCGCTTCGAGCGGGTGGCGAAGACCTTTCCCGCCCGGAGCGGCCACGCGGCGGTGCATGCCCTCTCCGACATCACGCTGGACGTGCCGGAGGGCGCCATCCTCGGCGTCATCGGCCGGTCGGGGGCGGGCAAGTCCACCCTCATCCGCCTCGTCAACGGGCTGGAAAAGCCCTCCGGCGGGCGCGTGCTGGTGGATGACGTGGACATCGGCGCCCTCGACGAGGCCGCGCTGCGCAAGGAGCGGCGCTCCATCGGCATGATCTTCCAGCACTTCAACCTGCTGGCGCGCCGCACCGCCTTCGACAATGTGGCCCTGCCGCTGGAGATCGCCGGCGTGCCGCGCGCCGAAATCAAGGCGCGGGTCGAGCCGCTGCTCGATCTCGTCGGCCTGTCCGACAAGCGCGACCGCTACCCGGCCGAGCTCTCCGGCGGCCAGAAGCAGCGCGTCGGCATCGCCCGCGCGCTCGCCACCCGCCCCCGCGTGCTGCTCTCCGACGAGGCCACCTCGGCCCTCGACCCCGAGACCACCGAGCAGATCCTCGCTTTGCTGCGCCGCGTGAATGCGGAACTGAACCTCACCGTGCTGCTCATCACTCACGAGATGGCGGTCATCAAGGCGGTGGCCGACAAGGTGGCGGTGATCGACGGCGGCCGCATCGTGGAGGACGGCGCCACCTATGAGGTGTTCGCCCGGCCGCGCCACCCCACCACCCGCTCCTTCCTCGCCGCCCTGACCGCGAAGAGCCTGCCGCGCCGCGTCGCCGAGCAGCTTTCCGCCGAGCCGCGTGACGGCCGCGACCAGGCGGTGCTGCGCATCGTCTTCACCGGCCAGCACGCGCAGGACCCGGTACTGTCGCGCGTGTCGCGCCTGCTCTCGGTGGACGTGAACATCATCCAGGCCCAGGTGGACGAAATCGCCGGCACGCCCTTCGGCGTCATCGTGGTCTCGGTGCCGGGCGACGCGCCCACGCTCAGCGCCGTCATCAATGCCGTGGAACGGCTCAATCTGACGGCGGAGGTCCTCGGCTATGTTTGACATCACCTTCGGCCTGCTGCCGCCCACCATCGTCGACCTCATCATCGACGCCACCCAGCAGACGCTCTACATGGTGGCCGTCTCCGGCGCTCTCGGCACGCTCATCGGCCTGCCGCTCGGCGTGTTCCTCGCCACCAGCCGGGCGGGCGAGCTGTTCGCGGCGCCGTGGCTCAACCAGTCCCTCGGCCTCGTGGTGAATGCGGCGCGCTCCACGCCCTTCATCATCCTCGTGGTCGCCATCATCCCCTTCACCCGCCTTGTGGCGGGCACCTCCATCGGCACCAGCGCGGCCATCGTGCCTCTGACGGTGGCGGCAGCTCCCTTCATCGCGCGGCTCATCGAGGCCGCCATCCGCGAGGTCGACCAGGGGCTGGTGGAGGCGGCGCGGGCCATGGGCGCAAGCCCCATCCAGATCGTCGCCAAGGTGCTGCTGCCTGAGGCGCTGCCCGCCATCACGCTGGCCCTCACCCTCGCGGCGGTGTCGCTGCTCGGCTATTCGGCCATGGTGGGCGCGGTGGGCGGCGGCGGGCTCGGCGACCTCGGCATCCGCTTCGGCTACCAGCGCTTCATGCCTGAGGTGATGGCGGCGGTGGTGCTCGTGCTCATCCTTCTCGTGCAGGCGGTGCAGACCCTCGGCGACCGCCTCGCCCGCCGCCTCGACAAGCGCAGCCGCGGCTGAGCCCCGGCGCACACAGACCCTTACAAATTCAGATGGAGGTTTCCATGAAGGCCCTCGCTCTGGCGCTCGCCGCCGGCATTTCCCTCGTCGCGTTCTCTGCTTCCGCCGAGACCATCAAGGTCGGCGTCACCCCCGGCCCCCACGCCCAGATCCTGGAGAAGGTGAAGGAAGAGGCGGCCAAGAAGGGGCTCGACATCAAGGTGATCGAGTTCTCCGACTATGTGGTGCCCAACGCCGCCTTGTCGTCCGGCGACATCGAGGCCAACTCCTTCCAGCACCAGCCCTATCTCGACAACCAGATCGCCGATCGCGGCTACAAGATCGTTTCCGTGGGCAGCACGGTGAACTTCCCGATCGGCATCTATTCCACCAAATACAAGAAGTTCGAGGACATCCCGGCCGGATCGTCCATCGGCATCCCGAACGATCCCACCAATGGCGGCCGCGTGCTGCTGCTGCTCGCCGACAAGGGCCTCATCAAGCTGAAGCCCGGCGTGGGCGTGAAGGCTTCGGCGATCGACGTGGTGGAGAACCCCAAGAAGCTGAAGTTCGTGGAGATCGACGCGGCGCAACTGCCGCGCTCCCTCCCCGACCTCGCGGCTGCGGGCATCAACACCAACTACGCCAAGGAGGCCGGGCTCGATCCGGTGAAGGACCCCATCCTGCGCGAGGACCCCAAGGGGCCCTATGTCAACGTCATCGCCGTGCGCGCGCAGGACAAGGACAAGCCGTGGGTGAAAACCTTCGTCGAGATCTACCAGTCGCCGGAGACACGCACCTTCATCCTCGAAACCTTCAAGGGCGCCGTTCTGCCGAGCTGGTGAAGCGCTTCGCGGGCGCGGCTATGCTGCCGCATGCGGTCCAGAGTCCACGGCGATTCCAGACGGTGTTGAAAGCCTCCCGGGAACCGCCGCGCAGACGCGATCGCCAAAGATGACATACCCGTCGGAAAGCAGCGCCCGTGATCAATCAGCTTCGTCTCTATCGCATAAACCCCGATCTCAAGGATGTCTTTCTGGCCCGCTTCCGCGATCACGCCGCGCGGATCATGCGCGAAAGATATGGGTTCAAGATTGTCGCCATGTGGCTGTCGGACGAGCCGGACAATCTCAGATTCGTCTATATCCTCTCCTGGCCAGACCTTCCCGCGAAGGAGGAGGCGTGGCGGCGTTTCATGGCGGATGAGGAGTGGAATGAGATCAAGCGGGTGACCCGCGAGACGAGCGGAGAGCCCGTGCAGGGGATCGAAGACATCCTGCTCAATGCCGTCGGCTTCTCCGCGCCGCTCGGCGTGCAAGGCTAGGCACGGCACCTTCCAAGGCACCTCGGCTTCGGAGCGGCCGGGGGAAGATCGCGGCCGGGTATCGGAGCCTCACCTCCCGTCGCGGTTCGGTGTCGAGACTCCGCCAACCTCAGGTCTCCCCCGATCCCGGCGGGCGCCGGGGCGCCGCAGGCCTTTATTTCACCGCCACGATGAAGAAGCGGGGGAAGGCGAGGAGCACCTTGCCATCCACCCGCGGCAGGTAGGAATCGGCGAGGCGGGCGGCGTATTCCTCCAGAAACTGCGTGCGCTCGTCCCCCTCCAGCGGATCGATGAAGGGCCGAAGGCCCGTGCCCTTCACCCATTCCACAATGGCCGGGATGCCGTCGAGCGGGTGGTTGTAGATGGTGTGCCACACGTCCACCGCCCCCGCGTGGGGCTTCAGCATGTCGTAATAGGCGCCGGGCTCCGGCAGCACGGTGCGGGCGCGGGTGGCGGCGTGGAGCTTATCCGCCCACGGGCCGGCCATGGCCGTCTCGCGCATGGCGACGTGGGACGGCTCTTCCAGATTGTCCGGCATCTGCACCGCCAGCACCCCGCCGGGCGCCAGCAGCGACATGAGGCGCGGCAGGAGGGTGGCGTGGTCCGGCACCCATTGCAGCACGGCGTTGGCGTAGATGAGGTCCGCCGGCTTCGGCAACGTGAAGGTTGAGGCGTCACCGAGCGCGAAGGTGACGCCGGGCAGGCGGGCGCGGGCCGCCTCCAGCATGGCCGGCGAGGTGTCGAGCCCGAGCAACTCCGCGCCGGGAAAGCGCTGCGCCAGGATTTCGGTGGAATTGCCGGGGCCGCAGCCAAGATCCACTACGAACGCCGCGCTCTGAAGCGGCACCGCCGCGAGGAGATCGCGCGCCGGGCGGGTGCGCTGGTCCTCGAACTTCAGATATTGGCTGGCGTTCCAGTCGGCGGGCATCGGCGGCTCCGGGCGCGAGGAGGTCGGCGGCGCCACGGCGCGGCGCCGCAAGGGATGTCCCCCGCTTATACCAGCTTCGCCGCGGAGGGCGATCGGCACGGCGCAGTTCTCATCCCCAAGGGACGGGCTTGCCGAAGATAGGACGGAAAATCAGGCGCGAATGGCGCGGGCTCGACGGCAAAGGCCGGAGGGAGAGCGCGAGAAGAAGCGCGCGCGGCAGTCGGCGGAACGAACAGGTCGTCACGGCCTCAAAAAAACGCCACGGCGCGCGGAGGGCGCCGTGGCGAAGGCGTCAGGCCGCAGCCGAGACGTCGGTGGAAACCGAAGAGATGGTCTTCAGGATCTGCGAGGCGATCTGGTAGGGGTCGCCCATGGAGTTGGGGCGGCGATCCTCAAGATAGCCCTTGTAGTCGTTCTTCACGAACGAGTGCGGGACGCGGATGGACGCGCCACGGTCCGCAACGCCGTAGGAGAACTTGTTCCACGGCGCGGTCTCATGCTTGCCGGTGAGGCGCATGTGGTTGTCCGGGCCATAGACGGCGATGTGGTCGTCGAGGTTGGCCTCGAACGCCGCCATCAGCTTCTCGAAATACGCCTTGCCACCCACTTCACGCATGTAGGAGGTGGAGAAGTTGGCATGCATGCCCGAGCCGTTCCAGTCGGTGTCGCCGAGCGGCTTGCAGTGGAACTCGATGTCCACGCCGTACTTCTCGGTGAGACGCAGGAGCAGGTAGCGGGCCATCCACACTTCGTCGGCGGCCTTCTTGGAGCCCTTGCCGAAGATCTGGAATTCCCACTGGCCCTTCGCGACTTCCGCGTTGATGCCCTCGTGGTTGATGCCGGCGGCGAGGCAGAGGTCGAGGTGCTCCTCGACGATCTGGCGGGCGACGTCGCCCACGTTCTTGAAGCCGACGCCCGTGTAATAGGGGCCCTGCGGTGCGGGATAGCCGGCCTCGGGGAAGCCGAGCGGGCGGCCGTTCTTGTAGAAGAAGTACTCCTGCTCGAAGCCGAACCAGGCGCCGGCATCATCGAGGATGGTGGCGCGCTTGTTGGTCGGGTGCGGGGTGACGCCGTCCGGCATCATCACTTCGCACATCACCAGGGCGCCGTTGGTGCGGGCCGGGTCGGGATAGACGGCGACCGGCTTCAGCACGCAGTCCGAGCTGCGGCCCTCGGCCTGCTGGGTCGAAGAACCGTCGAAGCCCCACAGCGGCAGCTCCTCGAGGCTCGGGAACACGTCATATTCCTTGATCTGGGTCTTGCCCCGGAGATTGGGAACCGGGGTGTAGCCGTCGAGCCAGATATACTCGAGCTTAAACTTTGGCATTGCAGTCTCTCTGAGCCGATGACGTGAAATTCGGGACTTTACTTCTCGAACTCTTTGATTCAGGAACTCTTTGCAGCGTCCGGCCGTGAAGGGTCCACCGGCCGCGGGGGCCGGCGCATATCTAGCAATCCGCGTGCCAGCAGCGACCCCATAGCCGGACAACGGCTTTTTAACCGCCGCCGCAACGTCAGCTGCCCATTACTGCATCAGGATTAGGCCGAACCCTTAGGCGCCCCGCACACCCGCTGTGCAGCCACCCCGTGCGCAGCGCGGCGCCAGGAACATTCGCCATCGCCCGGGAACAAAAGCGCGGCTCCCACGCTTGGAACAAGGCATTCCGCTGCACTGCGAAAGACGCGCGCGGGCCATGCAGCAAACGCGCAAATAAAAGAGATAAGTGACGTCAATTTATATCCGCCTAAAAAATAGGCACTAAACTAAAATATACCGGCCTTGATGTATATGCAGGGTGCAAATCATGTTATGAAGATCCCAAGTGATGGCGCCCAGGAGGCTCATCGGACAGGAGACCGGAGTGATGACTGCGAACCACGAGCGCGAGACCGCGAAAATCTATGTCTTCCCGGTGAAGAATGACGCGAAGAACGGCATGCCCTCCAAAGAGGCGAAATGGGCTGCCGAGATCGCTGCCGTGGGAGCCGCGCAGGCCGTGATCGGAAGCAGCTGGTATCACGAAGAGGCGGTGAAGGCCGCCGATCTCCCCAACCGCCGCTGAACCATCGGGCTTGGGTCGGCGCCCTGCGCGCCGGCCATCCCGCGTCAGCGATGGACCGCTTCTTGCGTGACGTCCTCCCCGAGACCTCATCGGGTAGGACTTGCGACAATGGCCCTCGACCTCAACACAGACTGGACGAACGCGGAGCTTGCGGCCCTCATCGGCTCCGTGGTGGATGATCGCGACTGGCGTCTGGAAGTGAGCAAGGACGGCATCGCCTCCCTCGCCGACAAATCCGCCAATCCCACCGGCGCGGATTACGACGAGGGCCTGCACGGCTTCTTCGAGACCTGGATGGCCGGCACCGATTTCGTCGGCCCCTCGGCTGCGGGCGACAAGGACCTGATCGGCAAGATCGCCACCGCGCTCCGCGCCAACTACCCCACCCTGAAGGCCGACAAGTTCATCTACGTGGCGCTGTAGGCGCGCCGCACGCTCTGCCGGCAACGGTCCCGCGTGCAGCACGCGGGACAAGCCTCTGGAGCGCTTTCCCCTTTTTCCCAAACCCTTTAGGTTCACCCGGCCGGTTTCCGCCGGATCGCCTCATGCCGTCACGCGCCATGCAAGATGAGTCGCGCGGGCCGCCCTGAGCGGGGTCTCGGCAGGGCAGACAAAGAGCCGCCAAGCGGCCGGGTTCGGGAGGGGCGCGTGGGAACGGGCAGGCTGCGATACGATCACGAGTCCCATCCGCCGTTCGCCGTGCTCGTCGGCTCGGTGGCGCAGCACATGGGCCTGATGGCGGTGACGCTGGTGTTTCCGCTGCTGGTGGCGCAGGCGGCCGGCGTCGATGCCGAGATGCAGCGGCGCTATATCGACCTCGCCATGCTGGCCATGGGCGTCGCGACCCTCTTCCAGTGCTGGGGCCGGCCTGTCCTTTTCCTGCCCCGCATCGGCTGCGGCTATCTCCTGCCCGCGGTCTTCACCGCCGCCTATCTGCCCGCCGCCCTCTATGCCGCCCGCGCCGGCGGGCTGGGCGCGGTGGCAGGCATGACCATCGCGGCCGGCCTCGCGCAGGTGCTGTTCAGCCGCGTGATGCATCGGGTCCGCCCCTTCCTGCCCATCGAGATCGTCGGGCTGGTGGTGATGCTCATCGGCATCATCCTCGGCGTCGTCGCCATCAAGCTGATGGTGGGCTACAGCCCGTCGATGGCGCAGGTGACCCTCACCGGTACCGGCGGCGCATTGGCCGGCCTCGCGGTGATGGTCGCCCTCGCCGCCTGGGGCAGCCCGCCGCTGCGCGCCATGGCGGTGCTGGCGGGGCTGGCCGCCGGCACGCTGGTGCATGTGGGCCTTGGTTTCGGCCTCGGCGCGCCGCGGCCGCCCGTGGCGGTCGCGCCCCTGCTGGAGCCGATCCGCTGGCCGCTGGCGGTACCGAGCTTCAGCGTCGGGCTGCTGCCCGGCTTCCTCGCGGGCGCCCTCGCCTGCATCCTGCGCAGCTTCGGCGACATGGTGGCGAGCCAGCGCGCCAATGATCCGAACTGGCGCCGGCCGGACTATGCCAACATCGAGGCCGGCGTGATGGCCGACGGCCTCGGCACGCTGTTCGCGGGCCTCATCGGCACCATGGGCCTCAACACCTATTCCGCCAGCGTCGGCCTGTCGGTCGCCACCGAGGTGAAGGCCCGGCGGGTGGGGCTGGGCGTCGGCCTCGGCTGGATCGCCCTCGCCTTCATTCCCGGCTCGTCCGTGGTGGTGATGGCCATTCCCCGGCCGGTGCTCGGGGCCGCCTTGCTGTTCGCCTCCGCCTTCATCGTGCTGTCGGGCATTTCCATCCTCGGCCAAAGGATGCTGGATGCGCGGCGCACCATCGTGGTGGGCCTCGGCTTTCTCGTCGGCATCTCCTTCGACGAGATTCCGGATTTCTACGCCCGGGCGCTCTCCGCCTCGGCGCAGGAATTGCTCACCTCGTCGCTGGTGCTGGGCCTGTTCACCGCGCTCGGCCTCAATGCCTTGTTCCGCATCGGGGCGGTGAAGAGCCGCCACCTCGTCTGGACGCCGGCGGCGGGCCATGCGGTGCTGCGCCAGTTCCTCATGGATAGCGCCGCCGCCGATGGCGCCCGCACCGAGGAGGTGGGGCGCATCGCCCAGATCGCCGAGGAATTCGCCACCGCCGCTCCCTCCCTCGTGGAGGGGCCGGTGGAGGTGACGACACGATTCGACGAGTTCGTGCTGGACGTGGCCTTCGCCTGGACCGGCGGCGCACTCCAGCCGGGGCCGGTGCCGAGCTTCGATGCCGGCGTGGACGAGGACGCCATGCTCAACGGCATCACCTTCCACCTCATCCAGCGACTCGCCGACCGCACCCACCGCCGCACGCTGCCGGATGGCCGGCAGGAACTGCGCTGCGAGGTGGACCAGTAGGCGGATGGCGGGCAGCAACTGCGGGTGGTATGCCTGACGCGGTTGGTCGCACTATCTTTCGGGGGCAGGATGATGCCGGACATGCGCGCCGTCGGGGCGACCCTTGTCACCCTGGCCTTCGGACTTCTCGTCCCGGCGGGCGCCACCATGGCGGCGACAGCGCCGGGGTCGACCGATTCGAAGAAATTCCAGAGCTATCTCTATTCGGACGCCTACCGGGCCGCGCTGGCCGCCGCGTGGAAGAAGGTGCCCCCGGTCTCCCTGCCCGCCTGCACCAACCTCTCGGATGGCGATGTCTCGGTGACGCTGCAGCAGGAGGTGTCCTTCGACGCAAAGGGCCTGCCCAAGTCCGGCGCGTGGTGGGGACATTATCCCATCAAGGGCTGCGGCACGGAGCGCACCATCAACATCCTGTTCCGGGCCGAGCCTTCGGGCGTGCGCTTCCTCGTGACGCTGCCGGGGCACACCCGCGCCAACATCGTGCTCCAGCGTGATGCGCTCACCTATGCCTTCATCGGCGCCGGCACCAAGGTGGCCGACTGCAAGGACATGGAGGTGGCCGACACCGCGTTCGACGGCTTCGGCCTTACCCCCGGCGACAAGTCGGCGCCAGAGAGCGGGCCATGGCGCGAGACCTGGACGGTCGCGGCCTGCGGCAAGATGCTGGCGGTGCCGCTGGAATTCATCCCCGACGCCACCGGCACCACCATCAACCAGCGCCCTGCCGAGATCCGCGAGTTGAAGAAGTAGCACAGCCGAATTCCCGCGCCGCCTCCTGAAGGAAAGCGTGCACATAGGGCGCGAACGAGCGCCAGCACTCCAGCCGGAACGCGTCACCCACCCGCACCACCACCACCTCGGCCTTGCCGAGCAGCGTGCGCGTGGCCGAGCCGGGTGGGAAGGCGGCATCCGAGAGGTCGAGGGCGATCCCGGCGTTGAGAATGTCCGCCGCATGGGTACCGCTCAACAGGAACGCCGCATTGCGGTGCCCCACCGCCACCAGCGAAAAGAAGCGGCCGGCGAGATCGCTGGCGATGGCCGGCCCGGCGGCAGCCCCCTCCCCTGCGGGACAGACGAGGAGCCATTCCCCCGGCCCGAGGCGGGCGGCGAAGCGCTCCGGCGTGCCGCGCACGGTGTTAAGCGGACCGGAGAGATCGAAGCCCCCGGCGCTTGCCGGCAGCACGGCGCCGCGCGGCGCCTTCATCTGCAGCACGAAGCGGTCGGCGGGCGGCAGCACCCGCACGAGGCCGGACGCCGAAGGGGCGAGGATGGGCGCGCGCCGCGCGTGGATGGCAACCGGCTCAGGCATGAACGCCTCCTTCCACAAGACCTTCCACCCTTTTGCCCTCGGGATCGAGGAACACCGGGGCCACCACCTTCACCGCCGTGAAACCGGCCGGCGTCGTCACAAACAGCGTCTCGCCCATCCGCGCCCGCCCGCCGGAGACTACCGCCAGCGCGATGGGATGATTGAGGGTGGGGCTGAGATAGGACGAGGTGACATGCCCCAGCATGGTCATGGGCAGGGCCTGCCTGGTATCGGCGACGATCTGCGCGCCCTCCTCCAGCACCGTCCGCCCGTCCGCCGAGAGCAGGCCGACCAGTTGCTTGCGATCCGCCCGCGCCATGTCCGGCCGGGCGAGCGAGCGCTTGCCGACGAAATCCTTCTTCGCCTTGGAGACCATGCCGGAGAGGCCGACATCATCCGGCGTCACCGTGCCATCCGTCTCCTGCCCGACGATGATGAAGCCCCGCTCCGCGCGCAGCACATGCATGGCCTCGGTGCCGTAGGGCGTGATGCCGAAGCGCTGGCCGTAGCCGAACAGCGCCTCCCACACCGCTTGCGTGAAATCCGCCGGCACGTTGATCTCGAAGCCCAGCTCGCCGGTGAAGGACACGCGCATGAGCCGCGTCGGCACGCCGAGGATCTCCCCCTCGCGGACCGTCATCTGGGGGAAGGCCTGGGGCGAGAGGTCGATGCCCGTCACGAACGGCGCGATCACCTCGCGCGCCCGCGGCCCCTGCACGGCGATGACGCCCCATTCCTCGGTGATGGAGGTGAGGAACACATCGAGGTCCGGCCACTCCGTCTGGAGATAGTCCTCCATGTGTGCCATCACCCGCGGCGCACCGCCGGTGGAAGTGGTGACATGGAAGCGGTCCGGCGCCATGCGGGCGACGATGCCGTCATCGAAGATGAAGCCGTCTTCCTTCAGCATCAGGCCGTAGCGGCACTTGCCCGGCTCCAGCTTGGTCCAGCCGTTGGGATACATGCGGTTCATGAACTCGGCCGCATCCGGCCCCACCACCTCGATCTTGCCCAGCGTGGAGGCATCGAGCAGGCCGACGCTCTCGCGCACCGCCCGGCATTCGCGGGCCACCGCCGCGTGCATGTCCTCCCCCGGCTTGGGGAAGTACCAGGCGCGGCGCCACAGGGAGACGTTCTCGAACTTCGCGCCCTGCTTCACCGCCCACTCATGCACCGGCGCGGTGCGGATGGGGTCGAAGGTCTCGCCCCGCGCCGTGCCGACGATGGCGCCGAATGTGACGGGCGTGTAGGGCGGCCGGAAGGTGGTGGTGCCCACCTGCGGAATGTCCTTGGCCAGGATCTCCGAGACGAGGCCGAGGGCGGCCATGTTGGAGGTCTTGCCCTGGTCGGTGGCCATGCTGTTGGTGGTGTAGCGCTTCACATGCTCGACGCTCTCGAACCCCTCGCGCACCGCAAGGCCGATGTCCTTGGCGGTCACGTCGTTCTGGAAGTCGAGGAAGGCGCGCACGTTCTTCGGGTCGGCATCGGTGGGCAGCACCCGCGCCGCCTTGAAGCCGGTGGGCGTGGCCGGCGTTGCAGCGAAGGCGCGGGTTGACGGCGCGCCGGCCGCATCCGCGCCCGCCGCCCAGCCTTCGGCGAGGATGCTCGCGAGGTCATAGGTGCCCTTGCATGCGCCGGCCGAGCGCTCCGCCTGCACCGACGTGCCCGGCACGAAGGCGTCGATCTCAGTGCGGAAGGTGAGCTTGCCGCGCGACTGGGAGAAGAGATGCACGGCCGGCGTCCAGCCGCCGGACATGCCGACGCAATCGCAGGCCAGCGTCCGCCGCGCGCCGACGCTGCCGCCCGACAGCGGCGCCACAATCAGCCCCGTCACCGCCTTGCCGCCGGTGGAGCCGACGACCGTATGGCCGGCGAGAAGCTCGATCCCGGAGAGGAGCGCCCGCTCAGGGCCGATCTCGGCCTCGGGGCGCAGGTCCACGAGGGTCACGTCCAGCCCCACCGCCTTGGCATCCGCCGCCGCGCGATAGGCGGAGGCGCCGTTGGTGGCGAAGACGATGCGCCGGCCCGGTGCAACGGCGTAGCGGTTCACATAGGTGCGCACGCTATCGGCCAGCATGATGCCCGGCCGGTCGTTGTCGGCGAAGCCGAGCGGACGTTCATGGGCGCCGGTGGCGAGCACCACCTCCTTCGCCCGCACCTGCCACAGCCGCTCGCGCGGCAGCTTCGGGTCAGGGGCGGCGAGGTGATCGGTGACGCGCTCGGTGAGGACCACGTGGTTGTGGTTGTAATAGCCGAACGCCGTGGTGCGGCTGAGCAGCGTCACGTTCGCCCGCCCGGCCAGCGTCTTCAGCGCCTCGGCGACGAAGGCCGAGGCGGGCTTGCCATCGATGGTGGAAGTGAGATCGGCGAGGAGGCTGCCGCCCATCTCCGCCTGCTCGTCGGCGAGGATCACCCGCTTGCCCGCCTCCGACGCCGCCAGCGCGGCCGCGAGGCCGGCCGGGCCCGCGCCGACGACCAGCACGTCGCAATGGGTGTTGCGATGGACGTAGCGGTCCGCATCCGGCGCGTCCGGCGCGACGCCGAGACCGGCGGCGGCGCGGATGGCCGGCTCGTAGAATTTGTCCCAGAAGGACCGCGGCCACATGAAGGTCTTGTAGTAGAAGCCCGCCGTCAGCACCGGGGCGACGAGGTCGTTCACCTGCCCGATGTCATGCTCCAGCGAGGGCCAGTGGTTCTGCGAGGAGACCGTCAGGCCGGCGACCGCCTCCACCACAGTGGCGCGGTTGTTGGGATCGGCCCGGCCGGTGCCGCGATCCACCTGGAACAGGGCGTTGGGCTCGTCCGCGCCATGGGTCAGCACGCCGCGCGGGCGATGATACTTGAAGGAGCGGCCCATCAGCCGGATGCCGCTGGCGAGCAGCGCCGAGGCGAGCGTATCCCCTTCATAGCCCCCGACGGTGCGGCCGTTGAAGGTGAAGGCAATGGGCTTCTTGCGGTCGATGCGGCCCCGGCCGGGAAGACGGAAATCCTGGGCCATCAGCGATCTCCCGCGATATCGGGGCGCGGCTGGCCCATCTCGTAGGTGGTGATGAAGGCGTCGCTCACCGTGTTGCGCAGCGCGTTGAACCAGCGGCCGCAGCCGTGGGCGTGCAGCCAGCGCTCGGCATGGAGGCCCTTCGGGCTGGTGCGGGCGAAGAGATATTCGGCCCAGGCGGCGTCATCGAGGGCATCGGGATCAGCCGGGCGGGCGATGTGCGCCTCGCCGCCGCAGCGGAATTCCACCTCGGGGCGCGGCCCGCAATAGGGACAGGGAACGAGCAGCATGGCCTGATCTCAATGCGCCACCGCCGCCGCCGCCGCCTCGTCGATGAGGCGGCCGGTGCGGAAGCGGTCGAGGGTGAAGGGGGCGTTGACGGGGTGGGGCTCGTCGCGGGCGATGGTGTGGGCGAACACATGGGCCGAGCCCGGCGTCGCCTTGAAGCCGCCCGTGCCCCAGCCGCAATTCACATAGAGGCCCTTCACAGGCGTCTTGCCGATGATGGGCGAGCGGTCCGGCGTCACGTCGACGATGCCGCCCCAGTTGCGCAGCATCTTCATGCGCGTGAACTGGGGAAACAGTTCGCAGATGGCGTCCAGCGTGTGGGTGGTGATGTGGAGCCCGCCCTGCTGGCTGTAGGAGACATACTGGTCCGTGCCCGCGCCGATCACCAGCTCGCCCTTGTCGGACTGGGAGATATAGGCGTGCACCGCGTTGGACATGAGCACGCAGGGAAAGCACGGCTTCACCGGCTCGGAGACCAGCGCCTGAAGGGGGAAGCTTTCCAGCGGCATCCGCACCCCGGCCATGGCCATGACCATGGAGGTGTGCCCCGCCGCCGAGACGCCGATCTTCTTCGCGCCGATCGGCCCGCGCGTGGTCTCCACCCCGGTCACGGCGCCGTCCGGCCCGCGATGGATGGCGGTGACCTCGCAATTCTGGATGATGTCGACACCGAGCGCGTCCGCGCCACGGGCATAGCCCCACACCACCGCGTCGTGCCGCGCCGTGCCGCCACGCCGCTGGAGGGCGCCGCCGAGCACGGGATAGCGGATGTCCGGCGAGATGTTCAGCTGCGGGCAGAATTCCTTCGTCTGTTCCCGCGTCAGCCACTCGTTGTCGATGCCGTTGAGGCGGTTGGAATAGACGTGGCGCTTGAAGCTCTGCACGTCGTGCTGGTTGTGGGCCAGCATCAGCACGCCGCGCTGGGAGAACATGACGTTGTAGTTCAACTCCTGCGAGAGCCCTTCCCACAGCTTCACCGCGTGCTCGTAGAGGGCGGCGCTTTCGTCATAGAGGTAGTTGGAGCGGATGATGGTGGTGTTGCGGCCGGAATTGCCGCCGCCGATCCAGCCCTTCTCCAACACCGCGATGTTGCGGAGGCCATGCTCCTTGGCGAGGTAGTAGGCGGCGCCGAGGCCGTGGCTGCCGCCGCCGATGATGAGGACATCGTAGGCCGGCTTGGGCGTCGGGTTGCGCCACTGGCGGCTCCAGCCCGTGTGGGCATTCAGCGCCTCGGCGAGGAGGGTAGGAAGGGAGAAGCGGCGCATGGGTGTCTCTGAATGGAGAAACCGGGGGTGTCCCCTGTTCGACCGCGACAATGCGCCTGCCCGGTGCCCGGCTCTCGTGGAAATGCGACGGCAAACTGGAATGAAAGCGACACAGACGCCCGTCTGCCGCTGCGCCGTATGCCCCTCCGGCACCGGCGCGGCCGGGCAGAAAATGGCGCCATCCCTCAAAAATGAACGCAAGATAAGGTGTGACGCGGAAGCCGCGACGCTATAAGGAGCCGATGAGGCGCTCTCCCGGCGGTGGTGCGGGGGGAGCAGCCGCCCCGCCATGGCGCCGACGGGCCCCGTGGCCGAACCCGAGAGTCGAGCGCGAGCAAGAGATGAGCACGAGCCGAGACGCGTCCTTCCTCGATGCCGCACGCCGGGAGCCGCCCGCCGCCTCGTCTGCCCGCCCGCGCCCGCCGGTCATCGACCGCAGCAGCCTCGCCCGCGCCTTCGACGACCTCTCGGTCTATATGAATGCCTGCATCCTCGGTCAGCCGGCCTTCGTGGAACTGCTGCTGATCGCCGTGCTCGCCGACGGCCACCTGCTGGTGGAAGGCGCGCCGGGCCTTGCCAAGACCAAGGCCATCAAGGCGCTGGCCCACGCCATCGACCTCACCGACCAGCGCATCCAGTTCACGCCGGACCTTCTGCCCTCCGACCTCACCGGCACCGACATCTACCGGCCCGAGGACGGCAGCTTCCAGTTCCAGGAAGGGCCGGTGTTCCACAACTTCATCCTGGCAGACGAGATCAACCGCGCGCCGGCCAAGGTGCAGTCGGCGCTCTTGGAAGCCATGGCGGAGCGTCAGGTGACGGTGGGGCGCACCACCCGCCGCCTGCCGCCGCTCTTCATGGTGATGGCGACCCAGAACCCCATCGAGCAGGAGGGCACCTATCCCCTGCCCGAGGCGCAGCTCGACCGCTTCCTCCTGCATGTGCGCATCGACTTCCCTGACCTCGACGCGGAGCGCCAGATCCTGCGCCTCGTGCGCGGCGAGGCCCGGGGCGAGTCGCCGGATTTCGGCGCGCCCTTGCCGCAGGAAGTGGTGTTCGCCGCCCGGCGCGAGGTGCTGGCTGTGCACATGGCGGAGCAGGTAGAGGAATATCTGCTCCAGCTGGTACAGGCGACGCGCCGTCCCGAACTTTACGGTGCGGATCTCCAGGGCCTCGTCGGCTTCGGCGCCAGCCCGCGCGGCACCATCGCCCTCGACCGCTGCGCCCGCGCCCATGCGTGGCGGCGCAAGCGCGATTATGTGATCCCCGAGGACGTGCAGGCCATCGCCAAGCCCGTGCTCCGCCATCGCGTGCTGATGACCTTCGAGGCCGAGGCCGACGGCGTGACCAGCGACGACTTCATCGACCTGCTGCTCGCCCGCGTGCCGGTGGGCTGAGGCGACACACGCCATGGCCGAGCGCGATCCGCTCCGGGGCGTCGTTGCCCGCCTCGCCGACCTTGTGGCGGCGCGTCCGCGCGTCCAGGGCGGCTTCTCGGGCGGCAAGCGCGTCAGCAGCCAGCTCTACGGGGGTCACAGCTCCTCCTTCCGCGGCCGCGGCATGGAGTTCGACGAGGTGCGCGTCTACCATCCCGGCGACGACGTGCGCACCATCGACTGGCGGGTCACGGCCCGCACCGGCAAGACGCACACCAAGCTGTTCCAGGAGGAGCGCGAGCGCCCGGTGCTGGTGCTGGTGGATGCGCGCGCCTCCATGCGCTTCGGCACCCGCGACTGCTTCAAGTCGGTGCTGGCGGCCAAGGCGGCGGCGGTGCTGGCGTGGATCGGCATCGGCGGCGGCGACCGGGTGGGCGGGCTGGTGCTCTCCCCCTCCGGCATCATCGCGCTGCGCGCCGAGCGCACCCGCCGGCGCATCCTCGCCTTCGTGCGCTCCATCGCCGACGCCACCGCCGAGCGCCTCGGCCCGCCCGGCTCCGAACCGACGCTGGGCGAGGCACTGGCCCGTCTGCGGCCGCTGGTGAAGCCCGGCACGCTCATCTTTCTCGTCTCCGATTTCGCCGACCTCGACGAGCACGCCGCCCGCGAACTCGGGCGCATCGCGCTGGACGGGCATGTCACCTGCCTGTTCGTCTATGACCGGCTGGAGACGCAGATGCCCTCCGGCGGCGTCTTCCCCGTCACCGACGGGATAGCGGTCGCCCGCCTCGACGACAGCCGCGCGTCGGCCCGGGATGGCTATGCCCGGCGCTTTGCCGAACGGCGCGGCGCGCTGGAGCGCCTCTGCCGCGAGCGCGGCCTCACCCTGATGGACCTCGAGACCGGCTGCGACCCGGCGGAAGTCCTCAACCCCGAGCGGATGCGGCAGGCGGCGGTCTCGGCGCGCGCGGGCGCAGCCGGGGCGATCGCCCCCGGCGCAGGACGGACGGCGGCGCGATGACCACCCCCGCCATCGCGCCCGCAACCACCGCGCCGGGGGCCGCCGCCGGCCCCACCCAGCTCATTGCGCCCGGCGGTGCTCCGGCGGCGACACCGCCCAATTTCCAGACGCCGGATTTCCTCAACGGAGCGCCGCCCGCCCCACCCGTGCCGGGCTCGGCCGAGGACCCGCTGGCGGCGCTGCGCGACATCCATCTGCCCCCCAACGTGCCCCTCTTTCCGCTGGCGCCGGGCTGGTACGTGCTGGCCGGGCTGGTGGTGCTGGTGCTCATCATCCTCGCCGTGCGCGAATGGCGCTGGCGGCAGACGCTCGCCTACAAGGCCCTGAAGATGTTCGATGCCGAGGTCGGCCGCGCCGAACCGGACGATACCCACGCCGTCGCGGTCGCCGCCTCGGACGTGCTGCGCCGGCTGGTGCGTGCCGAGTCCGGCGAGGCGAAGGCGACGCTCACCGGCGAGGCCTGGGCCCGCCTGCTCGTCACCGGCCGTGCGCCCTTCGCCCCGCGGGAAGCCGCGTTCCTCGCCCGCGCCCCCTACATGCCGGCTCAGACGGCGGAGCAGGTCGCCGCCGGCAGCATCACCCCCGCCACCCTCGCCGACGCGGTGCGGCGCCATATCCGGGTGCGCCGATGATCACGCTCGCCTGGCCCTGGATGCTGGCACTGCTGCCGGTCCCCCTCCTCGCTTACTTCGCGATACCCCGCGCCCGCGAGCAGAAGGCCGGTGCGCTGCGCCTGCCCTTCTTCGCCGCCCTCGCCCGCGCCGGGCTGGTGACGCCGGGCCGGCCGGCGTGGCGCAAGACGCGCCTCGCCGCGCTGGCCTTCATCTGGACCCTGCTCGTGATCGCCGGCGCCCAGCCCATCTATGTGGGCCGGCCGGTGGAGGTTCCGGTGGAGGGGCGGGAGATCATGCTGGTCATCGATCTCTCCGCCTCCATGGCGCAGCGCGACCTTGCCCTCAACCAGCCGATGGACCGGCTGCAGGTGGTCAAGAAGGTGGCGGACGACTTCATCGCCCGCCGCGCCGGCGACCGGGTGGGCCTCATCCTGTTCAGCACCCGCGCCTATGTGCAGGCGCCCCTCACCCTCGACCGCCGGGCGGTGCGCGAACTGCTCGCGCAGGCCACCATCGGCATGACCGGACGCAACACCTCCATCGGCGACGCCATCGGCCTCGCGGTGAAGACCCTGCGCGACGGGCCGGAGAAGGAGCGGGTGGTGGTGCTGCTGACCGATGGCGCCAATACGTCAGGCGTGCTCGATCCGCTCCAGGCCGCGGCCATCGCCGCCAAGGAGCATCTGCGCATCCACACCATCGGCGTCGGCTCCGATGCCGGGGAGTTCGTTCCCGGCGCGCCCATGAACCCGTCCTCGGACTTGGACGAGGGCGCGCTCAAGGCCATTTCCGGCCTCACCGGCGGCAAGTATTTCCGCGCCCGCGACCAGCAGGCGCTCGCCGGCATCTATGCCGAGATCGACAAGCTGGAGCCGGTGGCCGGCGACCCGCAATATGTACGGCCGGCCCTCACCCTGTTCTTCTGGCCGCTCGGCGCCGCGCTGGTCGCGAGCTTCCTGTTCGCCGCCGCTCTGTTGCTGCGGCTGCCGGCCCGCCGCGCGGCCGATGCGCCCGCGCCGCAGGACGGCCCGGCGGCCGATGCCCCGGCCCTGCCGGTTGCGGAGGCGCGCTGATGGCGAGCTTCCACTTCCTGCGGCCGGAATGGCTCCTGGCGCTGCTGCCCGCGGCGATCCTCGCGGGCCTGCTCCACCGCCGCCTGCGCGAGGGCCGCAACGACTGGGCGCGCGAGGTGGACCCGCACCTCCTCGCTCACCTCGCCCTGCCGGGACGGCGCGCCTCGGGCCAATGGCCGGCCGTGCTGCTGTTCGCCGGCTGGGTCGCCGCCGCCTTCGCCATGGCCGGCCCCACTTGGCAGAAGCTGCCGCAGCCGGTGACGGGCCGGCTCGATCCCCTGGTGATCGCGGTCAACCTCTCGCCGACCATGAACGCGCCCGACGCCAGCCCCTCGCGCCTCGTCGCCGCCCGTTACAAGATCGCCGACGTGCTGCAGCAAATGCGCGGCAGCGAGGTGGCGCTGGTGCTCTATTCCGACATCCCCTTTGCCGCCGCGCCGCTGACCGAGGACGCGCACGTGGTGGCGCAGATGCTGCCGGACCTCTCCACCAGCCTCATGCGCGGCAATGCCAACCGCCCGCAGGCCGCCATCGCCATGGCCGTCGACCTGCTGAAGGGGGCCGGGGCGGCCAGCGGGCGCATCCTGCTCGTCACCGACGGGCCGGGCGACGAGCCGGGCAAGACCCAGGCGGCGGCGAAGGCGGCCGCGGCGGAGGGCTACAAGGTCAACGTGATCGGCGTCGGCGCGGATGGCGCCAACGGCGCGCCGGCGGTGGACACCGCCGCCCTGAAGGCCATCGCCACCGCCGGACAGGGGGGCTATACGCCGCTCACCGCCGATGACCGCGACATCGCCGCGGCCCTGCCCCCGGTGGCGACATCGAACGGCGCCGTCACCGACAGCGAAGGCTTCACCGCCGACGTGTGGGCGGACATGGGGCCTTACGTGCTGCTGCTCGCTCTGCTGCTCGCCCCCCTCGCCTTCCGCCGCGGCTGGATCGCCGTCCTCGCCGTCACGGCCCTCGGCGGCCTCGCGACGCCGCAGCGGGCGGAGGCGCAGACGATCCAGGAGACCGTGTCGCAGAACCTGCCGCAGAGCTGGGCCGACCTGTGGTGGCGGCCCGACCAGCAGGGCGCGGCGGACTACGCCCGGGGCGACTATTCCGCCGCCGCGCAGAAGTTCGAAGACCCCGCCTGGAAGGCCGATGCGCTCTACAAGGCCGGCGACTATTCAGGCGCCTCCGCCGCGCTCTCCCGCCTGCCGGGCCGCGACTACAACCGCGGCAATGCGCTGGCGCGCGCCGGGCAGCTCGAGGAGGCGGTGGCCGCCTACGACAAGGCGCTGGCCGCAAACCCCGACAATGCCGACGCCAAATTCAACCGCGACCTCGTGCAGAAGCTGATCGACGCGAAGAAGAAGCAAGAGGAAGACAAGCAGAAGCAGAACCAGGCCGGCGGCGGCGGCGGCGGTGGGCAAGACCAGAACAAGGACCAGAACAAGGACCAGAAGCCCGACCCCAAGTCCGACCAGAAGCAGAAGCAGGACCAGAAGCCCGGCGGGGACAAGCCGCAGGAGGCGCAGAACAGCCCGCAGCCGGGCCCGCTCCCCCCGCCTGCGCCGCTGCCGCCACGCCGTCCGCCCGAGCTGGCACAGCAGCCGCCCGCCCCGCCCCGGCAGCCGCCGCAGGAGCCGCCCCCGCAGGAGCAGGCGCAGCAGGCGCCGCCGCCCGATTCCCCGCCGGCCCAGCCGCCGCTGCAGAATCCCCAGCAGCCTCCGTCCGAGCAGCCGGAGGCCATGGCCGGCGGCATACCCGCCACGCCGGTGACGCCCAAGGAGCCGCCCCCGCCCATGCCGGACGACAAGGGCGACGGGCAGGAGGCGGGCAAGCAGGACCCCAACTCAGCCTTCGCCGCGCCCCCGCCCTCGCCCGCCCAGGTCGCCCAGCCGAAGCCGGCCCAGCCCGCGCCCCAGACGCCGCCGACCGTGGCGTTCAGCGACGACGACCAGAGCCGCGAGCAGGCGCTGCGGCAGGTGCCGGACGATCCCGGCGGGCTGCTGCGCGCGCGCATCCGCTCCCAATATACCGGCGCGCCCGTGTTCCTCTCCGAGGGGGACGCGCAATGATCCGCGCCGCGCTCCGCACAGGCCTGTTCTCCCTCGCCCTCGCGCTGTGGGCGACGGCAGCCCTCGCCGCATCCTTCAAGGCCACGGTGGAAAAGCCGCCGACGGACCAGGGCGACACCTTCGAGCTGGTGCTCAGCGTCATCGGCCGGGACAGCCTGGAGCCGCCCAACATCGCGCCGCTCAACAAGGATTTCGAGATCCTCGACCGCGGCAAGCGCAGCCGCATGGAGAGCCTGAACGGCCGCATGGTGGAGGTGAACGAGTGGGTGCTGACGCTGGCGCCCAAGCGCGCCGGCCATCTCGTCATCCCGGCGCTCACCCTCGGCAGCGAGACGAGCGCGCCCATCGAGATGAACGTGGCGCCCGGCTCCACCGCCGAGCCGCCGGACGACGGCCCCATCGCCCTCTCCGTGGATGTGCTGGGCACGCCACCCTTCTATCTCCAGAGCGAGATTCCCGTGGTCGTGCGCATGTATGACCGCGTGGGCGCCCTGGAGGCGTCGGCCGACCAGCCGGCGGCGGATGGCGCCACCTTCACCCCCGACGGGACGCTGAAGCGCTTTTCCCGCATCTACGGCCGCCAGCGCTACCGCGTGGTGGAGCTGCGCTACATCATGCGGCCGCAGCGCACCGGCACCATCCAGATCTCCTCGGTGGCCCTGCGCGCCTCCATTCCCACGTCCCCGCCGGGCGCGCAGGAGCAGGCGCGGGCGCTGGGCCGCCCCGCCATGCCGTGGCTCGGCGGCGGCTTCGATTCCGGCCGCAAGGTCACGGTGTTCGCCAATCCGGTGGAGGTGACGATCCTGCCCCGCCCGGCCGGCGTCACCGGATGGTTCCTGCCGGCCCGCGCGGTGCGCCTCAAGGAGACCTGGAGCAGCCCGCCGGCCAAGGCCAAGGTGGGTGTCGCCCTCACCCGCACGCTGCGGCTGGAGGTGCAGGGCGCCAGCCCCGCCCAGCTGCCGCCGCTGAAGCCGGCGGAGACGGACGGCGTGCGCCAATATGCCGACGAGGAGCATCCCGAGGCGGCACAGGTGGGCGGCGCGCCCGGCGCGGTCGCCGAAGTCCACATCACCGTCGTGCCCACCCGTGCCGGGTCGATCACGCTCCCCGCCGTCACCGTGCCCTGGTGGAACATCGCCACCAACCGCGCCGAGACGGCCCAGCTGCCGCCGGTGACGCTGCAGGTGGCGGGATCGGCCGATCCTGCCGGTCTCGTCCCGCCCCCGGCGCCGGCGGCGAAGTCCGCGCCCAAGCCGCAGGCGACACCGGCCGACGACGCCCCCCTGCCCTGGCGCGACATCGCCGCCATCGCGCTGGTGGTGGTGATCATCGCCAGCTTCCTGCTGTTTTCCGGCCGGCGCGCCGGACGCAGGGCGAGCGCCATTCCCCAGCCGCCGGAGCGGCCCGTCGCCGCCCCGCCAGCGAGGCCCGGCCGCCCGACACCGACGCGCCCCGCCGTACGCCGGCCGGTCGTGATAGCGCCGGATGAAAGGGCCGCCGCCGGTGCGGTGGAAACCGCGTGCAAGGCCGGACACGCCACGGCCGCCTATCGCGCCTATCTGGACTGGAACCGCGCCTCAGGGCCGGGCCACTCGGGCACAGCCTCAGCCCGCACTCCGGCCATGGCGGCAGCGCTGCATGAGGTCAGCCGCCACCTCTATGCAGGGGAAGGGGACACCTGGGACGGCCGCGGCTTCCGCTCCGCCTTCGCCGCCGAGCGTAAGGCTGCCCTGAAGCCGACGAAGGCACGCACCGCGCGGGGCCTCGCCCCGCTCTATCCGAAGGCGCGCTGAGGGCGGCTGCGCCGCCCCTTCCCAGCCCGCGCGGCGCCTGAGCGAAAGCAACATCAAAACTGCCTGGCGCCTGAGCGAAAGCAACGCTCAGGTCCCGCCCCATACCCGCCGCATGTAATCGGTGAAGACCGTCACGGCCGGCGCGCGCACCGGGGTGGCCCAGGCAGCGCAGGTGATGAGCTTGTCGGCCACGTCGTCGAGATCGCGGATGACGATGCCGCGCCGCTGCAGGTTGCGCACGCAGCTCGCATAGACCGAAACCCCCGCCCCCGCCGCCACCAGCCCGAAGATGCCTTCGGAGGACGACGCCTCCTGCACGATGCGCGGGGTGAAACCGGCGCGGTGGCAGACGGCGAAGAAGGCGGTGCGGAAGGCGCCCCAGTTCTCGCCCGAGCCCAGCACGAACGGCTGGTCGGCAAGGTCCGCGAGGCGCAGCACCCGCACGTTGGAGAGGGGATGGGTGATGGGGAGCAGCGCCACGTAGCGATGGTCGTCGAAGGTGTAGCTCTCCATGCCCGCCTCCTCGAACGGCCCGATCATGAAGCCGATGTCGATGCGCTCCACGAGGAGCGCCTCCTGCTGCTGAAGCGTCGGGGTGAACGACAGCTCCAGCCGGATCTCCGGCCGGTAGCGGCTGAAGGCGTTCAGGAATTCCGGCAGGCGGCCGTTGATGGCGAAGTCCATGTAGCCGATGCGCAGCACGCCCACCTCGCCGCCCGCGGTGCGCCGCGCGCTGGTCACCGCCCGCTCCAGCCGCGCCAGCGCCTCTCGGCTTTCCGCAAGGAAGGCCTTGCCCGCCTCGGTGAGCACCACGGTGCGGGTGGTGCGGGCAAACAGCGGCACGCCGACATCCTGCTCCAGATCGCGGATGAGGCGGCTCATGCCCGGCTGGGTCATGTGGGCGCGCTGGGCGGCGCGGCCGAAATGCAGCTCCTCGGCGAGGATCACGAAGCAGCGGACGTGGCGGAGATCGAAGCGCATGCCTATTAATACCACAAAAGATATCAATAGCGCCGAAATTAGAATTTCCCAAGCCGACTGACCTCGCCCAATCTTCTCCCTGCGAGCCCGGTGGCAACGGGCACAAAACCATCAGGGATCAAGGACATGGCCTTCGAGGAAGACCTCGACGCAGCGCTGACGCGCGCCTTCGAGCAGGCAACCCAGCTTTACCAGCGCAACGGCTTCCAGCGGCGGGTCGGCTTCGGCCGGCGGCCGGCGCTCATCAATGTGGACCTCGCCAATGCGTGGACCCGCCCGGGCAACCCGTTCACCTGCGAGAAGATCGACGACCAGATCATCCCCGGCGTGCAGGCGCTGCTCGCCGCCTGCCGTCGCAACGGCCATCCGGTGGTTCATGTCACCACCTGCTATCAGGTGACGGACGAAACCAAGGCCGCCACCGACATGGGTCTGTGGCACCACAAGATCCCGATCGAGGTGGTGGATCAGGCCAAGCCCGAGCTGTGGGCCATCGACAGCCGCATCGAGCCGGTGGCGGGCGAGCAGGTGCTCATCAAGAAGCGGGCCTCGGCCTTCCACGGCACCTACCTCGCCGGCTTCCTGCGCGCCAACAACGTGGACACCATCCTCGTCACCGGCGTCACCGCCTCGGCCTGCGTGCGCACCACTTTGTGCGACGGCCTTGCGGAAGGCTTCCGCACCATCGCGGTGAAGGAATGCATCGGTGATCGCGTGCCCGGCGCGGTGGCGTGGAACCTGTTCGACATCGACGCCAAGTTCGCCGACGTGGAACCGCTGGAGCGCTGCATCGCCTATCTCGACGAGGCGGGCGGCAAGTCCAAGGCGGCCGCGTGAGGCCGAAGTACTTCTGAAAAGACCTGCCGGTGGCGCCTCCCGCGCCGCCGGCTTTAAGCGTTCGACTTCAAATCATAATCCAGAGGCGAACATGACCAAGCTCATTACCCAGCTCACCGGCGCCCCCTCCCGCCGTGCCGTCCTTGCCGGCCTCGGCGCGGGCGCCACCGCCCTTGCCATGCCCGGCCTCGCCCGCGCGCAGGACAAGACCCTCGTCGTCTCCAACTGGGGCGGCGACTGGAACGAGCGCACCATCAAGTTCGTGGAAGCCCCGCTCGTGGAGAGCCAGGGCATCAAGATCGTCCGCGACCTCGGCATGGAGCCCGAGCGCAAGGCGAAGCTGATCGCCGAGAAGCGGCTGCGCCGCGGCACCATCGACGTCATCCACATCAACGAGGGCGACAGCGTCGAGCTGTACGGGCAGGAGGTGATCGAGAACATCGACTTCTCCAAGGTGCCGAACTACGCGAACGTCGTCCCCGCGCTGAAGTCCAAGCCCTTCTTCGTGCCGTGGCTCTACAGCGGCGTGACCATCATCTACAACAAGGACAAGGTGCCGAACCCGCCCAAGTCCTATGCCGAGCTGTGGGACAAGAAATGGGCTGGCAAGATCGGCCTCACCAACCAGCTCTATTTCAACTACATCATGATGGCTGGCCTGATTAAGGGCGGCAACGTCACCAATACCGAGGAAGGCAAGGCCCGCCTCATCGAGCTGAAGGAACTCACCCAGCCGCGCATCTACGCCGCGCACCAGCAGCTCGGCGCCGGCCTCGTCAATGGGGAGGTGGACATCGCGGTGAACTACAAGGCGCGCGGCCTGCAATGGGCCAATGACGGCGCCCCCCTCGCCATCGGCTATCCCTCCGAGGGCGCCATCGCGGTGATGTTCGGCGCGGCCCTGCCGAAGAAGGCGCCGAGCCCGGATTTGTCCTACATCTATTTCAACGCCATGCTGGACCCGAAAGCCATGGCCGGCCTTGCCGGCGCGAGCTTCTACGCCCCGGCCAACGGCAAGGCGGAGCTTTCGCCCGAACTCAAGGCGAAGGTGGACTTCACCGCCGCCGAGGCCGCCGCACTGAAGTTCCCGGATTATGCGCACGTGGCCAAGAATACGGCGGAATGGCTGGAGTGGTGGAACAAGAACATCGCCCGCTGAGCGAGGCCCCCATGACCTCCTCCGCAAGCTCCGGCGCCACCGCGCCGGTGGCAACAACGTCTCCGCCCGCGCCGAGCGGGCGGGAGGGGCGGCGGCTCGCCCCCGCCTACGGCCTCACGGCGCCGGCCACGATCTTCGTGCTGGTCGCGCTGATGGGGCCTCTGGCGCTCATGTTCCGCTATTCGCTGAACCGGTTCGTGCCGGGGCAGATGATGGTGGAGGCGCTGACGCTGGACAATTACGCCCGCTTCTTCGCCGACAGCTTCTATCAGGAGGTGCTGGGCACCACGCTGTGGATCTCCGCCCTCTCCACCCTGCTGTGCCTCGTGGCGGGCTTCCCGGTCGCCTATTTTCTGGTGCGGCAGGCCAGCGACAAGTGGAAGGGTCGGCTGCTCCTGCTCATCGTGCTGCCCCTCCTCATGGGCAATGCGGTGCGGACGGCGGCGTGGATGGTCATCCTCGGCGACAAGGGGCTGTTCAACGCCGTCATCGGCGCCGTCGGCCTCTCGCCGGTGAAGCTCATGTACACGCCCACCGCCGTGGTCATCGGTCTCGTCTCGGTGTTGCTGCCCTTCATGATCGTGACGCTGCAGAGCGTCATCGAGGGCATCGACGCGAACCTTGAGTCCGCGGCCCAGTCGCTGGGCGCCTCCCACCTCACGGTGCTGTGGCGCGTGGTGCTGCCGCTGGCTCTGCCCGGCATCCTCGCCGGGACGATGCTCTGCTTCATCCTCTCCATGAACGCCTATGCGACGCCCGTCCTCATCGGCGGACCGAGCTTCCACATGATGGCGCCCACCGTCTACCAGCAGGTGGCGAAAGCCATGAACTGGCCGTTCGGCGCGGCGCTCGCCTTCGTGCTGATGGCGGTGACTCTGGTGCTCACCACCACCGCCAACGTCTTGGTGCAGCGCCGCTACCGGCGCTGGAGCGAGTGAGGGACCGATGGGACTTCTCGCCGTCAACCGCATCTATGCCGCCATCACCGCCCTCGTGCTCGCCTTCGTGGTGCTGCCGCTGGGCGCGGTGATCTGGGTCAGCTTCTTCGCCAACCGCATCCTGTCCTTCCCGGCGACGGGCTACACGCTGGACTGGTACGCGCGCGCCTGGCAGCTCGACTCCTTCCGCAACGGCTTCATCACCAGCGTCGAGACGGCGCTGGTGGCGGTGGCCCTCTCGCTGGCGCTCGGCGTGCCGGCGAGCCTCGCGCTGGTGCGCTACCGCTTCCCCGGGCGCGATGCCATCCAGACGCTTCTGCTCTCGCCCATGGTGGTGCCGGGCATCGTCGGGGGCGCCGCGCTGTTCATGGCCTTCATCGAGCTGGAGATCCTGCTGGACGTAGACATCTCCGGCACCCTGCCGGGCCTGTTCGTCGCCCACGGCCTCATCGCCTTGCCGTGGACGGTGCGGCTCGTCACCGCCTCGCTGGTGGGCATGAGCCCGTCCTATGAGGAAGCGGCGCAATCGCTGGGGGCGGGCCGGCTCACCACCTTCTTCCGGGTGACGCTGCCCATCATCAAGCCGGGCATCGTGGCGGCGGCGCTGTTCTCCTTCGTCATCTCCTTCATCGATCTGGAGAAGTCGATCTTCCTCGTGGGGCCGGGGCGCACCACGCTGCAGATCGCGCTCGTCTCCTATCTCGAATGGAACCTGGATTCGACGGTGGCGGCGGTGGCCACCGTGCAGATCCTCATCATCGGCGTGCTGCTCCTCGTCTCGGATCGCTACGCCCGCCTCTCCCGCGCCTTCTGAGGAGCGTGCTCATGTCCGATGTCGTGCTGCAATCCATCGTCAAGCGCTACGACGCCATGACCGCGGTGGACCATGTCTCCCTCACCATCGGCGAAGGCGAGTTGGTCGCTCTGCTTGGCCCCTCGGGCTGCGGCAAGACCACGACGCTGCGCATGGTGGGCGGCTTCATCCCCGTCACCGAGGGGCGCATCCTGGTGGGCGGGCGTGACCTCACCCACCTGCCGCCGAACAAGCGCAACATGGGCTTCGGCTTTCAGAACTACGCGCTGTTCCCACACATGACCATCGCCGAGAACGTCGCGTTCGGCCTGGAAATGCGCAAGCTGCCCAAGGCGGAGATCGCCGCGAAGGTGAAGACCGCCCTCGACCGGGTGAAGCTCTCCCACCTCGCCGAGCGCCTGCCCAAGCAGCTCTCCGGCGGCCAGCAGCAGCGCGTGGCGCTGGCCCGCGCCCTCGTCATAGAGCCGGACGTGCTGCTGCTGGACGAGCCGCTCTCCAACCTCGACGCCCAGCTGCGCCACGAGATGAAGACCGAGATCCGCACCCTGCAGCAGCAGCTCGGCATCACCACCATCTTCGTCACCCATGATCAGGACGAGGCACTGTCGGTGGCTGATCGCGTGGTGCTCATGCGCAATGGCAGGATCGAGCAGCAGGGCTCGCCGGATGATCTCTTCGGCCGCCCCGCCTCGCGCTTCGCGGCCGAGTTCATGGGCGTGACGAACCTGCTGTCCGGCGAACTCGCCGGTGTCGGCCGCTTCCGGCTGGCGAGCGGCGAGGAAGTGCGTGTCGATCCGGCGGGCCTCTCCGGCGAACTTTCCCTCGCGGTGCGGCCGGAGCGGCTGGTGCTGGACGGCGCAGAGGAGGACCACAACGCGCTTCCCGCCGTGGTGGAGCTCGCCACCTACCGCGGCCTCGTCATCGACTATCGCGTGGCCACCGCCTCCGGCCTCGCCCTCATCGCCCGCCGCCCCTCACCCGCCGTGGGCGGCCCCGCACCGCTCAAGCCCGGCCAGCCCGTGCGCGTCTCCTGGCATCCAAACGCCGGAACGCTGGTGGCCGCCTGAGCCTTCCTGAATTTCGTTTCCAATAAAGGGGAAAACCCGGTGTCCGACCTTCACGACAAGCTCATCGTCATCGACGGGCTCATCATCTCCGACTTCTCCCGTCCGGTGTTCGAGGACATGCGCAAGGGCGGCCTCACCGCCGCCAACTGCACCTGCTCCATCTGGGACAATTTCACCGAGACGATGCGCAACATCGCCCGGTGGAAGAAGGATTTCGCGGCGAATGCGGACCTCATCTCGCAGGTCTACACCACCGCCGACATCCTGAAGGCGAAAGAGGAGGGCAAGACCGGCATCATCCTCGGCTGGCAGAACACCACCGCCATAGAGGACCACCTGGAATATCTCGAGCTGTTCCACGAACTGGGCGTGCGCATCATCCAGATGACCTACAACACCCAGAACTGGGTGGGTTCCGGCTGCTACGAGGGCCGCGACAGCGGCCTCTCCGACTTCGGCCGCGACGTGGTGGCGGAGATGAACCGCCTCGGCATCCTGTGCGACCTCTCCCACGTCGGCCCGAAGACCTCCGAAGACACCATCCTCGCCTCCAAGCAGCGCGTCGCCTATTCCCACTGCCTGCCGGCCGGCCTCAAGGCGCATCCGCGCAACAAGACCGACGAGCAGCTGCGCTTCATCGCGGACAAGGGCGGCTTCATCGGCGTCACCATGTTCCCGCCCTTCCTGAAGAAGGGGCCGGCCTCCACCGTCGCGGACTATGTGGAGGCGATGGAATACGTCATCGACATCGCCGGCGAGGACATGGTGGGCGTGGGCACAGACTTCACCCAGGGCTATGGCAAGCCCTTCTTCGACTGGATCACCCACGACAAGGGCAATGGCCGCAAGCTCACCGACTTCGGCGACGTCATCAATCCCGAGGGCTTCCGCGTGATCGGCGACTTCCCCAACCTCACCGCGGCGATGGACAAGCGCGGCTGGTCCACGGGGCGCATCGAGAAGGTGATGGGTGGAAACTGGCTGCAATTGCTGAAGGATGTGTGGGGGAAGTGAGTCGCCGCACCCTAGCGAGGCCCTGATGGCGAAGCCTGAAATCGAGATCGATGTGGACGAGGCCACCGGCCGCTGGTTCGTGGACAAGATGCCCATGATCCTGGTGCCGCAGCACTTCTACAACAACAACCACTTCGCCATCGAGGCGGCGCTGGGGGCCGAGGCGTTCGACGCGACGCTGGCGCCCGCCGGCCGGCTCTCGGCCTTCGTGTGGTGCGAGCGGCAGGCGCAGGTCTATGGCCTCGCCGGCACCGACGTGTTCGCGCACTACATGAAACGGCTGTCGCAGCGCGGGTGGGGGCGCTTCTCCATCCTCGCGCTGGACCCGGTGGCGGGGACCGGGACGATCCGGCTGGATCACTCCTCCTTCGTCACCGAGGCGACCAAGGGCGCGGGCCGCAAGCTCTGCTACATGTTCGCGCCGTGGCTGGCCGGAGCGCTGGAATTCGTCTGCGAGCAGGCAGGCGCACCGCGCCGGATTCAGGCCCGCGAGGCGCAATGCGCCGCCGAGGGCTTCGACCACTGCCTGTTCGAGGTGGCTCCCGCCGCAGATTGAGCGCCAGCCGGCACGCCGGACGCAGAAAAGCCGGGCGACCTCGCGGCCGCCCGGCTTTTCTTTGGATCGATCAGTAGTTGATGGTGGTGCGCACGCCGAACACGGCGGCATTCTTCACAAGCGAGATGCCGAGGGGATCGTTCGGGTTCAGCACGCCGCCACCGGGGTTCCAGATGTACTGGAAGTCGGGCTGGATGGTCCAACCGGGCATCACCTGCGCCGAATAGGTCACTTCCAGCACCGTCTCGCTGCTGCGGATGGGGTAGTAGGACCCGTTGTAGAGGGCGGTGTAGAGGTCGGCCTGCTGGGCCGCGTTGGTCACCCGCGCATTGCCGAAGGCGACGCCGAACGAGTCGTCCTCGCGGCCCGGGACGAGGCCCTTGAAGGTGATGCCGCCATCCCAGTAGAAGCCGAGCTGGTTCTGCTCGCTGGGGGCCGCCGTCACGCGCCCGAAGACGCTGATGCCCTTGTCCTTGGTGCCGGGCTTGCGCCAGATCATCTGGTCGATGATGGCGTAGAAGGCGTAGTCACCCTGGATCTGGTTGGGCAGGCCGATGGAAGCGGGGCTCGCCAGCGGCACGCCGAAGATGTCGTAGACTTGGCTGTTGAACGAATTGGAATTGTACCAGCCACCCACCTTCACGGTGCCGGGCAGCCACGCCGCATTCTCGGCCTTGTTGTAGCTGTAGGCCACTTCGCCGATCACGAACACGCCCTGATCGACGATGAAGTTCAGGCCATACTTGTTCTCTTCCTGGGGGTCGCCGCAGCAGGGCGCGGGGTTGCCGTTGAACAGGCCGACGAGCACCGTCCACTGGTCGTCGGGCACCCACTTCACGCGCACGCCGGGGGTGGCGAGGGGATAGGCGGGACCGCCGCTCGGCAGATCGGCGGCGAACAGGGCCGGCCAGCCGAAGGTGGAGTTCAGGAACAGCGAGCCGTTGTCCGAGATGGCAAATTCCGAATCGGCGGAGAGCTGGCCGAAGCGGATGGAGGACTTGCCGTCACCGAATGCCTGCTCGATGTACAGCTCGAACAGGCGGGTGGTGGAGAGGGCGTCCACGTTGCTGACGCCCATGATGTTGCCGAGATACTGGCCGGAGAAGCCCGAGCCCTGGATCTGCAGCACGCTGGCGTGGAAGGTCGCGCCCTTCCAGTTGAACAGCTTGTCGAGGTCCGCATCGAGGGAGAACTGGAAGCGGCCGTTGTAGGCGGTGCCGGTGCCGAGCCCGCCCTCGGTGTTGCGCCAGAGTTCGCCGATATAGTTCACGCCGATCTTGATGCCGGCTTCCGCCAGCTTGGGACGGTAGCCGCCCCAGTCGCCCAGCCAGCCGAGCTGCGGGGCGATGGAGGGCTCGGCCTCCTCCTCGGCGGGAGCGGCTGCGGCCGGCGCCTTGGTCGCCACGTCGGCCGCGTGCGCGGTGCCGAGCAGGGGTGCGCCCAGCAGCGCACCGGCGGCGACGCCGGCGAGGAGATAGCGGGCAAGGAGGGTCCGCGTACCCGGAAGGTCCCCGCGGCTGCCGCGGGCGGCGGTCCGAAACACGGTGTCCAGCATCTTAAATTCCCCCATCGGCAGAAGGAGCGCAGCAGAAGGCCCGAACTGCCCTACCGCGCCGGCGCGACTACCATGTTACAGCACGGCCTTCCGCAAGGCTGAAAAAGACCCGCAAATCGCCGCTAACGAGGCCGGATTGGGGGCGAGCGGCCATGCTTTGTCAATCAGGTCAGCTCCCTTATTGATATAGAATATCTCTAAACTGGCGGTATGGAGATGACGGGAACTTTTGCCAACCTGAGGAATTCATACCGCGATATCCGATAGTTAGATCGCCCGCCCCGGTTACCGCCAACCTCCACGACCAGCCGGACAGGCCAATGGGCCATGATGGTTCGCTGGCCGATGTGGTAACTATGCAACGCGCCGCGACGGCGACCGGGACGGGAGCGACACGCTGGGCGCCATGACCGACGCCAAATTGACCGACGCCACATTCCTTCTGCTCATCAATGGCGCGATCGGCCTGACATTCGCAGCGGCGTTCCTTGGAACCACCTGGCGCTCGTCGGTGGAGCTGGGGCGCTGGTGCGCCGCGGCCTTCGTCTGCGCCGCCGCCACCGTGCTCATCGAGGCACTGGCGCCGGACATCCCCTCGGTCAGGCTCACCTCGACTCTCTCGTTCGGATCGCTCATGGCGGCGCTGTCCCTGATCGCGGCGGGGCTGCGGCGCCACTACCGACCTGATTCGCACCTCGGCTGGCTCGGCGCGGCGGCGCTCCTCGCGGTGGTCTTCACGGCGCTTGCGGGCGTCGACCTGCCGCGCGGAGGCTGGGCGCAGGCGCTGACCTATCAACTGCCCTTCGCGGCCATCCTCGCGTTCGCCGCCGTCACCGTGCTGCGGCACGCGCCCGGGCGGGCGGTGGATCTTGTCCTCGCCGTCGTGCTGTGGCTCTGCGCTCTGCAGTTCGCAGCGAAAGCGGTGCTCATTCCCCTCGAAGGCGCCGACAACGGGGTGCGGGACTATCTGACGAGCGCCTATGCCCGTTATTCGCAGACCGCCGGCAGCATCCTGTCGCTCATGCTCGGCGTGGCGCTGCTCGCGCTCGTCGTGAGGGAGGTCATCGCCGAGGCCACCGGACGGCTGGAGCGGGACGGCCTCTCCGGCGTCCTCACGCGCACGGCCTTCTTCGAACGCGCGGAGCGCCTCGCGGAAGCCGCGCCGCCGGGCACCCGCATCGGCCTGCTGCTCTGCGACCTCGATCATTTCAAGGCGATCAACGACAGGTTCGGGCACCCGGCCGGCGACGAGGTGATCCGACGGTTCGGCGCGCTGCTCGCCGCCTGCGCGCGCCCGGGGGATCTATGCGGCCGCATCGGCGGCGAGGAATTCTGCCTGCTGATGCCCGCCGCCGATGTCGAGGCCCTCGCCCGCATCGCCGCCGCGCTGAGAACCGGGGCGGAGCAGATGCGCTTCGCCTGGCTGCCGGAGGAGCGGCGCATCACGGCCAGCCTCGGCGGCACGCTGATCGCCCCCGGCGAGCCCCTCGCCTCCGCCATCCGCCGCGCCGACATCGCCCTCTACCAGGCCAAGGCGGACGGCCGGAACCGCTACCGGATGGCGGACCGCCCGGAAGCCGCCTGAGCGCCCTCCCCCAGCGCCGCCGCGCGCGCGAGCAGCCGCTTGGCCGAGAGATAGAACGGCACCTCGATGATGAGATCTCCCAGCCGCGCCCGGTCCTGACCGGCGGCGCGGGCCACTTCGAAGGCCGCGACGATCTCCCCCGCCTCGGCGACAGCGGCGGCGGAAGGGGTCATCACCGTGTTGATGAGCGCGATGTGGCCGGGCTCCACGGCGCTCTTGGCGCTGTAGCCCAGCGCCCGGCCGGCGCGGGCGTCGGCCTCGCAGCCCTCCAGATCGGCAAAGGTGTAGGGGCAGTCGATGGAGAGCACCTTCGCCGCCCGTGCCTCCAGATGCAGGCGCTGGCGGGCATAGGCCAGCTCCACGGCCGCCCGGCTGCGCGGCGCGTCGAGGTCTTCCGCCAGATCCTCGGTGGAGCACAAAACGGCCGTCACGCGCGGGCTGGCGGTGGCGATGGCATAGGTCTGCATGATGCCGCGCGCGGTCTCGATGTTGGGCACGATCTCGATGGCGCCCGGCGGCAGGCCGAGCCGCGCCTCGTGGCGGCTGATCTCCGCATCCAGCGCGATGACCTGAGCGGGCTCGGCGATCTTGGGCAGGTGGATGGCGTCCGGCCGCCCCGCGATCACGCCCGCGAGGTCGGCGAGGCCGTCCCCCTCCAGCGGATTGATGCGCACGCACGCCACGATGCCCGCCGCGCGCCATGCCGCCATCACCTCCGCAGACAGGGACCGCGCCGCGGCCCGAAGCTCCGGCGGCGTGAAATCCTCCAGTTCCTGGATCAGCGCATCCGCGCCGCAGGACATCGCAGCCATCAGTGCACTCTTGTCGCCACCGGGCGCGAACAGCCAGCTGCGCCGGAGCGCCGGCGGCCGGCGCGTGCTGTCCTGCCGTGCGGTGGTCTTCTGTTCTGTCGCCGACATGGGTCTTCCTCTCCCGAGGCGGCGAGATGAGCCGGAACGCGGCCGGCGCACAAGAGGCGGCGCGGTGGGCTTTGGGGCCGCGTCACGTCCCCGGATGGGCGCCGCGGAGCTTTTCGGCGAGGAAATCCACGAAGACGCGCACGCGGGCCGGCGTGTTGGCGCCGCCTACGAAAACCGCGTGGATGCTTTCCTTGTCCTGCGGGTTGAACGCTTCGAGCAGCGGCACCAGCGCGCCGCTGGCGAATTCGCCGCGCGCATTGGCTTCATCGATGTGGAAATTGCCGACGCGGGTGATGCCCACGCCCTGCGCGGCGAGCTGCACCAGCGTCTCGCCGTTGTTGGCGGTGATGTTGCCCTTCACCTCCAACATGTAGTCGCGCCCGTCCTCGCGGAACGGCCAGCCAGGCTCGATGCGGCGGAAGCTGAAATCGAGGCAATTGTGGTGGGAGAGGTCGGCCGGCACGCGGGGCGTGCCGTGGCGGGCGAGATAGGACGGCGCGGCGATGACGGTACGCCCCGTCTCGCCGAGGCGGCGGGCGGTCAGCGGGCTGTCGGCGAGGGGGCCGAAGCGGATGGCCACGTCCACCCGCCCGCCGAGCACGTCGGCGATCTCGTCGCTCAGCTCCATCTCCACCTCGATATCCGGATAGCGCGCCACGAATTCGCCGAGCAGCGGCACAATGACGAGGCGGCCATGGGCCATGGAGGCGCTGACGCGGATACGCCCGCGCGGATTGGCGCGGTCGGCCAGCGCCGCCTCCGTCTCGTCGATGTCCGCAAGGATGCGCCGGGCAGCGCGGGCATAGGCCTCGCCTTCCGCCGTGAGGCGCAGCTGCCGGGTGGTCCGCACCATCAGGCGCACGCCGAGCCGCGCCTCGATGCGGGCCAGGATGCGGCTCACAGCCGAGGGGGTCAGGCCCAGCTCGCGGGCTGCCCCGGAGAGGCTGCCGGCACACGCGACCTTAAGGAAGGCGGCCATCTCTCCGGTCCGGTCGGGGCGGTCCATTCGTGACTCCGGCGCACAGATGCTGGTCTCGGATGCTCTCTATTGCTGCACTGCAATGTCAACCATATTCCGGGACAACACGATCTGCCCCGGAGTTCCTCCCATGAAGATCAATCTGCCGCTGGTGGCGCTCGCCATCGGCGCCTTCGGCATCGGCGTCACAGAATTCTCCCCCATGGGGATGCTGCCGATCATCGCCACGGACCTCGGCGTCTCCATCCCCGCCGCCGGCCTGCTGGTCAGCGCCTATGCCTTCGGCGTGCTGGTGACCGCGCCCATCATGACGCTCGCCTTCGCCAGCATGCCCCGCCGCCGGCTGCTGGTGCTCTCCATGGGCATCTTCACCGTGGGCAACCTCATCTCCGCCTTCGCTGACGGCTACTGGATGCTGCTCGCCGGCCGCATCGTCACCTCGTTCAACCACGGCGCCTTCTTCGGCGTCGGCGCGGTGGTGGCGGCGAGCGTGGTGCCGGCGCATAAGCGCGCCGGGGCGGTCGCCGCCATGTTCTCGGGCCTCACCATCGCCACCATTGGCGGCGTACCGCTCGCCGCCTGGGTGGGCGAGGCCATCGGCTGGCGCATGGCCTTCTTCGGCATTGCCGTGATCGGCGCCATCGCCATGCTGGCGGTGCGCCTCTCCCTTCCTCCGCTGGAGGTTCAGGGCGAGAGCGACATGCGCTCCGAGCTGAAGGTGCTCATGCGCGGTCCTGTGCTCTCCGCCTTGCTGCTGACGGTGGTCAGCTCCAGCGCCATGTTCACCGTCTTCACCTATATCGCGCCGATCCTGCAGGTGGAGACCGGCGCCGCCTCCGGCTTCGTCACCGCCATGCTGGTGGTCTACGGGCTGGGTCTCGCGCTGGGCAACTGGCTGGGCGGGCGCTTCGCCGACCGCTCGCTCGACGGCACGCTCATCGGCTCGCTGACGGCGGTGGCGGTGCTCCTCGTGCTGTTCGTGCCGGGCATGCACTCGCATGTCGCCACGGTGCCGCTGGTCTTCCTGTGGGGCATCGCCAGTTTCGCCCTCGTGCCGCCGCTCCAGATGCGGGTGGTGCACGAGGCGGCCGAAGCGCCGCACCTGGCCTCAGCCATGAACATCGGCGCCTTCAACCTCGGCAATGCGCTGGGCGCGGCGCTGGGCGGCGCGGTGATCGATGCCGGCCTCGGCTATCCCGCCGTCTCCCTCGCCGGCGCCGGCACCGCCCTCGCGGGCCTCGCCTTCACCCTGCTGCTGCGGCGTGGCCGCCGGGGGCTCGAAGCCGCGCCCGCCCGGGGCTGATGAGGACCAGGGATGGCCGCTACGGAAGCGGCCATCCATTCCCCAACGGAAAAGACCGGCGCCGGATTCTTCTACTGAGCGCGGAAGGGACGCGCCCCCTCCGTATCATCCCGAGGGGGACCGGCGTGGCCGTGGAAATGCCTTAGTGCAGCGCATGGTGGTGCCGTGCGCCCTCAGGCGCACCACTTCCCCGGACGGTCGATGCGCGTTCTCATTCTCGAAGACAATTCCCGCTTGCGGGCGCTGACGGCCGGAGCCCTGCGCGCCGCCGGCTTCGCCACCGACGCCTTCGAGACCCTCGCCGACGCCCGTGCGGCCGCCGAGACCACCGCCTATGACTGCATCGTGCTCGACCTCGGCTTGCCGGACGGCGACGGCATGGATCTGCTGGAAGCGCTGCGCCGGCGCGGCTCCTCGACGCTGGTGCTGCTGCTGACGGCGCGGGACGACAAGGCCTCCGTAGTGCAGGGCCTCAACCGGGGCGCCGACGACTATCTGCGCAAGCCGTTCGACGTGGACGAGCTGATCGCCCGCATCCGCGCCCTGCTGCGCCGTCCGGGCACCGCCTTCCAGACGGTCCTTGCGGAAGGCAACATCGCCCTCGATCCCTCCGAGCGGCGCGCCGTGGTGGATGGCACGGCCATCGACTTCAGCCGCCGCGAGGTCGGTGCGCTGGAGATGCTGATGCGCTCCTCCGGTCGGGTGGTGCAGAAGTCCGCGCTTGAGGAAGCGCTCTACGGCTATGACGAGGAAGTCAGCGTCAACGCCATCGAGGTGCTGGTCCACCGGCTGCGCAAGAAGCTCTCCGGCGCTGGCGCCAACCGGGAAATCGTGACCCTGCGCGGCATCGGCTATCTGCTGGCGGAGCCGCGGGCATGAGGCAAGAGCCGTGAAAATCCTGCCCCGCGACGTGTTCGGCCGGCTGGTGCTGGGCCTCGTGGGGGTGAGCCTCGTCGCGGTGGCGGTTGGCGCGTTCTATCTCTACACCCGCTTCCACAACACCCATTCGCTGTTCTTCGAGGGCACGCTGCAGGCCTTCATCGGCGACATCGCCGACGACATCCATGTCGTCGACGGCAAGCTCACCGCCAATGTCGACGCCACCACCCGTCAGCGCATTGCGGATGAATCCGGGCGCTACGTCATCCTCGACGAAAAGGGGAGCATCGTCGCCGCCTCGCCCGGCGTGACGGAGCGCTTCACCTCCTTCCGCACCGACCGCCCGCTCTATTTCTGGATTCCAAGGCAGGCGGAGGAAGGCGAATATTACGGCCTCTCGGCCCGCATTCCCGATGTACCGGTGCCGGTCTACGTGCAGCTGATGTTCCCCAAGGGGCACATCATCTTCGAGTCGGTGCTGCACGAATTCATGAAGGACATCGCCTGGATCTGGCTGCCCTTCCTGCTCGCCATTCTCGCGGTCAACGTCATCGTCGTGCGCATCGCCCTCGCCCCCCTCTCGCAGACGGTGGAGGAGGCGCGCGCCATCCAGCCCGGCGGGCCGGCGACACTCACCGAGAAGGGCCTGCCGGACGATCTTCTGGCGCTGGTGCGCACGGTGAACGCCGCCTTTGAGCGGCTGCGGGAGGCCCATCGCCTTCAGGAGGAGTTCGTCGCCGACATGGCGCACGAGCTGCGCACCCCGCTTGCCGTGATGAAGGCCGAGTTGGCGACTATGAAGGACCCGCACGCCCGCATCCTCGAACACGACCTCGGCGCCATGGAGCGTCTGGTGGAGCAGTTGCTCGACCGTGCGCGGGTCGGCCGCTTCAATCTCGAGACGGGCAAGATCGTAGACCTCAGGGAGGTGGCGCGCGAAGCCTGCGCCTTCCTCGCCCCGCGCATCGTTGGCCGGGGCCGGATGATCGAGGTGATCGCGCCGGATGTCCCGGTCCTCGTGGCTGGCGGGCGGGACGACGTGTTCCGGGCCGTGCGCAATCTGGTCGAGAACGCCCTGGAGCACACGCCCGACAAGGGGCTGATCTCGGTGGAGATCACCGGCGAACCGGCCATCGTCGTGCGCGATCAGGGACCGGGATTTCCCGCACAGGTGCTCGACCGCGAGGCCCGCCGCAGCGGGCGGGTGCGCAGCGAGCGCCGGGAGGGGGTGGGCCTTGGCCTCTCCATCGTGGAGCGCACCATGATGGCGCACGGTGGCGACCTCACCTTGTCCAACGATCCCGGCCCGGGCGGCCGCGCCATCATGCGCTTTCCCGATGCCGGCTGGCTGCCGGCGGCCTGACCGCTCACGCAGCCCGTGCGACGGCGACCAGCCCCTCGACCCCGAACGGCAGCCGATGGGCGACGACGCGGATATCCGCATCGCGGAATCCGCCTTCGACGAGGAGGCGCCGCAGCCCGGCCGCGTCATAGGTCCGGTGGGTATCCGCGCCGGCGAACGGCCAGCGCGCCATGGTCGATCGGTCCGTCACGTAGAGCACCGCGCGCCCGCCGGGTTTCAGCACCCGCCGGATCTCGGACGCCGCGGCGCCCCCCGCATCGAAGAAATAGGCGACATTGACGGCGAGCACTCCGTCGAAGCTCGCACCGGCCCACGGAAGAGCGCGGAAGTCCCCCTCCCTCAGCTCCACCTGACCGCCCGCGACGGCACGGCGATTGCGAGACGCCGCCAGCCGGAGCATGGCCGGCGAGCCCTCGATGCCGGCCACATGGCCACCCGGCACGCACTCCGCCAATGCCGCGATGCCGGCGCCGGGCCCGAAGCCGATTTCCAGCACGCGGTCCCGCTGCGCGGGGCGAAGGGCCCCGATGGCCAGCCGGTAAGGCGCGCGATTGGCGAGCGACATCGCTCGCGCCACCAGCACGCCCCCTCCCCCCTCGGGGTGGGCAAGCTGGTGGCCGAGCCAGTGCCACAGGGGGGCGACGCCCGCGGAGGCGATGTTCGCCATCAGTGCTTCGCCTTGATCTGTTCGAGCTTCTCGGTGATGACCAGTCGGCGGTTCTCGTCCCACACCTTCCGGTCCGCGCGCACGGGAATGGCGAGCGCGTGGATGAACGCATCGCGGGCCTTCCCATACTCGCCCTGGGTCATCAGGAAATCGCCGTAGAAATACCAGGCGTCGAGCCCGTCCGGCGCGGTCCTGGTGGCTTGCTCCAGCAGCGCCCGCGCCTTCGCCTTGTCGCCGAACGCCACCGGGAAGCCGGGCACCCGGTAGTAGAGCACGCCGAGGCTGGTGGGCGCGCCGGCATCGAGCACGGTGGGGTTCATCTTGTAGGCCTTCTCCAGCGTGTCGCGGGCGCGGGAGGCGAGCGACAGCGCCGAGATGGGATTGACCAGGGAGGCGCGCTCGCTGGTGACGATGCCGTCCCAGATCAGCACTTCCACCCGATCGGGATATTTGGCGGCGAGGCTGTCGGCATCGGTGCCGAGGGCGGTCATCTCGTCGGTCTGCTTGGCGCCTTCGGGCACGGTGAACTTGATGGTCTCCCATCGGGTCTGGATCTGCTTCACCTGCCCGAGCACCGGGTCGTCGGCGGGGGTGGAAGCGGCGGGGGCCGCATGGGCGGAAACGGCGAAAGTGGCGGAGAGAAGGGCGCCGAGGAAGAGGGTTGCGCGCATGGTGATGTCCTTGGTGTGCAATGCGTGGATGTGATCCGTCGGCTCAGGCACCGGAGCGCGCGAGGGACCGGTCGATCGCCTTCGGGAACAGGCGCTGGAGCAGCACGAACAGGCGCTCGGGTCCGGCGGGATAGACGGCATCGCGGCCCGCATCCACCGCCCGCCAGATGTGGGCGGCGACCTTCTCCGGCGTATCGAGGCGCATGCCGGTTCTGGCGATGAGGTCACTGAAGGCCGCCGCCGCATCGGTCTGCGTCGCCCGCGGCGCCGCATAGGTGACGGCAATGCCGCGCCCCTTCCATTCCCGCCGCAGCGCGCTGGAATAGCCGCGCAGGGCGAACTTGGAGGCGGAATAGGCGGCAAAGCCGGGATAGGCGATGTCGCCGAACACCGAGCCCACGTTCACCACCCGCGACGGCCGGGCGGCGGCCAGCAGCGGGGCGAGATCCCGCGTCAGCGCCATGGGGGCGATGACGTTGGTGCGGAACAGATTTTCCAGCACCGCGTCGGCCATCTCCTCCACATCGCCCCCATCCACGCGGCCGGCATTGTTGAACAGGAGGTCGAGCCGGCCCCAGGCCTGCTTCAGCCCGGCGGCGATGCGCGCACGATCCTCCGCGCGGGTGAGATCGGCCGGGATGACGATGGGGCGGGCGGAGGGCGGCAGCGCCGCCGCCGTCTCCTCCAGCGCCGCCGCGCGGCGGCCGCACACCGCCACGAACATGCCGCGCCGGCCGGCCTCCAGCGCCAGCGCCCGGCCGATGCCGGAGCCGCCGCCGGTGACGAGCACGCACTTCACCTCGCGCGGCAATCCCGTGCGCGGCGCGCCCTGGCCCGATATGTCCTCACGCCGCATAGCTCAGCTCCGCGCGGGCGCCAAGCTCGCGGAAGATGTCGCCGTAGAGGCGATAGAACATCCTCGAATGGTCGATGATGATGTCCTGAACGGCCGTATCCTCGATGCCGTCCACCAGCGCGCGGAAGAAGGCCACGTGTTCCTGATCGAGGCTGCCGTGGGAGGTGAGGTAGGAGAAGCCGGCGCCGCCCGCGCTCCCGAACGTCTTGGCCAGCGTCGCCGCGAGCTGGTCGGCGAGCAGCACCGACATGCCCTCCAGCACATGCACACTGCCGAGCATGGCATAGGGGCTCACATGCTCGATGGCGTAATAGGTGAAGCCCACCATCACGCGGCAGGCCTGCCCCGGCTGGCCGGTGCGGACCGCCTCGGCATCGCCGCCCATGGCGCGGATGTCATCGAGGATCCATTTCTCGTGCCCGCGCTCCTCCTCCATGTATTCGAGGAGGGCTGCCTGATAGCGCTCGTCCGTGGTGCGGGAGGCCGCCAGCGCCAGCAGCGGGAAGGTATGCTTCACGTGGTGGTACGCCTCGCCGAGGAAGGCGAGATAGAGCGCGCGGGTGCCCCCCGTGCGGGGCGCGTTGGCGACCAGGGGAATGGCGAGGAAGCTCTCGCGCGCGGCGGCGGTCTCGCGGGTCAGGCGTTCGTGGAAGCTCATGGCCGTTGCCTTTCTGATGATGGCCGGGAAGGGAGTGTCAGACGGCCGAGGCCACGTCGGCGGCGAGCAGATCGCGCGCCACGCGCCGGCGGATGCGGCCGTTGTCGGTGAACAGGCCGGCGGCCTTGGCGGGGACCATCTCGATGACGCGCACACGGGCCGGCCGCGCATAGGGTGGCAGCCCGGCGCAGGCGACGGAGATGCGCGCCTCCACCGCCGCGCGGCCCGCATGGGCGAACCATTCGGCAGCGGGAGGAACCGGCACCACGAGGGCTGCGAGGCCGTCCGGGTCCGCCGCGACGGCGCAGGCGGCGATGTAGGGATCGGACAGGAGCGCCGTCTCCACCCATTCGGGACTGACGTTGCGCCCCAGCGGCGTGACGATGAGATTGTCCTTGCGGCCGGAGACCGTGAGCCGGCCGTCCGCGTCCAGCGCCACCAGATCGCCCGTCGGCCATGGCCGGAGGGCGGGCGCGCCGCGCAGATAGCCGTCGGTGACGCACGGCCCGTCCACGTGCAGCTCCCCGTCGACGACGGTGAGGGTCAGGCCCGGCAGCGGCTCGCCCACGGTGCCGGCCACGCGCCGGCCCGGCCGGTTCACCGCCACCACCGAGCAGCATTCGGACAGGCCGTAGCCTTCGTGCACGGGAATGCCGAGGTTCCATGCCGCCTCCGCCACCTGAGGCGGAACGGCGGCGCCGCCGACGGCGACGAAGCGCAGACTATCGGGGGCGCAGGCCCGCGCGGCGGCAAGCTCCACCACACAGAGCCGGAGCAGCTCGGGCACCAGCACGCCGGTGGTCGGCCGATGGCGGGCGAAGGCCTCGGCGATGCCGGTGACCACGCCGCGGCCGATCTGCTCCGAGACGGCGGTGTCGAAATGCACGCTGCCACCCACGAGGGCCGGGATGAACAGCGCGCAGATGCTCTCCAGCAGCAAAGAGAGCGGAAGAACAGAGAGATAGGTGTCGTCCTCCCGCGCGCCGATGGCTTCCGCCAGCGCGGCGGCGGACCACCCCACCTGCCCGCTCTCGTGCCGCACGCCCTTGGGCTGGCCGGTGCTGCCGGAGGTGTAGATGAGCGTGCCATAGCCCGCGCGGAAGGCCGGCGCGGCGCCCGGCGCGCCGGTCACGGTGACCGCCTGGCGGGCGACGCCTTCAGGCGCGGCCCCCTCCCCGCCCGGCGCGACGAGGATCAGCTCGATGCCCGCATCGCGCACCATATGGGCGATCTGGGCCGGGCTGAAGAAGCCGGGCAGCGGCACGGCGATGCGCCCCGAAGCCACCAATGCGAGCTGAGCCACGGCGTAGGCCCGCCCGTTCGGCAGGAGCAGCCCGACCACCCGCGCGGCCGGAGGAAGGGCGGCGACGAGGCGCGCCGCATCGGCCAGCAGCCCGGCGCGGGTGATGGCGCCATCCGGATCGGTGAAGGCGACGCGATCCGGTGCCCGGCGGGCATGGCCCGCCACCGCCTCAAAGAATGTCTGCATGATGCAGCACCCGGCTGGCGGCAGACGGAATGCAGACGGAAGCCGTCTGCGCCCGGCGATAGGCGGCGAGCATGTCCACGCCGCACACGCCGAAGACCTTCGGCTCGGTCTCGTAATAGCGCCCCCAGACCTCGGGATGGGCGACGCGGGCGGGATCGGCATCGCCGAGATAGATCGGCGACAGGCCGCGCCGCCGTACCAGCAGGCTCAGGCGGCGGGTGAGGGTGAAGAAGCACCAGGACAGGCCGTTGGCGCCACCGAAGGCCACGATATCGGCGATGAACGGCACGAGGTCATGCGGTGCGCCGCTGGCCAGCGTCGTCACCTCATAAACATCGGCGCGCCGCAGCCTGCGGCCGGTGGCGCGGGAGAGCGCGGCTTCCACCGGCCCGTCCAGATAAAGCTCGGAGAAGAAGCCGTCTTCGGCGAGGCGCAGGCCGGCGGCACACAGGATGTCGCCCGCTGCGTTCCGCCGGCACAGGAGGCGCTCGGCAAACGTGCCGACGTGAGCGCCGTATTCGCGTGCATAGACCGATCGGATGAAAGCTTCGACCTCGGCGCGCTCGGCGTCGCCGGGTTCAACAATATGTGCAGATCCCATGTCCGCTCGTCCGTCCGCTTGTGCGTTGATTGCTCTGTCACGGACGTTGCAAGGCTGAGCTTACGCCTCGCTTACAGGCGAGCGGTCAGGGCGGGGAGAATTTGAGGCGGTTTCGGGGCACCGGAAGGCCCTCGCACCACGAGAGGAGGCCTGCGCCCCGCGGCGAACTTCCGCCGTGCTCGCACCCCAGGTGGCGGATTTCCGCCACCCTCATGCGGGCGAGCTTGGAAAACCTTGTTTTATTTCAATGAGTAATGCCAGACCCGCGCATTCCGCAGGGGTGGCATGCGCGGTGCAAAGGCAGGGGCATCATCCGAACCGGCACCAATGCCGGGCTCCCTGGGAGAAACGCCGTGCTGAAACGACTTCGCATCACCGCCACCCTTGTGTCCGCCGTCCTGATGTCCGCTGTCGCGGCGGGTGCGGTCTCGGCGCAGGAGACGGTGCGGGTGGGCAACCTCAAGCTCGCCCATTTCGCCGGTGTCTCCTACATGAAGGAGATCGCGCCGAGCTGCGGGATCAACATCGACCTCAAGCTCTTCCCCAAGGGTCCGGACGTGATGCAGGCGATCCTCGCCGGCGAGCTGGACGTGGGCGCCACCGCCTCCGAGGCCGCCATCTCCGGCCGTGGCAACGGCGCGCCCATCTATATCGTCGGCGGCTTCGCCAGCGGCGGCGCGCGCCTTCTGGCGACCCCCGACAGCGGCATCAAGTCGGTTCCGGACATGAAGGGCAAGCGCGTGGGCGTCACCCGCGGCTCCATCCAGGAAGTGCTGCTGGCCGCTGAATTGGGCAAGAACGGCATGTCCGCCAAGGACATCACCATCGTCTATCTCGGCTATCCCGACCTCAACCAGGCGCTGCTGCAGAAGCAGGTGGACGCCATCATGCAGACCGAGCCGCAGTCGGCGCAGGCCATCGCCCGTGGCTTCGGCGTGGAGGTGCTGAAGCCCTACGACACGCCCATCGGCTCGCCCATCCGCACGCTGGTGATGAGCGAGAAGTTCTACAAGGAACATCCCGAGACGGCGAAGAAGCTGATGGACTGCTTCGTGAAGGCGCAGAAGACCTTCATGAACGACCCCAAGGCCGCCGAGAAGTTCGTGACGCAGGACGTGTTCAAGGGCCAGCTGACGGGCGAGGAATTCCAGGAAGCCCTCGCCAATTCGCCCTACTCCCTCGACATGAGCGCCGACCACATCCAGAAGACCACGGACGTGATGGCCAAGTACGGCGTCGGCAAGATGTCCGCCCCCGCCAAGGCCGAGGACTGGGTGAAGCTCGACCTGCTCAATGCCGCCAAGGCGTCCAACGGCGTGAAGTGAGGACGGCCCCATGAACATCTCGCGCTTCAAGGCGCTCGGCGAGGGGCTGCTCGTACCCGTCGCCGTGTTGCTCCTCTGGCAGGTGGCCTGCTCCGCAGGCTGGGTGAACCCCATGGTCCTGCCCTCCCCCGCCGCCGTCGCGGCGCGCTGGTGGAGCTATCTTGCTCCACTGGAAGCCTATGATCCGGCAACGGAAAGCTGGATCGCGTGGATCTTCTCAGGCGAATTGATCCACGATTCCCTCGCCAGCCTCTCGCGCGTGGTGATGGGATTTGCCGTGGGCGCTGGCCTCGCGCTGCCGCTGGGCCTGTTCATGGGCACGAGCGATTCCATCTATCGCTATGTCAATCCGCTGATGCAGCTGCTGCGTCCCATCCCGCCCATCGCCTACATCCCGCTGTCGATCCTGTGGTTCGGCCTCGGCAACGCGCCGGCGGTGTTCCTCATCGCCATCGGCGCCTTCTTCCCGGTGCTGATGAACACCATCGCCGGCGTGCGGCATGTGGACAGCATCTACATCCGCGCCGCCCGCAGCCTCGGGGCGAGCCGCCTCACCATCTTCCGGCGGGTGATCCTGCCGGCGGCCACGCCCTACATCCTGTCGGGTGCGCGCATCGGCATCGGCACCGCCTTCATCGTGGTGATCGTGGCCGAGATGATCGCCGTCAACAACGGCCTCGGCTTCCGCATTCTTGAGGCGCGCGAATACTTCTGGTCGGACAAGATCATCGCGGGAATGCTGACCATCGGCCTGATCGGCCTTGCCATCGATCTCGCCGTCAGCCGCCTCAACAATCATCTGCTGCGCTGGCATCGCGGCCTGGAATCGTGAGGACCGACATGCCCATCGCAGCTCCCCTCGCGGCCAGCCCCGCCCCCTCCGCCGCCGCGCTCGCGGACGCCGCCCGGCCGCACATCGTGGTCTCGGGTGTCGACAAGCGCTTCGTCATTCCGGGCGGCGAGATCGTCGCCCTGAAGGACATCGACCTCACCATCAATGAGGGCGAGTTCGTGTGCCTGCTCGGCCCCTCGGGCTGCGGCAAGTCCACCCTGCTCAACGCCATCGCCGGCTTTTCCGCCCCCACCACCGGCACCATTACGGTGGACGGCCGCGCGGTGAAGGATCCCGGGCCGGATCGGGGCATGGTGTTTCAGGAATACGCCCTGTTCCCGTGGATGACGGTGGCGCAGAACATCGCCTTCGGCCTCGAGATCAAGGGCATGAGTCGCGCCCAGATCGAGCCCAAGGTGAACGAACTGCTCGCCATGCTGAAGCTCGCGGAATTCCGCGACCGCTTCCCGAAAGACCTCTCCGGCGGCATGCGCCAGCGCGTGGCCATCGCCCGCGTGCTGGCCCTCGACAGCCCGGTGATGCTGATGGACGAGCCATTCGGGGCGCTCGACGCCCTCACCCGCCGCTCGCTGCAGGACGAGCTCATCCGCATCTGGTCGGCGACGGGCAAGACCATCGTCTTCGTCACCCACTCCATCGAGGAGTCCATCTATCTGGCGGACCGCATCGTCGTGCTCACCTACCGGCCAGGCACCATCAAGCGGGACATCAAGGTGGAACTGCCGCGCCCGCGGGATTCGGCTTCAACCGCCTTCAACGAGCTGAAGCGGGAATTGTCCGCCCTCGTCACCGCCGAGCAGCACCGCTTCGAGGAGGTGGAGGTCAAAGGCTTGACCACCGACTGAGGGCGGACCAGCATCCCCGCGACATGGCCGGGCCACGCGAGGCCCGGCCGCACCACCTTGAGGACGCGGAATTTTCCATGCGATCGAACCGCATCACGGCCCTCGGTGCCGTGCTGTCCGCCGTGCTGGCGGCGGCTGCGGTGTTCGCCGTTCTCGAAGCCGGGGAGATGGCCGAGGCGCGGGTGGGCGAGCGCCTCGCCTCGGACGCGCGCCACCGGGCGGAAATCTATGCCCAGAGCCTCGAAGGTGTCATCGAGCGTTTCGGCTACCTGCCCACCGCCGCCGCCCTCGACGACAATGTGAAGCGCCTCCTCGCCACCCCGCATGACACCGAACAGCTGGCGCAGGTGAACGCCTACCTGGAAACGCTGAACCGCGCCGCGGGCGGCACCGTGCTCTATCTGCTGGCGCCCGGCGGCATCACCATCGCCGCGTCCAACTGGAACACGCCGCAAACCTATGTGGGCGCGGATTTCAGCTATCGCCCCTATTATACCGAGGCCATCGCAGGCCAGACCGGCCGCTTCTATGCGGTGGGCACGCTCACCGGCGTCCCCGGCTATTTCATCAGCGCGCCGGTGATGGTAGACGGCAAGGTGGCCGGCGTGGTGGCGACCAAGGTGAATCTCGACCCGCTGGAAGCCGTCTGGCACGAGGCCGCCGACACCGTCCTGGTGGCGGACGGGCACGGCATCGTCTTCCTCGCCTCGGATCCGAAGTTCAAGTTCCGCTCCCTCCGGCCCATCGATGCCACCGCCGCCGCCGAGATCGCCAAGACCCGCCAATATGGCCACAAGTCCTATCCCCTGCTGCGCATGGGGCAGGCACAGGACGAAGGCGGCCTGAAGGTGCTGTCCGGCTCCGACCTGAGCCCCGCCGGCCTCGTCATCCGCGATGAGAAGGACCTGCCGACCTACGACTGGCGGCTGCTGCTTTTCACCGATGCCGCACCCGTGGTGCTGGCGGGACGTTCGGCGCGCATCGGCATGACGCTGGCGCTGGTCATTCTCGGCCTTGTCGGCCTCTACTGGCGCCAACATCTCAGGCGCGCCCGCGAGAGCCTCGCCGCGCAGGCGGCACTCGCGGCTGCCCATCGGGAACTGGAAGGCAAGGTCGCCGAACGCACCGCCGACCTCTCCGCCGCCAACACCCGCCTTGCCGCCGAGATCGAGGAGCGGCGCCGTGCCGAGACCGACCTGCGCGCCGCCCAGGACGAGCTGGTGCAGGCCGCCAAGATGGCGACCCTCGGCCAGATGGCGGCCGGCGTGACCCACGAACTGAACCAGCCGCTCACCGCGCTCCGGGCGCTGGCCGACAACACCGCCAAGCTGCTCCAGCACGGACGCGAGGAGGATGCGGAGGCGAACCTCGCCCGTATCGCCGCGCTGGTGGATCGCCTCGGCAAGATCACCGGCCAATTGCGCGCCTTCGCCCGCCGCAGCTCCAGCGAGAAGGGGCCGGTGGACGCCGCCGCCGTGCTTGCGGAAAGCCTCGCCATCCTCGCCCCGCGCCTTCGGGCATCGGGCGCACGCGTCGTCAGTGATCTCGCTCCCGATGCGACGCAGGTGATGTTCGAGCCCATCCGCCTCAGCCAGGTGCTGGTGAACCTCGTGGGCAACGCCCTCGACGCGGTAAAGGGACGGCCGGAGGCAATGGTGCGCATCGCTTCCCATCGCGACGGCAGCCGCATCGTGCTGACCGTGGAGGACAACGGGCCGGGCCTCGCAGAGGGGGCAGCGGAGCGCATCTTCGACCCCTTCTTCACCACCAAGCCGGCGGGCGAGGGGCTGGGGCTCGGCCTGCCCATCTCGCTCGCCATCGCCCGCGACTTCGGCGCTACCCTCGTCGCCCGCAATCGGGTGGAAGGCGGCACAGCGTTCGATCTCGTCATGGACGCGGCCGAGGCCGAAGAGCACCTGACCCTTCCCGCGGAGCCGCTGCGCCATGTTTCCTGAACGCGCCTTCTCCGCCGAGGCCGAAGCGCCCCGCCACGCCAACCGCCCCCGGGTGCTGCTGGTGGACGACGAGGAGATGATCCGCCTCTCCATCGAGCAGACTTTGGATCTCGCCGGCATCGACGTGACCGCCTTCGGAAGCGCCGAAGCCGCTTTGCCCGCCATCGGCCGGGACTATCCCGGCATCGTCGTCACAGATGTGCGCCTGCCCGCGCGCGATGGGCTGGAGCTTCTGGCGGATATCCGCCGCCGCGATCCGGAGCTGCCGGTGGTGCTCATTACTGGCCATGGGGATGTGGCCATGGCGGTCAGCGCCATGCGGGAAGGCGCCTACGACTTCATCGAGAAGCCGTTCGTGAGCGACGCCTTCGTGGAGGTGGTGAAGCGGGCGCTGGAGAAGCGTGCCCTCGTGCTCGAAAACCGGCGCCTGCGCACGGCGCTCGACCGTGGCGATGCCATCGAACGCCATCTGGTCGGCCAGTCCGCCGCCATGCGGCGCCTGCGCGACGACATCGCCCGGCTCGCCTCCACCAGCGCGGACGTCCTGGTGCTGGGCGAGACCGGCGCCGGCAAGGAGCAGGTCGCCCGCGCCCTGCACGAGGGCGGCGCGCGGCGCGACAGGCCGTTCGTGGCGGTCAATTGCGGTGCCATTCCCGAAAGCATGTTCGAGAGCGAGATGTTCGGCCACGAGGCCGGCGCCTTCACCGGGGCAGGCAAGCGGCGCATCGGCAAGATCGAGCACGCCTCCGGTGGCACGCTCTTCCTCGACGAGGTGGAGAGCATGCCGCTCGCCATGCAGGTAAAGCTGCTGCGGGTGCTGCAGGACCGGCGCATCGAGCGCCTCGGCTCCAACACGCCGGTGCCGGTGGACCTGCGCGTCATCGCCGCCACCAAGGAAGACCTCGGGGCGCTGGCTGATGCCGGCGGCTTCCGGAAAGACCTGTTCTTCCGCCTCGACGTGGTGAAGCTCTCCTTGCCGCCTTTGCGCGATCGGCGGGAGGACATCCCGCTTTTGTTCGAGCTGTTCCTGGTGCAGGCGGCGGTGAAGTACCAGCGGCCGGTGGTTGAGGTTCCGCCTTCCTTGCGACGCGCCCTGATGCTCGCCGACTGGCCGGGCAATGTGCGCGAGCTGAAGAACGCCGCCGAGCGCCACATGCTGGGCTTCCTCGCCCCCGACTTCACCGGCGGCTCGGCCGCCGCGCCGAGCCTCAACGAATTGCTGGACCGGGTGGAGCGCCTCGTCATCGAAGATGCGCTGAAAGCCTCCGGCAACCGCGTCTCCGCCGCCGCGCTGGCCCTCAACATTCCCCGCAAGACCCTTCACGACCGCATGAAGCGGCTGGGCCTCACCACCACCGACTGACACATCCGGACCGTTCATGACCGCTATCGCCCCCGCCGAGGCCCTCCTCTGGCCGCCCCTCGTCATCGCCAACGCACCCAACGGCGCCACCCGCACCAAGACGGACCACCCGGCTTTGCCCATGACCGCCGCCGAGCTGGCGCGCAACGCGGCCGAAATCGTCGAGGCGGGCGCCGCCCTCATCCACATCCATGTGCGCGACGCCGAGGGCCGCCATCTCCTGGATGCAGACGCCTATCGCGAGGCCACCGCCGCCATCCGGCGCGAGGTGGGCGACAGGCTGGTGGTGCAGGCGACGTCCGAAGCGGCGGGGCGCTACAAGGCGCCGGAGCAGATCGCCGTGGTGCGCGCCCTGCGGCCGGAGGCGGTCTCCCTCGCCTTGCGCGAGATCATCCCGGATGAAGCGCACGAGGCTGCTGCCGCCGACTTCTTCGCCTGGCTGCGGCGCGAGCGCACCCTGGTTCAGATCATCCTCTATTCGCCGGAGGAGGTGTTGCGCTATCACGCGCTGAAGGGGCGCGGCGTGCTGGGCGAGGGGGAGGACTTCCCGCTCTTCGTCCTCGGCCGCTACACCAGCGGACAGGTCTCCACGCCCGCCGATCTTGTGCCCTTCCTCGCCGCCGGCACGCCGCCGCGGCTGTGGGCCATGTGCGCCTTCGGGCCGAAGGAGAACGCCTGCGCCACCGTCGCCGCCGGCCTCGGCGGGCATGTGCGGGTGGGTTTCGAGAACAATCTCTTCGCGCCGGACGGTACGATGGCGGAGAACAATGCCGCGCAGGTGCGGCGCGCGGCAGAAGGCGCACGGCTGCTCAACCGTCCGCTCGCCACGGCCGATGTGGTGCGCGGGCTCTACGCCGCCTGACGGCGTTCGCGCAGGCGGCGAAGATGCAGGCGTCTTGCGATACGCATTTTCTTCATGCGAACCGGAATCCACTTCGCTTGAAAATGCTCTAGAACGGCAGCGCTCCTCTCACCGGGCGTGCCGCCGACATGCAAGACTCCGCCGTCCTCGCCTGGGTGTTCTACGCCGCCCACCTCAGTCTGCAGATCATCTTCGTCATCCGCGCGCTGCTGCGTCCCCATCGCGAGCCCGCCTCACGCATGGCGTGGGTGCTGGTGATCCTGCTGGCGCCGGTGGTGGGCATGCTCGCCTACATCCTGTTCGGCGAGGTCAATCTGGGGCGCAAGGCGGTGGAAAGCCTGCGCGCGGCGGTGGCCGCCCTGCCGCCTGCGGAGGGTGTCGCCGGCCCCTCGGCGGAGGCGGAACTTCCCGAGCGCCACGTGCCGCTGTTCCGGGTCGGCCAGTCGGTGAACCACTTCCTGCCTGTGGCCGGAAACCGCGCCGAGCTGCTGCCAGATTCCGCCTCTGCCATCGCGTCCATGGTCAAGGACATCGACGCCGCGCGGCAGAGCGTCCACGTGCTCTTCTATATCTGGCTCGACGATGCGAGCGGACGCTCGGTGATGGAGGCGCTGAAGCGCGCGGCGGCGCGGGGCGTCACCTGCCGGGCAATGGCGGATGATCTCGGCTCCCGCGCCCTCATCCGCTCCCCTCTGTGGCACGACATGGCGGCGGCGGGCGTGCGGCTCGCCACGGCCCTGCCCATCGGCAACCCGCTCTTGCGCCCGTTCAAGGGCCGCATCGACCTGCGCAACCACCGCAAGATCGTGGTCATCGACAACGCCATCACCTATTGCGGCAGCCAGAACTGCGCCGATGCCGCTTTCGCCGTGAAGGCGAAGTTCGCCCCCTGGGTGGATGTCATGGCGCGCTTCGAGGGGCCGGTGGTGCGGCAGAACCAGCACCTGTTCGCCAGCAACTGGATGGCGCAGGTGGAGGAAGACCTCGCCCCCCTCTTCGCCGAGCCCCTGCCGCCGCCGCAGCCCGGCTTCATCGCGCAGGTGATCGGCTCGGGAGCGGGCGTGCGCTACTCGGCCATGCCGGAGATGTTCGTGGCGCTGATGAATGCGGCGCGGCGCGAACTCGTCATCACCACACCCTATTACGTGCCGGACGAGCCGCTTCAGGCGGCGCTGTGCTCCGCCGCCCGGCGCGGGGTGGCGACCACCATCGTGTTTCCGAAGCGCAACGACAGCTGGATCGTCGCTGCCGCCAGCCGCAGCTATTACCACGAGCTGCTGGAGGCAGGCGTCGAGATCCGGGAATATGTCGGCGGCCTGCTCCACGCCAAGACGCTGACCCTCGACGGCGAAGTGACCCTGATCGGCTCCGCCAACATCGACCGCCGCAGCTTCGAGCTGAATGCGGAAAACAACATCCTCCTCTACGACCCCACCTTCACCCGGACCCTCCGGGCGCGCCAGCAGGTGTTCCTGAATGCCGCGACGCCGGTGACGCAGGACGATGCGGACGCCTTCAGCGCGCCCCGCCGCCTGTGGAACAACACCATCGCCATGCTCGGCCCGGTGCTGTAGGCGCTGCCGATTTTCCAGCCGCCCATTTCTTAGGCGCCAACGACCGAAATCAGAGCAGATCGGACGAGGCCTGCCGCCCGCCATGGGCCGCGACGATTTTCTTCATGGCTTCAATGAATTGCCGACGCTCCTCGGGCGCCAGCATCTCCACCGTCACCGCATGGGCGCGGCGGGCGCCGGCTTCCATCTCCTCCAGCATGCGGCGTCCCTCCTCGGTGAGCGAGCAGCTTTGCGAGCGACGGTCGGTGGCCGACGTGCCGCGTCGCACCAGGCCCCGCGCCTCAAGGCGCTTCAACGCTCCGGTGGTGGTGGTGCGATCCAGCGCGACGATGCGCGACAGGGTGGTCTGGTCCGCCTCGGTCCGGTCCGCGAGCGCCGACAGCAGGCTGTATTGCACCGGCGTCACCCCGAACGGGGCACACAGCTCAGAAAACAGGCTGACATGGATCTGATGCACCCGGCGCGCGAGGAAGCCGGGGCGGTCGGCAAGCGGCCAATCCTCATGCATCCCAGCCTCGGGCTCCACCGTGGAGCCCTTTGATTTTTCACGCGATCTCGTCACGTCCATCCCCTCCGGCGCGCGGCGCCGCTCTCGAAAAATTGATCTAAATCAAAACTGGCACGCGCCCTGCATTTGAAAAATGCGACGTATGCTTCGCTTTTCCAAGGCGGTCCCGAGACCGCACATGCATGGACGGAGACCCCTGATGGCTGAACCCGCCGGCTACGATATCCTCCTCAAGGGCGGACATGTCATCTGCCCCGCCACCGGCATCAACGGCATCCGCGACGTGGCCGTCCGCGACGGGCGTATCGCCGCAGTGGAGGAGACGATCCTCCCGTCGAGCGCCACCGAAACCATCGACGTTTCCGGCAAGCTGGTGCTGCCGGGCATGATCGACACCCACGGCCATATCTACCAGTACGTGACCGGCCGCTTCGGCCTGAACCCGGACATGGTGGGCGTGCATTCCGGCGTCACCACGGTGATCGACCAGGGCGGCCCTTCCTGCATGACGCTGCCGGGCTTCCGCAAGTTCATCGTCGAGCCCTCCGACACCCGCATCTATGCCTTCCTCTCCGCCTATCTCGTGGGCGGCCTTGAGGGCCATTACTACCCCAACCTCTACAGCCCGGATTGCGTGGACATCGACGCCACCGTGCGCTCGGCCATCGCCAACCGCGACCTCGTGCGCGGCATCAAGGGCCACGCCGAGATCGGCGGCTTCGCCCGCTGGGGTATCAAGGTGATGGAAATGGCGGCTGAAATCGCCCGCCGCGCCGAAATCCCGCTCTATGTTCATTTCGGAACGCTCTGGGGCTTGCCGGAGAGCGGCGCCAACGGCGAGGATGCCGACACGATCCTCGAGCGGGTCATCCCGCTTCTGAAGGAGGGCGACGTACTGGCCCATCCCTTCACCCGCCATCCCGGCGGCTTCGTGAACCAGCAGGGCGAGGTCCATCACGTCATCCAGGCGGCGCTCGACCGCGGGCTGAAGGTGGACGTGGGCCACGGCAGCCACTTCTCCTACCGCCTCGCGAAGAAGGCCATCGCCGCTGGCGTCGTGCCCCACACGCTGGGTGCCGACATGCACGGCTACAACACCCATGTCCCCGCCCCTGCCGGCACGCCGGAGGAGCATTATGACGACGAGAACCACCCCTTCAAGGGCCAGGCCCGCTTCAGCCTGACCCAGGCCATGAGCTCCATGATGGCTCTGGGCCTCTCGCTGGAACAGGTGGTGCCCATGGTCACCATCAATCCCGCGAAGATGATCGGCCTGACCGACCGGGTGGGCTCGCTCACCGTGGGCTATGCGGCCGACATCTCGGTGCTGGACGACAATCGCGGCCGCTTCCTGCTGCGCGACAACGAGGACACCAAGGTGGTGGCCGAGCGCCTGCTTACCCCCGCCTTCTGCCTGCGCGCGGGCAAGAAGTTCGATGCCGATGCCGTCATCCTGCCCCGGGCGGTGGCCGCGTGAGCCCGGCATCCGCAGCCGTTCGGCCTGCCCCGCAGGAGGTCTGGGACACCCTGTCCCAGGCCGAGCGGGATGCGGCCTACAACAACAATGCCGCGGTGAAGGACAGCGCGGCATGGGTCGAGGCGCGCGACAAGGCGGCCCCGCTCTTCCGTGCCGCGACGCCCGCCCATCTGGACATTCCCTACGGCTCCGGCGCCCGGCAGAAGCTGGACATCTACCCCGGCACCCCGGGCGCGCCCTGCCTCGTCTTCATCCATGGCGGCTACTGGCAGCGCAACACCCGCGAGGCCTTCGCCCATTATGCGGAAGGCCTCCTCGCCCACGGCTGGTCCGTGGCGATGCCCAGCTACACGCTGGCGCCGCAGGCGCGCCTCGGCGCGATCGTTGACGAGATCGGCGCCGCGCTCGATCTCATCGCCAAAGACGGCGCCCTTTATGGCGTCACCGGCCCGGTGGTGGTCTCCGGCTGGTCGGCGGGCGCGCAGCTCGCAGTGATGCAGCTGGACCATCCCGCCGTCGCCGCCGGCCTCGCCATCTCCGGCGTCTATGAGCTGGCGCCGCTGCGCGACACTTTCCTCAACGCCGCGCTTGATCTCTCGGACGCCGAGATCGCCGCCTGCTCGCCGTTGCGCCACGCTCCGTCGCCGAAGCCGCTGGCCATCGCCTACGGCACGGCGGAAGTGCCGGCGCTGGTGCATGATTCCCGCGCGCTGGCAGCAAAGCGCGTGGCGGCCCATGCGCCCGGCGCGCTGCTTCCCATCCTGGGCGCCAACCACTTCTCTATCCTCGACGAACTGCGCCGCCCCGACGGCCTTCTGGTGCGCGCGGCGCTCGACCTGATGCCGGGAGCCCAGGCATGAGCGAACCCCGGTCTCAGGAAGGTGTCGGCGCCCGTCTCCCCCGCAAGGAAGACGATCGGCTGATGCGCGGACGCGGCCAGTTCATCGCCGACATCCGCATGGCGGGGATGCAGGACGTGGCGTTCGTGCGCAGCCCGCTCGCCCACGCGCGCATCCGCGCCATCCATGTGCCGGAGGATCTGAAGGGCCGCGTCTTCACCGCCGCCGATCTCGATGGGGTGAAGCCCATCCGCGCCGTCTCCGGCCTGCCCGGCTTCAAGGTGTCGGAACAGCCCGTGCTTGCCACCGGCAAGGTGCGGCAGGTGGGCGAGCTGATCGCCATGTGCGTCGCCGACACCCGCGCCGAGGCCGAGGATATGGCCGCCCGCGTGGAACTCGACCTGGAAGAGCTGCCCGCGCTCCACGACATGCTGGACGCCCGCAAGCCCGGCGCGACGCTGGTGCATGAGCACTGGGGCGACAACGTCTTTCTCGAAAGCCTCGTGAACATCAACATCGAGGCCGCGTTCGACGCGCCGGTGAAGGTGTCGCGCACCATCTCCACCGCCCGCCAGTGCATGGCGCCCATCGAGGGGCGCGGCACGGTGGTGCATTTCGATCACCGCACCGACCAGCTGGTGGTGCACACCGCCAGCCAGATGCCGCACATCGTCCGCTCGGGCCTCTCCGAATGCCTCGGGCTGGAAGAGGGGCAGATCCGCATCATCTCCCCGGACGTGGGCGGCGGCTTCGGCTACAAGGCCATCCTGCTCAGCGAGGACGTCTGCCTCGGCTGGCTCACGCGGAAGATCGGCCGGCCGGTGCGCTGGCTGGAGGACCGCCGCGAGCACCTGACCGCCAGCGCCAATTGCCGCGAGCATCATTACGAGATCACGCTCTATGCCGAGCGCGACGGCACGCTGCGCGGCATCGACTGCGAGGCGAGCGTAGATAGCGGCGCCTATTCCGCCTACCCCTTCTCCGCGTGCCTCGAAGCCGCGCAGGTGGCGAGCATCCTGCCCGGCCCGTACGATTTCCCGTCCTATCGCTGCCGCACCTGGTCGGTGGCCACCAACAAGTGCCCGATCCTGCCCTATCGCGGCGTGGCGCGCACCGGCGTGTGCTTCGCGCTGGAAGTGGCGCTGGATGCACTGGCGGCCGAACTCGGCCTCGCGCCGGAAGTGGTGCGGCTGAAAAACCTCGTGCGGCCCGAGCAGATGCCGTTCGACAACATCACCAACAAGCATTTCGACAGCGGCAACTACCCTGAGGCGCTGCGGCAGGCGCTGGATGCGATCAAGGCCGATGCGGTTCGCACGCGCCAGCTCGCGGGGGAGCCGGACGGCCGCCGCATCGGCCTTGGCCTCTCCATCTATTGCGAGCAGGCGGCCCACGGCACCTCGGTCTATTCCGGCTGGGGGATTCCCATGGTGCCCGGCCACGAGCAGGCCGGCGCGCGCCTGACCCCGGACGGCGGGCTGGAACTGCGCATCGGCGCCCATTCCCACGGCCAGGGGCTGGAGACGACGCTGGCGCAGGTGGCGCACGAAATCCTTGGAATGCCCGTCGCCCGCACCCGCCTCGTGCATGGCGACACGGCCATGACGCCCTATTCCACCGGCAGCTGGGGCTCGCGGGTGATGGTGATGGCCGGCGGCGCCGTGGCCACCGCCTGCACCGAACTCGCCGAGCGCATCCGCCGCATCGGCGCGCACATGCTCCAGGCGCGGCCGGAAGATGTACGGCTCGAAGCCGGACGCGTCATCGGCCCCTCGGGCGACGTGACCATTCAGCAGGTGGCGCACACCTGGTATCGCCGCCCGCAGGATCTGCCGGCGGACGTGGACCCGCACGGCCTCGAAGTCACCGCCGGCTACAAGCCGGTGCGCGACAGCGGCACCTTCAGCTACGCCGCCCACGCGGTGGTCGTCGCGGTGGACCCGGACCTCGGCGAGGTGGAGATCCTCGACTACGCCATCGTGGAAGACGGCGGCACGCTGGTGAACCCCATGGTGGTGGACGGCCAGATCATCGGCGGCCTCGCCCAGGGCATCGGCACCGCGCTCTATGAGGAGATGGCGTTCGATGCCTCCGGCCAGCCGCTGGCCTCGACATTGGCGGACTATCTGCTGCCCGGCGCGCCGGAAGTGCCCATGCCCTTCATCGGCCATATGGAAACGCCTTCGCCCTATACCAAGTTCGGCGTGAAGGGCATCGGCGAGGGCGGGGCCATCGCGCCGCCCGCCGCCATCGCCAACGCCATCAACGACGCGCTGCGCCCGCTGGGCGCCGAGATGCTGCGCTCCCCGGTGACGCCCCGGCGCATCGTGGAGCAGGTGCTGGCGGTGCGCGCCAGCGAAAGGAGCGCGGCATGAAGCCCGCCCCCTTCCGCATCGAGCGCCCGCGCACCATCGCCGACGCTGTCGCGCTCCTCGCCTCGGGCGGAGACGGCGCGAAGGTCATGGCCGGGGGCCAGTCCCTCGGCCCAATGCTCAATCTGCGCCTCGCGACCCCGGACCTCATCGTCGATCTCTCCGGCATCGACGATCTGCGCACCGTGCGCGAAGAGGCCGGGCACATCATCTATGGCGCCCTCGTCACCCACGCGGACGTGGAGGACGGCCGCGCGCCGGACGTGGGCACGAACATCCTGCGGCGCGTGGCCAGCGGCATCGCCTACCGCGCTGTGCGCAACCGCGGCACCATGGGCGGCAGCCTTTCCCATGCCGATCCGGCCGCAGACTGGGTGAACGCCCTCTCGGTGCTCGGTGCCGAAGTTGAGATCGCTGGCCCGGCCGGCGCGCGCCGGCTTCCCATGGGCGCCTTCCTCGCCGGCGCGCTCGCAACGGCGCTGGAGCCGGGCGAAATCCTCGTCGGCGTGCAGGTTCCGAAGGTGCCCGCCACCGCGCGCTTCGGCTATGTGAAGCACTGCCGCAAGGTGGGCGAATTCGCCCACGCCATCGGCGCCGTGCTGATCGATCCCGCCACCGGCACCGGCCGCGCGCTGATGGGTGCCATCGACGCGCCGCCCCTCGTTTTAGCCGACGCCGCGACGCTCTTCGGCGGCCGGATCGACGCCGGTTTCGCCGTCCGCTTCGACGCATCCGCCGCCAACGCCGCGCTCGTCGCCGCCGGCCTGACGGACGCGGTGGACCGCCATGTGCATGTGGAGGTGCTGCGCCGCGCCGCCACGCAGGCCGCCAGCCTCTTCACCGACACGCGGAGCGCCGCATGACCGCTTCGCCAAGGCCCGAGACAATCGCCATGGGCGCGTCCCGCATGATTTCGCTGACCCTCAACGGCCGCCCCGTGACGGCCGAGGCGGAGGGGCGCACCAACCTCGCCGATTTCGTGCGCGACACGCTGAACCTCACCGGCACCCATCTCGGCTGCGAGCACGGCGTGTGCGGCGCCTGTACCATCCTCGTGGATGGCGAGCCGGCGCGTGCGTGCCTCTCCTTCGCCGGCGCCTGCCAGGGGGCGGATGTCATCACCATCGAGGGGCTGGACGACGATCCCGTCACCGCCGAGCTGCGCGCCGCCTTCAATCGCGAGCACGCGCTCCAGTGCGGCTTCTGCACGCCGGGGATGCTCGTCTCGGCCCGCGACCTGGTGCTGCGCCTTCCGGAAGCGGACGAGACGCGCATCCGCCTCGGCCTCGCCGGCAATCTCTGCCGCTGCACCGGCTATGCGGGCATCGTGAAGGCGGTGGCCTCCGTCATATCAGCGCGGCGGGCGCAGGGCATCGGCCCGATGACCGCCGAGCGGCCTCTCGGCCCGGTGGGCGCGCGGGCTGGCGGCGCGGTTTCCGCCGCTTTGCCGACCACCGTCGCGACCGCAGCGGCGCCCTCGGCAACCACCACCTCTCTCGCCGAGGATTTTACCCCCGCCCACAGCTTCGAGCAGAGCTTCGAGGTGCCCTTCCCGCCGGCCGAGGTGTTCGCCTTCTTCGGCCGCATTGAGGAGGTGGCCGCCTGCCTGCCCGGCGCGGTCATCGATGCCATGCCCTCGCCTGAAAAGGTGGAAGGTGGCATGCGGGTGAAGCTCGGCCCCATCGCCACCACCTTTCGCGGCAGCGCCCGCATCGGCCGCGACGACGCGACGAAGAGCGGCACCATCCATGGCGCGGGGGCCGACGGGCGCTCGCGCACGGAAGGCCTCATCCGCTATCGCGTGACGGACGGCGCAACACCCGGCACCGCCCGCGTGGTGCTCGACGTGGGTTACACGCTGAAGGGGCCGCTCGCCCAGTTCGGCCGCCCCGGCCTGGTGCGCGAGGTGGCGGGCCGTCTCATCGCCGAGTTTGCAGCCAACCTTGAGGCCCGCCTCGGCGGCACGCAGCCCTCGCCGACGCAGGAGCGCGGCCTCGATCCGCTCAAGCTTCTCATCTCGCTCGTTTCCGACCGCCTTGGCCGCCTGTGGCGCCGTGGCGGTCCCACTTCTTGACCCTGACTGCCCTTCTCGAGACTGGAGACCAACCATGTTGATGTCACGCCGGACGACACTCGCCGCTCTCGCCTTCAGCCTTCTCGCCGGCACGGCCTTCGCCGCCGACACCATCAAGATCGGCGTCAACGAGCCCCTCACCGGTGCCTTCGCGGCCTCCGGCACCTATGTGGTGAACGGCGCCAAGATCGCCGCCGACGAGATCAACGCCAAGGGCGGCATTCTCGGCAAGAAAGTCGAGCTGGTCATCGAGGACAACAAGAGCAACCCGACCGAGGCCGCCTCGGTGGCGGAAAAGCTCATCACCTCCGACAAGGTGCCGGTGCTGATGGGCGCCTGGGGCTCCTCGCTGACGCTGGCCACCATGCCGAAGCTGGAGGAATATTCCGTGCCCATGCTGGTGGAGACCTCCTCCTCCGGCAAGATCACCACCTCCGGCAACCCCTTCATCTTCCGCATCTCGCCGCCCTCCTCCGTGGAAGCCGAGGCGTTCGAGCCCAGCGTCAAGAAGCTCGGCCTGAAGAAGGTGGACTTTCTCGTCATCAACAATGACTGGGGCCGCGGCGCCGCCGCCGACTTCTCCAAGATGCTGAAGGCCAACGGCGTCGAGGTCGGCCTCGTGGAGACCATGGACCAGTCGGCCCAGGACATGAGCGCCCAGCTCGCCAAGCTGAAGGCCTCCGACGCCGACACCATCATGGTGACGAGCGCCGTGGATCAGCTCACCCTCCTGTTCAAGCAGATGGCGGCCCTCGGCCTGAAGAAGCGCATCATCACCACCGGCGGCTCGCAGAACCCCGACCAGATCATCGCCCAGGCCGGCGCTGCGGCGGACGGCACCATGCACCTGACCACCTTCCTGCCCTGGTGGCCGGAGAAGACCCCGAACCCCGAGGCCACCGCCTATTTCCTCAGCGAGTGGAAGAAGCGCGGCTTCGACTTCGCCGGCGCCACCGAGAGCTTCCGCGGCTATGACGGCATCCGCACGGTCGCGGCCGCCATCGCGGCGGGCGGCGGCACCGATCCCGCCTCCATCCAGAAGGGCTTCTGGAAGGTGGACTTCAAGGGCCTCAACGGCCCCATCAAGTTCAACAAGAGCGGCCCGGCGGGCAAGGAGAGCGGCCAGTCCAAGCCCAACGTCTACATCATCGAGATTTCCGGCGGAAAGGTGAACCAGGTTCAGCTCGGCGGCTGATCCGGCGCCTCGCGCATTCCCCCGCCTTCGGGCGGGGGCGTCGGGGTGAAGGCGGGCGCGCGGGACCGACTGCCCGGCCACGCCGCCCGCCCTCACCCCGCTCTCGCCGAGCGGACATGCTTCAGCCCCGAACGCCAGACCGGACAGGCCAGATGGACCAATTGCTGCAACACATCTTCAACGCGCTGGTGCTCGGCGGCACCTATGCGCTGCTGGGCATCGGCCTCACCTTGATCTTCGGCATCATGAACGTGGTGAACTTCACCCATGGTGCCCTCTACACCTTCGGCGGCTACGCCATGTATCTGGCGGCGGTGGCGCTGGGGCTGAACTTCTTCGTCGCGCTGCCGGTGGCCCTCGTGGCGGGCCTCCTGGTCGGCGCGTTCATCGAATTCACTTTGCTGCGGCCGCTGCGGCGCTCCGACATCGACACCACCATGCTGGTGATGATCGGCGCCGGCATCATCATGCAGTCGGGCACGCTCTGGATCTTCGGCGGCGTTGCCAAGGCCGTGCCGACGCCCTTCCCGGCGCAGCCGCTCACCTTCGGGCCGGTGTCGCTCTCCTACGTGAACCTGTTCGTGCTGTGCGCGGCGGTGGCGCTCATCGCCATCACCTATTTCACCATCAACGGCACCAAGCTCGGCCGCGCCATGCGCGCCACCTTCCAGGACCACGACACGGCGTCGCTCATGGGCGTCAACGTCTCCCTCATCTACACCGCCACCTTCGCCATCGGCTCGGCGCTGGCATCGGCGGCCGGCGCGCTGCTCGGGCCGGTCTATGTGGTGACGCCGCAGATGGGCGACCTCGCCGCGGTGAAGGCCTTCGCCATCGTCATTCTCGGCGGCCTCGGCTCCATCTCGGGCGCCACCATCGGCGGCTTCATCCTCGCCTTCGCCGAGGAGCTGGGCGCCGGCTACATCTCCTCGGGATATCGCGACGCCATGGGCTTCCTCATCATCATCGCAGTTCTGCTGGTGAAGCCCACCGGCCTGTTCGCGCGTGCGGAGCGGATCGGATGACGCGCTTCATCGCCCCCCTCTTCCTCGTCGTCTTCGCCCTGCTGCCGCTCGGCCTGACCGACCCCTATCTGCTGAATGCCCTCATCATCACGGGCATCCTCACCATCTGCGCCATGAGCCTCAATCTACTGCTCGGCTTCACCGGGCAGCTCAGCCTCGGGCATGTGGCCTTCTTCGGCATCGGCGCCTATGTGAGCGCGCTCACCGCGCTGGGCTTCGACGTGAGCCTGCCCTTCGGCCTGCGCGTAACCCACGAGGGCGGCGCGCCGCTCCTCGGCTTCCTGCTCGCCATCCTGATCACGGGGCTCGCCGGCTATCTCATCGGCCGGCTCTCGTTCCGGGTGCGCGGCGCCTATTTCGTCATCGTCACCATCTCATTCGCCGAGGTGGTGCGGCTCGTCGCGCTGAACTGGGTGGAGCTGACACAGGGCCCCCTCGCCCTCACCGCCATTCCCAACATGGTGCTGCCGGTGCCGGGCCTCGGCGACGTGGCGCTGCGCTCCAAGATGCAGAACTATTATCTGGTGCTGGCGGTGGCGGTGGCGAGCTATCTCCTCATCGCGCGCCTCGTCGCCTCGCGCTTCGGCCGGGCCATGCGGGGGCTGAAGGAGAACGAATCCCTCGCGTTGTCCCTCGGCATCAACGCGACGCGCACGCTCACCGTCGCGGCCACCATTTCCGCCGCCATGGCGGGGGCGGCCGGCAGCCTTTATGCCCACTACATCCGCATCATCGATCCGGACGTGTTCCTGTTCTCCTACACCGTCACCATGGTCATCATGGTGGTGTCCGGCGGAAAGGGCACTCTGGCGGGGCCGCTGGTGGGCGGCATCCTGTTCGGCCTGCTGCCGGTGGCGCTGCGCCCGGTGATGGCGCCGGAAGCCCAGTGGATCGTCTACGGCGCCATCCTCATCGCCATCCTGTTCCTCATGCCGCGCGGCATCGTGCCGGCATTGGAAGGCCTCGGCGAACGCATCGCCGCCCGCCGCAAGGCCGGCGACAAGCCGACGGACGTGATGCCTGCCAAGATGGGAGCGAACCCATGAGCACGACGCGTGGCAACGCCATCCTGAACGTGGAGCATGTGGGCATGAAGTTCGGCGGCCTCACGGCCATCGCCGACCTACATTTCGACGTGCAAGAGAGCGAGATCCTCAGCCTCATCGGCCCCAACGGCGCCGGCAAGACCACCGCCTTCAACATCATGACCGGCTTCCTCAAGCCCACGCAGGGCCGGGTGCTGTTCCGGGGCCGCGACCTCTCGCAGACGCGGCCGAACGAGATCGCCCGCCTGGGCCTTGCCCGCACCTTCCAGCGCACCAGCGTGTTCGCCGACGATACGGTGCGCGACAATGTGCTCATCGGCCTGCACCGCCATGGCGATGACACGCGCGCGGCAGCCCTCCTCGACCGCCTGTTCCCCACCCCCGCCGCACGACGGGCGGAGAATGCGGTGCGGGAGCGGGCGGACGCCATCATCGACATGGTGGGCCTCACCGCCCGCGCCGGCGACAAGGCGGGGTCCCTCTCCTATGGCGAGCAGCGGCTCGTGGGCTTCGCGCTGGCGCTGGCCGTGGAGCCGAAAATGCTGCTGCTGGACGAGCCGGTCTCCGGCATGAACGCCTCGGAGACGCAGGGCTTCGTGCGCCTCATCCGCAAGGTGCGGGACGAGGGCGTCACCATCCTCCTCGTGGAGCACGACATGCCCATGGTGATGGAGGTCTCCGACCGCATCGTCTGCCTCAACTACGGCCGGCTGATCGCGGAAGGGCCGCCCGAGGCCATCCGCACCGATCCCAAGGTCATCGAGGCCTATCTCGGCAAGAGTGCCGCGAAGCTGGAGCAGCGGGAGGTGGCCCATGCTTGAGATTTCCGATCTCGTCTGCGGCTACGGCCAGGTGGCGGCGCTCCGGGGCATCTCGCTCAGCGTCGGCGAAGGGCAATTGGTGGCGCTGGTGGGCGCCAACGGCGCGGGCAAGTCCACGACGCTGCGCACCATCTCCGGCCTCGTGCCGGCGCGTGCCGGCTCCATCCGCCTTCAGGGCGACGACGTGACCCGCGCCGGGCCGCAGAAGATGCTGAAGCTCGGCGTCGCCCACTGCCCGGAAGGCCGGCGGGTGTTCCCGCACATGAGCGTTTCGGAAAACCTCGCCATGGGCGCCTATCTGCGCGCCAGCGATGCCGGGCTGAAGGCGGATTACGAGCGCATCTATACGAGCTTTCCCCGCCTCGCCGAGCGCCGCCACCAGATGGCCGGCACCCTTTCCGGCGGCGAGCAGCAGATGCTGGCCATCGGCCGCGCGCTCATGTCGAGGCCCCGCCTCGTGCTGTTCGACGAGCCTTCGCTCGGGCTGGCGCCCAACATCGTCGAGCAGATGTTCGCCATCATCGGTTCCATCCGCGACGCCGGCACCACCGTGCTCCTGGTGGAGCAGAACGCCTTTGCCGCGCTGGAACTGTGCGACTACGCCTATCTGCTGGAGGCCGGACGCATCGTCATGTCCGGCAAGGGCGCGGACCTCATCGACGATCCCCACGTGCGGGCGGCGTATCTGGGAAGCTGACGCCGGCATCCCGCCCCGCCGGGCGCGTCCGAACGCGGCAAGCAACGGAATTCGCCGCGCTCAGGGTGCGGACGCACCGATGGTGGCGGGTTGCAGCCGGTCGCGGTGGCGGACGATCATCGCCCGGTAGAGGCCTTCGAGGGCCAGGGTGTAGGCCGACACGTCGAACAGAGGCGTCTCCAGCCGGTTGGCGTCCAGCCGCGCCTTGAGGGCCGCGAGGCGGCCGGGCTCCGTGGCTATGTCGTACGCCAGTTCGAAATAGCCGGCGTGGTCCTCGGCGACCAGTTCGCCGAGACCGACCGCGTGCAGGATGGAGCCTGCCACCCGCGACGGAAAGGTTTCCCCCGGACAAGTCACGATCGGCACTCCGGCCCAGAGCGCGTCGCTCGCCGTGGTGTGCGCATTGAATGGCGCGGTATCGAGCATCAGGTCGGCGAGCTGGAGCCGGGCGAGATGGGCCGCCTGTGGCAGGTTTGCGCCAAAAACCAGCCGCCGCGCATCCACGCCATGGCGGATTGCCTCCGAACGGAGGTTGCCGGCGGCATGGGGATGGTCGAGCAGCCACAGCACGCTGTCGGGCACCAGCGCCAGCAGCCGGCACCAGATTGCGAAGATGTCGGGGGAGATCTTGTAGGGCTGGTTGAAGCAGCAGAAGACGAAGCCCTCCTCCGGCAACCCGACCTCCCGCCGCCCCGGCCGCGTGCCCGGAGGCGTCCGCCGGCCGTGGGGGTGATAGGTATGCGGCATGTAGGCCAGGGCCTCGGCATAGTCCGGGGCGCTGGCGGCGGGCGTGAGAAAGCGGTCGGTGATGAGGTAGTCGCACATCCCTGCGCCCATGGTGCCGGGATAGCCGAGATAGTTCACGATGATCGGCGCCGGCCGCAGGAGGACGATGCCGCTCCGCGCCCCTGACGTGAACCCCTTCAGATCAATAAGAATGTCCACGCCGTCGGCATGGATGCGCGTCGCCGCAGCCTGATCGTCCATGTCCGAGATGTCGATGAAATGGTCGCAGGCGGCCATGGTCCGGCGGCGCATGGATTGGCCGTCGTCCGCGCCGAAGGAATAGGCAAGCACCTCGAAATCCGCACCGGCATGTGCCTCCAGCACCTCGATCAGAAGGTGGGCGGTGGCGTGTTCCTGGAAATCGTTGGAGAGATAGCCGAGGCGCATTTTCCGGCCACGCCCGTCATCGAAGGCATAGCGTAGGCCGGGGTCCGACGCCCCGGCCGCGGTCCGGCGCGCGCGGGTCCACAATTCCGAACACGCCCGCTGCTGCTTCGCGCTCACGCCGGGCGTGGACAGAAGATGGAAGGGCGGCAGCAGGTGATCGTCCTCGCCGGCGAGCATTGCGCCGATGGCGATGTCTTCAGGTGCGAGATCGTCCCATTCGCAGACGCTGCGCTGCCGCACCGTGGCCATGTTCACACTTCCCGTTCGCGCCTATGGCCTGCGCAGGAGAGCGATGGCCATCTGATGTGCCGAGCGGAGGAAGTCAGCCTCGATCTCGAAAGTCAGACCCCATTGGCAAGCAAGGATCGCGCCGCCGGAGGGTAGCTGAAGGCTATTCCTGAAGCAGCGCCGTGCGGTCCGCACCCAATTCTCCCGTCTCCTCGAGCCGCGCGGCAGCGGCGACGAACAACGGTGCGAGCCGCTCGGCCCATTGCCGCTGGCCATCGGGCTCCGCAACCAGATCCTGCCGGATCTCGATGCCCACATGGGGAATGCCGCGCCGCTCGCCGTGCTCCGGGATGGTCCAGTCCGTCGCCTCGCTCACCGCATACGGCTCGTTGTCTCCCACCATGAGCGCGGCATCGGCGCGCAGCACGGGGAGGAGCGCCCGCGCGAACCGGCTGTCGCGATGATAGAGCAGGCCGGCGTGCCATGGCCGCACGAAGCCGGCGAAAACCGGCGTGAAACTGTGCATGGCGAGGAGGATGGCCGGTGCGCCTGCGGCCTGCCGCCGGTCGAGTTCGGCCGCGATGCGCGCGTGATACGGCAGGAAGATCCCGGCCTCGCGTGCCCGGCGCTCCGCCGCGCCGATCCCCTGATTGCCGGGAACAGGCGACGCATCACTCTCCGCCGGGATGGACTGCGCGGCGCCCAGTGGCCGGTTGCAGTCGATCAGCAGGCGAGAATAGTTCTGTTGAATGAGCGTGGCATCGAGTAATTCTGAAAGCGCATGGCAAACGCCGGCAATGCCGATGTCCCACGCGATATGGCGCTCGCGGTCCACCGCCGGGAGGCCCAGCGTTCCGACCGAGCGGGGCAGCCTGTTTCCCGCGTGATCCGAGACGATAAGGAACGCGGAACGCCCTTCGGGATTTATCACAGTGACTGGCGGAATGTCGTCCGCCGTCAGTAAGGAAACAGGCGCGCTCACGTCAGGACCTTTCCGGCACGGGCCACGCACCTGACGCGACAGCCCCGAGGCTGCGCGCACCATAACCGATCTGCGGGCCATGTCCGCACAGAGCTGAGGCCCAGATGCTGATTCACGCCGGCTACGAAATTACCTACGGCTGCCCGCAGCCGACGCCCATGATTCTCACCCTGAGTGTCCATCCCTCCCGGATCACCGATCTCCTGAATCCGGACCGGGTGATGTTCGACCCGCCGATTCCCGCCAACACCTATCACGACAGCTTCGGCAATTTCTGCCACGTCATCTCCGCGCCCGCCGGCGGGCTCACCATGCGCACGGACTTCAAAATCCGCGACAGTGGGCTGCCCGACGACGTCGCCCCCGACGCGCCCCAGCATGCCCTCGGCGACCTGCCGGTGGACGTGCTCCTCTTCCTTCTGGGCAGCCGCTATTGCGAGACCGATCGCCTGAGCGCGTTTGCCTGGTCGCAGTTCGGCCACCTGCCCAAGGGCTGGCCGCTGGTGCAGGCGATCTGCGATTTCGTCCACGGCCATATCGTCTTCAACTATGCCCACGCCAGCCCGCTGAAGACCGCCTTCGACGCCTACACCAGCCGGCAGGGCGTGTGCCGCGACTTCGCCCATCTCGCCGTCACTTTGTGCCGGTGCATGAACATCCCGGCCCGCTATTGCACCGGCTATCTCGGCGACTTCGGGGTTCCCGCCGATCCGGCGCCCATGGACTTCAGCGCTTGGTTCGAGGTCTATCTTGGCGGGCGGTGGTACACGTTCGACGCCCGTCACAACACGCCGCGCATCGGCCGCATCCTGATGGCACGGGGGCGGGACGCGACCGATGTGGCGCTCGTGACATCCTTTGGCCCGTCGACGCTCACCTCCTTCAAGGTGTTGACCGTCGAAGCCCCGGAAGCCCCGTGAGGCGATGACGCAATCGGGCGCATCGCTTTAGCGGCCATATCGCTCTACACTCACCACACACCGGCCACGGCCGGCATCCGGGCGAGCGGTCAGACATCTGGCCGGGGACCCGGGACGACCTTCAGATTGGATATCTTTTGCAGGTTCTCGTCAGAGACAACAATGTTGAGCAGGCCCTCAAGGTTCTCAAGAAGCGCATGCAGCGCGAGGGCGTTTTCCGCGAGATGAAGCAGCGCCGGGCCTATGAGAAGCCTTCCGAGCGCAAGGCGCGCGAGCATGACGAGGCGATTCGCCGGCATCGCAAGGCCGCCCGGAAGAAGGCCCAGTGGGAAGGCCTGATCGCCGCCCCCAAGCGCCGCGTCCGGCCCACTAACGCCCGCGGCCCGGCACCCGGCACCACGCCGACCTTCACCGGCCGCTGATCCCTTCAGCCGTCAGAGGGCCGGGGGCGCATTGCCCCGGCCCCTCGACCGCGTTCAGTAGAACGGCCGCGCGAGGCTGGCGGAGGCGAGGAGCTTGCCTTCGGCGTCGATGGCTTCGACGGTCCAGGTGTAGATTCCACCGACGCAAGGCGATCGGTAGGAGACAGCGCCCTTGGGGATGGCTCCGCGAGCGGGAAGCTGCACGTCGGCCCCGCCAAGCTCACGTCCGCTGGGCCCCATCAGCGCAAACCGCAGCCGTGCAGTCCCGGACGGGACATTATCCACCTGGAATTCCGGGCTGCTTGGCCGCGGCGCGCACAGGGTCGTTCCGATCCATGTGAAATCCAGCGTCATGACGGGGGAGTTCGCCCAAGCGGGTGATGCACCTGCCCAGAGGAGGCAGATCAAGACGCACGCTTTTTTCATGGCAGCTCCTTCGGTCTCGGCATCGAAACCGATTCAATCCTATCATGAACATGCTCGGACGCGTGATTAAAACTGTCCGATAAATCTCTCATCTGAACGAGAATTGAGCACGCCTGGGCGAGAAAGTGTGCTAAAGGAAAAGCATGGTTACGAAATTTAACGCCAATGGCTGGGTTGAGTTCATTGCGGGCTTCCGATCGCCGCAAGGGCGGTTCCAGATCGTCCGCATCATGCCTCAGGACAAGGGCGAGCCGAGCTATCGCGTGAAGGGCGAGAACGAGGCGTTCGAACGCATCGCTCGCGAATCCGAACTTCGCCATCCCGGGGAAATATAGGCGGAGAAATAGAGGCGGCGAACAGAGAAGCTGGCCGGACATAAATCCAGGCCTTGCTATCAACACAATAGCCCCCTATGTTCCGTTTGTCTGAATTTGACGGCTGATTTTCTGACGCCAAGCCGCGTCTGACGATACCTCCCTTCAATTTCTAACTCTTGTTCTGCTCGACCTCTCGGGCGGAACTCCTACGCGCGATTGAAAGGAAATCGTCATGAATATCGGCACCGTGAAGTGGTTCAACGCCACCAAGGGCTTCGGCTTCATCCAGCCCGACAACGGCGGCGCGGATGTGTTCGTGCATATCTCGGCCGTCGAGCGCGCTGGAATGCAGGGCCTCGCCGAAGGCCAGAAGCTCCAGTTCGACATCGTCCGGGACAACAAGTCCGGAAAGAATTCGGCCGGGAATCTCCAGGCCGCGTGACATTGCTCCGGCGGACCACGGATGTACTGGCCGCTGGACTAATGCATCATGAATTCAAAAAAGGCCCCGCCTGAACAGGCGGGGCCTTTTTCTTTATCCATTTTTCTCAAATCTTAGTTCTCGGGCTTCGACCCGGATCATGATATCCTTCGGAATGACCCCAATCACGACACATCAGAACACGCTCTCCAGCGCCGAGAGCCGCCGCCAGCTGGACGAATCCATCGAGCGGGCCATGGAGCGCAACAAGGGCGAACTGGAAGCGGTGCGCGAGAAGAGCGCGCGGCTTCGGGCCCTGCGGGAGGCCAGCGAACGGGAAGCCCCCGCCGCGCCGCCGCCCAAGCGCCGCCGCAAGGCCTGAAGCAAGAAGACCTGAAGCAGCAAGACCTGAAGCAGCAAGACCCGCCAAAGCTCGGGGCAAAGCCCGTGATCCCTGCCGCTGGTGCGCCGCGGCATCCGGGATGGCGACGGGCATAATTGCCGCACCTCACGCTTGGACACCCTCTCCCCGCCCCCGTCGCAACTTGGCCGAAACGGCGCCGATGCTGGCGTCTCTGGTGCATGGCTGCCCTGCGCGGCGAAGGCTGCCGCTTGCCAGCCGCGCCGCTTGGCGGCAAAGTCCGCGCCGAAAAATGCTTAACGGTTGCGTCTGGTGCGCACACACCGTCGGCAATGGGATCAAGGGACACTGCGAGATCATCATGAGGGACGAAGTTGCCATGTCCGGGCTCGGGTCCGGCGCTCTCAGCCGCCGCTCTTTCCTGCTCGGCTCTGCCCTCGGCATCGGCGCGCTCGGGCTGGCCGGCTGCTCGTCGGATGTCATGAGCCTCGCCGAGGCGCAGAAGCTCTATGGGCCGATGCCCAACGAGAAATTCCCGATCCCCGCGCCGGATATCAGCAAGGTCAACCCCAAATATTACCGCCGGACCGTCGCTTACGAGAGCAATGAAGCGCCCGGCACGATCATCGTCGATCCCAGCAATTATTACGTCTACCGCGTCGAGGGCGAGGGCAAGGCCACCCGCTACGGCGCCAATGTGGGCCGCGCCGGCTTCCTGTGGAGTGGCGACGCCTATGTGGGGCGCAAGGGCGAGTGGGCGGTCTGGACTCCGCCCAAGGAGATGATCAAGCGCCAGCCCGAAGCGGCCAAATGGGCCAACGGCATGCCGGGTGGCCTGGAAAACCCCCTCGGCGCCCGCACGCTCTACCTCTACCAGAACGGGCAGTATACGCTCTACACGATCTATGCGAGCAGCGACCCCGAGTCGATCGGCACCGGCGTCACCAGCGGCTGCGTGGGCCTGCTCAGCCAGGACATGATCGACCTCTACGAAAAGACGCCGGTCAAGACCAAGGTCGTCGTCATGCCGGCCTGACGCCGGGGTAGACTCAAAACTCCAGCTTCAGCCTCCACAGCGCCCCCGGTGGCACGGCGTCGAAGACGAAGCGGCCGCTGGGCGCGACCGGGACCTGATGAAGGCCATCGTCACGGCCGGGCGCGCCACCGCAGCGCGCCCGTTTTGTCCGCTCAGATGCGCACCACCGTACGCCCGCGCACGCCGCCGGCGATGATGTCTTCGGCCATCTGCGGCAGGTCTTCCAGCGCGACCTCGCGGGTGACGAGATCGAAATCGGCCTCGGTGAGGAGTTCGCCGAGCCGGGTCCAGGCGGCGAGGCGGCGCGGGGTCGGGCAGTTGACGGAATCGACGCCCAGCAGCGCCACGTTGCGCAGGATGAAGGGGAAGACGGTGGTCGGCAGATCCGTCGCCGCCGCGAGGCCGCAGGCGGCCACCGCGCCGCCGTAGCGGGTGGCGGCGAGCACGTTGGCGAGGATGGTCCCGCCCGCCGTATCCACCGCCCCATGCCAGCGCTCGCCGGCCAGCGGCTTGCCCGCGGCGGCATAGGTGGCGCGATCGACGATATCGGTGGCGCCGAGGCTCTTCAGGAAGTCCGCCTCGGCCGGACGGCCGGTGAGCGCGCTCACCTTGTAGCCGAGACGCGAGAGCAGGCGCACCGCGACGCTCCCCACGCCGCCGGCCGCGCCGGTGACGAGGACATCACCACCTGCCGCGATGCCGTAGCGCTCCAGCGCATCCACGCAGAGCATGGCGGTGAGGCCGGCCGTGCCGATGGCCATGGCCTGGCGTGCGGTGAGGCCCTCGGGGAGCTTCACCAGCCACTCGCCCTTCACCTTCGCCCGCTCGGCGAATCCGCCGGACCAGTTCTCGCCGACACCCCAGCCCGTCAGCACCACCTTGTCGCCGGGGACGAAGGCGGGGTTGTCACTGGCGCGCACCGTGCCGGCAAAATCGATGCCCGGCACCATGGGCAGCGCGCGCAGGATGCGGCTCATGCCCTTCAAAGCGAGGCCGTCCTTGTAGTTGAAGGACGAATATTCCACGTCCACCGTCACGTCGCCGGCCGGCAGTTCGGCCTCGGTGATGGTCTCGATGGCAATGGCCTGCTCGGCGTCGGTCTTGCGCGCCATGAGGGCGCGGAAGGTCTCGGTGCTCATTGGACGTTTCCCTGTGATGTGCGTGGACCGCGCGGGCGCGGATCAGGGGCCTCGGCTCAGGGCCGGATGGCCTTGCGGGCCTCTTCGGCCTTCTCGTACTGGGCGCGGATGTAGCGCACGAGACCGCCAAGCGCGGCCACCGCCGCCTCGCCATCGCGGTCCCGCAGCGCGGCGAGGAGCGTCTCGTGGTGGGCGACGATCTCCGTCCGGTCGCGGACGCGGAAGATGATCATGTTGCTCACCGGCATGAGCGCTTCCACCACCGCATTCATGAGGAAGCGCAGCAGGGCATTGCCCGCCGCGTCCACGATGGTGCGGTGGAAGCGCACGTCGGAGGCGCAGAAATCCTGATCCGAAAGGCTGGCGGTCCGTTGCAGGGCGATCTCCGCCTCCAACGCCGCGAGGTGCGCGTCCGTGCGGTTCAGGGCGGCGAGACGGCAGCACACAGCTTCCATCTCCAGCCGCGCCGTCGCCATCTCCTCCAGCGAAACGCCGCCGGTGGCGACGAGGAGCGTGACGGACGTGCCGAGGCTGGTGGCCAGTTCCTCCGGCGAGGGGCCGGTGACGAAGGTTCCGCCGGTGGGGCCGCGCCGGGAGCGGATGAGGTGGCGCGCGGCGAGCCGCTTCAGGGCCTCGCGCACGGTGGGCCGCGAGACGCCGAACTGCGCGGCCAGCTCCTCCTCGGTCGGCAGGCGCTCATCCACCTTCAGCCGGCCGTCCATGATGGCCTGCTGGAGCTGATCGGCGATCTGGCTCGCCGCGCTGGTGGTGACGATCTGGCCGTAGCTCGGTTCCATCTGATCCGTTCCGGGGACGCCTGTGGTCATCCCCTTGGTCTCAGATCGGCGGCTTCAAATCAACCTAAAAATTATTCGTTTGACAAATCTTAAAATGGGCCTTTTGGTTCCACAGATCGCGGACGGAGATGCCGCGGCACAAGAAGACACTGGAAACGCCGGGAGAGAAAAAATGCGCGCTGCCCTCGTAGCGGCGACCGTGCTGTCGTGCGCCGTCGCCGTCCCGATCACGACCGCTCACAGGGCTTCAGCTCAGGACTTGCCGACGTTCCGCATCGGCGTCATGAACGACCAGTCGAGCCTCTATTCCGACATCGCCGGCCCCGGCTCCGTCACCGCCGCGCAGATGGCGGTCGCGGACTTCAATCCGGAGAAGCACGGCTTCAAGGTGGAAGTGGTCTCCGCCGATCACCAGAACAAGGCGGACATCGGCTCCTCCGTCGCGCGGCGCTGGTACGACCTCGACAAGGTGGACGCCATCGTCGACGTGCCCACCTCTTCCGTGGCCCTCGCCGTCGCCGACATCAGCCGCGACAAGAACAAGGTGTTCCTGGTTGCGAGCGCCGGCACGTCCGACCTCACCGCCAAGTCCTGCACGCCGAATACCGTGCACTGGACCTACGACACCTGGGCGCTCGCCAACGGCACCGCCCGCGCCATGATCAAGCAGGGCGGCGATTCCTGGTACTTCCTGACGGCCGATTACGCCTTCGGCCATGCGCTGGAGCGCGATGCGGCCGAGGTGGTGAAGGCCAACGGTGGCAAGGTGCTGGGCCATGCGCTCGCACCGTTCCAGAGTTCGGATTTCTCCTCCTTCATCCTCCAGGCGCAGGGCTCTGGCGCGAAGGTGGTGGCGCTGGCCAATTCCGGCGGCGACACCATCAATTCGGTGAAGCAGGCCGCGGAGTTTGGCCTGTCGCAGAAGCAGAAGCTCGTCAGCCTTCTTATCTTCCTGTCAGACATCCATTCTCTGGGCCTGAAGACGGCGCAGGGCCTGATGCTGACCAATGCCTTCTACTGGGACCTGAACGACGGCACACGCGCCTTCGGCAAGGCGTTCGGGGCGCGCAACAACGGGCGCATGCCCACCATGAACCAGGCCGGCACCTATGCCGCCACGCTGCACTGGATGAAGGCCATCGCCGCCATGGACAAGGCGAAGGCCCATGACGGTGCCGCCGTGGTCGCGCAGATGAAGGCCATGCCCACCGACGATCCGCTCTTCGGCAAGGGCCACATCCGCGCCGATGGCCGCACCATCCACGACATGTACCTGTGGCAGGTGAAGACGCCGGAGGAGTCCAAGGGCCCCTACGACTATCTGAAGCTGGTGGCGACCATCCCCGGCGACGAGGCCTTCCGCCCCATGTCGCCCGAGGCCTGCCCGATGCTGAAGAAGGCCGGCTGAGGTGACAGCGCCGGCGACAGCCGCCCGCACGGACGGCAAGGCCTTCTCCCTCGCGATCCTCGTGGTCGCGGAAGTGGCGGCGATGGCGACCTGGTTCGCCACCACCGCCTCTCTGGGGGCGATCCGGGCGCAGTGGAGCCTGTCGCCGTTTCAGGAGGCTTTGCTCACCAGTTCCGTGCAGGCAGGCTTCGTCGCCGGCACCCTCCTCAGCGCGCTGCTCTCCCTCGCGGACCGCGCCGATCTGAGGACGCTCTTCTCGGTCTCGGCCTTGGTCGCGGCGCTGGCCAACGGGGCCATCCTCCTGTTCGAGCCCACCCATCCGGCGGTGCCGCTGCTGCGGTTTCTCACCGGCATGTGCATGGCGGGGGTCTATCCCGTGGGCATGAAGCTCGCGGCCACCTGGGCCAAGGGCGATCTCGGCCTGCTCATCGGCATGCTGGTGGCGGCGCTGACGCTGGGCTCGGCCTCGCCCCACGCCATGGCGGCGGTCGGCGGGCTTGACTGGCGCGCGCCGGTGGCGGGCGCGGCGGCGAGCGCGCTGGTGGCCGCCCTCCTCATCCGCTTCGCCAAGGTCGGCCCCAACCATGCGAAGGCGCCGCCGCTGAAGCTCTCCAACGCCCTCGATGCGTTCCGTCGGCCGGCGCTCCGGCTCGCCAATCTCGGCTATTTCGGCCACATGTGGGAACTCTACGCCATGTGGGCGTGGATCGGCGCCTTCTTCGCCGCGAGCTTCGCCGCGCGCTATGGCGATGCCCCGCCCCTCGACCCGCGCCTCGCCACCTTCTGCGTGGTTGCCATCGGTGCCGTGGGCGCGCTGGGCGGCGGCTTTGCGGCCGACCGGCTGGGGCGCACCTTCGTCACGGCGCTGTCCATGGCGGTGAGCGGGCTGTGCGCGGCGGGCATCGGCTTCCTGTTCGGCGCATCGATCTGGCTGGTGCTGCCGCTGGCGCTGGTGTGGGGCGTGACGGTGATTTCCGATTCCGCCCAGTTCTCCGCCGCCGTGACGGAGCTGTCCGACCGCAGCCTCATCGGCACCATGCTGACGGTACAGACCTGCGTCGGCTTTCTCATCACGCTGGTGAGCATCCACTTGCTGCCCTACGCGGTGGATGCGTTCGGCTGGCGCTTCGCCTTCCTCATTCTCGCCATCGGCCCCTTCCTCGGCGTCCTCGCCATGCTGCGCCTGCGGCTCCGGCCGGAAGCCGCTGCCATGGCCGGCGGGCGGCGCTGATCCCTCTCCACGAGGCTTTCATGACCTTCACCAAGATCGCTTACGAAACCCGCGACGGCATCGCCCTCCTCACCCTCAACCGGCCCGAGCGCACCAATGCGCTGGACCAGGAGATGCTGGGCGAGATCAACGCCGCCATGGACCGCGCCGAGGCGGATGCGGACGTGAAGGCGGTGATCGTGCGCGGCGCTGGCAATGCCTTCTCTTCCGGCTTCGACCTGAAGGCGCAGATGGAGGCGCGCCCGGTGGGCGTCGATGCGTGGCGGCCTGTGTTGCGCAAGGATTTCGACACGGTGATGCGCTTCTGGCACTGCCCGAAGCCCACCATCGCCATGGTGCGTGGCGCCTGCCTCGCTGGCGCCTGCGAGCTGGCGCTGGCCTGCGACATGACCATCGCCTCGGAAGACGCCTTCTTCGGCGAGCCGGAGCTGAAGTTCGGCGCCGGCATCGTGGTGATGCTGCTGCCGTGGATCGTCGGCCCCAAGATCGCCAAGGAAATCATCCTGCTCGGCGAGGACCGGGTGAGCGCGCAACGCGCGGCCGAGATCGGCATGATCAACCGCGTCGTTCCCGCCGATCGGCTGGAGGACGAGGCGCTGCGCATCGCCCGGCACATCGGTGCCATTGATCCCAGCCTCGTGAAGGAAACCAAGCGCGCCCTGAACCGGGCGCTCGAAACGCAGGGCATGTTGCAGGCGCTGGAGAGCGCGCTGGAGATCGACCTTTCCATCGAGGGCGCCGGCTCGGCCGACAAGATCGCCTTCTTCGATGTCGCCCGCCGCGAGGGCCTGCGCGCTGCCATCGCCTGGCGCGATGCGCGCTTCCCGACCCGCGAAGGCTGAGGAGGCCGTGATGGCGAAACCGGGCGCGCTCTGCCGCATTCTGGACGAAGCGGCCGGCACCGTGGCCGAGGACGGCGGCGCGGCTCACACCGCCGACGCTCTGCGTGCCGCCGCCTCCAGCCTCGCTGCGCAGCTGCGCGCGGACGGTCTCACGCCGGATGAGCCGGTGATCGTCGCCGTGGCCAATCGCGCCGCGGACCTCGCCTCTTTCTTCGGCGTCTGGCAGGCGGGCGGCGTCGCGGTGCCGCTCCACGCCGGCGCGGCCGAGATGACCCGTGCCACCATCCTCGAGCAGACCGGCGCCCGGTTCCTTGTGGCGGATGGCACCGTGACACGCCTCGCGGAAACGCCACCGCCGGCCCGCCCGCTGCTCGACGGCGCGGCGCTCATCGTCTTCACCTCCGGCTCCACCGGCAAGCCCAAGGGCGTGGTGCTCGCCCATGACCGCTTCGCCGGAAAACTCGATGCGCTTCAGGACCTGCTCGCCCTGACGCCCAACGACAAGGTGGTGCTGCCGCTCCAGCTCATCTTCATCTTCGGCCTGTGGGTGGCGCTGCTCTCCCTGAAGACGGGCGCGCGGCTCGAACTGGTGGGCAAGTTCACGCCCGCCGGCCTCAAGACGCGTCTTCCCGACACCACCGTACTCGCGACCGTCCCCTCCATGCTGCGCACCTTGTTCGGTGAGGGCGAGGTGGCGGCACCGCAATTGCGCACTATCCTCACCGGCGGCGAAGGGCTGGGAACGCATCTGGCCGGGGCGATCGCGACGCAACTGCCCTGTGCCGGCGTGTTCGACCTCTACGGTCTCACCGAGACCGGCTCCTGCGACTTCTGCCTGAGGCCGGCGGACGCGGAGACGGGACGCGGCTCCATCGGCCGGCCGACGCCGGGCATCGACTACCTCATCTCGGACGATCCTGCCGCGGGAGCCACGGGCGCGGGGCCGGACGCAGCGGGCGAACTGCTCATCCGCACGCCCTTCGGCATGATCGGCTATCTCGACAATCCCGACCTGACGCAGACCGCCTTCCGCGACGGCTTTTTCCGCACCGGCGACGTGGCACGGCGACGGCCGGATGGGTGCGTGGAGATCGTGGGGCGCATCAAGGAGATCGTCTCCCGCGGCGGCAACAAGATCGCCCCGGCGGAGATCGAGACGGTGCTCTGCGCCCATCCCGCCGTCGCCCAGGCCCTCGCGGCTGGCGTGCCCGACCCGCGCCTCGGCGAGGCGCTCCATGCAGCAGTTGTGCTGCGGGCGGGAAGCTCTGCCTCTGCGGATGAACTGCGGGCGTGGTGCGCGGCGCGCATCGAGCGGTTCAAGGTGCCGGACGCCATCCATGTGGTGGCCGCGCTTCCCACCGGCCCCACGGGGAAAGCCTACCGGCCGGGCATCCGCGCCCTCGCCGACGCGGCAGTTCCGACCGGAACGCAAGGCCGCTAGGACCGGGGCGGCGGTTCTTTCACGAACCGCCGTTGCCCGCCTCCCCCGCCTGCGAGACCCAATGTCGCGCTCCCGCCGTGGAACCCGAACCCGCCTTCGCGCCTTCCTTCCGAGATGCCGCAGAGGCATGTCCGAACATCCGGGGGCGAAGGGACGCATTGCTCGACCGCCGATCATTCATGCTGGGTGCGACTGCGCTTTCGGCTCTTCAGGCCGCCGCAGCTCATCCCGCGCTTGCCCAGGAGGGCGAGCGGTTCGATGCCGACACGGTACGCAACACGGCGCGCCAGCTTGCCGCCAAACCCTTCAAGCAGGGCAACCAGTCGTTGCCGGCGGAGCTCGACAAGCTCAGCTATGACGACTACCGCAACATCCGTTTCAACGCCGATCGTTCGATCTGGCGCGGCCAGCGGTTGCCGTTCGAGATGCAGCTGCTGCATCGAGGCTTCCTGTTCCGCGATCAGGTGGATGTCTTCGTGGTGGCCGAGGGGCGGGCACGGCGCATCGCCTATGATCCCGGCCTGTTCCGTTTCGAGCACGGGCTGAAGACGCCCCAGCCCGGCACCGACCTCGGCTTCTCCGGCTTCCGCCTGCACGGCCCCCTGAACCGCCCCGATTATCTCGACGAGATCGCGGTATTTCAGGGCGCGAGCTATTTCCGCGCCGTCGCCAAGGGGCAGGGCTACGGCACCTCCGCGCGGGGTCTGGCGGTGAAGACGGCTTCGGCCTCCGGCGAGGAATTCCCTGTCTTCAAGGCCTTCTATGTGGAGCAGCCACGACCGGATGTGCCCTCCATCGTGGTTCACGCTCTGCTCGACAGCCCGAGCGCCACCGCGGCCCATCGCTTCACCATCCGCCCCGGCGATGCCACCGTGATGACGGTTGAGATGGCGCTCTACCCGCGTGCGGACCTGACCGAGGCGGGCATCGCGCCGCTCACCAGTATGTTCCTGTTCGGACCGGCCGATCATGCCGGCTTCGACGATTTCCGCCCCGCCGTCCGCGACGCCGAAGGGCTCGCCATCACCGACGGCACCGGCGAGCAGCTCTGGCGCCCCCTTTCAAATCCGGGGCGATTGCAGATCAGCGTGTTCTCCGGCTCGAACATGCGCGGCTTCGGCCTGATGCAGCGCCAGCGCTCCTTCTTCGACTATCAGGATCTGGAAGCTCGCTACGAGAAGCGGCCGAGCGTGTGGGTGGAGCCCATCGGCGACTGGGGCGAAGGCGCGGTGCATCTGGTGGAGATCCCCACGCCGCAGGAAGTCCACGACAACGTCGTCGCCTTCTGGCGCCCCAAGGACACCCTGCGCAAGGGCAGCGAATACACCTACACCTATCGCCTGCACTGGACGTGGGACATGCCCACTCCGCCGGCCCTCGGCCGCGTGGCCGGCACGCGTGCGGGTGGCACCGACGAGCGTCGGCTGTTCGTCATCGATCTGGTGGACGGCCCTATGGCGGGGCTGACGCCGGACGGCATCCGGCTGGATGTCTCCGCCAGCGCGGGAGAGGTCCGCGACGTGGTGCTCCAACCCAATCCGGAAATCTCCGGCGCCCGTCTCTCCTTCGCCTTCGAGCCGAAGGGCGCGAACCTCTCGGAATTGCGGGCGCGTCTCATGAAGGGCGATGTGCCCCTCACCGAAACCTGGCTCTATCGATGGACGCCCTAGCGCACGCCCGGCCGGCCACGCGCCAGGCCCCGGAGCCCGCTTTGCCGCCCGAAGCGCCCCTCGCCATGCCGGCGCAGGATTTCCGCCGCAGGCCGGAGCGAGTCAGGTCCGGGACGCGGCTCGGTACATTGCTCATCGCCCGCCGCGCCTTCGTGTTCGGCGGGGCCATCGCGCTGACCGGCCTTGCCGCCTACGAGATGTACAAGGTGCTCGACGTGGGCGGGCTGACCTACCTCGAATACGCCGTGCTGGTGCTGTTCGTCGTCCTGTTCGCGTGGATCGCCCTCGCCTTCACCAATGCCCTCGGCGGCGCCATCAGCCTTCTGTCGGGCCGCAAGGCGCTCGGCATCGACCCGGACGCCCCCCTGCCCGCCCCGAGCATCCGCACCGCCCTCCTCATGCCCTGCTACAATGAGGAGCCGAACCGCGTCTTCGCCGGCCTGGAAGCCACATGGCGCTCGCTGGAGGCGACCGGGCGCGCCGGCCTGTTCGACGTGTTCATCCTGAGCGACACCACCGATCCGGATGTCTGGGTCGCGGAGGAAGCCGCCTTCCTCGCCCTGCGCCGGCGCACCGGCGGCCGTTTCTTCTATCGCCGCCGCGCGCAGAACACGGACCGTAAGGCCGGCAACATCGCGGATTGGGTCACCCGCTTCGGCGCGGCATATGAGGCGATGCTCATCCTCGACGCCGACAGCGTTATGACCGGCGACTGCATGGTCCGCCTCGCCGACGCGCTGGAGCGCACCCCCGACGCGGGGCTTATCCAGACACTGCCGGTGATCGTGGGTGGCCGCACGCTGTTCGCCCGGCTCCAGCAATTTGCCGGACGCCTCTATGGCCCGCTCATCGCCCACGGACTTGCCTGGTGGCACGGGCCGCAGAGCAATTATTGGGGCCACAATGCCATCATCCGCACCCGCGCCTTCGCCGAGGCGGCGGGCCTGCCGCACCTCAAGGGGCGCAAGCCGTTCGGGGGGCATATCCTGAGCCACGATTTCGTGGAGGCGGCGCTGCTGGTGCGCGCAGGCTGGGGCGTCCACATGGTGGCCGGCCTTCCCGGCAGCTATGAGGAGGGCCCCCCTTCCCTCACCGATCTCGCCGTGCGCGACCGCCGCTGGTGCCAGGGCAATCTCCAGCACGCGGCCGTGCTGCCGGTGCGCGGGCTCCGCTTCGCGAGCCGCATTCATCTGCTCACCGGCATCGGCTCCTATGTCTCGGCGCCGCTTTGGTTGCTGATGCTGCTGGCGGGCCTTCTCACCTCCCTTCAGGCGCGCTTCGTGCCGCCGGATTATTTCCCCTCCGGCTTCGCCCTCTTCCCGGTCTGGCCGGCGCAGGATCCGGTGCGCGCAGCCTGGGTGTTCGGCGCCACCATGGCGGTGCTGCTGATGCCCAAGTTCATCGCCTTCGCGCTGATGCTCGGTGATGGCACGGCGCGACGCGGCTTTGGCGGCGCGGGGCGGACCTTCCTCGGCATGATCAGCGAAATCCTGCTCTCGGGCCTCATGGCGCCGGTGACCATGGTGTCCCAGTCCTTCGCCGTGGTCAGCATCCTCATGGGGCGGGACGGCGGGTGGAATCCGCAGCGGCGGGACGACGGCAGCCTCGGCTGGCGGGAGGCGTTCCGGCACTTCTGGCCCCACACGCTCCTCGGCCTCGGCTTTGCGGCCGCGACCGCCGCCATCGCGTGGCCGCTGATGGCGTGGATGTCGCCGGTGATCCTCGGACTTCTCACCGCAGTGCCGCTCGCGGTGTGGACCAGCCGTCCGCGCCGTCCCGGCGGACTTCTGGAAACGCCGGAGGCGAAGACCCCTCCGGCCGTCCTGCGCGCGGCCACGGACCTACGCGCCGCCTTCGGCGGAACCGACGGTCCGGCGGAGGCCGTCGCGCACCTTGCCGGCGATCCCGACCTGCTCGCCTTCCATCGCAATGCACTGCCCGCGCAGGGCAAGCGCCTGCCCGGCGATGTCCGCCCCGATCGCCTCGTCGCGCGGGCCAAGATCGAGGATGCGCGCTCGCGCGCGGAGGCGCTGGCGGGACTCTCGCCCAAGGAAAAGGCCGCTGCCCTCGCCGACGATCAGGCCCTCGCCCGGTTGCTCGCGCTCACCTGAACGCCCGCCCCGGGACCGGCGCGATCAGTCCCGATCCGACACGGACCGGCGAATGTGGGCGGCGAGATGATCCGCCGCCGACGAGCCGCCGGGGTGGCGCTCCCACAGGATGAGATCCACGCTCTCGAGCGGCGGCAGACCTTCCGCACTTCCAAGACGCACCAGCCCCGGCGTGCGCACGGATTGCGCGAGGACGCATACGGCGGAATCCGCCAGAGCCATGGATTGCAGACCGGCGATGCTCTCCGAGATGCAGGCTATGCGCCAGCGTCGGCCGATATGGTCGAGCGCCGCCAGCGCATAATCCCGGTAGAGATTGCCGTCCGGCAGCATGGCCAGCGGAATGGGGTCCGCAAGGTGGGCGCTGCCGCCCTCCGCGCCCAGCCAGATGAGCGGTTCAGGCCGCAGCAGCGTGCCGGTGCCGACGCGCGGGGAGACGCCCGGCATGCGGGTGGCGATGGCGATGTCGAGAAGGCCCTCGGTCATGTCCTGCGCCAGCTGCCGCGACAGCGCGCAGCGCACCGTCACCTCGACGCCCGGATAGGTATCGCGGAAGCGGGCCAGCGTCTCCGGCAGGAGGAAGGCGGCATAGAGATCCGGGCAGCCGAGCGTGACGCGGCCCGCCACATCGTCGGCGGAAAGCCGCAGCCGGGCTTCCTCATCCAGCCGCAGCATGGTGCGCGCATGGGGCAGCAGCATCTCGCCGTGCCGCGACAGCTTGAGATGCCGCAGGTCCGGCTCGAACAGGGGAAAGCCCGCCGCCGCCTCCAGCCGCCGGATCTGCAGGCTCACGGCCGGCTGGGTGCGGTTCAGGCGCCGGGCGACACGGGTCACGCTCTTCTCCTCCACCAGGAGAACGAAGGTGCGCAGCAGGGCAATTTCCAGCGGCCGGGACATGCCGCCCATTAAAATAACTTTGCCAAGAGCAAAGCAATATAAATTTGATTTGATCGCAATGCATCTGTCTAATCTATGAGCGGTCGCGATCGACTGTCCAATACCTGCTCAAGATCTGCGATTTTGATGCACATCAAAAAGGCATTTGCGCAACCGCAAGGCATTGTCGCCCTGCGCCGTGGAGGCGATGTGAACCCCAGCCCCTTCCTTCAGGTCCACGGTCTGACCCGGCGCTATGGCGGCGTCGCCGCACTCGACGGCGTCACCCTCGATCTCGCCCGTGGCCAGGTCACTGGCCTCATCGGCCCCAATGGTGCCGGCAAGACGACGCTGCTCAACGCACTGACGGGGCTCGCCCGGCCGGAGGCTGGCACGGTGCTCCTGGAGGGCGAGAATGTCACCGGTTTGCCGGCCCATGTGATGGCCAGCAAGGGCGTGGTCCGCTCCTTCCAGATCGTGCGGGAGCTCTCAAGCCTCACCGTGTTCGAGACCCTTCTCGCCGCCCCGCCGGCCCAGAGTGGGGAGACGGTGACGGGCGCCCTGTTCGGTCGCCGCAAATGGTGGGCGCAGGAGCGCGCCAATGCCGATCTCGCCCGTGCTCTGCTGGAGCGGGTGGGGCTCGTGAAGCTCGCCGACCAGTCGTCCGCCATGCTCTCCGGCGGCCAGAAGAAGCTGCTGGAAATGGCCCGCGCACTGCTGATGAAGCCGAGACTGATCCTGCTCGACGAGCCGGGCGCCGGCGTCTCGCCGCCGCTGCGGCTGGAGATCGTGCGGCTGGTGCGGGAGCTGAAGGCGGAAGGCCTGTCCTTCGGCATCGTCGAGCACGACATGCATCTGGTGGAGGAGGTGTGCGACCACGTTCACGTCCTCGCCCAGGGGCGCGCCCTCGTCTCCGGTACCTTCGCCGAGGCCACGGCAGACCCGCGCGTCGTCTCCGCCTATCTCGGGGTGGCGGCATGACTGCGCGCCCCTGCGATCCGAAGGCGGAAGAACTCTCCCTCGCGCTCGCCGTCTCGGGCTTGCGCGCCGGCTACGGCCGGGGCGGCGATATCGTGTGCGGCATCGATCTCGCCCAGACGGCGGAGAGCATTGTCGCCGTCATCGGCCCGAACGGCTCGGGCAAATCGTCCTTCATCAAAACCATCGCCGGCCTCGTGCCGACGCGGGCCGGAACGGTGGCGGTGACGGGGCGGGACATCACCACGCTCTCGCCGGCACGCCGGGTGGCGTCGGGGCTCGCTTATGTGCCTCAGGAAGCCAACATTTTCGCCACCCTCACCATCGCCGAGAACCTGAAGCTCGCCACCGAATTCCTGCGCGGGCGCGCCGGCGTCGGGCCGGAGCAGCGGGAGAAGGTGCTCGATCTCTTCCCCGAACTGCGGCAGCGGCCGCGCACGCTCGCCGGCAACCTCTCCGGCGGCCAGAGGCAGATGCTGGCCTTCGCCTGCGCGCTGCTTGCCAATCCCGAAGTGCTGCTGCTCGACGAACCCTCGGCCGGTCTCTCGCCCAAGATCGTCGGCGAGACCATGGAAGCGGTGGTGCGCGTGCGGGAGGCCGGCGTCACCGTGCTGCTGGTGGAGCAGAACGTCGCCGCCGCGCTCGGCATCGCCGACGAGGTGGTGGTGCTGGTCGCCGGCCGGCTCACACTCCGCGCCTCCGCCGCAGACATCCGCCAGGCGGACCTCGCCGGCCTCTTCTTCGGAAAGGCGGCCTGAGCCATGGCGCTTCAGCTCTTCCTCAACGGCCTCGTCACTGGCCTGCTGCTGGCCCTGCCGGCGCTGGCGCTGACATTGGTGTTCGGCATCCTGCGCTTCGCCAATTTCGCGGTGGGGGCGCTCCTCACCCTCGGCGCCTATGCGGCTTATACGGCGAATGTGGTGCTCGGCCTGCCGCTGCCCATCGCCGCCGCTTTCGCCGCGGGCACGGTGGCACTCGCCTCCCTCATTGCCGATGCGCTGGTGTTCGAGCGGCTGCGGACGCGCGGCTCCATCACGCTATTGGTCGCCTCCATGGGCGTATCGCTGGTGGTGGAGAACATCTGCCGCTTCATCTTCGGCAATGCCGCCAGAAGCTTCGATCTCGCGGTGGCGCGGCCGATGCGCTGGAACGGCCTGCGCATCAACCACGAACAGCTCATCACCGCCGGCGTGGTGATCATCGCGCTCGTTCTGCTGCACCTTCTCATCACCGCCTCGCCGCTCGGCCGGGCCATGCGAGCGGTGGCGGACAATGCCTCCCTTGCCGCCGTGCGCGGCGTGGAGCGGCGCACCATCGCCCGCATCACCTTCGCCCTCACCGGCGCGCTGATCGGGCTCGCCGGCGTGCTGGCGGGGCTGGATCGCGCCATCGATCCGCTGATGGGCTGGAACTACCAGATCCCCATCTTCGCCGCCGCCATCCTCGGCGGGCTGGGCAGCCCGATCGGCGCTGTGGCGGGCGCGCTCCTCATCGGCGTGGCGGAGGAGATGTCGGCCCTCGTCCTGCCCGTCTCCTTCCGGCAGATCGTGAGCTTCGGCGTCATCCTGCTGCTCCTCCTGTTCCGCGCCAATGGCCTGTTCGGGGCCAAGGCCATCCGAAAGTGAGGGCGCGGCAATGATCTCCTACCTCGTCACCGTCGTCATCCTCGTCTCCATCGCAGCCCTCGTCGGGCTGGCGCTGAACCTGCAATGGGGGCTTGCCGGGCTGGTCAATTTCGGCGTCGCCGGCTTCGTCGCGCTGGGTGCCTACACGCTGGCCATCAGCGCGCCGCACGTGGGCTGGCTCGCCGGCATGGTGCTGGCCGCGGCCGTTTGCGCGGGCCTTTCCATGCTGCTCTCGCTGCTCACCATCCGACTGGAGGAAAACTACCTCGCCATCGTCACCATCGGCTTTGCGGAGATCGTGCGCATCCTGCTGCTCAATCTCGGCGAGCTGACCGGCGGAGCGCTCGGCATCGCCGATATTCCCCGTCCCTTCGCGGGCGTCACGCCGGCCGGATGGGGCGATGCGGTGATCCTCGCCTTCGCGCTGGGGCTGGTGGTGATCGTCTTCGCCTTTAGCGAGGCGCTGGTCCGCTCGCCCTTCGGCCGGGCCCTGCGGGCGGTGCGCGACGATGCGACAGCCGCAGCGGCGCTGGGCAAGCCCGTGCTGGCCCTGCGGGTGCGCGCCTTCGCCATCGGCGGGGCGATCATGGGGCTGGCGGGGGCGCTCCACGCGTTCTTCCTCACCTATATCGACCCGAGCCAGTTCACCCCCATCATCACCGCCTATGCCTTCATGGCGGTGATCGCCGGCGGGCGCGGCTCCAACCTCGGCCTCGTCCTCGGCGCCGGCTCCATCATGCTGATCCTGGAAGCGACGCGCTTCCTGAAGGACGTGATCCCGGGCGTCGATGGCGTCCAGCTCTCCGCCCTGCGGCTCGGGATGATCGGGGTGGGCATCGTCCTTCTGCTGATCCTGCGGCCGGAAGGCCTCGTCTCCGAGCCGAAGCGCCGCTTCGCCGATTTCTTCCCGCCCGAAAGCGAGAAAGCCTGATGCCCCGCGTCGCCCCCCTCACTGCGGCCGACCTGCCGCCCCCCTATGCGGAGGTCTTCACAGCCTTCGCCGGCGGCTATGCCGACTTTCGCGACCAGGCGTCGGTGCTCGCCCATGTGCCGCCCGCGCTCGACCATCTTTACCGGATGCTGATGGAGCTGCGGGCGCGGGAAGGCGTGCCGTTCCGCTACATCGAGCTGGCGGTCGTGACCGTCTCGAAGCTCAATGCCTGCCCCTATTGCGTCTCCCACCACACCCCCCTGCTGGAGGTGGAGGGCGTGCCCGAGGAAGCGGTGGCCGCCCTCCCCGCGAGCGACCACCCCGCCTTCGATGCGGCCGACCGCGCAGTGATCGACTACGCCCGGCTCGTCACCCAGCGCGCCTGGGGCATCCGCGACCAGATGTTCGATGACCTCCGGCAGCATTTCACCGAGGCGCAGATCGTCGAACTGACGCTGCGCGCGGCGCTGGCCGGCTTCTTCAACCGCTTCAACGACGCATTGCAGATCGACGACGGCGCCGCCGAGGCGCTGCTCCACCTCCATCCCGAACCCGACACAGCAGCAGGAGAACAGCCGTGACGCGCAGTCTGCCCCTCACTCGCCGGCACGTGGTCGCCGGCCTCGCCTCGCTTCCGGCGGCCGCCCTGCTGGGCCGGCCGGCGGCGGCTCAGGCGGCCGAGATCCCCATCGGCATGGTGCTGCCGTTTTCTGGCGCCACCGGGCCCTACGGCCCGGACATGAAGAAGGCCGCCGAGATGGCGGTGAAATGGGTGAACGATGCCGGCGGCATCCTCGGCGGACGCCCGCTGAAGCTGTTCATCGAGGATTCCGAGACCAATCCCACCGTCGGCGTCACCGGCACCAAGAAGCTGCTGGAAGTGAACAAGGTGGAGCTGGTGGGCGGCTTCTGGGGCAGCCCCATCGCGCTGGCGGCCAAGCCCATCATCCTCGCCGCCGACAAGGTGCAGATGGTCTCCTGCTCGGCCAATGCCGTGACCGAGGGCGACACCAAGGGCATGGTCTTCCGCTTCCAGGCCAAAAGCACGTCCTGGGGCCCGGCCGGCGCCAAGGTGATGAAGACCATCGGCGCCAAGACGGCGGTGGTACTCGCCCAGCAGAACCCCTTCGTGGTGGCCATGATCGAGCCGTTCAAGGCGGAGTTCGCCAAGCTCGGCGGCAAGGTGCTCGACGTGGTGATGTACAACCCGGACCAGCCCTCGTATCGCTCGGAAGTCGAGAAGGCATTCGGCGGCGATCCGGACGCGGTGTTCTGCCTCTCCCTGCTGACGGATTTCGTCTCCATCGCCAAGGAGGTCTATCGCGGCGGCTTCAAGTCCAAGATCGTCGCGTTGTCCATCGGCGCCGATGCGGAGGGCAAGTTCCTCCAGGCGGTCGGCCCGGAGGTGGCGAACGGCATCTATCATCTTCAGCCCGCGCCGCCGCTCGACTCGCCGTCCTACAAGAAGTTCGTGAAGGAGATGGGCGCGGCGCCCGGCACCGTCTTCCTCTTCGCCGGCAACGCCCACGACCAGATGTGCGTCACCGCCCTCGCCATGGAGCACGCCAAGTCCTCCGACGCGAAGGTGTGGGCGAAATCCGTGTTCGAGGTCTGCAATCCGCCCGGCGAGGAGGTGGACGACGTGGTGAAGGGCCTTGAGCTCATCCGCGCCGGCAAGAAGATCAAGTTCGTCGGTGCCGGCGCCACCTGCGATTTCGACGCCCGGGGCGACCAGATCAACCGTTCCTTCCTCGTTCAGGAGATCAAGGGCGGAAAGAACGTCTCCCTCGGCATCATTACCTGACGCCCAGGCTCCCATCCCCCGGCCCGGCCGGGGGATGACCATCCAGTCAGAACACCAAGGTCTCATCATCAGCATGCGCAGGGCATCCGGCGCGTGAACCGGAAAGCCTTGCCCAGGATCGGGACAGGGAGGATCTACCATGTCGAAACACATGCATCTGTGCGGCTTCCTCATCGCCGGCCCGGTGGTGCACAGCCACGCCATCTGGCGCAATCCGGCGCACGAGACGCCGTTCCTCAGCCTCGACCACTACGTGCGCATCGCCCGCCTGCTGGAACAGGGCTGCTTCGACTTCCTGTTCTTCGCCGACCGCCTCGCCATCGCGGATCGCTACGGCGACAGCCATGCCGCCGGCCTCGCCCGTGGCGACCAGGACGCGACCCGCATGGACCCCATGCCGATCCTCGGCGCCATGGCGGCGGTGACGCGCCACATCGGCCTCGGCGCCACACGCTCCACCACCTATGACGCGCCCTACAACATCGCCCGCGAGTTCGCGACGCTGGACCACATCTCCGGCGGACGGGCGGCGTGGAACGTTGTCACCTCCATGAACGACGGCGAGGCGCTGAACTTCGGCACCGTGCCGCATCTCGGCCATGACGAGCGCTACGACCGCGCCGACGAGTTCATGGAACTCGCCTTCCGCCTCTGGGACAGCTGGGACGAAGATGCCCTCGTCCTCGATCGGGCGGCGGGCATCTATGCCGATCCCGCCAAGGTGCATTACGTGAACCATCGCGGGCCGTGGTTCCAGTCGCGCGGGCCGCTCAACATCCCGCGCAGCCCGCAGGGCCGGCCGGTGATCGTGCAGGCGGGCTCCTCCGGGCGCGGCAAGGCGTTCGCGGCGCGCTGGTCCGACGTGATTTTCGCGCTCCAGCCCAATATGGAGCGGATGCGCGCCTTCAAGGCCGATGTGGCGGGCGCGCTCGAAGCGGCGGGCCGTCCGCCGGGGGCGAGCAAGGTGCTGATGGCCATCATGCCCTTCATCGGCGCCACCCGCGCCGAGGCGGAGGCGAAGGAGGCCCTGCACGATTCCCTGGCTGATCCGGTCGCCGGCCTCTCCACACTGGCGGCACACGCCAACACCGACTTCTCCAGCCTGCCGATGGAGGCCACGGTGAAGGAGATCGCCGCCTCGGGCAGTCAGGGCAACCTCGCCGCGCTCCGCAGCATCACGCCCGATGGCGGCATGACCATCGCCGAGGCGGGCGGCGTCTATGCGCGCGGCGTCATGTGCCCGCGCGCGGTGGGCACGGCAGCGGAGGTGGCGGACCAGCTCATCGCCATCATCGACAGCGGGGCGGCGGACGGCTTCGTGGTGTCGCCCGCCTTCCTGCCCGACACGTTCGAGGACTTCGTGCGCGGGGTCGTGCCGCTCCTGCAGGCCCGCGGCTACCTGCGGCGCGGATATGCCGGGGGCCAGTTGCGCGACCTCCTCGCAGAGGGGGCGGCCTGATGAGCCGCGCCGCTCCCCTCGCGACGCAGCCCGTGGATGCGGCCGACTTCAAGGCCGCCATGCGCGTGCTGGCGGCGAGCGTCACGGTCATCACCTCGCGCCGCGGCGACCAGCTCAATGGCATGACGGCGACGGCGGTGTGCAGCGTCAGCACTGCCCCGCCGCAGATCCTCGCCGTGGTGAACCGCGAGACCACCTCCCACGGCCTGATCGCCGACAGCGGCGCCTTCGCGGTGAACATTCTCGCCGCACACCAGCAGGAATTGGCGGGCCGCTTCGCCCGCCGGCTCGACCGGCCATTCGAGGATGTGGCGCATGGACTGGGCGAGACCGGCTGTCCCCTCCTCGCCGAGGCGGTGGCCGTGATCGAGTGCCGGCTGCGCGAGCGCCACCACGCCGGCACGCACACCATCTTCGTCGGCGAGGTGGTCGGCGTCAGCTGCCGCGGTGCCGAGCCGCTGCTCTATTTCGACGGCAGCTATCGGCGGCTCGCGGCGGCGGATGGCGCCCCTCCGTCTTGGCGGTGAACGCACGCCGCGGGTTCAGGCGTGCGCCAACAATCTCAGGTCCCTTTGGCGCTCAGGGCTCGCGCCTGGCCAGGACGGCCGTGCGAGCCCTGAGACACGCCCGCCAAAGCTAGCGGTTCACGACGCGGCCGCTGAAGGTCAGGACCATCAACGCACCGATCACCAGAATTGCCGCCAGGGTGTGCAGGGCAACCATGCCACCATCAACGACGTGATCGCGCAGCCACCCGATCGCGAAAGGCGCGGCGAACCCGCCCAGCGCGAGGGCGGAATTGATGAGCGCGAGGCCGCCCGCCAATGCTGGGGCGCCGAGGACAAGGCCCGGCAGCGTCCAGAACGTGGCGATGGCCGAGCTTATTCCCGCCACACCCATCGTCAGCCCGATCAGCACCGTGGTGAGATCGCCGCTGGACTTGACGGCGATCACGATGCCCAGGGCTCCGACGAGGATGGGCACGACGAGGTGCAGGCGCCGCTCGCGAAAGCGATCCGAAGACCACCCCGCACCGATGATGACAACGATGGAGAACAGGTGCGGAATGGCAGACAGAAGGCCGATCATCGTATTCGACCCGGCTCCCGCCTCCTTGAGCAGGGTGGGCATCCAGAATGCAATTCCGAGGAAGCCGGCGCCCAGCGAAAAGTAGATGAAGGTCAGCTTCCACAGCGCCAGGGACGTCAGCGCGTCGCGGAATGAATGGCCCGGGGTCGCATGGGCTTCCTCCACCTTGATCTGCTTCAGCCGCCCCCGGTCGTCCGGCGAAAGCCATTCGGCATCATCAGGCCCGTCGCGCAGGATGAAAAGGCAGGCAATTCCCAGGAGAATGGACGGAAAGCCCTCGACCAGGAAGAGCCACTGCCACCCCTTCAGCCCACCGACCTGATGCAGCGCATCGAGGAGCCAACCGGAGACCGGGCCGCCGATCAGGCCGGAGATGGGAATGGCGCAGATCAGGGCCGCCATGATGCGCCCGCGCAGCCTGCTCGGGTACCATGTGGTCAGGAAGTAGATGATACCCGGAAAGAACCCGGCTTCCGCAACCCCGAGCAGGAAACGCAGGATGTAGAATGAGACCTCGCCCTGCACGAAAAGTGTCGCACAGCTGATGGCGCCCCAGCTGATCATGATGCGCGCCAGCCAGAGCCGGGCGCCGACGCGATCGAGGATGAGGTTGCTCGGCACCTCGAGGAAGAAGTATCCGATAAAGAAAATACTTGCGCCGAACCCGTACACGGAGTCGCTGAATTGCAGGTCCTTCGCCATGGATATCTTCGCGAACGACACGTTCACCCGGTCGATATAGGCGAACAGGTAGCACAGCATGATGAACGGGATGAATTTCCAGCTTATTCTTGCGAACAGGCTCCCGTCCTCGTCACTGGCGCCCGCGCTGGCGATTGCTGTTGTATCGGAGCTCATGTGGCTTCCCCCGAATTCATATTATCGTTGTTTGCACGTCACGCCGCGTATCTCGACTGCCGGCGCTCCAGCAGGCGCAGCAGAGCTTTCCAGTCGCGCTCGTCGATGAAGGGGTCGATATCCTCGAACTGCTTCGCCGTCCGCCGGGCGACGGCCTCGGACGGGAAGATGAGGGACGAGCCGGCAGACTGGGCGGCCACCTGGATCTTGCAGGCCGTCTCCAGGTAATACATGAGCTCGAACGCGTCCCGGACCGTCTTTCCGCACGTCAGAAGCCCGTGATTTTCAAGAATGAGTGCGTTGTGCGAGCCGATATCGCGCACGAGACGCGTCTGCTCGTCGAGATCGAGGGCGATGCCTTCGAACGGATGATAGCCGATCCGCTCGAAGAAGCGCAGGGCGTGCTGAGAGATGGGCAGCAGCCCCTCCTTCCGCGCGGAGACGGCGACGCCGGCGGCCGTGTGCGTGTGGAAGATGCATCGTGCGTCCGGTCGCGCGCGGTGTATGGCCGAGTGGATGACGAAGCCGGCGGGGCTGACATCCAGCGGGTCGTCATCCAGTTGGTTGCCGTCGATATCCACCTTCACCAGGTTCGATGCATTCACCTCCTCATAGAGCAGGCCGAAGGCATTGATGAGGAAATGCTCGTTCTCGCCGGGGATGCGCAGGGAGATATGATTGTAGATCATATCGGTCATCCCGTAGTGGGCGCACAGATGGTAGCATGCGGCAAGCTCGACGCGCGCCGCCCATTCCCCATCGCTGACCCGGTGGCGCAAGGTGGCGCGACGCAGCAGTGACTGCTGCATTTTATCGTTGTTCATCACCCAGGATGCTCCCTATCATCTCTTTCAGCCATGTTTGGGCGGGGGTGAAGCTGCAGCAGCCGTCCTGCGAAATCCAATGCCGTGTGAGCTAAGGACATAACCAAAAATCATGCCCCTGGATTCGAGATTGGTCACGGCGTTCCTCGCGGTCGCCGAGCAGGGCTCTCTCAGCCGCGCGGCTCAGGTGCTCAACCTGACCCAGCCCGCCCTGACCCGCACGATCAAGCGCCTGGAGGCCCAGGTGGGCGCGCCACTGTTCGAGCGCCAGCCGACCGGTATGACGCTGACCGCCTACGGCGAAGTGCTGCTGCGCCGCGCGCGCATCCTTGAAAGCGAGACCCAGACCACGCTCTCGGAGATCCGTGCGCTGCGGGGTATCGGGCAGGGCAGCGTCCGGCTCGGGGTTGTGTCCAGCGCAGCCGAAGTCCTTCTTCCGCCGTCGATCATGCGCATGGGGACCGCATTTCCGGAGACGGTGTTCTCCATCGTCGTCGGGCTCGAAGACGAATTGGCCGTGCGCCTCGTGCACGGCGAGCTGGATCTGGCGGTGGCCTTCCATTTGCCGGAGGGACAGGACATTCAGTGTCTTGTCCGCGGCCCCTCGCACGAGGGCTGCTGCTTCGTCTCCGGCAGGGGGCACGCGCTCGCATCGCGCGCCAACCTGTCGCTGGAGGATATCCGGGAGGCAAATTGGGTGCTTCCGCCCGAAGGCACTTCGGTGCGCTCCCAAGTCAGCGAGGTGTTCGCCCGCAACGGCGTTCCCGCCCCCGAGGTTCGCGTCGAGACGCAATCCCTGCTGGTCATGAAGGCCCTGGTGGAGCGGGCCGGCTTTTTGACCTGGCTACCACCGATGCTGTTTGAGGGGGTCGCTTCGCCTCTCGTCGCGCTGGATGTGAGACAGGCGCAGATGCAATCGAGCCGGAGCTTCTCGATCTATTGCCGGACCAACAGCTTGCTGACGGTCGCCGCATCCCGCGCGCTGCAGCAACTGCGGAAAGAGCTGGGATTGGGCCACCAGGCGGGGGGCGCCCGCGCTACGGCCTGACAGCGGCCGGCGTCGCCCGCTCCGTCGCCGCGCGCCTATCGCAGCGCGCGCATGGCGCGGACGATCCAGTCGATCTGCGGCGCATAGTGCGTGCGCACGTCCTGGCTGCGGCAGGCGAGGTGATAGGAGAAGATGCCGGGCACCGAGAGGTCGAACAGGCGCACGAGTTCGCCGGTCCTGAGATAGTCCCGCACCACGAGGGAGCGCGCCATGGCGATGCCCTGCCCGGCCAGCGCGCCGCGGATGGTGAGGGCGATGTCGTCCAGAAGCGTGGACTGGGTGGGGTAGACGATGGGCAGGTCCGCCTTTTCCAGCCACAGGTTCCACGTCACCTGGGAATGCAGCAGCAGCGGCACCTCGGGCATGCGCTCCAGCGACAGGTCCGGATAGCGCGCGAGGAAGGCGGGGCTGCAGACCGGAAACACCTCCTCGTCCGCGATCTTCTCCACGATCATGCCGGGCACGTCGCCGGTGCCGTAGACCAGCGCGATGTCGGTGTCATCCGGGCACTTTTCCTCAAGGTCCGCGAGGCTCGTCATGCGCAGCACGACGGGGCCGAGCACCTGCTTGAACTCATTGAGGCGCGGCAGCAGGAAATGCTCCGCCAGCGCCACCTGGAGCGACAGGTTCAGCATCTGCGGCCGCGGCACCGCCTGGGCGTGGGCCACCGCATAGGCCTGGCTGAGATAGTCGAGCGCACGCCTCGTCTCTGCCGCGAGGCTCCGGCCGACCACGGTGAGCGCCATGCGGTTGCCCTGCCGTGTGAACAGCGGCTGGCCAACGGCCTCCTCCATGGCGCGGATCTGGTGGCTCACGGCGCTGTGGGTGATGCACATCTCCTCGGCCGCCGACGTGAAGCTGCCAAGGCGCGCCGCCGCCTCGAAGCAGCGCAGCGTCTGGAGCGACGGCAGGGAGCGATAGAGTTGAGACATTCCAATTTCACACGCGGCCACGGACAAATGCCCTTGAGGCATGGGGCCCCGCCGCCCGCATGTCAATTCCGCTCACATCCCGCTTGAAAATTGACCAATTGCGGCGCGCACCCGCCATTCCTATCAAGGTCCAAAGCCCTGTTCGCCAAGGCATTTCGTGGCCGAGGCGGAAAGGCCCGCGCAAAAGGCGCGGCAAGCAATAATCGTGGAGGAATACCGATGAGCCTCGATGTCTCTGGCAGCCGCCCTGCGGCCGCCGGCGCGCGCTGGTATGTGGGCGCCACCAAGGCCCAATGGCAGTCGTTCTGGTCCGCCTATCTCGGCTGGGCCCTCGACATCATGGACCTGCTGCTGTTCGCGATGCTGATCAGCCACATCAGCGCGGACCTCGGCATGGAGCGGTCCACCGCCGGCATGATCGCCTCCGCGAGCCTCGTGGCCACCGCCTTCGGCGGCCTCGTCTTCGGCTTCCTGGCCGACCGCATCGGCCGCACCCGGTCCATGGTGCTCTCCATCCTGTGCTACTCGGTGGGCACCCTGCTGTGCGGCTTCTCCCAGAGCATCGCGCAGTTGCTGCTGTTCCGCGTTGTCGTCGGCCTCGGTGTCGGCGGCGAGTGGTCGGCCGGCGCGGCCCTCATCACCGAGACCTGGCCCGCCCAGCACCGCGGCAAGGTGATGGCCTGGGTGCAGAGCGCGTTTGCCTCGGGCTATGCGCTGGCGGCCATCGTCGCGGCGGTGCTGCTGCCGGTGATCGGCTGGCGCGGCGTGTTCTTCTTCGGCATCGCCCCGGCGATGCTCGCCTTCTGGATCCGCCGCCACACGCCGGAGCCGGAGATCTGGAAGCAGCAGACCCGCCGCCTGACCTTCATGGAAACCGTGCGGATGCTGAGCGGCGAGCATGGACGCAGCACGCTGGTGTGCTTCGCCTTCACCGCGGCGGCCATGTGCGGCTACTGGGGTCTGTTCACCTGGATTCCCACCTGGCTCGCGACCCCCGTGGCCAATGGCGGTCCCGGCCTCGATCTCGTGAAGTCCACCACCTGGATCGTGGTGATGCAGGTGGGCGCGGCGCTCGGCTTCATCTCCTTCGGCTACGTGGCGGATTCGCTGGGCCGCAAGGTGGCGTTCATCGTCTACTTCGTGCTGTCGGCTATCGCGGTGCCGGTCTACACGATGATCTCCACGCCCACGGCGCTGCTGGCCTTCGGCCCTATCGTCGCCTTCTTCGGCACCGGCTTCTATTCCGGCTTCGCCCCCACCTTCGCCGAGATGTTCCCCACCAACGTGCGGGCCACGGCGCAGGGCTTCATCTACAACGCGGGCCGCGCGGTGAGCGCCCTCGCCCCCATGATGGTGGGCTTCCTTGCGACAAGCTACGGCCTCTCCGGTGCCCTCGCCTTCACGGCCGGCTTCTTCCTGCTCGCCGGCCTCATCGTCCTCATCTTCCTGCCCGAGACGAAGGGAGCCAAGCTCCAATGAATGCCGTCACTTCCGCGCCGTCCCGCAGCTTCGATTTCGAGGACTGGCTGAAGGCCGCCGAGGCTGCCCGCAGCATCGACCTCAGCCACCCCATGCAGAAGGGAATGCCCATCCACCCGGCGCATCCCCCCTTCCACATCACCCTCAACAACCGGCACGGCGACGTGCTGCGCTCCTGCGGCCACTCCTCGTCCAACGAGCTGATGGTGACGAGCACCCACTCGTCCACCCACATCGATGCCCTGTGCCACGTCTCCGAGCATGGCGCGCTCTATGGCAAGTATGATGCGGGCAAGGAGCAGCAGGGCACCGGCCTGTTCAAGGTGCACGGGGCGGAGACCATCGCCCCCATCTTCCGGCGCGGCGTGCTGCTCGACGTGGCGCGCGCGCTTGGTGTCGAGGCGCTCGATCCCGCCCACGAGATCACCGTGGCGGAGCTGGAGGCGGCCGAGGCCGCATCCGGCTCCCGTGTGGGCGCGGGCGACGTGGTGCTGGTGCGCACCGGCTGGGCGGCCTACTGGCAAGATTCGCCGAAATATCTCGGCCTCGATTCCGCCGGCGCGCCGGGACCGGGCGTCGAGGGCGGGCGCTGGCTTGCGGCGCGCAAACCGTTCTCCGTGGGCTCCGACACGTCGGCGTTCGAGGTGATGAACCACCACAACATCACGTTGGAGGTGCACATGATCCTCATCGCCCAGAACGGCATCCACATCATCGAGAACCTCACCCTCGACGAGCTGGGCGCGGCGGGTCAGGGCTCCTTCGCCTTCGTCGCCCAGCCGCTGCGGATCACCGGCGCCACGGGCTCGCCGGTCCGCCCCCTCGCCCTCCTGTGACCCCGCGCCGGAACACGCACCCATGATGACCGAAGAGGAGCGCCGCCTCGGCGCAGAATCCATTCTCAAGGCCGAGCGCGAGGGCAAGCCCGTCGTCCAGCTCAGCCGCACCTTCCCACACATGGAGATCGAGGACGCCTACCGCGTGCAGGATCTGTGGGCGCAGGCGCGCATCGCCAACGGCGCCCGCGTGGCCGGGCACAAGATCGGCCTCACCTCCCGCGCCATGCAGATGGCCTCGAAGATGACCGAGCCGGACTATGGCCGCATCCTCGACGACGCGCTGTTCAATGACGGCGCCCAGATTCCCGCCGCGCGCTTCATCAAGCCGCGCCTGGAGGTAGAGCTGGCCTTCGTGATGGGTGAGGACCTCGAAGGGCCGGGCGTGCGCATCTATGACGTGATGCGCGCCACCGAGTTCGTCGTGCCGGCGCTGGAGATCATCGACTATCGCACCGAGGTGCCCCGCGCCATCGTGGACACCATCGCCGACAACGCCGCCTTCGCGGCCATCGTGGTGGGCGGCCGCGTCATCCGCCCCATGGACATCGACATCCGCTGGGTGGGCGCAACGCTCTCCAAGAACGGCATCATCGAGGAGAGCGGCGTCTCGGCCGCCATCATGGGCCATCCGGCGGCCGGTATCGCCTGGCTGGTGAACAAGCTTTCCGCCGTGGGCGCGAAGCTGGAGAAGGGGCAGATCGTACTGGCGGGCTCCTTCACCCGGCCCGTGGACATCGCCGCTGGCGACGTGATAACCGCCGATTATGGACCGGTGGGCGCCATCAGCGTCTCCTTCACCTGAGGCTTTCACCTGAGGCTTTCCCATGGACCTGCCCCGCAACGCCTTCAAGGCGGCCCTGATCGAGGGCCGCCAGCAGCTCGGCCTCTGGTGCACCCTCTCCAGCGCCTATGCCACCGAGGTGGTGGCCGGCGCCGGTTACGACTGGCTGCTCCTCGATACGGAACATTCCCCGGCCGAGCTGACGACGGTCCTCGCCCAGTTGCAGGCGGTCTCGGCCTATCCGGTGTCCCCGGTGGTGCGGCCGGCGGCCAATGACACCGTGCTCATCAAGCGCCTGCTCGACATCGGCGCGCAGAGCGTGCTGATCCCCTACGTCCAGAATGCCGAGGAGGCCCGCGCCGCGGTGGCCGCCACCCGGTATCCGCCCGATGGTATCCGGGGCGTATCCGCCCTCACCCGCGCCACCCGCTTCGGCCGGGTGAAGAACTATGCCCACGCTGCCGCGCAGGAATTGTGCCTGCTGGTTCAGGTGGAAACGCAGGAGGCGCTCGACCAGATCGACGCCATCGCCGCTGTCGAGGGTGTCGACGGCATCTTCATCGGCCCCGGCGACCTTGCCGCGAGCCTCGGCCATGTGGGCGACCTGAAGCATGCCCGCGTGGTGGATGCCGTGGAAAATGCCATCGTCCGCATCCGCGCCACCGGCAAGCCGGCGGGCATCCTCACGGGCGACCCCGCCTTCGCCAAGCGCTGCATCGATCTCGGCACCACCTTCACGGCCATCGGCGTCGACGCGGGCATCCTCGCGCGCCAGTCGGAGCAGGCGCTCGCGGCCTTCCGCTAGACCAGCGCTGGATTTAGGCCGGCGAGCCAATCACATCAGGCGCACCGGAAACGGCCGCCGCACGTCGGCCTTGGGTACGGGCCGTTTCGGGACCGGGCCGTCTCAGGCCCCAGCCGGCGGGCGGTTGTAGCCGGGCGGCTGGGCGCGCTCGAACGCCGCCGCCGCGCGCACCACATCGTCCTCGCAATAGGAACGGCCGACGATCTGAAGGCCGATGGGCATGCCCTGCGGCGAGAGGCCGGCGCAGACCGCCCCGGCGGGCTGGCCGGTGAGGTTGAAGGGGTAAGTGTAGAACACCCAGGACACAAGATTGCGGTCCTCCAGCCCCTCCGGCAGGTTCCGCCCGGCCTCAAGCGCGCTCACCGGGAGCACCGGGGAGATCAGCAGGTCGTAGCGCTCGAAGAACAGGCGCATTTTCTCGCGCAAGGCGTAGCGGGCGAAGACGCTGGCATAGTAGCTCTTCATCTCCTGGCGGAGGGCCGGCATCAGGATGTCCGCCACCGCCGGGTCCAGAAGCGCGCGGCGGTTTTCCAGCACATCGCGCAGGCGGGTGCCGACACCGGCATAGAATTCCGCGGTCCACAAATCGGCCGGGTCGGTGTCGAACACCGCATCCACCTGCTCCACATGGCAGCCCAGCGCCTCGAAGGTCTGGGCGGCACGGTCGGTCGCGGCAATCACCTCGGGCGCGGGGCGGGCGTAGCCGAAGGTGGGGCTGTAGGCGACGCGCATGCCGGCCACCGAGGCCTGCGCCGCGCCCATCACATCCGGCACCGGGCCGGCGACGGCGAAGGGATCGCGCCGGTCGTGCCCGGCCACGGCGGAAAACAGCAGCGCCGCATCGCTCATGGAGCGGGCGATGGGACCCACATGGGCCAGCGTCGGCGTCGCCGAGGTGGGCCAGACCGGCACCCGGCCGAACTGGCCCTTCAGCCCCGAAAGCCCGCTGAAGGCACAGGGAATGCGGATGGACCCGCCGCCGTCGGTGCCCAGCGCGAACGGGGTGATGCCGGCCGCCACCGAGGCCGCGGCCCCCGCGCTCGACCCGCCCGGCGTCATGGCGAGGTTCCACGGGTTGCGGGTGATGCCGGTGAGCGGGCTGTCGCCGATGGGCTTGCAGCCGAATTCGCTGGTGGTGGTCTTGCCGATGAGGATGCCGCCCTGCGCCTTCGCCCGCTCCACGGCGGGGGCGTCCACCTCAGCGATGTTGTCGGCCATGGCGCGGGAGCCGGAGGCATAGCGCACCCCCTTCACCGCCATCAGGTCCTTGGCGGAAAACGGCAGTCCGTGGATGAGGCCGAGCGGCGCGCCCTTCATCACCGCATCCTCGGCGACGCGGGCGGCGGCCATGGCCTCCTCCTCCAGGATGACGAAGAAGGCGTTGAGGGTCGGCTGGGTGGCGATGGCGCGATCAAGGGCGCGGCGCGTCAGCTCCACCGGTGAGACGTCGCGCCGGGCCACCAGCGTGCGCAGGACCGTCGCGCTCAGGGTGTCGAACTCCGCGGACATGGGGCTGCTCCGGCGCGGGATTGATCTTGGGTGAAGACCGCAAAATGAGCGCTGCTGGATGGTCGGCAGTGACCATCCAGCAGACCCATACGTCTAGTCAGGGCAGAAGAGACGTATTCGCAATGATCAGTTGAGGATGGCGAAGGCGCGCACTGGCGATCCGGAGCCGCCCTTGAACTTCAGCGGCACGCCGAAGAACTGGAATTCGCCCTTGCCCACCAGCTCTTCCAGATTCACCAACCATTCCCAGTGGCTCATGCCGAGGTCGCGGCACAGGCGGTGCTGGGCGAAGATGTTGTCGGAGGGCTTGTCGGTGGAGGGGCCTTCCACGCCCTGCATCTTCGAGCCGCGGTCATACAGCCACTTGGTGGCTTCCGCCGTGAGCAGCGGATTCTTCCACACGGAATCCAGGCTCGGATAGTTGCGGTTGTGGAAGCCCGTGCACAACAGCACGATGTGCCCGTCCACCTTCACGCCGGCGGCCGCCTCGGCCTTCTCCATATCCTCGACGGTGATCTCGCCGAGGTCCGGGATGTGGCGCAGGTCGAAGCACACGGCCTTGCCCATGAACATCTCCAGCGGCATCTCGTCGATGGGCGCGCCGTCCGGCTTCACATGGCGGAAGGCATCCACATGGGTGCCCACGTGGTCGAGCATGGCGATGAAATTCGTCTGGAAGGTCATGGCGTCGCCGGGCACGCCGAGGCCCAGCGCCTTCGAGCTTTCGTGGCTCATGTGGGTGGTGATGACCGGCCGCTGAAACAGCTTGTGGGCCGGCATGTTGTCTTCGATGAGCAGGCTGAGATCGACGATTCTGGACATGGGGGCTCCTTGGACTGGACGGACTTGCAAAATGATGAGGCTCAGGCCGCCGGTTTCTTGCGGCCGAGGAAGGCTTCCATCACCTCGGGATCGCGGGCGAGCACCTGGCTCGGCCCCTCCCGCGCGACGCGGCCGTTGGCGATGACATAGGCATGGTCGGCGATGGCCAGCGCATAGGAGGCGAGCTGTTCCACCAGAAGGATGGTGAGGCCGGCCTTGTTGAGGGTGGAGAGCACGCCCATGAGCTGGTCGACGATCTTGGGCGCGAGGCCGAGCGACAGCTCGTCGATGATGAGCAGCTCAGGCTCGGCCATCAGCCCGCGGGCGATGGCCAGCATCTGCTGTTCGCCGCCGGACATGGAGCCGGCCTGCTGGGTAAGGCGCTCCTTGAGGCGCGGGAACAGCTCCAGCACCTTGTCGCGGGTCTGTTTCGCCCGCGCGCCCTTCAGCCCGCCATGGACATAGGCGCCGAGGATGAGATTGTCCTCCACGCTCTGGTCGGGGAAGATCAGCCGGCCTTCCGGCACCATGACGATGCCTTGGCCCACCTTGGCGTTGGCGCTCATGCGGGTGGTATCGGCGCCGCGAAACAGCACCTTGCCGCCGGAGGGGGCGACGAGGCCGGTCGCGCCCTTCACCATGGACGACTTTCCGGCCCCGTTGTTGCCGATCACCGCCACCAATTGGCCGCGCTTCACCTTGAGGGAGATGTCGCGGACCGCCACCGCCGCGCCGTATCGCAATTCCATGGACTGGATGTCGAGCAGCACGTCCGCCGTGTGGGTATCGGGAGGGGTCATGCCGTCACCTCGGCCGGGTTCGCGTGGTCGAGGGAGGTGCCGAAATAGGCCTCGATGACGCGCGGGTTCTCCTGCACCACGGCGGGCGTGTCGCTGGCGATCACCTGGCCGTAGTCCAGCACAGTCACCGTGTCGGCCACCGCCATGATGAGCTCCACATGGTGCTCGATGAGCAGCACCGAGACCCCCAGCGCCGCGATGCGCCGGATCATGGCTTCCAGCTCGTCGATCTCCTGCGTGGTGAGCCCGGCGGCGGGCTCGTCCAGCAGCAGCAGGCGCGGCCGGGGGGCCAATGCGCGGGCGATCTCAAGGCGGCGCTGGAGGCCGAAGGGCAGGAAGCGCGCCTCCTCGTTGGCATAGTCCTCAAGCCCCACGAACACGAGCAGGCCGATGGCGGCGCGCCGGCATTCCTCGTCCTGCCGCCGCATGGCCCCGGTGCGGAGCACCGCGGCGAGGAGCCCGTAGCCGAGGCGCTGCTGGTAGCCCACCATCACGTTTTCCAGCACGGTCATCTCGCCGAACAATTCGGTGTTCTGGAAGGTGCGGGAGAGGCCGGCGCGGGCGATCTCGTGGGAGGCCTTGCCGGCAAGCTGGATGCCGTCCAGCTCGAAGGCGCCCTCGCTCGGCTGGTAGAAGCCGGAGATGGTGTTGACGAAGGTGGACTTGCCGGCGCCGTTCGGCCCGATGAGGGCATGCACCTCGCCCGGCTTCACCCGCAGCGAGGCTTTCGCCAGCGCCGTGAGCCCGCCGAACCGCACGGTGAGGTCGCGCGCCACCAGCTCGGATTTCTGCGCGCGGGGATCGAGCCGCAGCGTGTCCTCGGCGGGCAGGCCTTCGGACGCGGCGACCGCGCGCGGCACAGGCACCAGCCGCTTCAGGCCGGCGGCGAGCGAGCCCATGATGCCGCGCGGCATCACGAACATCACGATGAGCAGCAGCGCGCCATAGGCGAACTTCTGCCACACCGCGAACTCCTGCAGATATTCCGGCAGATAGGTGAGGATATAGGCGCCCAGCACCGGCCCGAAGGTGGAGGCGGCGCCGCCCAGGATCACCATGAGCAGGAAGCGCACGCTGTCCGAGAAGGTGAAGATGTCGGGCGAGATGTAGGAATTGAGGAAGGCGTAGAAGGTGCCGGCGAGGCCAGCCGTCACAGCCGCCGCAACGAAGGCCAGCGTGCGCATGGCGGTGGCGTCCACGCCCAGCGCCCGCGCCGCGATCTCGCTCTGGGACACCGCCAGCATGGCGCGGCCGTAGCGCGAGACCTTGAGATTGTGCGCGGCGGCGGTGGCGAGGAACAGCACCACGGCCAGCACGCCGTAGAAGGCATAGCCGGACAGCCGCACCCCGAACGCATTGGCCGAGGGAATGGAGGTGATGCCGGTGGTGCCGCCCGTGAGCGACTGCCATTCGATGGCGACATTCTCCACGATGAGGCCGAAGGCGATGGTGACCACGGCGAGATAGACCCCGCGCACCCGCACCGTGGGATAGGCGAGGAGCACGCCGAACCCGGCCGCCACGATCGCGGCGATGAGGCTCGACGAGATCATGTCGAAGCCCAGCCGCGTTGCCACGATGGCGCCGGTGTAGGAGCCGAGCGCGAACAGGCCCGCCTGTCCGAGGGAGACGAGGCCGGTCAGCCCCACCAGCACGTTCAGGCCCACGGCGATGATGCCGTAGATCAGGAACAGCATGAACAGGCGCAGCTCATACTCGTTGCCGGAGGTGAGCGGCACGATCACCAGGATGGCGGCGAGGGCCGCGAAACCCAGCAGGGTGAGATGGCGGGTGAGGTGTCTCATACCTTCATCACCTCCCGCTTGCCGAACAGGCCCTGGGGGAACACCAGCAAAGTGAGGATCATGAGGGAGAAGCCGATGATCTCGCGCGCGGCGGTGGAGATGTAGCCCTCGACGAACTTCTCCATCACCCCGTAGACGAGGCCGGTGATGACCACCCCCGGCGCCGAGGTGATGCCGCCGATGATGGCCACGGCGAAGCCCTTCAGGCCCGGCAGCACGCCCATGGCGGCGGAGGCCTGCACAACCGGAGCGACCAGCACACCGGCCGCCGCGCCCAGAAGCCCGGCAAGGGCGAAGGAGAAGGCGACCACCGCATTCACGTTGATGCCCATGAGGGCCGCGGCATTCTTGTTATGGGCCACCGCCCGCATGGCGCGGCCGACCAGGGTGTGGCGTTGGAGGGCCCGCAGGCCAAGCATGGCCACCACCGCCACCAGCGGGATCACCAATTCCTGCGGATAGATGCCGGCGCCGAGGATATGCACCGAGGAAGCCACGCCCGGCGAGGGCAGCGGCCGGGCGTAGCCCTGGGTCTGGATGGTGGCGAAGCTCTCCACCATGATGCCCACGGCGATGGTGGTGAGCATCCACCCCACCGAGCCCTGCTGGGACAGGAAGGGGCGCACCGCGATGCGCTCCAGCACCAGCCCGAACAGGCCGCCGGCCAGCACCGCCACGAGGCAGGCGAGGCCCAGCGGCAGGCCGGCCGCGAGCAGATAGACGGCCAGCAGGCCACCGATCATCAGCGTGTCGCCATGGGCGAAGTTCACGGCCTTGGCGGACGACCACATGATGTGGAAGCCGAGGGCCACCAGGGCGTAGATGCCGCCGATGGCAAGGCCGGACAGGATGTATTGCACCACTGTGGTCATTGCGGGCGACCTGTCGATGGGAGGGGGCCCGGCCGTGGCCGGTCGAGGCGCGGGGCGGCTGCGCGGGAGAGGCAGAAGCGGGAGGCGGCGAGGGAAACCGCCTCCCGCGCGGGCTCACTTGTCGTAGGGCGAGCCCTTGAGGGGGATCAGCTTGCCGTCGTGCCAGACGGTCAGCAGGTAGTATTGCGGCAGGATGGCGTCCTGGCGCTCGGGATCGGCCTTGTCGAAGGCGGGCTTGTAGGGGGCGACGAGGCCGTCGCGGCTCACCTGGTAGAGGGCCTGCTGCACCTTCTTCCAGTCGAAGGAGCCGGCGATCTTGATGGCGTCGGCCAGCACGTAGACCGCGTCATAGGAATTCGCGATGCCGGACGGCGCCTTGATGTCCTTCGGGTCCTTGATGCCGGTCTTGGCCTCGACGGCGGCAAGCAGCTTCTTGCCGGCCTCGCTCTGCGGGGTGAGGAAGGAGTAGGTCTGCATCACCCGCACGCCGTTGGCGAGAGGCCCGGCCAGCTCGCCGAGATTGCCGGAGATGCCCCAGGCGCCGATGATGGCCGGCTTCCAGCTCGCCTTGTCCATGGACCGCAGGATCTGGTTGGCCTCGCGGTCGAGGGACCACACGATGACCACGTCCGCCCCGGCGTCGCGGGCGCGGATCACCTGGGGCGACATGTCCTGGTCGTTCCAGTTGAAGGTCTCGGCGGCGACCAGCTCCTTGCCCTTGGCGGCAAGCGCGGCCTTCACGTCCGGCAAGGCGCCGTTGCCCCAGCCGGTGTTCTCGTAGAAGAACGCCACCTTGCCGGTCTTCGACGCCTTCAGGGCCTCGTCCACCAGGAAGCGGGCGACCCACTTGTCCTTGGCGGAGACGCGGAACATGAAGTTGGGATCGCGCCCGTTCTCGATGGCCTTGGTGTTGGCCGCCCACACGCCCATGTAGGGAATGCCGATCTCGTGGATCGGGTCCACCTGCGCCAGAGCGACGGTGGAATGGAAGCCGCCGAGCACGGCGATGCACTTGTCCGCCAGCGCGATGCGGCGGGTGTTGTCGACGCCGCGCGGCGGGGCACCGGCATCGTCATACTGCACCAGCCGCAGCTTCTTGCCGAGCACGCCGCCGGCCGCGTTGATCTCGTCGATGGCGATCTCGGCGCCCATCTTGATGGCGAGGCCCGAGAAGGCGGCCGGGCCGGTGACGGCGGCGGAATTGCCGATACAGGGTTCCTGATCGGCCAGCGCCGTGGCCGAGAGGCCGGTGCAAAGGCCGAGCGCCACCGTCGCGGCCAGGAGCTGGCCGCGCAAAATGCTCTGTGGAGGCATGTCTGTTTCTCCTGCCGTGTACAGGACGCGCCGGGCATGACCGCCCGAAAATCATCTGCGAGATGAGGCTGATATAGGCGCTGCCTCAGGACAAAGATTATTTTCCGATCACATATATAGGCCCAGCCTATAGGATGCTTTAATAGGCTGCACCGAACCCAAATCGACCGTATCAAACCATTGATTATTATCGATTTATGCCACTTTATAGCCCATAGTTTGTGCATATGGCTATATATCATGCAATTTGACAATCGCCTTTAGGCAATGCCATTTCAGATAATGCAAAGGTGAGCCATGGACCTTCGTCAGCTCAAATACTTCGTCCAGATTGCAGAGAGCGGGAATTTCTCGCGTGCGGCAGAGGTTTTGCGCATTGCTCAGCCCTCGCTGAGCCAGCAGATGAAGAATCTGGAGGAAGAGCTGGGCGTCGAACTGCTCATGCGCCATGCGCGCGGCGTCACGCCCTCCGAGCTGGGACAGCAATTCTACGACCATGCCCGCCGCATCCTTGAGGAGGTGGACCGGGTGAAGGACCAGGTTCGCTCCACGTCGCTCAATCCATCGGGACGGGTGTCGGTGGGGCTGCCCACCTCTGCCTGCCGGGGCCTCGGACTGCCGCTGATCTCCGCGATGGCCGAACAGCAGCCCAAGATCGCCCTCCACGTGGTGGAGGCCATGACCGGCTATCTCGACGATCTCCTCCAGGCCGGCCGGCTGGACGTGGCCCTGCTGTACGACCACAAGGCGTTCGAGCACGTGGCCTGGACCGAGATGATGGTCGAGGACCTCATGCTGTTCACAGCGCCCGATCACCCTCTGGCAGCCAAGGGCGCCATCGCGTTCCGCGACATGTTCGCGTGGCCCATCGTGTTGCCCGGCGCGCCCAACGTGATGCGCACGGTGATCGAGCAGTTCGCTGCCCGCAACGACGTGGAGCCCATCGCCACGGCCTGCGACAGCCTGCCCACCATCGCCCGTCTGGTGCGCTCCGGCCGGGCGTTGGGGGTGATGCCACATTTCGCTTTCATGGACGAGATGGCGCGCGGCGAGATGGTTGCCGTCCCCATTCTCGACCCGACGCCGTCCTGGCGGCTGTCCGTCGTCGTCTCCCAGCGCAGCATGAACCCGCGCGGCTCCGAGGCGGTGGCCAAGGTGATGGCCAATGTCATCGCCGAGATGGTCGAAGCCGGAACCTGGCGCGCCAAGCTCAAGGGCGAGAAGGCCCGCGCCAGCGTGAAGTGAAATCGCGGAAATCAACCCCTGCCAGCCGTCGAGGCCCCCCATGGACCTGATTGTCAAGAACGCCCGCCTGCCGGACGCGCCGGACCATATCGTCGATATCGCCATCACCGCCGGCCGGATCGAAGCCATCGCGCCCGAGATCACGGCTGACGCCGAGGTGGTGGATGCCGGGGGATGCCTCGTCGCCCCCGGTTTCGTGGAAACCCACATCCACCTCGACAAGTCCTGCATCCTCGATCGCTGCTCTTCCCGGCGGGGCGATCTGGAGGAGGCCATCGCCGAGGTGGCCCGCGCCAAGAAGGACTTCACCCCGGAGGATGTGTACGCCCGAGGCCGGCGCACCATCGAGAAAGCCATCGCCCAGGGCACCACCCACATGCGCACCCACCTGGAGGTGGACCCCGGCATCGGCCTGCGCGGCTTCGAGGGGGTGATGCAACTGGTGGCGGATTATCGCTGGGCCATCGACATCGAGGTCTGCGTGTTCCCGCAGGAGGGCCTCACCAACAATCCGGGCACCGCAGAGCTGATGGTGGAGGCGCTGCAACGCGGGGCGAAAGCGGTGGGCGCGGCGCCCTATACGGACACCGACCCGCACGGACAGATCGACCGGGTGTTCCAGATGGCCCGCGACTTCGACGTGGACATCGACATGCATCTGGATTTCGGCGCCGATCCCACGGCGCTCGATCTCGAATATGTCTGCGCGCTCACCGAACGCTTCGGCTGGGGCGGACGGGTGGCCATCGGCCATGTCACCAAGCTCGCCTATGTGGAACCGGAGCGGCTGGTGGAGATCGCCACGCGCATGCGCGATGCCGGCGTCGCGCTCACCGTGCTGCCCTCCACCGACCTGTTCCTGATGGGCCGGGATCGCACCTTCGCCAAGACGCGCGGCGTCACCCCGGCGCACCTGCTGCTGCAGCAGGGGGTGAACTGCTCGCTCTCCACCAACAATGTGCTGAACCCCTTCACCCCGTTCGGCGACTGCTCGCAATTGCGGATGGCGAACCTCAACGCCAACATCTGCCACGTGGGCTCGGCCCACGACATGACCGAGTGCTTCCACATGGTGACGAGCCGCCCCGCCCGCCTCATGAACCTTCCCGACTACGGGCTGGCGGTCGGCAAGGCGGCGGATTTCGTCATCATCGACAGCCCCTCCCCGCGCGATGCGGTGGCCGAGTTGTCCCCTGTCCTCGCGGCCTTCAAGGGCGGCCGGCGCACCTTGACGCGGGAGCGGGCGAAACTGCACTTTCCCGGCTGCGGGTGCGGACAATGAGCGGTGCCGATGCGTTCGGCGCCTTCATCTCCGGCCCCGCCTCGCCCGGCCCAGCGCCGCATTCGGCCCCCGCGCCGGCCCTGGTCTAACTTGCCTCATGCCTGATCGTGACGACTGTCGTCACGACGCCTTGCAGGCGACCAAGAAGGTATCCCAAGCCTGTCGTCAGGAGGAGGATCACCGCCGCCGAAAAGTCGGGAGAGACTCCCGTTCGACCGCCATGCTCCCCTGCCCCTGAAAGGAAATAGGCGGAAGCGACGAGCGCGGCCGCGAAGATACCGAGCCCGGCGAGGCGCATTCCGGCGGACGTGGCATGGGGCCGAGGCGCTGCGGGAGAAGGTGCGCCAAGCGAATGCACGACAGGAGCGGCAGGGCTGAGTGGCGGAGGAGGCATGGCAGCCGATGCCGGCCCATCCCCTTGTCCGAGAGGCCGGCGCGCGATGATCTCCTGCGCGAAACGCTTGAAGAAGGCGCCCGACATCTGCTTCGCGGTCGCGTCGATGAGGCGGGCGCCGAGCTGAGCCAGCTTCCCCCCCACCTGCGCATTGACCTCGTATCGCAGGATGGTGTCCGCCCCGGCCGCCTCAAGCGTGACCCTCGCCTCGCCCTTGGCGAAGCCGGCCATGCCGCCCTGGCCTTCGCCGCTGATGCGATAGCCGTTGGGCGGATCGAGGTCCGAAAGGGTCACGGCCCCCTCGAAACGGGCGCTGACCGGCCCCACCTTGAGCACCACCTTGGCGCTCATCTGCGTGTCGGAGCTTTTCACCAGCTCCTGGCAGCCCGGAATGCAGAGCTTGAGGATCTCCGGATCGTTGAGCGCCTGCCAGACCACCTCGCGCGGGGCCGGGATCAACTGTTCGCCGCTCATGTCCATGTGCGTGTCTCCCTTCCCCTTCAGGCCGGGGCGTCAATGCCGCCGAGGCCGCCCGCGAGACCGAGCAGGGTGGCGGAATGCTTGTCGGTCATATCGCGTCCTCTCAGCCCTGGAAGTCCACCACCAGCCGCACGACGGAGCCGTCGTGCAGCCGGTCGAAGCCTTCGTTGATGTCCTCAAGCGGGATGCGCCCGCTCATCAGGCGGTCCACGGGCAGGCGGCCGGCCTTGTAGAGCTCGACGTAGCGCGGCACGTCGCGCACCGGGACGCAGGTGCCGATATAACTGCCCTTCACCGTGCGCTCTTCCGCGACGAGGCTGACGATGTTCACCGGCAGCACCGCATCCGGCGGCGGCAAGCCGGCGGTGACAGTGGTGCCGCCGCGCTTGGTCATCTTGTAGGCATTCTCCAGCGCCCGCGCGGAGCCGGCGAACTCAAACACGAAGTCGGCCCCGCCGCCGGTGAGCGCGCGCACCTGCTCGATGGCATCGGGCGCGCGGGCATCCACGACGCCGGTGGCGCCGAAGTCCTTGGCCAGTTGCAGCTTTTCCGGCGACAGGTCCACCGCGACCACCCGCGCGGCGCCCGCCGCCAGAGCCCCGAGGACGGCGGCGAGGCCCACGCCCCCAAGACCGACCACAGCCACCGTCTCGCCCGCCTGCACACGGGCCGTGTTCACCACGGCACCGACCCCCGTCAGCACCGCGCAGCCGAACAGCGCAGCGACATCGAGGGGGATATCCTTGTCTATCCGGACCAATGAGCGACGCGAAACCACCGCATGGTCAGCGAAGGCCGAGCATCCCAGGTGATGATGGATGGTCTCCTCGCCCTCGTGCAGGCGGATCGCGCCGGTCAGCAGTTCGCCCTTGCCGTTGGCCACCGCGCCGGGCTCGCACAGGGCGGGGCGGCCCTGCGAGCAGGGCTGGCAATGGCCGCAACTGGGCATGAACACCATGACCACGTGGTCGCCCGGCTTCAGGTCGTCCACCCCGTCGCCGGCCTCGACCACGACACCCGCCGCCTCGTGGCCGATGGCCATGGGCATAGGCCGGGGGCGGCTGCCGTTGATGACGGAAAGGTCCGAGTGGCACAGGCCCGCCGCCGCGATCTTCACCAGCACCTCGTCGCGGCCGGGCCGGTCCAGCTCCACCTCCTCGATGTGGAGCGGCTGGCTCTGCGCGTAGGGCATCGGCGCGCCCATGCTGCGCAGGACGGCGGCTTTGATCTTCATGGCTTTGAGGCTCCCTGACGGTCGTCGAACGCGCCTGCCGCCAACTCCGGGCAGCTTGACACGATCTATCATAGTCTAATAATGCAAGTCACTAGGGAACGGAACCAGACATGCCGGAAATGCGCCGATGAAGCCCGCCCGGTTCGACTATGTGCGCGCCGAGAGCATCGCCCACGCGGTGGAGGCGCTTGCGGGCGCGGGCGGCGACGGGAAGGTGCTCGCGGGCGGGCAGAGCCTCATGCCCATGATGAATTTTCGCCTCGTGAAGCCGTCGGTCCTCGTGGACATCAACCGCATCCCGGACCTCGACCGCATCACGCAAGAGGCCGGCGTGTTGCGCCTCGGCGCGCTGGTGCGCCACCGCATGACGGCGGAGGACGGGCTGGTGGCGCGGCACATCCCGGTGCTCCACGCCGCCATGAAGCACGTGGCGCATCTCACGGTGCGCAACCGCGGCACCTTCTGCGGCAGCGTGTGCCACGCGGACCCCGCCGCCGAGATGCCCATGATGACGCTGCTGCTCGACGGCACGATCCATATCGCTTCCCCGCGCGGCGACCGGACCATGGCGGCACGGGACTTTCTGGTCGGCTCCCTCTCCACCGCATTGGAGCCGGACGAGATGGTCGTGGCCGTCGATCTGGCCATTCCCGAGGACGGCACGGGCTGGGCATTCGAGGAGTTTTCGCGCCGCCATGGCGACTATGCGCTGGCAGCCATCGCCGTGCTCATGGCGCGGGCGGATGGACGGATGCGGAACGTACGCATCGCCATGATGGGCATCGCGGACACGGCATTGCGGTTCGCAGACGTGGAAGCGGCTCTGGAGGGGCGCGAGGGCACTCCTGCGGCCTTCGATGAGGCCGCAGCCCTGCTCCAGGCGGCCATCCAGCCGAACTCCGATCTCAATGCCTCCGCCGACTATCGCCGCCACCTCGCAGGCGCGCTCGCACGGCGCGCGCTCGCCGAGGCGTGGCAACGGACGGGCGAAACCACCGGCGGGGCGGCGTGATGCAGGACCAGGCCACCATCACGCTCACCATCAACGGGCTCACCTATACCCGCGCGGTGGACGCGCGGCTGTTGCTGAGCGATTTCCTGCGCCACGAGCTTGGCCTGACAGGCACGCACGTGGGCTGCGAACACGGCGTGTGCGGCGCCTGCACCATTCTTATGGACGGGCGCAGCGCCCGCTCCTGCCTGACCCTAGCCATTCAGGCAGACGGCGCGACCATCGAGACGGTGGAAGGGCTCGGCCGGATGAGCGATCTCGGCCGCGTCCAGCAGGCCTTTCGCGAGCACCACGGCCTCCAGTGCGGCTTCTGCACGCCGGGCTTCCTGATGACCATCACCGACATGCTGCGCCACCACCCGCTGGAGACCGACGACGCGATCCGCGAGGCGCTCTCCGGCAACATCTGCCGCTGCACGGGCTATCAGCACATCGTGGATGCGGTGCGTGAGCTGGCGCGCGAACGGGGGCCGCTGACATGACCGCCTTCGACGCTTCCGTGGAGATGCGCCCCCGGCTGGTCGGCCAGCGCATCAAGCGCACCGAGGACCCGCGCCTGCTGACCGGCTCGGGCCGCTATGTGGACGACATGGCCCCGCAGGGCCTTCTGCATGTGGCGGTCCTGCGCAGCGACCAGCCCCATGCGCGCATCCGGTCCATCGATGTCGGGGAGGCCTTCGCGGTGCCCGGCGTGGTCGCGATCTTCGATGCGGGAGACATCGCCGGAGACTTCAAGCCGGCCATCCCCACCTCCCGCATGAAGGGCTATTACGCGACGCCCTTCCGCCCCCTCGCCGAGGGCAAGGTGCGCTATGTCGGCGAGCCCGTGGTCGCGGTGGTCGCCGAAAGCCGATACGCCGCCGAGGACGCGTTGGAGCTGATCTCCATCGATTACGAGCCGCTGCCCGTCGCCGTCTCAAAAGACGACGCAGCTATGGATGACGCCCCGCTCCTGCATGACGAGGCCGGTACCAACGTCATCATCTCCCGCACCTTCGCCCGCGGCGACGTGGACGCGGCCATCGCCGCGGCGGCAGTGGTGGTGAAGGGGCGCTTCCGCATGACGCGCAAGACGCCCATGCCCATGGAAACCCGCTCCTACCTGGCCGAGTGGGACCGGCGGCGACAGGCCCTCACCCTGCATTCCTCCACCAACATCCCCGGCATCATCTGCGACGTGCTCGGCTCCTGCCTCGACCTTCCGGGCAACCGGGTACGGGTGGTGGCGCCCGACGTGGGTGGCAGCTTCGGCGGCAAGGGCTCGTTGAACCATGAGGAGATGCTGGTCTGCGTGCTCGCGCGCAAGCTGGAGCGGCCGGTGAAGTTCGTCGCCGACCGCATGGAAGACCTCACCGCCATGAGCCAGGCCTTCGATGAAACCATCGAGGCGGAGCTGGCGGTGGATGCGGACGGGCGCCTGCTCGGCCTCCGGGCGGACGTGATCGGCGATATCGGCGCCTATTCCATCTACCCATGGACCGGCGCGCTGGAACCCGTGCAGGTGGTGAGCTTCCTACCCGGCCCCTACCGCATGGAGCATTATCGCGGCCGGGTGCGCGGCGTGCTCACCCCCAAGCCGCCCACCGGCCCCTATCGCGGCGTCGGCCGCCCCTCCTCCACCTTCGCCATGGAACGGCTGATGGACATGGCGGCCCGCAAGCTCGGCATGGACCCCTCCGAAATCCGGCGCCGCAACCTGGTGACGGCCGAGGAATTTCCCTACCGCACCGGCTCCGGCATCATCTGGGACCGCTCAGCATTCCAGGAATGCCTTCAGGGCGTTTGCGAGCTGGTGGACTACCCTGCCCTCCTGCGCCAGCGCGACGCGGCCCGGGCCGAGGGGCGATGGGTGGGCATCGGGCTCGCAAGCTATGCGGAGCTGACGGGCATCGGCTCGCGCATCGCCGTCGCGCCGGGCATGCCCATCAACACAGGCACGGAGACCGCCTCCATCCGCATCGATGCCACCGGTGCCGTGACGGCCGCGTTCGGCATCTCCTCCCACGGCCAGGGGCTGGAGACGACACTCGCCCAGGTGGTCGCCGACGAGCTCGGCTGCCGCATGGAGGACATCGAGATCCAGCACGGCGACAGCGCCCTCGTGCCCATGGGCACAGGCACCTATGCCAGCCGGTCGGCGGTGCTCGGCGGCGGCGCCGCCACCAAGACCGCGCGCGTGGTGAAGGCGAAGGTGCTGAAGGCCGCCGCCTTCCTCATGGACGTTCCGGTGGACGACCTTGAGGCCGAAGGCGGCATCATCCGCGCCCGCTCCTCCAATGCGACAATGACCTTCCGGGAAGTCGCCCACGCGGTCTATGCGCAGATGGGGCGCATCCCCCACGAGCAGCGGGAGGATCTCGTCGGCTCCGAGAGCTACGACCCCTATCTCGGCACGGCCTGCGCCTCCACCCATCTTGCCATGGTGGAGGTCGATCCCGCGACCTTTGCGGTGACGGTGAAGCGCTTCGCCGTGGCGGAGGATTGCGGGCGCATCATCAATCCACTCATCGTCGACGGGCAGGTACACGGCGCCGTCGCCCAGGGCATCGGCGCCGCCCTGCTGGAGGAAGTGGTTCACGATGAGGGAGGCCAATTGCTGACCGCGAGCCTCGCCGACTATCTCGTACCCATCGCCAGCACCATGCCTGAGATCGAGATCCTCCATGTGGAGGCGGACCTGCCGAACAATATCGGCGGGTTCCGTGGCATGGGAGAGGGCGGCACCATTGGCGCGCCGGCGGCCATCGCCAATGCGGTGTCGGACGCCCTCGCGCCGCTCGGCATCGAGGTGGACACCCTGCCGGTAACGCCGGATCGCCTGTTCCGGCTGGTGCAGGCCGCGCGAGGCTCGGCGCGCCTTTGAAACAGGCTCCGGCTGTGATCCGCAGAAGCGGATCGGGCGCCGAACCCTGAGGATCCGGCGCCCGTCGCTCCACGGGAAGGTCGATGCAGCCGTGTCAGGGCTAAGACTGCACCATCTCCTTCAGCCGGAAGCGGATGATCTTGCCGGAGCCGGTGCGCGGGATCTCGTCCACCTGATGCACCACATGGGGCACCTTGTAGGATGAGAGGTGATGGCGGCAGTGGTCGAGCAGCAGGTCGGCATCGAAACTGCCATCGCGCGGAACCACGTACAGCGCGGGCACCTCGCCGAGTTGCGGATGGGGCACGCCCGCGACCGCGCAATCGAGCACGGTGGAGAACAGCAGCACCACCTCCTCGATCTCTGCTGGCGCGATGTTCTGCCCGCCGCGGATGATCAGCTCCTTCAGCCGTCCGGTGATGGTGACGAAGCCGTTGCGGTCGGCGCGGGCGAGGTCGCCGGTATGGTACCAGCCGTTGCGCAGGGCCTTGGCCGTCTCCTCCGGCTTGTTGTGATAGCCGAGCATGACATTCGGCCCGCGCACGATCAGCTCACCCTCCTGTCCCGCATCAAGATCGCGCAGGCTGGCCGGATCGACGATGCGCAGCGCCACGCCCGGCAGGGGGAGGCCGCACGATCCCATGACGCGCGAGGATGAGGCGGCGTTCATCGTCACCATCGTGGAGGTCTCGGTGATGCCGTAGCCATCCAGCAGCGGCACGCCGAAGGCCCCCTCGAACGCGGTGTTGAGCGTCGCCGGCATGATGGCTCCGGCGGAGACACAGACGCGCAGGCCCGGCAGCGTGTCGCGCCCTTCCGCCTGCGCCGCCTCCATCAGATAATGGAACATGGTGGGCACGCCGGGGAAGACGGTGAAGTCGCCAGTCTCGAGCAGGCGCATGGCCTCGCGCGTCGAATATTTCTCCAGAATGTATTCGCTCGCACCGGTGGCGAGGATGGACAGCACCGAGAAGTTGAGGGCGTAGGAGTGGAACAGGGGCAGCGGCGAGAGCACATTGTCCTCGCTGCCGAGGCCCACCACGGAGCTCCAGCACGCCGCCGTCACCCACAGCATGCTGCGGCAGGTGAGCAGCACGCCCTTCGCGCGCCCCGTCGTCCCGGACGTGTAGATGATGAAGGACGCCGCATCGATATCTGCGAGATCGCGAGCAGGCGTGGCGGGCGGCAGCTCCGCCAGCGCCTCGAAACTGCGCAGGTCGCCGGCGGGGGCGTCCACCAATAGCAGGCCGGCGACGCTGGGCGCCTCGCCGCGCAATGTCTCCACCATCTCCGCGCGGGCGGCGGTGGTGATGACGATCCGGCATGCGGCATCGGACAGGCGGTAGGAGACTTCGCCCGGCGCCGCATCGGCGCTGATGGGCACCGCGACGGCCCCGGCCCGGACGATGGCAAGGCAGGCCTCCACCCAAGCGACGCAGTTCGGCAGCAGGATCGCCACCCGGTCCCCGGCCCCGACGCCGAGCCCGGCGAGATGGCCGGCGAGGTTCGCCGTGCGCCGCTCCAGCTCGGCATAGGTGACGGCGCGCCGCGTATCGCGGAACGCGACTTTCGCGCCGCGTTCCGTCGCATGCCGCCGCAACAGCTCCGGTACCGGAGCGATCAGATCGGCCTTGAGCATCCGTTCCTCCCCATTGATCACCGCGTTCTTGTGCGCGGCTGTCCTCACACCATGCAGAAACCACCGGAGATGGAGATCACCTGCCCGGTGATCCACGAGCCCTTGGGCGAGGCGAGCAAGGCAACTGTGGGTGCGATGTCCTCCGGCTGGCCGAGACGGCGCAGCGGATAGAATTTGGTAAGCTTGTCGCGGTTGGCTTCCACCCACGAGCGGTCATGGGCGGTCTCGACGAGGCCGAGGGACACGGTGTTGGCCGTCACGCCGCTGCGGCCCAGCTCCCGTGCCAGCGACTTCATGAGGGCGATGGTGCCTGCCCGTGCCGCCGCAACGATGGCGAGGCCGGATTCGCCCACGCGCGAGGAGTCGCCGACGATGGCGATGAGGCGCCCGTCGCCCGCCTTCTCCAGATGCGGGACGGCCGCGTGGGCGAGATGGATGGCGCCATAGAGGCAGGTATCGATCTGCGCCTTCCACTCCTTCTCGGTGGAGTCGGTGAATTTCTGCCGGATGGCGAGGCCGGCATTGTTGACCACGATATTCAGGCCGCCGAAATCGGTGACGATGGCCTCGACCATCGCCTTGACGGCGGCAAAATCCGCCACGTCCGCCTTGTAGGCCTTCGCCTCGCCGCCGCGCGCGCGGATTTCATCCACGACCGCCTGCGCCTCTTCCGCCGAATTGCGATAGTTGAGCGCGACCGTCGCCCCCTCGGCGGCGAGGGCGAGCGAGATCTCGCGCCCCACATCGCGCGCGCCGCCGGTGACCAGCGCAACCTTGCCCTTCAGATTGAGATCCATGGAAAATCCGCCTTGCGTGAGATGATGGATGGAAACGGGCCCGCGCCTCACTCGTAGGCGTCCGCCCCTTTCCGCAGGGTCTGCCACTGGGCATCGTCATGGCCGCACAGGACGGTGGCGCCGCCCGCCTCGATCCTGCGGATTTCTGCGATGGAGCGGTTGTGCAGATCGACGTTCCAGGTGTTCTTCGGCACCACGCCGGGGTCGAGGCTGGTGCGCACGCTCACCGCGTCCGAGGCCAGCAGGAAGGGGCCGTCGCGGTCCAGCGCGACGAGCGCGCCGGTGAGGCCCGGCGTGTGGCCGGGAAACGGGATGAGGGTGATGCGGCCGTCGCCGAAAAGATCCTTCTCCCCCTCGATCAGCTCAAGCGGATTGCCCTGATCCCACTCCACCGGGAGATAGCCCGCGGAAGCTGCATTCTCCGCCTTCGCCGCGGCGAGTTCCGCCGCGTGCACGACAACCGTCGCCTTGCGGAAAAAGCCGTTGCAGCCGCAATGGTCGGGATGGAAGTGCGAGCACACCACCACGTCGATGTCGTCGGCCCCGAGGCCGACGCAGGAGAGCTGGGAGACCACATTGTCCTCGCGCCCCATGATCGGCGTCATGGCCCGCGCCATCCCGCCCCAGCGGGCCTCGGCGTCGTCCACCACGGACGGGTGGCAGCCCGTGTCGAACAGGACGTTGCCCTGGGCGTGGCGCAGCAGGATGGAGGCAACCGGCAGCTCGATGCTCTCGCTGCGGTCGGCGTCAGGCTGGTAGATATGCCGCTTCATCCGGAGGCGGCCGCCCGAAAGCACGTGCATCTTCATGGCTGTTCCTCCCGTGCGGGACCGCTCACCGCCCCTCGAAGCGCGGCGGGCGCTTCTCGGCGAAGGCGTTGCGCCCCTCCTGATAGTCGAAGCTGCGGGATGCGCCGTCGATGCGCGCCTGGGCGGCATCGAGATCGAGCGCGCCGGGCCCCATGGCGAGGCCATCGAGGATGAACTTCGCCCCGCTCACCGAGAGCGGTGCATTGGCCGCGATGCGTCCAGCAAGGCTCCGGGCCGCAGCCATCGGGTCGTCGGCCATCTCGTCCGCGAAGCCGATGCGCAGGGCCTCCCCGGCGGGGATGCGATCGGCAGTGTAGAGAATGCGCTTCGCCTGCGTGAGCCCGACGAGGGACAGCAGGCGCTGGGTGCTGCGCACGCCGTAGACGATGGACAGCTTCGCCGCCGGAATGCCGAAAATGGCGGTTGGCGCGGCGATACGGAAATCGCAGGACATGGAGAGGTGGCAGCCCCCGCCGAGGCAATAGCCGGAGACCACGGCGATGGTCGGCTTGCCCGCCCCGGCGATGGCGTCGGACGACGCATCCACCGCGACCTCGTAGTCCACGCTCTGCTCAAGCGTATGGCGCACCACCGGAAATTCGGAAATGTCGGCGCCGACGCTGAAATCCGCGCCAGCCCCCGCGAGCAGGATCGCCCGCACGTCACGGTCCGCGCCGAGTTCGGAAAATATCCGCGCCACGTCCCGCCACATGGCAAGCGTCATGGCATTGCGCTGCGCCGGACGATTGAGCGTGACAGTCGCGATGTGGTCCTCGACGGCGACTTCGATATCCGCCATTCAGCCCTCCTTGGCCCCGGTGCCCGCCTCGTCGACGACGAGGGGCGCAAGAACTTGGCGCAGCTTGTCCGGGAGTGGAACAGGCCGGTTGGTGGCGCGGTCCACATAGACGTGGATGAAATGCCCCTGCGCGGCCGCGACTTGGTCCGCATCGCGGAAGATGCCGATCTCGTATCGCACGCTGGTGGTGCCGAGACGCCCGACGCGCAGCCCCGCATGCACCATCGAGGGAAACGACAGGGATGAGAAATACTGGCAGCGCGTCTCCACCACGAGCCCGATGACAGGACTTGCCTGGACATCCAGCGCGCCCGTCTCGATCAGGTAATGGCCGACAGCCGTATCGAAGAACGAGTAGTAAACCACGTTGTTCACGTGCTGGTAGACGTCATTGTCCATCCACCGCGTCGCGATTTCCCGGAAGTGTGGGTAGTCCTGCCTCCGGTCCGGCGTTGTGCGTGCGCTCACCTGACGCCTCCCTCCAAGGACTGCCCGCGGGCAGGCACCTGCGGCTTTTGCCCGCCGCTCCAGGCCGCTCGATGGCGACCGCGGTGATCGGTTCCGCTGATCAATTCGTAACTTGCATTAATAGACTGAAAGTGCTGTTGTCAATGCCGCACCGACCGACACGGGACCAACTGCCCGGCCTTCGACAGCATTTCCTGCAGCAAGCACCAGTCCATACTGCATTGCAGGATAGGGCGACCGAGACGCGGCAATTCAAACGTCCATTTATGAAAGACATCGGTCGGCGCAGGGACAGACCAGCCGGACGCTAAGCCGGAAAGGCGCGCCGGATCATGCAGGAGGAAGACGGATGTCCAGGATCGCACACGTGGCGACGATTTGCGCCGCGCTTGCCATGTCGCTGCCGGCCTATGCCCAGAGCCCCGCGGCTCCGCCAGCCGCCGGCAAGATTTCCAACGACGTGGTGAAGATCGGTGTTCTCACCGACATGTCGGGGCAGTTCTCCCACGAAGCGGGCGAGGGATCCGTCACGGCGGTGAAGATGGCCGTCGAGGACTTCGGCGGGAAGGTCCTCGGCAAGCCCATCGAGGTCATCGTCGCCGACCACCAGAATAAGACCGAAGTCGCCATCGCCAAGGCGAAGGAATGGTTCGACGTCGACAAGGTCGACATGATCGCCAACCTCATCAATTCGGCCGTGGCCATCGGCGTCGCCGGGGTGGCGAAGGAGAAGAACGGCATCGCCATCATCAACGGCTCGGGCTCCTCGCGCCTCACCGGCGACATGTGCACGCCGAACTCGATCCATTATGCCTACGACACCTACGCGCTGGCCGTCGGCACCGGCAATGCGCTCATCAAGCAGGGCAAGAAGAACTGGTTCTTCCTGACCGCGGACTACGCCTTCGGCCACGCCCTGGAGGCCGACACCGCGTCGGTGGTGAAGGCCGGCGGCGGCAACGTGGTGGGCTCGGTCCGCTACCCCATCAACACGCTCGATCACGGCTCCTTCATGCTTCAGGCGCAGGGATCGGGCGCGGACGTGATCGCGGTTGCCGGCTCCGGTACCGTCTTCATCAATGCGGTCAAGGCTGCGCATGATTTCGGGCTGACGCAGTCCGGCAAGCAGTCCCTTGCCGGGCTTCTAGTGTGGATCACCGACATCCATTCCATGGGTCTCGAAAATGCCCAGGGCCTCGTGCTCACCAATGCCTTCTACTGGGATCGGGACGACGAGACCCGCGCCTTCTCCAAGCGCTTCGAGGCGCGCATGGGCCGCAAGCCGCACATGGGCGACGCGGGCGACTATTCCTCCACCATGCACTATCTGAAGGCCGTCGAGGCGGCGGGGACCGACGACGCGCAGGCCGTCATGGCCAAGATGCGCGAGATGAAGGTCAACGACTTCTTCGCCAAGAACGGCTACATTCGCGCGGATGGCCGGTTCATCCACGACATGTACGTCTATCAGGTGAAGAGCCCGTCGGAATCGAAGGGCCCGTGGGACTATTACAAGCTGGTGCAGGTCATCCCGGGCGAGCAGGCGTTCCGCCCGCTGTCCCAGAGCCAGTGCCCGCTGGTCAAGAAGTAGCGCGCGCCGGGCGGCCCCGGCGCGGGGCCGCCTGCTTCTCCGGCCGGGTCACATCCTGCGCCGGCGCATCCTCGCCCGGCACCAGAACCGCAACCATCCGGTCGCCGGCCTGCGGGGCGCCATACCGCGCAGGATCGTAATTGAGGCGGTAGCGCATGTCCGGCGCCTCGATCGGCTTGCGACACTTGTCGCAGACGACAACGGCGGAAAAATCGTGGCCGCAGTCGAGATGGGTCAGGATGAGAGGCGGATCGCCGGAGGACAGCCAGCGGTCGCCCCAGGCGCCCATGGTGATGAACGCGCCGTAGAGGTCCTTGCCCATCTCGGTCAGCCGATATTCGTAGCGTTCGGGCAGATCCTGATACTTGACCCGATCGAATACCCCGCGCGCCACGAGCCGGCCGAGCCGCTCGGTGAGGATGTTGGGCGCGATTCGCAGCTCGGTCTGCATCCGGTCGAAGCGCCGCACGCCGAAGAATGCCTCGCGCAGGATGAGAAAGCTCCAGCGGTCGCCGATGATCTCCAGGGAGCGCGACACCGAGCTCGGGCGCCCACGCGAGAAGCTCGCGGATTCCGCGGTGCGCCGCGCCCGTTTCGCAGGTTCCACGGGAGTGCGGCCGGCGCCCGGCCCGTCGCGGTAGCGCACGCGGTTCGCCTTCACCTCGCCGAGGCAGTGGGAACACGCCACATAGGGTTCGCATTCCTGCCCGCAGGTGGCGTGGATGAGCTTGAGCGGCGGCCCCTCTGGACCCGACAGCCAGCGGTCACCGAACCGGATGAGCGCGACGAAGCTCGGATAAAGCTCCATCCCGCAGCGGGTGAGGTGATACTCCGCCCGGCTGGAACTGGCCGAATAGCTGACCTGCCGAAAAATTCCCCGCACCGTGAGGCGCTTGAGCCGTTCCGCCAGGGTGCCGCGGGGCAGCCCGAGCGCGGTGCGGAACTCCTCGAAGCGACGCGCGCCGAAGAACGCCTCGCGGATAACCAGGAAGCTCCACGCATCCGACATGATCGAGATCGTGCGGCCCACCGAGCAGTTGCGCTCAAACAGCTGAAGCACGGCACGGTTCCGCGATGCGGCCTTCGCATTCGATGCAGGGCCCGCACGCTTTTCGTTCGGCATCTGGACGCAGACTCCATGCATCGGATTATCGTCTACTTATAGTATCAACCAATCGTCTCGTCGCGCGAATCGCGCCGTCGTGCAGCGCGGATTGAGCACTGAAAATTCCAACGAATGCCGACACCCATCAAAAACGACAATCTGAACTATCTAAACAGAAAGTATAAAGCGATCACCCTGATTAGTAAGGCAATCGGCCTTGCGCCGGAGGGTTTCCGGCGTGGACTGAAGCGCGGCTCCCTCTAAGGACCAGCTTGTTCACGCAAAACGCCGGCTCCCGGGCCTGATGGGCGATCGACGAAGCTGTTCGGTTTTTCGGTGAGGCGATCGTGACGCTGCCGGCTCTGTTCACGCTGCTCGGAACGGTGGCTGTCTGTCCGCGAGGTGGTCACGTTTGCAACGGAACCTACCCCTTGCGGTAATGCGCCTCGATCACGTCAAACGCCTTTCGTGCCGACGCCAGCTTCTCGAATACCGATACCGCAGTCCCATGGCTGACCGGCGGGCAGCCGTGACTCACATACGACGCCAGATTGCGCCGCAGCTCGCCATAGGTGGCGTAGAAGCCGACGAAGAGCGACAGGTTGGGTGCGCCTACGGCGACGAAATGCGGAACGGCCGCATCGAACATGGGCGTGTCGCGCGCCATGGAGGCGTTGATGTCCAGCACCTGCGAGGGGCAGGAGCCATTGGCACTGTCGATCCTGGCCTGCAGCCCCTCGGCCCGCTTCAGGACCTCGTTGAGCGTGCTGGCTTCCACAAGCAGGGCCTCGCCGACACGCCGCAGTTCGTCGGCCTTGCGCGCCTGTTCGGTTTCCGCAGAAATGGCGGTGGAGATGGCCAGGATGCCCGCGCCGGTCACGAAGCCAAGCATGGTGCCGATCAGCGTCTGCCACTGACGCAGCAGACCCAGTTGCGGGTTCTCGCCGCCGGTTCGGATGTCCACCACGATCAGCGCGCTCAGCGCGACGATGACGAGCGCGACGATCAGGATTGCGGTCGGGATCATGACCGCGCGCACGCCCCGCGCCGCCGCCCAGCGGTCGCACCCAGATGGCCACTGGCCGCTTGCGATGTGCCGATGGCATCAGTCGCGGGCAAGCGCACGCTGGGCCTCCTGGGCAAGATCGGTGTAGGCGGCCTTCTCCACGGTCACGGCCACGCCCTGAATGGTGCCACCCCTGAACGTGCCGGGCGACGTATAGTCCTGGCTCACCGCGTCGCCGCTGTCATAGCCGATACAGAGGCCGTCGCCGGAGAGCGTGAACTTGGCCGGCTGGGTCCGCATGGGTCCTTCGGCCACGACCTTGTCGTCGATGTAAAGCTTGGTGGTGCCGAGCGATTCACTGTGCGGGCCGGCACCTGTGCGGGTAAACTCCATTCCCAGCGTGTATTTGCCGGGCTTCAGATCGACATTGGAAATGAAGGTCTGCTCCGGCTTGATGCCGAGGAAGTTGTAGACGTAGTAGAGCTTGTGATCCTTGATGAACAAGGCATGTCCGCCGAAACGCGAGCCGTGGGCGAAGATCACGCCGGACGCATCGGGGGTGTCGATCTCCACATTGGCGAGGATCTTGTAGGACCGGTTGCGCACGTTGACCGCCACGCCCTCCGGCACCGGCGCCGTGCCGGGGTAATAGATGTAGCGGTCGCGCGCCGGCTCGGCACTGGGTCGCTCCACGCCGAGCATCTCCGGCGCGGTGCGGTCATCGAGCGGCAGCGCCAGATTGGTGCGCGCTTCCTCGTTCCAGGCCTTGATCAGCGCCGCGAGCTTTTCGGGGTGCGCGTCGGCCAGATCCTTTGATTCCGAGCGGTCCGCCTCGACGTTGTAAAGCTGCCAGCGGTCCTGATCGAACTTGCCCTTGCCCGTGAACGGCGCGTGCACGGCGGACGCCAGCCAGCCGTTCTCCCAGATGCCGCGCGTGCCCAGCATCGCATAGAACTGCCGCTTCTTCTGCGTGGGGGCGTCGGGCGCGGCATCGAACGTATACCGCATGGAGACGCCGGACAGGGGGAACTGCTCCACGCCCCGATAGACCTTGGGCATCTCGATGCCGATGATATCAAGCAAGGTCGGCACGATGTCCACCGAGTGGTGGTATTGATTGCGGATCTCGCCGCGCGCCTTGATGCCCTTCGGCCAGGAAATGACCAGGGGGTCCGCCGTGCCGCCCGAATATTGCGAATAGCGCTTGAACATCTGGAACGGGGTCGAGAACGCCGCAGCCCAGCCGGTGGGGAAATGCTCGTAGGTGTCGGGGCCGCCGAGCTTGTCGATCAGCTTCATGTTCTCGGCGATATCGTCGGGATAACCGTTGAAGAACTTGTTCTCGTTGACCGAGCCGTTCGGCGAGCCCTCGCCCGAGGCGCCATTGTCCGCCGCGTAGATGACGATGGTGTTGTCAAGCTGGCCGGACTTTTCCAGATAGTCGATGATGCGACCGATCTGGACATCGGTATATTCCGAGAAGGCAGCATAGACCTCGGCGAGGCGCGAGAACAGCTTCTTCTCGTCGGGCGAGAGGCTGTCCCAGGGCCGCACCATGTCCGGGGCATAGGCCGCGTCCGCCGGCAGCGGGTTGAGCGGCGTCAGCTGCGTGTCCTTGGGCAGGACGGCCCGTTCGATCATGCGCGCCAGCACCCAGCTGCGATAGGCCTCGTAGCCGTCGTCGAACTTGCCCTTGTACTTGTCGATAAAGTCTTGCGGCGCCTGATGCGGCGCGTGATTGGCGCCGGGGTTGTACCACATGAACCACGGCTTCGAAGGGTTGGTGGCCTTCTGGTCGCGGATCATGCGGATGGCCTGATCGGCCAGATCCTTCGAGAAATGGTAGCCGTCCTGCGGGGCAGAAGGCGGCTCGATGAAGCGATTGTCTTCGACGAGATCGGGATACCATTGATTGGTCTCGCCGCCGATGAAGCCGTAGAAGCGGTCGAAGCCCATGCCCAGGGGCCAGGTGCTGCGATTTCCGCCCGAAGCCACGTCCTGCTCCGGCACATTGTGGTTCTTGCCCAGCCAGAAGGTGCTGTAGCCGTTGTCCTTGAGGATTTCGGCGATGGTCGCAGCCTGCGGCGGAATACGCCCGCTCGCCCCGGGGAATCCGTTGGCCCCCTCGGTGATCGCGGCCATGCCGTTGAGCGTGTGGTTGCGGCCGGTCAGCAGCGTCGAACGCGTGGGCGAGCACAGCGCGGCCGTATGCCATTGCGTATAGGTCAGCCCTTCCGCAGCCAGCTTGTCCAACGTCGGCATATTGATCCGCCCGCCATAGGGCGACCACGCGGCCAGGCCGGTGTCGTCATAGAGCACGAACAGGATGTTGGGCGCACCTTCCGGCGCCTTCCTGGGCGTGAATGGACCCCAATCCGCCACAGAGTCGCGCACATCAAGCTCGATCTTGCCCTTGAAGTCCTTGTAAGGCCCCACAGGCTGGGTCTGCTGGGCCTCGGCGGGGCCGGCGATGGCCACGCCGAGGCCGATGCAGGCCATCGAAAGGAGAGTGGCTGGCTTCATGGCGGACCTCCCTGGTTGGCGATTGTGATCGCGTTCTTCTTCTCGTGCATGGCATTGGCCGGCGCCGGACCAGATATCCGCTCACGTCAGCGGACCCGCTTTTATCCCGCGTGTCGAATTTACCATCACTACATGCTCAGCCTGGCGTCGTTACTCTGGAACCGCTGAACATAATTACATGTCGATCAGGATGTCACAGGTCCGATTATAGCCTTGACGTCAGTCAATTCACTTAAAATTTGAGCGCTTTGGTCGTGCCACGCGAGGGGACTGCGCTGGCTGGGCGAGGAGAAGGTCGCGTCGGCCGCCCTCGCCTCCGATCACGGCCATCCAATTATCTCTAAAGGCGAAATCAGCTACCATCGCCTGTCGGTACACGATCTTGGCTGATGCGTGGGGGCGATGAGTGCGGTAGAGATGCGGTCGGCCCCGGCGGGGCGGCGAGACCGCTCCGGGACATAGTCTTCGTTGCTGGACCTGTACCGTGGAAGGTAGAAGAGGATGCGGCTCAGGAGCATCCTGTCAGTCTTGTTGGCTGGCGTCCTCGCAGCCTTGATGATCTCGTTCATCGCGGCGGCGCGGAGCGACCGAGACCGCCAAGCGGGTGCCCTGGCCGCACCTGCCGAACTTTCATCCGGCGGCATCGGGGCGTTAACGCCGCAGGCGCCGGAGGGATATGTCGGCTCGGCGGCATGCGCGGGCTGTCATGCGGCGGAGGCCAAGGCCTGGCTGGCCTCGCAGCACTCCGGCGCCATGAGCCTTCCAACGGAAGCAACCGTCAAGGGTCGCTTCGACGGGGGGGAGGTCGGTCAAGGTCCGGCGAGCGCTCGCTTCTTCCGGGAGGGGACGGGCTATCGCGTGGAGATCGCCGGCTCGGACGGGAAGCGGACGGTCTACCCCATCGCCTATACGTTCGGGCTCTACCCGCTCCAGCAATATCTGGTCGCCATGCCGGACGGGCGGGTGCAGGCGCTGCCCTTCGCCTATGATACGCGTCCCGCGTCCGAGGGCGGCCAGCGCTGGTTCCATCTTTATGAGGATGATCCGCCCATGCCCGGCGACCCTCTGTTCTGGACCGGGCCGCAGCAGAACTGGAACCACATGTGCGCGGAATGCCATTCCACGGCGCTACGCAAGGCCTACGATGCGGCGGCCGACCGCTTCGACACGCGCCTCTCCGAGATCAGCGTCGGCTGCGAGAGCTGCCACGGCGCCGGGGCCGGACACCTCGCCTGGGCGAAGGGGCCGCGCGATCGCGCGATATCTCATGCGGGATTTGCCAGTGCGGCCGCACCCCGGCCCGTCGTGGACTGGACTCCCGATCCGAAGACCGGAAGCCCGGCCCATGGTGTGGACCGGCCGGCTGGGGACGTTGTCGAGACCTGCGCGCGCTGCCACGCCCGCCGCGGCGTCTCGTCCGAGAGCTGGCAGCCCGGCCAGCAGCTGACGCAAACCCACATGCCCGTGCTGCTGGAGCAGGGCCTGTTCGAGCCCGACGGGCAGAATCAGGACGAGGTGTTCAACGATCACGCCTTCAAGCAGAGCCTGATGTACAAGCGCGGCGTCGCCTGCACCGATTGCCACGACCCGCACACTGCGGCCCTGAAAGCGCCCGGCGCGGCTGTGTGCAGCCAGTGTCACCTGCCGGAGCGCTTCGCGGTCCAGAGCCACACTGGCCACGTCCCGGGACCCGGCGCGCCGGACTGCATCGGCTGCCATATGCCGAAGCGCACCTACATGGTGGTCGACGCGCGCCACGACCATTCCTTCCGCATTCCGCGCCCGGATCTCTCCGTTGCGCTCGGCACGCCCAATGCCTGCACCGATTGCCACACGAAAAAGCCTGCGATCTGGGCCGCCGAGGCGGTCGAGCGCTGGCATGGGCCGGAGCGCAAGGGCTTCCAAAGCTGGGGGCCGGCGTTTCATGCCGCGCGCCTTGGGGCAGCAGAGGCCCGTGCGGCCCTTGTCGCGCTGGCTGGAAATCGGGACGTGCCGGGCCTCGTTCGGGCCACCGCCGTCGGGGCGCTGGCGCAGTTCCCGGCGCGCACAAGCGACGACGCGGTTCGGGCAGCCCTCGCCGATCCCGATCCCATGGTTCGGGTGGCGGGGCTGCGGGCGGCGGCCGGCCTGCCGCGCGCGGAGCGCTGGCGGAGAGCATCGCCGCTTCTGTCAGATCCGTCCGCCGCGGTGCGGCTGGAGGCGGCGGACCAGCTCGCCGATGTCCCGCTGGATGAGGTGGGCGAGCCTGAGCGCAGCCGCCTCCTCGCTGCGTTCAGCGAATACGAGGCAGCCCAGAGGCTGAATGCGGACCGGGCGGATGCGCGGTCCAATCTCGGCACCTTCCTTCTGCGCCGGGGCGATGGAGCCGGGGCGGAGATGGAGTTCCGCGCCGGTCTCAAGCTCGATCCGACCTTCGCGCCCCTGCGCGTCAACATGGCGGACCTCTATCGGCGGCAGAAGCGCGAGGCGGAGGCCGAAACGGTGCTGCGCGAGGGGCTCGCCATGCGCAATGACGCCGCCCTCCACCATGCGCTCGGGCTCACCCTCGTGCGGCAGAAGCGTTATGACGACGCGCTCGTGGCGCTGGCCGCCGCCCGCGCGCTGGCGCCCGCCGAAGCGCGCTACGCCTATGTGGAGGCGATCGCCCTGCAATCGCTCGGCCGCCAATCCGAAGCACAGGACGTGGCCCGGCAGGGGCTTGAGCAGAGCCCGAACGATCCGGCGCTGATCGGACTTGTCCTCAATGCGGCGCTGGGCGCCGGAGACGTAAGCCGCGCCCGCACGCTTGCGGAACGCCTGGCGGGCCTTCAGCCGGACAATCCCGAAGTGGCACGCATTGCCGCACGGCTCCGAGCGCGCTGACAGGCCTGCGCGACGAAGTCTTCGAACGATACCGCATGCGCCATAACCGTTACTGCCTGCGCTGCCGGTACCAGGGGCGGCATTCGTCGCCGGAGAGATCCTGTCAATGCCCCCCTGCGCCTGGTCGATCACCTCCAGCGCCTTGTCGGCGGTGGAGCCACCTGCGGGGATGGATGCCGCAGCGGTGCCTTGGATGACCCCGAACTGGGAAAGCGGCTGCGCCTCCACCGGCATCCAGCACAACGGTGCCAATCGAGGCGCAGGTTCTCGAACCTGAAAGCCAGGGTAAGAGTTCAAGCGCGGTCCTAAATGGTCCGAGCCGCTCGCCGCAGCGACTGCGGGGCTTGTCCGAAGGCGCGGACGAAGGCGCGGCGCATGCGCTCCGGATCGCGAAAGCCGGTCACTTCAGCGACGCGTTCGATGGGGTCCGAAGATGACTGCACGTACTCTCGCGCGACTTCCAGGCGCAAGCGCTCTATGGCCTTGGAGGGCGTCGTCCCGGTCTCGGCGGTGAAAATGCGCGCGAAATGGCGGGGGCTCAGCCCCGCCCGGTCGGCCAGCATGTCGACGGTGAGCGGCTTGTCCAGATGCTCCCGAACCCAGGTGAGCAGGGTGCCGAACCGTCCGTTCGGGGTCTTCAGTTCCAGCAGCGAGGAGAATTGCGACTGCCCGCCGCTGCGGCGATGGTAGAGCACCAGCTGGCAGGCGATGTCCTTTGCAACCGCATCGCCGTGCTCCTCCGCGGCGATGGCCAGCGCGAGGTCGATCCCGGCGGTGATGCCGGCAGAGGTCCAGACGTTGCCGTCGCGCAGGAAGATGCGATCGGGATCAAGCCGCACCTTTGGATAGCGGGAGACGAAATCCTGGGTGCGGCACCAGTGGGTCGTTGCCTTGCGGCCGTCCAGCAGTCCCGCCGCCGCCAGGACATAGGCGCCGGAGCACACGCTCGCCACCCGCCCGCCACGCGTGGCATGGCGGCGGACGAAGGCGAGGGTCGTCCGGCAGTCGATGGCGGCCTCGACCCCCAGCCCGCCGGCGACGACGAGCGTCGTGATGGACTTGGCCGACTTGAGGCTGGAGGCCACCACCTCCACGCCACAGGAGCTGCGGACCGGCCCGGGCTGTGCGGCGATCATCTGCACGTTCGGCGCGGTGGGAACCAGGCGGCGCGCGATCTCGAACACCGATGCCGGGCCCGATGCGTCCAGAAGCTGGAAATCCGGGAAGATCAGGATGCCGATCATCGCCATGGCCGAAAACGAGGGAACCGTGACATTCTACATATGATCGCACCATGCCATGCTCGGCGGGTCAAGATCGGACCCCGAAGGTCGTAGAATGTCTTCATCCCTGAAATTCGGCTTGCTCGTCTTTCCCCGCATCACGCAGCTCGACATGACCGGGCCCCTGCAGGTGTTCTCCAGCCTGCCCGGCGCTGAGGTCCATCTGGTCTGGAAGCGCATCGAGGCGGTGCAGAGCGACACGGTGCTGTCCATCCTGCCCACCACCGCCTTCGCCGACTGCCCCCAGTTCGACGTCATCTGTGTTCCGGGCGGCTACGGCACCGACGACCTGATGGGCGATGACGAGGTGCTGAATTTCCTGCGCGCGCAGGCCGCCGGCGCCAAGTTCGTCACCTCGGTCTGCACGGGCTCGCTGGTGCTTGCCGCGGCCGGGCTGCTGGAGGGTCGCAAGGCCGCCACCCACTGGAGCGCCATCGATGTCCTGCCCGTCTTCGGCGTGACCGCGAGCCGCGAGCGGGTATGTATCGACGGAAACCGCATCACGGGCGGCGGCATCACCGCCGGCATCGATCTCGGCCTGACTGTGATTTCCGAGCTGGTCGACCGCAGGACCGCCGAAGCCATCCAGCTGCGCCTGGAGTACAACCCCGCGCCCCCGTTCAATGCCGGATCGCCCGAGACGGCCCCGGCCGACGTTCTGGCGCTGCTTCAGGCGAGGATGAAGGTGGCGAAGGCGCGCCGGCTCGACATTGCCAGAGCGGCAGCGGCCCGCGCGCGGTGAGCCGGCCATCGGCGGCTATGTGACCCCGCGGTCGAGACCGTCGACCGCGGCCGCATCGCCGTCAATGGCCCGTGCCAGACGCTCGGCCGTGACAGGCCCAAGGGTAAACCCCTGGTGGCCGTGGCCGAAATGGAACCACAGGCCGGTGTGGCGCGTCGCGCGGCAGGCGAGCGGCAGCAGGCCCGGCAGACAGGGGCGCGTGCCGGACCAGGGCCTTGCTTCCACGGGCGATCCCAGATCCACGAGGGACCGGGCTGCGGCCTCCCCCCGCGCGAGTTGGCGCGGGCTGGTGGCGGGTGCAGCGGCGGACAGCTCTGCGGCGGTGGCAATGCGCAGGCCGTCGCGCATGGGCGACAGCACCACGGAGTGGTCGGCGAGCAACATGGGCCGGGTGAGGCCGTGGGTGCCGCCATAGTGGCGATGATAGCCGCGCTTGCGCACCATCGGCACGCGATAGCCGAGGGGCCGGAGCAACTCCGGCGCCCAGGGCCCGAGCGCCACGACGACGATTTTCGCGTTCATTCCCGCGACCTGCCAGCCGGCGCCGGAGCGCTGGAGGGTCCGTGCATCGCCGGCGACGATCCGACCGCCGCGATCCTCAAACAGCCGCGCGTAGGCGTCGACCAGCCCTCCCGGTGCAAGGCAGGTCCAGGGCGCTGTCCAGTGAACGGCCCCTGCCGGCGCCCGCCGCAAGGCAGGCTCGGCTGCGGCAAGCCCCGCCCTGTCGGCGACGGAGAAGGTGACACCATGCTCGCGCCCCTTGCGCTCCGCCTCCCGCACGGCGGCTGCAAGGCCCTGCTCCGTATCATGGACCTCCCAATAGCCGTCCCGGCGGATCAGCTCGTCGGCGCCCGCCGCCTCAATGAGGGCGGCGTGACGGGGCACGGCCTCCGATACCAGTTGGCGCCAGAGCGGAATGACCCTGCCCAGCGGACCGGGCAGGGATGACCGCCAATAGCCGAACAGCGCGGGCGCCTGCCCGGGCAAAGATGGCCAGTGCAGGTTGACGGCGTTCCTGGCGCCTCCCGCAATCGCGAGGAGCGCCAGCGGACTTGTCGGCAGCGCATACGGCTCGACAGCTTCCGCCTGGATGATGCCCGCATTGCCGTAGCTCGTTTCCGAGCCGGGTGGCGCGCGATCGATGACGACACAGTCGTGTCCCCGCTCCTGCAGAGCCAGCGCCGTGGCGACGCCGACCATGCCGGCACCCAGAACTGCAATTTCAGCCATGCTGCTTCCCCGAGAGCCGCCCGCGTGAGGGCCGCAGACTGTACTGTTATTCCTGAGCCATCGCTTCGAGCTCGGCCGTTGCCGCCGCTGCGTCGAAGATGCCCGTGCGTCCGATGAGCACCAGCCGCGCGCCCTCCACGGGCAGATCCGAGGGCAGCAGGCTTGCGCGGCGGCCGACGAGCTGGAACAGGAAGGTCTCGCCCGGCCGCTCGGCGACGCGGATCAGGCCCTTGGCCCGCACGAGACGCGGCGCGAGGTTTTCGATGACGGCCCTGAACCGCGCGAGGACCACGGCACGCGGCGACGTCCATTCGACATGGACGAAGCGATCGTCGCGGATCACAGGGGCCTCGGCGGGAGCGGCCGGTTCGCGCGGAAAGGGCTGGCCGAGAAGAAGCTCCAGCGGAACGCCGCCGTCCTCGTCCGCGACGAAAACCAGCGACTTGCCCATGCCCTCCAGCCTCGCCCGCAAGCTTGCATGATCGGCGGCGGCCGTCTCGCCGACCTTGGCGAGGACAATGATGTCGGCAGCCCGGACCTGGGCCTGCCAGAGGTCGTCGGCAACATCATGCGCCTCGGCATCCACCACCGTCACCACGACGTCGAGCCGCACGGCCTTCTGCAAGACGGGATCATGCAGCGCCTCGATGATCCCGCGCGGGTCGGACACGCCGCTTGCCTCGATCACGACGGCATCGATTGGCCGGCCGGCCGACAGCACCCCTGCAAGGGTGCGCAGCAGATCGCCCTGCAACGAGCAGCAGATGCATCCGTTCTTCAATGCAAAGACCGGAAGGCCGGTGGCGGAGAGGATCGCCTCGTCGATGGCGATGGCGCCGAAATCATTGACGATGACAGCCAGGGACAACTTCACGTCACCGTCCAGCATGGCATTGATCAGGCTCGTCTTTCCGGCTCCGAGCGCGCCCGCGACGACGACAACGGGAACAGGACGCGCGGCACGGTCCTCATGCATGCGCCGGCCCTCGGCCACGCAGCGCACGCCCCGGCCGGGCGCGCGCGTCGAGCCGGCCGTCCAGAATGACCGGTCGCCCGCCCACCAGCAGCGCCTCGACCCCTGCGGCCGGCGCCGTCATGTGGGAAAAGCTGGCCTGGGCGGCGATGGTTGCCGGATCGAACACGAGGATATCCGCGTCGCAGCCTTCCTGGAGGCGCCCCTTCCGCTTCATTTTGGACAAGCAACTTTCGATCAGGCGGGCCGGCAACACCGTGCACTTGGCCAGCGCCTCCACGAGGCCGATCTTGCCGCGGTCGCGGCAATACTCGCCGATGAACTTGGTGAAGGTTCCGGCTGAGCGCGGGTGGGACGACAGGCGCCGGGGCAGCGGCCATTCCTCGCCGCGATAGATGGTGCCGTCGGGCTCCACCCATGGCATTGCATCCGAGGCGATGATGCCGCCGGGGTAGAGCACCGACAGGTCGAGAAGGTTCTGGAACGCCGGTTCGCTCTCGATATCGAGGAAATGCCACGCCACCAGCGCGGCGGGGTCCGCGTCCCGCGCCGAAAGGAGGTCGGCCCTGTCCCTCAGGTGCTGACGATTGTGGATCAGCTCGATGCTGTCATATCCCGACCCGGTCCGCTCCGGAAAATCCGTGGCCGCGAAGAAGCTCGCCGAAATCACCGTCGAGCCTGTCCCATAGGGATAGGCCTCCACCGTGACCGGCAGACCGCGCGCCTGCGCGTGCTGGATCAGCGCCCGGCAACGCGCGATGTCGTGCAGCGAGGTCGAATTGAGGTGGCAGATGTGCATGTGCGCACCGGTGGCGGCGGCGAGGCCGATGATGCGGACATAGGAGTCTTCGGAACTCAGCGGATCCGCATTGGCCATATGGGCGATGTGCGTGAAGGTTGGCGCCGCATGGCGGGCCGCGAGGTCGCAGACCCGCGTCATCTCCTTGATGCCGGCGCCCGGCGCGTAGCCGTGGGCGATGCCGATGCCGATCCCCCCTTCACGCAGTCCGGCCTCGATGACGGAGCAGATGTCCTCGACCGCGCGCGCCCCCGCAACCTCGCTCGACCACCCGCCGCGATTGTCGGCCCCCTCCCCCATCATTTCCATCGGGTGCCGGCCCGGATCGGGCACGATGCCGGCCATCACCTGCTTGCGGGCGAAGATCCAGCTGGCGGAAGCCCCGTAGTTGAGCACCCGCCCGGCATTCTCCTGCCGCTCGTACCAGGCGCCGACCGGAAGGACGCCAACCTCCAGCTCGAGCGTCGTCGTCACCCCGTCGAACGCCTGCATCCAGTCCGCGGCGACACACTGGCCGTGGGCGTGGAGATCGATGAAGCCGGGGCACACGACGCGTCCGCCCGCATCGATCCGGCGCGTCCCGTCCGCTTCCGGAATGCGTCCGATCCGCACGATGCCGCCGTCCCTCACCCCGACATCGGCGACCTCGTCGCGGCCGGTCTCGGGATCGATCAGCCGGCCCCCGGAAATGATGCAATCGAAAGCTTCGCTCGGCACGACGTTCCGCCTTCCGTCTTCAAATGCCCGCCCACCCCCGCCACTTTTGCAGGCGCCGGGGGCAGGAGTGGCGCGCTCGGTCTATTTCGGCTTGCCGGCAACCAGCGGGCAGTCGCTCTCGCTTAAGGGGCGATAGGCGACATCGGCGGTGATCGTCTCCAGGACCTTGTAGTAGGCCCAGGGCTTTTCCAGTTCCTTCGGCTCCTTCACCTGCACCAGATAGAAATCGTGGATCAGCTTGTTGTCGGCCCTGAGCCTGGCGCCCGGGGCGTAGAAGTCGTCGACCGGCATCGCGCGCATCTTCTCGATCACGCGATCCGTGTCGTCGGAATTGATGGCCGCCACCGCCTTCAGATAGTGGAACACGGCGGAATAGACCGCGGCCTGCGGCGCCGTCGGCATGGCGCCGTGCAGCGCATAGAAGCGCTTGGCGAAGGCGCGGGTGTTGTCGTTCAAGTCCCAATACCAGGCGGTGACACCCGTCAGGCCCTTCGCCATCTCCAGGCCCATGCCGTGGATGTCGGTGAGGAACATCAGCAGCGCGACCGGGGTCTGCGGACCGGCATTCATGTTGAACTCGTTCCACTGCTTGATGGAAGAAACGAGCTGCTCACCTGCGTTGGCGAAGGCGACGACCTTGGCGCCCGAGCTCTGCGCCTGGAGGAGGAAGGAGGAATAGTCCGCATTGCCAAGCGGGTGGAACACCGAGCCGACGGACGTGCCGCCCACGGTGCCCAGCATGCGTTCGGACTCAGCCACCATGTTGCGCCCGAAGGCGTAATCGGCCGCGATGAAGAACCATTTGTCCTGCCCCTGGCCGACCAGCTTGCGGATGGGGCCTGCGACCAGGTTGTAATTGTCGTGGAGCCACGCCAGCCCGGTCGGCGCGCACTGCTTGCCGGTGATCTCCACCGTGCCCACGGCGGAGTACATGACCAGCTTGTTCTTTTCTCGCCCGAGAGACTGGATGGCGAGGGCAACTGCCGAATTTCCGATGTCGGCCACCATGTCGACACCTTCGGAGAACCAGCGCCGCACGATCTGGGCGCCCACGTCCGCCTTGTTCTGGTGATCGGCGACGAGGAGTTCCACCTTGATGTCGGGCGAGCGTTTCCTGAAATCCTCTATGGCAAGCTTGGCGGCGACCACAGACCCCTTGCCGGAAAGATCCGATAGCGGGCCGGACTGGTCATTGATGATGCCAATCTTCACGACTCCGTCCGAGATTTCCGCAGCCGACGGCGTCGCCGCGAGGGCCAGGGCCATGAGGGCGCCGACACCTGATATCCAGAACGCGCGCAGGAGACCCCTGCGGCTCCGCATGCCTTGATCGTGGTTCATTTTCCGGTGTTCCCCTGCGAGCCGTATCGGCTTCCTGGATTGGTTGCAGGCGGCGGGTGGAACCGGGCAAAATGGTCCGCCGTCGCCTGGTCCTTTGCAAATCCTGCGCTGTGAGGCGAAAGGCTACAACGGCCGTTTTCCCTCATTTTCTGCCATCGCCCCAGAGGCCCGTGTGATCAATTCCCGGGCCATGACGTCCGCGACCAGCGCAGGCGACGTCCGGCTTGCCTCAGCGCGGTCGAGCACCTGCGCGAGGCGGCCGGGAATGCGGTGCACGGCGTCATGGACCATGCCGCGGTCGTGCCCGAGATATTCTGCCGCGACATTGATGATGCCCCCGGCATTTGCGACGAAGTCGGGCACGTAGAGAATGCCCCGCTCGTGCAGGAGGGCGGCATCCGCCTCCGTCGCGAGCTGGTTGTTCGCCGCGCCGGCGACGAGCCGCGCGCGCATCTGCGGAATGGTGACCTGGTTCAGCCCGGCACCGAGCGCGCAGGGCGCGAAAAGGTCGACGTCGGACGCATGGATCGCCTCCGGCGACACCACCTCCACGGGGATCGTCGTACGCAGGCGCTCCGCCGCCTCCGGGTGCACGTCGGCGACCACCAGCGCGGCGCCGGCCCCGTGCAGGCGCCGGCAGAGGTCCGCGCCGACGCTGCCGAGGCCCTGCACCGCGATCCGGCTCTGCGAAAGCGGACGGCCCCGCCGTGCGCACACATGGGCAATGCTGAGGAACACGCCGAGGGCGGTCCACGGCGAGGGATCGCCGCCGGCCTGATCTGCATCGGCCGGAAGCCCGAAGACGAAAGGCGTCTGCGAGCGCACGACTTCCATGTCGCGCGGCGTCGTGCCCACGTCCTCGGCCGCCAGATAGTCGCCGCCGATCTCCTCCAGGACCCGACCGAACGCGCGGAACAGGGCGGCGCGGTCGAAGGCGCCATTGGGCCGCCGGATGACGGACTTGCCGCCGCCGAGCGGCAGACCCGCCATCGCGTTCTTGTAGCTCATGCCGCGCGCGAGACGGCGGGCGTCCGAGAGCATGGCGGCCGCATCGTCATAGTGCCAGAAGCGGCAGCCTCCCGTCGCCGGCCCCAGCGCCAGCGAGTCCACCACGATGACCCCCGACAGGTCGCAGTCGGGATCCTCGAACCGGAAGATGAGCTGGCCGTCTTCCTCCATGCGGGTCAGTTGCAAGGTCATCACGATGCCCCGGTGCTGGACGGGAACGCGGCGGGATCAGCCTCCTGCGGGCCCCTGCCCTGCTGCATCCGCGCGACGGCCCGCTGGCTGGAGCGAAGCCGCTCCTCGAGCAGCGGGCGGGCGGCGGACCGGACCTCGGCCAAAAGCGCTGCCGGAGCGTTGTCCTCGGTGATGTCGAAGGGCGGCTTTGGGTCATACTCCAGCATCAGCTGGAGGCGCTTGGCGACATCATCGCCGCACAGCTCGGCCGCCACCTGGAATGCAAAGTCGATTCCCGCCGTGACGCCGCCGCCGGAGATGCGGTTGCGATCCACCACGATGCGCTCCTTGACCGGAATGGCACCGAGGATTGCGAGCTGATCGCGCGACAGCCAATGGCACGCGGACTTGTAGCCATCGAGCAGCCCGGCACCCGCGAGGATGAAACACCCGGCGCACACGGACGTCACATAGCGCGCACCCGCGCCCGCCCGGGCGACGAAGGCCATGACCTCCTCGTCATCCATCAGCGCCATCTGCCCCGGACCGCCACCGACGCAGAGCACATCCAGTTGCGGGCAGTCCGCAAAAGTGGTCGTCGGCATGAGGGTAAGCCCCACGTCGCTCGTGATCGGCTCGATAGATTTCCAGAGCAGATGCATCCGGGCGCCGGGCAGGCGGGCCAGGACTTCAAATGGTCCCGTGACGTCCAGCTGGGTCATGCCGGGGAAAAAGAGAAGTCCGATGTCCAATGTTGTTTTAGTCACGTCGTTCCCTCTCGATGCTGCGGCATGAGATTGGGCATGACAGGGCGCGGCGGAAACGACATTCTACCCACCTTTCCTGCCAACGACCGGCAACGCGATGGAGGGCGGCTTGCAGCAGCGACACGTCGTCTTCGTGGTGTTCCCCGACGCCCTGGTCCTCGACCTCTCCGGTCCGCTGGCAGCGTTCGAGCTGTCCTGCGAGACCTCCGAAGGCGCCGCGCCGCCCTACCGCCTGACGGTGGCGTCGGTGGCGGGCGGGCTGGTGCGAACGTCGTCGGGACTGGAGCTGATGAGCCAGCCGCTCTCCGGTGTGGGTGAGGTGGATACGCTGGTGGTCGTCGGTGGGCCGGGGGTGCACCTGGCCGCATGCGAGCCCCGCCTGCTGGCATGGATCTCCGATCGCGCCGGGGGCATCCGCCGGGTCTGCTCCGTCTGCACGGGCGCCTTCGTGCTGGCGGCAGCCGGGCTTTTGGGCGGGCGGCGGGTGGTGACGCACTGGGGCTCCTGCCGGCTGCTTCAGGATCGCTATCCAGACCTGACGGTGTCACCGGATGCGATCTATGAGCACGATGGTCCCGTCTGGACCTCCGCAGGCGTGACCGCGGGCATCGATCTGGCGCTCGCCCTGATCGAGGACGACCGCGGCCACGCCGAGGCCATCCGCGTCGCCAAGCGGCTGGTGGTCTTCCTGAAGCGTGGCGGAGGGCAGACCCAGTTCAGCGTTCCGCTGGCCTTGCAGGCGGCGGACGACGGCGGCTTCGAGGCCCTGCACAGCTGGATCAGCGACCACCTCGACCAGGACCTGCGGGTGGAGACGCTCGCCGAGCGCGTATCCATGAGCCCGCGCACCTTCGCCCGGCTCTATGCGGCGCGGACCGGCCGCACACCGGCGAAGGTGGTGGAGGAATTGCGGCTCGATGCCGCCCGCCGGGCACTCGAGGAGACACGGCAGAGCATCAAGGAAATCGCGGTTCGCTGCGGCTTCGCCGACGAAGAGAGGATGCGGCGCGCCTTTCGCCGGCGGTTGGGCGTGAACCCGCAGGACTATCGCGGCAAGTTCGGATCGATCGAAGCCGGCGGCGTGGCGCGCTGACTTCGATCCATGCGCCGCACCCATCACGGCGCGGGCGAGAAGCGCGTCTCTATGGCGTTCCGCCTGGGCGCCTCTCCAATTTTTGGAGGAACCTTCGCATCTCGGGGCAGGCCGCCATCACGCTTCCACGGATAACGTAATTGTATCAGTCAGTTAGCAACTGGCACCACGCTTGCGTTGGGAAGGGACGCAGTTCGTGAGGCCAAATGCAACTTCACTTCGCTCTCGATTTTGACGGCACCATAAGCCTCGTCGACACCACGGATCTTCTGCTCGCGACATTCGCGGATGGGGGCTGGCAGGAAATCGAAGAAGAGTGGTGCGCCGGCCGCATCGGCTCGCGGGAATGCATGTCGCGGCAGGTCGCTTTGCTGGAAGCGCCACGCGCCGCCATGTTGGCAGCCCTCGCCGATGTGAAGCTCGATCCGCACTTCGCCGCCTTCGTCACCCGGGCCTGGCTCTGCGGCGCGACCGTCTCCGTGGTGTCCGACGGGTTCGATCTCGCCATCATTCACCTGTTGCACGCCAACGGGATCGACCTGCCGGTCACCAGCAATAGGCTGGTGGAAACGGCCAATGGCCGCTGGCAGGCGGCTTTTTCCAATCGCGGGGAACAGTGCCCAAGCGGCACCTGCAAATGCGCCGCCGTGCCCGCAAATCGCCGTGTGGTGCTGGTGGGCGACGGGCGATCCGACTTCTGCCTTGCCCGCCGCGCCGACTTTGTCCTGGCGAAGGGTTCGCTTGCTGCCTTCTGCGCCGCCGAGGGCATCCCCCACCGCGCAATTTCAGGCTTCGCCGACGCCCTGGCTTTCCTGGACCCGCTCCGTGCGCGCCGCCATGCGGCCCCCTCCCGTCTTATGTTCGAGGACATCCATGCTTGATCGCCAGACCGAAGTCGCAACGTCCGCCGCCGAGCGCACCCGCCTGCGTGAACTGGAGGAGACCTATTGCTCTCATGGGGATACGGTCCATTACACCCAGGAGCCGAAGATATTCGAGCGGTGCGAGGGGTCGTTTATCTATGATGACGAGGATCGCGCCTTCCTTGATCTTCAGATGTGGTACTCGGCTGTCAATTTCGGCTATGCCAATCCGCGTCTGAACGAGGCCATGCGCCGCCAGCTCGATCGCCTGCCCCAGGTGGCGAGCCAGTATCTGCATCGCGAGAAGATCGAGCTGGCCGCCGAGATCGCCGAAGGCACGATGGCCCGCTTCGGGCACAAGGGGCGGGTGCATTTCAACGTGGGCGGCGCCCAGGCCATCGAGGATTCCCTCAAGCTGGTGCGCAACGCCTGCGACGGCAAAAGCCTGATGTTCGCCTTCGAGGGGGGATACCACGGCCGGACGCTGGGCGCCTCGGCCATCACCTCGTCCTACCGCTATCGCCGCCGCTTCGGCCATTTCGGCGAGCGCGCCCACTTCATCCCCTTCCCCTATCATTTCCGCGGCCCGCGCGGCATGACGAAGGAGGAATACGGCCACCACTGCGTGCAGCAGTTCGCCCGTCTGTTCGAGAGCGAATACAACGGCGTGTGGGACCCCAAGGCCGGCAAGTGCGAATACGCCGCCTTCTATGTGGAGCCGATCCAGGGCACCGGCGGCTATGTCATCCCGCCCGCGAACTTCTTCCCGGAGCTGAAGGAGGTGCTCGACCGCCACGGCATCCTCTTGGTGGTGGACGAGATCCAGATGGGCTTCTACCGCACCGGCAAATTGTGGTCGATCGAGCATTTCGGCGTGGCGCCGGACATCATCGTGTTCGGCAAGGCTCTCACCAACGGGCTCAATCCCCTGTCCGGCCTGTGGGCGCGCGAGGCGCTCATCAATCCGCAGGCGTTTCCGCCCGGCTCCACCCATTCCACCTTCAATGCCAATCCGCTCGGCACCGCGGTGGCGCTGGAGGCCATGCGCATGATGCAGGAGGAGGATTTCGCCACCTCCGTGGCCGAGAAGGGCGCCCGTTTCCTCGACGGCCTGAACGAGCTGAAGGCGAAGCACGCCATCGTCGGCGACGTGGACGGCCTCGGCCTCGCGCTGCGGGTGGAGATCTGCGAGCCGCACGACAGCTTCACCCCCTCCAAGGCCATCGTCGACCGCATGGTGGACGAGGCGCTGAAGGGCGATCTCGTCCAGGGCGGCGAGCGTTTCGGGCTGGTGCTGGACATCGGCGGCTACCACAAGAACGTCATCACGCTGGCGCCGTCGCTGACCATCAGCCACGCCGAGATCGACCTTGCCTTGGCGCTGATGGACCAGCTGTTCACCCGCGTGACGCCCCGGTGAGCGCCATGCGCATCAAGGTCATCGATCTGGACGGTGCACTCACCGTGCAGGACGAGGTCATGGCCGGCCTGCCCGGCTGTGACGCCGACCTGTTCCTTGCCCGCGACCTTGCGCCCCGGCTGCGCCTTCTGGCGGGCCGGAGCGCGCTCAGGACGCTGGCCGACCGGCTCGGCCCGCCGACGCGCGGCGAGATCTGCTTCTATGGCTCGGGCGACTTCCATCACCTGAGTCACCTTCTGGTGTCGCGCTTCGATCAGCCGGTCAGCGTGGTGCATTTCGACAACCATCCGGACTGGACCCGCTTTCCCCGCACGCTCAATTGCGGCTCGTGGGTGAGCCGCCTTCTGGAGCAGCGGAACGTGGCGCGGGTGGTGACGCTGGGCCCGTGCAGCTCCGATCTCAGCGCGCCGCAGCTGAAGGGCGCGGATCTGCCGCTCCTGCGCTCCGGGCGCCTTCAGATGCATCCGCTGGCGGCCGGCGCCACCTTCTATGCCGGACCCGGCTTCGAGGTCGCGAGCGTGCGCGGCGCGGCGGGGATCGGGGCCGACGGCCTGCGCTGGGACGGCCTCGAGGACGGCGATTTCGCGGAACGGGTGGAGGCCATCGCCGCCGAGCTGCCGCACACGCCGCTCTGGATCACCCTCGACAAGGATGTGCTGGGCCCGGACGAGGCGGTGACCAACTGGGATCAGGGCCGGCTTCCCCTCCACAAGGTGCTTCAGGCCATCACCCTCTTCGCCGAGCACCGGCCGGTTCTGGGCATGGATGTGTGCGGCGACTATTCGCCGGAGGGCGACAATGGCGCGCTGCGCGCCCTCTGCGCCTATCTGGACCGCGACCAGCGGCACGATCCCCACGGCAACGCCAACGCCGTCAACGGCGTCACCAACGGCCGCATCCTCCGGCACATGGGGGACATCCTGCAATGAGCGTGTCCCTCGTCGCCCTGTTCGCCGCCTCCGTCGCCTGCGACGTGGCCGGGCAGCTGGCCTTCAAGCGCGGCGCCGACCGCCTTCCGGCCGTCAGCACCGGCGTGGGGCGCTTCGCCCTGAGGCTGATGGCCGAGCCATGGCTGATCGCGGGGCTGATGATCTACGCCATCGAGTTCCTGGTGTGGACGCGCATCCTTGCGCTGGTGCCGCTCGCCATCGCCTTTCCCGTCGCCAGCCTCAACATCCTCGGCGTCACGGTGGCGAGCCACCTGTGGCTCGGCGAGCGGATCGCGCCGCGGCAATACGCCGGAGCCGCCCTCGTCACCGCCGGTGTCGCCCTCGTCGCATCCAGCCTGTGAGAAACCCATGCCTCTCGACCGCAGCATCATGATCGAGGGCGGCCCCGTCGGGGTGCTGCTCATCCACGGACTTGGCGGCACCCCGGTGGAACTGCGCGAGGTCGCGCGGCGGCTCGCCGCCACCGGTGCCACCGTGCTGTGCTGCCAGCTCGCCGGCCATTGCGGCACCGAGGCGGAGCTGGCGACGACGACGATCGAGGATTGGTACGCCAGCGCCGCGGCTGCCCTCGCGACACTGGAGGCGCGCTGCACCAAGGTGATCGTGGGTGGCCTCTCCATGGGCGCGCTGCTCGCCGCCTTGCTCGCCGCGCGCAATCCCGAGAGCGTGGACGGCGTGGTGATGCTGGCGCCGACCCTGCGCTATGACGGCTGGTCCATCCCCCGCTACGGCTTCCTGCTGCGCCTCCTCATCAACACCCCGCTGGGCCGGCGCTATCGCTTCGTGGAGCGCGAGCCCTACGGCCTGAAGGATGAGCGCATCCGCAGCGTGATCGTGCGCGCCATGCGGCTGGGCGATACCGATGCCGGCAGCCTCGGCACGCCCTCCGCGGCGTTGCGGCAGCTGTGGCGGCTGGTGGCGGAGCTGAAGCCGCAGCTCGGCAACATTCGCCAGCCCGTGTTCATCGCCCATGCCCGCCACGACGATGTGGCGAGCTTCAACAACGCCGTGCTGCTGCAACGCCGCCTTGGCGGCACCGTGGATTGCCTGGTGCTCGACGACAGTTACCACCTCGTGACCCTCGACCGGCAGCGCCATCTCGTCACCGACCGGATCTCGGCCTTCATCCGGGGCGTGGTGGAGGCGCCGCTGCGCCAACCCGCAAGCGAGCCGCGCCGGGCGACAGCCGGCCGTGCCGAACGGCAGGCCCCCCACACACAGCCGCCCCACATACAGCCTCCCCAGGGACAGGTGGCGCATGTCGCATGATGCCCTGGTCGGCGACTGGCCCGGGGAACCGGCCCGCGCGCCGGTTGCCCCGCTTATCCGCACGGTGTCCGGCATGGCCGGCATCGATGCCACGGCCTGGAAGGCCGCCCGCCCGCCCGAAAGCGAGGGGTGGGCCTATCTCGCGGCCTGTGAGACCTCCCCGCCGGCCGCCATGGAGCTGGCGGCGGTCAGCGTGAGCGACCGCTCGGGCCTTGCCGCAGCGGCCCCGCTGTTCACCCTGAAATACCGGCTGGACACCCCGTTGCAGGACGGACCTCTGGCCGCCTTCTGCGATCGCCTCGCGCGCCGCGCGCCCGGTCTCCTGGAATGGCGGATGCTCGGCGTCGGCTCGACCTTTACCGACGCCTGCCCGGTGGCGCTGAACCCGCACCTGTGCGAGGCCGGCCGGGCGGAGGCCGTCGCAGGCCTCATCGCCGCTGTCGAGGCGGAGGCGGCGCGACGCGGCACCGGGCTCGTGGTGTTCAAGGATCTTGCCCCGCGCGAGCTGGCGCTGCTGGCGCCGCATCTGGCCGCCGCCCGCTACTTCGCGGTGGAGAGCCTGCCGGTCGCGGTGCTGGACCTCGACGGCACCGGCGATCTCGATGGCTATCTCGCCCGCCTCTCGCCGGCCACCCGCAAGGATCTAAGGCGCAAGATGAAGCGGGCCGAACGGGTGGAGGTGGAGTGGCGCACCTCCCTCGCCGGTATGGAAGGGGAGGTGCGCGCCCTCTATGAGGCCACCCGCACCCGCAGCCAGGTGCGCTACGGCGATTTCGAGGACTTGCCGGACGGCTATTTCGAAACCGTGTCGCGGGCGCTCGGCACCGATGCCGTCTTCGCCTGCTATCGGGTGGGCGGGCAGCTTGCCGCCTTCAACCTTCTGTTCGTCGAGCCCGACCGGGTGATCGACAAGTTCCTCGGCATGGCCTATCCGCTCGGCCCCGCGCACGATCTCTACGCCTTGAGCTGGCTGGAAAACGTGCGCTTCTGCCAGCGCATCGGCCGGCGCTACCTGCAGACCGGGCAGACCGCCTATGCGTCCAAGCTGCGCTTCGGCAGCGCGCTGGAGCCGCGCACGCATCTGGTGAAGGCTCGCAACCGGGCGCTCCACGCCGTCTTACGCCTCGCCGCCCCACTATTGGCCTTCCCCCGCTGGGACCCCGACCTGCGACGGCTGGGCAGGGAGAGCGCGCGATGACGCTGCGTCCCGCCACCGTCGCGACCCTGATCCTCGTCGCCGTCTTCCTCGCCGTGGACACCGCGACCCAGCTTGCCTTCAAGGGCGCCGCCGAGGCCATCGGCGACATTCCGCTGGGGCTGGACTTCCTCGCCGCCGCAGCCGGAACCGCGTTCGCGTGGCTGGCCGTCGGCCTCTACCTTGCGACCTACGTGCTGTGGATGCTGGTGCTGCGCACGACCGCCCTCAGCCGCGCCTTCCCCCTGACGGCGCTGAGCTATGTGAGCGTGCCGCTGTTCGCCTGGCTCGCGTTCGGCGAGACGGTGGACGCGCGCACCGCCGCCGGCATCGGCCTCATCCTGCTGGGCGTTGTGCTCGTCGGCTATGGGGACGATGCCGAAGTCGATGCCGTTGCGAAGCCGGAGCTGGCCCCTTGCGAAACCTGATCGCCGGCCTCCTGACGCTGGGTCTGGTGACCGCGGCCTGCGCCGCGCCGGACGTCACCGGCGTCTGGATGACCGAGGATGGCGAGGGCGCCGTTGAGATCGCGCCGTGCGGCGACAGGCTCTGCGGACGCATCGTGTGGCTGAAGTCCCCGCTGGACGCGCATGCGCAGCCCGTGCGCGACGAGAACAATGCCGACCTGACCCTGCGCGATCGCCCCCTCTGCGGCATGGAGGTGATGTCCGGCGTCGCGCCGGGCGGTGACGGTTGGGAAGGCGGCTGGATCTACGATCCGGAGGCCGGCGCACGCTATTCCGTGGCCATCACGCCGGACGGCGCCGACGCCATCGTCGTGACAGGTTTCATTGGGATCAAGGCGTTCGGCCGCGCCCTCCACTGGCACCGCGCGGCCGCCACGCTGCAACGCTGCGACGCCGCGCCCACCCTGAAGGCCAGCGCCGGGAACAAGAGGTCCTAGGACGTATGACGCGACGGCGCGGTTCGCGTTGGCTGAACTGGTGGTCGCTGCTGCCCCTGCGGCTGCGGCTCACCCTCTATTTCGTCATGGTCAGCGTGCCGCCCGTGCTGGTGGCGAGCTTCATCGCCGCCGAGGTCATCTCGGTGACGTTCGAGCGCAACGTGGAGCAGTGGATCGGCGAGATCGCGACCTTCATGGCCAACGAGGCTGCGGAGGGCCGCGAGGAGGCCCAGCGCGCCACCGCCGTCGTCGCCGCCGCCGTGTCGCGGGGCGGCACCGAGCCCATCGCACCGTTCGCCGACCTGCTCACCACCGTGGGCTATGATTTCGTGCGCCTCTACACGGCGGACGGCACGGTCCTGTTCTCGACCGGCGACCTGGAACTGATGCAGCCTTTGCCGCTCAAGGCGGTCGCGTCCATCTTCTTCGTCCGGCAGGGCGGGCACCGCGCCATGATGGTCGGAGCGGTGCAGCCGGTGCGCATCGGCGACCAGGCAGGCTTCCTCTTCATCGCCAATCTGCTGGATGAGCAGTTCTTCACCGCCCCGCAGACCATCCGCTCGCTCGACCTGCACCTGATCGAGGTGACCGAGGGCGGTCAATTGCGCGATCTCGAAGACCTCAGGCGGACCCCGCTGCCGGTGCCGCCGGAGTCGCTGGCGGCCCTCAGCGCCGGCGCGCCCCTCGCCATCCAGAGGCGCAGCTTCGGCCTGGGGCCGGCGGCGGCGTTCAGTGCCCTTCGTGACGACAGCGGACGTCTCGTGGGCATCATCGCCTGCCGGCTCAACGGCACGTCGGCGACGTTCGAACGGCTCGGCACCGTCTCGCTCTTCGGCGCCCTGGCGGCGGTTGCGGGCGTGCTGTCGCTGCTGGTGGGCTTCAGTATCTCAAGGCGCATGAGCCGCCCCCTGCATGACCTCACCCGCGGCGTGCGCGCGGTGGCCGAGGGCAACTATGCCATCCGCGTGCGCGAGACCGGCGGGCGCGAGATCGAGGCGCTGGCCAGCGGCTTCAATGCGATGACCGAGCAGCTCCAGACCCTGCGCGACCGGGAGACCGCCACGCGCCACCGGGCCCAGCTCGCGACGCTCGGGCAGGCGGCGGCGGTGATCGCCCACGAGATCCGCAACCCGCTCGGCATCATCAAGACGTCGGCGGAGCTGGTGCGCCGCAAGACCCCCATGGCGCCCGGCGAGGACCGGCTGATGATGTTCGTCCTCGACGAGGTGCAGCGCATCGACCGGCTGGTGAAGGACCTGCTGGACTATGCCCGGCCCCCGCAATGCACCGCGGTCCCGCTCGATCTCGTCACCTTCATCGTCCGGCCGGCCCTCGACTTCGTGGCGCCGGAGCTGCGCCGCCGCAACATCAGCCTCATCGCCCGCCTGCCGGACCACCCGCTGCCGATCCAGGGCGACAAGGATCTGCTGCACCAGGCGCTGCTGAACCTCATCATCAACGCCATGGACGCCGCCGGCGATGGCGGCCACATCATCGTGCGTGCGGAGCTCGAGGCGGACGCGGCCGTGCTCCATGTCGAGGACAACGGCCCGGGCATCCCGGAAGACGTGCGGGCCACCCTTTTCGAGCCTTTCGTGACGACCAAGGTGAACGGCACCGGCCTCGGGCTCGCGACCGTGCGGTCCACCGTGGAGGTGCATGGCGGCGAGGTGACGTGTGCCGACGCACCGGAGCGTGGCGCCATCTTCACCATCCGCCTTCCGCTCGGCAAACAGGGGTGATGCCGCGTATGGCCGCGAAGATACTCATCGTCGACGACGAGGTCCGCCACGGGGAGGTGCTGGAGGCAGCCCTCGCCGAGCGCGGCTTCGAGGCAGTCTCAACCAACACCGTCGCCAGGGCGCTCGCCTATTGCGCCAGCCAGCCGGTGGACCTGGTGCTGAGCGACCTGCGCATGCCCGGGCGGGGCGGCAGCGACCTCTTGAAGGCGCTGAAGCAGGAGCGGCCCGACCTGCCGGTCATCATCATGACAGCCTATGCTTCGGTGCGGGGCGCGGTGGATCTCGTCAAGGACGGCGCCTTCGACTATGTGGCCAAGCCCCTCGACCTCGACGACGTGGTCGCCACCATGGCGCGGGCGCTGCGGCTCAAGGCCGTGGAAAGCGAGAATGCGCGGCTGCGCTCCGAGCTGGAGGGACGTTACCGCTTCGACAATCTGGTGGGCGACAGCCCGGCCTTCCGCGACGTGCTGCGCCAAGTCACGGAGGTGGCGCCGAGCCGCGCCAGCGTGCTGCTGCTGGGGGAGAGCGGCACCGGCAAGGAGCTTGTGGCCCGGGCCATCCACTACAAGAGCCCACGGCGCGACCTGCCCTTCGTCGCGGTCAACTGCGCCGCCATTCCGGAGACCCTGATCGAGAGCGAATTGTTCGGCCACGTGAAGGGCGCCTTCACCGGAGCCACCGGCGCCCGCGAGGGCCGCTTCGCTGCCGCTGACCATGGCACGCTCTTCCTCGACGAGATCGCCGACATGCCCCTGCCGGTTCAGGCCAAGGTGCTGCGCGCCTTGCAGGAGCAGAGCTTCGAACCTGTGGGCAGCAGCAAGAGCGTATCGGTGGACGTGCGGATCATCGCCGCCACCCACAAGGATCTGCAGAAGGAGATCGCGGCCGGCACCTTCCGCATGGACCTTTACTACCGCCTCGCGGTCTTCCCCATCCCCCTGCCGCCGCTGCGCGAGCGCAGCGACGACATCGTGCTCCTCGCCGACCATTTCCTTGCCGCCGCGGCGCGCGACATGGGCAAGCGCATCAAGGGCCTGTCCCCCGAGGCGCAGGCCCTGCTGACGCGCTACCGCTGGCCGGGGAACGTGCGAGAGTTGCAGAACTGCATGGAGCGGGCCGCCATCGTGGCGCGGAGCGATCTGGTGGGTCCCAGCGACCTGCTGCTGTTCGAGGCGACCGGCGAAGCCGATGCACAGCCTCACACGCTCAACGGTGATCTCGACGGCGAGCTGACCCGCATCGAGCGCGAATTCGTGCTGAAGGCCCTCAAGGACAGCGGCGGCGTGCAGGCCCGCGCCGCCGAGAAACTCGGCATCACCGAGCGCAGCCTCTGGCATCGCATCAAGAAGCTTGCGATCAAGATCGACAAGGTGGCTGGAGCCGGCGATGGCTAGGCCGCTTCCCGCACTCCTCCTGATGCTGGCCGTTTCGGCCCCGTGCGGGGCGCAGGCGCAGGACGCCGGCACGGCTTCGGCTTCGACCACGTCCGCCGCCGCCGACGCGTGGATCGTCACGCTTGGCGGCAGCTTCAGTCTGGGGCCGTCCTTTGACGGTGCGCGGACCTTCGGGCCGTTCTTCTCACCCTCGTTCGACATCCGGCGCGCAGACGAGCCGGCGACTTTCGGCGCGCCCGACGACAATTTCGGCTTCAGCCTGTTCAATCTCGGCGCTTTCAGCCTCGGCCCGCTCGCGGGCATCCGCGAGGGGCGGCCGAGCGGCATCCTGCCTGGACTGCCAGGCTATTCCTGGGCGCTGGAGGGCGGCGGATTCGCCGAATACTGGCCAATAGCCGGCATATTGCGGACCCGCGTGGAGCTGCTCCAGGGCCTCGGCAGCTCCGGTGGCCTTGCCGCCAACCTCTCGGCCGATGTCGTGCAGAAGCAGGGCTTGTTCACCTGGTCCATCGGGCCGCGCCTGTCGCTGGCCGACAGCGCGCTGATGCAGACGGAATTCGGTGTCTCGCCCCTCGCCGCGGCGCTGAACGGCCACATCGCCCCCTACGCGCCCGGTGGCGGCATCAAGTCCGTCGGCCTCACCTCGTCCCTGTCCTATGAGGTGTCACCGGACTGGACGACGACCCTCTACGGCAGCTACCAGCGCTTGGCGGGCGCCGCAGCGGCGAGCCCCGTGACGACACTGTCCGGAAGCCCCAACCAGATCACCATCGGGGTGGGGTTCGAGCATTCGTTCGTGTTGGGGCCTTAAGACGCAGCTTCGCGTGCGGTCTCCTGACCGGCGGGACACCGCACTAATCCTGGATGGTGTCCGCGAAGGCCCGGGCGAAGCGGACGGCAAGGGCGCGGGCATCGGCCTGGAGTTGCTCGGTGCTCTTGGGAGCGGCCGCGCTGTTGCGGACAGGAATCTCGAGCGTGAGGCTGCCGCCGCCGCTGTCCTGCTCGCGCCAGATGACCCGGGCGAGGACGTGCTCCGCGTCGAGCGACTGGAAAACGATGTGGAGGCCCTTGTTCATGCGATCGAACGCCTTTCTTGCCGGAGGCACGGCGTGCGACGCGCCGCTCGCGTGCGATCGCGCGAAGGGGGCCGGGGCGCCGGCCGATGGTGGGCCCTAGAAGTCGGACGTGGACAGGCGGTGGAAGCTCTGCCGCCGCCGCGCATACACGCCGCTCGCGGCGCGCTCGATCCGCTGCCGGTTGGTGTCGAAGGTGCGCAGGGAGGCCGCCTCGTCCTGGCCGCTCTGGGGACTGAACCGGGTCAGGACATCGGCGTCGAGATGGAACGCGATCTCGAACGCGGAATCGTGTCCCCAGAAGGTCACGCAGCGTCTGACGGGATCAAAGACGCGGCTCGCGTTGGGAAACTGAAGGGTCATGGAAGCCTCCTGTTTGCGGGCCGTCCGTCAAAGGAGGAGCGCGTCCGTCGAAGGAGCTTCACGCGCCCTCGCGGATGTCTGCTGGTCCTTCAACACGGCGGCATCGAGTTCGGCGGCATTCACCGAAAGACACTTGCTTCGCCCCGCAGGCGCCGCGAGGGCGGGCGTGTGCAGCATCGTCGCCATGCGCCGGTAGGCCAGGAATGAGACGCCGAGAAGCTGCTCCTCGTCGATGACGAGACGGTAGGTTCCCGCCGGGAGGTCGCCGTCCGCGTCGCTGAGGTGGAAGGCGTGGTCGAACGTGACCGTGGTTTCACGGGTGCGGACGTTCATGACAGCACCTCACCCCTTCTTCTTGGGCGGACCCAAGGAAACGGGAGACCCCTTCACGAACGACGCCGGCGGCTCGGGCACCTTGACCTTCTTCGGCTTCTTGGTTTCGCGATTGCCGCGCATCTGTCCTTTGGCCATGGCCGTCTCCTCTCGGGCACGTGGGTCGATCCTGCCGGCGAAACGAAAAACGCCCTGCGACCATCAAGGGCCACAGGGCGTCGGCCGCTCTGCTCGGCAAAGGGATGGCACATCACCACCGGAGCTGCCGGTACATCCGCGGTCAGCCTTCGGCAACAATGATCAGTCCGGCAGTCCTGAAAGTCTCAGGCTGCCGGCCATCAGGTCAGCTCAGATCCTTGAGCATGTCCGCGGACATCTTCCCGCTCTTGCGATCGGCGACGAGCTCAAAGCCCACCTTCTGGCCTTCGCGCAGTTCGCCAAGGCCGGAGCGCTCGACAGCGCTGATATGGACGAACGCGTCATTGCCGCCCGCATCGGGAGCGATGAATCCAAAGCCCTTCTGGGCGTTGAACCACTTCACGGTTCCCTCAGTCATGGGAAACCCTCTCAATTTCGATAATTAGCTCACCGGCCCATGGCCAGTCGTCGACATCGCATTTTCTGGCGAGAATTTCTGGATGGGCGCAAAATACAAATCTGCGCAAAACCAATTGATCAGGCTTTGTATCGACCAGATCACTATGCTCCGATATTCGCGAGTGTGCAACATTATTTATACGTCAATCAATTCAACAAGGCGGTAGCCCGCCCATGTGCTAAGCTGATGACCCAGCCCCCTTTGAGCAGACCTGACCCCAGGCTCGCCAGGTGCGCTTTTGTTTGCGCAGCCTGGCCAGACGCTCAAGCGCGGCAGAGCCCCACGGAGCGCCCTTGATCCCTCTCCAGATCCGCCACACCACCACCTATCGCTTCCATCGGCCGGTGACCTTCGGACCGCATCGACTGATGCTCCGCCCCCGGGAAAGCCGCGACCTTCGGGTGACGTCGAACCAGCTGCTGCTGACCCCCGCGGCAACGGTGGACTGGGCTCAGGATGTCTTCGGCAACGCGGTCGCCACCGCGACCTTCTCGACGTCCGGCGATCAACTGGTCATCGAGAGCACGACAGAACTCCAGCTCGATGCCGTGCCATGGCCGGTGTTCGCCATCGCGGGCACTGCCACGTCCTTTCCGTTCAGCTATTCCGCCGACGAATGGACTGATCTCGGCGCGCTGGCGGTCCCCCAGTTTCCTGATGCCAGCGGACGGTTGCGGAGCTGGGCGATGGGTTTCGTCCGGGGGAATTCCACCGACACCCTCTCGCTGCTGAAGGATCTGAGCGCCGGCGTTTCCCGGCAGATCTCCTATCAGAGCCGCGACGAGGAGGGCACGCAATCGCCGACGGAAACCCTCGATCGCGGCTGGGGCTCATGCCGCGATTTCGCGGTGCTGTTCGTGGAGACGGTCCGCAGCCTCGGCTTCGGCGCGCGCATCGTGTCGGGCTATCTTTACAACCCGGCCGGAACTTTCGTGGGGTCTCAGGGCATGGGCTCCACCCACGCATGGGCGGAAGTGTTCGTGCCCGGAGCAGGCTGGATCCCGTTCGATCCCACCAATCGCAGCATGGGCGGGTTCAATCTCATCCCGGTCGCGGTGGTGCGCGACATCCGCCAGGCCATCCCAGTCCAGGGCAGCTTCATCGGCGGCAGCAATGCCTTCGGCGGCATGACGGTGGACGTCCACGTCACATCATGACGGGACAGGGCGCCGCGGCCCGGAGGAGGTCAGCAGGATCAGGGCCAGGAGCCCGCCGTCGGCCGAGGTCCCGGATGCGGCGAGGAACCGGACGCGCTCATCCCAGTGCTCGCCGCGCACATTAGCTCGTAGAACATCGTCAGCCTCGATGAGGGCGAGCTGCTACTCCATGGCATCGGCGTGCCGCAAGCTGCTCTCGTTCAGCAGCGTGGAGACGGTTGCGCGGAAGCCATGGGCCGTGACTTCGTCCTTCGCGTAGCCCAGGCGCCGAAGAGCGGCATTGAGGGAGTTCTCGCTGATCGGGCGAAGGACGGTCCGCACGGAATGAAATGGGAGCTTACCGCGACCAGTGATCGCGTGCAGCTCGCGCAGGATTTCAATAGCCTGTCGAGGAAGTTGGCTGCGATGGGGCCGCCGCATCTTCATGCGAGATGCAAGGATCGTCCACTCTCCCTTCTCCAGATCGAATTCGCTCCACTCCGCCATGCGCAGTTCACCTGGCCGTGGAAAGAGGATCGGCATCAGCCGAAGAGCCGCGCGCGTGGTCGGCTGGCCATCGAAGCTTTCAATCGCCCGGAGCAACGCGCCAAGCCCCTTCGGATCCGTGATGGCAGCGCGATGCGTCACGATCGGCGCGGTCAAGGCGCCCTTGAGAGCGTAGGTCGGATCATTCTCCGCGCGCGTTGTGGCAATGGCATATCGGAAGACGCCGCCGATCGTCGCGCGCAGGCGCTTTGCCGTCTCGTGATTTCCTCGTTCGTCGACCGATTTCAGGACTTTGAGCACTTCGGCAGCTGTGATTTCCGAGATCGGACGCGTCCCAAGCTCGGCGCGCGCGATGCTGAGCAGTCAAGTCACCTTAGCGATCGTCCGAACCGCCTTGTGCTCCCGCTCCGACAGTTTCACAGGGTTTGGCTGGGGCTTCGCAGCGCGGACAGCAACGTCCGACAGGGGCATCGTGTGGGCATTGATGCCAACAGACGACCATCGACGCCCCGCAACGCTCGGGGCCGGGCACCGATTGATTTTGTTCTATTTTTCGACGCCGATCGACGTCAGTAGATGGTCGAATGGTGCCGCGGAAGGGATTCGAACCCCCGACCCACGCATTACGAATGCCTTCAGCTACTCTTTGCCCGAGATTGATGGAGATTGCAAATCAGCGATTTCCACTGATTTTTGATGACGATAATCGAATATCGAGATTGCTGCTCATTGCTCGACATTGCTTGAAATTGCTGCCTCGTGCTTACATGGCGCTTACGGAGAAGGCCATGTCAGCACGTTTGACGAAGAGAATGGTGGACGCTGCGGAGCCAGCCGCAGCCCAGTTCTTCATATGGGATTCGGAGGTGAAGGGCTTCGGCCTGCGCATCACCCCCAACGGTGCCAAATCGTATGTGCTGCAATATCGCACGCCGCAGGGCGGCAGGTCACGCCGGCTCACCATTGGGCGCCATGGGTCGCCCTGGACGGTGGATGATGCCCGCGAGAAGGCGCGCGAGGCTTTACGCGGGTTGGCACTTCACGACATCGATCCCCTGGCAGTGAAGGAGGCGGCACGCACGGCGGCGACCGTGGGCGAACTTGCCGACCTTTACCTGAAGGAGGGGCCGTCCGAGCGGCCAAACAAGAAGCAGCGGAGTTGGGACACCGACGCGGCCATCCTGCGCGCCCACGTCAAGCCGCTCCTCGGCGCGCGGGCCGTGAAGGATCTGGCGAAGGCAGACATCGCCCGCTTCCAGACCGATGTTGCCGAAGGGAAATCTGCGCGCACGACGAAGACGAAGGCGCGCGGCGCGGCACGTGTCACCGGCGGCAAAGGCATCGCTGCCCGAGCCACAGCGACGCTGCGAGCGATGCTGTCGTTCGCCGTTGGCCGGGGAATCATCGCGAGCAACCCTGCCGCGGGCGTGCGCTTGTTCAAGCAGGAGAAGATGGAACGCTTCCTCTCGGAAGAGGAGGTCGCGAAGCTGGCGGGGGCCATTGCTGACCTCGAGGCGCGCATGAAGATCCACCCCGCATTTGCAGCGTGCATTCGGCTCCTGATGCTCACGGGCTGCCGACGCGGCGAAATCGAGAGCCTGCAATGGGACTGGGTGGACTTTAAGCGGGGGTTGATCCGCTTTCCGGACAGCAAGACAGGGGCCAAGGTCACGCCCCTGCCAGAGCCGGCAATTGAGATCCTAAAGGGCGTGACGCGCCAGAAGGGCAAGCCATACGTCTTCCCCGCCACGCGGGGCGATGAAGGGCACATCGCGGGCCTATCGAAGGCGTGGGGCGATGTGCGGGATGCCGCCGGGATGCCGGAGCTTCGGCTGCATGATCTGCGGCACTCGTTCGCCTCTTTCGCCGTGGCGGGCGGGGCGGCGCTCTACCTGGTCGGCAAGGTGCTCGGGCACAAGCAGGCGAGCACGACCGAGATATATGCGCACTTGAGGGATGACCCGCTCAAGAAGGTCGCCGACACCACCGCAAGGAAGATCGCCCTGGCCATGCGGAAGGGCGAGACGAGACGCGCCTGATGGAGCCGTTTTTCAACGGAGAGCGTCCTAGTGGACCTGCTCCAAAGGCAGTCAAGGTATGGCCATGATGGCCATACCTAGGGCGATGGCTTGGCCGGGTATTCGTGTCACACGAATGCCCCGCATTGAGGATGTCGGGTAAACCGACACCCTTCTATTTGGCGGCTTGTTCGGTGTAAGCAGAGTTCCAGCGGCGCTCCTGCACCGTTGGACCAAGGAACTTGCGACTACGGCTGCAGAGAGCGCAAGAGCATACGGCGAGGTGATCGGCCCACTTGGGAGCCTGCGGCACATCAGGATAGACCCGGCGGGCCTTAGCCTTCATGCGCTCCAAGTCACGGCGCCTGCGAGCGCGTTGAAGCTCACGGATCATTTTTCGGTCCTTGGCGGGCGACAAGCTTCACGCGCTCGTCCAAACTCTCTTTGATTTCTTTATAGAAATCGGCCCCCATGACAGATTTTGGCTGTGCCGGCCGCGGCCCACCGGGGTCAACAATATCTAAATAGTCCTCAAGAGTTTTAATGTACGCATTTACCTGCAATAAATCGACCGACATAACCTTATATGCTTCACCAATACTTCTCAGATGGTCCGCTATCGGCTTCGCCGAAACCGCCTTAAATGAATAATCAAGGCGAGAGACAATCTCAGCATTCAAAGAGCGATTATTTTCCTTCGCAGAGAATTCGATCTTCTCTTTCAGATCCGCCGGGAGGCGGAGGCGGAAATGTGGGTCGTTGCGTGCCATGACGCACATATGCCTCACTTTTCGCTTGACCGAAATGACGCACAGTGCGTTATTCACGAATAGCGCACTGTGCGTCATGAGATGCAAAATGGCGAGAACAGATCCTCAGCTTCGTATTCGGCTGCCGGCAAACCTGAAGGCGTGGATTGCCGCCGAAGCCATGAGGAACGGAGCGTCGCTTAATTCTGAAGTCATTCGGTCCGTCCGTGAACGAATGGAGCGTGTCGCGCCCGTCCCTAACCCCGCCACAGTATCCGTTGCTGGCGAACTTGAGGGAGTCGATCATGGTTGAAGCAAATGCAGCTGCGGCCCCCGACATCCTCCCGGCATTCTTCGCCAATGCGCGGCTAACTGCGCCTGAGGCCAGCGCCTACCTCGGCTACCATCTGGGCTGCTCTGTCGCTGTTGCGACGCTGGCGAGATGGCGCTGCGTTACGAGCTTCGGCCCTCCGTTCCACCGTATCGGCCGGCGCGTGGTCTACGCCCGGTCCGATCTGGATGCCTGGATCAACAAGCGTCTCGGCAACGCCCGCCGCTCCACCAGCCAAACCGTTGCGGCCGCATAGTCTTTGAAGCACTCGCGAAAGGGCTTATCGATGACACTCGATGTTTCTGAATCACCCGTCTGCAATCAGCCGACGAACCCCTGTGCTTTCGAGGAAATTTCCCCCTCCGACCGCGACTTATATGAAGTCCCCGACGGTCTTTATGTCGGCATCGGGGGCGCATTGTCTGTCATTGGTGAGGGCGAAGGTGACGAACATGTGGTGACGTTCCAGAACGTCCCCAGCGGCACCTTTCTTCGCATTCGCGTGCGACGCGTGACCCCGGCGAGCACCTGCTCGAACATCATCGCCCTCTACTCTTAAGGGGGGCGTCGGACCATGGACCAAGACCCCACAAGCGAACCCCGGCGGCGCCTGGGCAGAGCCAGTACGGGGCGCTCGAAAGCGCAGGTTCGAACAAAGCCGTCGCGCGGGCGTCCGCCCAAGCTCGCAAATCCGTTGGTTCAACAGGTGCGCCTAGACCAGCCGCAGGAGCAGCCTAGCCTGTTCGCGTTAGGCGAACTCCCACGGTCACCTGTGCTGCCGGGACACAAAGATTTTCGCCACGCGGTGTCGTTGGTCCGTGAGGCTCGCTTGCTCGGGGGGAAGGAACACGCGTGGGCGGTATGGCAATTGCTGGGGCTACCTGGTGGCGAGACGTCAGCCAGCCCGCGGCTTCAGAACGGCCGCCCCGATCCGGTTCATGCGTTTGCGAAGGATGGCGTCGAAGCGCGCCCAGGCGCGATGACGCCGGCGGCGAACCTGTGGCCGGCATTCCAGCGCTACTGCGCCGCGCGGGGGCTGGCGGAGGTTAGCATGGGCCAGTTCCGCACCCGGTTTGGACGGCTTGGCTTCGATAAGTGCTTCATCGGCGGCCGCATCGTGTATATTGATCTCGCGGTGTCCGTATGATCCGCGTCGCCCCGCAGCCCCCTATTCGCAATCGGGGCAGAAATACAGACCCTCGCCATGGGCTGTGGCATATTTGCAACCGAGTGTTGCGAGGGTCTTGCGATGGTTATCTTGAAACTATCGCGCGTCTTTTTACTTTTTACATCATGCGCTTAGGCTTGACCCGCGAGGGTTGCGAGGGTTATTCGCACGCGTACATAAGATAATAGTGGGCGCGGTGAGCTATATTTTTCATGCGTCTCTATAGACCCTCGCAACCCTCGCAACCCTCGCAATACAATAGCCAATGCATTGAAATATAAGTTCATTATCTTTATGCGAGGGTTTTGACTGGAGTCTTTCCACCCTCGCAACGCTCGGTTGCCGATTTGCAACACCGATTGGCCCGGCTCGGTCGAGGTGGCCCGGCTCGGTCGAGGTGGCCCGGCTCCGACTGTGGAGCCGCGGCGGGGTGGGTAGGGGGTTTAGATCCTCGGCAGGCCAAGGGGGCCTTACCGCACAGGGTGTCATGCGCGAAAAAAATAATCAGGCGCAGGGGTTTTGATTTCGGCCCTTTGATTAAGCGAAATCAAACGTTTGCGATGCAGGCGGCGCCGCGAGGGCACCTACGATGAACCGAGGGCTACAGACGATCTGCGAGCAGCTTGGCAAGACCCGCGCTGACCTCCTCACCGTCGGGGTTGCGCTCGATGAATGTGTCTCCGGCGCCCTTGCCACGCCGGCGGATCTCGAGCACCTCGTGGCCGGCATGCGCGACCGCTGGGAAAAAGCCCTGCGCGATCGTTTCCCGCGCCACCTTGTCCAGGCAATGCTCGACGCCGCGGCCGAAGCCTTCAAGGCCCGCATGGTCGCGAAAACATGCCTGGTCGCGCAGGACATGCGCGGCCTGGCCCCCCTCAAGATCGTCATGTGATCGGCGGCGCCCACCATGACGGCCACGCCCCCTCCTCTCGCAGCCAATGACGAAGGCGAAGAGCAGGATGCCGGCGCCACGGCCGTTGTGAACGCGCGCCGGCTGCGGGAGGTGGCGCGCCGCGCCCTGGCGGGGGAACCGCTCGGCCCGCATGGGCCATGGCTCGCCTACGGCTTCCTCACCTATCTCGATGCCGCCGCGTCCGGCATCACCCTCGATGATGCCTTCGGCGTGGCGACGCAGATCGGTGCGGCGCCCTGGTGGACCATCGAGGATCAGGCTCGCCGCGACCGCGCGCTATGCGCCCTCTTCGCCATGCTTCCGGAAGATCGGTCTTTTGCCGCTCGCATTGATGCCCTGAGCGCGCAGTTGCGCCGCTACGCCGTCCGCTGGCGCCGGACAGATCATCACCTGCCCGCCTGTCCCGAATCCTATTCCGGCCGCGCCGACGCTCTCCTCTTCGAGGCCTTCCACGCCTGCGGCGGCGGTGTGCCCTTCAGCCCCCGACGGCTCCGGGACATCCTCACAAGCATCTGAAATCACGAACGAATGTTGTGCAGCGAAAGGGGCAGGTTTCACTGCACGCCTTTCGTGGTGTCGTGCGCAATGAGCCAAACCCGGAGAGACTCCATGAGCTTTTTCTCGTCCCGCCAGCCGGCGCCCGTGCCTGTGCTGCCGGAGGTGATGCAGGCCCTCGCCGAAAGCGACATGGCGCGCGATGCCATGGCGGCGCGCGCCGCCACCATCACTGCGCACCGCGTGGAGGTTGCCGCCGCTCTCGCTGCCGAGGAAAAGGCGTCGCGCGAGACGTTCCTAAACAATCAGAAGGCGCGCGAGGAAAGCGCTACCGCCATCCGCGCCGCTGAGAAGGCGTTGCAGGATGCGCGCAATCACATGGTCGTAGACTTCAGACGCGGCCTCATCGCGTCGCAGGCGCACACCATGGCCATGGCAAACCTGCAAGCCGAACTGCGCGCGACCGCTTCCCCCGCCGTCGCCGAGTTCATCGGGTGGCTGCTCGACGAAGAGGAAAAGCTCCGCCGTTTCCAACCCTTCACCGAGATCGAGAGCAAGCGCCACCCCCTCACTGGCCAAGTTAGCACCCGAGTCGTCGCCAGCGATGCCGACGCCGCCGATGCGCGCCGGATGGCCCTCCGCGCTGCGCGCCCTCAGGCGGAAGCGCTCTTCCTGGTGGCCGACCAGAGCGGCATTCCCGCAGCTATCGCTCGCATCAAGTCCGCCTTGCCCGAAATCAAGGTGGCAGTGCCTCCGGCCCAGCCCGATGCGGCGCAGCGCGCGGAAACCAACATCACCAATCTCAAGGATCTGAAGAATGGCCATTAATTCGCTCCGCCCTGCCGTTCAGAGCATGGGGCTCGATCTGGGTGCGCCGCGCCGCGAGTCCCTGTCTGTCTTGCGCCTGTTGGATACCGGTTCGAAGGACAAGCCGGACAGCCGCGTGGTCTCTTTCGTCTTTTCCGACAATTCGGTGGACCGCTATGGCGACACCATCGATCAGCGCGGCTGGGTATTGGACTCCTACCGCGCCAATCCCGTGGTGCTGTTCGGCCACAACGACAAGCAGGCCACCAACGTCGTAGGCAAGGTGCTGAACCTCCGCGTCGAGGGCAACCGCCTCATCGGCGATGTGGAGTTCGCCGCGGCTGATGTGAATCCCGAGGCGGACGTGGTGTTCCGCTTGGTGAAGGGCGGGTTCCTCAACTGCGTGTCGGTCGGCTTCCAGCCTCTGGAATGGTCTTTCTCCAACGACAAGAGCCGCCCAGGCGGCATCGACTTCAAGAAGCAGGAGCTTTTGGAACTTTCTATTGTGCCGGTTCCTGCCAATGCGAACGCCGTTGCTCAATCGCGCTCGGCAGGCGCGGGGCAGGAGTACGCGGGATTGATGGCGGCTTTCGCGAGCCGGGAGTCCAATTCCCGGCCTGGCGTGGTCCTTCGTTCGGCGCCCAGAGTGGAGAACCGTTCCACTGCCGTTGACCGTCGATTGACCGGAGGGTTCGACGGCTTCGGTAGCTATCTGCGCGCGCTCGCGTCTGCGAGTTCGCCAAACATCGCGCGGTCCGAAGTAGATCACCGCCTTGTGCGGGCGCCGATGGGCGCCAACTTGGGAGACCCAACAAGCGGCGGCTTCCTCGTGCCCCCGCAATTCGTTGAGGAACTGGTGGGCTCGCTCTACGGCGACTCGGCGCTGCTGCCTTACATCCAACCACTCGCCACTGCCCGCAATCTCAGTGACGTGCGCCTGCCTGCGGTGGATGAAAAAAGCCGAGCCGATGGCTCCCGCTTCGGCGGCGCCCGGGCATGGTGGGGTGCGGAGGCGGACACCATTCCGGATAGCCTGCCTCACATGCGAGGCCTCGCCTTGTCGGCCAAGAAGCTGTTCGCGGCTGTGGTCGTCACCAACGAGCTGATGGCGGATGCGAAGTTGCTCGAGACGTTGGTGCGAAGCGTCTTCGCCGCCGAAATGGCCTTCAAGCTCGATCAGGCCATCTTTGCGGGCACTGGCGCGGGCGTACCGCTCGGCGTGCTGAATTCCCCCGCCGCCATCACTGTCGCGCGCGCCGGGCAGGCGTCCGGCTCGGTGACCGAAGACAACATCGTCCAGATGTTCGCGCGGCTCCCGGCGCCGTCCCGCCGCCGCGCGGTGTGGCTCGTGCATGAGGATCTGGAGGCGGGGCTGGGCTCCGGCATCTCGCCCACCATCTATCGCCCGGCGGGCGCCGATGGCTCCGAATATGCCTGCCTCTATGGCCGCCCCGTGATCCCGGTGGAGCAGGCGACAGCGCCCGGCGGGCGGGGCGACCTCGTGCTGTGCGACCTGTCGCAATACCTCCTGATGCTCGGTGGCGGGCCGGAGGGGGTGCTCTCGGCCCACGTCCGGTTCCTTAACGATGAAGCCGTCTTCCGCTTCGTCTGGCGCCTGGATGGCATGCCCAAATGGGCGACGCCCATCACGCCCTATTCCGGCGGCATCACGAAGAGCCCCTTCGTCGTGCTCGGCGGCAGCTGACGGCCCCGCCGCCAGCCACTCCCTTCCCTGCGGCGGGCCAGGTGCGCCGCAGGTGATGTGCCCCCGCCGCCGGTGACGGCGAGGGCAGTCACTCCCGCCCCCGATGCGTCTTGTCCATGCGCGCGGGGGCGGGAGTAGTTTTCGAAATTGGTGCGGAGGTGGAAGACGAAGAATGGCAACGAACAGCAAATGGGTTGCGTTCACCCAAGAATTTTTCGATGGCGACAGCCGCGAAACCGTCGCTCGTCTGGCGCCCCTTGCCTTCAGCGACGATTTCATCGGGCGCGGCAAGCTCACGGTGCCCGGCATGACCCGCGATGAAGCGGCGCAGGCTCAGGTGGCTTGGCCGAACATGGGGTGGATGAAAAAGATCGTTGGCGTAGCACCGCCCACTGTGGCTGGCGTGGCATCAGCCATCGGTGGGCAGATGGCCTGCGCTCTCACGGCGGCGTCCGAGAAGCAGGATGCGGTGCTGTACTGGGGCAACCAGAAGGGTCTCGACATCACGAAGGGACTCGTCTTCGAGACGCGCATTCGCCTTTCGGTGCTTCCGAGCGGGGCCGGCGTGCAGGCCGTGGCCGGCGTCTGCTCCGACTGGATCGATGGCCCCGACAACAATGCCTGCTATGCGCGTTTTCAGGCCAACGGCTCCGGCCTGCTCTATTTCCGAAGCTTCGACGGCGTCACCACCACGTCGGTCTCGACCGGCGTCACCCTGGCGGCTTCGGACTGGGCAATCCTGCGCATCGATGCCAGCGATATCGCGAACGTCCGGTTCTTCGTCAACGGCGCGCAGGTCTCGCCCGAAAACGCCGTCAGCTTCGCCGCCACCGGCGCCCTCGCTGTGCTTCAGCCCTACCTCGGCGTCTACAAGCCCTCCGGCACCGGCGTCGCCACTCTCATCACTGATTGCGTTCGCGCCTGGCAGAACCGCTAAGAAAAGATCAAGTCGACATCAGGAGTTTTGGATGTATATCGAGAAACGCATTCCTGCGAATCAGTATGGGGATTATCTTGGGATTGCGTTTGGAGCAAAATGCGCCCACGAATATGGATGCGATCCGATCCAGAGGGACGACTCTGGACACTATTTAGTGCCCGATTATCTCGCGATGGCCTTTGCTCAACGCCGGAAGGAAATCCAAGAGAGGGCTCTATCCCGCGGCTATTGCATGGATGAGGCGAATTCAATTGCGAGCCGCGCAGAGCAACATGCCCTGAAGCGCATTGACGACATTGCCTGCGAACGCCTTCCTAATACATATTTATGTGGGCGATTTCCAGTAGGAGAGCGGCCGTGAAAGAAATTCGCCTCGCTCGTCTCGAAGACATTTCATCTCTCATTGAGATGGGGCGGCATTTTCATGCAGCTTATATCGAACATGAGCGGTCGATCTGTTTCGACGCCGAACACGCGCGTGCGCTGCTTGTCCGCTTGATCACAGAGCCCGCCGGCCTTGTGATGGTGGCAGTGGTAGATCAATTGCCGATCGGCATGTTCGTCGCGATGTGCCATGGCGGCATCACTTCGCCGTCGCTTCAGGCCACCGAACTTGCATGGTGGGTTGAGCCCGAGCACCGCGGGTCCCGTCTCTCCATGGAAATGCTTCAACGCTATGAGGCTTGGGCTATCGAGAAAGGGTGCGCCCTGGCGACGCTCGCGTGCATCCAGCCATTCAAGGGCGACATGGTGCGCAGGCTTTATGAGCGGATGGGATTCCGCGGCATTGAGCAGTCGTTCGCAAAACGGCTGGCATGAACATCTCGCCGGAGCAGCTGATGCAGACGCTTCAGCAGTGGTGGAAGAGTCAGTGCGCGGACGTCGTGAACGTCCTGCGCGACGTGCGCAGCTGGCGCGTCCCCGGCGTGTGAGGCTCGGCGGGGCGGGCGATTTAAGGGCGCCGGCGCTGGCGTCTTGGTGCCATGGAGGGCATGACGATGGGCGAGCTTGCGAACATGTCCGTCACCGCAGGCGGCTCTGCGCCATTGACCATGACAAGCATGGAAATCGCCGAGCTGACGGGCAAGGAGCACCGCAATGTGATGCGGGACATTCGGGCCATGCTGGCGGAGCTGCACGGCGAAGGGGGTGTGCTCAGATTTGAGCATACCCACCACAACGCGCAGAACGGGCAGGCCTATCCCATCTTCCGCCTGCCGAAGCGCGAAACCATGGTGCTTGTGTCCGGCTACAGCGTCGAGCTGCGCGCGCGGATCGTTGATCGGTGGATGGCGCTGGAAGCTCAGGCCGCCCTCCCCGTCGATCTGCTCAAGGTGCTAAACGACCCCTCGGCGCTGCGCGGCATCCTTCTCGGCTATGCCGAGAAGGTCCTGTCGCTTGAGGAGAGCAGCCGCGCCCTCGAGGAAAAGGCGGGCGCATTGGACCGCATCGCCGATGCGGCCGGGAGCTTCTGCATCACCGATGCCGCCAAGATGCTCCAGATCATGCCCAAGGAACTTTTTGCCTACCTGCGGTCCCGTGGCTGGATCTACCGCCGGCCGGGCGCCGAGCATGATGTCGGCTACCACGAGCACCTGGCCAATGGCGATCTGGAAATGAAGCTCACGACGCTGGTGCGCACGAATGGCCGCCACAAGGTAACGGAACAGGTGCGCATCACGCCCAAGGGCCTCGCGAAGCTCGCTAAGGTACTAAATGCCCAGGAACGACTATTTTGAATTACAGGACCGATATCCATCAAATGTCGTTAAACAAACGCGGCTGTTCTGGCGCAGACAGAATGGTAAGAGCATCCTCGGAAAGAAAACCATCAGACATTCCGCGCATTATTACATACGGCTGCATCTTCGGCTCCCTAAATCTATATTTGAATGCCCGAGTCAACCCCTTTTTTTCCAATATTCCACCCCTAACCGCCTCAACAAACGCGTTTAAGTGGTTTTGAAAATTTGCTATAGTTACCCTCTTCCCAAGTATCTTAGAAAGAGGCTCAATCACATCCGAAGGCGTAAAGCGACCTTCATCATCTGTATTGCAAATCGCACAAGCAAGCAAAACCTCCTTATACAAATTATTTTTCTTATTACTATGAACAGCTTCAGCGTAAGCACTTCTAGTACTTTGATCTGACAATTCGATAAGAGCACTTATAGCAATATTTACATCAATCTCTTGAATTTTCAGACTTCTTCTGGAAACGGCTGCCTTAACTGCCTCCCTTCCGAGATAATGAACATATGTTGGCAGACCTCTCGACAACGTTACAATCTTCCACCTGGAATCTCCATCAATTTTCATTCCAAGTTTCGGAATTATCTTATCTAAAATCTGATTCATCTCGACCGGCGACATTCTCGGCATCTTGATTTCCGTTAAATTTCGTTCAACAGAAGAATGCTCTGATATCAATACATTTATGTCCTCTGCAACTCCCACAATTAATATCGTACAATTAACCCCCCTATCGGATAACGCCTTCAATGTATGAGACATAAGACTTTTTAGCTCTTGATCAGTTATCTTATCAAACTCATCAAATACAACGATCGGATCGTGATTTAGTGAAAAATTAGACAGCTCGTTAACAACGTCATCAGGGAATATGCTGTCCTCATATGATTCACTGACTCTAGACCTAACAATTTTCCCATCGATGTGTGTATCAACGGTCATGCTATCGAAAACACGACGCCACAGAGACGAGAATGTGTCTGTTGGATAGCACTGTTTCCAGATTGGAATTATTGCTTTGCTTGATATAGCACCAACAAGAATGTGAAAAATATTTGCCAGCGACGTCTTACCGACGCCGCGCTCGCCGAACAGAACGGCGTGACGCCCACGCTCCGACACCGCGTCTAACAGGCGCCGCACCTGAGGCTGCCGACCGGCAAACAATTCGGCTTCGTTGATCGGAGCTGCCGGGCTGAAAAGCTGATTGGCCTCAAATTCGATCGCCAGCCAATCTTCGGGCGTTTTGGGAATCTTCCGGACATCAAGAGCCACGCCTGCCCCCACTAGCGAATCGTTGCAACTTGGCGAAGTATGCCATCAAGTTGGAGGTGGGGCTAGTTAAGTTGGGGATGGCGCTGGAAGCTCAGGCCTCCCTCCCCGTCGATCTGCTCAAGGTGCTGAACGACCCCTCGGCGCTGCGCGGTATTCTCCTGGGCTATGCCGAGAAGGTGCTGGCGCTCGAGGAGAACAGCCGCGCCCTTGAGGAAAAGGCGGGCGCACTGGACCGCATCGCCGACGCGGCGGGGAGCTTCTGCATCACCGATGCAGCCAAGATGCTCCAGATCATGCCCAAGGAGCTTTTCGCCTATCTGCGGTCCCGTGGCTGGATCTACCGCCGGCCGGGAGCCGAGCATGATGTGGGCTACCACGAACACCTTGCCAACGGCGATCTGGAGATGAAGCTCACGACGCTGGTGCGCACCAATGGCCGCCACAAGGTGACGGAACAGGTGCGCATCACCCCCAAGGGCCTCGCGAAGCTCGCGAAGGTGCTGAACGCCCAGGCCAGGCTAATTTAACCCCGATACCATAGTGTAAACAGTTACATTTTTGATTAAGTATTATATACTAAATTTTTGTCTCTGAATGCTTATTCATTGCAGCAATTACATCATCTGCATCGATATATACTCTTTTCAATTGACTACGAAGCGCTATTATATCACTGTATCTTTTTGAATTGCACAAATCTGACTTGGCTATATTTATGCTATTTTGCAAATCTCTAGTCCGTAATATTACAATTGCTGGAGCCATTTTGCAGGCCTCATCAACATCATTCACAAGACATATAGATTTAGAAAATCTATCCGCAATCGAGCTTATAATTTTATGTTCGCGCATAACATCAATAACGTCTAATTTAGACTCATTTGAAATCAATTCAGATAATGATGAAATTGCAACAGATGCAGCGTCTCTAGCGCTATACGTAAATGTAAGAATGACTTGAATTGATCTATACTCTGGAGCGTCGATCTGTCTTTGGATCGAAATCCACGCCAATACACCCGCTGCGATTGTCGCCGCGGCACCGATAAGTGTTCCAGCAAACTGCAACCAGTCACTCCAATCGAGCGATTCATTTTTGACGCTGATTGTCATAATCAATACAGCGCCAATGAAACCAAGAGTTACCCCGCCGGTCGTGGTAACTCCTGCGTTCCAGTGCCCATCCTTCATTGATACGGCCTCCCAAATCCCGACTCGCATTTGGCCTAAAACAACGTCGTTTGACCAATTGTGCGGCGTGCTGGGTTACGACGCCGACTTCAGCCCCGCCGCCTTGCGCAGGGCGGCATTCATCCGTCCTTGCCATCCTGGCCCGGTGTTGCGGAAGGCTTCCACCACGTCGGCGTCGATCCGGAGCGAAAGCAGCTCCTTCGGGTTCTTGGCCTTCGGCCGTCCGCGCTTGATCGTGGCGGCAAGGTCGGGGAACGCCTCGGCGAAGGGCTTCGCCGTGCGGATTTCCTCCTCGGTCCATTCCGGGTTGTCGGACACCGCGTCCCAGTCCGCCTTGCTGAAGCCGTGCCCCGGCTCGAATTCCTTCATGGGCTTTTTCGTCATGGCAGGAACCTCCGTTCCGCGGTTGAAGCCGGCCGCATGCTGATGACCGAAATGGCCTCGGCGCCGCGCGTGGCGAAGATCACGGCGAGGCTGCCGTCGGCCCGGCGACCGATGGCCTTGAAGCGACCGAGCTTGGCGGGACGAACCACGGCGCCGGCGAAGAAGGCCTCGTCCAGATCGGCGAAATCCAGCCCATGCTTGGCGAGGTTCGCGAGGCGCTTCGGCTCGTCCCAAAGGATCTTCATGGCGGATTATTTGTAGCTACGGAAATCCGCCTGTCAACGTAGCTACAGAAAATTAGGCATGCGAGCGCGACCCCTTGCGGGGTCCGCTTGCGGAATACGGCGAATATGTGCAACCTGCCCGGTGGGTGTGAGAACCCGGACTTGGACTAGACCGCATCTCCTTTGGCGAGGATTTCGCACGTCCCTTGGCGGGGATGGCGACGGTCGAACTGCGACTGCCGGTAACGGCAGAGCGACGGACGCGCTTGGCGGCGCGGCTCCGAACCGGACCATATTGTCCGGGGGCGGGCGTGCTGTCCAGCGCTTAGGCGTAAAAGCGCCCGACCTGTCGTCCAGGCAGGTTCTCACCCCCCGGATGCTGGCCCGCTGCCGGCGACCGCTGTGAGAGGCGGAAACCTGGACCAACGATCATGAATAACCGCGAGAATATCCCGGGCCCTGCACCCACGGGCACGCACGTCACCCCTTTGCCCTCCCTCCCCGTCCCCTTCGAGCACCAGCCCGAGCTGCGCGCCTTCCTGGTGCTCAATGAGGTGCCGCCCGGCCACATGACGTTCGAGGTGCCAGACGACACCTTTGCACCGCACCTGCAGAAGGGCGAATTCGCAGTGGTCGACCTGTCGGACCATGAGCCGTGGGACCGCGAGCTTTACGTCATCTCCTTCACCTCGCCGCGGACCCGCGTAGGCCTCGCCTGGCGCATCGTCCAGATGCGGGCGCGCTCGATGTTTCTTCAGCGCGGAAGGGGGTGGACCACGCGGCCGGAGCCAGGTTCCGTGCCTGCGACGTGCTGGACCGCGTGTTTCTGGATGCCGCCGGATGATCCTGCCGAACGCGAGCGACTGCGGCGCGCCGGCATGGTGGGCACCTCAGATGGTCCATACACGACCGAGCACGCCGCCGAGTGCCTTGTCGGCCGCATCGTCGGCGTCTTCGTCCCCGCCGTGCGCGAGGCCCGTGCCGGAGGGCTTCGCCATGCATGACACCTCACCATCCCGCCGCGCCCTTCTGAAGGCCGGCGGCGCCCTCGGCACCGTCGCCGCGCTGGCGGTGCCTGTGGCTGTGCTCCCGAAAGCGCAGGCAGCTCCTGCAGATCCGGTGTTCGCGGCCATCGCCAATGTGAGGCGAGACTATCTGGCCTTCGACGACGTGATGAACAGGGAGGAGGATTGCTTCCCAAGTGGGAAGCCGGTCTGCGCATCTCTGCTCGCAGAGAGCAGGGCCGTCGTTGGCCACCTGCAGGCATCAACCGCCGCCGCTCTGCGCACGGTGCCCACCACACGCGAAGGCATGCTCGCCTATCTCGATTTCGTCCAGTCGCGCCTGGGCTGGGCCGGGCTCGATATGCCGGAGGCAGAGGTGGGCGATCTCTGCGCGACCATCCGCACCTTCGTGACAAAGGAGGCGCATCGTGGGTAGCCCTCTCGTGACAGCGGCTGATCGCATGTACGACCTCCGCAACATCAGCATCGCCACCCATCTTGTCCTTAGCCAAGGGGACCCGGAGGCTGTGGTTGAAACCGCATGTACCTTGTGCCGCACCATCGAGGAGATGGCCGACCAGGTCATCCGCCTTCTTGAAGCGGAGCTTGATCGGCAGAATCCCAGCCGGCGCGGACGCATGGGAGCCGCCGACGGCTGATGCGGCCACGAAGGGCGGCGCCGCCCTTAGCCACCGCAGATCGATGCTCCCAGCATCGCTTCGGCTCGACCGCTCAAAGCGGCCGGGCCTGCTTCCAGAACGACACTGAAGATGCGAAGCGGCGCGAATCCGAGGCTCCCCAGCTCAAAATGGCGGGGGCGTTGCCATGACGGCAATGGCCGAAGATTGTGGGTCTAGCGCTTACAAGCTGCTTACATGGTCATGTAAGCGAAGTGGAAATTGTCCGTAAGTCTTTGATTTTATGGTGCCGCGGAAGGGATTCGAACCCCCGACCCACGCATTACGAATGCGTTGCTCTACCAGCTGAGCTACCGCGGCACGCGCGCCCTCTATTACGGGGAGGACGGGCGGTTTTCAAGGGTCCGCCGCAACGCATCCCCACGCGCGCCGCACCGGCGGTCGGTCCGGTGCGGCCGGTGTGGGATGGGACAGGCTCAGTAGGTGAGCACGGGCGGCAGCTCCTTGGCCTGCGCCACCCACTTCTCCACCATGCTCTCGGTGGGCAATGCGCGCACCAGCTTGCGCTTGGCGTTCGCCTCGGCCATGGCCTTGGTGAGGTTGGCCGGCACGCGGGTCTTCAGTTCCTTCACCGTGTCGACGCCTGCCGCCTCGAGCAGCTCGGAATATTCCTCGCCCACGCCCTTGATGCGCATCAGGTCGGCCATGTTGGCCCATTTGAGGACGCGGCTCTCGTCGATCCCCGTGGCCGCCGCGAGTTCCTTGCGCAGCTTGGGCGACTTGGCCCTCTCCAGCAGCCCCTCGGTGGTTGTGATCCCGGCCGTCTTCAGCTTCTCGGCATAGACCGCGCCGACGCCTTCGATCTCGATGATGGGATAGGACATGCGACCCCCCTTCGAACCCGGCTTGTGCATGCCGGCATCAAGATCAGGCCACAATCGTGGGCCGAGTCAACTACCCCGCACCCCTAGCCGTCACACCACATGGGTCAGGCCGGGCACCGAGCGCACGAGCAGGTTCACAGGTTCCGCACCGACGGTCTCGCAGGCATAGGCCACGGTCTCGCGGACGGCCAATTGCACCTGCGGCATGGTGAGCCCATGGGCCATCATGCGGTCGGCGACCTGCATCAGACGCGCCATGCCGCCGAAATGCCGCTCGGACTGGGCGGTGGCGTCCTCGCGCGGCGCGGCGTCGGCGAGCGCCTTAGCCCAGGGGTGGGTTTCGTAGAGGGGCGCCATGGCGCTGGCCGGCGCCTCGCGCGCGAGAAACTGGATGACGATGGCAACCAGGGCCTCGGCCGTCGGGCCATTCACTTCGACACGCTCGGTCAGACGCTCAATCAACTCGTCCATGCCATCTCCTTGCGCCGCATCGCAGGCGAGACTGGCGTGAGATTGCCGGGCATGGCGCACTTTCGCAAGCGTGGCCGGCCGCGACCGCCGAACGGCGCCCTCAAGCGTGAGCGGTGCTGCAACGGACTTGCCCGCATCCCGAAGGCGGGCGAAAACTCCCCGATGCCGCGGCCGGACCCGAACGCGCGATTCGGCTGGACCACGTGCCGCGAGTGAGGACACCGCCATGGTCAAGAGCCCAGGGACGAATTCCGGGACGAGCCCTGAACAGAGCGCCCCGGCCGGTGCCGCGCCGCCGGCCGGCCCCTGGAGCCGCACGTCAGTTCCGAGAACCTCGTCCGCAGCGCCGTCCGGCGGGCGGGCGCCGGCGCCCGAATCCGACGGCCGCATCCTCGTGGGACGTAGCTTCCTCGGCCAGTCAGAGGCGGCGGCGACCCACGCCAAGTCCAAGGACGAATATCTCACCCTGCGCCTCGCCAACCGCCACGGCCTCGTTACCGGCGCCACCGGCACCGGCAAGACGGTGACGCTGCAGGTGCTGGCGGAGGGCTTCTCGCGGGCCGGCGTGCCGGTGTTCGCCGCCGACATCAAGGGCGACCTCTCCGGCGTTGCCGCCCAAGGCGAGGCCAAGGACTTCCTGCTGAAGCGCGCCGAAGAGGTGGGCATCACCTACACGCCCGACAGCTTCCCGGTGATCTTCTGGGACATGTTCGGCGAGCAGGGCCACCCGGTGCGCGCCACCATCTCCGAGATGGGGCCTTTGTTGCTCGCCCGCCTGATGGGCCTGAATGACACGCAGGAAGGCGTGCTCAACATCGTCTTCCGTATCGCCGACGAGCAGGGCCTACTGCTGCTCGATCTGAAGGACCTTCGGGCGATGCTGGCCCACGTCTCCGCCAATGCGGCGACCCTGACGGCCACCTACGGCAACGTCTCGGCGCAGAGCGTCGGTGCCATCCAGCGCCAGCTCCTCGTGCTGGAGAACCAGGGTGCGGACAAGTTCTTCGGCGAGCCGGCGCTCGACATCGCCGACATCATGCGGGTGGACCGCTCCGGCTACGGCACCATCAACATCCTCGCCGCCGACAAGCTGATGGGCTCGCCGCGCCTCTATGCCTGCTTCCTGCTCTGGCTGCTCTCGGAGCTGTTCGAGCGCTTGCCCGAGGTAGGCGACCCGGACAAGCCCAAGCTCGTCTTCTTCTTCGACGAGGCCCACCTCCTCTTCAACGAGGCGCCCAAGGCGCTGCTGGAGAAGGTGGAGCAGGTGGTGCGGCTCATCCGCTCCAAGGGCGTCGGGGTCTATTTCGTTACCCAGAACCCGCTCGACGTGCCGGAGACGGTTCTCGCCCAGCTCGGCAACCGGGTGCAGCACGCGCTGCGCGCCTTTACGCCTCGTGACCAGAAGGCCGTAAAGGCCGCCGCCGAGACCTTCCGGCCCAATCCGGACCTGGACACGGCCAAGGCCATCATGGAGCTGGGCAAGGGCGAGGCGCTGGTGTCCATGCTGGAAGGCAACGGCATTCCCTCCATGGTCGAGCGCACGCTCATCCGGCCGCCCTCCGGCCGCATCGGGCCGCTCACACCCGCCGAGCGCGCGGCCATTCTGGCGAAAAGCCCGGTCGGGCACCTCTACGACACGCCGGTGGATCGCGAATCGGCCTTCGAGATGCTGCAGGCGCGGACCGAGGAAAAGACCCAGCCGGAGCCGGAGGACGCCGCGCCGTCCTCGGGCGGCGGCAGCATTCTCGACAGCATCCTGGGCGGCGTCCTGGGAACCGCCACGGGTGCGCCGACGCCGCGCGTCCCCTCCCCCACCGGGCGAACCGCCGGTACCGGCTCCACCGGCACCCGGCCCAGCACGCGCATGTCCACCACCGAAGTGGTAGTGCGGCAAGTGGCGCGTTCGGTGGCGACTCAGGTCGGCTCCCAGCTGGGAAAAGCCATCCTGAGAGGCATTCTGGGCAGCATCAGCAAACGGTGACGGGCGGGTGATGGCCTCTGCGCCGGGCCGATCCGGCCGCAGCACGGCTCAAGGTGCTGTCGCACCGTCCGTCGGTACCTAACGGCAGCGTGGCCGCGATCGCGGCGGTCCGGCAGGGCAGCTCAACGGTCGCGGTGTCGAAAGTGTTGCGTCAGAAGACTCCTAGCGGTAGTGTCATAGAGTGTCGGCGGGATTGCGGGGTCGCGTCGGCAGGGATGCTCACCACGCGTGCCCGAGCCTTCTTCCCGTGCGGATGGGGACCGAGGCGCGCCATGACCTGGAGCGCCTCATGAAGGTGTTACCCACTGCCCGCATCGTCCTCCTTGATGCCAATATGGAACGTCGCCAGGCGACGCGCCTCGCTCTGTCCGCCCTTGGGGTCGGATCCGTGCGCGAGGTCGCGTCCATCGACGAAGTGACCGATCCTTCCGCCCAGGGCACCGCCGATGTGCTCGTGGTGCAGGTGGACGATCCCGAGGATGCCCCCACCAATCCCTTCCGCTTCGGTGCCGGCATTCCTGCCGTGCTCGTTGCCGAAGTTCCGGCGCAGCAGCTCGTGCGCATCGCCGGCCGGACCGGCTATGACGCCGCGCTCGGCACGCCCGTCGCCCCGCGGCTGCTCTATCGCCGCATCGGCTCGGTCCTCCAGCGCGCGCGCCGTCTAGGGCGCCCGGCTTCTGCAGTGATCGCCACGCCCGCCGATCTCGTCACCGCCAGCTGATCCGGCGCCTGACCGTCTGGCACCTTGCCAGACGGTCCCGCTACCGCCAGCATCCCAGCGATTCCGGGTCCATCGCGGCCCGTGACAGAGGTTGCGCTGGCGGAGGGCGAGATGGCGGCAACGGAACTTGATCCGGTTCTGAAGGCGGTGGATGCGGGACTCGACGGGGCGCTGGAGCGTCTGTTCGACTTCCTCAGGATCCCGTCCATCTCCACCGACCCCGCCCACGCGGCTGCCTGCCGGAGCGCCGCGGACTGGGTGGCGGGAGAGCTTGAGGCCCTCGGCTTCACCGCCGTCGTCCATCCCACCGCCGGCCATCCGGTGGTGGTCGCCCGCACAGACACCGGTGCATCGCGGCGCGTGCTGTTCTACGGCCATTACGACGTGCAGCCGGTGGACCCGCTGAACCTGTGGGAAACACCTCCGTTCGAGCCGCGCCTCGGCACCACGCCGGACGGGCGGCGCACCATCGTCGGCCGCGGCGCCTGCGACGACAAAGGGCAGGTGCTGACCTTCCTCGAGGCGCTCCGGGCGTTCCGATCGACCCGCGGCGCGTTGCCGGTGGATGTCACCGTTCTGCTGGAAGGCGAGGAGGAATGCGGCTCGCCCAACCTCCCCGGCTTCCTCGCCGCCCATGCGGGCGAGCTTTCGGCCGATCTCGCGCTCGTTTGCGACACCGGCATGTGGGACCAGCGCACCCCCTCCATCACCAGCTCGCTCCGCGGCATCCTGCACACCGAGCTGACCATCGAGGGTGCCGACCGCGACCTGCATTCCGGCCTGTTCGGCGGCGCCGCGCGCAACCCCATCCATGTGCTGGCCGCCATCCTCGCCGACGCCCATGACGCCGACGGCCGGGTGACGCTGCCCGGCTTCTACGACGATGTGCGCGAACCGCCCGCCGAGGTGCGCGCCCGCTGGCAGGAACTGGGGCTCACCGCCGAAGCCTTCCTGAAGCCCGTGGGCCTTTCCGTCTCCGCCGGCGAGAGCGACCGGCTGGTGATCGAGCAGATCCAGTCGCGGCCGACCTTCGAGGTCAACGGTATGTTCGGCGGCTATACCGGAGCCGGCACCAAGACCATCATCCCGGCGCGGGCGACCGCCAAGATCTCCTTCCGCCTCGTGGCGGACCAGGACCCGGCCAAGCTGCGGGCCGGCTTCGAAACCTTCGTGGCGGCGCGCGTGCCGGCCGATTGCCGGGCCGTCTTCCACTGGGGCGAGGGCGCCCGCGCCTTCCTCGTGCCGCCGGAGAGCCCGGACCTCGGCCACGCCGCCGGGGCACTTGAGGCGGAGTGGGGTGTCGCTCCGGTCACCATCGGCTCGGGCGGCTCCATCCCCGTGGTGGGCCAGTTCAAGGACCGGCTGGGGGTGGACACGCTGCTGATCGGCTTCGCCCTGGACGATGATCGCGTCCACTCGCCCAACGAGAAGTACGACCTCACGTCGTTCCACAAGGGCACGCGAAGCTGGGTGCGGATTCTCGACGCGCTCGCGCAGCGGTGAGCTGACGTAACGCCAAGACTTTTTCGCGTCGTGCAATCGTGCGAGGAAGGGCACGATACGTCAGCGACGGAACCTGCCATGGCCTCTCCCCCCTCCACCATCGACACGCAGGGCCTCGTCTCGGCGTGGTGGTTCGACGGCAAAGGGGGCGCCGGGCGCATCAAGCCGGAGGAGGCCGTGTCGGCCACCGCCCCCGACGGCGGCTTCATCTGGCTGCATTTTCGCCATCTGCCCCGGATGTCGCAAACCTGGCTGCGGCAGGATGTCGGTCTCGACGCACCGGCGCTGGAGAGCATGGCGGAGGACCAGTGCCGCCCGCGCTGCGTGATGTTCGCCGATGGTGCCCTGCTCTCCCTGCGCGGCATCAACCTGCAGCGAAACGCGCTGCCGGAGGAGCTCATCACCGTCCACCTGTGGGTGGACGCCCGCCGCATCGTCTCGGTGCAGCACGATTTCCTCTCGGCCATCGCCGACTTCGAGGATGCGCTCGGCCGCGGCCGTTGCCCGCGCTCCCAGGGTGAGTTCGTGGCGGATCTCTCCATGCGCCTCGTGGAACGGGTGGATGCGGTGGTGACGACGTTGATCGAGGAGGCCGACGAACTTGAGGACGCCGTCCTCATCACGGAGACGTCCGAGCTTCTGCCCAAGCTCGCCGTGCTGCGCCGGGTGGCCATCAAGCTGCGCCGCCACATCGCGCCCCAGCGCGAGGCGCTCAATCACTTCGCGCTGGAAGACGACCCCTGGATGGGACCCAAGGACAGAAACCGCCTGCGCGATGCCGCCGACCGCGTCGCCCGCTTCTCCGAGGAGCTGGACAGCGTGCGCGAGCGCGCCGCCGTCATCCGTGACCAGATGGTGGATGCGCGCGCCGAGCAGATGAACAAGTCCATGCTGGTGCTCGCCGTGGTCACGGTGGTGTTCGCACCCATGACGCTCATCTCGGGCATGTTCGGCATGAATGTGGGCGGCATTCCCGGCAGCAGCGATCCCGCCGCCTTCTGGGCGCTCAGCGTGTTCCTGCTGCTGCTCGGCTTCATCCTCCTGTGGAGCTTCCGCCGGCTGAGATGGATCTGATCTTCCTCTAGGTCATGCAAAGTTCGCGGGGCTGTCGCCGCTGCGTCAAGGATGATGCCGCAGATGCGGTGCGCACGGACCTTTGGAGGTTTCCCATGCGCACCCTGAAATGCTTTGCCCTCGCGCTGCTCGCCGGAGCCGCGTTTGTTTCGCCGGCTCTTTCCCAGGATAAGTCCAGCCAGGACAAGGCCGCGGAAGGCTCCGCCTTCCCGGCCGTCCTCGCCGGCCACGTGGTCCTGCCGGCCGCGACCTTCGTCCCCGCCCCCGCCGACGCGCCGGATGCGCTCAAGACGTCGGGCAAGTTCACCGGCGCCAATCGCGTGCGCATTGATGCCATCGGCAGCGTGAAGGGCGTGAGCGTCCTGTCCAACGCGTCCGCCCCGCGCGAGACCGGCCTTTCCCTGCCGTTCGAGGGGCAGCCGGTGCAGGGCTTCTCCGGCATCGTCTCCGAGGGCGACGGGAATTTCCTCGTCCTCACCGACAACGGCTTCGGCTCCAAGGCCAACTCGCCGGACGCCATGCTGACCGCCCACCGGCTGAAGATGGACTTCAAGGCCGGCACCATCGAGCGCCTGAAGACCATCTTCATCAGCGACCCGGACCGCAAGGTGCCCTACCCGATCACGATGGAAGGCACCGCCACGCGCTACCTAACCGGCTCGGACTTCGATCTCGAATCGATCCAGCGCGTGGGTGACAGCCTGTGGTTCGGCGACGAGTTCGGCCCCTTCCTCATCGAGACCGACCTCGACGGGAAGGTGAAGGCGGTGTTCGAGACCAAGGTGGACGGCAAGGTGGTGCGCTCACCCGATCACCCGGCCGTCACCACGCCCGGCGCGCCGGACGGCAAGGTGGCGTTCAACGTCTATCGCTCCAAGGGCTTCGAGGGCATGGCGCTCTCCCCGGACAAGACGAAGCTCTACGCCCTGCTCGAAGGCCCGCTGTTCGATGCGGCCGCCGGCGGCAAGGAGAAGGTGGGCGAGGCCGAGGTGCTGCGCATCGTCGAGTTCGATCTCGGCAAGCGCGAATGGACCGGCCGCTCGTGGAAGTATCCGCTGGCGGTGGCGGGCAATGCCATCGGCGACTTCAACATGATCGACGACACCCACGGCCTCGTCATCGAGCGCGACAGCCTGGAAGGCTCCCGCTTCAAGGCCTGCCCCGCCGGCAAGGCCGAGCCGAGCTGCTTCGACAAGCCGGCCCAGTTCAAGCGCGTCTACAAGATCGCCTTCTCGCCCGAGACCGTCGGCCAGACGGTGCGCAAGGTCGGCTATATCGACCTCCTCGCCATCAAGGATCCGAACGGCAAGGCGAAGCAGGGTGGCACCGAAGGCGTTCTCGACCTGCCCTTCTTCACCATCGAGGACGTGGTGATGGTGAGCCCCACCGAGATCGTGGTGGGCAACGACAACAACCTGCCCTACTCGGCCGGCCGCAGCCCGCAGAAGAACGACGACAATGAGTTCGTCCTCCTCAGCGTGCCGGATCTGCTCGGCGCCAAGTGAGCCTGGAGGGCCGCGCACGAAAGCAAAAGGCCGGGCGAGAGCCCGGCCTTTTCGATTCGCGGATGGCGGATCGCGTGGGGTGGATCGGCCTATTGGCCGGCCGCGAAGACGCTCGGGAAGGGCCGGCCGCGCACGTCGTAGACGGTGGCGTAGGTGACGCCCTCGCGCTCGACCTTGACCAGCAGCGGCGCCTTCACGTCGGCGCAGTAGAACTCGCCGAGACGCATATAGAAGTCCGCGTTCTTGCTGTCGTACGTCGTCTCATAGCGCGGACCGAGTTCCGCGGCGGCGGCGAAGTGCGGGCCACAGACGGCCACGCGCAGCTTGCGCCCCTGCGGCAGCGTGCGCCGGTGCTGTTCCACATATTCGTCCAGCTCCTCCGTGGCCTGCTTGAAGGCAAGGCCCCAGTAATCGAGCATGAAGAGGTCGTCCGCGCCCTTGATGCCGCCGACGAAATGGTTGTAGTAGGTATATTCGTAAGGGTGCAGGTTGTGGAAATCAACCGCCGGCACCGCGAGACCCACCGCGAACGTTGCCGCCACGGCGCCCCGGGCGAGGCGCGGAAGCCCCTGCGCCTTCTGCCACAGCCAGGATGCGGCGTAGCCGCCGAGCAGCGCCAGGGCAGGAGTGACGAACACGAAGTGGCGGATGCCGTTGTACATCACCGGGCGGGTGATGACGGTCAGAAGCACCGGGAAGGCCGCCGCAGTCACGATGAGCACCAGCCGGGCGCGCTTCGCCGGCGTATCCTTGCCCACGAACGCCGAGACAATCGCCCCCGCCGCGCCGCCCACCGCAAGGCCGAGGAACAGCTCGGGCATCTGCACGGAGAAGAGCGTCGGCACATAGGTGCGCGGCATGTCCGGCACCAGGATGGGCCGGCCCTCGAACATCTCGCGCCAGGGCACTTCCCAGAAGTGGGAATAGTACTTCAGGGCCACGAGCGGATTGAGCGGTTCCGCGACGCCCCAGGGCCACACGATGCCCAGCACGAAATAAGCGAGCGGCAGCCCCAGCATCAGCAGGCCGGTGAAGCGCAGGGTGCGCAGCAGCGCCGGCTTGATCCCGAGGCGCACGCATTCCACAGCCAGCACAAAGGCGATGGCCGCCGCCAGATACACGCCGCAGAGCAGCCCGAGGACGCGCGTACCGATGGCCAGGCCCAGGAACAGGCCGAAGAGCGTCACCGTGCGCGGCGAAGGCTGCGGGAATTCATCGAACGCGCGGATACAGGCATAGAGCACGCCGGCCACCGCGACGGCGAAGGGCGCGTCCTTCGCATTCATGAACATGTGCCCGTAATAGAGCGGGCAGATCATCAGCAGCGCGACGGCGGCAACGCCGCCCCAGGGCCCGGCGAGCCGCCGGCCGGCCCGCCACACCAGCACGAAGCCGATGACGCCGACGAGGCCCCCCAGAAGCCGGCGGATGTCGAAGACATCGACGAAGGGCAGCGCCTTGGCGATGGCCGCTGCGGCGAGGTCGAACCCGCCGCCGTAGTAATAGAGGTTGACGAAGGAAAAGACCTTCCGGTGCGTCAGCCCTGACGAGAAATAGGAATAGAGCAGATCGCCATACTGGGAGTGGGTGAAGTCATCCCAGCCGAGGCCGTAATCGGAGAAGGTGAGCGCGGCGATGACCGCCACACCGGCGATCAGCACAAGGGCGCAGGCGTCCGCAATCGCGCCCGGCCGACGTTCGATATCGAGGAACGACATTGATGGAGGATCCCGAACCCAACTCCTGTCGCGCCGATTCCAGGATCGCTCCCGGGCCCCCAGCGCGATACGCCACCATAATACCGCAGATGGCTACGCGGATCACAGCTAAGATGGAGTAGAGGAGGATCGCAACAAAATTATGCTGTAGGTTGCAAAAAATTAAGGCAGCTTCGGGAGCAATTGCGGCAGCGTCGCTGACCAATGGTAAGGTTAAGCGGCTAAATGTTCTTGGGGGGCAGAGTCGATCACTGGCGGGAAAAGAAAAACGCAGCCGCCGCGTCTTAGATGGGCATTTGCGCGCCGGAGTTGCATCCAGGCATTCGCCCCCGCCCCGCATACCCCATGCGGGCCCGCGCGCTCCAAGGAGGCGCAGGCCCGGGAGGGAAACCGTCAGACGGCCTTGCCGTAAAGCTCGGCCACGTAGTCCCAGTTGATCAGGTGGTCGACGAACGCCTTCAGGTAGTCGGGGCGACGGTTGCGGTAGTCGATGTAGTAGGAGTGCTCCCACACGTCGACGCCGAGAATCGGGGTCGCGCCCTGCACCAGCGGGTTCTCGCCATTGGCGCTCTTCAGCACGACGAGCTTGCCGTCCTTGAGCGCGAGCCAGGCCCAGCCCGAGCCGAACTGGCCGACACCGGCGGCGATGAAGTCCTCCTTGAACTTCTCGACCGAGCCGATGTCCTCGATGATCTTCTTCTCGATCTCACCGGGGATGGGGCCGCCGCCGTTGGGCTTCATCCAATTCCAGAAATGGAGGTGGTTGTAGTGCTGGCCGGCATTGTTGAAGAGCGGGGCGTTCTTGCCGAACGAGCCCACGACGATCTCCTCAAGGGTTTTCCCTTCAAATTCAGTTCCCTTTAGGAGATTGTTGCCATTGTTGACATAAGCGAGATGGTGCTTGTCGTGATGGTATTCCAGCGTTTCGCGCGACATGTACGGCGCAAGCGCGTCATAGGCATAGGGCAGGTCGGGCAGCGTGAAGGACATGAAACATCTCCGCAATCTATCCGGCATTTCGCCCGGGGCGAAATCGCTGCCCCGGTGCCATACCGGGTATACGACATGTCCGAGCGTGGACCTAGATAGGGTCGTGCTCGCCATCAAACAACCTTGAAGCGGCCGATTTTCGCGCCGAGGTACCACCTTTGATTAGACCGGCTGAGGCCGGCATGCGGAAGCGGGGTGCGAGATGTGGTGGTTCCTGGTCCTTCTCGGCGTTCTTATCGCTCTGGCCGGGCTTGCGGTCATCGGCCTCGGGGTGACGATCTACGTCTCGGCCTTCGGCAATACCCTCATCACCACCGGCGCCGTCGCCGCCTCGGGTGGCTTTGTCATTACCGCCATGGGGCTGGTGCTGCGCCAGCTGGACCGGCTGACCCGGCAGATCGAGCGCTCCTATCCGGCCGGTGAGGCCGAGGCCGAGGAAGCCGCAGCGCAGCCGGCGGCCCGTTCCGCCCGCGCCGGCCGCAGCGCAACGCCGCGCCTCTCCGTGGATGATCTGCTCTCCCCCGAGGAGGCGGACGCCGAGGCCGCAGCGCCTCCGGCCCGAGACCGCGCAACCGAACGGCCGCAGGAGCGTCCGCAAGAGCGCGCTCCCGAGCGCCAGCAAGAGCGCCAACCCGAACGCCAAACTGACCGCCCGCCCGCGCCGCGCCGACCCGCCGGCCCCTCCCCGCTGCTGCCTCCCCCCGAGGCCGGCCAGCCGGCCGACCCGATGGTCGAGGCCCGCCGCCAGCGGCTTCAGCGCGGTCCCGAGCCCGCCCCCGAGGCGCCGGCCGCCCCGCCTGCGCCGCCCCGTCCGCGCACCGGCTATGAGCCGCCCCCCCGCCCGGCCCGCGCCGCCCCCGAGACGCCGCCCCCGGTGCCCGCGCCGGCTCCCGCCCGCGAGCCCGACGAACCGCGCATCCTGAAGTCCGGCATCGTCGGCGGCATGGCCTACACCCTCTATTCCGACGGCTCGATCCAGGCCGAGCTGCCCACCGGCGTGGTCCGCTTCGCCTCGCTTCAAGAACTGCGCGACCACGTGGCCCAGGCCCAGCAGGGCGGCTGAGCGGCACCCGTCGCCCCGCCGGGCGGCGGAGCGGATTTGCCGGATCGGGACGCCCGCTCTATTGAGCGGCAGCGTTCCCCGCCCGGCGAAGCCGGCGCCCAGAGGTCATTCCGTCCGATGTTCCCGCAAGATACCGGCTCGCCCTTCGACGACATCCGCCAGCTCGTCGCCACCCTGCCCGGCCCCAACGAGGGCGCCCGCGAAGCGGCGATCGCCCGGCAGGAACAGCTGGTGAAGCCGCCGGGCGCTTTGGGGCGGCTCGAAGCCATCGCCGCCCATCTCTCCGCCTGGCAGGGCAATTCCATGCCCACGGTCAATCGCCCCATGGTCGCGGTGTTCGCCGCGACCCACGGCGTGGCCGACCGCGGCGTCTCGCCCTATCCCGGCGCCGTGACCAAGCAGATGATGGCCACCTTCACCGCCGGCAAGGCGGCGGTGAACCAGATCTGCGCCACCTTCGACGCCGGATTGCGGGTGTTCGACCTCGCGCTCGACTATCCGACCCCCGACATCACCACGAACGCCGCCCTCGACGAGAAGGCCTGCGCCGCCACCATGGCCTTCGGCATGGAGGCCATTGCCGGCGGCTCGGATCTGCTCTGCCTCGGCGAGATGGGCATCGGCAACACCACGGTCGCCGCCGCGATCTGCCACGGCCTTTATGGCGGCACGGCGGAGGAATGGGTGGGTGCCGGCACCGGCGCCTCCGGCGAGGTGCTGGAGCGCAAAATCGCCGCCGTACGCGACGCTGTCGCCTTCCACAAGGATCATCTCTCCGATCCGCTGGAAGTGTTGCGCCGCCTCGGCGGGCGGGAGATCGCCGCCATCGCCGGCGCCATCATCGCCGCGCGGCACGAGAAGGTGCCTGTGGTGCTGGACGGCTTTGTGGTGACGGCAGCTGCTGCCGTGCTCCACGCCCTGAACCCATCCGCCCTCGACCATTGCCTCGCCGGCCATGTCTCGGCGGAGAAGGCCCATCGCCAGTTGCTGGACCGGCTCGGCCTCGTGCCCCTCCTCGATCTCGGCATGCGGCTGGGCGAAGGCTCGGGCGCCGCGCTCTCCATCGGCGTGGTGAAGGCCGCCGTGGCGTGCCATCGCGGCATGGCGACCTTCGCCGAGGCCGGCGTCTCAGAGGGTTGAACTCAGGCCCCGCGCAAGGTCCGGGCGGGCGGGAACGTCACGCGCGCCCGCGTTCCGCCTCCGGCGCGGCGAGAAAGCTCAAGCTCCCCGCCATGCAGGGCGGCGAGCCCCCGGGCGATGGCGAGGCCAAGGCCCGCGCCACGGCCGGTCGCGAGATCGAGCCGGCTCTCGCGGGCATGGGCGCCGCCCAGCGGCAGCTCACTGTCGGCTATGCCCGGTCCGCTGTCCTCGACGAGGAGGACGGCGCCGCCCTTTGCGTCGACGGCCGCGACGAGCCGCACCTGCCCCTCCAGGGGCGTGAATTTCACCGCATTTGCCAAGAGGTTGAGGGCGATCTGCCGGATCGCCCGCTCATCGCCCCACAGCCGGGGCGTGCCAAGCCGTTCCAGGGAAAGACTGAGGCGCCGCTCGGCCGCGAGGGGGCGCATCATCGCCAGGCAGTCTTCGGCCAGCACATCGAGCCGCACCGGGGTCTCCACCAGCGTGCGGTGCCCGCTCTCGATGCGCGCGAGGTCGAGTAGGTCGTCGGCGAGCGCCAGCAGGTGCCGGCCGGCGCCGTGGATGTCGCGGGCATAGCCGGCATAGGCGGGCACCCGGTGTGGGCCGAGCACCTCCTCGGCCATCATCTCGGAAAAGCCCATCACGGTGTTGAGCGGGGTGCGCAGCTCGTGGCTCATCTCGGCGAGAAAGCGAGATTTCGCAAGGCTTTCCGCCACCACCCGCCGGCTTTCCGCTTCGGCGGCCTCAGCCCGTGCCTCGGCGGCTGCCCGCTCCGCATCGAGGCGCCGGACATGCTTGGCCACGCGCATGAAGGCGAAGGCCGCGCCTGCGGCGCCCAGGATCGCACCCGCAAGCCCCGCGGCAAGGCCACCCGCCAGAGCGAGACCACCAGAGGCGAGGATCGCCAGCAGGATCAAGGCCTTGGACGTGACCGTCGGCGCGGCGAATCCCTCCCCCGCTTGCGCCGGCTCCGGTTGGGAGGCCGCGGCGTTGCCGAGCGGGAGGCAGAGGGGGCCGGACATGCGGCGGGAGCCCTTCGCGGTCGGAGTGTCGGTGGAATCGACGACCCTGCGTGACGTCACCTTGGTCCCGACTCCTGCGGCAGGTAGGTTAACGATTGGTTAACGCCCCCGCCCCATCCTCCCGGCCAACCGTGCGACGCCCATCGCGCAACCGAGGTCGGATCACCCAACCCCATGCGTTTGTTTGATATTCTGCGCGCCATCGCCATCCTCGTCGTGCTCGCCGCCGCCGTGGAAATGCTCTCGCGCGCCGAGCATCTGGAGGGGCGTGCCGAGGCCGTGGACGGGGACACGCTGGACATTGCCGGCACCCACGTCCGCCTCGCCGGCATCGACGCGCCGGAGCTGCGCCAGACCTGCGAGAGGGACGGCCGCCCGTGGCGCTGCGGGGAGGTGGCGCGGGCTGCGCTCGACGAGGCGCTCGCCGGCGGCCCGGTGTCCTGCCGGGCCGAGAAGCGCGACAAATACAGGCGGCCATTGGGTTTCTGCACTATCGGCGGCACCGACATCGCCGCGCTGATGGTCCAGAAAGGACTGGCCGTCGCCTATCTGGGCAAGGCCTACCAAGGCGAGGAGGCGGAGGCCCAGGCGGCGCGGCGGGGCCTGTGGGCGGGCAGCTTCCAGCCTCCCGCGGACTACCGGGCCGCGCATCCGCGTACGCCCTGATCGCGGAACGGGCGGAGGGAACGGGCGGACCTTGCGCGGTCGCCGCAGGCATGGTTTTTCGCTGGCCATAAATGTCACGACAGGGGAAACGCGCCGCCATGAAGCTCTATGACACCAACCGGGCGCCGAACCCGCGCCGGGTTCGCATCTTCTTGGCGGAAAAGGGAATTTCCGTCCCGCTGGTGCCCGTCGACCTGGGCAAGGGCGAGCACAAGAGCACCGAATTCACCGGCCTCAATCCCCGCCAGCGCGTGCCCCTGCTGGTGCTGGACGATGGCACCGCCATCGCCGAAACCATGGCGATCTGCCGTTATTTCGAGGCCTTGCAGCCCGAGCCCAACCTGTTCGGCCACACGCCGCAGGAGCAGGGGCTGGTGGAAATGTGGCAGCGGCGGGTGGAGCTGGACCTGTTCTATCCCATCATGATGGTGCTCCGGCATCTCAACCCGGCCATGGCCGCGATGGAGGTGCCGCAGGTGCCGGAATGGGGCGAGGCAAACAAGCCCAAGGTCTTGGCTGCGCTTGGCTTTTTCAACGATCAGCTGGCCGACCGGGCGTTCGTGGCGGGGTCCCGTTTCTCGGTGGCGGACATCACCATGCTGGTGGCGGTGGATTTCCTGCGGGTGATCCGCACCGAGGTGCCGGAGCACCACACCCACCTCAAGCGCTGGTACGACGTCGTCTCCCAGCGGCCGAGTGCAAAGGCTTGAAATCATGAAGCTTAAGGTGGTGGGTTGCGGCGATGCGTTCGGCTCGGGCGGGCGGGGAAACTCCTGCTACCGCATCGAGACGGACGGGCATGTCGCAACCCTCGACTTCGGTGCCAGTTCACTCGTTCAAATGCACCGGTTCGGCATGGATTCCAGTGCGGTTCGGCAGGTGTTCATCAGCCATCTGCATGGCGATCACTTCGGTGGCCTGCCCTTCCTCCTGCTCGACGGCCAGTTCGTCCACCGCCGGAGCGAGTCGCTGACCATCATCGGCCCCCCCGGTACCAAGGTACGGATGGACGCGGCCATGGAGGTGCTGTTCCCGAAGATGGCCAGCAATGCCTGGCGGTTCGACTTCGAGGTCAAGGAGGTGGAGCCCGGCTCGACCTCCCAGCACGGCCCCTTCACCCTCACCACCGCCGAGGTGATCCACGGCTCGGGCGCGCCCTCCACCGCGCTCAGGGTCTCGGACGGGACGCGCACCCTCGCCTTCTCCGGCGACACGGAGTGGACGGACGCGCTCCTGCCCATCGCCCATGGCGCCGACCTCTTCATCTGCGAGTGCTTCGCCTTCGCCGGCAGTCCGCACGGCCACCTGGCCTACGAGACCATCGCCGCCAAGCGGGAGGCGCTGGGCGCGAAACACATCCTCCTCACACACATGGGCGACGAGATGTGGGCGCGGAGGGGCGAGGTGGACACCGCCCATTTCACCGTGGCCGAGGACGGGCTTGAGCGCGACATCTGAGGACGACCTCGACGACCTCGTCGCGCGCATCCGCGCCTGCCGGGTGTGCCGGGAGACGCCGCGCGGGGCGCCCCTGCCGCACACGCCGCGGCCGGTGCTGCGGGTATCCGCCACCGCCTCCATCCTGGTGGCGAGCCAGGCGCCGGGCACGAAGGTGCACCTTTCGGGCCTACCCTTCACCGATGCATCGGGCGATCGGCTGCGGGCCTGGATGGGGGTGGACAAGGACACCTTCTACGATGCCGCCCACATCGCCATCGCCCCCATGGGCTTCTGCTTTCCGGGACAGGATGCATCAGGGGGCGATCTGCCGCCCCGGCGGGAATGCGTCGCCACCTGGCACGACACGCTGTTCGCCACTTTGCCGCCGTTCCGGCTGATCCTCGCCGTGGGGCGGCCGGCGCAGGCCTATCACCTCGCCCGCCTCGGCCTCGCGGCGCATTTGAAGCCGAGCCTCACCGAGACGGTGGCCAACTGGCGGGCGGTGCGCGCGGCGGGGGAAACCCTCGCCCAGCCGGTGGCGGTCTATACCCTGCCCCACCCCTCATGGCGCAACACCGGCTGGCTGAAGAAGAACCCCTATTTCGAGGCCGAGCTGCTGCCGCAGCTTCAGGCGGACATCGCGAGGGCGCTGGGGCGGGGCTGAGTGGGCGGGCGCTCCAGGAGAACGACGGCCACGCCTTTGCGCAGGCCGCACGCCCTCTCCCCTTGCGGGAGAGGGCTGGGGTGAGGGGTATTGCCCCATTTGCCCCAGCACCGGGACTGCGCGGCCAGCCCCCTCACCCCCGTCCCCTCTCCCGCGAGGGGAGAGGGGGGCCGCCCCATAACCGCCCTCGCGCCCCGGACGCATGCAGCGCCAGCGGAATGCGCGCCGGGGCCCAGCGCAAGGGGCCGCCGAAGACACTTCCGAACCCCACCGCTCTCAGGCTTCGTCCCGCTGCGCGGGACTTTTTGCGCTGGTCCCCGGATCGGCGCTCCACCTGCGGTGTCGCTTGTCCGGGGAACGAAGGCGACGGCTGCACCGTCGACGGTCCGGGGAACCGCCCCTCAAATCCGCAGGCGCGCCCACAGGATGAATCCGGCGGCGGCCACGGCGGCGGCGCCCACCAGCGCCACGAACAGGGCGGACTGGTCGAGCCACGCCACCGCCGGCACGCACAGGGCCATGAACACGCCGTTCAGCCCCATGCGCCACGATTGGGTGTGCACACCCGCCACGAAGCTGCCCAGCGCCAGCAGCAGCAGCACGATGAGGCTGGTGGAATCCGCATCCGCCACCGCCTGCACGCTCGGCAGGAACACGAGGTTCATGGCGGCGAGGAAGGCGCCCCAGTGGAGGAGCTGCGTCACCACCAGCCGCACACGCTGCTCTTTCAGCGCCGCGCGCCGCCAGCCGGCGAAGATACCCACCGCGCAGCTCGCCACCGCCACGAATTCCCAGAACGTGACCAGCGGCCGGCGGGTCATCGCCACATAGGCGACGCCGCCAACCGTAAGGGCGAGAATGGCGAGATACGGCCCCTCGCGCAGCCAGAAGTCACGGCCTGCGCTCGCGTCCGTGGCTGCGCCTGTCCCTGCCTTGCCCGCGTCGATCATGCCAGCCTCCACCGCGCCTGCCGCTCCGTCATAGCCATAGGGCGGAAACGGTTTGGTTTGAAGCGGTGCGCGCGGGCGGGCTCTATGGTCTCGCCTCAGGCGGCCGCGGCGCGGTCCACCGGATGCAGCATGCGCGAGGAGACCGCGATGCGGTTCCACACATTGATGGTGCCGATGGCGATGGTGAGCTTGGCGATCTCCTCGGGCGAGAATTCCGCCGTCACGGCCGCATAGGCGCTGTCGGGAATGCCGGTCTGCGCGATGAGCGTCACGCTCTCGATCCAGTCCAGCGCCGCCCGGTCGCGGGCGCTGTAGAGGGGCGATTCGCGCCACGCCGTGAGCATGTGGAGATGCTGGGCGGGAATGCCGGCGGCGAGCGACTCCTTCACATGCATGTCGATGCAATAGGCGCAGCCGTTGATCTGCGACGCCCGGAGCTTGACCAGATGCAGGAGGCGCTTCTCCAGCCCCGACTTCATCACCGCCCCGTCGAGCGCGCGTACGGCGGCATAAAGGGCGGGGGCGGCCTCGGCCACGTTCATCCTGGGTTCCATGCCTCTCTCCTGTCTGCTCTCGGATTTGCGATCCCGCCAGCCTCTGGCCGAGAATCATGGACATATTATATCGATGATTATCGAGGTAGGAAAGAGGCTGGCCGGTGGTGGGCCCGAGGCAGCATCCGGAGCGCGCATGAGGCGGTTGGGAGACGGGGTGGAGGCGGCGCTGCACTGCGCGCTGGTGCTGTGCTGGCTGGAGCCGGGCAAGGTGCTGCCGGGCAAGAGCCTCGCCGAGATGCACGGCCTGTCCGAGAGCTACCTGCTCAAGCACATGCGCGCCCTCACCGAGGCCGGCCTCATGGAAGCCCTGCCCGGCCCGCGCGGCGGCTACCGGCTGGCGCGGCGCCCCGGCGAGATCACGCTCCTCGACATCGTGGAGGCCATAGACGGCAAAGAGCCCGCCTTCACCTGCAAGGAAATCCGCCGGCGCGGACCGGGCAAGTCCAAGGACCCCTGCGCCTACAAGACCGACTGCTTCATCAAGCGCCGGATGCTGGCGGCGGAAGAGCTGTGGCGCCAGTCGCTGCGCGCGCAGACCCTCGCCGATCTCGCGCAGGATGGCGCGGCGCTGATCGACGCCGAGAGCCAGAAGACCATCGCCGCCTTCGTGCGCGAGGCCCAGCGCTAGGCGCCGCGACGCTGCGGAACTTCGCCGCCGCTTGTCCGTTGTGCTCGCAGCCCGGTGCGTATTTGCGCGGGTGATCGCCCAAGGACAGACCACCGTACCACCCGTAGCCCCACGGATGGAGGCGCGCTGGCGCATGCGGCGGCGCGGCGGCGTGCTTTGGGCCCGCGACACCAGAACAACCGGCGACAACGCCAACCGAAAGGAAACGTCCCATGGCACAGTCCAAGACTTTGCAGGATCTGTTCTCCGAGACGCTGAAGGACATCTATTACGCGGAAAAGCAGATCCTGAAGGCGTTGCCCAAGATGGCGAAATCGGCCCAGTCCGAGGAGCTCAAGGCCGCCTTCCTCACCCATCAGGAGCAGACGGAAGGCCAGATCGAGCGCCTGGAGCAGGTGTTCGAGATGATGGGGAAGGCGGCGCGCGGCAAGCATTGCCCGGCCATCGTCGGCATCGTGGACGAGGGCAAGGAGATCATGGAGGACTTCGCCGGCACCGACGCGCTGGATGCCGGCCTCCTCTCCGCCGCCCAGGCGGTGGAGCATTACGAGATCGCCCGCTACGGCACGCTGAAGACCTGGGCCGCCCAGCTCGGCCTCGCCGATGCGGTGCCCCTGCTGGAGGCGACCCTGAAGGAGGAGAAGGAGACCGACCAGCTCCTCACCCGCCTCGCCTCCGCCGACGTGAACAAGAAGGCAGCCTGACGCGGCCCACCCGGCGCCCGCACCGGCGGGCGCCGGGTGTTATGAAAGAGCGGCCCGCTCCGGCGGGTGCGGGCTTCATGAGAGGGGGCGTCCTTGCGCTGGCATTCGCCGCCCCGCACCCTATGCTCCGGATCGAGATTCACCGGAGAGTCCTGCCCGCGCCCCCGCGCGGACCCGGGACGACAGGGACGCGATGCGAGACTTCCGCTGCCTCTACCGCCACGACTTCCTGCGCATTGCGGCCTGCGTGCCGCGCGGAGCCGTCGCGGACCCGAGCTTCGCCGTTGCCGAGACGCTGGAGATGGCCACCCAAGGCCATGAGGACGGCGTCGCCGTGATGCTCTTCCCCGAGCTGGGCCTGTCCTCCTACGCCATCGATGACCTCCTGTTCCAGGCCCCGCTGCTGGATGCGGTGGAGGGCGCGCTCGCGACCCTCGTCGCCGCCTCGCAGGATCTCTCCCCCGTGCTGGCGGTGGGCGCGCCGCTGCGCCATCAGGGGCGGCTCTACAACACGGCGGTGGTGATCCATGGCGGGGTGATCCTCGGCGTGGTGCCGAAGAGCTACCCGCCCAATTATCGCGAGTTCTACGAGCGCCGCCACTTCACCCCCGGCCTCGACGAGCACGGCGGCTTCATCCGCCTGTTGGGCGAAGACGTGCCGTTCGGCGTGGACCTCCTGTTCCGGTCCGAGGGGGACGTGCCGTTCACCTTCCATGTGGAGATCTGCGAGGACGTGTGGGTGCCCCTGCCGCCCTCCACGCGGGCCGCGCTCGCCGGCGCGGAAGTGCTGCTGAACCTCTCGGCCAGCAACATCACCATCGGCAAGGCGGAATCCCGCCGCCTGCTGTGCGGCTCGCAATCCGCCCGCTGCGTCGCCGCCTATGCCTATTCGGCGGCTGGGCCAGGGGAATCCACCACCGATCTCGCCTGGGACGGCCACGCCGCCATCTTCGAATATGGCGACACCCTCGCCGAGGCCGAGCGCTTCGCCCCTAACGCGACCATGGCGGTGGCGGACATCGATCTCGGCCGCCTGCGGCAGGAGCGCATGCGGGTGAACACGTTCGGGGAGTGCGCGCGATTGGAGCGCGACAGCGCCCCGCCCTTCCGCACCGCCCAATTCGCCTACGAGCCGCCCGCCGAGCCCGTGCGCCTCGCGCGCGACGTGGCGCGCTTCCCCTTCGTGCCCAACGATCCGGCGCGGCTCACGGAAGACTGCTACGAGGCCTACAACATCCAGGTGCAGGGCCTCGCCCAGCGCCTCGCCTCCACGGGTATGTCGCGGGTGGTCATCGGCGTCTCGGGCGGGCTTGATTCCACGCAGGCCCTCATCGTCGCCGTGCGCGCCATGGACCGCGTCGGCCATCCCCGCTCCAACGTGCTGGCCTATACCCTGCCGGGCTTCGCCACTTCCGACGAGACCAAGGGCAACGCCTGGGCGCTGATGCGCGCGCTGGGAGTGAGCGCGGAAGAAATCGACATCCGCCCCGCCGCGCGGCAGATGCTGGCAGATCTCGGCCACCCCTTCGCCGAGGGGCAGGCGGCCTATGACGTGACCTTCGAGAATGTGCAGGCGGGCCTGCGCACGGACTATCTGTTCCGCCTCGCCAACCACCATCGCGGCCTCGTGGTGGGCACCGGCGACCTCTCCGAGCTGGGGCTCGGCTGGTGCACCTATGGCGTCGGGGACCAGATGTCCCACTACAACGTCAACGCCTCGGTGCCGAAGACGCTGATCCAGCACCTCATCCGCTTCGTCGCCGCCTCGGGCGACGTGAGCGAGGAGACGGCCAGCATCCTCCACGCCATCCTCTCAACCGAGATTTCCCCGGAGCTGGTGCCGGCCACCGAGGGGGGCACCATCCAGTCCACCCAGAGCATCATCGGCCCCTACCCGCTCCAGGACTTCACGCTCTTCTACCTGACCCGCTACGGCTTTCCGCCGTCCAAGATCGCCTTCCTCGCCGAGCACGCCTGGGCGGACAAGGACGCGGGGCGCTGGCCGCGGGGCATCCCCGAGGGCGAGAAGCGGGCCTATGACCTCGCCGAGATCCGTCGCTGGATGAAGGTGTTCCTCTCGCGCTTCTTCACCAGCCAGTTCAAGCGCTCGGCGCTGCCCAACGGGCCGAAGATCTCCTCCGGCGGCTCCCTCTCCCCCCGCGGCGACTGGCGCCAGCCGTCCGACAGCGGGCCGGGCGTGTGGCTCGCCGAGCTGGAGCGCAACGTCCCGGAGGCGTAGCGGGAACCCGCCCGGCTCCCGTCCTTGCGCCGTGACACCGCGCGCCGCGCGAACCTTCGGAGGCCGCGCCCCACGCCGGAATGGCCAAAGGCGCAATTGCAGACCCGGAAAGCCCGAAGGCGCTCCCCGGGGCGGCCGGCTGGTCGTCCGCCTGCGTGTGTCATCTACGGCTCAGGTCATGCTTCAGCCTGAAATAGCGGGACTGCAACAGACAACCGGCCGCACTTTCACGCGCCCATTGTTTTCGCATTTTGCGACGAATTTCCTGATATTTATCAAGATGTTATTCGTCGTTTGACGGCACTTTGCACTGTCGCTGGCGCGCGGCCGGGCTATGCTCAGCCTCTGCCGCCGTCACGGCGGAAGACCTGTGGAGGGCTGCATGGCAACCGTCGCGATCAACTGGTCTTGGGGCGCCCACGACACCATCGATTTCGATCCGGCAACCGACACGCTCGACTTCGGCTGGATCGGCGCTGACAGCTTCACCATCACCGAGGTCAACGGGTCGGTCGTCATCGATCTGCCCGGCAACAACCACAGCTACACGCTGAAGGGGGTCTCCCTTTCGGACCTCTCCCTGGCCAACGTCACCGGCCATGATGCCTCGATGTTCGCCGAGTGGAGCGACGCCCTTGCCGCGAGCCACGCCATCACCGGCGGCGTCAATGACGTCATCGCCGTGGCGCACGGCACCGACACCGTGCTGACCTTCGATCCCAAGCACGACACGCTGGATTTTTCTGGCCTCACGGCGGGCGACGTCGCCATTGCCGAGGCCAACGGCTCGGTGGTGATCTTCCTGCCCAAGTCGCAGCAGACCTACATCCTCGAAGGCGTCAGCCTCGCAGACCTCTCCATCGGCAACATCAAGGGCGCCGACGGCGCGCTCCTCGCCGAGTGGAGCGGCGCCCTCACCGCCGCCGATACCACGGGCAGCGTGAGCGCCAAGGCCAGCCTTGCCACGTCAGCCGGCACGACGGACGGCACCACCTACGGGGTGGGCTGGCAGTGGAACACGCAGCAGGTGATCTCCTTCGATCCCGCCCACGACAAGCTCGATTTCGGCTGGCTCCAGCCGCAGGATTTCTCGCTGGCCGAGGTAAACGGCTCCCTCGTCATCATTTTCGCCGCCAACCAGCAGACCATCACCCTGGAGGGCGTGACCCTCGCCGACCTCACGCCGGACGACATCATCGGCAAGACCAGCTTCGTCACCGATGCCTGGGCCGAGGCCATCGCCGAGGCCAAGGGGGAGACGACCGGCAGCGGCACGACGGGCGCGACGCCGCCCCAGGTGATCGAGGCGCCGGACTGGTCTTCCGACACAGTCTATACGGCGGGCGATCAGGTCACGGTGGGCCATGTGGTCTACGAGGCCAAGTGGTGGACCCTCGGCAGCGATCCCGAGCACGATTACGGCCCCACCGGCTCCGGCCATGTCTGGACCAGGGTCGGCTACTCCGATCTCACCCCCGTGGCCCCCGAGACGCCGCAGGATGTCCACGCCGCCACCACCACCGAGACCTCCGTGACCCTGACCTGGGATGCGGCGGAGGTGTTCGGCGTCGGCACCGTTTCACAATACGCCATCTACCAGGACGGCGAGCTGATCGGCACCACCGACCAGCGCAGCTTCAAGGTGGCGGGGCTGGACGCGGACACGCCCTACAAGTTCAGCATCGTCGCCGTGGACGAGGCCGGCGCCTCGCACCCCTCTTCGGCGATTTCCGTCACCACCGATCCCGTCGGCACGGATGCGACGGACCATCAGGTGTTCTCGCCCTACGTGGACCTCTCCGTGGTCTCGAGCGCGGCGGACCTGATGCAGGACGTGAGCGAGGCCGGCATCCATGCCGTCACCCTCGCCTTCGTGGTGGGCACCGGGAGCAACGAGATCGGCTGGGCCGGCCTCGGCTCCGGGAACACGCTCGCCGACGGCAGCTCGGTCGCCTCGGTGGTCCAGGATCTGAAGGCCCATGGCGTGGACGTGACCATCTCCTTCGGCGGCGGTCATGGGGAAGAGCCGGCGCTCTACTACACGGATGCCACCGCGCTCACCGCCGCCTACCAGTCGGTGATCGACACCTACGGCGTGAAGTCCCTTGACTTCGACGTGGAGGGCGACGCCCTCACCAACGACGCCGCCAACGCCCTGCGCAATGAGGCGCTCGCGGCGCTGGAGAAGGCCAATCCCGATCTCTCGGTCTCCTTCACCCTTCCGGCGCTCCCCACTGGCCTGACGCAGGACGACATCAAGCTGCTGGCCGACGCCCATGCCGCCGGGGTGGAGATCGACACCGTCAACCTCATGGTGATGAACTACGGCGTGGGGAACGATTCCGGCGACATGGGGCAGGATGCCATCGACGCCGCCGAAGCCACCATCGCCCAGCTGCATGACCTCGGCATCGACGCCAAGGTGGGCATTACCCCCATGGTCGGCATCAACGACGTGCAGAGCGAGGTCTTCACCCTGCAGGATGCCCAGCAGCTGGTGGATTTTGCGGATGGCAACGACCACATCGCCTCGCTCGCCATGTGGTCCCTCGGCCGCGACCACGGGGATGTGGTCGGCCACATGACCTACGACAACAGCGGCGTGGCCCAGCACGACTGGGACTTCGCCAAAATCTTCGCGACCGTCTGATAGGTGCGGAAGACAGCCGCCTACGGCGTCTCGAACACCCGCCCCTCGCCGTCGCCCTCGCTCCGCTCGGAGCGCGGCGACAGTGTCCGGCGGAAGGCGGCGGGGGTGGCGCCGAAGCGGGCCTTGAAGGCGCGGCCGAAATGGGAGCCGTCGGCAAAGCCGAGGGCGGCGGCGATGCGGGCGGCGGAAAAGCGCGTGTTGGCCAGCATCCAGCGCGCGTGGCGCAGCCTGAGCGCCAGATAGCTCTCCTGCGGGCTTTCCCGCAGGCGGTCCGCGAACAGCCGCTCCAGCTGCCGCACGCCGACGCCGAGGGCATCCGCAATGTCGGCGATGGCCAAAGGCTCGGCGAGGTTCTGCTCCATCAGCAGCAGGGCGCGGGAGACGCGGGCGTCGTCCACCGTCCCCTCCGCCCGGCGCGGGGCGGGCTGTGCGCTCTCGGCCGCGCGGGGGCGGTCAATGAGGAGGATGTTGAGCGCCTTCTGGGCCGTGGCGGCGCCCAGATGCTCGGTGACGAGGCGGGCGGCGAGGTCCGCCACGCCCGCTCCGCCGGAGCAGGTGATGCGATCGCCATCCACCACGAACAGCTGGTCCGCCACCGGCACGAGGGTGGGGAACTCGTCTAGGAAATCGCGGTAGTGATACCAGCTCACGCAGCATTTGCGCTGCGCCATGAGCCCCAGCCGGCACAGGAGGAACGAGCCGGTGCACACGCCGATGAGCGGCACGCCCGCCGCCGCCGCGCGCCTGAGATAGGCAGCCAGAGGGTCGGCCTGCGCCGGCACCCCGCGCAGCAGCCCGCCCACCGCCACGATGTAGTCGAACGCCTTCGGGTCCAAGAGGTCCGCGGTGGGCTGGATGTCGATGCCGCAGGACGAGCGGACGGGACGCAGACGCGGGCTCATCACCTGCCAGGAGCAGTCGATGGGGCGGGAGCGGTCGCCCTTGTCGGCGGCGAGGCGCAGCATGTCCACGAAGCTGGAAAAAGCCGTCAGCGTGAAGTTGGGCAGCAGCACGAACCCCACCCTGAGCTTGGCGGACGGGCCGGGACGGGCGGAGAGAACGTGTCGCATCTGTTCCAGACGAAAGTCGCAAGGGGACGAGCAGGCGCCCCCGCCGGCAAGCATGATGAAGCTTCGCCCCGCCCTGGATGCGGGTCAAGTGACGCGCGACAAGTATTTGAAAAAGCGGTAGAATAATTGCACCGTTCCCGGAGGGAGACGGATGACCAGCGTGTTCGACCTGTTCAAGATCGGCATCGGGCCGTCCTCGTCCCACACCGTGGGGCCGATGGTGGCGGCGCGCCGCTTCCGGGAGGCGCTCCCCGCTGGCACCGCCTGCATCACCGCCGAGCTGTTCGGCTCGCTGGCCTGGACCGGCAAGGGCCACGGTTCCAACCGGGCCATCGCGCTCGGCCTCATGGGCGCGCGGCCGGAGACATTGGACCCGGACGACGTGCCGGCGCTGGTGGCGCGGCTCTTCATCCGCAAGTCCATCGAGGTGGATGGCGCCCGCATCGCCTTCGATCCCGAGGCCGATCTCATCTTCGATTTCGACACGCTGATGCCGCTGCACTCCAACGCCATGCGCTTTCGCGCCTATGACGCGGACGGCGCACGGCTCGACGAACGGGTCTTCTATTCCATCGGCGGCGGCTTCGTGGTGGCGGAGGGCGAGCCGCGCGAGCCGGAGGCGGTGGAGGTGCCCCACCCCTTCGCCACCGCATCCGAGCTGCTCTCCGCCTGCGCCCGCACCGGCCTCACCATCGCCGGCCTGCAGATGGCCAATGAATACGCGCTGCGCCCGGCGGAAGAGGTGGAGGAGAAGCTGGACGCGATCCTCGCCGCCATGTTCGCCTCCATCGATCGCGGCCTCGCGCAGGAGGGCACCCTGCCCGGCAGCCTGCGCGTGCGGCGGCGGGCCAAGGCCATCCGCGACCAGCTGGAGGCGGACCGCCACGCCAACCGCCGGCCGCCCCACGAGATCATGGATTGGGTCTCCGTCTTCGCCATGGCGGTGAACGAGGAGAATGCCGCCGGCGGGCGCATCGTCACCGCCCCCACCAATGGCGCGGCGGGCATCGTGCCGGCGGTGCTGCGCTATGTGCGCGACATCTGCCCGGACACCACCCACGCGCAGCTGCGCGCGTTCCTGTTGACCGCCGCGGCGGTGGGCGCGCTCATCAAGCGCAACGCCTCCATCTCCGGCGCGGAGGTGGGCTGCCAGGGGGAGGTCGGCTCCGCCGCCGCCATGGCCGCGGCCGGACTCGCCTCCGTTCTGGGGGCAAGCCCGGCGCAGATCGAGAATGCGGCCGAGATCGCCATGGAGCACCATCTCGGCATGACGTGCGACCCCATCGGCGGGCTGGTGCAGATCCCCTGCATCGAGCGCAACGCCTTCGGCGCCAACAAGGCCATCGCCGCCGCCTCCCTCGCGCTCCGGGGCGATGGGGTGCATTTCGTCTCGCTGGATCAGGTCATCGAGACCATGCGCCAGACCGGGGCGGACATGCAGTCCAAATACAAGGAGACCTCCCAAGGCGGTCTCGCGGTGAACGTCCCGGAGTGCTGAGCCGCCCCCCTCTCCCCATGCGGAAGAGGGGCAGGGCGAGGGGTGTCCGCGCCCTTTGCCATGACGCCGGGAAGACCGGGAAAGCCCCCATCCCCGCCCCCGTCTCCCGCGACGGGAGAGGGACATCTGTGTCCGAACGACCCCAAACGAGGAAGCCGCCCATGACTCTCCATCTCTCCCCTTCCCCGGTCTCCCCCGCCCCGGCCGGCGACGCCGCCGTGTTCGATGCCATCCGCGCGGAGCTTCGGCGCCAGCAGGATCAGATCGAGCTGATCGCTTCCGAGAACATCGTGTCCGAGGCGGTGCTGAAGGCGCAGGGCTCGGTGCTCACCAACAAGTATGCCGAGGGCCTGCCGGGCAAGCGCTACTACGGCGGCTGCGAGCATGTGGACGTGGTGGAGGAGATCGCCATCGACCGCGCCAAGGCGCTGTTCGGGGCGGGCTTTGCCAATGTGCAGCCCCATTCGGGCGCGCAGGCCAATGCCGCCGTGCTGATGGCGGTGCTGAAGCCCGGCGATACCCTGCTCGGCATGTCGCTGGCGGCCGGCGGCCACCTCACCCACGGGGCGCCGCCCACCCTCTCCGGCAAATGGTTCAACGCCATCGGCTACGGCGTGGCGCCGGACACCGCCCTGATCGACTACGACGCGGTGGAGCGCCTGGCGCTGGAGCACCGGCCCAAGCTCATCATCGCCGGCGGTTCGTCCTATCCGCGCATCATCGATTTCGCCCGCTTCCGCGCCATCGCCGATCAGGTGGGCGCGCTGCTGATGGTGGATGCCGCCCACTATGCCGGGCTCATCGCCGCCGGGGCCTACCCGTCCCCCTTCCCCCACGCCCATGTGGTGACGACCACCACCCACAAGACCCTGCGCGGCCCGCGCGGCGGACTGATCCTCACCAATGACGAGGCGCTGGCGAAGAAGCTCAATTCGGCGGTTTTCCCCGGCCTGCAGGGCGGCCCGCTGATGCATGTGATCGCCGCCAAGGCGGTGGCGTTCGGCGAGGCGCTGACGCCCGAGTTCCGCGCCTATGCCGCGCAGGTGATCGCGAATGCGCGGGCGCTGGCGGCCCGGCTGTCGCAGCGCGGCGCGGCCATCGTCTCCGGCGGCACAGACAGCCATATGGTGCTGGTGGACCTCAGGCCCTTCGGCGTCACCGGCAAGGCGGCGGAAGCGGCGCTGGAGCGGGCCGGCCTGACCTGCAACAAGAACGGCATTCCGTTCGATCCGGAAAAGCCGGCCGTGACATCCGGCATCCGCCTCGGCACCCCCGCCGGCACCACGCGCGGGTTCGGCGTCGCCGAGTTCGAGACGGTGGCCGACCTGATCGCCGACGTGCTCACCGGCCTCGCGGCCAACGGCGCCGAAGCCAACGGCAAGGCCGAAGTCGCGGCGCGCGCGACCGTGCGCGACATCTGCGCCCGCTTCCCCCTGTATGCGGGGATGTGAGGGGCGATGCACCGCCCTCCTCCCCCTCTCCCCGCCCGGGAGAGGGGCCGGGGGTGAGGGGGCGGCCTTTCCCGAAAGCGCCGGCTCGTCCCCTCTCGGTGGAATCCCCCTCCGCACGGGGAGCGAGGGTAGCCGTGGAGCGCCCTCGCCCCGCCATTGCGTCGGCGGCGGGGGTTGCGCATGGTGGCGGCCCATGGATGCCGCAGAGTGAGCGCATGAGCCTGCTTTCCGCCCGAGATCTTGCCGCCGATATCCGTTCCGGCCGCACCACGCCTGAAGCCGTGCTTGAGCAGGTCGCCGCCGCCATCGCCGCGCACGAAAGCGAGGTCGGGGCCTTCGTGACGCTCGATCTCGATTCGGCCCGCGCCGCCGCCCGCGCGCCCGGGCTTGCCGCGACGCGGCTCTCCGGCCTGCCGGTGGGGGTGAAGGACATCCTCGACACCCGCGACATGCCCACCACCTACGGCAGCCCCATCTATGCCGGCTACCGCCCCCGCACCGACGCGCCGGTCGTGGCCATGACCCGCCGCGCCGGCGGCCTTGTCGTGGGCAAGACCGAGACCACCGAATTCGCCTTCCTCCAGCCCACGCGCACGCGCAATCCGCGCCGCCTCACCTTCTCCCCCGGCGGCTCGTCGGCGGGGTCCGCCGCGGCGGTGGCGGCGGGGATGCTGCCGCTGGCGCTCGGCACCCAGACCGGCGGCTCGGTAATCCGCCCGGCTGCCTTCTGCGGCGTCACCGGCTACAAGCCCACCTTCCGCCTGCTGCCGACGCTGGGCATGAAGACCTTCTCCTGGCATCTCGACACCGTTGGCCTGTTCGGCGCGCGGGTGCGCGACGTGGCCTTCGCCGCCAATGCCATCGCCGGCCGCGGCCTCGATATCGGCGACGAGACCGCCGAAGCACCGCGCATCGCCATCGTGCGCACCGCCCGCGCCAGCGCCGCCTCGCCCGACGCCCACGCCGCGCTGGCCGCCGCCGCCCGCGCCGCCGAGGCGCGGGGCGCCCGCATCTTCGATCTGGAATTGCCCGAGGCGCTGGAGGCGGCCGACGCCATCCATGGCACCGTGCAGGATTTCGAGGCCGCGCTCTCCCTCGGCGATGAGCTGGACTATGACGGCGACCGGCTCTCGCCCCTGCTGCGCGGCCATCTCGAAGCCGCCCGCGCCATTCCGCCCGACCTTTATGACGGCGCGCGCCGCACGGCGAAGCGGGCGCGGCATGCGCTGGGGGATGTATTCGCGGAGGTGGATGCCATCCTCACCTTCTCCGCCCCCGGCCCCGCGCCGGAGGGATTCGCCACCACCGGCTCGGCCATCTTCAACCGGCTGTGGACGCTGATGGGGTGCCCGGCGATCAATGTGGCGGGGCTCTCCGCCGCCAACGGCATGCCCATGGGTGTGCAGGTGGTGGGGCGTTTCGGTCGGGATCGGCAGGCGCTGGCCGTCGCGAGCCTCGTGGAAGCCGCCATTACCGCCTGACATGCAGTATTCCACCGCGGCCGACCGTGCGCCGCAGCGGAAGGGAAAGCGTAGAAGGGGGCGCGACTTGGCGCCCGCCGCACTGCGGAAAGTCATGCGCTGCAATACTTTGCAGCGGCGATGCAGCACAACTTACCTCTTTCCGCATTTTGAGAGTTTGTTAAAGTTCTCTCAAGATCGACCCTGCGAGGCATAAGGTGACACTTGGCCATCTCCTCACCGTGATCGAGACGTGCGCGGCCTTCGGCTTCGTTGGCGCTGTGCTGCTCGGTCTGGTCTGAGGTCAGGACCCGCCACCGCCCTCATGGGACCCGAGAACAGCAATAACGGGGGTCCGGTCGATCGAAGGCGCCGGGGAGCCAACCTCCCCGGCGCCACTCGTTCCAGGTCCGGAAACACGGGCAGTCGCGCCACCGGATACCGCCGCCCCTTCTGCCTGCCCTTCATGACACGTCGTTGACATCGCCGCCGGCACGACCGCGCGCGCCGTCACAAACCGCCTGTCACAGTCGCGGAGACGCGACCGTTGACGGCGCCTTGGCCGAACGGCGCAGCGCGCGGCGCGGCATCGTCACATGGGTGTTGCGGAGCCGCGCTATCCAACCTCCCGACGCGCTGGTGTGGATCGCCTCGGCTCAGGCTGATCGATTCTCCACCGGCCAGTGATCGAGACCGCGCTGTCCGGCCGGCTTGCCCCGCAAGCGGGCCGGTGCGTGCTCTGGGAGCCTCCGGATGCTGGTGATCGAGGGCCTCACCCGACGCTTCGGCGACAAGGAGGCCGTATCCAACGTGAACCTCGCCATCGGCCAGGGCGCCTTCGTGGGCGTCATCGGCCGATCCGGGGCCGGCAAGTCCACCCTGCTGCGCATGGTCAACCGCCTGCAGGACCCCTCTTCCGGCCGCATCTCCTTCGAGGGTCGCGACGTCACCGCCCTCAAGGGCCACGCGCTGCGCCAATGGCGCGCCGAGGCGGCGATGATCTTCCAGCAGTTCAATCTGGTCGGCCGCCTGGATGTGCTGACCAACGTGCTCATGGGCCGCCTCGCCACCGTTCCCGCCTGGCGCGCCCTCACCAAGAGCTGGAGCGCGGATGACCGGGCCATCGCCCTCTCCGCCCTCGACCAGTTCGACATCGCCCCCCTCGCCGCCCAGCGCGCCGACAGCCTTTCCGGCGGCCAGCAGCAGCGCGTCGCCATCGCCCGCGCGCTGGCGCAGGAGCCGGCACTGATCCTCGCCGACGAGCCCATCGCCTCGCTCGATCCGCGCAACACCAAGATCGTGATGGATGCGCTTCTGCGCATCAACAAGCACTTCGGCATCACCGTGCTGTGCAACCTGCACTCCCTCGACCTCGCCCGCACCTATTGCGACCGCCTCGTGGGCATGGCGCAGGGTCGCGTGGTGTTCGACGGCGCGCCCGCGGCGCTGACCGAGCAGGTGGCGCACGATCTCTACGGCCTGGAGGCCGGCGAGGTGATGGATACGCCCGCGCGGCGTCCCGTCACCGCCGACGACGGCATCCCCGAAGCGGCCGCGCTCGCCTGAGCGCGTGCCTTCCGCGCCGACCCGCGACCGCGGGCCGGCCGACCCTGCTTGCCCAGTTTCGATTCGTCCGACAGGAGCACGAGACATGCTGAACCGTCGTAGCCTGATCGCGGCCGCCGCCGCGCTCGTCATGTCCGCCGGCGGCGCCGCCGCGCAGGACTGGAAGGCCAAGTATCCCGAGCTGGTGTTCGCGGTGATCCCCGCCGAGAACGGCAGCGGCGTGACCGATCGCTACCAGCCGCTCATGGACTATCTCACCAAGCAGCTTGGCACCAAGGTGACGCTGCGCGTCGCCAACGACTATGCCGCGGTGATCGAGGGCCAGCGCGCCGGCAACATCCACATGGCCTATTACGGCCCCTCCTCCTTCGCCCGCGCGCTGATGACCGGTGCCAAGATCGACGCTTTCGCCATCGAGGTGAATGCGGACGGCACCAAGGGCTATCACTCGGTGCTCTATGTGAAGGCCGACAGCCCCTACAAGTCCATCGAGGACCTGAAGGGCAAGAACCTCTGCCTCGTCGATCCCAACTCCACCTCCGGCAACAACGTGCCGCGCTTCGCCCTGAACAAGATGGGCCTCAAGCCCGACGACTTCTTCGGCAAGGTGGTCTATGCGGGCTCCCACGAGAACGCGGTGATCGGCGTGCAGCAGGGCACGTGCGATGCCGCCTTCAACTGGTGGAACGACGAGAACGAGTCCAACCTCCGGCGCATGGAGCGCAAGGGGATGGCGAAGTACGGCGACTTCCGCATCATCTTCAAGTCCGACCAGATCGTGAACTCGCCCTACGCCTATCTCTCGGACCTGCCGGCCGACCTGAAGGCCAAGATCCGCGACGCCTTCTTCTCCATCGAGAAGAACGACAAGGCCGCCTTCGACAAGATCTATGAAGGCAAGAGCCAGCTCTGGCAGCCCATCGACAACGAATCCTACGTGGGCATCATCGAGCTGAACAAGTTCGTGGACGAGCTGCGCAAGAAGAAGAGCTGAGGCTGTTCCGGCCGCCCCTCTTCGGCCGCGTGCCGCAGGCCCCTTTCTCCGTCGTCCTCCGGCTTGACCGGAGGACCCATGGGGGGGCTGGCAAGCTGCACCGGGGGGAAAGATGGATGCTCCGGTCAAGCCGGAGCATGACGGCGGAGAGAAACCCGTTCCCCGGACAAGCGACGGCGCAGCCGGAGCGCTGATCCGGGGTCCAGGATAAGGTCCGGCGCAGCCGTCCGTGGCCCGTCGGCCTCATCGCTTGAGCCGCCTTCAGCGCAGTGTTGCGCTGGGCCCCTGTGTGTTGGGGATGTGTCAGGATGGGAGCGGGCGGGAGATCGTTGGGCCCCAGGTCTTGAAGACCGTGAGCCGGCACGGATCCCCGCCCGCTTGAACACACCCAGCCTGAACA